>PHBY01000040.1:0-3274 GCA_002840735.1 Chloroflexi bacterium HGW-Chloroflexi-2
CCCCCCAAGTACCATCGGCGCTAACAGCCTTAACTTCCGGGTTCGAGATGTGTCCGGGTGTACCACTGTCGCTCCTATCACCAAGAAACTTTTCTTTCAAATAGAATTGTGTAGTCCTTCAGAAAAAAGAACCAGTTCTCCGCATTACCTGAAGCCCTCGATCATTAGTACGACTTAGCTTAATGCATTGCTGCACTTCCACATGTCGCCTATCAAGCAGGTAGTCTCCCTGCGATCTTACTCCTTTTTACAGGATTACAGGGGTCTAATCTTGAGGCGAGCTTCCCGCTTAGATGCTTTCAGCGGTTATCCCTGCCAGACTTAGCTACTCAGCTATGCCGTTGGCACGACAACTGACACACTAGTGGTCTGTCCATCCCGGTCCTCTCGTACTAGGGACAGCTCCTCTCAAACCCCTTGCGCCCACAGCGGATAGAGACCGACCTGTCTCACGACGGTCTGAACCCAGCTCGCGTACCACTTTAACGGGCGAACAGCCCGACCCTTGGGACCTTGTCCAGCCCCAGGATGTGATGAGCCGACATCGAGGTGCCGAGCGAGGTCGTCGATGTGAACTCTTGGACCTCACCAGCCTGTTATCCCCGGGGTAGCTTTTATCCGGTAAGCCACGGCCCTTCCACTCAGTACCGTGGGATCACTAAGCCCGACTTTCGTCTCTGCTCGACGCGTTGGTCTTGCAGTCAAGCTCCCTTATGCCTTTCGCCTCCGTTACTTTTTAGGAGGCGACCGCCCCAGTCAAACTGCCCACCTGGCACGGTCCCCCACCCGGTTTACGGTGTGGGGTTAGAATCTAAACATGATCAGGGTGGTATTTCACCATTGGCTCCACCAATGCTGACGCACTAGCTTCTTAGCCTCCCACCTATCCTACACAAACCATACCCAAATTCAATGCCAAGTTGCAGTAAAGCTCCACGGGGTCTTTTTGTCCTGCTGCGGGTAGGCCGCATCTTCACAGCCATTTCAATTTCACCGGGTCCCTCGTTGAGACAGTGCTCCAGTTGTTACGCCATTCGTGCGGGTCGGAACTTACCCGACAAGGAATTTCGCTACCTTAGGACCGTTATAGTTACGGCCGCCGTTCACCGGGGCTTCAGTTCAAAGCTTCGCACTTGCGCGCTAACCTCTCCCTTTAACCTTCCGGCACTGGGCAGGCGTCAGCCCCTATACATCGTCTTGCGACTTTGCAGAGACCTGTGGTTTTGTTAACCAGTCACTAGAGCCATTTCACTGCGACCCCCATGCGCTACCAATTTTACTTGTCACGCTCAGGGGCACCCCTTCTCCCGAAGTTACGGGGCTATTTTGCCTAGTTCCTTAACGAAGGTTCTCCCGTTCACCTTGGTATTCTCTACCCGTCTACCAGTGTCGGTTTGCGGTACGGGTACTGTAAGTTCATCGCTTAGAAGCTTTTCTTGGCAGCAAGGCTCAACTCACTTATGCCTTGGAGGCTCGCTACAACACCTCAACTCAACTGGCGGATTTGCCTACCAGTCTCATCGTCTGTCGTGTCATACACCCATACTACCAATCATGGGCTGGCCTACCTCGCTGCGTCCCTCCTTCGCTCCCTTACAGTAGTTCCGGAATGTTGACCGGATATCCATCGCCTACGCCTTTCGGCCTCGACTAAGGCCCCGACTAACCCGACGCGGATTGACCTGGCGTCGGAAACCTGAGACTTACGGTGAACACGGTTCTCACGTGTTTTACGCTACTCATGCCTGCATTCTCACTTCTGTACGCTCCAGCCGTCTTCTCAGTCGACCTTCTCCGCTGTACAGAACGCTCCCCTACCACTGTGCCCGAAGGCACAATCCATAGCTTCGGTGTTAGACTTAGCCCCGTTAAATTTTCCGCGCAGAATCACTTGACCAGTGAGCTATTACGCACTCTTTAAAGGGTGGCTGCTTCTAAGCCAACCTCCTGGTTGTTTTTGTAACTCCACATCGTTTCCCACTTAGTCTAAACTTGGGGACCTTAGCTGATGATCTGGGCTGTTTCCCTTTCGACCACGAAACTCATCTCCCGTAGTCCGACTACTGCGATCTGGAACAACGGCATTCGGAGTTTGATTGGGTTTGGTAAGCTCTAAGCCCCCTAGCCCATTCAGTGCTCTACCTCCGTTGCTGAACTCGCAGCGCTAGCCCTAAAGCTATTTCGGGGAGAACCAGCTATCTCCGGGTTCGTTTGGCATATCGCCCCTAACCACACCTCATCCCCTAACTTTGCAACGTTAGTAGGTTCGGGCCTCCACGAGGGTTTAATCTCGCTTCACCCTGGACATGGTTAGATCACCCGGTTTCGGGTCTAATCCTTGCGACTAGCCGCCCTATTAAGACTCGCTTTCGCTACGGCTCCGTGTGTTTCTCACTTAACCTCGCCACAAAAATTAACTCGCAGGCTCATTCTCCAAGAGGCACGCCGTCAGGCCTAGCGGTGCGCACGAGTATTTCTACTCAGCACCAACCCGCTATTAGCCCTCCGACTGCTTGTAGGTCTATGGTTTCAGGTTCTATTTCACTCCCCTCGCCGGGGTACTTTTCACCTTTCCCTCACGGTACTTGTTCACTATCGGTCGCCAAATGTATTTAGCCTTGGAGAGTGGACTCCCCAGCTTCCTGCCGGATTAGCGTGCCCGGCAGTACTCAGGGTACCAGCTGGAGTCTCTCAGTTTTCGCGTACGGGGCTCTCACCCTCTCTGGCTGGCTTTCCCACACCATTCCACTAACTTTGAGTTTTGTAACTCCATATAGCTGGCCCTACAACCCCAGTACAGCTCGCTGCACTGGTTTGGGCTTTTCCCATTTCGCTCGCCACTACTTTGGGAATTGTTTCTTTTCCTCTGGGTACTTAGATGTTTCAGTTCCCCAGGTTCCCCTCGTATACCTATTGATTCAGTATACGATACTGGAGGTTCGCTCCAGTGGGTTTCCCCATTCGGACATCCCCGGATCGGCGCTTGTTCACAGCTCCCCGAGGCTTTTCGCAGTGACCCACGTCCTTCGTCGGCATTTGGCGCCTAGGCATCCACCATAAACCCTTAGTAGCTTCTTCGTAATGCGGAGAGCTCGTTCTTCTTTCTTCTGCAGCTCTCCATCTTCTTTTTTTCGGTTACTTTCGTTCTTTTTTTTCTTTTGTAGATGCTTTTGGCCTACACATATTCTATTCGATTATTAAGGTGCTGTACGTAGTTTCTCCTACGCTCACTATGGCTCATTCTTTACCATCAGCCACACTAGGTGGAGGAGAA
>PHBY01000040.1:3283-5096 GCA_002840735.1 Chloroflexi bacterium HGW-Chloroflexi-2
GTGGGCCTTTCAGGGCTCGAACCTGAGACCTCGCCCTTATCAGAGGCGCGCTCTAACCAACTGAGCTAAAGGCCCTTCTGTCAGCCCTTAGCAACTGAGAAGTGATAGGAAATCCGTTTCTTCTACTAATCTCTTCGCCTCTGCACCGCATGAGGCATTCTTTAGTCTCGTACCTCAGTACAAAACCACTACCTAGAAAGGAGGTGATCCAGGCGCACCTTCCGGTACACCTACCTTGTTACGACTTCGTCCCAGTCACCAGCACCACCTTCGACAGCGCCCTCCCTTTCGGGTTAGGCTACCGGCTTCAGGTGTTACCAGCTCCCATGACGTGACGGGCGGTGTGTACAAGCCCCGGGAACGTATTCAACGCAGTATGGCTGACCTGCGTTTACTAGCAACTCCAACTTCATGCAGGCGGGTTGCAGCCTGCAATCTGAACTGAGGGAAGTTTTGCTGGATTGGCTCCGCCTCGCGGCTTCGCAACCTATTGTCCCTTCCCATTGTAGCGTGTGTGTAGCCCAGGATATAAAGGCCATGCTGACTTGACGTCATCCCCACCTTCCTCCGGTTTATGACCGGCAGTTCCGTGTGACACTTGTAACACACAGCGAGGGTTGCGCTCGTTAGCGGACTTAACCGAACATCTCACGACACGAGCTGACGACAGCCATGCAGCACCTGTACAAGCTCCCCGAAGGGTCGGTCCAGTTTCCTTTCCCTACTACTTGTATGTCAAACCCTGGTAAGGTTCTTCGTGTAGCATCGAATTAAACCACACGCTCCGCTGCTTGTGCGGGGCCCCGTCAATTCCTTTGAGTTTTAACCTTGCGGCCGTAGTCCCCAGGCGGTAGACTTATCGCGTTTGCTGCGGCACTGATGGATTTTACTCCACCAACGCCTAGTCTACATCGTTTACAGCTAGGACTACCGGGGTCTCTAATCCCGTTTGCTACCCTAGCTTTCGCGTCTGAGCGTCAGTCTCGAGCCAGAAAATCGCCTTCGCCACTGGTGTTCCTCCGGATATCTACGCATTTCACCACTACACCCGGAATTCCATTTTCCTCTCTCGTACTCAAGCTCTATAGTTTTGAACGTCCTCTCCCAGTTAAGCCGGGAGCTTTCACATCCAACTTATAAAGCCGCCTACACGCGCTTTACGCCCAGTAAATCCGAATAACGCTCGCCTCCTACGTGTTACCGCGGCTGCTGGCACGTAGTTAGCCGAGGCTTATTCCAAGAGTACCGTCCTTCCTCTTCCTCTTGAAAAGAGTTTTACGACCCGAGGGCCTTCATCACTCACGCGGCGTTGCTGCATCAGGCTTGCGCCCATGGTGCAATATTCCCTACTGCTGCCACCCGTAGGTGTATGGACCGTGTTTCAGTTCCATTGTGGGGGGTCACCCTCTCAGGTCCCCTACCCGTCATCGCCTTGGTAGGCTTTTACCCTACCAACTAGCTGATGGGACGCAGGCCCCTCCCAAAGTGGATTTCTCCTTTAATCTAAAGCTTCTAAGCCCTCTAGATCATATGCGGTATTAGCAACCCTTTCAGGCTGTTATCCCCCGCTTTGGGGCAGGTCACCAACGCGTTACTCACCCGTTCGCCACTAAGTATTCGATTACTCAAATACCCCGTTCGACTTGCATGTATTAGGCACGCCGCCAGCGTTCATCCTGAGCCAGGATCAAACTCTCCGCAAAAATATTTTTTATCACCTCTTTCGAGGTGCTTCGGTTTATTTTTTCTTCGCGGATTAAAAAATTAACAGGTTCTTCGTCTTTCCTATCACTCTTCAGTTGTTAAGGTGCTG
>PHBY01000011.1 GCA_002840735.1 Chloroflexi bacterium HGW-Chloroflexi-2
AAAGTAAATATTGAGTGGGGTTTGGTGAGTATTGCCCATAATATGAGGAAATTGGCAGCTATTTAGCCGCCTATTTTTTTTGTTTTTCTAAATATCCAAATAATTTGGTCAATAAGGGCTGTTTTTTTCTTCTTTTTGGACAGCCTCTTGAGGGTAAATATCCTATGAATTGATTCATAGGATAGGTTAAGAAACGACCTTAGGCTTCCAGGATTAGTGAATGGTTCAATAGATCAAACAAATTGATTATCTCAAAGTTTCAAATGGTCACTGTATGAATTCACTCATTTCATGTTTGCCAACTGAATAGTGCAGTGAGAAATTTTCCAAAATGTCGTTGATGATCACATCGCAAGTTTGGGACCGCAACCACTTTAATGCGGATTCATCCGTACCATCCAGCCGCTCTGAAATTTCCAACGTCAACGCAACATCATTTCCCACATCACGATCGAGTGAGCATCTCCAGCTGCCGAAACCCTTGTTGTAAACATCCCAAACTTCCTTAACCAGATTGAGACTATGCATGGCAGATTCCAAGGAAGCATGAGCTGCAGATAATCGGTCCGGCCATTTGTGCACTGACAAATTCTTGTAATGTGTCTGGACTTCCTCAAATGGAACGAGGAACTCTGCGTACGAAATATCCTCTACTGCCAGTCCATCTATGCGATCAGCGGCTTCCACGAATAAGGTGTAGTCATCTTTAAATTCAACACTCAACCCACTGGAACAACCAGCAATCGTGAAGAGTAAAAAAATGGAAAGCGTAATAAACAGGATTTTTTTCATAGTTGTAGCTTCTTTTTCCCTGCTACTATTATGGCATTGGAGTCAGCTTAATTCAATCCCGATCTGAGGAAGCGTGAAAAGAAAAGCTTTTCAGGATCGTTGAAATAGCAATAATCGGATCATATAGGGTCAGGCAAACTTTAATCCTATATGCCTAATCCCTCAATTGCACTATAATGCATTTAAGAAAACCAGTTATTCACCTGGGAGGTCCATCATGACTGAAAAACCTGAAATTGATGTTCAGCGGCGCCGAAAAGGCGAAAAACCGCAACGACGTGCAACTGCACCTGTTCGCCGCCAAACCGGTCAAACTACTGGAAGCAGTGGTGGTACTGACGGAACTACTTCAGGTGGGGGCGGTGGATCACTGCTTGGTTCTGCAGGCAGCCTTTTGGGTGGCGGTAAAGGAAAATTGGGTTGTGGTGGCATCGCTATCATTGTGATTCTGATTCTATTCTTTGTCTTTTCCAATGGTCTTGATCTGGGTGAAACGCCCGTGGATGACCAGCAACCCTATACCTTTGATGAACCAGCTGTCCTAGAGTCCACCCGCACACCACGGCCATCGCCACCACCGTCTAGCGGAAGTGGAAACTCCTGGTTGGTCATGAACTATCAGGATGCGGATGATCAGGTACTCGAGCAGGATATCTTCATTGACCTGAACGAGATGGAACGCATCGGCTCGTCCCCGGATGTGAAAATTGTGACCCAGATCGATCGTTTTCGTGGTGGTTTCAGTGGTGATGGCGACTGGCGGTCTACCCGCCGTTACCTGGTGCTGTATGATGATGACCTCAATGCCATTGGATCGGAACTGGTGGAAGACCTGGGTGAAATTAATATGGCAGACGGAGATTCCCTGGTCGATTTTGTCACCTGGGCTGTCAATACTTACCCCTCGGATCACTATGTGCTGATCCTGTCCGATCACGGCATGGGTTGGCCAGGTGGCTGGACCGATCCGGCTCCCGGTGGACAGGATAGCGGTAGTGCTCCTCTGATCCAGCAGCTCCCCGATGATGCCATTTACCTCTCAGAACTGGATCGGGCTCTTGCGGATATCCAGGCGAACACTGGTATTCAAAAATTTGATCTGATTGGCATGGATGCCTGCCTCATGTCCCAACTGGAGGTCTACGCTGCCCTGCAGCCTTACGCGGATTATGCGGTTGCCTCCGAGGAAACAGAACCCAGCCTGGGTTGGGCATACTCAGCCTTCCTTAGCTTGCTGGTTTACGATCCCACGATTTCCACAGCTGACCTGGCAACCAATATCGTTGAATCCTATATTGACCAGGATGAACGCATCACGGATGAGAATGCCCGTATGGATTTCCTGCGCCAGAATTCCAGCAGCGGTGGTTTCTTCGGTCCTGCGCGTGTCAGTGCCGAGCAACTTGTCAGCCAGCTCGAGAAAAACATCACCCTCACCGCTGTCGATTTGAACCAACTCCCGGATTTGATCGAAACCTTTAATGATTTTACCTATACCATGCAGGATATTGATCAGTCGCTGGTAGCCAGTGCTCGTAATTATGCCCAATCCTACACCAGCATCTTTGGCAACCAGGTACCGCCTTCCTTTATCGATCTGGGACATTTTGTGCAGCTGGTTGCCAAACAAAGCAACGATTCCAGAATTCGCACTGCTGCCAACAATGTGCTCAGCAGTCTGCAGAATGTGATTGTGGCGGAACGGCACGGGAACTCCAAACCAGGTTCCACTGGCATTGCTATCTACTTCCCCAACTCGACCCTGTATCGCTCTCCCTATACCGGTATGCAGTCTTACATCGCACTGGCAGATCGCTTTGCCCGTGTCACCTTGTGGGATGACTTCCTCGTCTATCATTACAACGATCGTTCCTTCACTGTGGACGCTGCCGAGCCGGTTGTGCCATCTACCAGTGGAATCATCCGAGCTCCTGGAAGTGGGACGATCAGTCTCTCACAGATCACGACCACTGCCGCCAGTGTGACACCGGGAGAAGCAGTAAAATTGAGTATCGATATCACCGGGGAGCAGGTGGGTTATGTCTACTTCTTCACTGGCTTGTATGATGCCAGCTCCAACAGCATCCTGATCGCCGATACCGATTATCTGGAGAGTTCAGAAACGGAAGATTTAAACGGGGTATATTACCCGGTCTGGCCACAAAGCGAATCCTTCAATATGAATTTTGAGTGGGAGCCAACCCTCTTCTCCATCACCGATGGTAGCCAAACCTCCGTTGCGCTCTTCAACCCCCTGGCGTATGGTGCCAGCGCAGAGAACGCGATTTATGCTGTCGATGGCATTTACACCTTTGCCGAAAGCGGCGAACAACGCCGGGCACAGATGTACTTCCGCGATGGTCGTTTATTCCAGGTCTTTGGTTTCCAGGGCAATGAGACTGCCAGTTCACCATATGAAATCTCTACCCAACCAGGCGATACCTTCACCTTATTGCAGCGCTGGATGGAACTGGACAGTACAGGTCAAATTACCCAGATCGTGTTCGAAGAAGGCGATACCCTCACCTTTGGCAGTACTGCCTTCGTGTGGGAACAGGTCTATGCCCCGGCGGGTGATTACCTGGTGGGTTTCCTGGTAAATGATCTGGATGGTAATGTGGTGCAGCAGTACGCGCAGATAAAAGTGGAATAGCGTTTAAGCTGTTGAGCTATTAAGCCTGAAAATTCACAAGTTCATTAGTTCTTGAGTTCATAAGCAAATGAACTCAAGAACTTTTTTCATTTATTGGTACATTGTCATCTGCCCTTTAGGCCGCACTAAGTGATAAACCCTGTATCCTCATCCTGGAAGAATACACTATTTACTATTCACCAAAAGAGCATTGAACTTTGACATATAAACTCTCTTGCTACGAAAATAGAAATTCATGAATTGCCGTCAACGAATGCGAAAACGATGACGAAATTATTAACAGCTCAGCAGCTCAACAGCTTAAAAGCTTAATGCCTTAAATACGCTATTCCTATAAACACTATTGACAAAAATAGAATAGCATGATAGAATATGACCGTTCTTGAGAAAGAAGTTAAAAATGCCAAGACACAAAAGAGGATGGGGAATGGAAAATGGTCACAGACGTGAGAAACGACGCACGCCATTAAAGGTCGCGCTGGTCGAACCCGCACTGTTGACACTGATTTCCCAATCCCCCAGGCATGGATATTCTCTGCTGGCAGACCTGGAATCTCTGGGTCTAGAATCGCTGCACCCAAGTGTCGTCTACCGTACCCTGCGTCAAATGGAAGACCTGGAATGGATCCATTCCGAATGGGACACCGATAACAACCAGGGTCCGCCGCGTAGACTTTACAACCTTACCCGCATTGGTGACGCAGCTTTGCTGACCTGGCGGGAAGAATTGGTCAAGGCACAGGATAGTATCCAGGAGATGCTCAGGAATTAATCAACAGAATAAGGAGGGATATCGATGTTGACCATCGAATTGGGTAATATGAACGACCATATTGCCAGCAAAACCAGAGCCCACAAGGGTGATCAAGTCGTGAGAAAGTTAGTAATAAAGGAAAAAAGAAATTGAGAATGGAAAGATCAGAAAATAGAACACATAACCGTAATTTACGGGAACGAACAGAGCTATGCAGCCATGAGGAATTTTCCCGCCGGGAAAGACGCCACCAGCATGGTATGGACACCGTTGAGGAACTTATTCCGCGGGAAGGTTTTCACCATAGAGGACATCGCCATCCAATGCAGACAGAAGATAGAATGCAGGGAAGAGGGTTTCGTCACAGAGCGAGACCAGCCCAAAGTACATCGCAGCCAGACAAGGATATGGGAGAACGGAATCGATACCGGTTCTTCATGCACCCGGAACCCTTCACATCCCCCCGTGATCTGATGCAAGAAAAATGGATGCTGGAGATGCGAATCTTCCGGTTGAAGAAACGCTTACACAGAATCAATCATCGACTGCGCAAACAGTTTGAGTAACAGAAACCAGGTGGCTTACCCCACCTGGTTTTTCTCTTTAAAACGCAAGAAAGCAATAAAGCAAGAGCTTAACTTTTAATTTTCAACTTTCACCTCTCAACTATTACCATTATATTGTTCTTCAGAGGACACTTTTATGAAAGCATTATGGTCCCTATCTATACTCATCATGATAATTTCTGCGGGATGTGCATCGGTAGCACCCATCTCTGCTGCTCAGCTACATGTTACTGCGACGCCACGCTTGAAACCCACTCGCACGCCGCTGCAACCCAACACCGCTGTCCCCTCCCCGACTTTCACACCGAGTGAAACTCCTGATCCACGCCTGCCACCTGAGGATTGGATGAACTGGCCGGTTGTTCCGGAAGCGACTGATCGGGTCTACGAGATCTATCAGAGAGGTATTGAACTCGGTAATGATCCACACCATTTCTCCAAAATTGGGGATTGCCATAATGTCAAAGAAGCTTTTATGGGCTTGTTCGATAAACCGGGTTGGTACAAACTGCGTGATGAAAATGCCAACCTCCAGCCAGTGATCGATTGGTTTGCTGGTTCTTTCGATCGCGATGGTTACGCCGTGAAAGGTGGCTTCAATGCCGCCGCTGTCCTCAACCCCACCTGGGCGGATCAGGAACTTTGTCAACCGTATGAAAGCCCGATCGCCTGTGAAGTACGCATCCACAACCCCAGCTTTGCGATTGTCAGCCTGGAATTAGCATGGCTGGGACGCACCGCTGAACGCTATGAAGACTACATGCGTCAAATTCTTGATCTACTGATCGCAGAAGGCGTGGTGCCCATCCTGGCCACCAAGGCTGATAATCTGGAAGGGGATCATTCCCTCAATTACACCACCGCCAAACTGGCCTATGAATACGATTTGCCACTGTGGAACTTCTGGCGCGCCGCCCAGGAACTCCCCAACCAGGGTATGGATCCTTATCGGGATGATGGCTTTCACATCAGTGATGTGGCGTAGGGTGGATTGGTAATCCACCTTACTGGATGTGATGTGGTGTAGGGTGGATTGGTAATCCACCTTACTATTCTTTTCATTTGTAAAGTTACTGAAAGTAAAAAAGGGGAATTTGGAAAGGTTTTTATTGTAAAATAAAGGTTAATAAATTTTTCCGGAGGATCAATGTTACAGGGAATTTTTGGTAATGCTTCTGAAGTGGATGTTCGTTCAGTACAGGCAGAGTTAGATGCAATTCTGGTTCAGGAAGAAAAAATAACACGCGCATTTAAAATCATTCGAGATATGTTTATTTTTACAGATAGACGCTTGATTTTAATTGATAAACAGGGTATCACGGGTAAGAAAGCCGAGTATCATACCATCCCATATAAATCTATCAGCCATTTCTCGGTTGAAACAGCTGGGACTTTTGATATGGATGCTGAATTAAAAATCTACATTTCCGGAAACATGACACCTTTTGTCCGTGAATTTAAACGTGGTCAAGACATCAAAGGTGTGCAACAATGGCTGGCATTTTATGTGCTACGGTAGATAAAACATCACGATTGAATAGTGCCTGTGTTAAATCCACGGTTGTAAAAATCGTATCCTTGCCTCTGCAGGCTATGTAGTAATCCACCATCACTCCTCTCAGGTGTTTCTTTCGCCCAAAGCTCAAATCTCAACACTCATGGCTAAAAACCGAACTATGATTTTTGTGATTTTTTGATGGACTATGATGGAGATATTCGCTCATTCGTTTAAAATTCGTTGACGGCTTCTTCCCCGAATCTCCGGCTTCTTCCTAATAGAATTTCACCTCATTTTCCCCTATAATCATTAACAACATAATTACACATGCTTATTTGGAAAAAATCATCATCCACCACCAGGAGGGACAACATGCCACTCTACAAACTCGACTCAGGAAAAACCATCCAGATTAAACCCGGCACATTTCCACTGGAGCGCCACCTGCAAAGACTCTTCGAGCAAAATCTGGAAGATTTACTGGGTGTGCGTTTCATCGCATCCGAAGTGACCACTGGGGACCGCCAGCGGGGTCGCATCGATACCCTCGGCATCGATCAGGATGGCAATCCGACCATCATCGAATACAAGAAATCCGCTAAGGACAATGTCATCAACCAGGGACTTTTCTACCTGGATTGGCTGGTCGATCATAAAGGTGATTTCACCCTGCTGGCGCAAAAAAACCTGAAGAAGGACGTTTTCATCGATTGGACCAACCCGCGTCTGATCCTGATTGCTGAGAGTTTCTCGGAATATGATAAGTACGCGATCAACCGCATGGGAGCCAATATTTCTTTGTGGGTGTATCGGCTCTACGGGAAAGACCTGCTTTACCTGGATGAAATGATCACCACCAATACCATATCCGAAAAGAAGACCAGTTTAGAGCGAACCAGGACACAAAAGCAGGATGGCGAGGAGTTGGAGGTGTACACCGTGGAATCCCATCTGCAGGGAAAACCGCAAAGTGTGGTCGATTTATTTGAGAGCCTGAGAACGCGCATCTTCCAGCTCAATACGGACGAAACCCTGACTGAAAAAGCAACCAAAAATTACATCGCCTTCCGGCATGGCAAGAATTTTTGCGAGGTCTGGGTGCAGGCCAGTAAACTGAAAATCTGGATTGATATGCCCCCTGGCGAAGGGAAGGATCCCTTCCACATCACCCGCGATGTCTCCAAAGTGGGACATTGGGGCACCGGTGATCTGGAGGTTACCCTGGAGGATGAAACCCAGCTGGATCAGGTGATGGATGTGATTGAGCAGGCGTATCGGTTGACTGTGTAGTAAATTTATTGGATTTCGCTAACTCTTTTACACCTATCTTTACCCCCAAATCACAAAAAATTGTAACATTTCTCCACAACAAATCTTTTTTAATTATTAACTGTTTTCATATCAATGAATATGCAAGGAATCCCAGTATTTCAGCACTAGGTGGGACAATATACCGCTTTACAAACTCGACTCAGGAAAAAATTATCCTGATATAACCCTACATCTATCCAGAAGAGAGGATCATTTATTTATTAAAAAAAACCAGTGTTACAAAAATCTTTCACAGGAAATTGCAACACTGGTTTTTTAATCTAATAAGTCATTAATCCTTAAACCGCTCGATAAGACTTTCCCTATTGAATCCAAGATCCGAAGCCGGGAATTTCCCCACGCCATCTACTCCAGGATTTTCGAGGGAGTTTTTGGTGTTATTGAAATACACGTAATAATAGTAATAACCAAATCCAAATCCATTCTGGTTGTAAACAGTCACTGACCAGCCATACCTTGTATTCGTCAGGAATCCAGAAGGTAAAGCACTCAATAGATAAGAATTTTGAGTACCGACGGAACCACTGGCCCAGAATGGATCACTATCTGCGAGGTCAACAATCACAAATTCATAGGTGTCTGTTGGAATTACATGCTTCTTCCAGGAAAATGTGTATGGTAAAGAAATTGTCTCCCCAGCCGCTGGAGATATTTGGGTTACATCCTCCACATCAAAACTACATCGGTAGGGGGCGTTATCCATGTCCGAGAATATACAATCCCAGACGTATAAGTATCGGTCATCTTCCTCATTGTTGTACCATTCAACGATGTAAAATTCACCTGATTTTAAAGGTGATACATTCGTGAATGAATAATTACCATTAGAGTCCGTTGTTGTTGCTGTTAACCAGTTTGTTTGCCCATTATAGAAATATAAATCGATTATTCTATTGGAGAGCGGCACATTTTTATATGTTACTGTTCCTGAAATGCCAGACTGAGTATTTTTGTTGATCAATGGCAAGAATATATTATTTTTCTTTACCCCCAGGGTAATGCCGGAAACACCTTGGTTTGTGGTATTCCCTGCTTTATCAGTGGATACTGCATAGAAATCTACCTTTGTGCCATTGGGGATTGAAGTGGCATTCCAATTCACACCCCAGCCATCTGCTGCATTGGAATCAGTTCCAATGTCATGCCAGTAATTTGAGGTATTATCGACATAACCAGCAAAGAATTTTACATTTGCTAACCCAGAACCAGAATCGCTGGAATTGACCGAGACATTCACCAGCTTATCTTCATCCAAACTATTCGCTGTTGGGGAAATAAATGACAGGGATGGTGCGGTTCTGTCGATGGTGACAGGAATTTCCCCTCCTGCGGTGGTGCGGGTTTTGCCAGTTTTATCTCTGACATCGATGGCTAGTTTGATTTGTTGACCATTCAAATTTGTCGTGTCGAGATTGGTCGTATATGGTAAAGAATAATCTGTGTAAAGATCACGCCACTGACACCCTCCATAACAGTGGTAGACCTTGAATTTAACATATTCAACACCGCTTTTGTCATCCCAGGCATCTGCCCAAATGGGTAATGAGAGTTGGTTTGAGTATGAATTGCTCGTTGGTATTGTTATCTTTCCATCCGGAGCGTCCAAATCAGGCCGCGGGTATTCTTCTCCCCAAATATACATTTTTATGTAGGCGCTGCCGGTATTTTCATAATACCGAACTTCCAGGGTGTGAAATTTATTATCTAATGCGCGACTCGTTTGTAAACAACCTCCACGGTCCCACCACTCATCAAACACTTTCACGCCATCGATTTCAAAAACAACCCCGTCATCGCTGCAAACTCGGAAGTTGTAGATGCCACCCTTAAAATACAAATTACTGTAAATCTTAAAGGAAAATCCATCCGAAGGAAATCCTGAGTAAGGTGCACCTGACCCCCAGTCCTTTTCAAACCCAATAAAAGGATAGGCTACATTCGTTACCCCGGCAGGCCAATACTCATCATGGTTTACATATCCTGATAAATATTTATTCATCCAGGCTTCGGCATGCCATTGATTGACAGAAGGTAATCCTGTAGTTGAGCAATCATAATTTTTTATCACATGCGGGTTGGTATGGTCTGAGGAATACACATATTTATTTCCAGCATTATCCCAGACCTCCAACCCTAACTCAATATCACCATTTGGAATACCACTATTACACATATCAATTTCCGTTGAGTAAGGTGAACTACTGTCCACCCCTATATCATGCCATACCCCGCTCCATTTTGCACTAAATCTGACTTCTTTAACACCAGATCCTCCAGTATTATCTGAAGCATTAGCAGTGATTGAAAGATTTCTTGAAGATATGGTTGCTCCATTAGCAGGTGAAGTGAAATAACCATTTGGTTTAATAAAATCACCATCAACAAGACAACTGGAGGTAATCTCAAAATTCTCTAATGAGTCTAAACTTTCTTGTTGACTGATGGGATTTGGTGATCCGTTCACTGGCATTGGAATGGGGCAATAATCACTTGGAGGGGCGTTATACGAAAAAATATCTTCACCTACAGCCGGATCATTTGTCCAAAAATTCTCACCATCTATATGATACGGAGTGATAAAAGGCACAGGAGTTCGATTAGCAATATTTCCACATCCTTGATTTATTGGGACTTTATATATACCCATGTGGTAATGATCTGTATTGGAAAAAGTCACATCTGGAACATAAGTGTAATCAATAATTTTTCCAATTTCTGTACCTCTCGAAACTCTTGTGTTTAAATTAAATCCTGGCAGTAGTATTTGGAAATGACCGAGGGTCATGCAAAGTCTTTCAAAATTGTCGGATGTAATTTCAAAAATGTGATAGCCTTGAGCTGCTTGGACCTCCCAAATACGGGTAATATCAGTTGGTGCGAGAACAATATCTTCAGGTGTCGCATAAGTACATGTGTAAGATCCTTTACAAAAGTCCAAAGCTAGATCATCTCCTCCAACATGTGAAATTGCAGATTGATCAGCAATAATATTTCCTGGACCAGATAAAAATGGCCATTTTAATGAGGGGAACTCCCACAGGTCAGCAGTTGAAAATAATTCAATTTCATTTTTTGTTGGAACCTCATATTGAATTCTTGAAAGAATTTCATCAATAATAACTAATTCAATTCGGTACTCTATTCCATTAACCCCTGTAATAGCGTATATGGTATCGTGATTTTTAATAATAAGATCTGTGAATCTTCTATAATTTTCATCAATGCCATCAATTCTGGCTTTCGAATTATCCTCAATAATTGTCAAACTACGATCAATCAGACCCTCAAATCTATTATGAATTATTTGACTAAATTCTGATCCTGGTGGAAATTTATATATTGTGATAAGTGACCCGGTAAGTAAGCCAGTTGGGTCTTCAGAGAATTCTGGACTCGTGATACGAAAACCATAATTCTGATTTAGATTTGTTTCTAATAACCAATTTTGGGGATACACTACAGTGATACCCCATTCTTCAACTTTGTGAGTAAGCCAGTTTTCCTGAAGTTGAAATTTATTAATAGGTTTAGCAGATATATTTTTTATATTAAAAAATCCAGATAATAGAAATAAAACAATTACTAAGGCATAAAGAATTTTCTTCACAATTCCTCCAAGAAATAATTTAAGTAAAATATTTTTATTATCAGACACAATAATTCAAAAATTAGTCACTGATGAATAGGCTATTACAATTTCGTTGTCATTTTTTCAGGCAAATTTTCTAATAAGGAGTTTTGGTGCAACAAAAGTTACAGATGATAAATTTGAAAAATTGGGTAATATTCGATGAAATTAATTTAGCTGTGAGATGCTTTTTTTATAATTTCCCTCCTTTTTTGCGATTAATTTTATTTTACATCCACATACCTCAAAACATATAATAAAAAATAAATATTTTGTTTACATTTTTGTTAGGTATTTTAGTTTAGGTAGTTATTAATAAATTGGGGTATTAAATAATTAGCCCCTTCCAAATCACCCGCGATGTCTCCAAAGTGGGGCACTGGGGCACCGGCGATCTGGAAATCACCCTGGAAGAAGAAACCCAGCTGGATCAGGTGATGGAAGTGATCGAGCAGGCGTATCGGTTAACGATGTAAAAAACTTAGTTTAAATTTGTCAATTATTATTTTATTAATTCTTGTATAGGTTTGAAAAATTCTCCGGTTTCAGCAGCCCATCTTGCTTTTTGGTTAATTGCATTTACTAATGATATTTCACCACTCAAAATATAAAAAATATCCTGCCCATTCATACCAATAATGTTCGTTGATCTTCCTCTGGAGAATGCTTGTAGACCATCATCAGAAAATCCACTTTCACTCACAAATAAACCTCTGGACCAGGTAGATTTGCTTTCAACTTTTTCTCTAAAGATTAATAATTGATCTTGACTGATAGGTTTTGATTGCCATTTTGCTTCAACTAAATAAATATTTCCATCCAATTCAAAGCTACCATCTATTTGCTCACCAACTAGTCGGAATGCGCTTTTTGGCGATAAATGTGAATTTGTAAAAAATGAATTCAGAAATTTTTCAAATTTATATCCTCTTTCTTGAGGTTTAAAATTTAGTAAGGAAAGAAACTCAGATAACAGATTCCCATCATTGACTTTTTCAGATTCAGGTTTTATTATTTTTTCCCCCGGTAAAGATTCCAAAAATTCAGGATCCCATAATTCAGGTATTTTGAATTGAACACCTAATAAATGTTTATTTAGCTGCTGAATTTCCTCTCTTTTTATCGTTTTTCCTTTATTTTGGCGATAAATCATGCCTGTTCGAATTATTTCTAAGATTAAATCACAAAACGACAACCTTTTGAATTCTAGAGTTTTTTCTAATAGGAGGGTAATCGCTGGTAGTTTACTTCCACCATTCCAAAAATTATTCAATCCTAGTTTTTTTGCTACACCTTCAAATGAAATTTCCTGATTTGCATACGGATGAGGTTTTCCAGGGAGATAATCATATAAAAGTGAAGCGATCTCATTTATTACTCGATTTTCTTTTAGCGAAAGTGACATAGTCACACCATATCTTTTTTCAACATAAATTTTCCTTGATTATCAAATTTTGTATCCAATAAATCATTTTTACTAATTTCTTGGCGAAAAAAAATACATTAATTGAATTCCTTTATCAACGAAATTTTCGATAAATATTCATTAATTACCGCAACAATATTCCACATTTTATGAATATCAATATTAAAACCTGAATTATAGGACCAATTTCCTGTATTATCACCATCAATTTTCTTATATTTATTTGGAATGTCAAGGATTGACTCTCCTGAAACATCAGTTGATATAAACCTTACGAATAGTCCTTGTAATTGGTGGAATTGATCTTTTTCGTTTTTATTTAAAGTAACTTCTAATTCTTCCATCTTTTTTTCAATTTTATCAATTGAAATTTGTTTTTCTATTAATTTTTCGAAAAATTGAAAATCTTTAATTTTTACGGAGAGCAGAAAAAATATAGCACCTGGAAGAACCACGGTTTCAGGTTTTAGAATCCTTAATAAAAGATTGAACTCAGTAAATATTTTCTCTAATTCTCTTAGACTAAGTTTAAACACTTTCACTATTAAATTAATACACTCAATGAAGTAATTTTGATCATAATTGGAATTTGTTGTTCTTCTTTTTTGAATTAGTTCGGGAATTGAATATTTATAAAATAATTGGATAGAATAATTTTCTATTTTTCCATTTGGCAACTTAAATCTATAATCAATAAACCGCAACAGATACCCACAAGCATCTATCTCTCCACCATAAATAGCTTTTACAGAACTTTCTAATTGCTTCCGATCCACAGAGATTACAAAAACAACACCATCAACTGAAAAAATATGCTTTAATCTCTCCAGTAATAAGAGCGCAAAGTCTGGTCTACAACGATCTAGTTCATCGATAAATATCACTAAGGGTGGTTTCTTGTTATTCTCACTAACCAGTTCACCGGAAATCTCTTTTATTTTCTTTTTTAATTCATTGATGGAATTTTTCTTTTTACTAAATTCTTCAATAGCATCTTCGGCAATATCTGACATCAATCCAGGTATTTCCTTTAATTGTTCGTCACTCAAAATCTTCTTGACTTCTTCAGTGTCTACATTAAGTAATCCCTGTGTACCAATTTTTAAGATTACAGGGAGGGATTTTTTAGCAATATAAGCACCAAGATGCTTCGCCTTATCCAATGAATTTTTAATTTTCGAGTCATCTATGTTTTTTATTTCATTTTTAACATATTCATCCAAGGTGCTGATAAACGGGATAATTGGATCAGAAACAAAATCATTTTCCCAAGCATTAAAATAAATACAAGGTGTGTTTTTCTTTTCCAGATATTGTTTCCATAATTTAACAAAAACAGTTTTTCCTGTTCCCCATGGTGATTCAATACTGATTACAAATGACTGAGTTGCTGACCATATTAAATTCGATAGATTTTCAATAATCACTTTTCTATCAAGGAAGTCGTTCTTAAAAATTTCATTTTCATCATATTTAAAATCCGAATTTTTTAATAAATAATTGGTTGCATTTTGTGTCATTTATTTCCTCCCTTTGATTAATATTCATTCTCCCCAAATATTATTCATAATTTGAGTAATTTTTTTCTGATAAATTACAATAAGCTTCTTTGAGGTTTCAACTAATTTTTCCTCATTATTAATTATCTCGACTATTTTTCCTTGAATTTCTATCGGAGGTAATGGAATCTCTATTTTGCGAATTCTTTCCAGTGCTAATTTGGGTACTCCAACTGCATGGGTCAATGAAATTATCTGAATTTGAACTTGTTTCGAATTTCCTATGTAGGAAAGGAAATATTTGTTCATCACTTTATTATCAAAAATAAATTTAGCCGCATTTTCTGTCAGATTTGCGCCATCTAACTTATCAGGAATAACTCCAAATAGACCTATAGTACCAGCTATTGATATATAAACGTTGTCCGACGAGATGGTGTAATTTTTAATTTCTTTATGAATTTCATTTGAAATATATTTCAAATTTTCAGTATTGATATTGCCATTTGAGAAGTCACTAACTCGGATATATGGATAAGGAGTTTCTTCATTAGCAAATAATTCTCCTTTAGGAAGTCTTTTTCCACCTTTTACCTCACACACCTCCCCCAACTTCACCATCTCCCATTCCTCCACCCCGGATTCCTTCCTGGCTTCTTCCAGCTCCAGTTCGATATTCGGCTTCCAGTTCTCGACCACCATACGCGCACCGTCGATGATGCGCTGGTAGCCTTCGATCTCTGCCACGATCTCGCGTTGGACTTCCAGAGGGGGGAGGGGAATTTCCAAATTGTACGCATCATTTCTGTTTAAGCCGGGAACGCCAGCTTGTGTATTTACATTTTTTAGGTCAAGTGAACTCAAAATATGAAAAAGATATTTAAGAATGATTGTGTTTTCGTTTTCAAGTTTGATGTAAAAAGTGGTGTCAATTGGAAATCCATTTTTTTCAGAATAATGAACTGATCCAGCAGAACCTTTTCGGCCAACAATAATAAAAGGTGCTTCAACTAAATATTCATTATGGTAGCCTACTATTCCGTTTGATCCATAAACCGGAAATTCTCCATCAATTCTATTTTCAGCTTTAAGTGGTTTTCCATATTCAAATACACAAATTTCACCAATATTTATCATTGGAAATTGTTTGGTTTGCGCTTTCAATTCAATTTTATATCGGTCAGATGAGAGGTTGTACTCCCCATTTTCCGCCAATCTGGATTTTTCCACCAGCAAGGCTGAGATGTCTGTATCCAAAGATAGGTCAAAGCCTTCTCCACCTTTTTCTATCATCGCCTGTTGCCAGGCTTGCATCAGAGATTGAGCCGCTGGCAGGTCGTTTTTGTCAAAAGCTCGGCGTTGTGCTCCCAGATCAAAGCCGTCATTCTCCACCTTCACAAACAGAATCTGGTCGCTCTTTCGCGCCAGCACTTTGTCCATGAAAAGAATTGACGTTTTAACACCGGAGTACGGTTGAAAGACACCGGATGGCAGTGAAACCACCGCCCACAGATAGTTCTTTTCCACCAGGTATTTGCGCAGTTCTTTATACGCCGACCCGGACTGGAAGATGATGCCCTCCGGCACGATGATGGCCGCCCGGCCACTGGCGGTTAGGTGCTCGGCCATGTAATCCACAAACAGCACTTCGCTGCGTTTGGACTGCACCGAGAATTTTTTGTGCGGGCGAATGCCACCTTTCGGGCTCATGAAGGGCGGGTTGGCCAGGATTACATCCGCATATTCATGCCAGCGTTCCTCGCTGGTCAGGGTGTCGTATTCATGGATCCGTGGGTTGGTGAAACCATGCAGGTACATATTCACCAGCGAAAGCCGCACCATGTCCGGCGAGATATCATACCCACTGAAGTTGTTGACCATACGGGCGCGGTCCTGCACGCTCAGCAAATCGCCAGGTACTTTCTCGGTGTTGCTCTGGCGGATAAATTTATAGGCGGAGATCAAAAATCCAGCGGTACCGCAAGCCGGGTCGAGAATGGTATCGTGTTTTTTGGGAGCGACTACCGCCACCATGAACTCGATGATGTGGCGCGGGGTGCGGAACTGCCCGGCATCGCCCTGCGATCCCAGCACCGAAAGCAAATACTCGAAGGCATCCCCCAACTTTTCGGAGTGGTCATAGTGAAACTCGTTGATGGTCTTCAGGAATAACTTCAGGGTTTCCGGGTCGCGATATGGCAGATAGGCATTCTTGAAGATCTGGCGGAAGAGCGGCTCGATATGCGGGTTTTCACTCATGCGCGTGATGGCTTCCGAATACAAGGCCAGCATCTCAAATCCGCCCAGATGCGGGTCGAACATCTTCGTCCAGCCGTACTTTTCATATTCGCCCACAAAGAAACTGGCTTTGCCACCCATAGCAAGCGCTTCCTGGTCCATGTCATCCATGAATTTGTAGGTCAATGCAATGGTGATCTGCTCCACCTGGCTTTTCGGGTCAGGCACTTTGCCAACCAGAATATCCCGGGCTGTATTGATGCGTTGTTTGGTTTCGTTATCGAGCATGCTTGCACCTCTGCGTTGATTTGTGATTTACAGGAACTGGTTTAGGGGCACATTGTCTTTGATGTACTCCGGGATCAATGTGCGCAGATCGGGGCTGATCTTGCGGAAGGCGTCACCGTGTGGGTTAAGATTGAGCCGCGCGAATTGTTTACTGTTAACAATATCACGGAAATCCGTATCCAGGATGTAGGCTTTGAACACCCGCCGGGCATCCTGCCACACGGATTCCTCCGGCAGATAGCGACTATCGAACTTGTCGAATTCCTCGTCCAGCAGCTCTTCTTTGGTCTTGATATATGGGATCAACCCGAACAGGTACTCCAACAATTCTTTCAAGGGCACACGCCGGTCGGTGTTGACCGATTTTCTTAATTTCTCCAGGCTGTAAAATTCTTTGGGCTGGTTCAAATGGTGCTTTTCGACGTAATCGGCGGCGGCTTCGAAAGCCCCAGCATTCATTTTTTCCAGCACAGCAGGGTCCTGCGTGACCTGATCCGCAAATTTTTGAAAATACATGCGGTCAATCTTCATGCCATTTGGGCCAATTTCTTCGATTACAAATTTGCTCAATCGATCCACCCGGGTGCTGTCATAATCCGTATACACGTGACCGCCATCGGGGGTCGCATCGATTACTGGCAAGGATGGCTCTGGTGGCAGTTTTAAAACCTGATCATAATTGTATTTTTCTTCGAAGTACTCGCAATTGGCGAAAAAATCGAACAGTTTGAAGTGCTGTTTGGGGATTTTGCCCAATTCGGCTTTCCATGCCGGGTTGCTGATTTCTTTGACAAAGTCATAGGTGCGCGTACCGCGCCCTTTGATCTGAATAAAATCGGTCGGGGAGAAGATCGGGCGCATCAGGCACAGATTCAGAATGTCTTGGCAATCATAGCCGGTGGTCATCATACCTACTGTCACCGCCACGCGGGTTTTGCCGGTGCGGTATTCCGGGTGAAAGTTGCCATAGCCGTTTAACTTATTGCTGGCAAAGTTGAGTGTCATCTGCTGGGCACCAGGGATCAGTGAGGTCACCTGAACAGCAAAGTCGGAGTTATATTTCCCCGGGAAAAGTTGATGCGCCATCTCGTTCAGAATCTGCGCGATTTTGGCGGCATGGTTCTGGCTGACACAGAAGACGATGCTCTTGCCAATTTCACCGCTGATCGGGTCGGGAAGGGCATGTTCCAGGAAAGTCTTGCAGAACACCGCGTTGGTATGGTCGGAAAAGAAGCGTTTCTCGAAGTCGCGCTGCACAAAAATCTCGGTCTGTTCTTCGCCTTCCTCGGTCTCCACCACCACCGAATAGCCTTCATCCGAGAGCAGTTGGGTGGTGATCTCGGTGCGTGCATCCACCACCAGCGGGTTGATCAGATAGCCATCCTTGACCCCATCAATCAACGAATAACGAAAGGTCGGGATGCCATTCTCACAGCCGAAGGTCAGGTAGGTATCCAGCAGAGCGCGGCGTTCGAATTCACGCACATCCATGTTGGGGTGGGTTCCGTACGGGCGGGTTCCGAACCCGCCCGTACCTGATTCATCCATTCCGAATCCGCCTATCCCATCCACATTCTTCAGATAATCCTTCGGGGTGGCGGTCAGTCCCAATTTATACCCAATAAAATACTCAAATACAGCCCGTGCATTTCCGCCAATGCTGCGGTGGGCTTCATCGGAGATCACCAGGTCAAAGTCACTCGGGCTGAACTCGCGTTTGTAGCGATTGTTGGAGAGAAAAGTCTGCACCGTCGAAATAACAATTTCAGCTTTGCGCCAATCATCCCGCGATTGTTTGAAAATTACGGTATGATAGTCCGGTTTGAGATATTGTTTGAAAGCCTTCTCTGCCTGATCTTCCAGCTCCAATCGATCCACCAGAAACAGCACTCGTCGGGCATTGCCTGTGCGCAGAAAGAGCTTGATGATCGCTGCCGAGACCAGTGTTTTGCCGGTGCCGGTTGCCATCTCAAACAGAAATCGGTCTTTGCCGTCCTGCACGACTTCCTGTACCGCCTGGATGGCTTTCAACTGGTAGGGGCGCAAAAAGCGCAGGTTGTTGTTTTGCAGGAAAACTGCACGTGTTTTTTCATCCTGCCAGGCAGGGTCGCGCTCATAATCCGGTCGGCTGGTCAGGACGATATAATCCTCCCGCACCAGTTCATGGACCAGGGCATTCGGGTTGGGCTGGAACACCTGAAAACCCTGCAGTTCCTCCTGCCGCGGGAAAACCGTTATGCGTTTGGGGTTGCCGTATCGGATATCCCACAGGTAATGGGTGTTGCCATTCGAAAGGATAACAAAGCGGCAATTCTGCGCACGCGCATAGGTACGCGCCTGCTCCTTGCCGATCAACGGATTCTTGTCCTCAGCTTTGGCTTCCAGCACCACAAAAGGGAAGCCATTGGTATCCAGCAGCAGGAAATCAATATAACCGTCAGCGGTTTTCTCAAAATCCTCCCCCAGATCATCCAGAGCCCTGGTCGAGATTTTGACATGATTCTCCAGCAGCACATTGGCCTTGCCGAGTTCATTATCCAACAAACGCCAGCCGGCTTCTTCCAATAATTTATTGATCTTAATGCGTGCTTTGGCTTCTTTGTCCATTTTTTCTCTTACCCCGATGGGACATGGGCTGATTTTAGTATATAGAGTTTTGGAAATCGTGGCAAGTGAAAATCTCTGTAGTGTTCCTATGGAAAAGTACACTCATCTTCGTCAACCCCCCAGCCCTGCTTGAGCGATCAGCATGAACCTGTCACCTGCAGTCTGGATCATCAAATTCGGTGGTTCGTTGCCATTATCCCCTCCGGGGTTCTTTGTCAGCTGTCCCCTGTCTCCGGTCATCAGTCATTTTCCTCCTCTTGACAATATAGAACAATTATTCTATAATAATCCAGTACTAAACCTTGCACCTTAACAATTACATATAAAAATCTAAATCCCAACCCTTAATCCCTCCAGGGGCATTTTTTGGTTGCCAGCTCAACACCTTCTGAAGGACCTGTAACACAGTGGAAGGCAGCAATTGTTTCGAATTGTTTCATGGAACAATTCAACTTGCTTGAAGCGCTTCGCCGTGCCCTGAAAGGGTGAGGGTACCAGGTTCAAATGTGAAATTACCCTCTCTTTCCCCTTTAAACTTTCAGCTATGACTTTCGCCTTTCGCCTTTCAGCTTTCAACTTTCAACTTTCGCCTTTAAACTGTCTTTCTAAAACGGTTTTTTTCCAGATTTTTTGCCGGCTTTTGACACACTGAAGCGGTTGTCTTCCAAAGGATCCACCACAAAATAAGGGGGATTACCCTTTGGCCAGGGAGCCAGTCCTTGTTGTCGTAACCACTTGCCAATATTCGCGCTCATCAACTCACGGCAAGCTTCACTCCAGAATGCTTCTTTGTTGATATTCACTTCGAAGGGTTCTTCCCCTTCCAGTTCCAGCACAATCACATCCCACTCTGGTTTGAAATGTAAATCTCTATCTGCAACCGATACTTTAAAACCATAGCCAGCTCCATTGCGGCTATGAGCGCCATTATTCCATGCTGTTACGATCATGTTTACCTCCTGGGTAGGATTCATTTCCTAATCCATGTAATTCTACCTTTATTGTACATCATCATCAGCAACAAAGCTTAATCCACGTATGAAGCCACTTGCCATACACGACGCATCCTTTTAATGGACTGTTACACTCCCCCACCAAGTTCTTGGGGGATTAATTCGTCTAGTGGCAAATCTCCATAGATAAATTGTAAGGCTTTTTGAATTAAAATTTCCTCTTTTTTCTTCAATACCACTGACTGTTGAGATTGTCGGATAAGGTTTTGAAGGGTTTTTTTAGCTTCGCGTTTACGTTTCTGAACCACATAAACAGCTGCTAATTGGTACCAGGCTTCTAATTGACCTGGATTTTGATCAAGAAGTGTAGTGTATTCGGTTTCTGCTTCGGAAAAATAGCCCAAAGCAGCCAATAATTTTGCATATTGCATGCGGACAGACTGTTTTTTGGGATTGGAGATTACCCTTTGGTGACAGTTTTTGAGGGCTTCTAGAGGGTGAATCAGTTTTCCATCTGATAGGGAAAAATTGATAATTCTTACGGGGTGTCGGTCGTTCAAACCGCCGATTAATACTGCTGCATGCAATGCTAATGACAACGAAGCAAGGGTATATTCAGTCAATTCATATTGGTCTGTCGTCTGACACTTTGGGCAGGTAATTCGTTGAGGAATTAGATATTCACTATATGGGGTTTGTTGTTTATGGATTAATCGTTTTTCGAGAGTAGGCCCATCCACATAAATTCTGCACAGTTTACGACGGAATTTGTGCCCACAGGCAATACAGAGAAATTCCGTGATAAAAATCCTTTTGGAAGTAGGTATAGAAACAAAACTCGATCTACTCATAATCTTGCCATTTCCTGGTGATATAAAAACCTGGTATTAACTGTGATCAATGGATTCAAGATAATCGCATATCGAATTCAAGTCTTCCTGCTCACTTTTTTTACGAGCATGGTTTGCTTCAGCAGCAACATATCCGATTAGTTTTTTGAGTTCATTCTGTGTTAATAATAACTCAGCACCAGATTCACTTAATGTAACTGTGTTCAATTGCATTTTGCAACATGCTGAAATAATATAATTATTTTTCAAAACTTCATACTCATAATTTGTTAATGGGATTGAAACCTTATTGGACATCATATTATTACCTCTTGTTTAGGCACATTATAATTGGTTTTTTCATTGCCTGGTAAAACCTGGATTAAAGTCATCTGTGTATCTTCAAACTACAAACATTCAGATCAAACTGAAGCGAACTGTTATACTTAAACAATGATCGAGATTACGCCCACCATTTCCATCGATGAAGCCGAGCTGGAATTTGATTTTGTGCGCGCGGCTGGTCCCGGGGGACAGAATGTCAACAAGGTCTCAACAGCGGTTCAACTGCGTTTTAATGTGATTGCATCGACCCTGCCAGTAGAGGTTAAGGAACGTTTGTTTAAAATTGCGGGGGGACGCATCAATAAAGATGGTATTTTGATGATCCATGCCCGTCAATACCGCACCCAGGAGCAGAATCGCTACGATGCCCAGGAGCGACTGGTCGAGATCATTCGGCAGGCTTCTGAGAAACCCAAACCACGTAAGGCTACCCGCCCCAGTGTGACTGCCAGAGCAGCCCGCCTGGGAAGTAAAAAGAAACACGGCGAGATCAAACGTCTACGCCGTTATAATCCCGACGATTGGGATTAATTACAATTTACTGGCAGCGGCTTCGTCCAGCATCCACACCAGTCGACCATCCACAGGTTGAATCCGTTGGGCAGGCAGTCGCAGGGGATCAGGGTCTCCGTGCAGCACTTCCTGGAGACGATCCGCTTTTTGAGCACCACTGACCATAAAAATCACCTGCCTTGCCAGATTCAGAATTCGCGGGGTCTGGGTTACTCGATCGGAAGGCCTATCTTCATACTGTGCAGTTACAGCCATCACAGCTCGCTCTTCCATTAATGCTGTTGATTGCCCCGGGAATAACGAAGCGGTGTGTCCATCTCTGCCCATGCCCAACAACACCCAGTCAAAGCGGGGAAGTTCATGGCCTTTTTCTGCCCAGGTGCGCAGCATTTCTTCATAATTGTGGGCCGCTTGCTCAGCCGGCAATTCACCATCGATGGCATGCACCTGCTGTGCGGAGATCTTAAGCGGGTCGAGCACGTTGCGTTTGAACTGCCCGTAATTGCTTTCTTTGTCTTGTGCTGGAACACAGCGCTCATCCACCCAAAAGAAGTGGATCTGCGTCCAGGGAAGTGTCGCGCGATAAGCATCACTACCCAGCAGATGGAACAGTCCCAATGGGGTGCTTCCTCCAGACAAGGCGATCAATGCCTGACCACGTTGCTGTACTGCCTGGTTGGTTGCCAGCAAAAAGTGCTTTGCGACCGCGTCTTCCAGTGTTGAGAGGTCGGGGTAGATACGAATATCGGGTTTATTGTTCATACCCTATTTTTAACATACTTGTGAAAAAATGACCATGTTGGCGTAGACGCTTCGAGACATCTGGTACAAAGGTTGCAACATAAAGACTACAGTCTTTAAATGGCTGACAAATTTGTGAAGAAGATGGGTAACAGCCGATGAATATTTTCTACCACCCCACCCGACCAGGATTGGTTCAGGAATCTGAAATCATCCAGCGTATTGATTCACTCAATGCAGCTGCACAGGATATGATCAGCCTTGCTCCTGCAGAGGGGCTGGATCTCAGCAAACGGGCTTATCAGCTTGCCACATCCACCGAATTTCGACATGATCCGTATCCCAAGGGTGTGGCGGATGCGCTTTTCAATATGTCACATTTCCATCTCGAACTGGGTGATACCATGTTGGCGCTTGCTCAGGCAAAAGAAGCCCTCAACATCTATAACGAGTTGCGTCATAGCCTCAGCCAGGCATCCACCTTGCGTTTGCTCGGGATGATTTATGTTCAGTTGAATGAATACAATAAGGCGATGACGTCACTGCTCAAAGCCTTGGAATCGGCACGTCATCTCCTTGATACCCGTTTGATGGGTGAAATCACCATGACCATCGGACAAACCTATCTGGTAAGTGGAGAAATCGAACCTGCCATTTCTGAACTTAAAAAAGCAATCTCTCTTTTCCAGAGTCGTGATTTATCCATTCAGCTCAGCTATGCCTATAACTACCTGGCAGCTGCATATAAAATGCTTGGGGATTTTGAGGTCTTTGATCAGTATTTGCAGCGTTCAATCGAATTGGCGGAGGATTTGCGCGTTTTGCCGGTGCGCATTGATAATCTTCGCCAAAAAGGTCAGAATGAGTTGCGCAAGGGGAATCTGGATACTGCCAAAGCTTATTTTGAGCAAGCAAGACAACTGGCAGAACACCAGGGATACCAATCTGATGAAATCTCCTGTGATATCTGGCTCAGCGAAGTCGATCATTACCTGGAGGAACTGGCTGCAGCAGTTCAACGTCTGCTGAATGCCAATGCTCGTGCTCAAACACTTCACTATGAAGAAGGCTGCCTGCGGGCAGATCGAAAACTGGCACAGATTTATGCAGAACTGAGCGATTACCACAAGGCGTATGAGCATTTCCAGAGTTTTTACCAGATTGAACAGCGCATCAAACGCGAGAAGAATGATCTGAAATACATGACCCTTGAAACAATCATTCGCGCCGATGCGCTGCAAAAAGAAGCTCGTATCATCCAGAACAAAAACGATCAGATCGAGAAGGAGATCACCGAACGGAAATGGGTGGAAGAAGCATTACGGCAGAGTGAGGATAAATATCGTCGCGCGCTCAACCTGGATGTAACGACTTCTGTCAACACCCTGCGTTATTTCTACGATCTGGCTGAACAGGAAATCCAAAGGGTCAACCGTTACCCTCACCCACTCTCCCTGCTGATTATTGACATTGACCATTTCAGTCAGGTAAACGAGCGTTTTGGTTACGTGATTGGCGATCAAGTGCTGCAATGGGTTGCCCGGCGTCTCAAAGATCTATTACGTGTCGTGGATGTGATCGGTCGCTATGGTGGTGATGCCTTCATAATGCTGCTGCCAGAAACCAGCCTGGAGAATGCCTGCATCGTTGCTAATCGTATCAGTCAGCACTTTGCAGGCGCTGATTTTGAGGTTGCCGGTGAAAAACTTGCTCTCACGTTCCATGCCGGATTGGTGGAATATAGAAAAGACCTGCCGGTGGATGTCTTCATCCAACGTGCAGATCAGGCTTTGGAAAGAGCCCGGCAAAGCAATACCCAGCGCATTATGGTCTGGGAAGATGAATCTGATAATTCTGTCGATAATTAACAATTGTTACAATTCACCAGCATAAAAATCAAAACCGCCAATTTTTAATGGATTCGGGTAGAATCTAGCTATCAGAAGGTGATGGTATGAAACAGGCACTTATTGAGGAATTGGAACAGAAAATCGGACGAACCCAGGATTCATTCGAAAAGGTCAAACTACTGAATGAATTAGCGCTGATACTGGAAGATAGCAATCTTTCCTATGCGATACGTGTGGTGGATGAAGCTGTCAACCTGGCGCAAAGTCTGGATGAATCCAACCCAGAGGTTTCGGCTGTTTTGGCGAACAGTCTTTTTACTCGCGGTCTACTTAATCTGGAAACAACCAATTATGAATTGACAATTTCCAGCATTTATCAGGCATTACCGCTTATCACCCAGATAAAAGATGATTTGTTAAATGGACGCGCCTTTGAAGTACTAGCCAAGGCAAACTTTGCGCTGGGAAATGCCCCCGAGGGTTTTGAATTCTCCTGGCAAGCTTTGAGTTATTACGAGACACTCTCCAATCGTCGCTGGCAGGCAGGGCTCTACAACCTGGTTGGACGTCAATATATGGAGATGGGCAAATCGGATTGGGCGGAACGTTATTTCCAGCAGGCGTTTGATCTGATGGAGGGTCTACCCATCAACAAAACCCATGCGGATATTCACCTCAACTGGTGTTTGCTTGACACACATAATGGAGATTTTGACCAGGCGCAAAATCATATACACGAAGCTATCAAGATCTATCGCAGCTTTAAAGCCATGGATAAACTAACCAAAGCCCTGGTCATTCATGCCCGAGTTCACGAAACATTGAAAGATTATGCAGGGTCTCTCGAACATTTGAATCAAGCGCTGAAAATCAGTGAGGAACATGGATTGCTTTATCGCAAAGTGCGTGTTTTATTGGCGATGGGTCAGCTTACCCTTGAAAAACCAGACTACGATTCGGCATTCAGTCGCCTGCAGGAAGCTTTGGCATTATCCGAACAACTCAATATGCGTCATGAGGGTATCCGCATCCATCGTGCTCTGGCGAGAGGATATAAACAAACCGGCAGCTTCGATAAATCCCTAGATCACTTTGAGAGTTTTTATCGGTATGAAAAACAGATTGAAAAAGAACAGGATGTGCAACGCATCCGCAGTTTAGAAATCATGCATCAGGTAGAGCAGACCCAGAAAAGTTCCAGGCTTTTGGGTAAACAGAGTCGCAGTATGCGTGAACAACTTGATCTGATGCCCTCATCACAATTGTCATTCACACCTTCCCAAATCACCGATCCGCTGACCGGTTTGTTAAACCGCAAACACTTTCTTACCATCCTGGAAAAAGACCACCTTAATGTTGAACATTATGGCAAAGTCGTTTCCATGATCATGGTGGATGTGGACCAGTTTAAGAATGTAAATCAAGCGTATGGAAATCTGATTGCTGATCAAATTCTGGTGGAGCTATCTCATATGCTGCGTGATGAATTTCGCCGGCGTGATCTTATCTGGCGGATCAGTGGTGAGGAATTTGTGATTCTGCTGCCCAATACAGAATGCAAACACGCTCAAATTCTAGCAGAACGTCTTCTTTACCACGTACGCGAGCATGTTTTTGAGGTCGATCAGAAAATGATCCAGATAACCATCAGTATGGGGATCGCCTGCACCAGTGCGGATTATGAAAAACGCGTAGACATGCTGCTGGAGCATGCCAATCAGGCCTGGTCAATGGCCAAGCAAAATGGCGGTAATCAGGTGGTTACCTGGCGATCATCCACTCAAATAGAAAAGAATTAGAAGAGACTAAACCAGTTTGTGTCGAAAATGATCGCCCCGGCAATTATAAGGAATGCAATCAACAGGATCACCCCGCATCCACAACCCATACAACCCTGGCCAAAGCCAAAACGACTCTGCAGCCAGTCGAACACTTTGTCCAGTAAAAAGAGCTTGAGCAAGCCAACCAGACATCCACTGCGATTATCCATTTGAAGTTTCCTTTCATTGCAAGGACATGTTATTTATACGGATTTTTTGTATCATCTCAATAAATCGGGGCAAGCGGGTGTTTTTGGCGTGCGGACGCACGCCAAAAACACCCTGACCGCTAATTATTGAAAGGACACGATTTTTTATGAAAAGTGTCAATCAAAGTTCGATTTGAGAACACCATTGAGAATTTTAATTCTTCTCTTTGGATTGTGAATTGAGACACCAAATCTTCAAATCTGGGTTAAAATCACTCAATCAAAACTCACTGGAGGACCATGAACACAAAATTACATTTTCCTGAAAATTTTATCTGGGGTGCAGCGACTGCATCCTATCAGATCGAAGGCGCTTGGAATGAAGATGGCAAGGGCGAGTCCATCTGGGATCGCTTCTCACATACCCCAGGAAAAATCCTCAACAACGATACCGGGGATGTTGCCGATGACCATTACCACCGTTATAGGGAAGATGTAGCTTTGATGAAAGAGCTGGGATTGAATGCTTATCGCTTTTCGATCAGCTGGCCGAGAATCTTGCCAAAGGGGCTTGGAAAAGTAAACCAACCAGGAATTGATTTTTACAGTCGTTTGGTGGATGAACTACTTGAGGCAGGCATTCAACCATTTACCACCCTGTATCATTGGGATTTGCCACAGGTATTATTTGAAGCCGGTGGCTGGCCAGCTCGCAGCACAGCCGAAGCCTTTGTCGAATATACGGATGTGATCACCCGTGCTTTGGGGGACCGTGTGAAACACTGGATGACCCACAATGAACCGTCAGTGGTTGCCAACCTGGGTTACCTTCACGGTGAGCATGCCCCTGGCATCAAGGGTGATATGGTTTCAACACTCAAAAGTGCTCATCACCTTTTACTGTCCCATGGGTTGGCGGTTCCTGTTATTCGCCGGAACAGCCCGGGCAGTGAGGTTGGCATCGTGATCAATGCAAATCACACACCATCAGCTTCTGCCAGTGTGATTGACCGGCAGATCAGGTTAGAACAGGACGCTATTTGGGTGCGCTTGTATTTGGAAGCATTGGCAGGGCGTCCTTACCCGGCAGACTTACTCCGTTTCATATCTAAACAGGGGGTGCCTTCGGAGGGAACAACTTTCGTTCAAACTGGGGATATGGAAGTCATTGCTACACCGATTGACTTCATTGGTTTAAATTATTACCGGCGCACTGTGATACGCAACACAGATTTTCCGGAAGAACAGAATCTACCGCAAACACTCTTCCCGGCGCCAGAGAACAAGGAAAATTACACTGAAATGGGCTGGGAGGTCTATCCCGAGGGCTTATTAAATGTCCTGGGGCGCTTTCACTTTGAATACCATATACCTAAAATTTATATAACAGAAAATGGCTGCAGCTATTCGGATGTACCGGGAGATGATGGTCGTGTGCGTGATGAGCGCCGTACTCGCTACTTGCGCGAACACCTGCGCGTGGCCCACAAAGCTATCCAAATGGGAATCCCGCTGGCTGGTTACTTTGTCTGGTCACTACTTGATAACTTTGAGTGGGGACACGGTTATTCTCAACGCTTCGGCATCGTCTGGGTAGATTACGAGACTCAGGAGCGGATTATCAAAGACAGTGGACATTGGTACTCCCAGGTCATAAAATCCAATGCTGTGGATTAAACAAATCAGTTAGAAAATTGTTTGCCTTCTGCTAATCTTAATGTAAAATCAAATTTGGGAGGAGACGTATGATAACTGAAACCGATGTTCTCCGTTTGGCTCAATCTCATTTTCCAGATAATACAATCTCATGGATTGAGGATCTGGGTACCTGGGTGCGTCATAATTTCCGCGTCCATTTTTCCGACCGAAAGGCAGTGGTATATAAATTTAACGTAAATTCAGACTGGATCGATAGCAGTGTGCACGAATACCGGGTAACCGAGATTCTCGAAAAGAATGGTTTGCCCATCTCACCGGTACTGGTGGTGGATGACAGCATGCAAGAGATTGGTCATGCATTTATTGTGGTTGAACAAGGCCCCGGCGAACGTCTGGATCGCTTGATGCGACTGAAACCAGACGATGAGATCAAAGCCATGTATCGCGGTATTGGTCAGTTTTATCGTCGTTTGCATGCCATCCAGGGAAAAGAATCTGGTGTGTGGGTGAATGACCCTGAACAATTGATTGATGTCTCTCCCACAGATTACCTCTTTGATAATGAAATTGTCGGTGGTAGTGGGGCAGCATTAGCCAGCAAAGGTATTCTGAACAAATTGGTTCACCAGCGTATTGTGGATGTCTGGCAGGCAAATTTGGCTTATTTAAAGAACCATAAACCCGTGATGGTGCATGGCAGTCCCTTCCCCTGGACGATCTACCTGGAAAAACAAGGTCTCGATTGGCAGGTTACCCGCATTACCGGGTTGGGAGATGCCTTCTGGTGGGATCCAGCTTATGATCTGACATTTCTGATTGAGCCGCCCTTCACTTTCATGTTCGATCAATGGCGCATCGCTTTCCTGCAAGGCTATGGTGTCAAACCGGAAGTGCGCCGGCTGATGCTCTATCGTCTCTTGCAGATCCTGTGCGCAGTCAATAATGTATACATGCAGCCCAGGATTGAACAATCTGAAACCTGGAAGCAAAGCGCCTTACATGCCATTCCCGGGTTGCTCAAGAGTCTCGAGACGACTTTAAAATAAATCAGGATTAAGTTGATAACTATACATGAACACAAATTATCGTGATCAGTTTTTTTTTATTCGGCCGGTTGTTGTTGCAATTGCCGGTTGACGCTAAAGAGCAATACCAGGTTAATCACAAATAAAGCCACCAGAACAAACACCCCTATTTGCCCTAGCAATACGGGCAGATTGTTCATCTCTTCGGAGATTGGCAAAATTGGTACAATTCCTGAGAGCAGTGCAAAGAAGTTCCATAAACCATGGATGGTAACAGCACCCAGATAGGTGGCAATGGCTCTTCCCCAATTGCGATTGTAGAAAGCGCTGGCAAATCCCCAGCCCACCAGACCGGATAAAGTGACGTGCAGGAGTCCTGTACCGGTACGACCAAATAACAGTATCAGCCATTCCGATTCGGCCGGGATTCCAACCGCCCCCAGACTTTCCAGCATGGCAAAACATGCCCCACCGATCAATCCGCCCACAAAACCTTGCGATGGTGTCAGATGTTTACCAGCCAGGAACCAGATGGCCATGGGTTTGAAGAGTTCTTCAAGCAGTGGTACCAGAATTGCCACCACCAGAATACTGCCATTCAAAAAAATTGGACGGCTGATCAGATCCGTAATCAGTTGTTCCGCTTCCAGCGGTTCCATCAAACCATTCGAAATCTGGTCTGCATACATCATGATTTGAGAGAGTAACTCGGGTTGTCCAGCCAGCCAGACCGCAGCAATCATAAAAATAAAAAACAACAATACCAGCTCTGCGAGTAATACCACCGGCATCATAATCGAAAAATTGAATGCTACCGCACCCCAGACGCGCGGCCGGTTTCCCAGGCTCAGGTTTCTAGCGCCAATCCAGAAAAAGAACAGGATGGGCACTAAAACCAGAGGAATAATCAATAAGGAAGTGATCAGGTTCAACGCCTGAAAACGGCTGATGAGCAACACCCCCAGAATCGATACGATCCAGACAACGATCAAAGCACCCTGGATGATCCGTTGTGTAGAGGGTTGCAAGGCAGGCATGGACCTGCCCTGTAAATGAAAAATTGCACTGATCAAAGCCAGGATAAAAGCCACAGCAATCAGCAAGGATGTCCAGCCTATGACCAGCATCAAGCCGGCTTCATTGGCTGTCAGCGGATCAATCATCCCACTGAAAAGCCCAAATACCAGCAACAATCCCCCCCCTATTAGGCTGGATAAAAAGCCCAGGCTGCTGATGACAACCTGGGAAATTGCATAAATTTTCGCTCTTCCTTGCAGCTTCAATTTTTCGTGTCCTTTTAAAAATGTGCGGTATGGGTGTTATTGGCGTTCCCCCGCACGCCAATAACACCCACAAGACCCAATTTATTGATTATTCGATCCTTCAGCCATTATTTTTCGGTGATGGTAATAGAAATGATCTTATCCAGCGTTTCGGCTGTAATCCCCTGTTGGGGATCAACTGCGTTCAAACTGGTGACCACATCCATGCCTTCGATCACTTTACCGAAAACAGTATAGCCACCGTCCAAAGCAGTCTGGGCAGCATAGGTGATAAAGAATTGGCTACCATTGGTGTTGGCGCCGGCATTGGCAACACCGAGAACACCTTCGGAGTCGAATTTCAAATCAGAGATTTCATTAGCATATTCATACCCCGGACCACCCATACCCAGGCCAGTTGGGTCACCTACTTGAGCCACAAAGCCAGGAATCACGCGATGGAATTCAACATTATTATAGAAACCTTCTGTTGCCAGAAAAACAAAGCTGTTGACTGCCAGTGGAGCTTTCTCGGGGTAAAGTTCGATTTTGAAGTCTCCTTTGCTGGTGGTGATGGTCGCTTCATAAACCTTTGTTACATCCACTACCATGGGGGGACATTCTGTGTAACGGTTCTTATCCAGTTCGATCAATTTCAGGATACTGGAAAGGGTGTTGTAATCATACGAGGAAGAATAGGGAACACCATTGATCACAATAAACACAGTCGGGGTACCGCTGATGCCAATATTTTCTGTGGCATCGGTATATGAGAGTGTAATTTTGTTTAATACAGCTTCGCTGTTGTAGTCTTCTTCAAATTTTGCCAGATCCAGATCCAGTTTTCCAGCCAGTTCGAGGGCATAATCTACAAATCCTTCAACGGATACGGTACCTGCAGACCAAACCTGTTGCTCAGCAAACAATAAATCATGCATCTCGAAGAATTTTCCCTGCATACCTGCTGCTTCTGCTGCCTGGTGAGCAGGAAATGCTTTGGGATGAATGCTGGGTAGTGGCAAATGACGGAATACCAGGTTGACCTTATCCGCATTGTCGAGATAGAACTGTTCCAGTTGTGGCGCAGCGATGGAGCAGTAGGGACATTGGAAGTCGCTGTACTCGATTATGGAGATCTCTGCGTCTACAGAGCCTTTGATCCAATCCTCTGTGCTTGCCAGCGGTACGGGAGGAATCTGATTTGGCGGAATCACAGGTATCAATTGTTCCAGTGTACATTCTGTGATCTTACCAGCTAAGTTGGGATTAAAACCTGTCAAATTTTGTTCAACACCAATTTCATTTGCGGTTTCATTTTCGGTTTCTGTTTCCACAACCGGTGTTTCTTCTTTTGGCTGGCATGCAACCAACACCAAAGAAGCAATCATTAGCACAATCAATAAGGTTCCAAATTTTTTCATTAAAGGGTTCCTGCCTTTCTTCATCTCCCCTGTTTTAATTTTTACTTAATTCAGCCCTGATGACTTCTCGGAGAGCTTTCTGTACATCATCAAAGGATTGGGCTGCATCAACAATCCGCCAGCGTTGCGGTTCGTCAGCAACCAGCGTTAAGTATCCCTCACGAACACGTTTATGAAAAGCCAATGCATAAGCATCCAGCCGGTTCCATTCGCCTCCGCTTTGTTTACGGCGTTCCAACCCAATCTCAACATTAAGATCGAGAAGGATGGTTAAATCCGGGTAAAGCCCACCTGTGGAAAAATCAAGTAATTTCTTCAATGTGGGAATATCGACGCCATGCCCATACCCCTGATAAGCCAGGGTTGAATCGGCATAGCGGTCACAAAGTACGATCGTATCTTTTTCCAGCAAAGGTCGAATCACCTCTTCCACGTGTTGGGAGCGAGACGCCAGATACAGCAGAATTTCAGTGCGTGGGTGCATGGCAGTATTTTCTAAATCATGCAAAATGGTGCGAATCTGATCACTGATCAGCGTGCCACCGGGTTCACGAGTGGTATAGACGTTATAACCTTGCTCACGCAGCCAATCTGCTAAGATGGGCAATTGTGAACTTTTTCCGCTGCCTTCCGGACCTTCCAGGGTAATAAACATCACAGTCCTATTCACGAAAGATGCGTACACGCCGGTTGGGATCTTTCCCATAGGAATGGGATACCAGCTGTGCCTGGCGCGCCATCTCGTGTTGTAAGCGGCGAATTGCAGAGGATGCGGGTGGTAAGTCTGCCCAACGCTGTCCATTCATCACTGCGCGGATACCATCTTCTGTTACTTGAGATGCATATTGCCAATCCTCATTTTGCATCACATTATTACCGTTGAGGTTATAGATCTCCATTAATGTCTTTTCCATCTGATTGATAGTGTTGGAGCGCAGGAAGTAAAGTGGAGTGCCACGATCTTCAGCTTCGATCAATATCTGTTGTCGGGAACGATAATACGTGCGCAGGGTCATAATGATATCTGCCTCTTCTGGTAAGCGCACAATCACAGCCGGTACAGACAGGCGTTTGGTTGCCTGCTCCAGGCGGTTGCGAGCTACCCCGTAAGGGAATATCTTAACGGTGCGCATGCGACCTGTTTCGGGATCATTATTGACGGGTATGACCGGTTGGGATGGCGACTGTGCATATGCCGGACGCGGTTGTGTGACAGTACGTCCATTTTCATTGCTGCGGCGCATTCCCTGTGACATCGCACCACGGGTCGTGATGGATGGCGCGGGTAATTTCTCAATTTTGATTTCGTTGTTTTCGTTACGATAACGCAATTCAGGGGGGATTGGATAACCGCGTAATAGCGAATCGACAGCTTCGGAGACATCCGGGTGAATTGCCATACGGTTGCGCTCCTGGATCTCAACCAGCACGTCAAAGGTTGGCGGAGAGCGGCGTTCGAGCACAGTCTTCTGCGTGCCACGCCGGCGTGCTTCTTCATCTGACAGCGTTACCGATTCGATACCGCCAATCAGGTCGGAGAGTGTCGGGTTCAGCAACAGATTTTCCAGGGTACGGCCATGGGCTGTGGCAATTAGCTGCACACCTCGTTCGGCAATCGTACGGGCAGCCAGGGCTTCCAGTTCACGTCCGATCTCATCAATCACAATCACTTCCGGGTTGTGATTCTCGACCGCCTCAATCATGACTTCGTGCTGTAAGGATGGTTTGGCAACCTGCATGCGGCGCGCCATCCCCACGGCTGGATGCGGAACATCGCCATCGCCACCAATTTCATTGGAAGTATCCACAATGACCACGCGTTTCTTCTCAGCCAGGATACGGGCAGCTTCGCGCAGCATGGTGGTTTTTCCGATACCAGGTTTACCCAGGAGCAAAACACTTTTTTCGGATTCAATTAAATCCTGAATGATATCAATGGTGCCATAAACCGCGCGACCCACACGGCAGGTCAGACCTACTACCTGCCCACGGCGGTTGCGAATACCGGAGATACGATGCAGGGTGCGCTCCAGACCGGCACGATTATCAGCATCAAAATCTCCTATGCGTGTGACCACGTAATCAATATCCTCATGGGTTACTTCACGTTCGGATAGGGGTACCTCTTCGTTCACAAAGCGAGCTTTCGGTGTGCGACCCAGATCCATTACAATCTCTATTAGATTGTCGCTATTATCTGCTTCTTCCAATGCTTGAGCAATTTCCAGAGGTAGAACCTCCATCAGCGCCTGCAGATCATCTGTAATTTTTCTTTGTTTCATTCGTCCTAAAAAAATCCTGTTATTTGTTCAATGATCAGGTGTTCCCACCTGTCTTAATTCCTAATTCATCTTTCGTAACAACCATCATAACGGGCTATTCTAAGAATGACATTAACCCGTCTACTTATTTGATGCGATTATATCATTAGAAGTTTCATTTTTATTTTTTGTTGAATTATGCAGAATCGGAGATGTGGTCTCTGTGCCATGTGCTTCCAGGACTTTACGAATGGTCGCCGGTACACTGACACGCTGCTTGTGGATGAGATGCTTGACCAACATGATTTTGCGATTCCCTGGTGTGCCGCCCAGGCTTTCTGTGGCAGAATTCAGCCAGGATTGGTAATCCCGAATTGCCAGGTACAGGGGGCGTCCATTGGAGGAATTCATCAACCTGAGTAAATCTTTCAGTAATTTTTCAGGTTCACGAATGTTGGGATGCATAACCGGTGTCAAAAATATTCCTTTTGGGCCATTGGTGACTTCCACAAAAGCGAGCAATTCAGAATCCATATAATAAACATAACCCTGGACGGGTCTTTTGTCCATGGCTTCAGATCCCTGTACCAGGGGTGGTACAACGGCATGATAAAGGTTGATCAGATTATGCTGGTCGATCTGTTGAAACGAACGCCACAACTGGTTCTTTTCACCATTGTGAGGTAAATCTACAAAGCGCCAAACCTGCTGCCTGCCATATACATTGAAACCGGAAAGGCGCAACATCTCAAAAATGGACGCATCCTCGTTGATTTCTGCCAGTAAGCGCAGTGCACCGCGACCACCGCTTTCCCAGGAAAGATGATCCAATAAAGCCAGCAAAGCACGATCCATCAAATTGGGTTCAGGAGCTAAAAAGATTAAGTGTGCGTTTTGATCACCAGGATTGAAATTGATCTGTCCAATGAAGGGAGCTAAACCTTTCCCGGGGCGAGCAATGCCACTGTAACTGCTATAATCCATGCGTAAATGACCCAGCATGGCAGAACTGCCAATCGGATTGCCATGTGTCAAACTTAAAATGCTGTCGGTACATAGAATCTGATTGCGATAGCGCCAGATATGATGTAAATCTAACCAGCCAAAAGGTCTTACTTCGATGGGATCATCTCCAAAAAGTAACGATGGAAGCGATCGTCGTTGGTCAGTTCCGGGTGAAATACAGTCGCCAGCAAGTGACCCTGCCTGGCAGCCACAATTTTATCGAACCCTAAACGAGCTAGAATCTCAACCTTTTTTCCAACAGTGTTGATGATGGGTGCGCGGATAAAGACGGCTGGATAGGTTGGATTGCTTCCATTTAAATGTGCCAGAGAGGGCACCTGCAAATCAGCCTGAAAACTATCCACCTGACGGCCAAAAGCATTCCGGACGATTTGAATGTCCATCACGTCTAATCGGGGCGGGTTGGATTGGTCATCCTTTGCCAGCAGGATTGCCCCGGCACAGGTGCCCCAGACGGGATGCTCGGATGCAAAGGCTTTTAAGTCGTCGAATAATCCAAAATCAATGGCCAGTTTAGTTATGGTGGTGGATTCTCCGCCCGGGATGATCAAACCATCCAGATCGTTCAGGTGTTGGCTGAGGCGAACCTGTTGTGTTTCCACACCCAGATTTTTCAGCATCTTTTCATGTTCTATAAAGGCACCCTGTAAGGCTAAAATACCAATGCGCATGCTGCCTACCAACCGCGTCCTGCCATTAATTCATTGTCCGGCAGCGTTGAAATCTGCCTGCCCACCATGGGTTCACCCAGATTGCGGCTGATTTCAGCCAGAATTTTGGGTTCGTTGTAGTGCGTGACCGATTTGACGATGGCAGCGGCACGTTTGGCGGGATCGCCAGATTTGAAGATTCCGGAGCCAACAAAGACACCATCCACGCCTAATTGCATCATCAGGGCTGCATCCGCCGGGGTGGCCACGCCACCCGCAGCAAAATTGACCACGGGTAAGGTGCCGGTTTTGTGGACTTCCATCACCAATTCGTACGGTGCACCAATGTTCTTAGCATAAGTCATCAATTCTTCCACGGGCATGATTTGCAGATGGCGAATTTCGCCCAGCACGGTACGCGCATGGCGCACTGCTTCGACTACATCTCCGGTGCCGGCTTCACCTTTGGTACGGATCATGGCAGCGCCTTCGCCAATGCGGCGCAGCGCTTCTCCCAGGTTGCGACAACCACACACGAAAGGCACTTTGAAATCGTGCTTGTAAATGTGGTGGCTCTCATCCGCCGGGGTGAGCACCTCGGATTCATCAATGTAATCCACGCCCAGCGCTTCCAGGATTTGCGCTTCCACAAAGTGCCCGATACGGCATTTGGCCATGACCGGGATGCTGACCGTGTCCATAATCTTGAGAATTAACTCGGGATCGCTCATACGCGCCACACCACCATCCGCGCGGATATCGGCCGGGACACGCTCCAGCGCCATGACCGCGCAGGCGCCAGCATCTTCCGCAATACGGGCATGCTCCGCGGTGACCACATCCATGATCACGCCACCCTTGAGCATTTGCGCTAATCCTTTCTTAACAGCAAAGGTGCCGGTTGTTTCTGTCATATCATCCTCCTTAAGGAATCATACTTGTATAGCGATTCTACCACGCAGATGGACGCTATTCAAATGCTGGATTACACCTGCAAAAAATGGTTATCACAAACCAAAAGTGATTTTACTAAACTTCTCAATCAGGCTCGTCCACCACCAGCCAGCCGGGTGAGCATCTCCAGCATCTGTGGATCCACATCGCCGTACCAATCATAGTAGATCAGCAATCGTCTCGCCATAGATCTCATCGGTATAATCGCTCATTTTTCCCTCCGGATGGAATGGATCAATAATTTAATTATACGGAATAATGGAGGGATACAGGAAACGGGTTTATAGGAGAAAATTGAGAATTGAGTTTTGAGAATTGAGAATTGAGTATTGAGAATTGAGAATTGAGTTTGAGTGACTCAATTCTCAATTCTCAATACTAATAGCTAATCACTCCATTGGATAACCGCTCTGTTGCCAGAGTTGTAAGCCACCTTGAAGCGCGCTGACGTTGTTAAATCCTCTTGCTAATAATAAGGTCGCCGCACGGGCGCTGGATTCTTCAGCCGGTCAGGTACAGTAGGTGATGATCCGGGCGTTTGGATCGAGGTTGGTAATGCGCGATTCCAGGTCGCTTTCTGGGATTGAAAGTGCTCCGGGAATATGCCCGACATTATACAAATCATCGCCACGCACATCCACAAAAATGGCTGTACCGGCATCATAAGCTGCTTTGGCATCCTGAAGTGAGACACGTTCCACTTCAGGATATGGAATGTTTAAATTCTGGTTTGTCACAGCCGATTGTGCCGGTTGTTGCGCCTGGATGATCAACACGATCACAGCCACCACCAGCATTAACCCACCAATCAGAATCACCCAGATGGAAGGATCTATTTTTTGTTTGTTCTTCTTCTGCCTTGCCAATGTTCGCTCCTTGACATCCTTATTATTTTAGAAGGATGAATAATCGATTGTTTGAAAGTATATCGCAATTTACGACAAATTCAATCCGATTAAGAGGCTTCTTAAAAAATTCTTAATTAAGATTTATGTTTTAATAATATTGGTCTTTACCCCGACCCAAAGCACAACACCAAATACCAGGATCAGAAAACTACCGCCCACGAATACCCATTTTAAGGATGTGAAGATACCCGCCAGGCTGGCAATTATATCGGTTCGCAATGGGTAACGAAACATCACCACCATGTTGGAGATATTTTCCAAAAAATCCAGCAGGATGCCTGCCATAGGTGCCAGATTGAGCAGGCGCAGTTTTGACTCTTCCAAAATCGTCTTGTTTAATATCCAGCTGATCGAATTAATCAAAAAGAAGGTATACACCAGCGGCCAGACGATATCGAACGAGATGCGAGAATCCAGATAATATAGTCTGCCTTCCTGCCCATATGCTTCCGCCATCTGATACAGTTCGGTTTTGGTATAATAGAAAGAAGTATCCGGAGATTTGACCGACCCGGTGACTTGCGCAGATCGATCCGATTCGGCGGGCAATACCACAAGCATGAACATAACAAACAAAGCCAGTGTAATGAGAAACACCCAAAATGATGATTTACTGTAAAAATATTGGGAAATTCGCTGCATAAGGGTTCCATCCAGGTTAAAAATTCTACTCATGTAGTCTTCTCCTGTAATTTTACCTTTTTTTCGTGTCCTTTCAATAATTAGCGGTCAGGGTGTTTTTGGCGTGCGTCCGCACGCCAAAAACACCCGCTTGCCCCGATTTATTGAGATGATACTTTTTTCCAAAGAAATTTATAGAAATATAAACACCACTGCAAGCACGTACAACGGTGTTGATTAAAAAATGTAAATATTCCTTAATTTAGACCTGGTTAAATGCTGGAATCCAGAATATGCCGTGCAAAAAAATTGGTTCCATTGCAAGCCAGGCATAGCATTCTACACAGATTGCCCGGGAGGAGGGCTACATGATACTGGCCTTTATGAGCTTATTTCTTCTGTGGTTAATTTTTACAGAGAAAATAATCAATGCCACGATAGCACACATGATAGCTGCGGAAAGAAAGTAAAAACGAATGGATGTGAACCCAAAAATGGTGCTGATGAGTGAAAAGAGGAATGGGGATATGAATTGACCGGCAAAAAGAGCACTGGTATTGAGTGACAATGCCCAGCCACTTAAATCAGGGGTCACCTGATTGGAAATGGTGAGGGCATTGTAAGGCACCAGTGTGCCGATCCCTAACCCGGTGATAAAGACTGCCAGGACGATCATCCATAAACTGTTGGCTGCAAAGAGGATCATGAATCCAACCACAGAAACACCCAATCCAAATATGGCGGTGTTGTTTTTAAGTACTCGATATATTTTGTCAAAAATGAGCGCGACCAGAAATTGCGCTCCCTGATAAGCAGCAATTGCGATCCCGCTTTCAGCTGAATCTCCCAGGTTGGTATCCTTCAGGTAAAATGCCATCTGGTTGGATATTAAATTGAAGATGACGATAGAAAACAAGTTAAATACAACGACAGCATACACCAGCTTCGGTAATTTGGCCTGTTTGACTGCTTGATCTGAGACTTGTGGCTCTGGTAAATAAAAAAAGACCATAATGAAAACAAACAGACTGATCCCATAAGCGCCTAATGCATAGCGCCAGTTATAGAGCGCTAACCAGCCAGAAATCAAAGACATTAAAATAGCGCTTGATGTTGCCACCGCTGAGGAAAAACCCATCAATTTTGCTCTTTTATCCCCAGAAAACAGATCCGCAATCAGCGAGAACGACAATGGGGTAACCATCCCCATGCCTATGCCAAGAAAAGCTCTTAGCACCATAAAAACCGTGAAGTCTTCGATGAAGGCAGAGCCAACCCCGGAAATGAAATAGATTACCAATCCTGTAAAGAGGATATGACGCTTTTTAAAGCGCAAGGTTAATTGACCTGAAAGTAAACTAAAAGGAATTAAAAATAAAGCTGGAAAATTCAACATCATTTGCAATTCCAGTTTACTGGCTTGCGGGAAAGAGACTTGAATACGGCCCAGAGCGGGGGCTACCGCTGTGACAGCCAATACAGCCAGGGTGGAAAGCGAAAGCACAGCCAGTGAGAGTGAGCGAGAAGATTGTGAAGAGGAAGAATTCAAATGATTGCCAATCGTTGTTTGTATTTTATGAAAAAGATGTTTCAGAAGGGGTTTGGCGTTTGCGAACCCATAGCCAGACGATAAATATCAATGCGGCTAGCAAGGTGAGCATACCACCAGTAAAAAAATTAACCTTTACATCCTGATAATTGAATAAAGAAGCGAGTGCTGAGAAAAAAAGCGGTGAGATAAATTGCCCCAGATATAAACTACTGTTGGTGATGGAAAGAGCTGGGCCGTTCAGTTCATCCGGGACGAGATTGGCTGTGGACAGAAAGATGGTCGGCATTAAGGTGCCGATTCCCATACCTGCGAAAAAGAGGGAAACCAGCACAGCCGGAAAAGAAAGAATAAAATTTAAAGCAATCAAACCACCACCCAGGAATACAAGACCGATTAATGTGGACAAGGATTTAAGAAATTTACGGATGCGCCCAAACGCCAACCCAACAATAAAGGCCGCCAGGTTCATGGTAGCGATGCTGATTCCGCTTTGCCCTGCATCCCCGATGCCGGCATCCTGAATGAAGAGCGCGATCTGGGTTGGGATTAAATAGAAGACGATCATCAATAGGATCGTCAGAAATCCCATGCCATATACTCCGAATGGTAACTTGCCTGGTTTTGTAGATAAATCTTGGCTTGAGATGGGAGGTTCCGGTAAGAAGAAATATACCAGTATCAAGGCGATCAGGCTTACCAGATAAACAGCGAAAGCAAAGCGCCAGCTGAATAATGCCAGCCAGCCGGATAACAAAGTCAGTACGATTCCACCCATGGTGGCGATGGCAGAGGATAGTCCCATGGTACTGGAACGTGCCTCCCCATGATAAAAATCAGCAATCAATGAGAGCGAAAGCGCGGAAATCAGACCGGTACCCACGCCCAGTAAGGCGCGCATTACCAGGATCATGGTCATGTTGTTCATGAGACCACCACCTACCCCCGCCAGCAAATAAATGATCAAGCCAACGAACAAAATATGCCTTTTGCGAAGGATCAAAGAAATTCGTCCGGTTAGCAGGCTGAAGGGGATGATAAACAAGGGGGGCAGGGTTAGAATCATCTGGATGGCTAATGGGCTGGCATCGGGGAACGCCAGCTGAATTCTACCCAGGGCTGGTGAAACCGCTGCACCGGAGAGAATCGACAGAAAAGACAAGGATAAAATGGTTGGTTTAAGGAAGCTGGATTTGGTCATGATTATTGAGGTGTTAAGTATCACAAAATTATTTCATTTGTATCAAGTTGTATTGTACACTGATTCTAATTATTACAACTCCATAAATCTTGTGAAATTTCTTTCAAAACCATCAAAGTGCGAAATCGCTTTCCTTTGAAATTTATGAGATTTCCAAAAATTCGCAGTTTGTTTTCTATACACTTTCAATATTAAATCTATATAATAGTATTATCGTTCGTCTTCAATTCGTCATTGAAGAATTTCCAGGCACATCAGTGCCCAAACAAAATTCGGAGGAGAAAAAATGAAAAAAGTAAGTTTTATTCTATTTCTGACTCTGTTGATTGCTGCAGTTCTAACAGCATGCCAACCAGCAGAAGTCGAACCAGCTGCGGATGTCATTACCGACACTGAGTTGAATGTACTCTGTACACCTCAGGAACAATGGTGTCAGGGTATGAAGCAGGAGTTTGAAGCACTTTATGGAATCACTGTGAACTATGTGCGCATGTCATCCGGTGAAGCATTGGCCCGTGTGGAAGCCGAGAAAGATAACCCCACATTTGATATCTGGTGGGGTGGACCGATCGATAGTTTTGTGGCAGCCAAAGAAAAAGGCTTGTTGGAACAATACGATTCACCCAATTATGGCAATATCCGCGATCCGAAATTAATGAAGGATGCCGATAATTACTGGGTCGGTGTGTATGTAGGCAGCCTGGGCTTTGCTACCAATAAAAACTGGTTAGAAGCCAATCCGGGTGTGGAAGCTCCAACATCCTGGGATGATCTGTTGAAACCGGAGTTCAAGGGCCAAATTATGGTTGCTCACCCGTCCACCTCTGGTACATCCTACACAGCCTTAGCCACCATTCTCCAGATCCGTGGCGAGGAAGCCGGCTGGGAATATATCAGACAATATGCAGGGCAAATGGCACAATTTACAAAGAGTGGTGCAGCCCCCGCCAAATTTGTTGGTCAGGGTGAAGCCGCTGTGGCGATTGTGTTCTCCCATGACACCGTCAATGAAATTGAGAATAACCAGATGCCATTGGTGTTGACATTCCCGGAAGAGGGCACCGGTTACGAAATTGGTGGCCAGGCTATTTTAAAAGGTGCCAAAAACATGCAAGCAGCCAAACTATGGTTTGATTGGGCAATTTCACCTGAGGGTCAGGCACTCGGACCAAAATATGCAGCTTACCAGGCACCAACTGTCAATGGTGTTGAACTCTCTCACCCAGAACTCCTGGATGTCAATCTCATCGAATATGACTTCATCTGGGCAGGCACGAATAAAACAGCATTCGTGGATAAATTTACCAACGAAATTCAGAATGCTGAAAACCTGAAACAATAAAATATTGAATGAAATACAGGGCGGCTTTTGCCGCCCTGTATGATAAATTGGATGGACCATGCAAAATTCCCCAACCAGGACTGAAAAAACACCCCCCAAAACCTCAGCCATCATTCACCGAATAAGAGAATTTACCCTCATCGGAAGAGATCCGGTTCTCTTCATGAGTTTGTTATTATCTGCCATTTTTATATTTGTTTTTATTGTCTTCCCTTTATACCGCTCCGTATCCGGAGGTTTTATTTCTAAAGAAGGTGCATTTGATGTCACCTACTTTGCGCGCTATTTTGATGATTATTATGGCCCGGCTTTACGCAAAGCATTCTACGATACCATGTTAATGGGCTTATTAACAGCGACCGCGGGCACATTAGTTGGTTTCATCTTTGCCTATGCGGTGGTGCGTTGTAATATTCCCGGAAAAAAATATGTACATTGGTTAGCGTTGGTTCCAACCGTATCTCCCCCGTTCGCTTTAGCGCTCTCCATGATTTTATTGTTTGGTCGTAATGGACTGATCACTAAAAAATTTTTTGGGATTACTTTTGTGCAGGGTATGAATGATGTTTATGGACTGGATGGTTTGGTAATCGTACAGACGATCACATTCTTCTCCGTGTCATACCTGATCCTACGGGCCATGTTAGAGCGTTTGAATCCAGCCATTGAGGAAGCGGCGTCCAGTCTGGGGGCGGGGCGATTTCATTTATTCCGTACCATCACAATGCCGCTTTTGATCCCTGGAATTGCTGCTTCGTTCTTATTGCTCTTTGTCGAATCGCTGGCAGATTTGGGTAACCCTTTATTCCTGTCCGGTAATCGCACGGTACTCTCTGCCCAAATCTTCCTGGCGGTTATCGGAGAATACAACTATCAGAAAGCGTCAGCGCTTTCCTTTGTGTTGATGATTCCCACCTTGGTTATTTTTCTCGTTCAACGATATTACGTAAATCGCCGTACATATATATCCGTAACCGGAAAACCGGCTGGATCCATCATCCTGGAAAAAGACCCCATTATTCGCTGGCTCTTTAATATATTAACGTATGCAATGATCGGTTTCATTCTGCTTTTATATGCGACGATTATATATGGTTCCTTCAGTACTGCCTGGGGGGTGGATTTCACGCCTACCTTGCGTCACTGGGAAATGACTCTCACGCGGGGTGTGGAAGCTATTCTGGATACAACTTTCCTAAGCGCTCTGGCAACCCCATTTGCAGCTATCCTGGGTATGATCATCGCCTGGCTGGTGGTGCGGAAAAACTTCACCGGCAAATCGGTGCTTGATTTCACCTCCAATCTGGGCGGAGCTGTTCCTGGCACCATTCTGGGTATTGGATTTGTGATGGCATTCAATAAGCCACCACTGGCATTAGCAATCGTGATTTATGCGGCGATGGCATTGTTTTTTGCTTCGGTGGTTGGAAAGACCCGCTGGGAAAAGATCATCATCCTGGTGGCGGGGACGGGGACTGGCGTAGCACTGAATCAGGTATATGAACCCTATATGTATTACATTCTGGGAGGATTCTATCTGGTGGTGGCGATTTACTTGATGATTACCCAAAAAATATTTAGAAAACCATTGGTTCTGGCTATATTGGGGATTTATGTCATGTCCACCAACTGGGCTGTGATGATTTCCAAACCAATTGCTGATTTCAGCCGCTCTTTGGAGCGTGGTTTTTGGAGTAACGCAATATTTCAGGCTTCAGACCATATTAAAGTGCTGATACAACCCACACCGGCTCTCCTGGCAATTGCATTGGTATTTGCAGGCGTGTTATTGCTACAAAATTTGAATGGAAAATTCACTCGGATCGGTATTGGCATTTTGTCACTGGCAGTTCCGTGCGCACTGTCGTTTGTAGGCGTTCCATTTGCCATGGTGGGTGGTGCCTATATTATCATGGGTGCCTTTATTGTGCGGTCTGTACCAGCTTCCGTGCGCTCCGGGATAGCGGCTCTGCAGCAAATTGACCCATCGATTGAAGAAGCCTCCAATATCCTGGGAGCCGATTCTCAATATACTTTCCGTAAGGTGACTTTGCCGTTGATCTTACCGGCTTTGTTTGCCGGGCTGGTCTTCAGTTTTACCCGGCATATGACCAGCGTCTCTGCTATCATTTTCCTGATCTCAGCCAAATGGAGGATTGTGACCGCCTCCATCCTGAGTGAGTGGGAGCAAGGGGGTGTCAGCATCGCGGCAGCGTACTCAACAGTGATCATCATTTTTGTTTTGATCGCCATTTTTGTGCTCAACTTGCTGGTTAATAAACTATTTAAAGGTAGAGGCTCTGTAGATATGAGCCAGGGATTCTAAATTACCGGAGAGGGACTTATGTACTTAACTTTAGAAAATATCACAAAAATATTCCCGGCTCGCGGAGGTGCGGGCGAAGTTACCGCTGTATATAATGTCAACCTGGATATCGAAAAAGGTGAGCTGATTACATTATTAGGTCCCAGTGGCTGTGGTAAAACAACTACCCTAAGGATGATCGCTGGGTTTGAATTTCCAACCGAAGGACAGATCATTCTGGACGGCAATGAGATTAATATGTTACCTCCTCACCGGCGGGATATGTCAATGGTCTTCCAGAGTTATGCCATTTTTCCGCACCTGGATGTATATGAAAACATTGCTTATGGATTGAATGTGCAACGCTTGCCCAAGGCTGTTATTGAGGAGCGAGTGATCAGGGTATTGGATCTTGTTCAGTTACAGGGTTATGGAGATAGAGCACCAACACAGCTTTCGGGTGGGCAACAGCAGCGGGTTGCATTGGCAAGAGCATTGATTATGGAGCCCAAAGTCCTGTTAATGGACGAGCCTCTTTCCAATCTGGATGCCAAGCTGCGCGAGGAAATGCGCTTTGAAATCCGTCGCATTCAGAAAGAATTAAATATCACCAGCGTGTATGTAACCCATGATCAGATCGAAGCCATGACATTATCAGATCGGATTGTGGTTATGAATAACGGTATTATTGAACAGATTGGCACTCCTGTGGAAATGTATCGCTTCCCCAATAGCCGTTTTGTGGCAGACTTCATTGGTCGTGCAAATTTTGTGCATGGCGTTACACAGAAACAAAGTGGGCAAAATCTGGTAGTGAAAGTATTTGACGAAGCTATCGAGTTATTAAATATTCAACGTGATTTCCGTGAACAGGAATCGGTGAACCTCATTATCCGCCCTGAAATGATCCGCATCAATAAAACCGGCGAACTCTTCCCGGGTATCATTCGACGCGGTGTTTATCTGGGTGATGTGATAGAATACGATGTTGAAGTAAACGGGCAGATACTGACCTGTGTGGAATCCGATCCGTATGTGATGGAATTATTTCCGAATGGCGAGCTGGTCACGGTCGGGTTTGCGGAAGGCTGCATCCAGGTGCTACCCGAAGAAGAAAATAATTAACCGCTCTACTCTCTTCCACTCATAATAAAGGATTTGATTTTTAAATGCAAATTCCAGTCATTTTAATTGCAATTTTATCGGCATTGTTGTTTGGGGCAGCCACACCCCTCAGTAAAAATCTACTGGACCACTTATCTTCCTTTCAATTAGCGGGTCTGCTGTACATCGGTGCGGCTCTGGGGGTTGCCATACTGGTAATTCGCGACAAAAAATTTACCTGGCCCTGGCATATGGATCGCAAAAACGCTTTTCGCCTGCTGGGAGCTGTTCTGTTTGGCGGTATGCTGGGACCTGTGTTGCTGCTAGCCGGGTTAAGGCTGGCGAATGCGGCCTCGGTTTCGATGTGGCTTAACCTGGAAATGGTTGCTACCGCGATTCTGGGCCACTTTATATTCAAGGATCACCTGACAAAAACGGGCTGGCTGGCGGCGGGTGGCATCCTGGTATCAGCTATCATCCTGACTTCGGGGGAAGGTTCTGCTGGCATTCTTGCTGGGATTCTGGTTGCGTTGGCCTGTGTCTGTTGGGGAATTGATAATCACCTGACCGCATTGATTGATGGAATTACCCCGGCACAATCCACGCTTTGGAAGGGGTTGGTAGCCGGGACGACCAATCTGATCATCGGTATCAGCATTGCTCCTTTAACCGGTTCATTCGGTTCTGTTATGGGTGGTTTAATCCTGGGTGTTTTTGCTTACGGTTTTAGCATCGTTCTGTATATCACAGCAGCACAACAGTTAGGGGCAACCCGCAGCCAACTGATTTTTTCCAGCGCGCCATTCTGGGGGATATTACTTTCGATATTGATATTGGGTGAGAAATTTACGTGGCAATTAGCGATTGCAATCCTGTTATTTGTTGTGTCATTGCTTTTACTCATGCGCGAACAACACCAGCACACCCATGTTCATCAAAGTGTCAAGCATGATCATCCACACCGCCATGATGATGGCCACCATGATCATCATGAAGGAGAACAACCTGATGGTTGGCATTCCCATCCACACAAGCATGATTTCTTGAAACATGCGCATCCGCATTGGCCTGATATCCATCACAGACACACTCATTCAGAAGAATAAGAGTAATTTTCTGAAACAATATACCTGATTAAAGGTTACTGCGTGTCCGTCTGGTAATGGCATATGTATTTTTACGTTTAAAGGTTGCATTGCATCTTAAAAAATCTTTAAATTAATACCCGCAGCACAGAAGCCAAAATCATGTTCATTCCCAGTGATTTACAGAACTCAATATCGTAGCGTAAAGTTTCATCCGTCGGGGCGGTGTAGAGACCATCCGGCCAGTAACCCTGATCGAGCGAGCCATATTGAAAGATTGGTTTGTTGTTGAGATAAATGCGCTCGATTCCCTGCTCATCAGGCGTCAAGCTGATTTCACGGAATCCGCAATAGGAACCGACCGTGTCCAGGATCTGCTGCTCGTGCTGAAAGGTAATTCGCAAATCATACAGAAAGGGATCATCAGGAGACCATAAACAGGCAGGGGGATACGCCAGCTTAATGGAATGCCCTGCCAATCCACAGGCTTGCGCTAAGAGATTCCCTTCATCCAATAGTTGAATCTGAATGGAGTGATCGTCCAGCTCATCTGCGCCGCGATTTGTCGGAGCCGCTTTTTTGGGGCATGCCTTTTGCCCTCATCATTGGTTTGTTTGGTTCACTGGTAACCACAATTCTTTCCATGACACTGGCGGCGACGGGTGTTTGGTTTGGTGGTTGGGTGGATGATTTAATTCCACGACTAACAGAGGCGAATCTTGTGCTTCTCATACTGATGATCAGTGTCTTAGCTTATGCATATTTGGGGATCAGTATTTGGCTGATATTTATTATTGTAATTTTACTGAATGTGTTTGGTGCGCCATTGAAGAGTTTTCAATCGGTATTGTTGCAGGTGCGCGAATCACCATATATTGAAGCCAGTCGAGCTTATGGTGCCAGTAGTTACAGGATTATTATGAAGTACATGGTGCCACGTATAATCCCTGTGTTGGTATCACAATTGGTTATTCTGATTCCCTCTTTTGTGTTTCTGGAAGCAACCCTAAGATTATTCAATATCAGCACCGGTCTGCCCACCTGGAGAACCGTGATTTTCCAGGCAGCCTCTAAAGGTGCCCTCTATGGCTCACGGTATTGGGTTTTGGGTCCATTGATTTTATTGTTGCTTTCCGGTTTTGCTTTTTCATTATGTGGTTCTGCTCTGGAGAAAATATTGAATCCGCGTTTGTTGGATGAATAGACATTTCAACTCCCGACCATAGACGACTTAAAAGAAATCTGGCTGATCGGTTACACTGTTAAAGTTTCCCTAAATGTATGGAACCGTTTGATTAGCCGAATGCGGTTTAATTTCCGATCAGGTTTTTTAGAAAAATTGGTGGATTTACTCCCAGGGACATCACCGCCACAATTACCCCGATTAAGATAAATACAGCAGATATCACGATGGTGGTAAATACTCCATTCACACGCTTTTCCAGGACTGATTGCTCAGGTTCATCCGGGTCATAGTATACCGTTACCTGGCTACCAGCTGGATATTGTTCTACAATGGACTGTTGTTTGCGCTTGTTGCTGGTACGCATGCCATAATCAAAATTGATGCTATCACACTTGAAAGAGGTTTTGTTCACCTGATATTCAAACACAACGTTTGCAATGTAGGTTGTGGTCTGGTATCCATCTTCATCTGTAGTGGTTTGTGCATCCAGTTCAGAAGAGATGACCTTTCCCGGCGTGGCAAGCCAATTTTTGCTGAGTCGGGCTTTAGAAAAATTTTTCATCAACTTAACCAACATCCCAATTCCAATACCAATAAACACCAGGCAAAAGAAGATGATTAGAATGAGAACCAACGCATTGGATTGCACAGTATTAGCCATAAGGTTATTCACCTTTCAGGTTTATGGTAACAAAAAACAACCTTAAAAAGCAAGTAGGAATTTCTTAAACATCAACTCAACTTCATCACAATAATTCGCTATAATCTTTTAAACGGCTTTCTCTTATCTGGAGGTATTATGCAAGTGAAAAAATGGTTGTTACTGTTTTTGATCTTTTTAGTGGCTGGTTGTCAGATGTTCGTGCCTTCTGCGACACCAACTGCTGATAAACCTTCAGAAGAAGTTCACCCTTTGCTTGCTGCCTCTTCTACTCCCGGCGTAATAGTCACAGCCAGACCTGTCTCTGCGCCCGTGGATTTTAGCACCAATTCATGGCATAAACTGACCATGATACCGATGTCTGTTTATGATCCAGAGGATACGATCAATCCGTATGGCAGGTTACCGGTGGTATTAAGCAGCATTCAGAATCGGGATGTGATCAGTGGTTTAACGGTTGATCAACAGGTATTTCTGGCTCAAAACGGTTTTATCGTGATCAACAGTCATGAGGAACAATTTAAAGATATCCGATATTCAGTTTCTAAAAAACAGGGGCAACCATACTTTCTGACCACAGATGCAGTGTATCATGCCCTGCATGTGAGCTTTAATGATTTGTTGGAATCGTTGGAGAAAGAAGCACTTCGTCCAATCATGATCAAGTTATTAGAAACCGTATATCTGCAGGTGGATGGATATTATCAATCCAGTCTGGGAAAAAGCCTGGAAGAGGATGCCCGGCTGGCCCGCAATTACCTGGCTGTTGCCCTCAAACTATTTTCACCAGAGTACCCGCTGCCCAACGAGGTAGAGGAGATGATAGCAGCTCAACTGGATCAGATTACTGCGCATGCCGGAAATGGGGAATCCGCATTAATTCCGGGTTTAATCGATGATTACACCGCTTATCGCCCGGTTGGGCATTTCACCAGCAGCTCTGATCTCCAACAGTATTTTCGTGGTATGACCTGGTTGGGACGGGTGGCTTTCAACCTGAGAGGATTGGAAAACCAATCATCCCCAAGCAAAGCACCCTTACTGATTACGTTGGCTTTGCGTGAGGCCAAACTGGAAGGGGTACCAGCCTATAAAGTCTGGCTCTCCATCCACGAAGTGCTGGACTTTATTATCGGTCCTTCGGATGATCCTGGGCCGATGGAACTCAATGAGCTAATGGAAGGCGTGTATGGCTCGGATATTTATCTGGCGTTATTGCAGGATGAAGGTAAATGGCAGGAATTTATATCGCGAGTGGAAGAATTACCGGCACCGCAAATCAATTCTACTTTTCAGGACACCTCACAGGAGATGGAATTTGAACGTGATTGGCGCTTCATGGGTCAACGCTTCACCCTGGATGCCTTCATCTTCCAGCAATTAATTACGGATAAAGTTGAGCGACGAGCCTTTCCCAAAGGATTGGATCTGGCAGCTGCCTACGGATCCATCGAAGCTGAAAAAAGCCTGGAATTATCCGGTGAGACACGCTATCCGAATTACACCCAACAACTTGAAAAAATGAAAACTTTCGTCAATGAGCTGCCCGAGGAATTCTGGACAGAACGCTTTTACACTGCCTGGCAATTTTCCTTCCGCGCTCAGATTGAACCCAAAGAAACCGCTTACCCGGCGTTTATGCTAACACCAGCCTGGCGTTACAAGGAAATTAACAGCATGCTTGCCAGTTGGGCACAATTGAAACATGACACCATTTTGTATGCGAAAATGCCGGAAGGGCTGGGGGGAGGAGGTCCACCTGTTTCCGGACCAGCTCCTGCGTACGTTGAGCCGAACCCCAATATTTTTTATCGCCTGGCGTTTGCCACACGCACATTGTGTGATGGCTTGAGTGCGACAATATTTGATTGGCAGAACCGTGGATGGGTGCAAACAGAATTTAGCGGGCAACCGGGTTTACAGGAGTATCTGAACCATTTGATGCAGCTCGGTGAAAAGATGGAGAGTCTCGGAGCGATTGCTGAACGTGAATTACGCGGTGAGGGACTCACTGAGGATGATTATTATCGCGTCACTGCTTGTTTGGAGTATAAGGAATGTGTCGATCCAATGGGTTACATGGGTGATTCGATGAAACCAGAGCCGATCCCTATCATTGCAGCTGTTTCTGGCTTTGAAAACCAGATCATGGAAGTTGGGGTGGGGTACCTGAATCGGATTTATGTTGCGATTCCGATCAATGGAGAAACATACGTTGCCCAGGGTGGCGTACTCAGCTATTATGAGTTTATCCAACCGCGGGAGGAGCGGTTAACCGATGAAGCCTGGCGCGAAATATTGTTGCAGGATCCACCGTTTCCACCAGCCTGGACGGTTAATTTTATGGTACCAGGTGGCAGGGTTGTGGATGTGTTGGCATTCCGAATTGGGGATGTGTATGTGGTCACAGAAGAGGGTGGTGATCCACCCCTGAACCTGCGTGCAGAACCCTCACGAACTGCGAAAGTAATTACAACGCTTGAGACGGATATGTATTTCGAAATTATCGAAGGACCTGAATTGATTGGTAAAGAGACCTGGTGGAAGGTGCGAATTTTTAATGAGGACACGGAAGGCTGGCTCCTGGAAAATCAAACCTGGTATCGCCGTTCCTATTAAAAAAGGATTTTTGATGAAGTATTTTAGATCATGGTTCCTCTGGATATTGTTCATCATGTTCGTAAGCCTTATCGTACAACCTGTATTTGCCGGGACCAGTGATTGGGACTCTGATCAAATTGACCAATTTGTTCAAACGCAAATGACAGCTGCACGTATCCCGGGATTAGCCCTGGTGATCACCCAGAACGGTGAAGTTGTCTACCTAAAAGCATTTGGTAGTGATGGCAGGGGGGCTTATTTAACACCGCAAACACCCATGTTGTTGGGCTCATTGAGTAAATCCTTCACTGCATTGGCAGTGATGCAACTGGCTGAAGACGGGCTGGTGGATCTGGATGCGCCGATCAGTGACTATATTCCAGGTTTTTCCAATATAGACCTGCAGCAATCCAAGCAGATAACTGTGCGGCACCTTTTGAATCAAACGAGTGGCATGAATGATCTGGGATACCCTGCATCGCTCACCAATTTTTCAACCCTGGCGGAGAGGGTGAATAGCTTGAAAACTGCCGTACCGAATGCAGAAGCAGGAACAATTTTCCAATACTTCAATCCCAATTACAGTGTGTTAGGATTCCTGGTCGAGCAGGTCAGTGGCCAACCTTATGGAAATTATATGCAGAAGCGTGTTTTCAACCCTTTGAGTATGCAGCAAGCCAGCGCTTACCCCAGCCAGGTGCAGAATCTGGCACAGGGACACACGCTCTTTCTGGGTGCACCTCGTACCTTAGAGCAAGAAATGCCACTCTCGGAAGTCTCTGCTGGATTTATTGTAGTATCAGCACAGGATATGGGCACTTATCTGCTGGCACAGGCGGGCAGGATGGAAGCCGTTATTTCAGTGCAGAGCCTCAAAGAGATGCACACACGACCCAAAGGGATCGATAGCCCTTATGCGATGGGATGGTTTGTGGAATCCCATAATGGTGTGGATGTTATTTCTCATACAGGCGATTTACAGAGCTTTCATGCCTATGCTGCCCTTCTGCCGGAACAGGATATCCAGTTTGCCTATCTGATCAACCAGAATGGGTTGCTACCATCGCTGATCACTTTTCCTCCATTACGAAATGGTTTGCTGGATATCCTCACCGGGCTACAACCCGGTAGAAGTGTTTCTACCAATTTGATCAACATCATTCTGGTGGTGGTCATTTTCTATAGTCTGATCCGGGATATGAAACGCTATCTGAATATCCCTGTTTGGGCAAAAAGTGTCAAGGATCACCCCAAAAAGCAGGTCATTATCAATATCGCACTGGAGTTCATCATTCCAATCGCCTTATTTGTGTTCATCCCCTTTTTAATGCAGGTCATATCCGGCAGAAAATATTCCTGGAATCTACTCTATCAATTTGCACCAGATCTCACCCTGTGGCTGTTTGTGGGAATTGCCATCAGCCTTTCACGTGGATTTAGAAAGACATTGACTTACCTGCGCACTCAACAGGAGTCTGAATGACAGAAGCACCTGGTAAACCTCAACGAGGAAAATTAAAGGAAGTTTTTAAACTCTTCCTTAAACTGGGGTTTACTGCTTTTGGCGGACCTGCCGCTCACATCGGGATGATGCATGACGAGGTGGTCAAACGACGTAAATGGCTGGATGAACAGGAGTTTTTGGATTTGCTGGGTGCTACCAATTTAATCCCGGGTCCGAATTCCACCGAAATGGCCATTCACATCAGCTACAAACGCGCCGGTTGGCGTGGATTGATACTGGGTGGGATGAGTTTTATCGTTCCAGCCATGTTGATCGTTTTGGGTCTGGCGTGGTTATATGTTCAGTATGGTTCCTATCCCCAGGTGGATTGGTTACTTTATGGTATTAAGCCGGTGGTGATCGCCATCGTTTTACAGGCGTTATGGAGCTTGGGACGGAAAGCTATAAAGGATTGGTTAACTGCCGTCATGGTGCTGATTGTTATCGGTCTGTATTGGGCAGGGATCAATGAAATCGGATTATTATTTGGCGGTGGTTTTGTTTTACTTCTGCTCAAAAATATTAAGAATTTTCCACTCAAGAAAGTCGCTGGGGTCGCAGTGCCTGGCAGCCTGCTGGCGATCACTTCACAGGCTGTGAGTGGAGTCCAATTGCCACTACTCTTTTTTACTTTTTTAAAAATCGGCTCCATCCTGTATGGCAGTGGTTATGTGTTGCTGGCATTTCTACGCGCAGACTTTGTTGTACATCTAGGTTGGTTGACTGATCAACAATTGATTGATGCCATCGCTATTGGGCAGGTGACACCCGGACCGGTTTTCACCACAGCCACATTCATCGGATACATTCTGGCAGGTCTACCTGGCGCATTGCTGGCAACCCTGGGCATTTTTCTGCCTTCATTTGTATTTGTTGCGTTGTCTTCCCCGTTGATCCCTAAATTGAGAAATTCAAAATTCTTTGGCAGTCTGCTGGACGGTGTCAATGCTACCTCTTTGGGGCTCATGGCAGCTGTTCTGGTGCAATTAGGCCGTTCCTCTCTGACTGATCCCGTGACGATTTTGATTGGACTCATCTCTGCGATTTTATTAATCCGCTATCGGGTCAATTCAACCTGGTTGATATTGGGTGGAGGTTTGATTGGTCTGGCTTCGGCTTTGGCGGGAAGTTAAATGCTCTACTAATGTTTTGCCTGAAAGATTGATACAATTAACCATCAACAATTGATTTCCTGTGAGATACGAAATGAAAAAACCCGTTAGCTACAACTCCCATTCAAGAGATTTATTGGTACATGGTATTGCTTCTGCCAAAGTTGGTGATAGGCAATTGGCTTATAAATATCTGGAACGCTATTTGTACCAGGATCCACCGCTAAAAGAACAAATCGATGCTATGTACTATTTGAGTCTGGTATCCCCGACGGAGGCTGAACAACGCGACTGGATTGAGAAAATTTTGACAATGGATCCTACTGAAAGCCGGGCTCGCCGTCAATTGGCGATTCTGAACGGGGAACTACAACCGGAAAAAATAGTGGATCCTGATCGCTTGCCCGAGCAAGTAGCCCAGCAGGTTTCAGCCAACGACCTGGAACGGTTTACCTGTCCGCAATGTGGCAGCCGGATGACCTTTGCTGCGGATGGACAATCTTTGTTGTGTGAAAATTGTGAGGTCAAATCTTTGCGAAGAAAATCTGGCAACCGGATTGAGGAAACTAATTTTTTCATCTCACTTGCAACCGGTCAGGGACATTCTAAAGCAGTCAACACCCAGATATCACTGTGCGCGGGTTGTGGGGCTGAATTCATCATTCCAGTGCAGCAACTCAGCTGGCAATGTCCATTTTGCGAATCCAATTATGCTGTGGTGCAAAAAGAGGAGCGGGAAATCCTGTTACCGGGTGCTCTGATTCCCTTCAGTCTGACCGAAAGCCAGGCATACGAGACTCTGATCACGTGGTGGAAAGCAAGTCAGGATGCCAATGCAGGAAAATTCGAAGCCATGCAAGGTATTTATTTACCGATCTGGACGTTCGATATTGGTGGATTCATTGATTGGCAGTTGGAAATCAAGGAGAATCGCCAGTGGTATCCCCAAAGCAGTACCAAAGCGATTTTTTATGATGATATTCGGGTGCCTGCCACACGCAAGTGTCCGCGATTGATGAATGATTTGATGAATAGTTTTGACTTTAATGCGTTGGTGGCATTTGATTATCAGTATCTGGTCAACTGGATGGCGGAAAGCTATGATGTGCCAGCTGGTGATGCAGCCATCAGCGCACGCAAGGCAGCGTTGGAAGCGGAACGCCAATATTTAAAGGATGTGAATTTTCAACCGATCCGAAATTTAGCGTTGAATACCCGCCGTGTAACGGTTGAACAATACAAACTGGTGCTGGTTCCGGTATGGAGCGTCATGCTGGTTTTGGGCGCAGAGCGATTTCCAGTAATGATTAATGGACAGAATGGGAAACTCTTCAGCACATATCAGAACGAGCAGAAAAATGGATGGTTATCGAAAATGTTACGCTGGATCGATTGAGGATAACGAAGCGGTGACGCAGGCTTCATACGAAATTTTATCCGGGATCAAGGCCTTTGTGCTGGACATGGATGGCACCGTCTTCCTGAGTGACAGGTTGTTGCCTGGTGCGGTTGAGTTGGTGGAATATTTAAAGGGTTCACAAATCCCGTTGTTATTTCTCACCAATAACTCCTCCGAACATCGTGGCAACTATACAGAGAAACTTAACCAGCTGGGACTGGCTGTTGATGAAAGCATGATTTTCACCTCCGGAGAAGCTACTGCGCACTTCCTGCAGGAGCATTTTCCACACATGCAACGGATTGACCTGTTTGGAACACCAGCATTGGAAGAAGAATTCAAGATTCATGGCTTTAACCTGACCACAGAGTACCCACAGGCATTGGTATTGGGATTTGACACTACCCTGACCTATGAGAAATTATGGCGTCTGTGTGATGGCGTTCGCGCCGGATTGCCATATTTTGCCACTCATCCGGATATCAATTGTCCGCTGGAACAAGGCGTTATGCCAGATATTGGCGCGATAATTGCCTTTGTGGCGGCTTCCACCGGTCGTAACCCAGATTACATCATTGGGAAACCTAACTCACCGGTAGTCAGTGCATTGATGAAACGATTGGGACTGCCAGCCGATCAAATCTGCATGGTGGGGGATCGCCTGTATACTGATATTGCCCTGGGGCAAGCTGGGTTGCGTACTGTTTTGGTGTTGAGTGGTGAGACGAAACCCTCAGATTTGGATGAGTCTCCTTTTCAAGCCGATCTGGTGGTGGAAAATCTGGAGCAATTATATACAATTATTAAGTACAGCTAATTTCTAAGGAGGGAAGGATGCAAACAAGATTATTGGGAAAAACAGGACATATGTCCACAGTGGCGATTTTTGGTGGGGCAGCTTTTTGGGATATCACCCAATCGGTGGCGGATACGGTCATGGAACAGGTGATAGCCGCCGGGGTGAATCATATCGATGTGGCTCCTCAATATGGCATGGCGGAAGAACGCATCGGACCCTGGATGAAGCGGGAAAGAGAGCGCTTCTTTCTGGGTTGTAAAACCCTGGAACGCACAGCAGATGCTGCCTGGAACGATTTGCAGACCTCGCTAGAACGTTTACAGGTAGAACAACTCGATCTTTATCAGATTCACGCGATCACATCGCAGGAAGAACTGGATGCTGTCCTGCGAAAAGGGGGAGCAATTGAAACGCTGGTGAAAGCCAAAGAGGAAGGACTGACACATTATTTAGGCATCACCGGGCATGGTATGCAAACTCCTGCCCTATTCCTGCAGGCGATCCAACGTTTTGATTTTGACACCGTCATGTTCCCGCTCAATTATGGTCTGATGGGGCAGGAAGCCTATCGCAAAGAAACCATGGCGTTGATCGAAGCCTGTCAGCAACGCAATGTTGGCCGGATGATCATCAAGTCGATCGCGCAGGCACCCTGGCAGGAAAGACCCAAAACCCACACCACCTGGTATGAGCCCTATCATACACCAACTGCAGTTCAGGAGGGGATCAATTTTGTGCTTTCCCATGATGTGACCGGCGTGTGTATGGCTGGCGATATCACCGTTATACCGATGGTATTGCAGGCTTGCGAGCAATTTAGCCCGCTATCTGAGGAAGAGCAGAATGCGTTGATGGAACGTGGCAGATCGATGGCGATGATATTTTAAATATTCCTGAATTACGGTGCATTGCACTTGGAGAGAAGAAGAATACATCGAATGGATAATTACGATGATGAATCCTGGAATCAGAAGTGCATTGGACAGACTGGATTCGTTTTCCACAGGTATCCTATGAATTAATCCACGGGATACCTTCATAGGATAGTAAACCAAAAATCCTTTGAAAAGGATTCAGCACGGTCTTCCCACAAGGCAACCTGTTTGAACAGGTTTGAATTCTGGCTATCCATGGAGTGGTAGGGAAACAATCTGATAATGTGCACAGACCGGATTCGTTTTCCAAAGTTATCTTATGAATTAATTCATAGGATAGTAAACCAAAAATCCTTTGAAAAGGAATCTCTACGAGCTGGAAACATGATAACCTATTTACACACATTACTTCGATTATCTAGGATTTCCAAGCTATAGCTGTATTGTATACAAGGTGCAACGCACTTTTGGATTTTGGATTCTCGTTCGAAATGTTCCGAATGGTATAGATCGTTTATCTCTAAGTGCAATGCACCAGATTTCCTCATCATATTCGATCACTTAATCATTAAAATCCCAGTTCAGATTTTTGCTGCGGGAGTGGTACACATCCACCGGCAAGTCCAGTTTTCAATGCAACGAGCTGTGTACCGTCCACAGGCAAAGTGCAATGCACCGATGATCTAAAATAATCGGGGTGTCCAGCCGGACACCCCGATTCATTATTTCTCCTGAATGCCTTTCCAGACTTTCTCCGGTAGCACCGGCAATTCTCGTAGACGCACGCCGATGGCGTCGAAAATGGCGTTCGAAACTGCTGGTCCAACCCCATCCATGGGGATTTCAGCCACCGCTTTAGCGCCATATGGGCCGCTGGGCTCGTAAGTCGGTACCAGAATGGCGGTGATATCCGGGGCTTCATCGGCTTCATAAATACGATAATCACCGAAGCGTTTTTGCAATACATTGCCTTCTGTGTCGTATTCCATGCCTTCCGAGATGGCCATTCCCAATGCCTGGAGTTGACCACCTTCGATTTGCCCGGAAGCCGTCATCGGGTTGATGGCAGTACCGCAATCCACGGCCATGACCATGCGAGGTACCCGCACCATACCGGTTTCGGTGTCCACTTCTACTTCCACAAATTGTGCACCGAAGGGTGGCGGGGCGTAGTTGGACATGAAGGAGGCTGTCCCCATGATCTGTTGCTGGTCGACGGTATGCAGGCTGTTCAAAGCCACGGCTTCCAGGGAAACAGAACGTCCATCGGCTGCATACGCCTGACGATTGCGCAGGTACATGCCCTCTGTAGTGGTTTTGAGTATTTTGGCAGCTCGTTCGATGATTTGTTTACGTACGATCTCGGCAGCTTTCTTAGCCGAACCACCGGAGATAAAGGTGGTGCTGGAAGCATAAGCACCCACATCAAAGGGGGTCATGTCGGTATCGGAGGAGTAAATGATGATATCCTCCAGGCGACAACCCAGTGTCTCGGCAATGATCTGAGCAATGACAGTATCGGAACCAGTGCCCAGGTCGGTAGCACCAACCTGCACGTTGAAGCTGCCGTCATCGTTCATTTTGATGGATGCACCACCCATATCCAATCCAGGGATGGCGGTACCATGCATGCAGGTTGCCACGCCTAAGCCACGGCGGATGTGTGGTCGTTCGGGGTCTACCCGCCATTTGGGATCGTTGCGACGTTCCCATTGAATGGATTTGGCAGCCTCATCGAAGCATTCCTGTAAGCCGCAACTCAACACGTATTGTTCGATGGTGCCACCTTCTCCCAATGCAGTCGAGATCGGAATATGATCCCCCACATTGACGGCATTTTTGCGGCGGAACTCCAACGGGTCAAAACCCAGTGAATGGGCAATCTCATCAATGATCACTTCCAGACCGAACATGCCCTGGGGAGCGCCATAACCTCGGAAGGCGCCAGCCGGTGCTTTGTTGGTGTAATAGATATCCGCATGGAAGCGTAATGCATCGGCTTTATAGGTGGAAAGTCCCCGCAACCCGGAAACACTGGCAACCGTTAAGGAGTGGGATCCATAAGCGCCAGTATCGGAAATAACACTCATATCCAGAGCGCGGATAGTGCCATCGTTCATCACACCGACTTTGAAAGTAACATACATTGGGTGGCGAGAACGTGAGCTGGTGAATTCCTGTTCACGGGTGTATTCCAGACGTACCGGGCGATTGGTAGCCAGGGTCAGGTGGGCAGCCAGATCTTCGATCAGCATTTCCTGCTTGCCACCAAAGCCACCACCGATACGCGGTTTAATCACACGGATGCGTTTGACGGGCAAACCGATCAGGGGTGCCAGCATACGGCGTGCATGGAATGGCACCTGGGTGGAGGTGCGCACCACCAGGCGTTCATCCTCATCCCAATAGGTGATGGTGATGTGGGGCTCGATATGAGCTTGTTGCTGTTTGGGCGTGTAATACGTATTTTCAAAGACACGGTCGCATTCTGCGAATACTTTGTCCACATCATTCCAGACAGCATCGACCACATTGACCAGATTACGACTGGCATCGGGAATACCGACGGCATCCGGCTCGTCATGAATGACGGGTGCGCCGGGTTTGCCTGCTTCGCGCGGGTCCAGAACAACCGGTAATACTTCATAATCAACATCAATCAATTTAACTGCTGCACGGGCAATTTCTGGTGTTTCTGCAGCCACCACGGCTACCCGATCACCCACAAAACGAACTTTATTGTCCAGGGAAACCTGATCCCAGGGTTTGGGGTTCGGCCAGGATTGTCCACCGGAGGCATAAATGACACGCGGAATGTCTTTGTAGGTCAGCACCGCATGTACACCCTGTAAAGCTTTGGCTTTGGAGGTATCGATGTTGCGGATGCGGGCATGTCCATGAGGGCTGGTGAGCATTTCTGCGTACAGCATGCCGGGCAGGTTGATATCATCGGTAAAGGCAGGTTTACCTTTGGCCAGTTTGACCGCATCCACCTTGATTTCCGGATGACCCACTACATCGGTTTGGGATTCGGGGGTTACCCAGGGGGCAAATTTGACATCCTTTTTGGTCTTCAAATCGGAACCTGAATCGCCTTTAAGGAAATCGGGCAGATCACGACCCAGATCGGATTCTCCGGTTAGACCAAAGGCAATTTCCATGGGGATACCGCCACCATCAATCGGGGGAACTTCTTCCCCACGCAACATGGCAGCAGCCCGCATAATGGCTTCGACGGGTTTGACATAACCGGTACAGCGGCAGATGGTGGAGCTGAGGGCATCGCGCGCATCTTCCAGCGTGGGATACATTTCTTTATTGATCAAGGCTTTGGTGGCCAGCACCATGGCAGGGGTACAATAACCACATTGGACAGCACCCATCTCGGTAAAGGCTTTCTGGATAGGATGAATGGTATTGATTTCGCTCATACCTTCCACGGTCTCAATTTCATGCCCATCGGCTTGTGGAGCAAGCATGACGCAGGTAGGGACTAATTTTCCATCCATCAGAACGGAACAGGCACCGCATTCGCCGGTTTCACAACCGTGTTTTACACTCCAGATACCAGCTCTGCGTAAGGCGGTTAACAGACTTTCATCCTGGATCACGACCAGATCGGTGTCTTTACCATTAAGTTTTAAATGAATATTCATCTGTTTCCTCCTCTATTTTTGAGCCTTGAAGGCTTGTTGTAAGGCGCGTTGGGTCAAAACGGAAGCCATCGCAGTTCGATACTCCACACTGCCACGAAAATCACCTATCGGTCGTGCCTGGTTTTCCGCCAATTGAGCAGACTGCTCCAATAATTCAGTCGTCGGGGATTTGCCAGTTAACAGTGCTTCAACTTCCAATAATCGCGCCGGAGAGGGATTTGCTCCTGCCAGCGCCACACCTGCTTTGGAACAGATGCCATTTTCGATAAGCAGAACAGCCACAGCGGCCAGAATAGCTTTATCACGCGGGGTGCGATTGACGCGAACCAGTGCACCGCTTGCAGTTGGTTGAGCCGGGAAGCTGACTTCCAGAATGGCTTCACCGGGAAGAAGGACTTTTGTGCAATCCTTCATCCATTCCTGCAATGCCACCTGACGGGTCTGGTTTTCATCTTTTTGAACCGATACAATTGCGTCCAATGCCATCAAAACCAGGGGAACATCCGGTGGGTTTTCCGGATCGGTGATGGTACCAGCAACACTTGCCAGGTTGCGTAACCCCAGGGTAGCCGAAAAATAGGCTGCTTCCGTTAAAACACCACCCGCCTGAGATTTGATCAATTCTGATTGATAAATGTCCTGCAGGGTTGCCATGGCACCGATATGCACATTGCCATCCTCACCCAATTTGATGTAGTTGAGTTGCAGCTTCTCAAGATCAACAAAGGCATCTGCGTTCAGATTGGTGAGGGCAATGGGTCTAGGTCCAACGGTGAGAGGAACTGTATTGATATCAGAGCGTTTGAGAAGCTGGTGAGCTTTTGACCAGTTGTCTGGTCGATGGAATTCTTTTGTTTTTGACATAGATCTCCTTTCTGGCTTTTCTACAAATGAATAAATCAGACTACCTGATAAATTAACGGTTGTTGATGAATATAGCTTACCAGATTTACATAATCTCCGCTGCGATCTGGTAAAGCATTGGGGTCAATATTACCAGAAGCAGTATGAGGGGTGAGGACGATGTTTGCTTCAGGATCGCCTGCCAGCGGCAACAAGGGGCTGTCCATATTAATCGGCTCCCAATCAAACGTATCGGTTGCCACTCCGCCCAGATAACCCGATCGCAAAGCGTTGGCTACATCTTCTTCATTATATAATCCACTAGCGCCACAGCTTACCAGAAATGCACCTGGTTTCATCTGTTGGATAAATGCCTGATTAACCATGGCTGCCGTTTCTGGCATGAATGGCAATAGCATGGTGACAAAATCGCTCTGCGCCAAAAGATCATCCTGACTGGCATATTGAATATGGAGGTCCTTTTCAGTATGCTCGGATAAACGTGAGCGTTTGTTGTACAGCACCTTGCATTCAAAACCCTTCAAACGGCGTGCCAGTTCGATACCAATTTCACCAAACCCAATGATCCCTACGGTTTTTCGATATAGTGTCCCAATCAATTTGCGACCGGTAAAGTTAATCGCAAAGGTATCTTCATCACTTTTTCTGGGAGGCAAACCCCAGTCTTTATCCAGGGTAATCACATGCATTGCCTCTCTGAAACGTTTTGCCAGCGTCAGCATTTGTGTCAACAAATGCTCCGACACCATGACGGTTATTTCAATGGGCATATAGCATACTTTTACCCCATTTTTTTGCGCAGCAGCAAGGTCGATATCGTAGATTTGGGAACCCAGTCTCTGGATTAATTGTAGATCCTTTCCGGCTGCAATGATCTCAGCATCAATAACATCGCTGCGTTCAGTAATGAGGAATTGTTTCCCCGGTAGATGTTTGATTATATCAGCCTTGTTGGGATCTCGAAGCATGCTGATTTCAAAATCCTGTGGGGCACCAGCCAGGGCCGATTGTTGATGCCGTTCCCCACGATGGGTAACGAATAGAACTTGATATGACATTTTTTACTCCTAAGCAATAGATTTTAAAGAGCAGATTCGATTGTTTTTCCTGCCATTAATAATCCGACCTGTTCGATCATATCTGGATTTGGAGAAACTTCCCCCATGATCTGGCCCTCGAACATAACCAGAATACGATCACTGAGGGCAAAGATCTCCTCAAGGTCGGTTGAAATGAGTAAAATAGCAGCGCCCCCATCGCGTTCCGCAATAATTTGTTGGCGCACAAATTCGGTTGCGCCAATATCGATACCGCGGGTGGGTTGATTGACGAGTAAAAACTTGGGGCGCCGGTCTAATTCGCGTGCAACTACCACTTTTTGCTGGTTACCACCGGAGAGATGGGCAATTTCTTCATCTACATCGCCAACGCGGATACTGAATTTCTTCACCAGTGATTGGGAATAATTTTTGATGGTCTTGAATTGCAGAAATCCATATTTTGAAAAAGGACGATCATTGAATGTTTCGGCAATGAAATTCTCACTGACCGAGAATGGCAGAATCAGCCCCATTTTTTGACGATCTTCTGGAATATGAGCCATTCCCAATTGATTTAAACGGGTGAGGTCACGTTTGGTAATCGATATATCGTTCAGAATGATGGAGTCAAAATCACTGTCCATTAGACCGGCCAAAGCCAGAGCCAGCTCACTCTGGCCATTGCCAGACACACCAGCGATACCGACAACTTCGCGCTCGTAAACGTCAAAGGAAAAATTCTTCACCGCTGGCAAGCCACGTTCGTCTTTTACATTCAGATTTTTAACCGAGAAAATTACTTTGCCGGGTTGTTTCTCTTTTTTGTTCAAGTCCATCAACACATCACGCCCCACCATCATTTTTGCCAATTCACGAGGATTTGTTTCTTTCGTGTTGACGGTGGTGATTGTCTTTCCATCGCGCAGAATCGTCACCCGATCACTGATCTGCATAACTTCCTCCAGCTTGTGGGTGATGAACACAATAGTGAGACCTTTATCAGCCAACTGGCGTAGAAAATCGAGCAAATTTTCGGATTCCTGAGGGGTTAACACGGCGGTTGGCTCATCCAGAATCAATAAATCCGCGCCATGATAGAGCGCTTTCAAGATCTCGACACGTTGTTGCTCACCCACAGACAGATCCTTGACCAATGAGGTGGGGTCGACATTCAAGCGGTAATCTTTGCTCATCTGCTGAATCTTTTTGATCACAGGATCGAGGTTGTTTAACACTTTCCAGGGTTTATATTGACCGAGAATGATGTTTTCAGCCACGCTTAATGTTTCAACCAGCATAAAGTGCTGGTGTACCATACCAATGCGATTTTGGATGGCATCTTTGGGGTTGTGAACATCAAATTTTTCATTTTTATAAAATATACTGCCGGAATCTGGTTTGTAAAGCCCATACAGAACACTCATCAAAACGGTTTTTCCGGCGCCATTTTCACCTAAGAGACAATGAATTTCTCCCTGGTGGACTTCCAGATTTACACCCCGATTGGCAAATACCCCACCAGGAAAGCTCTTATGAATTTCCTCCATCCGAAGTATTGTTTTTGGATCATTGTTTTTTGGCATACTATCTTCCATATAATCTCCTATTTGTAAGGTACGCCAAGAGTCTTGGGTGCTTGCACGCGTCGTTTATTAAATCCAACTAATACCAGCAAGGTTGCCAGGTATGGTAATGCCTGTAAGAATTGATAAGGAATGTTTACATCCGGCATGGTTTGGATACGTAATTGCAAGGCATAGAAAATGCCAAATAACAAGGATGACCAAAATGCTCCCCAGGGTTTCCATCGGCCAAACACAACCACAGCTAATGCGATGAAGCCACGACCGGAGACAACCCCTTCCACAAACTGATCTGCATATGCCAGAACTAGAAAAGCACCACCCACCGCTGCCAATGCTGTCCCGATCATCACACTCAGGTAGCGCATACGGAAAACATTTACCCCAACCGTATCAGCTGCTTTGGGGTGTTCACCAACAGCACGAATTGACAGACCAAAAGCTGTTTTATACAAAACAAAAGTAGCTAATGGCACCACCAACAGGGTTCCATACACCATGATATTGTGTTTGAATAAGACCTCACCAAAAAATGGAATTGAAGAAAGGAATGGAATTTCAACGGATTGGAATGTTTTTAGTCCGAGTGGAACGGCGCTTACAGAGTACATAGACCGATAAAGAAAGCCGGTAATTCCCATGCCAATCATGTTAAACGCTGCACCAACCACGATTTGATTGGCTTTGATGGTGATGGTAAAAAAGGCAAAAATCAAACCGCTGAGAATACCAGCTAAAATCGCTGCCAGCAAACCTAACCACAACGAACCGGACTCGAAGGCAACGGAATAAGCACTGAAGGCACCGATTAACATCACCCCTTCCAGCCCAATATTGATAACACCTGCTTTTTCCGAGAACACTTCACCAACAGCTGCATATAAAATTGGGGTGGCCATGCGCCAGGTGGCTGCCAGAATACTTTGTAAGAATAAAATGGAAGGTATGAGCTCCATAATTGATCTCACTCCTCTTTTTCTTTAGAAACATAACTGTAAACACCGAATGCAACCACGGAGAGAACGACGAGACCCTGTATGAGAAATACCAGAACAGAGGGGACTTTTGCATTCATCTGCATCACTTCAGCGCCAGATCGTAATGCACCAAACAGGATACCCGAGAAAATGACGCCCAACGGATTATTATTTACCAATAATGAAACCGCAATACCATCGAACCCATAACCGGGTGAGATCAACTGGTATAAACGATAAGAGATAGCGGCTACTTCCACAGCCCCACCCAGTCCGGCAGCGCCGCCACTGATTGCCATGGCGAGTAATACTTTCCTTTTTACATTGATACCGGCATAACGGGCTGCATCCGGGTTGATACCAACCGCCCGGATGGTGTAACCCAGACTGGTTTTGAAAATTATGATATATAACACAATCGCCAGAACCAGGGCGAGAATAAAACCTGTGTGCAAGCGGGTCGGGGGTAAGAAGCGCCACAACCAGGCATTCTGGCTGATTTTGGCGGTTTGTGCAAATAATCCGGCGGTCTCGATCATTGGGCCGGTCACCAGCCAGCCAGTGATGAAGATGGCGATATAGTTCAACATAATGGTGGTGACAACTTCATTGGCACCAAATCGGTTTTTCAAAAATGCAGCCAGCATACCCCACAAAGCACCACTACTGGCTCCAGCGATTAATACCATGGGCACCAACAAGAATCTGGGTAAATCACCCAGGTAGATACCGACTGCAGTCGCCGCAACAGCGCCTGCATAAAATTGACCTTCTGCGCCAATATTCCAGATGCTGCAGCGAAACGCGACCGCCAGACCAGCACCAATAAAAATCAGGGGGGTGGCTTTGATCAACACTTCAGTGATGGCGGTGCGATCCTTGAATGCACCTTGCCACATAGCGGCGTAGGCTTGAATGGGGTCATACCCGGAAATCAGAAGCACAATGGCACCAATTCCTAATGCAATCGGAATGGCGGCAAATGGTGTCCAGGCACTGCGTGAAAATTTTAATAATCGTTTCTTGATGGAAACAAAATCCATAATTATCTACCTCAAGTAGTAATCATTATCAAGCATTATATCTATTGTATCGATTTGTCAGTCATAAGGCAATTTTAAATAGTGTTGTTGGCGTGATCGCCAACAACACTATTTGTTATACGTATGCCAATTTTTCGGGTAAAAACATTATTCTACGGGAGCTAATGTGTCAATTTCGCCTGAGCTGATTTTTGAATAAAGTGCAGCTACTTCATCGCGCAATTCTTGTGGAACCGGGGTGGCAGCATTTTCATTGTAGACGATATAAATCACATCTTCGTCTGCCAGACCGAATTCAATATTGCTGGTGGGTTTGAATGTGCCATCTTTTACTGCCTCGGCCATGTGTACCAATCCGGCGCCATAATCGAGGATGTAATTTGCCAGGATTTGTTGAGGTGCTTTTTCGGTATTATCACCAAACATGCCAAAGCCATATACATTCTTTTCCAACATCGCCTGATAGACGCCGTTACCAGCGAAGTCAGCATTCCCTAATAGGAAGTTGGCACCACCGTCAATGTAGCTGATGGATGCTTCTTTAGCAGCAGCTGTGTCCGTCCAGTTTCCCAGATAGGTTACCTGTACGGGGAAATCAGGATTGACGGCATGCGCGCCATTGATAAAACCGGTGAAAGATTCGGAGATGGGCGGAATTTCCATACCACCGATCAAACCTGCGCCGGTACCCATCTTGGCTGCAATATAACCAAAGGCGTAACAGGGTTGGCTGGAGTCAGAGTTCAAACCAATCACATTCGGTACGTTGGGGTCATAGAAGCGGCTGCTGGACAGGAAGAAGAAGGTATTCGGGTAGTCCGGTGCAACAGCAACTGCGGCATCGGTGAATTCATTACCATGTCCCAGGATGAATTGATAACCCTGGTCGGCAAAATCCCGGAAAGCTTTTTCAAAGGCTGCTGGGGACATTTCCACTTCAACATAACTAATTTCAGCGCTCAGCTCAGATTCCATGCGCTTGAGGGCTTCATAAGCGGTCTGATTCCATCCACCGTCATTTACCGGTCCGGGAGCCAGTAAGCCAGCTTTGAAAGCAGCTGCGGGTTGCTCGCCTTGCGGAGCGGGCTCTGCAGCAGGTTGGCTTGCACAGGCAGTTACCAATGACAATACAATGATCAAAGCAGAAATAACAAACAGGTGTTTCTTCATTCTTTTTCTCCTTCATTAAATAAATAGAATTTGGTTGAAATTACTTTAAGGGGGACTGTCTTGTGTATGAAAAACTTTGAGTTATTCTCACTTAATTTATATCATAAATGAATAATGTTAAGCAAGTCTTAATTTGTTGTTAAGTGATAATAATTTTCGTGTCCTTTCAATAATTAGCGGTCAGGGTGTTTTTGGCGTGCGGACGCACGCCAAAAACACCCGCTTGCTCCGATTTATTGAGATGATACTAATTTTCCTATTAAAAAAATTTAAGGAACGATAAGATAAATAGGTGGATAAAAAGGAAATGAAAATTTCCTTTAAATATCAAAAATAAATTTTCTGTTAGCTTAAATTATTACGTGTATTCAATTATATGTCTAGATAAATTACTTGGAAAGCCAACAGGTTCTATATCAAATTTTAAAGAAGGCTCAACAATAGTACTGGCGTTGTGAATTCTGAATGAAATTTGCCATCCTTTGTCGAATGTCATTAATAATGTTGTATCAGAATTCTCCTTCATAGATATTTCTATTAATCGATTAGGTATTGGAAGCTTTGGTCCCCAATTCAAATTTCCATAAAGATTAAATGAAATAATTGTGACAGAACCATTTTCTTTTATAATTTTGTAAAAGTCATAAGCCCCTAATAAATACTTAAGGATTCCATTGGCTAGTTGGAATGGATCTCGTAGGTAGAGATTGGTCATCTCTTTTGAAAAAGCACTTAGGATGGGCTCGTAATACTTTGATTTTTTATTTGGAATATCTCTCCATTTAATGCCTTTTGTTTTTAATTCGCGTAATTCTGTAAATATCGGAGTTATATTTTCAAAATATTCTTTGGAACAATCCATTTCGAACCAATCTCTACCAAAATTTATTGATTCTGACAATCTGGAATGTTTTACTGCATAATGTCTATTTTTCGCCGAAATTCCTATCTCAGTTTGAGATGAATTATTTTTAATCAAAATATCTCTTACATCTCCAGATTTACCAGTTTGATCAGATTGTATTTGAATTTCTAAATAATCGTTATTAAAAAAATTATCTTTTGAAATCAAGAATTCAATAGATGCTTTTGATGCTCGATAAATCTTTCGCTTTTCATCTTCTGACATTTTATTGAAACATTCTTTCGCGACTTGCATGGATGAATTTTCGAAGATTTTTATTGGGATTGAATTCATTATTTGCGAAGCTATGCCATATTCAAATGCACGTCCCATGTCATATTGATTCATTCTTGTCATGATAATAAATCCTTACTTAAAATCAATATTTCATTTGAACTTTTATTTTTTGACATCCCATAAACCCATTCAATAGAAATTATTGTAAAACTACTGTATAGGTCTCTAATTTCCTGGCAATCGTTATAAGACATTATCCATCTTTCTTTATCTTGTAAAATTTTTGCTAACTCTTCATGATCAAAATCCTTGTGTGTATTTCCTTTAACCCCATAAAGAGCCTGACCGTTCAAATAAGGTGGATCCAAATAACAAAAAGCATCCTTATGTTTATTAATTGTTTCTTTATAATCTAAGTTTTCAACATAAAAATTCTTTACATTAAAGTGTTTTAGTCTATCGATTGATGAAATAGTAAATCTTGGATGTCCTGGCGACATACCACCTGACATTGTTGTCCCTGAAAACGAAGATCTATTTAAAACAAAAAATGCAGCCCCTCTTTCAATTGGATCTTTTATGTGAAGAAGTTTTTTTTGTAATTTATAGAACTCTTTTTTTTCTAAAGGAAAGTATGACTTTACGATGTTTATTAATTCTTCTTTATGTGTGATTAATGACTTCCAAAAATCAGTCAGTGGTTCAAATATATCCGAACCATAAACCGTCATTCTAGTTGTGCATGCTAATTCTATTGACGCTCCTCCTAAAAATGGAGAACATAAGGTAGTTTCATCTTCAGGAATTAACGACAAGATTGATTTAATGGCGCGATTCTTTCCTCCGGGATACCTTAAAGGCGATTTTGGATATTTCTTTGGCAATTCTACGAAAGAATCCAGATCACTTAATAGATAATCTTGTTTGTAATTTAGATATGAATTTACAACCTCTGAGATTTTCTTCTTAGTATTAACCAATACAGACACCTATTTTTTCGTAAAAAATATATTCTCATAATGAAATTATTTTAGAAAATATTTTTTATTAATTATATCATTTTATATTTCAGATTTTTAGAAACTCTATATTCAAAACTTGAGAAAAATAAATTTTTTCAATGGGATACTAATCTTTTGACCAGGAAAAAACCCCTTCCTCAGTTGAGGAAAAATTTGACCTGCCAAGCAGCGCAATTACATTATGCTTGTGTTACAACTTTAGACAGGAGCGGTGCTCCCTTTTTTATTAAAACTTCAGGAGAACACAACTTGAAACGAATTTCCAAAGTCATGAACCTCTTTCCGCGCACATTGCAGCTGTTTATGACAGGCATGATTTTAGCTAATATTGCTGCCATGATGTATGACCCATTACTGCCTTTGTACCTCCAACATCTGGGGGCAGATGTGCGCCAGGTGGGTTTGTTTTTTACGATTGCAGCGGTTTTGCCCTTGTTGTTTCAGATCTTCGGTGGCTGGATATCTGATTCCATTGGGCGATTGAAGGCAGTCGCGATTGGAAGTGTTGCCAATATGTTCACCTTTGTGATCTTTCTTCTGGCGCCCAGCTGGGAATGGGGTCTGTTGGCGATGGCAACTGGAGCGATTGGGCGCTCCTTTGTGGCACCCAGTTTCCGGGCATATATTGCGGAACAATCCTCCGAAAATAATCGCGGGAAAATTTATGGCATCGCTGATTCTGTTTTTGCGGTGGTAGGTGTGTTGGGACCACCATTGGGTGGATTTTTATCCGACCGCTATGGATATAGCATGATGTTCATTGTCGCTGCTGGCTTTTTCACGCTGGCAACCATTCTGCGAATTGGCATGGCAATTCATTATGATAAAGAGCCGGAGATTGTTACAACACCAACCTCAAAAGAACCTGCGCCCAGCCGCGAAAAACCCAGCTTTTGCAACCTGAAATCGAGTGTTGGCGCGATGCTGGTGTTGCTGGCAAGTGGTGGTGTAGCTACCTGGATATTGATCACAGATGGGATCATTGATATCAACTTCAATATGGTCGGGCAATTGTTTCCCATCTTTATGAACAACGAAGTGGAAATCACTAATACCCAGATCGGTGTTCTGAATTCAATGTCTTCCATTGTTACCATGGCACTGATGACCTTCACTGGTTGGCTTTCCGACCGAAAGGGTGAACGACATGCGATTGTTGCTGGTATGGGAATGTTTTCTGCTTCCATGATTGTTTTTATCACCAGTAGAAATTTTGCCTCCATGTCGATTGCGTATATCATGTTTGGGATGGGTCAGGCGTTGATGGGACCAGCCTATAGTTCCTTAATTTCCAAGGCGGTGCCTGAAAAATTGCGTGGCCTGGCATTTGGTCTTTTCTCAACCAGTGTAGGCGTGGTGGCGTTACCTGCTCCGTTTATCGGTGCCTGGTTATACGAGAGCTTTAATCCGCAGTTACCCTTCATTCTGCCTGCTATTGCCTTGCTGGTAGCGATGCCAATCGCCTGGAGAAAATTTCGGATGCCCAAACAAATCGAGGAGATTCCCGTCGCAATTCCAGCGCCGACAGATTGAGTGAAATGAAAACCTGGCCAAATGACCAGAACAAAAGCTAGACAAAGCGCTATTGGAATTGAGACCTTTGTATGGGGTAATCAAAGCACAACGCCAGTAGAATAGTCATTATAAGAGTAATATGCAGTTTTCGGTGGTGCCCTCCCTCATCTCCACCGATGAAGACCAACTGGTGCGCTCAAAAAGGCGCACCAGTGTTTGTTAATAATCATTTGGCATTTTTACTTAAAAAATGGCATAATCAGTACAATCATTCAAACATTATCTTTGAGAACCCAATGGATCTTCTTTTCCACCATTCTTACAACCTGGATTTACTTAACCTGCTGAATATTGTAGGTGTTGATTCGCCGTATAAGACTCTTTATCCACAGATTTATTCAGAATTTGGGCAGCCGTTGAGTCTCGCATCTCAGGAAATACTGAAACAGGTTTCGGCAGCCTTGGGGAGCGCATTAATCAGCCCTGCGATTGCATTTGTGCTTTCCATCATTCCTCAATTTGATAAAGCCCCGTTGTTAGATTTAATGCTGGATCAGGAAGGATTTCTGGCAGCCCTCGAACAAAATGAGCCACGATTATTGTCTCAAAAAGATCAATTATTTATTTTATTCCAGGTGTTGGCACCCGTTATCCAGGAGATTGAATTATTAGGGTTCCGCGAATATTGGTTATCTGAATTTTATCCCGTTGTTGAAGAGCGGGTGGATCAGATGGATGACTCTCTGTTTCGTTTGAACTTTATGGAAGGCGTCAATCGCTTTTTCAAGCAGGAGAATCTTCCGGAGGAAGTAAACATATTCCTGAGTGCTTTCAATGCGCATCATGGTGTACGTTTGACCAGGCATAATTCTATGCTGGATATTTCCTTCAGCGATCAAAAGATATTGGATTTTTCGCTGCATGAAGTTATACAATCTGCCGTGACAAACCTTGGAATCCCAGATCTCCTCCACCCACTGGTAGAAGACCCATTCATCCGACTGGCTTTTGAAAAAAGTAAATCTGTTACGGCGATCGAAGAAATTGAAACCTATATTCAGGAAAATATCGTTGAAGCCTGCAAAGTGTATCTACTTTACAAACATGGGTTTTTGCCTGATCCATATAGTTACTTACAGTCCCACCAACAAGGAGCTTTCATATTAGCTGTGATTATTTTAGACTTTCTGGAGTGGAATCCAAATAGTGCTGATACACTGACAACAGCTATGAAGTCCTGGATGGATCAGCAGCCTGTGGGAAATTTGATGATGCTCTATCAACAGGCAATGCAACGCGCTGGCAAAGAAATCGGGGATTCATAATGGAAAATCAGGGAAAGTGGGGAAAAAACCCGGAAGAAAAATCCAAATCTTTCACAATGCGATTGATGCTTCTGTTTTTGCTTGTATGGGCACTGGTTTTGGGTAGTTGTGTGCAACAACCGCAGACTTCGCCAAACAATCCCCTGGTGACAGCCAGTGCGACGCCCAGTCCAATCCCAATGCCTACCCTGGAAAATACGCGCGAGATCGTGGTAGGCAGACAGCCCAGGGTGAATTATCCCACACCAAAGATTGCACCAGCCACTGCCATTCCGGCACCTGTCTCAGGATTGACCATTCCGGATGAGGTGCGCCTGATCGTTTTGCTGGGATCCGATAATGATGCCCCATTTGTCAGCCGCACAAACGCAGTCATGCTGGCTTTTTATCATCCCCGTCTGGCAAAAGTTGCCTTGCTTTCTCTGCCACCGGAAATGTTTGTTTACATCCCGGGTTACACCATGCAGCGCATTGGAGTAGCCTACGCGGTGGGTGGTTTTGAGATGATGGCAGACACGATTGAATACAATATCGGCATGCGACCCGATGAGTATGTTCTGGTACACCAGGATGATTTTTCATGGTTTGTGGATGAACTCAAGGGTCTGGATGTGGATGTTTTTCGGAATTATTATGACAATTGTGGAGGTATACCAGCGGGAAGTGTACATTTGAGTGGAGACGATGTTTTCTGTTACATCAGTTTTCGGGAAGGTTCGGATATTCGCGACCAGGCAGTTCGCCAACAGCAGGTCGTTTTCCAGCTTTTCCAAAGCATGGCAAGAGGTGGCAAGTTGATTGAGTTGTCAGAGTTGTATTACACCTATCGCAATACAGTCCAGACCAATCTAACCCTGCCCTTATTGCTGGAATATGTTCCGCTCGGTATTCGCCTGGGTCAACCAGATCGATTTGGTTTCTTTCAGTTCAATATTGGGGATTTCATTCCCTGGCAGCTCCCCGGTGATGTCACCCCAACCGTATTGCTGCCAAGACCAGAACGAATATTAATGAAGGTACAGGATGCGCTTGATTTCACCACCATTGCAGTGCAATCCTCCGATCTGATCATGACACTTGAGTATGCGATGACCATTTCACCCACGCCTACCAGTACGTATACGCCTTCCTTAACGCCAACCCAAACCATCACACCGACTGCCACCCCGACTATTTATACTGCTACCATCACACCTGGGGGACCAACATTAACACCGAGCAGCACACTGGAAGGTTACCCGGCGCAAAACACCCCGCAACCAACAAACGGATATCCTTAAAGTAGGCTAATCATTTTGCATTAATTTATGCACTAACTGTTTTAATTCGGCACGGTTTATGCTACACTATTGCATAGAAGTTTTTCTTCTGAGTATTTCTTGTATTTAATTTTTTACGAGGGTTCCTTATTAAAGGAAGGTTATTGATCAAGTGAACCGCTTTTTGTTGGGATTGCTGTTACTACTTCTGTCGGTTGGCGTGTTGGGCGGATTTTCGCTTTGGCCATCTGTTGCCCATGCTGAAAATCAACCAGGTGAAGAAGAAGAATACCAGCGTATAACAAACATTGTGGTTGAGTATGTTGCCCATGAATGGTGGTTGGTGCGCTGGAAAGAAAATGAAATTACCTGTCGTTTCCTGGTTGAACACACCGGCTGGCCAACCGCGGATGAAGTTGAAACCTGGTGCGGTAAGACCAAAGCGCAGGAGTGGTTAAAAGCGAAACCATGCACACAGGTGGAAGAAGGTGGCGATGTTTCCCAATGTCCTGGAGCATATTTGAGTTATTTTCAATCATATCCGGGTGAACGAAGTATTGAAGTGGAATTGCCACTTCCCCAGGTCTGGTTAGCCATTTCGAATTGTGAACAAACCTCCCCAGAAAACACTTGCACCAGTTTGCCCAATTTGCAATTTATTGGGGAAGAATTGCTGGCAAACGAATTCATCATTCGCATTCAGGGCACGATTGATGGACAACCTTTCAGCTGTCCAGCAGATATGTGCGATTTACCGCTCTGGCCGACCGGCAGAAACGGCGTTGAAGTGGAATTCTGGGCAGATTCATCTTTTGGGGATTCGAGTGAAGTGTTTAGCGCGTTGGTGCGTGTGCAACCCTGGGGTGATTTTACCAATCCGGAAGGAAAAACCACAGATCAGCACCTTTGGTATGTGGACGTGATTTCAAGCCAATGGCGTGGATCAACCACTGCCAGTTGTTCTGAAACCTGGCAGGTTTTTCCGGAAATTGGCGGACCACCACCCTGGTTATTGACCCCTGATAATGCTGATGCTCTATATACCAATGTTTCCTTTTATTATCTGGCCGGGATGTTAATCTCATCCGGGCAGGTGGATGCAAGTTTTTGTCCTGACAACGGTTTAAACCGCGATCTAATTGCAAATGCCTGTGGAATCCAGGAAGCTTATTCGCAAGTAGTGGAATGGCAGAATATATTCAACGACGAAATATTGGCCGCCGCGAATGAATCGGGTGTACCTGCACAACTGTTGAAAAATGTATTCAGCCGGGAAAGTCAGTTTTGGCCTGGCATCTACAGTAATTACCGGGAAGCCGGTCTGGGTCAAATGACCGATAATGGTGCTGATACGGTACTGCTCTGGAATCCAAGTTTCTTCCATCAATTTTGTCCATTGGTTCTCAGTCAGGAGCGTTGTGATCTTGGTTTTGGTAATATTTCCAAAGATGAACAGGCAATGATGCGGGGAGCACTGGTTACGAAAGTAAATTCAACCTGCCCGGACTGCCCGGTAGGGATTGATCTTTCACAGGCAAATTTCTCAGTACGAATCTTTGCTGAGGGATTGAAAGCCAATTGCGAGCAGGTAGGCAAGATTATCCGCAACACAACCAGCAAAGATCCAGGTAAAGTCAGTAATTATGAAGATCTCTGGCGTTTCACCCTGGTAAATTACAATGCCGGTTCAGGCTGTTTGAGTAATGCCATGCAGTTGGCTTACCGGCAATTCGGATACTTTACCTGGGAAAATGTTTCCAGTAAATTGGAACCTGCCTGTATTGGAGCAATTGAGTATGTGGAGGATATAACAGTCATTGCCAGCGGTCTGGAACCAACGCCCACCAGTTGGGTTCAGTTTGCCACACCGAATCTAGCTCAATTAACAATGATGGCTGCCATGGCTACAGCCACCCCCACCTTCTTCCTGCCAGAACCAACCCAAACACCGACTCCAACATCTGTAAGTGGAACCCCCCAGCCTACCGCAACCCTGGAAATTTATCCGGTGTATCCAACTGTTGGCGAGACTGGTTATCCTGAATGGCCCACACCGGGACCAACCGATTCAAATTATCCTTAGAACTATTTTTCAAATTGACCAATTTTCTTTGTATAATCTTTTTCAGTCTGTTTTCAGGCAGACATGAAAGATCAATTATAATTTGCACACAGGAGGCTATATGTTTAATCCATTCAAACGCAAAGAAGATGAACAAAAAATGAAAGAGTCAGGTCGAATGCCTCCTGGCCAATCCCTTACACAACGTTTCCCTGTATTGCATTATGGACCTATTCCCAGCGTTGATCTTTCCACTTGGACATTTAAACTCTGGGGGTTGGTGGAAGAGCCATCAACGCTCACCTGGGAGGAATTTAACCAGTTACCACGCACAAAAATACAGATGGATTTACATTGTGTGACTCGTTGGAGTATGTTTGATACGGAGTGGGAAGGTGTGTTGGTGAGAAGTATCATTGAAAAAGGCTTATTGAAGATAAAACCTGAAGCGAAGTATGTGGTTCAACATGCTGAATATGGATATACCACCAACCTGCCATTGTCTGTCATGATGCAGGATAATTTTTTACTGGCTACCCATTACAATGGTTCCCCTTTAACGCCTGAGCATGGATATCCACTACGTGGTGTGGTAGGAGCCATTCCCGGACGTGATGATCTGGATACTCCATATTTATGGAAGGGAGCTAAATGGATTCGAGGTCTGGAATTCTTATCTGAGGATCGCCAGGGCTTTTGGGAACAAGCAGGTTATCATAATGATGCGGATATCTGGAAAGAACAGCGCACGCAGTGGTAAAATTTTCTATCTGCGCTGAATTCTAATGGCATAAAGGCCAAATCCCAGTCCAACCACCAGGATTAATCCCCCCATGATGCCTAAGAACGGTGAACGCCTCGCCTCCGGGTTGTCTTCAGCTTCTGCTTCACCAGCGCTACTGAGTTGGGCACCAAAATCAATTCGGACTATTTCGCCAGCACTCAATTTCAGGGTGGCGCTATTTCGCATGGTTGGGTTATAACCGCTGGGAACCGCCACACTGACGGTGTATTCACCTTCGTCCAGACCTTCGAAACAGATTTCTTCCAGATTGTTTGTTTTTTCCGATATTGAAACTTTGCCGATTCGGTCATTTACACTGACAGCGCCGCCCTCCAGAGGAAGTTCGATCGTGTCATCGTCAATCAATGTGTTGCCATTGATATCTTCGAACAACAGAACGCAAAGATCAGCAGTGCCATTAAATGGTGTAGGAGAAGGAAGGATGGGGGTAGCAGTCAACTCCGGTGGTGGACCTGTATCGGGTTCAACCGTACCCAACACCAATTCACGTCCAACTCGTAAAAATAGACACCCATCTCCTCCCAAATCATTCAATAATCGCAGTTGATCTTCACTGATATTATGTATCAAGGAAATGCTGATGCAGGTGTCATTTTCTTTAACAATATAAATAATCCGCCCATCCGGTTGCGCAGTCGGTGTGAAATAATAAACCTGTAAGTCAGGGTTAGCAGAAACGGAACCGGCTACATAAAAGACACTGATTCCCAGAATGGCGCATAGAATCGAAAAGATGATTAATAAATGCTTGTGCATTGAATGCGATTATAACATAATCGTTACCTGTGACGTTCGACCTTAATCAAAAAGAAGGTGATCCGATCACATTCTTTTTGATCATTGGTAAGATGGTTAAGCGAGCTTATTCACGTAAATTATTACAGCTTCCCGCACGAACTGCGCCAGGTCAGGGTGAACCTTATCAAAAATCTTCTTATAACGAGGATCGTCATTGTAAAGATCCGCCAAGCCGATTAATTGATCCAGGTTGGGCGTCCAGAAGTAATTCATGTGATCACGCCAGCGCTGCACACAGGCTTGCGCTTCCTGTGAACCAGGTCCTTTACTCATGGCGTCCACAAATCCCTGATAAACGGCATTGCCTTCTTCACCAATTTTTTGTTTTTCAGCCATGGAGTAGTCCTTCCATTTTCGATTGGATTCCTTCACGGTTTCGGGGTCATACATCTGCATGGCTTCTTTTTCCATTTTCTCCTGTTCTTCTTCATTGAAGGCATCAAACAATACTTTTTTATTCATCTCTTCTTCTCCTTTTAAATATTTCAGTGTCTGATCGACGGTGGTAATCAACTTCTGCAAACGAATGATTCGTTTTCCCAGTTGATCCTTATGGTCCTCCAGGGCTTCCTGAAGATCATAATTTTCACGCCCCATGATCTCTTTAATCTGCTCGAGCGGCATGTCCAACTCACGATAAAACAGAATTTGCTGCAGCTTCAACAGGGACACATCCGAGTAATAGCGGTAGCCATTCTCCCCGATATCCTCCGGGGGGAGTAACCCGATCTGATCGTAATAGCGTAAGGTGCGTGGCGTGACATGCGCCAGTTGAGAAATTTGTTTTATGGTCAGCATGGAGATAGTATAAACTATGACGTTACGTTAATGTCAAGGGTGTTCAGATTGGTGGTTTGCAAACCACCAATCTGAACACCCGATTTAAAAAATCAAATCTCTCACTACGGTATAATTGACTTACAAATCCAGGATTCATATAAGGAGCCAACCATGCCGCTCAAAATACTAGTTGGAACGCAATGGGGGGATGAAGGCAAAGGTCGCATCGTCGACTTACTTTCAGCTCAGTCGGACATTGTTGCGCGCTATAATGGTGGCGATAATGCTGGTCACACAGTAACGGTGGGGGATCACACCTTTAAATTACATTTAATTCCTTCAGGCATTATTCATCTGCATACGTTGGGCATCCTGGGAAATGGATTGGTGATTAATCCCAAATCTTTAATGGCTGAAATGGAAATGCTGCGCGAGTCGGGCATTGAAGTATCTCCCGAGCGCTTGAAGATCAGTTTTGCTGCCCATTTGATCACACCCGGACACATCACCCTGGACCGTGCTCGAGAAGCCACACTTGGCAAAGGACTGATTGGAACCACCGGCCGTGGAATTGGACCGGCGTATACCGACAAGGTCAGCCGTAAGGGGTTGCGTTTGGTGGATATGCTCGATCTGCCCCTGTTTGAAGAAAAATTGCGTTTACATTTACAAAAAGTGAATTATGATCTCGCTTTTTACTACCAGATGGCGCCCTTGCCTGAAGATTCGATTGTCCAAGAATATGTCGAATATGCAAGACAATTACAGGAGTACATTGTCGATACCGGCGCATTGCTGGACATTGCATTGCACGAAGGCAAGCTGGTGCTGGCGGAAGGGGCGCAGGGTATGCTCTTGGATATTGATCATGGTAGCTACCCATTTGTAACCAGTTCCAATGTCACCGCAACCGGTGTCTTCAATGGCCTGGGAATTGGCATATGCCCGGTGGAAAATGTCATCGGTGCAACCAAAGCCTTCCAATCACGTGTGGGTGCTGGGCCATTCCCAACAGAATTGGATGGGGAAATGGCGGAACGTTTGCGTGGTACCGGTGCTAAACCCTGGGATGAGTTTGGAACCACCACAGGCCGTCCACGGCGGGTGGGCTGGCTGGATGGCGTTCTCCTGCGATACGCCCGTCGCATTAATGGACTCACAGATCTGGTTTTGACCAAGATGGATGTGCTCAGCGGATTGCCGGAGATAAAAGTTTGCACGGCATATAAGGATATAAATGAAGAAACATTCGCCGTTCCCCCTTTGGGCATCAGTCAACTGGATCAATACAAACCAGTTTATGAGACATTACCCGGTTGGCAGGAAGATTTAACCAGCGTGCGAACCTGGGAAAATCTGCCTGAAAATGCCAGATCTTACATTCGATTTGTTGAGCAAACCAGTGGCGTGCGCGTCATGCTGGCATCGGTTGGCCCCGAACGCTCACAGGTGGTGGAAGTCCCGGCGTGAGAAGTTGGTATTGTGTCGCGGTCATTGTGTTGATGATGGGGTTTCTTTCCGCTTGTGTTACGCCGACTGCTGATCCAACGCCACTTCCCCCAACAGAAACGCCCACTATTACCTCCACCGTGACGGCAACCATTGATTGGTTCCCAGCAACTGCCACGCCCACTTTGAGACCCACACAGATCATTGAACCTACCCCGGAGATGCGGCCTGGTGTCGGGTCTCTTCTGATTGATGATTTGCTCTCAAGCGGGTCTCAATGGCAAACGGGCAGATTCAGCGCCGGGAATATAACACAGGTCAACAATTCACTCACAATAGCTATTCAACAATCCAGAGCATCATTACTAAGCCTGGAAATGAAAAACATTTTGCGGGATTTCTACCTGGAAACAAAAGTGAACATCGGTCTATGCAAAAGTAATGATGTTTATGGACTGATTGTTCGTGCGGTTTCAGAATATAACTATTATCGTTTTCTGGTTGATTGCCAGGGGTATGCGCGGGCTGAACGTGTGCGGGATGGGGCAACCACCCTGATGCAGGATTGGACACCGACAGGATTGCCACCCGGCGCGCCATTGGATGTCAGCCTGGGGGTCTGGGTGGTTGGTAGCGAGATGCGATTATTTGCGAACAATGCCTATATCTTCAGTGTGAAGGACCCGGTCTTCACGGAAGGAACAGTGGGCATCTTTGCACGGGCATCCGGTGATAGCCCGGTTACGGTGAGTTTTTCAAAGATGGCAATTTATTCGGTGAAAGCGACGGAATAAATTTGATCCATTACCGATCCTGCCCGCATGGATCGAAAACATAGGACGCTGGCAACTCCACCACGTTAACTTCTGATTTGAGATCAGGGATAAATTGCTGAGCGAGAATATCAAAATAGCGGGTGGTCCCTTCAGAAGTCAGCAGTTCCAAACGAGTTCCATGTACAGATAAGATTGTCAATGCACCTTCAGGTTCAGGATCGGAAAAGAATCCACCACTTTCCACATCCTCAATCCATAAAATCACTCCACCCTGATTTGAATCCAGTCCGGAAACGCCGGCATAAAGGTGCATCCAATAGCCATTTAACTGATCCTGCCATTGATTTTCCACCTTTAGTACCTGACTGGAAAAGGGGCCAGGAGCACCGGGTAAAATACCTGTTGGTCGGACTTCTTCCACAAATGTGCTTTTAGGCATGGAGGCACAAATATCAGCTGGTTTTTCAGGTGCCATTTTTTGACCTGTTGCCTGTATATCTGCCTGATACTGAAGAGTGTTTAATTTTGCTTGCAGACTATTTTGGTGTTCAGGATCGCTCACAATATCTAATTCATTTTGGATAGACATCATTTGATTTGTTGTTTGAGTATCAAGAATATTCTCATCGAAGCGGTCTGCATTAACCACCATAAAAGTCAACAACCAAACAATAATCACAGTAAAAATTAAAACTGAAGTTCGTAGAAAATTTTTCCTCATATTTTTTTCCTTATGGTGACCAGCGTATATCGGTCTGCCATCGGATTGTTGATTGAGCGGTGGAAGTCCAACGGTTAATCTCATTGATTAACTGCAACCAACCTTCTTCAGGGGTGTTATTTGACCCATATAAGACATTTCCATATTGATCGTAAACAACACAACCTCCGCGTTGCAAACAAGCCTGCCATTGGGTTAAGGTGCCTTGAAATTGAATTTTTGAACGATTATTGATGGTTCCCCAATAACTTAGATATGCCCATTCTTTGGCATTTTTTCCGGTCGTGAGATAAATTTCTGGAATTGGCCAGACTGGAGCAGCACCCCAGGCAACATAATACGCATCACTCATCGTCCAGTTATTCGCCGGGGGATGCCATGTCGATCCTACATAAGGACAGGCATCGCAACTTCCAAAATTGTATAGTTTGTATCTGTTCTCATCGAAAGCATCGTATCCCTGTATCCAGGCTTTAGTAATGGCTGGTGTATTCCATAAAAATTCGATGTCATTGCCACCAGCAATACTGACCTGTCCGGAAATCCCATTTTTTACAACCCAGTTTGACACATCCTTCACCATTAATGCCCAGCGTTTGCCATGTTCATATGCTACTGTGGTGTTACAGAACCAGCTACCTTCTGTGCATTTCCCCTTATCATATTTGGCAAAATTGCTAGTTCCAATTACCAATTCGATGGTTGATTCAGTGTCAGAACCAGTGCAAACCCAATAACCATAAGCAAATTGCTTGGCAGACTCTGCAATAACAGCTGTACTGGCGAATGTCCCACTGTAATACCAGACGCCATATTCTCCATTTTGCCCCCAGGGTTGGCCATAAGCCAGAATGATAATTTTATCCTGTTTTCCAGCAAGTTGTTTATCAGTTGAACCCGCCTGGCAACCGTAGACATAACTTTTTACTGGATCAATGGTATTCATATACCGAGATACGCCATAATAAGCCGGAGGATCAGTATGAGGATTCTTCATCAGAACTGGAAGGTAAACCTGGTAAGGCGATTCAGTCTGACTCGAAGCGAATGAAAAACTCGTAAAGAGCGCCCCCACCATGCTTACCAGTATCAAAATTGACAGAAGAAATCTGTAGTGTGTTTTCATTTATAAGTTTCCTCAAAGGAAACTTAATATAGCAAGAAACGAGCCAATTGACCAGTCATATTTTTAGTTTGTAATTGGTTTGTAATTCCCTATTGACAAATAATTCTAATTAGATTATTATCTAATCGTTAGATAATGATCTAATGAAAGGCCGGTCATACTGCATGTCCAGATGGACGGTTGAGCGGAGCGAAAACGAACTTACATCTTTATACCATCCATCGCAGGTAGCATCGCAAACGTCGTCTCTCCTTGCCCTTGATTCGCTCCGCTCAACCCAGTATGACCGTTTTGTTTGAGGTGGATTCATGACAGCATTACATTGGGATTTTGGCAGCGCATATGATTTTTTCGTAAGCCTGTTTGTGATTCATCATCCGGATCGTTTTGGTTTGCGTCCTGCCTGGGCAGCCGGTGTGCGTTCCCGTTTTTCACTGGAAGAACGAGATTTTCTGGAAGAAGCGATTAATTTCTTTCCAGTACCCATCAGCTGGATCAATCAACTCCCGCTGGAGGAAAAGAGCACTCGAAACATGCTTGATTCTTTAGCTTCCATTCCACCTGAAAAACGACTGATATCTCTTTATAAATCCTCTCAACTCACAGATGAGGTGCTTTCGACGATTAATCATATTCAGGAAAGCCAAAAAATCTCTGCTGATGACCTGGAAGTGCTCAGAACATTGTTTCAGCATCGCACCACGCCTATAAAGACGCGTGATGTTCAGAAGATGGCAGAAGTGTTTTTGGATCCGGCAACCTTTGGGGAACGATTATTGAAAGTATTACAGGTTTATTATCAGGTTTTCTTTGCGGAGGAAGAGGAACGAATATTGCCATCCTTAAAAGAAGGCTTGATGATAGCCCAAAAACAAGCCACCATTCAACCTTTTCCGGAATTACTGGAAGATCTATCTCATGGTGTCAAGCTGGAAAATATCGCCTTATACAAAAAAATCACACTAACTCCTTCCTATTGGACATCCCCTTTGATTTTTTTTAATAACCCCCAACCAGATGAATTGCTGGTTGTTTTTGGCTGTCGCGAGGAGAATCAGAATCTGGTGCCAGGCGAGTATGTGCCAGAGATGCTGGTGATGAGCTTGAAAGCATTGGCAGACCCAACACGCTTGCGGATTTTGCATTATCTCAACCAGGGGGCTACGACTCCCAGCAGCCTGGCCCGGCGATTGCGTTTACGTGCTCCCACAGTGATCCACCATCTTAACACCATGCGCCTGGCAGGGTTAGTGCAGGTAACCCTCACGTCTAATGGCGAACGTCGTTACAGTCTGCGGCAGGAAGCCATAGAAGAAACCTATAAACAACTTAATATGGTCATGAACCCTGAGAAAAAGTAAGAATTATTGGATTATTGGTAAAAAATGGAAAATTTCAAACAAATCAAAATTAAAACAACTTCCGTTTTACAAACTTATGCAACCCGCTTGCGTTCATTTCGCTGGAACGCGCGCATGTATCTGGTATTCACGATTATTTTTGGCGCTGCCATGGGTGTGCGCCGTTTAATTTTTAATTTCTTTGTACTCAGCCTTGGTTATGATGAGGCTTTGCTGGGTACCATGATCACTGTTCATAATCTGACAGCCTTGCTGGCTGCATTGCCCATGGGTTATCTGGCAGATCGTCTGGGTCGCAGGCTTTCGCTGATTAGCAGCACCATTCTGGTAGCTCTCTCCGTGATTATTATGGTAAGTTTTCCAAAAGCCTGGATTCTGGTCGCCCTGAATATTGTGTTTGGTCTTGGAATGAGTATCTCATCGGTCACAATGGGTCCCTTTTTAATGGAAAACAGCAGTGAAACGGAGCGCACCTACTTGTTCAGCTTTGGATCAGGGTTGCAGATGGCAGCCGGGTTTGTGGGTAACTGGATAGGCGGTTATCTTCCTGGCTGGATGGGGATGACTTTTAACGTGGATGCGATCAGTTCGACGGCGTATGGCAATGCTTTACTGGCAACCGCTGTTTTTACAGTTCTGGGTGTGGTTCCATTGATCATGTTGCGCAATCCTAATATAAAGATGAGTGAACGTTCCTCTCTGGCTCCTATGTCTTACCTCAAAGATCATTTTGGACAAATTTCTAAACTCGTACTTCCGATGTTAATCACCAGTATCGGTGCAGGATTGATTATGCCTTTCATGAATATCTTCTTTCGCAATGTTCACAACCAGCCTGACCCTGTGATTGGGACAGTTTTTGCCTGGGGTTCACTGGCGATGGGCATTGGATTAATCATTGCCCCGGTTCTGGCAGATCGTTTTGGCAAGATTCAGGTCGTGGTATTGACACAGGCACTTTCTATCCCCTTCTTGTTCATCCTGGGATTTTCTCCATTTTTTGTGATTAGCGCAGTTGCTTACTTCATCCGCCTGGCTCTTATGAATCTAAGCGGGCCGGTTTATCAGACTTTCGTGATGGAACAGGTGGAACCACAGGCACGCGCAACGGTTGCCAGCCTGACCAGTATGGCCAGTAGTTTTGGCTGGGCATTCAGTCCATCCATCAGCGGCTGGATTCAGGTGAATTATGGCTTCCGCCCGGCCTTCATTGGGACAATGGTGTTATATGCAGTCTCCATCTATCTGTATTGGCACTTCTTCCTGCGGGGAAAAGAATCGATATTTAAGAGAAAAGAAGCTGTAAAGCTGTTGAGATCATAAGATGTTAAGCTGTTAAGCTCTTAAGCTCATGCGTTCATTTGAAAAAATCTTGTAGTACATAATAACTCATGAACTCAAGAACTTATGAACTCATGCAATGCTCTTAGCAACTCAACAGCTTAATCGCTTAACAGCTTATAAATCACTTTCATTAATCTTGGTGCTTCCAGCTCAATATTTTCGAGTAATCGAACTGCAGCCACAGGCGCTAACCAGGTTTGAATCCTTTTTTGCGTGACTGTAGGGCTGAGTTCCAGATATCGTTGTTGGTAGTAATGGTAGGCTACGCTGCCCAATACATCTGCCAGCAATTGCATCCACCAGCTGGCATCTGGTGGTTTCCCGATGGTTAAAAGTATTTGAGTTCTGGCGACATCGGCTGCCGGATCACCCCTACAGGCAGTCATCCAATCCAGAATGAGCGGTCCTCGCGCAGTGAATACGACCTGATCGGGATGGAAGTCGAAATGACAGAGCTGATTAACTTCTGGAATTTGATTAACAACCGCTAGCAATCGGGCTTTGAATTCAGGTGAAAGATTGGATACCTGTTCAATATCAGAAAGCCAGTGTTCCCGATACGATGGCATTTCCTCCAGAGGAACCTGATGAATGGCAAAGTGCAGTTCAGCCAGTTGACGGCTGAGTTTTCTTACATGCCAGGGTTTTGTAACCAGCTGTTGTAGCATGGTGGGTCCGCTAACATGCTCATAAACAATGCCATGCCGGTTCTCAAGATGGATCAATTCAAATACTTGCGGCAAGGGTACACCGGCTTGGTAGGCTTGCCGGGTAATCTCATATTCTTTCTGTACGGATCTGAGCGAAACCCAATCATAGAATAGCTTCAATACCTGGTTTTCCGACCAGGCAAAAATCTCGGCCGTGCGACCGCGTGCAATAACTTTTTCGAGTTTCAGCAGTGATTCCATATCAGATTTTGATTATAGGACAGGATCAAATTTAACCAAAATTGAATGTGAGACTGAAAAGCTTATAGCACAATATTTCGAGGATATTAGAACCCCTGAATTGACATCAACAGATTCAATGGGAAGATATTCGAAAAATGATGCAAGTTCATGAACTCATGCACTTATCAACTCATGAACTTTCCTTAACAGATCAACAGCTCAATAGCTAACTAGCTACTTCCTCCACCATTTTCAACATCAGACGGCGAGTGTGACCCTGTTCGAATACCAGCGCAAACCAGACCTTTGTCAATCCGTCTACCAAATCTACTTTTTCTAACGGACCCAGATAGACTGGTCGCAGGCCAACATCGGTAATTAATTTCTCGGTGATGGGTCGAGCTCCGCTATGCCCACAGTAAAACAAATCCACCTGCTGACCATTTACAACCGGGTTCTCAAAGTTCTCCCAGCCTAATGTACTGAAGGCGCGCACCAGTTGGGTATTGGCTGTTTTTTCAAACAACATCTCAAGATTGTTCATTGGACCACCATGAATGTTGTTGGTCGCATCAATAATCAACTTGCCATTCATCGATTCGGAATATTCTTCCACAAATCCGGTTACCGCATCACCGGGGATGGCTAATAACACAACCCTGGCAGGGGTCAGCGCGTCCAGGATTGTACAGACCTGACCACTTTCCTGAAGATGAGCAAATTTGCCATGCTCCGGATCACGGACACCATAATAGATCGTGCACCCGGCTTTCGACCACTTCTGTCCGAGGGTATGACCAATATTTCCTGCTCCAATCACCGCAATCTTCATCATAAGCCTCCTTTCAGCTTAATTCCATTATACAAAGTGCAAGTTACAGGTTCAAGCAGTAACAGGATGATTGGTTTTTTCAAATCAGGTAAAGGGTTTGTTTACTTTTCCCAAAATCAACTGGAATTTCTCTACAGGCTTTTGTTTCACAATTTAATATTTAATTGGTCATCGCACGAATTCTTGATAAAATCAATCTTATCGTCATTTGGCTGAGATTTTTGTTTGTGGCCAATCATTTGAATTGAAAAAGAAATATGCAAAAGATCGTCTCTTTTATCCAGAAGCAATTACCCATTCTCATATTGATCGGTCTCGTTTTTGCTGCCATTCTCGGTATCGCCCTGATCATTCATGCCACGAATTATGGCCCCTGGGTCTTCAGCGATGCCAGCACTTATATCTGGACTGCCATTAATCTGGCGGATGGCAAAGGGCTTGTGATTCAAAATCCCAGTGGCGGCTATGATCCCCTTACCTGGCATCCTCCGTTGTTCTCACTTTTGTTGAGCATTCCCATCGCATTAGGGGCAGATGCCTTGCAGTCTGTGCGCTGGCTCAACGCACTCTCATTTGGCATTACCATTTTTCTGAGTGGTTTTGTAACCTGGCGATATACCCGTTCTTTTCTCGCCACCCTGAGTGTGACCGGTTTAACCGTATTTGCGATCGATTTGATTTATGTCTTCTCGGGAGCTATGTCGGAAGGCATATTCTTTGTCTTGGGATTCGGTGCCCTCATCCTGCTGGTGGAAGGGATCCAGTCCAATCGGAAAATTGGTCTGATGATCATGGCAGGCATTCTGGCTGGGTTATCTTATCTGGCGCGCTATACCGGACTTGCTTTTGTGGGTGTTACCATCTTGATCCCCATGCTTTTTCTTCCGGGGTCATTCTGGAAACGATTACGGACAATGCTACCCGCCGGCGTACCAGCCGCCATCATTCCGGCAGCCTGGTCAGTGTTTGTCTATCTCAACAATCGCACCATTGGCGGGCGGAGCATATTAGCGGGGAAAGATATTCGTCTAAATTTGACGGATTATATTCAAAATTTTTGGGGGGTTGTGACCGGATGGATTCCTTTTATTATGCGAGGAAATCACATCCTGCCGGCGGAATGGAAATTTGGGCTGGGTATGTTGCTTGTGTTACTGGTGCTGTTTATCGGGTTGCAGTCCTACCGTAAAAAATCTTCACATTCACCGCAAAGAGTTCACATCATCTGGTTATCCACCATCGGGCTCTTTTTCGCTGCTTATCTGGGTTTTCATGTTCTCAGCTACATCTTTTCCAGTGCAGCTCCGGAGGTTGACCGGCGATTGCTCAGCCCGCTTCTGTTATCTGCAATTCTACTGCTGGTGGCAATATTTTCTCTTCCGCGACACATTTCAATCAAGGGTTTTCGTCTTTTTGAATGGCTCTTTCTTGTGTATGCTATCATTTCTATCCTGTATTTTCACGGTAGCTTGCGGTTGTTTCTGTACGATCAACACCATTATGGAATGGGCTACACCAGCAAACGCTGGGAGGATTCGGATCTGGTTTGGGAGGCAATCCAGCTGGATGCGAACTCATTGATGGCATCGAATAATGAAGAAATTCTTTTCTTCCACTCCGGGCGCTTTCCCTATGCGCTCAATTTGCCCAAAGCAGCCCAGGGGGAGATGGGGCTACCTGCCGAAGAAGCTTACCTGGTCCTCTTCCGTCAGGATGCTGTTTATTTCTTTGGTGATCAAGGTGATGAATATTTGTCCCAGGTCAGGCAATTTTGTGATGTGATCTTCGAGGATAATGAGGGTTACATTTGTTGGTGGGAGAAATAAAAAAAGTTTAAAGGTGAAAGCCTAAAGGGAAAAGGGGGAATAATTGTGATTTTGGTGCGGTAGGGGTGTGGTTGTCAACCTGATAATGTGTGCGCACAGAACGGGTTTGTTTTCTACAGGTATCCTATGAATCAAATCCACGGGATAGGTATTCATAGGATAGTAAATCAAAAAATCCTTTGAAAAGGATTCTGCACAATCTGTCCGCAAGGTAACCTGTTTGAACAGGTTTGGATTCTGGCTATCCATGGATTTGAATCCATGGAGTGGTGGGACAAGCCACTCGGGCAGGGACATATCATGCCCTTTGGGTAAGCCACTCGGGCAGGGACATATCATGCCCTTTGGGTAAACCACCGGGGCAGGGACATATCATGCCCTTTGGGTAAGCCACTCGGGCAGGGACAAGCCACTGCCCCTACGGGTTTTCGTATTTTCGTTCTTTGCCGGTTATCTGTAATATATTGATTTTAAAGACCATGGTTGGGATCATGGCTTTTTCGATATCCTTCTCAAATTCTTCCATGTAATTCGGGCTGAATTTTTGCGCCAGCATTTTTAAACCCTGATATTTTTCATCCCCTTCGACTTCTTGCGCTGCTCCAAACAATATTACACTTTCGTAGGCAGTACTGAACTTCCAATCCATAATTTGGTGATTACCGACGATGGTGAAGGAAACCCTGGGATTGGAGCGTAAATTATCCAATTTATGGCCTTCTCGGGCACAGTGGAAGTAAATGCTTTCATTACCGTCAAACACATAATTGACCGGAACGCCATAGGGTTGACCGTCCTCATCCACGCTGGAGAGTACACCATATTTTCCACGCTCCAACAGCTCAATTACAGATTCCTTGCTCATCTGACGATCTTTAAGACGCATACTGCGATTCATATCCAACTCCTGATTTGGTGTGACGGGCTATCATATCATAACTGCATCAATTTTAATGCTGGAAGTTCTCCCCAATTAATTATTTGTTGGGGAAACGACCACATAGTACCAGTTTCCATCGCGCAGGGCATAGAATCCCAATGCATCCTGCGCCAGGGTCATATTGACCATACCGCCGGAACAGCACATTGGTTCGTGGATCACCCGCTGGTAAGTGATAGGTAAAATCTCTTCATTGTAAGATATATGGATATCCTTTTCCTGGCGATAAAAATAAAAAGGCTTCTCATTCAGGAAATGGAAGGTGAAAATCTCACTGGCATTAGCTTCGTCATTCAGTACAACCCCATCGCGAATGAGGACATCTGCCACCTCCAGATACCAGTGATTATCATGCACATACAACCCCCGCACCGGGCTGCTGGCTGGGTTGGGGGGTAATACCGTGTAGGAGAAAATCAATTCATCATTACGCAGAACCTGCAATCCCAGGGAATAACCGGTGCCTGCCTGATAGTCCGGATCATACTTTAGCTGGATTAAATCATCCCCAAGAAATGCAAAGCTGGAAACGTGGCCAAGCGAGGAATAAAACGAGGAAAAATCAGAAATTTCTATTTTTTCTTCACTGATTAAATATCGTTTAAAGGTGTTGAGCTCCTCCACAGCAAGGAAGAACCTGGTCCCGGACTGGTTGATCACCAGATCATCCACTCGCAACAACGATATACGTTTTGGATCTCCATACCTTTCTCCCAATGTGAGGGTCAGGGCATTGCAGGTGCTGGCTATACAACCTTCAAATTGAACATCAAAAGAAGTCAGGTGCTGATTAATCAGCGGGATTTTCTTTTTCCTGTTGTTTTGAAGATCTCCCTGGCGTTGGCGTGCTTCTCCCGGTAAAAGACCGGCAAACGCTTCAACATCATGTTTACGATACCATTCCTCGCTGGTGACATAGAATTCTTCGAATTGCAGACCAGCGTACTCTGTTATCTGATAATCGACTACTGGTTTTGAAAATGAGTTATCGGGCGTACTGGTAGGAGTTGAGCCCCAGGGTTGGATGCCATTTTTGATGGGGTTTAAAAAGCGAGGCGTCAGTTTAAACTCGAGAATGAGACCGGGTTCATGTGAGTTGGGATACCAGGCCAGCAGCATTGCGTTTGGGTCAATGGCATCACGGGAGGGTATGATCTCGCAGCCGTAAAAACCCTGGGGATTGTTCCATAATTGCAGAATGGGACTGCTGCCAAAATTTGGATTACTGTTAACTTCCATCTGACAGACTGCGTTTGGTCCTGCAAAATGGCTTTCACGAATCTGATAGGTTAAAGAACCACTCGTTCCACCCCAGGATTGTGGCTCAACCATTTCCCAGTTATTCGGAAGTTTCATGGCGAACGCCAGATTTTCATCTGCTTGCAATATCCAATCTGCGGGGGGATCATAAGGCGTATCACTGGTTGGTTGGGCACGGGTTGGCAGAGGGGTGATGGTTGCTGAGCGAAGGGTTGGTGTAAATGCCTGTGTTAATTCACTTGCCGATAATTCGACAGTCTGGGAGGGTTGTAATACTAAGCTGTCAGGAGGTGTCTCCTGACGATTACAACCAGAGAGGATGATTATCAAAGCTAAAAGAATAATTTTAGGTTTCATGGAATTTACTGAATTATTCGTATTATACGATGTTTTAAAAAATCCATTTTCAGAGCGGATTACTCATCACTTTAGAGCTTTGAGGAAAAATCCTATCACTGAATTTCGTCTCTTGCCATTCTACCTACTTCTCAAGTACAATCATGAGGTTGCCAACGGCAAATCATCACTTAAGGTGGAATTTTTGTATGAATGAGACCAGACCCTCGATAAAAAAAATGCTCACGCCAGCCAATACAACTGATTGGTTATTACGTATGTTGAAAGGTGTGTTAATTGGCATTGGCGCCATTCTGCCGGGCATGTCCGGTGGCGTGCTGGCTGTGGTTTTTGGCATTTATGAACCGATGGTGCGGTTTCTGGCAAATGTCTTTCACAAATTCTGGCAGAACGTGTTCTTCTTTTTACCAATTGGCATTGGTGGTATGCTGGGCGTGGTCGGATTCTCGGCAGTGGTCGAATTCGCTTTTGATAAATATCCAGCGCAGTTTATCTGGCTTTTTGTAGGCTTCATTGTGGGCACTTTCCCTTCATTGTTTAAAACAGCCGGGAAGCAGGGTAGAAAGCCGTGGCATTGGCTGGTGTTGGTGCTGTTTGCAGCCGGAACACTGGCATTCATGCGCTGGGGTGAAACCATCACGGCAGGCAATATCACCACCAATCTTTTAACCTGGCTGTTAAGCGGCTTCATTTTTGGATTAGGTCTGGTGGTTCCGGGTATGAGTCCCTCCAATTTTTTGATTTATCTCGGTCTTTACCAACCGATGGCCAGTGGTATTCGCCAATTAGATTTTGGTGTCATCATTCCATTGATACTGGGAGTGGTCATCTGTGTATTGGTTTTCGCCAAGCTTATTAACTGGCTTTTCAAAAAAGCATACACTTTTATGTACCACTTTATCCTGGGCGTGGTGGTTGGTTCTACCATCGCCATTATCCCGAGTGGTGTCAGCGGCTGGACGATTCTGGTATGTGCCATTTTATTCGTGGTTGGCGTTATTTCTTCTTTTGCGTTAGCTAAAGTTGACGAAAAACATCCACACGAATCTATTTTCTAAACGCTTTCATTAATTACACTTTTGAAAGGATAGGTGTTGTGTAGACAGCTACCGGTTGCCTTTCCTTTTTAAGTGGTTATAATGGAACTGTCAACTAGAGAAAGGATTTGCCTATGAAAAAATATCGAATACTTTTTTCTCTCATTCTTGTGATGGGACTCCTTGTCGGTACGTTTGGTGTTGCATATGCAGATGAATCCGAACCAGAGGAAGGGGAAACTGTGAATCAGAATCCTGTCGCTGGTTATCTGGCAACATTAACAGGTTTAACAGTAGAGGAAATTCTAACCTTGCAATCAGAAGGTTATGGCATGGGAGAAATTGCCAAGGCCTATTACCTCCTCACAATGGAAGATGAAACTGTTGTGGAGGAATCTGAAATTGAAGAAGGATCTGAATCTACTGTGCCAACCGTTACGCTGGAAGAATTGCGGGAGCTCTTGGTTGCTGCCAAAGAGATTGGTTGGGGCGAGTATTATATGGAGCTAGGTCTACACCCAGGTCTTCAAGGTGGCATAGGTTGGCTCTTCAAGAAGGGTAAGCAGATGCAGCTTGAGGAAGGTGAAACCTTCCGTAATGGAAAACCAGATAAAGAAGTAGGTCCACCTGAGCATGCCAATAATGACAAAGACAAGGTAAAAGGTCCAAAGAAGTAAGTTAAATAAATTTCAATTTACCAACAGAAGCCCGGAATGAAAAATTCCGGGCTTTCTATTTCCACCATCTCAGAGTAGAATTTCCAGAAAAAATCTACAAATGTTGAATTCTGGCACAAAATCCCTGTATAATTAGCAGATGTGAATGCCAGTGGCGGAATGCAGAGCGTACCTTTGAAACAGTCACCTGCACTGGCATTTTGAACTTATTTTAATAATGGATCAGGTATTCAGGAGTAGATGACAGCCTTAAGCATCACCATTCTTACCGGATTTTTGATTGCAATCCTTGCACCGTTCTTAACCAGGCTCATGAAGCACCGGGCTGCTTTTGTATTGGCTCTTTATCCTTTGGCTGTGGTGATTCAATTACTGGCGTTACAACCTGATACCTTAACTGCTCCTTCCATACAATTCCCCTGGGTTCCCAGTATGGGATTATGGATGACATTCACACTGGATGGGCTGGGATTCCTTATAGCGATGTTGATCGCCGGAATAGGGACATTGGTGATCCTGTATGGTGGTGAATATCTGCGTGATGATCCTTATCTGGAGCGATTCTTCCTGTGGGTGATCATTTTTATGGCTTCCATGCTGGGTGTGGTGACCAGCGGGAATGCATTGGTACTGTTTGTCTTCTGGGAGCTAACCAGTATCTCCTCATTTTTCCTGATTGGATATAAATTTGAATATGAAAGTGCCCGGGCTGCTGCCTGGCAGGCACTGCTGGTTACGGGAGCTGGTGGCCTGGCGATGCTGGCGGGATTTGTTTTGCTGGGTCAGATCACCGGTAGTTTTGAGATCAATCAATGGATGCAAAACTCAAATCTGGTGCAGGAGAGTGCACTGGCCCCAGCCGCTTTCATCCTGATTTTGCTGGGTGCAATGACCAAATCCGCCCAATTTCCGTTCCATTTCTGGTTGCCAAACGCTATGGAAGCACCGACGCCAGTCAGCGCTTACCTGCATTCTGCCACCATGGTCAAAGCAGGTGTTTACCTGCTGGCCAGACTTTTCCCTGTTTTGGGTGGTCTCGCGCTTTGGAATCAGGTTGTTCCCTGGGTTGGACTGCTAACATTGGTCGGTGGAGCATTGTTAGCGCTGGGACAAACAGATCTTAAGAAACTGTTGGCTTACACCACGGTTTCGTCCTTGGGTGGAATGGTCTTTTTACTGGGGTTGGGCACACCACTGGCTGTCAAATCAGCGATGCTCTTTTTGCTTACGCATGCTTTGTATAAAGGTACACTCTTCCTGGTGGCGGGGGGCGTCGATCACTCAGCGGGTAGCCGTGATATTCGTAAACTGGGAAAACTGGCCAAATTAATGCCGTTTACCGCACTGGCGGCCGGGTTGGCTGCCCTTTCAATGGCTGGAATTCCACCTTTAATTGGTTTTATCAGCAAAGAATATGTCTATGAAAGCACGTATTATTATTCAAATCTACCTTTTATTTTGACAGGATTGGCAGTTCTGGCGAATGTTGCCAATGTGGCTGTGGCTGGATGGGTGGGCATCCGTCCTTTCTGGCAACAACCGGAACAAAAAGATGAGGACTTGCATCCCCATAAAGAATCATTGTGGTTGTGGATTCCACCTTTGGTACTGGCAATCACCGGATTATTCATGGGCGTGTTCTCACAGGGAACAGCACAAACCTGGGTGGCAGCAGCAACCTCTGCTGTTTTGCAGGAAATGAGCAAGGTGAAATTATCACTGTGGCATGGTATTACTCCCATGCTGCTTCTGAGTGTTCTGACTTTAATGATCGGTGTTGTTGTCTACCTTGCATCCCGCACCCTTATTCCCAGACTGGCTGCTTTCTGGAATAAACTTAGCTCAGTTGGCCCCAACATATTTTACAGTCGTTCGATGCGGGCTTTCCTATCTGTGGCTGGCTGGCAAACAAAAATATTGCAGAGTGGTTACCTGCGATACTACATCATCACGATCCTTGTAACCACTGTGACGTTAGCAGTCGTAACCCTTGCTACCCGTTATGACAGTTTACCCAACCCTCAATGGACACAACCACGGTTTTATGATGTTATTTTTATTGTCATCATCATCGTTTCCGCAATCCTGGTCACTCGTGCCGAATCGCGACTGGCAACGATCACGCTGCTGGGAGCGATCGGCTTTTCCATCGCAATACTTTTCCTTTTATATAGCGCACCTGATCTCGCGATGGTACAGTTTGCCGTTGAAACGCTGACCGTAGTCCTGTTTGTGTTGGTGATTTATCAGCTACCGAAATATACCAAAAGTAATTATCCAATCCACGCAAATGTATTACATATCATCGTTTCGGCGGCAGGCGGCATTATGATGGTTGTCCTTATGCTGCTCACGTCTGCCGTTCCATCCAACTCAACCCTGGCGCCGTACTTCATGGAGAGCAGCCTGCCATTGGCAAAAGGTCACAATGTGGTTAATGTGATCCTGGTTGATTTTCGAGGATTGGACACCCTGGGCGAAATCACGGTTTTGATGATCGCAGCCATAGGAGTGTTCGCATTGTTAGGCTTGAAAAAAGGCAGTAAACGCGGGGGGAACGGTTAAGATGCAACGTTCCATCATTCTACCAGTCGCTACCCGTTTTTTAATGCCACTCATGCTGGTTTTCTCAATTTTTCTGTTGTTGCGGGGTCACAATGAGGTCGGTGGTGGTTTTGTGGGTGGTCTGGTTGCTGCCAGCGCATTGATGTTGTATGCCATTTCAACTTCTCCCAGCGCACTTTGGAGACTGTTACCCCTCGATCCGCGATTTATTGCCGCAATTGGCTTACTGATTTCCTTATTCTCCGGTTTTATTTCAATGTTCTATGAAAAACCTTTTATGACCAATATGTGGATTGAAGCACCATTGCCAGTGCTGGGCAAAATTGGCACACCAACCCTGTTTGATCTGGGTGTCTATATTTTGGTGGTTGGGGTGGTGGTCTGGATCTTATTAGAATTTGCGGAGGATGAGTAGTATGCTGTTCTTAATGGCCATCGCCGCAGGTGTGTTATTTGCTGCAGGGATCTTTATGATTTTACGACGCAGCATGGTGAAAGTATTGGTGGGTATTCTTCTGTTAGGATATGCTGCCAACCTGCTATTGTTCAATGCAGCGCCATTGATACGTGGAGCCCCTCCATTAATTGATCCGGTAATTGGGGTGCCTACCGTATATGCCGATCCGGTCCCCCAGGCTTTGATTCTAACTGCCATTGTGATCAGTTTTGGCGTGACGGCTTTTGCCGTGGTGTTGATCCGAAGAGCTTATGCAGTAACCGGCACAGGCGATCTGGATAACATGCACTGCACGGATATCCCCTGTGAATCTGAAGAAATACTGAGCGATCTGGAGGATGAAATCTTATGATCATCTATCCAATCCTCATTCCACTGGTATTTGCAATCATTACCGTTTTATTCTGGGAGAACCAACGTGTAAAACGAGCCCTTTCGATCATCAGCACGGGCTTATTAATGATTGTGAATATCAATATCTTCTTTGTTGTATATCGGGAAGGTATTCAGGTTGTTCAGGTTGGGGATTGGCCAGCACCTTTTGGCATTTCACTGGTGGTGGATCTTTTCAGCGCTATTATGCTATTAACAACATCCATTGTCGCTTTCCTGCTTGCGTTCTATAGTGTCGACGGTATCGATCTGGCGCGCCGAAAATATGGATATTTTCCACTCTTCCAATTTTTATTAGTGGGCGTGAATGGCGCGCTATGCACGGGCGATCTTTTCAACCTGTATGTCTGGTTTGAGGTTATGTTAATGTCCTCATTTGTGTTGATTGCTCTGGGTGGAGAACGTACACAAATTGAAGGGGCGATCAAATATGTTATTCTCAATCTGCTGGCTTCGACACTATTTCTTTCAGCCATTGGATTAACCTACAATCTGGCTGGCACGCTTAATATGGCTGATCTGGCTTTACGTCTGCAGGCAGTAAGCTCCTCAGGACAGGTAACCGTGATCGCTGTTCTCTTCCTGGTGGCATTCGGAATCAAATCGGCAATTTTCCCCCTGTTCTTCTGGCTTCCGGCTTCTTATCATACTCCGCCTGTTACCATTACAGCCCTGTTTTCAGCCTTATTGACGAAAGTTGGGATGTACACCCTGATTCGCTTCTTCACATTGCTTTTTCCATTTGAAAGTGAATATACACACACCATCATTTTAATCTCTGCGGGGTTCACCATGCTGACCGGTGTGCTGGGAGCTGCTGCACAGACGGATTTACGGCGCTTGCTTTCCTTCCATATCATCAGCCAGATCGGCTATATTTTCATGGGGCTGGGTCTGTTTACTGAATACGCGATAGCGGCCAGTATCTATTTCCTGGTTCATATTATTCTGGCAAAGACAGCGCTCTTTCTTTCAGCCGGGATGGTCGAATCCATACAGGGTTCGTTTGACTTGAAGAAGCTTGGTGGCTTATATAAGCACCGGGTTGGATTATCGATGTTATTCCTGCTACCTGCACTTTCGGTGGCCGGGTTACCGCCATTCTCTGGATTCTTTGCGAAACTGGGTTTGATCATCGCTGGTCTGGAAAGCAAGCAATACTTCATTATTGGGTTAGCGCTGTTTGTAAGCCTGATGACATTATTCTCGATGACCAAAGTCTGGAATGAAGCCTATTGGAAACCACCCAAGGATCCACAATATGCTGATCAACAAAAACCAGTTTCCAGATGGAGATTGGCACCAGTCATTATAATCGTTGTATTATCGGTGTTATTAGGGCTATTCGCCAATCCGGTTTTTGAGGTTTGCCAAATGGCTGCTGCTCAATTAATGGATCCATCTCAATATATCCGTGCTGTTCTGGGGATGGTGCGATGAGCCTGTTGTTATTGAATGTTCTGCTGGCACTCGTCTGGAGTGCATTAATGGGTAATTTCGACCCACCTTATTTATTGTTTGGTTTTGTGCTGGGTTATTTTATTTTATGGTTGTTCCAAAAACCACCCAGAACCCAGAAATATTTCAGAGAAGTCCCTTTAGTGATTGAATTTAGCTTGTTTTTCCTGTGGGAGATTGTTGTTTCCAATATTCGGTTAACAATCACGATACTTTCTCCCCGCCCCCAATTAAGACCTGCGGTTGTAGCTGTCCCGTTGGACCTGAAAAGCGAAGTGGGGATTGTTCTTCTGGCAAATTTGATTACGCTTACACCAGGCACCCTCAGTTTAGATATATCCTCCAATAAACATACGCTATTCGTGCATATATTTGATTTGGATGATCCTGAAAAGTTTGTTAAAAAAATAAAAAATAATTACGAACGACGTGTTCGGGAGATATTAGAATGATGGTTGAAATTCTCTGGGATGTCATCTTCTCCTTTTTGGCAATCGGTTTTATCTCAGCATTCATCCGATTGGCAAAAGGACCGCATTTACCGGATCGGATCATCTCTCTGGATTTGATTTCGATCATGGCGATTGGTTTTTTCGTGGCATATGCTGTTCTTTATGATCAATCCAGTTTTCTGGATGTCTCCATCATCCTGGCAATTATTACATTCTTAGGCACTGTGGCTTTTGCTTATTATCTTGAAAGGCGGGTGTAGCCATGGCTGAATACATCATTCTGGGAATATTTTTACTGGGTTCATTTCTTGTACTGGTTGCTGGAATTGGGTTACTGCGGATGCCCGATCTTTTCCTGCGGATGTCAGCCACTGCTAAGGCAGGAACACTGGGCACTGGTCTGATGGTGTTGGGAGCAGCCATTTATTTTAATGAATTTGCTATTTATACCCGTGCAATTGCTCTGATTGCGTTTCTTTTTGTTACTGCACCGGTATCCACCCACATGCTGGGTCGTGCTGCATATTTTGATGGAGTCCCTTTATGGAAAGGCACCATCCAGGATGATTTACGTGGTCATTACAAGGTAACAACGCATAGTCTGGAAGAAGAGATTGTGCCTGAAAAGGATCAACCACATGTGGAGGATGAGGTGGATGCTTTTGAAATCAACAAATAAACGTATTTAGACCACAGGCAGAGAACTATTTTTAGCTAATTAAAAGTTTCCGGCACCAGATAACCAACTGCCCGACTGTCATCATCATTCATCAAGACACGAATTTGATGTTCGGGTCGATAATCACTGACCTGGATTAATCGCAGAGAATCTTTCAAATTTGGATCAAGGTCAATGAAATCGGAGACATGGTTGGGGGTTTGTTCAAAGAATTCTTCATTGATCATGTTCTGACCTTCATCCAGTGGAATTGCCAATGGATAAATCTGAGATTCCATCAGGTCCTGGAAAAAGTGTGTTCCCAGAGATGGTTCGGGGGGTAACCCAAAATGTTCTCCGGCTAATTCAATCAATGCCCGTGAATTATAAATATCTCCATAATCGATCGGTACACCCAGGTCGGCATTTGAACTCCCCCAGCGCCCAGGACCAACACAGATGAAGACATCTCCTTCCAAGGCTCTGTTGAGGCGACCAATGGCACGCGCCAGATTGAAGCGGTCATTGTTGGTTGGCAATGAGAAATAGGTCTCGTGAGGCACATAAATCACATGGGTAATTCGCTGAATCTCACCATGCGGTACCACAAAATGGGTGTCGAAAATGATATCCGATTCTGGGATCTTTTTTGGGATTTTCACTTCGGCGGATGACATTAACTGTGCCTGTGGCCGGCATTGCACCACGCTGATGCAAATCTCTGGCTTCCCCAATTCCGGCTCGTCGATGGCAATGGTAAATTCCACGTCCACGGGGAGATTATAAGCATGCTCAAGTGCTGTCAGCATTTCGCGCATCGTTTCAGCAAAATCGGTGCGTTTGAGAAACTCATCATAGGTTACAACCAGATTTTTAGGGTCTCCATCAATAATCCGGCTGCGTATGGGTTGAAAGTCGCCACCTTGAGCCAACTGAGCAATGTACCGCAAGGGTTTGTAGCTTGAATCCAACACCTCATGAATGGGGAGAGATTTGAAAACATTTTCTTCCAAATCGAGTAAATCCACGAATTGCTGTGAATATCGCCGGATCAGTTTTGGTAAGGTTGATGGACGCAGCAAGGGGTGTGATAGGGCAATCACCCGCGGGTAATCATTCCCTACCCGATCCACAGCGCGGGTTCCCAGACCCCATACCAGACGTACAAAACCATCCTCTGCCCGAATTTGTGGTGCCCAGCGATAGGTATTGCGGCTGAAGGCAACCCCGGCGCCATGCGGGAAGTAATATTTCCCAAATCGGTTTCCCTGAACTTCCTGAATGAGGACGGCCATGCGCTCGTCATAATCCTGCAAACCGCGGGCTCGCCGATAAAGTAAAGCATTCGGATTGAGTGTGGATGCGTAAATCGTGGCAATGGCGCGGGTGAGATCTTTCAGGTTCTGGTCCAGTGATCCCTGGTTGGGTAGAAAGACACTATCGTATTTACCCGCAAAGGAGGTGCCAAAATTATCTTCCAGTTGGCTGGAAGAGCGCACAATCATCGGTTGTTTTTCCACTTTTTCCAGGATGGCAGTCAGTCGATCCAGGATATCGGGTGGAAACTCGCCCGCCTGAAACTCACGCACAATCGCAGGGTACTCAGCGCGCATCTCTTCTTCGCTTTTATACTTCTGGTCATTCCAATGCGTGAGATCATTAATGGTCATGAATGTGTAAATTTCATTCGATCCGATGTAATAGGATTCTGGCGGGCTCATACAGGTGCTCAGGTCGAACTCTTTTGTATCTGCCAACACGCGATGAGCCAGGAGCATTCCGGCGGCTTTGCCACCAATTTTTCCGGCACCAATTTTCCGTTTGCGGATCTCGAGTAAATCTCCCAGCGTGAACCATTCTTTGGCAATATTGATATATTGCAATTGATCGCTGATCAGGTTGCGGATCAGAACAACTTTTGCCTCATGCATTCTGGCTTCATAACGGGCGCGATCTTCAGGGCTTAGTTTTTCGAACATCATGGCCTGTTCGAAGACAATTTCCTGAGGTGCTAATTCCGGATTGATAGAAAGCAGGTGATCCTGTCCCGAAACCCCGCGTTCGGAGAGAACCTCATTGGTGATGCGTTCGAACTCATCAAATGAAACCTGATGACTGAACAGTAAATCGGTTAGCTGATCACGGATGCGTTGTATACGTGTATCCCATACTTCCGAGGCTTCTTCATTATATGGATCAATTAACCCCTCGCGTTCCTGAGAGCGAATGGCCATTTCACGCACGCGGGCTTCAAAAGCCTGTGGTTGAATCACACCGCGCTCAAACATCAGGCGTCGCATTCTTGCCCGAATTCTAGCGCTGAGAATGGGATATTGGCCCAAAGCCAGGTAGATGGTTAATAAGCGGTCGGTGGAATTGGAATTGGATGCCATTCTTAATACCTCATCCCTGACCAGATTTTTTGTATTTTTACGACTTTATTCACAATAGATAACCGGGTATCGAGATGCTTATTGATCCTTACCCCAAATGCATGGGCATGATTACATGCGTGAATTCATCTTCTCCAATGGGTTTAATCGTGGCAGGTGTATTGTTGGCATTGGTTTCAAGGGCAACACTCGGGGTTTTTACCACATCCAATACTTCGCGTAAATATCGCACATTGAATGCAATCAACAGACCATCCCCATCAATGTTTGCATCCAGCTGAACCTCGGAGTTGCCTGTTTCTTCCGATTGCGCAGAAATTTCCACGATGCCAGGACCTTCCATCCTGGGCTGAATGTGCATGCGAATAATATTATTGCCATCGCGGGCAATAATTTCAGCCTGACGGCAAGCCTTCTGGAAGCTAGGTGTGGAAACGACAGTGTGTGTTTTGTAACTACGTGGGATGATCACATTGTAATCGGGGAAATTGCCTTCAATTAATTGGGAGACGAGCTCAGCATCTTTCAGATTGAAAACCACCTGTCCTCTGCCAGCCGGGACACTCATGCTGACGGTAGCATCCCCATTGGCAGCGATCCTGGCCAGCTCATTCATAGCACGGGCTGGAATGATGACCGAAATGGCTTTGTCTGAAGGATTGGTAACCGTAGAGGAGCGCACCGAAATACGGAAACCATCCGTGGCAGCCATGGTGATGGTGGTACCTTCGATTTGTGTCAGCACACCCTGTAAAACCGGGCGTGCTTCATCGGTTGAAGCGGCGAATGCAACCTGCTGAATCATTTCTTTGAGGTCGGCTACATTCAGTTCTACCCCACCCGATTTTTCAGGTAACGGCATGGGAGGATATTCCTGCGCATCAATTCCTTTGATATCGGTACTGTTTGTCCCACAACGGACATTAAGTGTCTGGGTGCGATCGTTCAGCAACATTTCAACCCGGTCGTTGGGCAAGGTGCTCACCAGATCAGATATCGTGCGGGCTGGAATGGTAATGGAACCTTCCTCTTCCACGGTCGCTGTGATCCAGCAAGAGATGCCTAATTCGAGATTGGTGGCTGAGAGACGAATGCGACCCTCATCGGTTGCAATCAAAACGTTTGCCAAAACCGGCAATGTGCTGCGAGGTGAAACTGCGCGTGAAACGGTGCTTAAGCCATGTGCCAATTCTTGTTGTGAGACTGATGCTTTCATGTGCTATCCTCAAAATCTGTGATTTTCTTAAATGGAATGTCGCTGATATTGACTCTTCCTGAATTTAAAAAGTATACAATGAGAAGATAAAAAATTCCAGTAATATCAAGCTTATATTGTGTTCATCCAATGAAGACAATCGAAGAAGATTGAAAAAAACATATATAATGGTTAATATCTATTCTCCATCAAAGAATTGAAGGGGGGTATCAATGAAAAAATGTCCTTACTTTACTGAAAATTCCAAGCTGAATTAATCAAATTTTGATATTGTGGTTTTCATTAAAATCCTAAGCAATAACAATTTATTGTGAGTTAGAAAGAAGAAAAAATGGATAAACCATTCATTGATACCCTAATGGATTACATCATGGAAGGCACCATGATTCCTAAATCACAAATCGAACGGGCAGTGGGTCCTATTCTGAGTATGTTCTTAGACGTTGTTTTATCGGAAACATTTCGGGAGGATAAGAAATTATCAGGGTCACTTAAATTGGTCTGCCCGGAATTCCCCCTCAAGAAAAAAGATAACTGGCAATCAACGAATATTGATTGGCTTATGTACAATAAAGATCGCAAACAACTCCTTTTCGTCGAGTTGAAGACATCAGATACCTCTATCAATGATGATCAGAATTCGATCTATCATATTAAGCAAGAGGCAATTCTGCACAATGGGGGTGCTTTCTTGATAGAAGACCTGGAACAGATGCGAGACCGGTCTTCTGAGTTTGGCAAGTATCAATATATTCTGGAGACGAAGGTATTACCATTAAAGGATGAAATCTCAAATTGCCATGATGCCAAAATAATCTATCTGGTTCCAAAAAGCGCAGAACACAAAGTCAAAGGTCATGCGGACAGTATTCTAACTTTCGCAATGTTATCGAAATCAATCCCAGGTAAGTTTGCTGAAGAATGGGGTATCATCCGAGACCACTTATGTGCGCTTGATGACTCATCACAGCGATCGCGAAATCGCCAATATAGAATTTCTGCTCCCCAGAGAGATGTTATGAAGAGTGCAACCTCAGATGTTGAAATTAGCCCAATTACTAAGAAATCAGTACATTGGCAAGGGACAGTAGATTTCCACGAAATGTTCAATCTCTGCTTAGAACATGGAGATAATATTATTGTGGGATTTACAGGTGGTATCGAGAGATTTTCCAGTAGTACATTTACAGAGATTCAGCTACGCCGTTTCTATAGGTGGGATTTTGCAAAGAATTTGACGGGCAAGAAGAAGGCAGATTGGCTTGCTGGTTCAACGATAATCGAGATTCTGAGACAGCATCATGGGTATCCCTCAACCAGGCAATGAAAGCCATGGTTTTGGCAAGACGTTATCTGCAGGAAGACGGGATTGATGTGATTTTCTACCCCGAATTTGTGGATCTCGATTTCGATGGAAGACTGGTCACAGCAATAAAAATCATTGTCGAACAACGATAATTTTTTCCTGGATAATATTCAAAACATCCCACCACATGGAGGACACAATGCAAAACACCACACCAACTGAATCTCAAGAATCCATCATCAAGAAATTAGAAAAACATCTCCCAACATCATCTCCATCATATCCAAATTTCGTTTTGTTCTCATATGCAGCCCATTTATTGATCAAAGAAACAGAAAAATTGTTAGCTGAAAACCAAGAAGGTGATGCAGAGCTTGAGCTTGAAAAACTGAAATTGAATGTTCTCAGAACCCGCCAATGCCTGGATAAAGTGGTTCCAGAATTAACACAATTTCACTACTCTGAGCAGAAATAATTATTTCTTTACTCACACTTACAAGAATATAAAAGATAAATTTTGATTTTTGGCCTTTATCTATTTAAATTCAATTAAGAAAATGCTATACTATATTAACTAATATAAATTTGTTAGTTTTATCGGGGAAACTATGAATAAAAAATTTTTACCTTATAATATTTTTCTTTATTTTGTTGATTATTTTCGCTGTAATCTTTATTATCCATAATCCAAAAGTAAGGAATCTTGCTTTTGAAACAATAGAACAAACAAATTCGCCCGGACCAATTCATCCTTATGACAGTAAGGATCCGGGATTTACTATCATATCTTCACTAGATGAAATTGAATACATAAAGGATTTAGTTTCGGAATCAATATTTATCAGACTAAATAAATTAAATTTTGAAGAGAATTTTGTAATTATTATCTTCCAAGGTAAAAAACCATCCTCTGGTTATAGTGTGAAAATAACCCAAGTTACAAGATCGGATACAATAATTAATGTATATGCACAATTTTTAGAACCAAAACCTAATGAGCCAAAAGCGGATGAAATTTCGTATCCATATCAAGTAATTCAAGTGATGAAAAAATCTGAGAATTGGGGACAAGAATTTATATTTAACCTAGTTGTTGATCAAAAAATTATTCTGACCATACCAAATTTTATTCCGTAACAAAATAAATAAGGGGAAAAACTTTGCAAAAGAAAAACTTACTTACTTCTATCTTAATATCGTTTCTTGTAATATTTGGCTCGTTTTCGCAGCCCAAACATTACCCCGGGAAGCTAAATAAATGATGATTGATCACTTTGAAAACAATACCCATTTGGATGAAGAAAGACTCTTATTTCTAATCAACCAAGCCAAAGCAAGCCTTGGAATCTCGTTGCAAGACCTGTGTCGATTTTTGCCGGAACTTGGTCAGGATAAATAAATCGTTTGTTTCCAACTTAATTTGTCAAATATAATAATCATTATTATAGATTGTGGCGAAGAATATTTCATTAAGGGAATGTAACAGAAGGTATTAACTCACCACATTGAAAAAAATTTTAAATTAATTGGGAGGGGTATTTTATGGATGCTTATACTGCAAAGGTCTTGTTTATAGGACTCATCGTGATACTGCCGATCGTTTGGGTATTATATATCTCGAAAAAAGGTCAAGTAACTTCTAATGCTAATGCGAATAAAATATTAGACAAATTAGAAGAAAGAAATTTCAAAAGTCATAAAGACTATTATTTCGGAATACCAGAAAGCAAATTTCGGTATATTTCTTTTGATCTCAATCGTAAAGAAATAGCAATTGCAGATGCACATAAAAACACATTAAAATTCATTAACTTTAATCAAATAATAGATTGTGAAATAATTGAAGATAATACAACAATTATGAAAGGTGGTGTTGGTAGCGCAATCATTGGTGGTATGTTAGCAGAAGGCGACGGAGCGATTGTTGGTGCCGGAACTCGAAGCACTTCTGGAATTGTTAAGAATCTTGCTTTAAGAATTATAACGAAGGATATTTCAGATTCGATGGTAATGTTTACGGCTATTAACTTTGATATTAAACGTGATCATATAATTTACATAAATAATATGGAGTCTGCTCAAGGAGTATATTCGACGATAATTAGTATTATAAATTCAGGAAAAACAGAAAATCAAAGCAACTCCGTCGATACAGGAAAATTAAATAATGTGGTCCGTGTGGTGGGATCCAAGATTTCAGAAAGTTTATCAGACCAAATAAAGGAACTTGCAAAACTCAAAGATGAAGGATTAATAACAGAAGAAGAGTTTACGAAGAAGAAAAAGAGAATCCTAAATATAGATTAGAAAATTATCCAAATTAGTTTCAATGAACCTGAATGAAATGATGTTAATAATTATTCAATTGCTTTTTATAATCTAATGCCTTTATTATTAGTTCATGCTTATATTGACGAGGAATACCTCCATAATCTGCTACGTCATTACATAAATCTAAAGCCATTTTAATTGTGTCTTTGTGGCTAGCAAAGGATCTGTATTTCTTTATAACTGTATCAAACAATGACAATACTATATCAATTCTTTGGGTATAAATAGACTTATCATAACCCCATGATCTAAAATATTCAGCGTATTCTTGACAAGATAATCTGTAAAAGTTAACAGCAAGTTCAATTATTCGAAAAGCAATAATTTCATCATATTCATTTTTATTCCCCTCAGGTAAATATTTCTCCACGTTTCCAAATGCGTTTAATGCTTCGGATATCATCGGATTCAGTAATGTTGCATGAGATATTGCTGTTTCGCCTTTACCCAACCAAGCTTTTATATTAAGCGGGTCTAATTCTAATATTTGGCAATAGTAGTTATAACAAGTGAAATTATCATTGTTACCCAAATTTTCTATTAATTTGAAAAGATTGGAGATTTTATCATTATTCACATTTTCGATTTTAGGATTAACAGAAATATTCTGACCACAATATTGACATTGAACAATTCCAATAAAATTATCAATTTGTAAATTTGCGCCACAAGTTGGACAAGAAACAGCAAATAAATTAGCATCGACTTGTGAGTTATTCATTTTCTACCCCTTTCGATTTCCCACTTTTCAATAAGATTTTTTAAGGCAATTAAAAACTAAATTTGTGATATTCAACACATAGATTATATAATAATCACTAGTATTATTATGTTTAATCGTGCTTTTAATTCAAATATTGTTTCAATTTTTAAATTATTTTATATAATTCATAAAAGATAAATACAAATGGGAGGTATTTTATGGACATTTTTATTTTTATAATAATTTTAATTATAGTTTTCGTTATTAGCGGGGGTAGCTGTTGCTAATCAACAAAATACAAATAAAAGCAACTTACAAGACAAAATAAAACAAAATAATTTTATAATAGATAAAGCTTTCGATATTATTTCACTAGGAATAAATAAGCAGGTTCTTTTTGATATTCGAGGTGAAAAAATAGCAGTTCTTGATGCTGATGCGAATACTATTAATTACATAGATACTAATTCAATAATTGATTGTGAAATCTTGGAAGACAATACAACGATTATGAAAGGTGGTCTTGGTAGAGCAGTCGTAGGAGGGGTTCTCTCTGGTGGAATTGGAGCGATTGTTGGTGCAAGTACTCGAGGATCTTCTGATATCGTAAAATCACTTACTATCAGAATTATTACTAATAACAGTTTTGACTCATTGAGATTGATTCCACTGATTAAATCTAATACAAAACGTGATAGTTCAAATTATAAGAATTGTATGTCTGCTGCCCAGGGTATATATTCATCAATTATTAGCATTCTAAATTCAGGTAAAACTGCTAATCAAAACAACTTAGTTGATTCTGATAAAACAGATGTAGAAAACAGTGTAGTCGGGATCAAAAACTCTGAAAGTTTATCAGATCAAATAAGGGAACTAGCAAAACTCAAAGAAGAAGGATTAATATCAGAAGAAGAGTTTGCGAAGAAGAAAAAAGCAATCCTTAATATAGACTAGATAAATGCACAAACTTTTTTCTATGAACCGCTAAGAAATTTTCTTGTGGTCTTTTTATTCAATTTTTTCATACCCCCTCCACTCCCACCTCTCCCACCTCACCCCCTCCCCAAACTCCGTCATCGCCAATCCCCCCAGCCAATCCATCCCCGGAACCCACTCCGCACCTGCCAGTGTCCGCAACTTTTCCCTGGAATCCATTCGCCACTCCGCATCCTCTTTCCGCCGCTACACCACCAGATTGTGCTGCGCATCCACCATGTCATCCAGCTTGCGACCATCTTCAGCCCCCACCTGCTGGTTACGCACACCGGTGGGTTTACAATGAAAGAATTAGTGAAGAATTTCCAAGGGAAAACCCCAACCAGTTTTTAGCAAAATTCAGCAAACACAACAGAAAATATTGAATAAATCTGAGATTACGCCGGTTTTGTAATTTATAACTTATCGAATATCAAGTTTATTACCACTTTCGAATAGGGTCGATAACGATGTTGTTACAGAGAGAATTTTTTTTGCTACATGTGATATTATTCTGAAATTGAGTGAAAAATTTTGTTGTTCAGGAAAAATTATGCAGCCAGAAGATCAAATTTTAGCGTTTCCATGCGCATTCTCCATCAAAGTGATTGGAGAAGATCGCGGTGATTATCAGCAGTTTGTGATTGATACAATGCATGCGTGTGGTGTCATTGAGTTTGGGAAGGTCTCCTCCAGGGTGAGCACTAAAAATAAATATTTGGCGGTCACTGTGCCTTTTACCGCCCAGAGCCGTGAGCAACTGGATGCCATTGCCTACGCCTTGAATCAGGATATCCGCACCTGCTATATTATTTAGAGAAGTTCCAGCTTGGAAAACAAAAAAGCTGGCTGCTTTTGCCAACTTCTTTCAGGTGTGACGCCTATGATATAATCGCTGTGTGCCGAAGGTGGGAATCGAACCCACATACCCGAAGGTACACGATTTTGAGTCGTGCGCGTCTGCCTGTTCCGCCACTCCGGCTCTTGGATAGTGCAGAGTATATCTAAAAAACTCGGAAGGGTCAAGGAAATCATTCATATGCGTTTAGGAATCATCGGGTTACCCCAAACTGGAAAAACCACCATTTTTAATGCTGTTACACGGGGAGATATCCCTACCGGAATATCAGCAGGACGCGTTCAGGTTAATACCGCTGTTGTGGATGTGCCGGACCCGCGGGTGGATAAACTTTCGGCTATGTTCAACCCCAAAAAGACCATCTATGCCAAGATCACTTATGTGGATATAGCGGGCCTGGATGGCAGTGCCGGGAAGAGTGGCATCTCGGGTAGCCTGCTCAATCAGCTCACCCAGATGGATGGCTTCATTCATGTGCTGCGCTGCTTTGAGGATGACAATGTGCCCCATCAGGAAGGTTCGGTAGATCCGGTACGCGATCTGCACATGATGGACAGCGAATTCATCATCAATGACCTGATCTTTGTGGAACGCAAATTGGAACGCCTGGCGGACGAACGTCGCAAAGGAGCCGGGCGGGATAAAGCCAGCATTGATCGTGATATCCAGCTGTTTGAAAAAATGCAGACAGCTTTAAATGAAGAGATTCCGCTACGCGATATGGGCATGAGTGAGGATGAAATCGCCAGTCTTTCCGGTTTTGGTTTCTTAACCCTTAAACCCGTCATGCTGTTGTTGAATCTGGCGGAAGGAAAGACCGCGCCGAAAATGGATTATCCGCACCAGCACAGTCTGGTGGTTGATCTGCAGGGGAAGCTGGAAATGGACATGGCCAAACTACCCCCGGAAGATGCCGAAATGTTCATGGCAGAATATGGAATTACCGAGTTGAGCTTGAATCGCATGATCAAGTATTCGTATGATCTGCTGGGGCAGCACTCCTTCTTTACCGTGGGTCCGGATGAGTGCCGCGCCTGGACCGTGCGGAATGGCGCGCTGGCACCCGAAGCTGCCGGGGTCATTCACACGGATTTACAGAAAGGGTTCATCCGGGCAGAGGTCGTTGCCTATGATGATCTGATCGCTTTTGGTGGGATGAATGAAGTCAAAGCCAAAGGGAAACTACGCCTCGAAGGTAAAGAGTATGTCGTTAAAGATGGAGACATCCTGAATATTCGTTTCAATATCTAGGGCAGTGAATTATCCCAACACAGAGGTGATCTGTGAGTAAATTAAAATTTGAAACCTTAAAGGCTGCCATTGAAGAACAACACAGACAAAATCCATTCTGTGGTGTGATTCATGTTTCACATCAGGATACCCCTATTTTTTCGCATGCCTATGGGTTAGCCAATCGCAGCGATCAAATCCCCAATCGTCTCAACACCCGCTTTGGGATTGCCTCCGGTGGCAAAATTTTTACCGCCACGGCGATTTGCCAATTGGTCGCAGCTGGGCTGCTATCCTTTGAACAACCTCTGGCAGCAATGATTCCGGATTTGCTACCAAAACTGGATCCACGTGTGACCATTGCGCATTTACTGACGCATACCAGTGGCATTTCGGATTACTTTGATGAGGAAACCGAATCCGATTATGAAGCCTGCTGGCAACAGGTGCCGGTTTATCAGATGCGCTCAGCCATGGATTTTATTGCCTTGATTCGGGATAAGGAGATGAAGTTCACGCCCGGGGAGCGCTTTGGGTACAACAATATGGGATTTGTTTTACTGGGATTGGTGATTGAGAAGGTCACAGGTATGCGTTTTCAGACATACATTGAAGAGAAGATCTTTGGACCTGCCTGGATGCGATCTTCGGGATATTTTTCCAGTGATATCCTGCCAGCGCATTGCGCGACAGGATATCTGATGGACTCGGATGGTGCCTGGCGTTCAAATATATTCTCCATTCCGGTGATCGGTCATGGAGATGGGGGTGTCTACACCACAGCAGCTGATATGGGACGATTTTGGAAAGCTTTGTTTTCACGTACTTATTTTGATGCAGAGATGCTGGCGCGTATGACAACCAGGCATGTTCCAACCAGTCCTGAATCCTCCGGTCAGTATGGTTATGGTGTCTGGATTGATCAATATGCTGGTCTAACATGTTACTCGGTTGTCGGAGAGGATCCGGGTGTCGAATTTTATTCTGGATATTACCCGGATGAAAATCTGCAAATCACCCTGCTGGCGAATACAAACGATACGCTCTGGCCGATGCAAAAAGTAATCCGCAACGAAATTATCGGTCTCGATCAGTTGTAATTGAAGGAACCAATGACAAATCCTAAATACGAGATTGTTGATTACAAAGCATACTGGCCGCAGGAATTTGCACAAATTGCCAGACAACTGCGCGAAGGACTGGGTGACCTGGCATTACGCAATGTATTTTCACCCACCTGCTAATCAACGCCGCACCCACACCCACGTGCGGGTGCCTGGACGCGCTAACCAACGCTATCCTTTGCTGTTTCGTGATTACCTGCGCGCACACCCCCAAACCGCTGAAGCGTATGCACGCCTGAAACGTGTGCTGGCAGAGCATCTAGCTGATCCCTTTATGTACCCGGATGTCAAAGACCCGGCTGTGGATTTGATTTACCTGGCTGCTGAAAAATGGGCAGAGCAAACCAACTGGCAGCCCGGGGAATCAGATTATTGAGATGATTTAAGGAGAATAGATAGATAATTGTTCCGAGTCAAATACTTGCTTATAAAGTGCACCGTTTTTAATTTTTACAAACTCTTCCCGTTTGACTGTCATATCCATGACAGCACAGGGAGTGAAAGTCAGGTCTTCAAAAATTCCAGATTGATTGTAAACATTAACATGTTCAATTCGGATTTTTCTCCTAAAATTATCAGATAATAAAACCCAAAATGGGTATTCCCAATCTGCATTATCCAATATTATGCCTATTTGATCGCAATTGAGATCTCTTTCCAGATATTCGATGCCTGCCATGTAATCTATCTTAAGACTGTTATCATAAATCATAACTAAGGATCGCGGCATGTTAACGATATTGTAATCATATACAACAGGTAAAGGCTTGGTTGGATTTTTCCATATACAGACCAAACCCAACAAGAGAAATAATCCGATCGTGATAAATTGAAGCCACCGTGAAAAATACTTTGAAACCACAATGCCAATAAATAAGGAAGAAATCATGAAGAAAGAGATCATCAAACGAGCTTGCCAAAATTGCCATTTAAGATAACCACTAAAAATGATGAAACTAGTGGCTACTATAAAAAACAACGGAAGCATTTTTGGATACAGGGTATTTGTTTTTTTGGCAATAAATATTACGAAACATATAACAAAAAAAATCAAATGAAGGGGAGAACCACTTTCATCTTCATTTACTCTAAAAGGCGGTAATTCAAATTGGTATCCTGTCCATGTCGTTCGTGGATCTGATATATCCAGATTTATTATCCTGTGTAGAGAATTGGCAAATGAAAACAACACATCATTTGCCTGTTCCGTAGTACGAAGATGGATAAGCGTGTTACGCACCATGTTTGATACGAGAGGTCTAAATCCAAAGATTGAATTACTATATAAACTTGTTTCTTCTGTTGGGCCAAATGGGTTTTGATAAATATTGAAATTTCTGATTACATGACTACCATTTATTATTATTACTAATCCAGCGATGATAAATCCCAATTTAAGAAGGTTCCAATTTTTGAATTTAATCAACTTGAACAAGTACCAGATCACTAAAGGGGCTAATAAAACATACGCAGTGGTTTTTGTTAAAATAGCTAATCCTAAACTGGCACCAAAGAAGAAAGCATTTGAAAAGTTAATTTTTTCTTGAAGTTGGAAGAACATAATTATGGCGGCCAGGCACCAAAAACTGAGCGCAAGATCATTTTTTGTCGTTGAAGCCTGAAGGATACTGGAGGGAATTAACAAGCAGATTAACCCCGAGAGCAATTGGGCGCGTTTGTTTGCACCTAAAAGATAAGCTAAATAGGATATAAGCACACCTGAACCCAACCAAAAGAAGAATCCAAAGAGATTAAAAAATCGATCACTTATTGATAGACCCATTAAATGAGCCAATCCATACTCCATCCAGGGGTTTAGAAACAGCTGTCTGTGAATATGACTGGCATAAAACTCAATAGATTGGTTAGAAAACCAATGTTGAATTCTACTTAAATGATACACCATTGAATCCCAATTGTTTGGGGGTGATTGATATGCTACCAAACCATTAATAACTACCAAAATAGATCCTGATACAAGAAATAACCACTCATCGATAGATAGTTTTACTAAATGAATTGGATTTGCAAAAAATACTACCTTTTTCGATTGGTAGATAAAGTAAATCAGAAGGCTCGAAAATCCAAGCAACCAGCTAACTCTGATCCAAAAAAAGTTAAATGCCTGAAATGCGCTTAAAACCTCAGTTGTGATTAAAGTAAACAATCCAAATAAAACCACTGCTTTGAGAAAAACTTCTCTCAATGGTTCTTTCCATTTTTGTTTAATAATCAGAATTAGGAGGAAGAAACTTGTAATTGGAACCAATATAAACATAGTAATCCAATAGAAGGTGCGTTCAGGATAAATAAATTTAATTAAAGTTTACCAGAAAATTGAAATACCACTCTACAATCATAAGTTTACTGATTATATAAACTATCCTACAAATTCATCCCCCATTTTTTTTCGCGCTGCTCTTCACTCAAATCCAAACCCAAAGTACCTCCTGGATTCATAATATTCTTTGGATCAAAATGATCTTTTAACACTCTGATCACATCCATATTTGCAGAACCTATCTGAGCTTCCAGCCAGGGTCCGGTTTGTTTTCCAATGCCATGATGATGGCTCATGGCTGCACCGGATTCCTGGACAGCCTGTAAGATGCCATACTGTAATTTCAGATATTCGTTAATGTTGGTGATATGTGCAATGAAAATAAAGTACAGATTGGTACCCTGCGGATAAGCGTGTGAAAGGTGTGTCATACAGACAGTCCGGGGATGGCTTTTGACAAACTCTCGCACATGAGCATGCACCTTTGGCATCTGATCCCAGGTGACAGCACATTCGAGTGTGTCGATCAGGATGCCGAAGTCCATCAGATCTTCGCGCAGATAAGGATCGGTGAAACGACTCTTCTCCCAGCGTTGGGTGACCCCAAAAGGAGTCAATGGAAAAGCTTTATATTTTCGGGTGGTTCGGGCAATTGTGCGCTTGACCAGGCGTGCATAGGCTTTATCACCATCACAGGATCCCAACAACAGACAGCGTTGCATGGGTTGGTACCCGAGAGTCTTCAGTACTGCATCGGCCGATGAGTCGTGAATGTGATACATGCGCATGGCAACATCGGTCTCTTCCGGGTCGGATAGACGAAACACCGATGGAAAACCGGCTTCGGCCTGCATGATTTCCCGAACGGCCAGCTGGGCATCTTCCCAGTTTTTGAATAAATAGCTATAGCGCTGGATGTTTTTTGGCTGGTAACGGTACAGTTTGAGAGTCACTTCTGTTAATACGCCAAAACAGCCCTCCGACCCGATCATAATCTGGTTGTAATCCGGTCCGGTAGCACAGCGCGGGTAGGAAGGTGTATGTAACTCACCCAAGGGGGTAATGTATTTCTGCGAGAGCACCAGGTCTTCGATCTTGCCATAGTAAGTGGAGTTTTGCCCGGCTCCGCGGGTGACCACCCAGCCACCGACACTGGAATGCAGAAATGATTGCGGAAAATGTCCGCAGGTGTAGCCTCGTTTTGCATTCAAGGTCGTGGGCGCATTATTCAGAATGCCTTCCAGCGCTGGACCATAGATACCAGCCTGGACGGTGATGGTCTGGTTGGTCTCATTGAAATCCAGGACCTTGTTCATGTGCTTGCTCATATCGATGCAGACCCCGCCCTGCACCGCTTCTACACCGCGGGTGACAGTTGATCCAGCGCCATAAATGTAAACAGGAAATCGTTTCGCCTGGCAATAATTCAGGATGGCAGCGATCTCCTGATTATTACGGGGAGCAACCACCACATCCGGAAGATTCTCAAAGATTCTCTGGCGTACGCGCAAGGCATCGATCATACCTGCCCCATATGAGCTGCGGGTGCGTTGATAAGTGTCAGTGGACAGGTTCTCATCACCAACGATTTCTGTCAGACGAGCAATATGCCGGGATGACATACGGCAGGGGATTTGCTCGCTGAATTCCTCCAGACCGGTATTGACGGGAGCTTGAAAGTCGGCGTCCTCCATTTGAAAGACATCTTTGAGCATCTGATACATCCCCTGATTGGGATGCTTAAACCCATCCGGTTCGCCCCATTTATACAAGCTGCGATAGGAGCGTGGGGAGGCTGTCTGTTCCAGCCAGGGTGGTTGAAATTTCCTGGATTTACTCATGTCTACCTCGGTTCTTGTCTGCACAAGAAACTATCAATTCAGAAATAGCAGTAATTGGTGATCTGAATTTATCATGATTTGGAATTATACTGAAAATTGGTAAGAGGTCATACCAGTTATAATTATAATGATTCCACACTTGAAGTCAAGTTTGGATCCACCTTTATTTTTAACGCTAAACTCAAAAAATTTACATTCTTTAGAGTCAGGTAGGAGCAATCTGAAGCTTAAGGTTTGATGGCGGTTATGATCAGGTTGCCACTCGAATCGGTTGAGAACGGCTCCCCTTGCATGCTTCCATAGGCATGGATATCCTTAAATCCAACCTGATCCAGTTGGTGTTCGAGTTCGGTACTTATTTGTGGACGCAACAGGGTGCTGTTTACTGCGGGTTGCCAATTGAAATCTGCTTTGCGTTGCAGGGTGACAATGTTAAAGCGGATCAGCCCATCCGGAAGAAAATCATAGAAGCGCTGGAAGATCCATTCATTCCCTTCGACCTGGTAATTCTGAGGTTCCATCCAACGGTCCTGACGCTGCATCACCTTATCGAAAATTCGGTTCTGGATGAAGAGCATACCACCTTGGCGTAAAGTGGACACAAAATCCTGCAAAGAAGCCATCAGGTGCTGTTCACTTGTGAGGTGGGGTAATGAATTCCCCAGGCAAAGCAGTAGATCGAATTGATTCTGTCCAAAGGATTGCGCCATTTCACCCAATCCGGCTGTTGAAAAACGTAACTGTACACCAGCGTTGTGTGCATTCTGTTGGCTTTTCGTGATCATTTCCGGAAAGAGGTCTGCTGCGCTGACCTGGTGACCTTTTTTAGCAAGAGCTATGGCATGCATACCGGTTCCACAAGCTGTGTCCAGAATATCCAGTGGTCTATCAAGGTCCCTCTGTAAAAAGCTGATTTGTCTCACGATGAAAGGGATTTCGTAAGCCAGGCGGTCATTCCAATTGACAAAGTGATCATAATCTTCAGCAAAGGTGTGGTACATAGTCCTCCAGGGTTGAAGTACCAGATTATTCATCAATATGTTTATGAGATGCTTCTATTGTATTGCAAATTTGTTCACAATTCTGCCAACAGGTTATACAATTAGGTTACATCGATTCGAGCAGAGGGATGTCAATTTAAATGATCTCGTGGATTTTAGAGTATTATCGAATATTGGGCTGGACAGGCAGCCTGGTTATATTACTTTCCAGTTTTATCGCAGCCATTGCTTATCGGGGAAAACAAGGCGAGCGCTATACCATCAGCACCCATTTCGTTTCAGAATTAGGTGAAGTAGGAGTTTCACAGCTGGCATGGTTATTTAATGGCGGTCTCATCGTCGGCAGTTTTATCTTTTTCTGGATGATGCCAGGGGTAGGTTTAAGCTTGAATAATGTCTGGGGATACCTGGGAACGGTTGCTGGCATGATCGCAGCACTGGGTTGTCTGTTTGTGGGTGTCTTCCCAATGAATAATATCAAACCGCACATCAAGGCAGCCATGACATATTTTCGGGCTGGATTGGCAACGGTGCTATTGTTCAGCATCGCTATTTTGGTGCAGCCAGTGGAAGATCGTGTCATTCCGCTTTATTCTCTGGTGATCGGTGCTTTGGCTTTTGGCGCTTATTTCTCGTTTCTCATTCATCTGGGAAAATCCACCCGGCAGGAGGATTCGAGCATATTGGATACATCTTCAATCCACAATCGGCCACGTTTCTGGTGGATGCCATTTCTGGAATGGCTGGTGGTTATCTTCACCATCCTGTGGTTTTTGATCATCAGTGCCGCCAGGTAAGCAATTTAGTAACTCGTATTGCTTCTCCTTCAAGCAGTCAAGGACTGTGGAAGCGAATAGGATTGGGCATATAACCGCTGATAATCCAGCACTTCGGCCTGCCAGCGTGAATCATCCCATCCAAGCTGTGGTTGGCAAATCTCACGGATTTGGTGCATGATGGGCAGGGCACCCTGGGGGAGCAGGCTGCCGATACGCGTACGCCGTAGCAACAAATCATCCAGATGGATTACCTGCTCATGACGGGCAGCCCATTTCAACTCTGCCCAGAGCGTGTGAGTCGCTTGAATTTTTTCAAAATCTGTTCCATGCGATGAGAGGATCAAATTGGGAGTGTTGTGGCTGTAGCGACCTAATAAACGGATTTTCTGTTCCGCAGACAAACCGGGATAATCAAGGATTGATTTGAATTTGTCTCCGTTGACCAGATCCAAAGCACGTTTATCTTTATCGATCTTGATATTTTCTGGCAAATATTTACGGGCAAAACGCAATGTTCTTTGCGCCATATGACTGAACATGGTCAGTTTACCTCCGGTGATGGTGATGAGACCATCTTCATCCCAGAGGATTTCGTCGCGAGCCTCCTTGGATGGATCTGCCTTGCCAGTGTCCAGCACGGAGCGTATTCCGGTAAAGGTAGATAGGATGTCACCGGTGGTCAGGTTGAGACATTCGAAAATGTGGTTGACTGCACTCATGAGGTAGTCCGTTTCTTGAGGAGAAATCCAGGGATCGGTGGACATGGGATGATCGTGATCCACATCGGTAGTGCCGACCAGCGTAGCACCTTCCCAGGAAAAGGCAAACACCGGACGGTGGTCATCCGGGTGCAAAAAACTGATGGCATCATCCAGGGGAACCCGATCGCTGGAAAAGATCAAATGACTGCCACGCAGCAAGCGCAGTCGGGGAGATCTGCCTATTTTACCCCTCAGTTCATCCGCCCAGGCACCGCTGGCATTGATCACCAATCCTGCTCTGACTTCTTTTTCCGCCCCGGTCAGGGCATCCTTGACCTGCACACCGCATACTTTGCCTTTACTGTTGCGCAACAAACCTTCTACTCTGGCATAGTTGATGGCAGTCCCACCCGCTGCCTGTCCCTCCTGAATGACCCGATATACCAGCCGGGCATCATCGGTCTGGGCATCATAGAAGCCATAACCACCCTCCAGACGTTTTTCATTGAGCTGGGGACAAATCTCTTTCAGACGTTGTCTGGATAGGTGAGTATGCTTCCAGCGCAGTGCCATCAGATCATAGGCGATCAGCCCCAGACCGAAGACCCAACCAGGGGTGTGATCGCCCTGATAATTGACCAGGTTGAAATGCAACGGATCGATGAGGCCTTCTCCTTCATGGATTAGTCGCTGGCGTTCACGGGATGAATCAAGGGTTAGTTTCACCTGTGCATTCTTGAGATAGCGCAAGCCGCCGTGTACCATTTTTGAGGAACGGCTGGAGGTGCCGGAGGAGAAGTCATGTCCTTCCAGAAGCAAAGTCTTCAAACCGGCTTCAACTGCCTCCCGGAAAATTCCGGCTCCAACGATACCACCCCCAATGACAATAACATCCCAGGGCTGTGTAAGATCAGCCCACACCGATGCGCGCCAACCTGGATTTTCCATGAGAACCTCGCTGAAATAAATGATAATGATAATAGGAATAAAATTGGTAAGAGGTCTTACCAGTTAAAATTATAATGATTCCATGAACGAAGTCAAGCACGAATTATTCTGACTAAAGTCAGGTGAAAATCCCCACCCATGCTGAAGATAAAATGTGAGTAACAATCTATTCAAAGGGTCGCTTATACTTAAAGTAGATATGGAAAATCAGGCCAGTATGCTTTTGTTGATCGTTTCATTTATCATATTCACCAATCCAGTTCAATTGAGACAATTTAGACAAGATGAATTCTTTTTGGTATCATTACTACAACCAAATCAGGAGTGAGAGATGGATTTTTTCTTCGAGATACATAAAGACTTACCGCGCGAGGGCCCGGGTGATTCAGAATCAACCCGGCAGGCTTTCCGCAAGCTGTCTGCACTACCTGAGAACCCCGTCATCCTGGATGTGGGTAGTGGTCCCGGTGCACAGACGCTCGACCTGGCAGAGCTTTCAGATGGGGAGATTTATGCCGTTGACACCCATCAACCCTTCCTGGATCGCCTACAAGAAAAAGTAGAAGACCAGAGGCTGAACAAACGTATCCATGTGCTCAATCAGTCCATGAAGGAGTTACAATTTCCACCTGCCAGTTTTGACCTGATCTGGTCAGAAGGTGCGATCTATATCATGGGATTTGAAGCCGGTTTGCGTGCGTGGAAACCGTTGCTGAAACCAGGGGGTTACATTGCCGTCACAGAGTTGACCTGGCTGAAACCTGATCCTCCAGCAGAGGTGAAAGAATTCTGGAATGAAGGATTTCCAGCCATGAAAAGCCTGGAAGAGAACCTGGAAATCATCCATGCCTGTGATTATTACCTGATTGACTATTTCGTGCTGCCCAATAGCAGCTGGACGGATAATTACTACCAGCCCATGCAGGGACGGATTAACATGCTGCTTGAACAATACCATTCGGACCCTGATCGCTTGCAGCAACTGGATTTTGAACAGGAAGAGATCGATATTTTTAACAAATACCACGAATGGTATGGTTACTTCTTTTATATCATGCAGATCCAATGATGTAAAAGACCCACAAAGTGTGATTAAGTAGAATACCCCTCAAACAATCCCTGGAAGTTGACGGTTTAAGGGGTAAGCAGAATTTGTTTGTTGAAGTTGGGGACTTATGGTTTTAGTTTTGCTTTGAAGCCATTCAAAATTCTTTTAGCGGCTGGCATGTTGACAGGCTCCTGGGGTTCACTGGATGCAGGTAAATCTAATTTTGTGCGATAGATTTCTGATTCTTGTTTCGCTGCTTCCAACTTTACTTTGGTGCTCATCAATTCAGTATCCAGTTCTTTGATCTTCTTTTTCTGGTTGGTGTTTTCCATGGTCCGTTTGACTTTACCTGGGACGGATACAAACTGGCTGATTAATACACCGGCTAAAATCGCCATCAAGAAAATAAATGCCAGTGAGTGATTCAGTTCCCAGACCAGGAAAGTGACGGTGACCATGGCAGTATTTTGAATAGTAAATACGACAGCAACCAAAGCGATGATCAGTGCTAAAACTAAGAATATTTGCATGATGTCCTCCAATTTTCTAAAACAATTATCGACAATTTTCTTGACCTGTCCGAGGGGGTTTGAGTGTCATAATGATTTCTGAACATGGCCCATTCAAGTTGATTGTATAGTTGCAATTCTTGGGCCAGTTTTTAGATGAGTTAGCAATTATTCTAGGATCCTGTTAATTGCCTTAAAGTAAAAAATGGCGATAGAATAAAGAATATTATCAATCAGGGAGAGTACATTGGCACAACAGACCATCTGGCAGGAAAATTTTGAAGTGAGGTCGCATGAGACCGACTTTGCATTGCGCTGGAAACCAGCTGCCATTTTGCGCGTCATGGAAGAGATCACCGTGCACCATTCGTTTCACCTGGGGGTGGATTATTACAGTCTGAAGGAGATGAATCTGGCGTGGATCCTGGTGCGCACCAAGGTGCGTTTCTATGAATTTCCTTCCGTGGGCACTAAAATCATTGTGCAGACCTGGCCACGCGGTTGGCAGCAGAAAATCTTTGGCATGCGTGATTATTCCCTCGCCAATGAGAAGGGCAAATCAGTGGCGCATGCCACCACAGCCTGGTTGCTGGTTAATACCAAAACACGCCGCTTCGTCAAACCCGAGACACTGACCGTATCGTTACCGGACAACGAAGGCAAATTCATCCTGGATGAGACATTGGATAAGCTCACGCACCCGACCGGCTTCAGCAAGGAGCATGTCTTTGAAGCTCGCTATTCCAGCCTGGACCTGATGGGGCATGTCAACAACACCCAGTATATTGACTGGCTGTGTGATTGTTTTCCGGTTTCGTTCTGGCGCAAGTACCAATTTGAGTGGTTGCAGATCAACTATAGCAATGAGGTCAGACCGGAAGAGAGCATCAACATTGAGATGACCGAACTGACAGACCAACCCGGAGTGTTTTCGGCAGTGGCAACGAACCTTTCCAGCCACCTGGTTGCCTTTGAAGCACAGTTTGGTTTCAAGCAAGCCAGCTGATCGCACCTCTATCCCAACTCATTAAAAACCGCCTGATTTGATGCAGGCGGCTTTCACTTTTATACAAATGTTGGGGGTTATCGTTGTTAGAATGCGTTGTCTGTTTTCCAGACTTTCCAGACCTTGCCAGCCAGATCTGGACCTGGTGTAAGGGTTGGTTTGCCAGGAACCCAGCCGGCGGGCGTGACCTCACCGGTGGCGACAACATGCTGGAAGGCCTTGACCTGGCGGATCAGCTCCATAACATTGCGTCCAACCTCAGGAGTCATCACTTCCATGGCACGGATGTTGAAATCCGGGTCGATGAGGAAACGCCCGCGGATGTCCACACCGGCATCTTCATCATAGACACCATACACGCTGCCAACGCGTCCACCTGCATCGGACAGCAGCGGGAAGGGTACGCCACCCTCGACCATTTTAGAAAGTTCTTCTTCCTGCCAGATTTTGTGGGAGAAACGGCTATCGGTCGAAATCGCGAGGACTTCAACACCTAATTCTCGTAATTCGGGATATTTGACGGCAACTGCCGACAATTCAGTCGGTCAGACAAAGGTGAAGTCACCGGGATAAAAACAGATGACAATCCACTTTCCTTTGTAATCTGACAAACGGAAATTTTTAAAACCTCCCTCGAAAAAAGCACTCAGCTCGAAATCGGGGGCAGGTTTACCAACTTTTGCTAACATTTTTGGAACCTCCTTTATCATTTGCGGTTGATTAGCTACTACTTCCATTTCAGGCACGATCACACCTTTGGAAGGTTTGACACAACCATCTTTTGCTTCAGTCATAAAACCTCCTATTTACCCCAACATGAAATTCTGATTAATAGTATACAGTATTTCTAACAAAACATGAAGAATCGTGACGAAATAATTACAACCTGTTTGGATTCTCACTATCTTTGGATTTAAGTGCAAAGAGTAGTGGAAAAAACATGATCTTTGCAAATCACCAATCGTATCGCCACGTTATCCTATGAATCAATCCACTGGATAGGTATCCACTGGATAGGTATTCATAGGATAAAAAACCTCAAGAGGCTGTCCAAAAAGAAGAAAAAAACAGCCCTTATTGACCAATTTAATTGGATATTTAGAAAAACAAAAAAAATAGGCGGCTAAATAGCTGCCAATT
>PHBY01000033.1 GCA_002840735.1 Chloroflexi bacterium HGW-Chloroflexi-2
TGATCGCTGCTGTCAGCGTGGTCTTCCCATGGTCAATATGTCCCATTGTGCCCACATTCAGGTGGGGCTTACTGCGATCAAATTTCTCCTTCGCCATTCGAGTTACTTCTCCTTCAAAATCCAGATGATTTAATTAATTATTTAAAATACGATGAGCCACAGAGTCTGAAACCGGTGCATAGTGATCGAACTCCATGGAGAACACACCACGACCCTGGGTTGCAGAGCGTAATTCTGTAGCATAACCAAACATTTCAGCCAATGGGACTTGCGCTCTTACGGCATGTGAATTTCCAGGGCGGATATCCGTTCCTTGAATTTCACCACGACGGGCGTTTACCTGTCCCAATACATCACCTAAGTAATCTTCTGGCATGACAACTTCTACCTTCATGATGGGTTCCAGTAAGGTTGGTCTTCCTTTCTGGAAAGCTTCTTTGAAGGCGAAAACAGCCGCCATTTTGAATGCCATTTCGCTGGAATCTACCTCGTGGTAAGATCCATCCACCAATGTCACTTTTAAGTCAGTGACAGGATAACCGGCAAGAACACCGGATTGTGCAGCTTCTTTAATTCCATTCTCGATTGCTTTGAAATATTCTCTCGGAATGGTTCCACCGACCACTTTTTCTTCAAATATAACACCGCCCCCACGATCTAACGGTTCCATGTTGATGACAACATGTCCATACTGACCATGACCGCCGGTTTGTTTTACATATTTGTAACTTAACTCTTTAACAGGATTCAGGATGGTTTCTCGGTAGGAAACGCGTGGTCGGCCTACATTGGCTTTGACATTGAATTCGCGCATCATTCGATCAACCAACACATCCAGGTGGAGTTCGCCCATTCCTGAGATGATCGTTTGCCCGGTGGCTTCGTCTGTCTGAACGCGGAATGTGGGGTCTTCCTCTGATAGGCGGCGTAATGCCTCGCCCATTTTGTCCTGATCTGCTGTTGTTTTTGGTTCAATAGAAATCGAAATGACAGGTTCCGGGAAGCTGATCGTTTCCAGCACAACGGGTTTGCCCTGATTGCAAAGTGTGTCCCCTGTGAATGTGAATTTAAGACCTAAAATTGCGCCAATATCGCCCGATGGGATGAATTCGACATCTTCTCTACGATCAGCATACATGCGGATTAAACGTCCAACACGCTCTTTCTTGCCTTTGGCGGGATTGATAACCGTCTCTCCAGCGATCATTCTGCCTGAATATACACGGAAATAGGATAGTCGACCGACGTATGGGTCACTGACGATCTTGAAAACAAGGGCGCTCAGGTATTCAGTATCAGAAGTGGGTAATTCAATGATTTCTTCGCCGTCCAGAGATGTGGCTTTCACAGCCGGAATATCCAGAGGTGAAGGTAAATAATCGATGACTGCATCCAGGATTGGTTGAACACCTTTGTTTCTCAAGGAAGATCCGCAAAAGACCAATGTTGCTTTGTTATCCAGGACGGCTCTTCGCAGTGATATCTTTAATTCATCATTGGAAATTGTTTCTCCCTCTAGAAACCTTTCAATCAATTCATCATCGAGTTCCGCTGCTTTTTCCACCATTTGCTCACGGGCAAACTCGGCGGCTTCTTTATATTCAGCAGGAATTTCTCCCACAATGAATTCACGTCCATCAGGATTTTCCCACACGATTGATTTCATTTCCATCAGGTCAATAACGCCAATGAAATTGGCTTCTGCGCCTATTGGAATTTGCATAGGGATTGGATTTGCCCCCAGGCGGTCTATAATCGACTGCACAGATCGCTCAAACGAAGCGCCCATGCGATCCATCTTATTGATGAAACAAATTCTGGGTACCAGATAACGATCCGCCTGTCGCCAAACGGTTTCACTCTGCGGCTCAACACCCTGAACGGCGTCAAATACAACCACGCCACCATCCAGTACACGCAAAGAGCGCTGAACTTCAGCAGTAAAATCAATATGGCCGGGCGTATCAATAATGTTGAACTGGTAGTCTTTCCACTCAGCAGTTACAGCAGCGGATACAATCGTGATTCCCCGTTCCCGTTCCTGAGCCATCCAATCGGTTACGGTAGTACCATCATCCACAGAACCAATTCTGTAGGTCTTGCCTGTGTAATACAGAATCCGTTCGGTCGTGGTGGTCTTACCTGCATCAATGTGAGCAATGATGCCGATATTTCTGACCCTTTCAAGTGGAAAAGTACGTTGCATTGTTACCTTAATACCTATACCCGATAATGCGAAAAGGCGCGGTTCGCTTCAGCCATTTTATGGGTTTCTTCCTTCTTACGTACAGAAGCTCCCTGACCTGTGGAGGCGTCCATTAACTCAGCTGCGAATTTCTCAGAGAACGAGCGGCCTGAGCGTGAGCGGGATGAGTTAATGATCCAGCGGATTGCCAGGGCTACACGGCGATCTGAAGCAACTTCCATGGGGACCTGATAGGTTGCACCACCAACACGACGTGGGCGGACTTCCATCATGGGACCAACATTTTTTAAAGCAGTGTCTAACACTTCAACCGGATGTTTGCCTGTTTTTTGTTGAACAATATCCAGAGCATCATATACGAGGGATGTGGCAACACTTTTCTTTCCATTTTTCATAATATGATGAATGAAAACCTGAACATAAACATTATTGTATTTAATATCGGGAGGAGTAATTCTCCGTTCCGGACTTGTACGACGCATTTGTTATTCTCCGTTCTTTAATTATTACTTTGCTTTTGGTCGTTTGGTTCCGTACTTGGAACGACCCTGTCCACGATTGGATACACCAGTACTGTCCAGTGTTCCACGAACAATATGGTAACGCACACCAGGTAAATCTTTCACACGACCACCGCGTACCAGTACAACAGAGTGCTCCTGTAATTGATGACCTTCACCAGGGATGTAGGCGGTTACTTCTAAACCATTCGTTAAACGTACACGAGCGATTTTACGCAGCGCGGAGTTTGGTTTCTTAGGAGTCATGGTTCGGACGACTGTACAAACGCCACGTTTTTGTGGTGAACCTTTATCCTGTTTGGTGCGGTTCTGCTTCATATTATTGAGTGTGTACAACAGAGCAGGAGCTTTACTCTTGCCTCTTCTGGTCTGGCGACCTTTTCGGATCAATTGATTGATAGTTGGCACGTTCTCTTGCCTCCAAAATAAAATCTCAAAATTTTTTCAATAATTAAGGCCATCGCTCTTGATGATGGCCTCGACGATACACCGGTACATCAGACTGAGTCTGATAGGCAACGAGGGCAGATTATATCATGGGCGACTTTCGCAGTCAAGGAATGCTATTTCTAACCCAAGCCTCCAAACCCTCCTCCAAGTCCTAATAAACCGGTTTCCAATTTCGGTGGTTTCGCACGTTCTTCATCCTTACCGAAGCGTACATTATCACCATTATCCATCACGGCTTCTACAGAAAGACCCAGTGACTGCAACTCTTTTACCAATACACGGAAGGAAGCTGGCAAGCCAGGCTCTTCAATCGGATCACCTTTGACAATTGCTTCATAGGTCGCTACACGCCCCTGAACATCGTCAGATTTGACCGTTAACATTTCCTGTAAGGTATAAGCAGCACCGTACGCTTCCAACGCCCACACTTCCATTTCACCGAAGCGCTGGCCACCGAATTGCGCCTTACCACCCAGGGGTTGTTGGGTAACAAGACTGTATGGGCCAGTTGAACGGGCATGGACTTTGTCTTCAACCAGGTGGTGTAGTTTAAGCATTGTCATAACGCCAACTGTAACTGGTTGATCGTATTGTCTACCTGTTTTTCCATCTCTGAGAAGCATTTTCCCAAAGATCGGGACAGGATTGCCACTCGCGGTCATGTGAGCAACCGCTCTTTCACGAACATTTTCATCGGTCAGATCAGTAACATCCTGGTCTTCTGCTGCCAGCCATAGTTTCAAAGACGCATTGATCGCATTCGTATCGCGTATTTGTGCAGCTTTCTCGCCCGTTGTTTCAACTGATTCAAACGCAATGATTCTTTCAGGGTCATAGCCTTTATCGCGCAGCCAACCTTCCAATACCGATTGTCGAGCGTATTGAAGATCAGAAGATAAGCGATAAATATCATAGCCCATATCACCTAACCATTGTTCGAAGTAAAGCAATCTTACTTCATCGTCATCCCGGATCATTTCTTTCGAATAACCCTGGTCTTTGATCCATTCCCAGGCTTTGATGCCGGTCTCTTTCCAGGATTGATCAATCATCCAGGCACGGCCTAATTCAGCTTCAATTTCTCTCTCGGTGGTACCGTCAAACACAGGTGTGATCGCCCGGAAACCCAGACGTAAAGCCGCCCAACCTAAATGAACTTCCAACAACTGGCCAATATTCATACGACCAGGAACACCCAGGGGATTGAGGATAATATCGACCGGGGTACCATCTTCGAGGAAGGGCATATCTTCCACGGGGATCAGTCGGGAAACGACGCCTTTGTTTCCATGGCGTCCTGCCATTTTGTCACCCGCCATTATTTTGCGGCGTTGGGCAACCGAAACACGCACCATCATATCCACACCCGCGGAAAGGTCACTATTTTCTTCACGGGTGAATACTTTTACATCCACCACCTTGCCACGTTCACCATGTGGCATTCTTAAGGAAGTGTCTTTCACATCGCGGGATTTTTCACCGAAAATAGCACGCAATAAACGTTCTTCCGGGGTTAGTTCCTTTTCACCTTTGGGGGTGATTTTTCCCACCAGAATGTCATTGGGACCGACTTCAGCACCGATGCGGATAATACCGGATTCATCCAGGTCTTTGATGGCATCTTCACCTACATTGGGGATATCACGGGTGATTTCTTCCGGACCTAATTTGGTATCACGGGCTTCAACTTCATATTTTTCAATATGCACAGAGGTAAAGCGGTCATCCTGTACCAATCGATCGGAGATCAGGATGGCGTCCTCAAAGTTTCCACCTTCCCATGACAGGAAGGCCACAACCGCATTCTGACCTAACGCCAGGTGACCGTTGACGGTGGAGGAAGAATCTGCCAATACATCGCCTTTTTTCAACTGCTGGCCTTTGACAACTGCCGGTCGTTGATCGATACAGGTGCTCTGATTGGAGCGTTGGTATTTTCGTAATTGATAGCGGCGTAATCCACCATCCCCACGCACTACCACTTCTTTGCCGGTGACGGAGATCACATCGCCATCTTCTTCAGCGACCAGTACCTGACCGGAGTCTTTGGCAGCGTAACGTTCCATACCGGTAGAAACGGTTGGAATGTCAGGGCGCAGCAAGGGGACTGCTTGTGCCTGCATGTTCGAGCCCATCAAAGCGCGGTTGGCATCGTCATGCTCCAGGAACGGGATGAGTGACGCGCTGATACCCACAACCTGGTTGGGTGCAACATCCATATAATTGATGTTGTCAGGGGTGGAAATAATGAAATCTGAGTAATGGCGACTGGAGATTCTGTCACTGTCAAACTCAAAGTTTTCGGTAAGGGGGGTATTTGCCTGCGCAATGATGAACTTATCTTCTGCGTCCGCAGAGAGATAATCCACATTTTTGGAAACAAATGGAACAACCGGAATGCTTTTGCGCTTTAATTTCTTAATTTTCGGCAACATTTCTTTGGTAATGCGATCACCTTCGCTGACGATCACTTCACCGGTTTCTGCATCAGCCAGAGTCTCTTTGACCACCCGATTCAACAACGTAGCATCATCGCTGGCGAGGTACTTGATCACACGGCGATAGGGTGTTTCAATGAAACCATATTCATTCACCAGGGCAAAGGTGGCCATACGGCCGATTAAACCAATGTTTGGACCTTCTGGTGTTTCGATGGGGCAAATACGACCATAATGCGAGTGATGCACGTCTCGCACGTCGAAACCAGCGCGTTCTCGCCGCAGACCACCAGGTCCTAAAGCGGAGAGTGTGCGTTTGTGGCGTAATTCAGCCAATGGATTGGTTTGATCCATGAATTGGGATAACTGGCTGGAGCCAAAGAATTCACGTAAGGCAGCCACTACCGGGCGAATATTCACCAGACTGGTGGGGGTAACGTGCTCCTGGTCACGGATGGACATTCTTTCCTTAATCACACGTTCCATGCGGCGTAAACCCACACGCAGTTTATTCTGGATCAACTCACCCACTGTTTTCACACGGCGGTTACCCAGATGGTCGATATCATCTTTATCAGCCTGATTATTGTTGATCATGATCAGACGGCGCACCAGGGCAACCACGTCCCAGGCTGTTACCGTACGATGGGTCACCGGGATATGATCAGTCAGATCCAGTTTTTGATTGAGTTTATAACGACCGACACGCTCCAGATCATAATGGCGCTGGTCAACGATTTGTTCTTCTAAAAATTGGCGAGCATTTTCCACAGTAGCAGGATCACCAGGGCGCATGCGTTTGAAGAATTCAATTAATGCAGCCTGGGCGATGGTAATACCGGAGCTCAGGTCCCAATCGGGTTCCTGGCGAATGGTATTCGCAATAAACATGCGGTCAGGATCATTGTCCACATCGCGAAACAGCGCGATCAGTTCTTCATCGGATCCCGTTTTTAAAGGACGATCCACCAGACCATCATCAATGGCTGCTAAAGCGCGCAGGAAAATGGTGATCGGTACGGTGCGCTTACGGTTGAACTTTAGGATTAGATAATCATTCTTGCGGGTCTCATATTCCATCCAGGCGCCACGATCAGGGATCAGTTTGGCCATGGCCAGACGATGACCGGTGGAACGATCGACCGGTGCTTCGAAATACACACCAGGCGAGCGGATCAGCTGAGAGACCACCACACGCTCGGTACCATTAATAATGAAGGTACCCTTCTCAGTCATCTCGGGGAATTCGCCCAGGAAAATTTCTTCTTTGATCGGTTCGGGAACATCCGGGCCAGCCAATAAAACAGAAACTTTTAAGGGGCTGGCATAGGTTAAATCTCTGTCAACACATTCATCAATAGAATGCTTGGGCGCCTCAAACCAGTATTTGAGATCCCAATCTTTTAATTCTGGATTTTTACTTGGAAAATATAACCTCATTCCTTTGTTGTAAGATTCAATCGGGGAGATTTCGTCAAATAAATCCCCCAGCATATCATCTTTTAAACGTTGAAACGATTCCAACTGAACTTTAATCAATTGGGGCAAATCAAAGATTGCAGGAATTCTTCCATAAGACTTTACTGGCAAAAATGACATATTTTTCTCCTGGCGATATTAACCTTAATGGAAGAACCGCCTATTCTCCCATTCTAAAGGTAAAATGCAATCTGATATTATAGCAAAGGCCGACCCTATGGTCAAGAACCAATTCTGACAGAACCAATTCTGCTAAGCATAACATATTTTTAAGATTAGGAGCACCTTATTGATCCATTATCAGGTGCTCCTAATATAAATCAGCGCATTAATAACGGTAAAAATACCGTAAAAGCTGGAATTCCTCGATAATAGCTCCTATCAGAATCGGAAAGAGGTTTGGTCAATTCTTCATTTACAATAAATTCCGCATTTACTGTACCCAGATTGTTATACTCACCATCAATAACAACCCCTGAGGTACTACAAGTCATTTTCTCTGATTCTGCAAGATTATCCTTCGGACAGGTAATCACTCCTTCCTTATCATCCACAACTGTCACTGAAGTTATTGGCACATTACTAAGGTTCTCAATTTCAAAAGTCCACGTTACCTGACTACCAATCGGTAATTCGATTCCGGGCGGTTCAGATATATCAGCACCATTCGTATATTTCTCTAGATCGATTCCGAGTGTGTACCCAAAATAATGGCTGATATCACTGGCGGTTACCACACCCAATTCCAGCGGTTCATCATCATCAAGCCAGGTCGTCGCTGACACATACACAACATCCGATTGTTGACCCGTTCCTGATGCTCCCTGACCTTCACAGATCAGGATTTTACCTCCGGTTAATTGATCAAATTCGCATAAAGGAATTACTCCACTTTCATCCGTGATTTCAATCGATGTTAGTTGGTATGGATCACCAACAAAGCTGATCACGTAGGCAAAATTCACTGTTTCTTCCACCGGGATGTACGGACCAGGCGGTTCATTCGCATCCTCGCCATTGACTTTCTTGATGATCTGAATACCAGGATCCGCACCAAAATAGAAGCTGGAGTCCTGGTCAAATACCTGTCCATCCATATTAACCACATCACCAGAGACGTAAGCTGTGTTCGAATATTGCCCCAGATATGCAATATCACTCGTTGAACAGGTAGATGTGTCCTCAGCCCCGACTGCCAATGCAGTAATCTCGCAATGATAATCATCTGCAAGATCATCCGTACCCCTATCATCACGAACAGTGATATTTTCCAAATCGACATTGCCTGTGTTAGTGACTGTATAGGTCCAGGTGACCGGTTGACCAACCAGGATATAAATGCCAGGGGCCGCAGAATTATCATTTCCATTGGTATATTTTTCAATATTGATGGATGCATCCCCACCAAAATAATGACTGGGATCTGAATCTGATACCTGGGCGAAACCGGTTGGCGGATCTGCTGTAACTGAACCGATATTCGCATATTGACCAGCTACCGCAGTCCCGGTCGCAGTACAGGTCATGCTGGTTTGAGGAGCCAAAGTAGTGCCACCACAGGTAACCGTTACGCCTTGATCATCAATCACTGAAACATTGGTTAAATTCACATTTCCAGTGTTGGTGATCTGATATGTCCAATTGACAAGATCACCAATTTTAATAAATGGACCGGGTTCAGTATTTGCATCCTGCCCATTGGTGGATTTAACAATTTGCACCCCGGTTATGACACCAAAATAATGGCTGGTATCGCTAGCACCAAACGGAGCCAACCCTCCAGGCGGGGTGGCTGTTACCGTGGCAGTATTACTATATTGTCCTGCGTCTGCGGTTCCAGAAGCTGTACAGGTAATATTCTCCCCCACAGCCAGACTGTTCTTATCGCAGGTAATTGTGACAGCAGGGTTGTCTACAATTGTAAAAACTACTGCGACATTACTATTATTGGTAATGGAATAAGTCCAATTAACAGGATCACCCACTGCAATCAATGGACCAGGTTCATCTGCAGCATCTTGTCCATTGGTTCGTTTATCGAGTGTAATGCTCAGCGTAGCGCCAAAATAATGACTTGTGTCGGTCACTGTTACTGAATTCAATGGAGACGGAGGATTTCCAGAAGCCTCTGCAACATTGGTATATTGCCCAACAATGGCTGTTCCGGACAATGTACAGGTGACTTCCTGGCTGGGGGTAAGAGTAATGTTATCGCATCCGGTTGGAATTTGGTCATCCGCTAAATTCGCAGGGGTACCATTATCATCCAACACCGTCACACCCGTAAGGGTTACATTCCCGGTGTTTTTCACGAAATAAGTCCAGTTGACTGTAGAACCCGCAATAACATAGACACCAGGTATAATATCGCCCTGCTCACCATTGATTTTTTTATCAATTGTCAAACTCGGTGAGGATCCGAAATAATAAATCGGATCACTGGCCTGGATGTTTGCCAGGGGACTGGGTGGAGTGGCGGTCACAGTTGCCATAACACTCTGTTGCCCGCTTAAAGCTTCCATCGAAGCAGTACAGGTCATTAAGTTACCAGCTGGCAGTGATGTAAATGGACAGGTGATCGAATTTCCGGCAGCATCCGTGACAGCGATACCACTTAAATCAACATTACCTGAATTGGATATTAAATAACTTAAATTCAATGTTGATTCAGTATATACATACAATCCAGGAGAACTGTCCGCAGGATCAGTATTTACTGAATACTCAATCTCCACAACAGGATTCGCACCGAAATAATACCCATCTGCTGTTGCGGTCACATTTGACCCAACCGGTGGCGTTCCGGTTACCGTGGCAACATTATGATATGTCCCTAATCTTGCGGTTTCAGAAAAAGCACAGTTAGCTGTATCAGACTCTCCCGCAAGAATAGTTAAGTCTGTACAAATTGTGCGATCATCCAATGGATCTGCCGGTGTGCCATTATCATCCACTACAGTTACATTGGTCAGGTCCACATTGCCAGTATTAGTGACTTCATACGTCAAGGATATGGCTGTGTCCTTCAACAAATAAGGTCCAGGCGAGGTGGTCACGGATCCATTCAACTTTTTCACCAAAGAAATACCGGGGGCACTACCAAAGTAATAACTATCATCCCAATCCGATACATTATCCAAACCGCCAGGAGGGGTTCCCACCACTACTGCAATATTGTGGTAAGGACCAGCTACGGCTGAATTTCCAGACCATGAACAAATGGTCGGCTCGGTTGCATTTGCTGGAAGAATTTCAATGATACAAACTGGTTCATCATCTCCAGTATTACCAGGCGTGCCATTATCATCCACAACAGAAACATTGGTTAAATCAACGTTGCCTGTATTGTATACCTCATAAGTCCAGGTAATATTGCCGGCCTCTTCAATATAAAGATCCTCAGGTTGGGTTACAACCACATCGTTTGTCTTTTTTACCAGCGTGGTATCCGGGACCGCACCAAAATAATGCGACGCGTCTACATCCCCAATGACCGTGTCATACGGTGTTCTGGCAGTCACAGTACCCATATTGCTATATTGATCCGCAACCGCTGAACCCGTTACGTTACAGGTCATGGATTCTCCGGCGACCAGACTATTCTTCGGGCAGCTAATATTTCCCAACTGGTTATCATTAACTGTCACTTCAGTTAAAAGCACCTCACCCAAATTTTCCACCTGATACTCCCAGGTGATCGGTGTACCGGGATACATATACGGACCCGGTGGCTGATCTGCGTCCACATCATTGGTGCTCTTTTGAATGGAAATCATTGGTAAGGGACCAACAGCCAAAACAGAAAGAAAAGCATCCTGCGTGCCATTCAAATTGCTGTACAAAGCATCAGAAGTAACCGGAAAATCGGAGGAGCTGGTATTTCCGGTGATATAGGCAAAAACAGAATCATCCATCACCACAGATGCGCCTTGATCTGAATCAGTACCGCCGAGGTATGTTGAAAATGATCGATGACCAGGATCATCACCTGAAAGAAAATATCGGGTGATGAATGCATCGGTATTCCCAGCATACGTTGATTGAAATGCATCTGAAGTTACCGGATAATCACTCGATTGTGTGTTGCCAGTTAGCACTATACCCCCTAAGGTATCTACTGTAATACCTGAACCTCTATCCGTGCCACTTCCACCCAGGAAGGTTGAATACAGAGTACTTGTTGAATTCAGTTTTAAAAGAAATGCATCATAAACACCACCAAAAGTTCCTTCCGTTGCCGCGAAATCTGAAGATGCTGTCATTCCGGTTACATAAATCTCTCCTGCATCATCCAAGGATATGGCATATCCACGATCATCTTGCCTTCCTCCAAAAAGTCTTACTGAATCTTGTAACCCTGCTGCAGTCATTTTTGCCACAAAAATATCTGTAATACCTTTCATGGTGCCTGCAAAATTATTCGATGAAGTCTCGCCTGCTATCCAGGCTATCCCACTCCGCACGGCAATCCCATGACCTGCATCCACACTGCTGCCACCCATTAAAGTTGAGTAACTAACAATACCATTACTGGACAGTTTAGTAACAAATATATCTCCACCATTCTTATATCGACTGTCATTGGTGGTAGAAAAATCACTTGAATAGGTAATACCGGTCAGATAAACAGATTCATTTTCCACGTCCAATGCATGCGCACGGTCATCATCACTGCCTCCAATCAACGTTGAATAATTTAAATTATTTCCAGCTGCATTTAAGGCAATAGCAAAAGCATCGACTTGCAATGCTGTTTTATCCAAAGGAAAGTCACTGGAATCGGTTTCTCCAACCAGATAAACAATGCCATTTTCAACCGCAAGACCGGAAGATTCATCCGTGCCACTTCCACCGATAAAAGTGGCATATACGATTTCCGGTACAGAAGGATTTATTTTGATAACAAATGCATCTGTCAATGCAAAACTGGTATCAAATGCTCCAGGTGTGACAGGGAAATCTACTGAAAATGAGGTTCCTGACAGATAAATATTCCCGGATTCATCCAAAGCAATATCAGTACCTTTATCTCTTCCCGAACCCCCTAAAAAACTTCCAAAAGCATATTGATTGGAGAAATCAAACAAAAGCTGCTCGTTGATTTGTTCATTTACTGGATGCAAGGTGAGAGACCCAGACTTTTCCTGGATCCGATCCTGTGTATCAATCTCCATTCCTGCAACAGATAACGGGGGTAGTGAAAGCTCACCAACAGCAGTGCGGAGTTTTGTTCCTTTTTCAGTCTCCTGTATACCTTCGGCACCTAGAATTTCCAGCGGGAAGTCTTTCATCTTGGTGGAAGATTGGACCTCATAGCGCCAACCAAATCCATCGCTACTTGACCAGATCACCAGGTCCACCCCAGGATATATATTTTGATACCTCAACTGTCCCCAGGTCTGTAAATCGGTTTTCCAATCAGTTGGATTTGCTCCAATTAAATAAGAAACCTTTCCAGCCATGGGGTTCTCTGCTTTCAAAGCATAACTCGAATTACTCTCAGGAAAGATTATTTTTAAATTTACTTTCTTCTGAGAATTTGAGAATAATTGATCATTCAACTGATCCTGTTTGATATCCTCAAACTGAGTTAACCAGATCGCTTCTTTTGTAATCCAAATCTGGTTCTTTGCTCCTAAAAGCAAATATCGTGGATTCTCACTCCTTTCTGAAGTTGGATACTCTATAAAACCCAACCCACCAATTGGATTGGGGGGGAAATCTTGCGGCCATTCCACCTGCGCAAAGACCATCAGTGGATGGATGATAACAAACAATCCAACCAAAACAATAGCAATTATTTTTCTGAACATGGGTACCCTCCTGCCTGATTTCTTAGTGCAAAGTCCTTTTTGATTTATTCCAGAAAAAAATCCCAATTACAGCTAAAGCGATCACGAGCCCCACCAGCACCAGAATAAAGGTATTTACACCATTATTTTCTTCCGCAGGGCTGGAGATAGGTACTGCTGTTGCAGCAGATTTTTGATCTCCAGCTGGTAATTCTGTTGCAGATTGTTGGGTATTGGAATCTTGAGTCATCTCCTCAGTCTCATCTAAGACAGATTCCGTCAAAAGTGGACTTTGTGTGGCTGTTACAGAAGGGATCTCTACGCCAGGTTCCATAGAAGCAGTTAAAGTTGGGATCGGAGTTTCGGTGGGCTGTGGTGTGGCTGTAAATCCCATGGTAGCCGTAGGTAGTGGTGGTGGATTAGTGGGGGGGAGAACCAGATTGGTCAAATCTTCCGCTGGGACAAAATCAGCATATGGTAATCGGCCTTCGGGGAAGTTGCCCATCAGCCATACACCATCCTCCATTACGATGAAGTCAGTAGCCCGATCATCAGCACTGCTGCCAATCAACCAGACAGATACAACCTGGCCATCGGCATTGAGCTGGGCAAGAAATGCATCATTCCCACCCAGAGAATTCGCACCAGAATCAGATCCCAATGGGAATTGCGGTGAGCCTGTCATCCCGGTAATCAGTATGTGTTCATTAGGAAGCATTTCACCAGCGTAGGCATAATCAATTTCACTCCCCCCCAAGTAGGTGGATGCCAATAATTCACCAGTGGGTGAAATTCTCATCAGTAGCGCATCAATACGACCACTGAAAGAGCCCATTGCCCCTGGCAGTCCTGAGGATTGGGTTGCGCCTGATAAATACAGAGAGTTATCATTTCCCAGTGTTATCCCAAAACCAATGTCTTCTTCACGGCCGCCATATAGCCCTACAAATTGCTGGTTGCCATCCAATCCAAACCGGGCAGCGAATATATCACCACCACCTTTGGTACCTGTCCCAAAATTGTTTGAAAAAGTTTGCCCGGTGACCCACACAGCTTGCCCGGAAACAGCCAGATCGAATGGAGCATCCAGGGCACGGCCACCAAAGACTTGCAGCCATTTTAAGTCACCACTCAAATCCACTCTGGCTAAGAAGCCATCGGCATCACCTTTTGCAGCACCCTGCACCAGATTCTGTGACCAGGTAATCCCGGTCAGATAAAGTGAATCGTTTTGCAATTTCAACGCTCTACCGGCATCCTGATCACTACCACCCAGCCGACGTGACCATAATATCTGGCTACCATCAGCTGCCAGAGCAAACATGATTACATCACTTTCGCCAGCATTCCCTGGAGCACCAGGAAAATCATCCGACCAGGTTTCTCCCAGAACATAAACGACGCCCTGACGCACAACTACCCCATAAGCCTCATCATCGTTGCTGCCACCGATCAATGCCTGAAACACAGGAGTGCCATCTTTTTGCATTTTAAGCACATAAATATCCTTCATCCCGGAAGAAAGATTCAGTGAGCCAGGTGGAAGCGACCCAGCATAATTAATGGCAGAACCCACGATGTAAATGTAATCATTTTCTGTTGTGAAATCAAAAACGGACAACCGTATTGTTTGTTGCGTATCCACACCCCCGACCAGCCCTGATGTGTAACTACCAGAAAATAAAAAACTAAGAATAAAGAGGATCACCGCAATTGATCTATGTTTCTGCTTCATTTCTTCTCCTCAGGATTGTCATTTTATTACTAAAGGCAAGAAAATATAATTACTTTTTCCCTCAAATTGGTTTGTGATTGTACAGGTTTTACTCTCACCAAGCGCTACCGTTATTTCACCATTGGTATCACAATCTCCCGTGAAACCAACAAAGCGATAGCCTGGTAACAAAGATTCTCCCACCGTGTAAGAGCCGGGGCTAACAGTTACTGTCTCTCCACTTAAAACTGGATTTCCTTCCAGCGTTAAATTAAAGTCATCCGGCAAAGCAGTTCCTCCGTTATCGTTGATTACCTGTTTTATTATGGTGATATACGCGACTGATTCATTTGTTAAAGCTAAGCGAAGCAGCTTTTGCCTGCCTGAATCACTGATCCAGGCATAATTATTTGAGACTGCAATGCCTTGTGCTGCTGCATTCTCTGGAAGATTAAAAACTTTCAACCCGGGCTGAATCAAGTTCATTTCAATATCATTATTTTGCCATGAAATAATTCCTTCAGGTTCTGGGGTGAGTGGATAAGCTTCCCAATCATCCAAAACAACACAAGAATCAGTATTGAGGTTGCCAAGATTATTTCCAGAGATTGTAAATGATGACCCAATAACTTGCTCTGGATCCAATTGTCCAAATGAACCGTTGATATCACTATACCAGACCAGCTCCTGGTCGATAAAGAGATTACGGGGATGCGTACCAACTGGTAATGAATAGACAGTCATATTCACATCACTCGAACCAGGAATAAATCGCACCACAGCTCCATCCAATTTATCCTCCACCCACCAGAGCTCATTTCCATTGACAAACAAAAACGCAAGTTCACCAATATCCCGGCCTAATGAATATTTAACCAAATTTCCATCAACAGGATTAAAGGCATATAAGGAAGCCGAAGGTATATTGCGCCAATCCAATATCCACAGTTGCTCGTTCACAACTGCAATATCAGCAGTATACAATCCACCTGGGAAAGTGTATAGACATATTTGACTGGATAACGGATTGAACCGAAAAATCCCATAGGTTGCTCCATACCAGGTTGGGAGCCAGATGTAATTTTGGAATAAAGCTACTGGTCCTAATTGCAATGGTTCATCAAAAAATGTTGAATCTACACTCCAATCTTTCATCTGATTGGTTGCCAGGTCAAAACTTCCAAATCCGCGGACATTATTTGTCCACCAAAGCACATTTTCGGAAGCAAAAGTAATATCTGCCAGATTTTCATAACCGAAAGAAATGTAATCCAGATAACCTCCGGTGAGTGGGTTGATCACCCATAACTCGTTATCATCATCCACAACCAGCACCTTTCCTTCTGGAGAAAGATGAATGCTTCCAGCATGACCCAATTCATACAAACTTGTTTCTTGTATTTGAAAAGTCTCTGCTATTACAGGAATTGAAATAAAGAGATAGAAAAGAAAAAATAATAAAATGATAATTGCTTTCCCGGTTGATTGCCAGAATGATTTCATAGACAAGCTCCTGTTAATGTAATTTCAATCATTTTCTTTAATCAAATCAAGGGGCGATGGAAAATTCCATCGCCCCCGGTTTGTTTTCCTATAGGACGGGGACTTTGACCTACAGGGAATGACGTTTTGTATTATTTAAGGTAATGGCACCTCCGGATCCCAACTCCAATCTATTGTGTGTAAACCATTGTTGTACATATCCAATTCGGCTGCCAAAGCCAACATTTCTGAAGTGTCTCCGGTAGCCAGAACTGCATTGATCATTGTTTGGATTTCTGTGGTGCTGAATGGGAAGTAACCTTCATGAGTTCCATGCATCTTCTCGTGGAAGGAAGCATTCAACAAAGAAGCCACACCAGCCCTTAGCAGAATCTCTCCTGCACCGGTTAATCCAGAACCACCTTTGAAGCGCAGGGCATCTAATAAGTTCAATTCTTCGAAGAATTTTCCAGTACCCTTTGGTGAAAGACCTTCAAGCATTCCAAGGTTGAAAACATCATCCAACATGTCACCAGTTGAGTAATTCGTGTACTTCCAGGCATCATGACCATTGCTGGTATCCGCAGTATGATTCTTCCAAAAGCCGGGAGTGAATGCCCAGTAAGCAACCTGACAACTGTCTGAAGATGATCGAGTCAAGATGTTGTCAAGGCCTGTCCACTCAGGTAATGTGGCTATGGCGTTAATTGTGTTGTCAACTGTCAAGGTCTCAGGATAAGCAACTGCAGGCACTTCAACAGTGAAATTGAGTGTTTGACCTACCAAAAGATCGATCGGTGTACCCGCCAGGATTATCACATCCGACGCATCAATTACATCCTCGTCCAATACGATAATCAAATCTACGTCTCCTGTATTGGCGAGAATGATATTGAAGACTGCAGTTCCACCAACCATAACGGGTTCGAATGCACAGAGTTTGGTTAGGGTATAGTCAGGATGGAGCAGGTCCACACTAACTGTACTTGAATCGGTGATGTCATTCGGGAACCCAGTCGGGTGGTAATGAACTGTTGCTGTGTTCTCCAATGGATCAGGATCACCTGTTAAAACAGTGTAGCTGTATGTAAATGTACAACTGGCTCCGGAAGCTAATGGACTGCAACTCGCTGGAGGTACGATGCCTGGTACCAGAGAATCAGTGAAGGTGTCTAATACCAGGTCTGGTGTGTCACTAGAGGATTTGTTTTCGATGGTAATCGTATAGATTACATCATCTCCAGCTTTGCTGAAAGGATTATTGGCTGTCTTGGTGATGTCAATGGATGGTTGGAACAGTTCAATGCTCCAGCTAGCTTCATCTGTGTATGTATTCGGGAACCCAACCGGTGAACAGGTCACTTCAGCGGTGTTCACAAATGGATCACTCGCGTCTGCTGGGA
>PHBY01000012.1 GCA_002840735.1 Chloroflexi bacterium HGW-Chloroflexi-2
CCACAGGTTAAAACCTGTGTCTGCCAAAATCAAACCGATTGAAATCGGTTGCCATCCCCAACCATCTTGAGATGGTTTGAATCTTGACAGCCTGTGGTTGAAACCACAGGTGTCATTCCACCACGGCATCATCCACGGGCGGGTCTTATCATGCCCATTGGGTATGGACCCGCACCCTACGACGCACATCCGGTCCCCGGTCAGCTGTCAGCCTTGATTATTTCCCTGTCCACTAGTCAACTATGGACGGTCAACGGTCATCCCGTCCCCCGTCAGCCACGAGCCAATTGAGCAAAGATCATCACATCCACGCCAAACGGATCGGTCACCGGGAAGATACGCACCGGGGTATACATGAGCTGGTCCGAAGGTGAGGGTCCACTGGCGCCGGCTGCGATGAAGACGCTCTGTAGTGCCTCGGCTTCCTGGACCGTTTCCAGCTCAAAGCTGATTTCCACATTTTGCGGGTTACCCTGCTTCCCTCGCAGGAATGTCAACCACCCGGCACCAATCCGCCAACCACGAGTGCTGTCCCCTTCCTGATAGCCGGCCGGTCCCAGGACCTGCTGGTAAAAAGCGACAGCTGCTTCGAAATCCTGGTAATAGAGGGTTATGCCAAAAGAACCTGTATACTTAAAGCGTGCTTCCGGTTGTGGATTCAGAATCTGCCTTATGGTACTCATCAAAGTCCATGTCTTGCTCCTCGACTCGAAAACTCCATATACATTGTAGCGAAGATTCTATAGATATGCCTAGAAAATACACCCTTTGCCTTATTGGTATTTTGGGGGTTTTTTTAATATACTAAGAGTACCTTTCTCTGGCAGTCTCATCCAATGAAAAAATTTCTACTCTATTTACTCGCTCTTTGCCTTCTGACTACCTGCCTGGTGCCGGGTTCTGGCCGCATTGTCCAGGCGCAGGCTGAATTCCCCTTGCCGGATGGTGAAATCATGCCGAGTTCCGACGTAGATGTGGAAATCCAAACCCTGGCGGATGTGGAGTCCTTCAATTGCTCAGATGTGACGGATGTGTCCGTGAGTGAGTGCGAGGCTCTGGTGGCATTTTATTTGAGCACCAATGGGGCTGGGTGGTCATACAATACCAATTGGCTGGAGAGCTCCACTGTCGGCACCTGGTTTGGCGTGACAGTTGAAGAAAGACATGTCACCATTCTGTCTTTATACAGTAAAAACCTGACCGGTACGATCCCCGAAGAGATCGGCCAGCTACCCTATCTTGAATTATTAGAGCTCGCTGGCAACCAATTGACCGGGCCAATCCCGGAATCTCTGGGAAACCTGACTTATCTTGTAGAAGCTTGCCTGACGAATAATTTGATAACCGGTCCGATCCCGGATACGTTAGGAGGGATGTCTTCCCTGCTTAAACTTTCATTTAATGATAATTTGATAGAAGGAGAAATCCCCGCATCTCTAGGGAATATATCTACGCTAACAAAATTTTCGTTGGGCAATAACCGATTAACCGGAACCATTCCGGATTCATTGGGTCAATTAATAAACGTAGATAGGTTAGAAGTATATAAAAATAATTTAAGTGGCGAGTTGCCCGAATCTCTGGGAAATCTCACGCTTCTGAAAGAATTCATAATTTTTGAGAATTCGTTTAGTGGCAGCATTCCGATTAGTTATACCAATCTGACGAGCGTGACCGCGTTCTACTTCTTCAACACCCAATTGTGTGAACCAACCACCCCAGAGTTTCTTGCCTGGAAAGCCCTGGTGGGCGCAGGCTGGCACGGCAACGACCAGATCTGCATGGATTTTCACCATTATCTGCCTATCATTTACCGGTAGGGGCAATCACAATATCCAAAGGGCATACTATACCCTTAGGGTATGTTCCGGGGATTGCCCCTCCTCAAATTTCTAACCTGTTTTGTCCCGTAATAATTGCTGTAATCTCTTCAACAAGCGTTTGGGCAATTAACCGCTTGTTCTGCTTGCTTTTTGGAAATTAATCCAGCAACTTCGTAGATGACCTTGTCTCTTTTTCGACGCATCTGATCAATAAGCCGAACGTGATTAGAAAATTCTTTGCCTAATCTTTCTTTGATAAAAACAATAAAAGTGCTTTGCTCCTGGCGTTGTGCTATCTGGATTTATAAACCAACTGAAATGCAGCCGTCAGTTAGCCCTCATGGTCGCGATAGCCACCTGATGACATATGATGTAAAGGCAGACCGGATTCTCACTTTTGGTGGAGATATTACTTCAGATAACCTGATTGATGAAAGTTTATGGTCTTACGATTTTAATGCTGACTCCTGGCAAGAGTTAAAACCGGATGAGGCATCACACCCCTTGTCCCGCTTTTATTCCTCCCTGGCTTACGATACAGATTCTGACCGGACCATCCTTTTCGGAGGTTTACAACTAGGCAAAGATTACGGAACCTGGGCGTATGACTATAACACCAATACATGGCAGGACATGAAACCCGCTGAAGATCCAGGACATGTTCAAAATCATTATCTGGCGTATATTTCATCAATAGACCGGGTGTTTCTCTTTGGCGGTGATGTCTGTGTCAAAAACTGTAATTTATCAAATGAAATCTGGGTTTATGATTTCAACGCTAACACCTGGGAGAAAATAATTCCCCTTCCATAACTACTGTATTGCACAATTATTAAAATTACGAGTGTCAAATCTTATTAATCATCAAAAGCAGATTGTGCAAATAACAGAATTTCCTTTCTGTTAATGATCCTTGATCATTAAATGATACAAAAATGATAGCCACGATGTAAAGTGTATTTAATCTTGGCGCGATATTGTATTGCACCATTTTAAAACAGTTAAACCAGGTTTCGATTGAAGCATTCGATAATCAACCTGGAATCGTTAATTAATGTCATTTATTAAAGGAGAGAATAAAATGAAACACAATAAACGCATTTCCATCGTGGTTGTTCTTTTGATGATCGGAATCATGATTGTTGGCACTGTTGCAGCAGAAAGCTTGCTCCCTTCTCCGCGGGGGTATGTTTCGATGGCTTATGACAATCAATCGAAGCAAATCGTCCTGTTTGGCGGTCAGACCGGGCCGTGGCCTCTTAGAACCTCCATCAATGGGGAAACCTGGGCTTATAACGTGAAAAACAATACCTGGGCGCAGATGTTTCCAAAGAAGAAACCAAATGATAAAGCGGCAGCCTCATTAGCGTACGATACAAAATCGGACCGGGTCATCATGTTCGGTGGGGGTAATACAGGGTTATTGGGGTTTATGACAAGTGAAACATGGGCTTATAACTATAATGCCAACACCTGGAAAAAAATGGCGTATGGTCCAATGGATTATCTCGGCGCCCGCCTGGTTTATGATTCCAATTCGGATCGCATGATTCTGTTTGGCGGATTGAATGTGTTGGATTGGTATCTTCAAGATGGCACCTGGGTTTATGACGACGACACAAATACCTGGACAGAGATGAATCCGGCGGTCAGCCCTCCCGGACGAAACTACCAGGCTATGACCTATGATTCCAAAACAGATCGGGTACTCACCTGGGGAGGAATGTATATTGATGAATCCCCGCTACCTGAAAGCATGTGGGCCTATGATTACAACACAGATACCTGGGTGGAGTTCCCCGCGGTAGGTACTTATCCCCATAGCCGGGATTATGCCGCCATGGTTTATGATTCAGAGTCGGACCGTACAATCCTGTTCGGAGGAGTCCCAATCGCATATCCTGAAGAAGGGGTGGGAACCTGGGCTTATGATTACAATACACACACCTGGGAACAGATGAATCCTGATCCGGAACCCCCCTTCGTTTCACGCCACGCGATGGTGTACAGCGAGGCTACCGATCGGGTGATCCTTTTTGGTGGCGAGACAGACGATGGCGTTCTATTCACTTACACAAATGCTATCTGGGCTTACGACTTTAACACCAATACTTGGACGGACCTGACGCCGTAAAGCATTCGCAGGAGATGTAGGGTGCATCCGTGATGCACCAATTTTCCATTGAACAATATAGGGTGCGTCAGCGACGCCACCCTACTTTTCCTGTCCACTACAGATTGTCAACATCCCCCATCCCCCGTCTTCTGTCCCCGGTCAGCTCTATGCAACTCCCTCTTTACCTTTTTTTAATTCTTGCTATACTAGAAATTAAATGGATCTCGCTTTTTTGCCGAATTCCTGACCTCATTCAACGAATCCGGAAACAAAGGTTCATAAGTTGTTGAGACGCTAATTCACCCATCCCCTATCGCGGTAAATCCTGATGAGCCTTGGAAAGGATGGGTATATTAATGGTTTTTGGGATTCTCCGGGTGTTTGGTGTTGGGGATGGTTGTCATGAATGATCATGCCCGTTCAGCTTTGCAGACCAATAAGGAGCTTGCTTCCCATTCGCCTTCAACACTGTATATCTCCTTATTAGGTGGATTCCATCTGGTCTACGGAGTCCATACCCTCTCAGCCGATCAGATCCACCTGCACAAAGCCCGTGACATGCTTAAACTATTGGCACTCTCCCCCAACCAGCGTCTCCATCGCGAAGAATTGCTTGAAATGCTTTGGCCCGAGCACGCTCCCCAACAAGCAGCCCATAATCTCAGCCAGACTCTGTATACCTTGCGACCTAAACTTAAAGCTTTGGATGCTTCGATCCGTCTGGATTTTGAGGATGAGTGTCTGAACCTTAAAGCCCCAGACGGTATTACCTCGGATGTAGAAGACTTCGAACAGGCCGCTCGCTCTGTGCTCGGTTATACCGGTCGTATCAGCACCCAGACTACTGCCAATTGTCACGAAGCCATTTTGAAATACACAGGCGATCTCCTCCCGGAGGATGGTCCTTCCGATCTCTTTTACCAGCGCCGTGAGCAGTTGCGTCAGATGTACCTCGATTTGCTTATGCTTTTTGCCCATTACAATCTGGAATTAAAAGTCTATCTCCCGGCCATCGATGCGCTCCAGCAGGTGATTGCTGCTGATCCCGCCCACGAGGAAGCACATACGTGTTTGATGCGCGCTTATGCCCTCAACGGTCAACGTCAGGCGGCCTTGCGCCAATTCCAGATCCTCACAGAAGTGCTCCAACGCGAGTTGGATGTGGAACCCTCTCCAGAATGCACCTCTTTGCGCGATCGGATTCTTAATGGAGAACTGGTCGCAAAGCCCAGCCCTGCCTTACAGGAGTGGTTGGTTCGACCCCGTCATAATCTGCCTTCCCTCGTGAGCAGTTTCATTGGGCGCGATGCTGAATTCATGCAAGTGCGCGATCTGGTTCAATCCCATCGCCTGGTTACGCTGATCGGCGCTGGTGGGGTTGGGAAGACCCGCCTGGCATTCAGGGTCGCGGAAGGTTTACTGGACGAATTTCAACAAGGGGTGTACTGGGTGGAATTGGCATCCCTCTCCAATCCGGATATGTTGGCGAGCGCAATTCTCGATGTTTTCCGTCTACCCGAGCAAGACGGATGCAGTGAGATGGATCTGCTGTTGAATTTCCTGCGAGATCGCGACCTACTCGTGCTCCTGGATAACTGCGAGCATCTCCTTAATGGTTGCCCTGCGCTTGTGGATTTGCTCCTGAATACCTGCCCCTCATTGCACATTCTGATTACCAGCCGGGTGCGCTTGAATCTGCCGGGTGAGGTCACTTATTATGTTCCTTCTTTGAATACTCCGGATCATTCGCAATCAATCCCATTAACCGATATCGCCCAATATGATGCCGTTCAACTGTTTGTCGAGCGATCTGCCAGTTTCTGCCCTGGGTTCGCGCTCTCCATGGCCAACGCCTGCTCTGTGACGCAAATCTGCCAGCGCCTGGATGGTATCCCCCTGGCGCTGGAACTGGCTGCAGCCCGTACGCGCATACTGACGGTGGAACAGCTTGCCTCCAAACTCGATGATGTGTTTCACCTTTTGATCGGCGGTAGCCAGGCTGCATTGCCACGCCATCGCACCCTGCAGGCTTCCTTTGAGTGGAGTTATGCTTTGCTTTCCAAACAGGAACAGATTTTACTACAACGCTTATCCGTATTTGCCGGAGGATGTACGCTGGAAGCAGCGGAGGCTGTTTGTGCCGGAGAAGAGATTGAAGCTTTTGAGGTACTGGATTTGTTGTCCTGTCTGGCGGATCAATCGTTAATCTATGTTAAACACCTCTCCGAGGGAGAGTCGCGTTACTATCTACTGGAAACCATCCGCCAGTTTGCGCATCAACGCCTGCAGGAAAGTGGTGCATTACCCAGGCTTCATCAACGTCACCTGGTTTACTTTCTCCAGCTGGCGGAAGAAGGAGATCAGCAGATACGTGGACCACAACAGTTGATCTGGATAAAGCTTTTGGAGAAGGAGAAAAATAATTTTACGATTGCCATCGAGAGAGCTTTTGAATCATCCACCAATTTAGAGGTGGGCGTGCAGCTGATTTGTGCATTAACCTGGTTCAGGTACCGAACTGGGGACTTCAATCTACAATTAAATTTTATTCAAAAAGCCTTGTTCATTGGGAAAGAAAATATTTCCACTTATACCCAGGCAAAGCTTCTTTTCCATGTTGGTTTTTCATCGAATTGGTTGGGGAGGTGTCTATTAGGAGAAGAAATCGCGACCCTTCTCGAAAAAAGTATAACGATCTGGAAAGAATTAGGGCCAAAGTATGTGTTGGAAGAATCTCAAAGCAAGTTGATTTTAGGATTCAATTATTTGTTTCTATTTATGAACAGCGGCCAGGGAAGCCAATTAATCAAGGAGAGTATAAGTGTTTTTCAAAAAGCAGATAATGTTTGGTGGCATGCCTATGCTTTAAATTTATTATTAACGACAGATCTTATGGACAGAGATGCAGAGGCTGCTTTATCAATCCTCCAGAAAGAAACTATTCTCTGGCAAAAAACTGGTGATCTTTGGGGACAGGCACTGTCAATATGGGATTACGGTTTGTTTTATTTGATCCATGGGGATTTTGTGAAAGCTCAGGGATATCTCCAAAAAAGTCTGGAAATATTCACAAAATTCGGCTCGATCAGTATTACGTGCCGGATCATGAGAGAATTGGGAAAGATAGCCTATACGCTACATGAATATGACCAGGCAAAAGCATATTTGGAAAACAGCTATCTTCTGGCAAAGGAGGTTGGATATTATGACACCTGTGCATCCATCCAATGTGTTCAGGGATTTTTTTCAATTCACAAACAAGATATCAAAAATGCTGAATTGCTTCTTTCGGAGGCTTTAAGAAACGCACAAAAGTTGGCTAATATCGACATTCTTATTCATTGTATTGCTGGATTTGCTGCCATCAACCTGCTTTGTAAACAATTGGATATTGCTGTCCAATTATTCAGTGTCTGTGACGCTCATTTGGATGCTATTCGGAGCCCTGCTACGCCTTACAAAAGCATTGATATTGATCCTTACGTGGAACAATGTCGACAACAACTTGAAATAGATGTCTTTGATCAAGCCTGGGCGGAAGGCAGCGCTCTGTCTCTCGATCAAGCCGTACAAATCGTTCAGGAATCGTTGAATCTCATTCCCCACTGATCAAAAAATGATACAAAAATGATAGCCTATCATTAGAATATAAATAGTTACAAACCATTACTGACATTCGCTTCATCCATTGTTAGCAAGCATCAAATGGATCGCCAGGCAACCATAATGTCAACCATCTGAATCAGAAGCTTTTACTCCCTCAAACAATGGACGCAGAGGGTTCCTGTGTCACCCCCAAAGCACGGTTCCAGTGGACAGGATTAACGACAACAAGTTTGTACCCCTTTCTCAATCAAAAAAGGAGGTCGTGATGTTCAACCCACTCAATAATATTGAAACCAGTTGGAGAATTTCAAACATGGATGATGAACATTTTTATAAAATGGGATTCTGGGCACCTCAAAAAAAGCAAAATCTCGTTGATCTGTGCCTGTTTGGATCATGCAAATTTTTAAAGCTCCTGGCAAAAATTCTCGAAACCCGCTATGAATTACGCTATCAGGTCCGGCAACACAAATACACTCACCCATAATCAATGCCACTCAATAAACATTTTCAAAAGGAGCGAAGCATGCGAACAGATCCCCGATCATCAACGGGCTCATTTGCTCGCATGCTTCCCCTTGTGTTCCAACTAATTTTTCACGAACCTTCCGCATTGAGCCTTGAGCAGTCAGCCGTCAGCTATTCCCTCTTTACCTTTTTTTTCATTCTTGCTATACTGGAAAGTAGAAATTCTTTTTCTCACCTTATTACCTGGTACCTGCATTCTCTCAAAGGGTTGGGAAATAAGGTTCATAAGTTACAGAATCATAATTTCGTCCTTGCTCCATCGTGATAAAACCTGTTGAGCCTTTACAAGGATTTGATCATTTGATCCGCTTTCTGGTCATGGCTGTTCCTTTGCTTTGGGGATGGTTATCATGAACGAACTTACTCACCTATCTCATCATATTGCGATGAAGAATGATATCCAACCTGCGATTAAGTTGCGTTTTTCCCTGCTGGGTGGCTTTCGCCTGCAGTGTGGAGAACACTCACTCACGGAAGATAAAATTCATCTGCGTAAAGCCCGTGACCTGCTCAAGCTCTTAGCCCTTGCTCCCAACCACCGCCTGCATCGTGAAGAGGTTTTGGTTTTGTTGTGGCCGGAGCATTCTCCCCAGCAGGCTGCCCATAATCTCAGCCAGACCCTGTATACCCTGCGACCCAAACTGACGGAGCTGGACACTTGCATCCATCTGGCGTTTGATGAGGAAAGCCTGTTCCTGCTGCCTGCGGATGGCATTTCAAGCGACGTGGAGGCGTTCGAGAAAGCAGCCCGATCCGCACTCAGTCGTTCTGGCCAGATCAACAACCAGACGATCACCTGCTGCCAGGAGGCCATCCGGATGTACACGGGTGATCTCCTCCCGGACGATGGTCCTTCCGATCTTTTTTACCAGCGTCGTGAGCAGTTGCGCCAGTTGTTCACTGATTTACTATTGTTTTTCGCGCATGCTAATCTGGAGTTAAATTCATTTACACCAGCCATTCAAGCGCTCCAGCAGGTGGTTGAAATCGATCCCGCTCACGAGGAAGCGCATTTCCAATTGATGCGCGCCTATGCGCTCAATGATCAGCGACAGGCTGCCTTGCGCCAGTATCAGTTACTGGCGGATGCCCTCCACATTGAGCTTGGTGTAGAGCCTTCCCCGGAAAGTACACTGTTACGGGATCAGATCCAGAAGGGAGATTCGATCGTTGCGCATCTCCGGATAGCCAGAAAAATTGGCATGTGTCCTTATCGGGGTTTGTTCGCCTTTCAGGAAGTGGATGCGCCTTTTTATTTTGGTCGCATAGCTATTGTCGATGCGTTGAAAGAAGCCCTTCAGGCAAAGAAACTGGTGGTTGCGATTGTTGGCTCTTCGGGCTCGGGTAAATCCTCAGTTTTGTATGCCGGACTGATTCCCCGATTGCGCAAGCAGGGAGGGTGCCAATTTGTCTCCTTCCGCCCTGGCAACCAGCCCTTCTTTGCCCTGGCGGATGCGTTGCTTCCACTGATGAAAGCTAATTCAAGTAAAGCCGATCTCTTGGTGGAAACCTCAAAAGTAGCCGACCAATTGCAAACTCAGAAACTACACCTGACGCAGATCGTTGATCAGATATATGAGAATTCCCTGGATTCACAACAACTCCTGCTGGTAATCGATCAATTTGAGGAACTCTACACCCTTTGTCCGGATTTCGATCATCAGAAAGCCTTTGTGGATGAGCTACTGGCATGCGTGGCAGGGACTAAAGCACAGAAGACCGCCGGGGTGGCGATCCTGATCGCCCTTAGAGCGGATTTCATGGGACAGACGCTGGCGCACCGTCCGTTTGCGGATATCTTGCAGGATGCTTCCTTATTAATGGGGCCGATGAACCGTGAGGAATTACGCCTGGCCATTGAGAAGCCGGCGGAGTTGCAGGGAGCAGCCTTTGAACCCGGGCTGGTGGAACGCATTCTGGATGATGTCGGCGAAAAACCTGGCAACCTGCCTTTGTTGGAGTTCACCCTGACCCAGTTATGGGAGCAGCAGACAGATGGCTGGTTGACCCACAGTGATTACGAAGCTATGGGTGGCGTGGAAGGAGCGCTGGCTGCGTATGCGGATCAGGTCTATGCCGATCTGCGGGAAGAAGAACGCGAAAGAGCCCGCCACGCGCTGGTGCAACTGGTGCAGCCTGGTGAAGGCACCGAGGACACTCGCCGTATTGCCACGCGTGAAGAGTTGGGCGACGAAAGCTGGCAGCTCATCCAGTATCTGGCAGATAAACGGCTGGTGGTGACTGAGCGGGATGCGCAGGGGCGCGAGACCACCGAGGTGGTGCATGAAGCCTTGATCCGCAAATGGAACCAGTTCCAGGAGTGGATGGAGAGCGACCGCGCGTTTCGCGCCTGGCAGGAACAGTTACGCACGCATGTACGGGGTTGGCAGGAGAGCGGTCAGGACGAAGGCGCTTTGCTGCATGGTGTCCCGTTGGGGGTGGCACAGACCTGGTTGGGTGAACGTGGGGAACAGGTCAGTCAGACAGAAAAAGATTATATTGACGCCAGCCTGGCATTGCAGGAGAGACTGCAGAAAGAACGCCATCGCAGACGCCAGCGGACGGTGATGGGACTGGTCAGTGGATTGGTGATTGCTATCTTATTGGCTGCCTTTGCATTGATTCAACGATCCGATGCACAGAAAGAGCGACAAAATGCTTTAATTCAAGCAAGCATTGGTCTGGCATCCCAGGCACAACTGGAACTCAATGGAACAACTCCCGAACGATCGGTGCTTTTAGCTTTAGATGCCCTGGAAAATTATCCTTATACCTGGCAGGCGGAAAAGGCATTAGGGCAAATCGTCAGAGAGTTCAGACTGCAGGATATTTTATCCGGGCATCGCGATACAGTACTGACAGCTGCCTGGTCTCCGGATGGATCTAAGCTTGCTTCATCTGGCTACGATGGCACTCTCAGGATTTGGGATGGAATAACCCACATTGAATTGTCCACCATAAAAGCGCATTTTGCCTTAAATGTTACACAAGCAGGCGTATCAAAATTGGCCTGGTCATCCGACTCTACCCGGATTGCCACGGCTGGCATCGATAGGTATGCCAAAGTATGGGATGTGCAGACAGGCCAAGAAATCGTCACTTTCAACGGTCATCATGATATTTTATCCGCAATAGCCTGGTCTCCCGACGGCAATTGGATTGTTTCTTCAAGCAAAGATGGGGTTGTGAAGGTCTGGAATGCCCACACAGGAGAGGAAATTTTTGATTTGGTCGGGCACGATGGCTGGGTGATGAGCGTCGATTGGTCACCGAATGGGCTGTATATAACCACTGCCGGTGACGATGATACAGCCAGAATTTGGGATGCATCTACAGGTGAAGAATTACTGATACTGTCAGGACACACCAACTGGGTTTGGAGTGTTGACTGGTCTCCCGATGGAAAAAAAATCGCAACTGCCAGCGAGGATGGTACGATCAGAATCTGGGATGCGCTGACAGGGGCTGAACGTTCGGATATTCGCCTGGCAAACCCGGTTTGGCAGGCCTCCTGGTCCCCGGACGGGTTGAGTCTGGCAACGACAAGTGGCTCAGGATTGGCTCAAGTCTGGGATGTCTCCAGCGGGAAGCAAGTTTTTTCCCTTCAAGGCATTACAGAGGAACAATTTGACATCGCCTGGTCTCCAGATGGAAAATCATTGGTCACGACGGGTGGAAAAGCGGCTTCGGTACGGATTTGGAATGCATTACCCATCCATCTGACCCTCCCGGATGGGCCAGGACAAGCCTGGTGGGTATCATGGTCACCCGACGGAAGTCGGATTGCTGTCGTATATTCCTTTGAAAGAACCGTTATTATCTGGGATTCCTGGACAGGTGAAAAAATACTCACTATAACCGGTCATACCAATGAAGCCCAAATCGAGGATGCCTGGTGGTCACCGGATGGTACAAAAATTGTGACGACAGGGTGGGGAAATCTGGCAAAAATATGGGGTGCAAACACAGGGGAGGAACTGCTTACCTACACTGGGCATTTAGGAGAACCTGAAATAAAATTTGCTGGTCAAACAGCTCTATCTGGTGGGGGTTGGTCGCCTGATGGTTCCAGAATTTTAACATCAGGATATTCGATACAGGTTTGGGATGCCAATACCGGAAAGCAGATCACCAAAATTATTCCTACAACCGATTTATATATTTACGCGCGTTGGTCCCCTGATGGAAAGCATCTGGCGTCCTGTGCACCGCCTGAGGTTCTCCAAATTTGGGATGCAGCCACAGGTGCAGCAATGCTGGGTGGATATGTTCACAATACAGCTGATAAGGAATTTGGAGATGCTATAGATAACTGCATGGGTGTTGAATGGTCACCAGATGGCAAATATGTCCTCACAACCAATGTATATGGTAGTAGAGCCACGATTTGGGATGCAGAGACCGGTCATAAAATCCTGATTTTCAAAGGTCACCCAGGCGCACTTTTGATACCAGCCTGGTCGCCCAATGGGATGCGTGTGGCAACCGGGGATACGACCGGCGGTGTAAAAATATGGGACGCGGAAACCGGGTCTGTTTTGTTAGATTACTCCATACCGATTGGTGATTTTCTTTTTCAGATAGCCTGGTCTCCAGATGGCACCCGTCTGGCTGGAGGAGCAGCCATGAAATCAATCGAGATACATCGTGTCTGGCAGAGCACCGAGGAGCTGATCGATTATGCCAAGGAGTGCTGCGTCTTCCGCGAGCTAACGGACGCAGAGAGAACGCAATTTGGATTGGATTGAAGTAGGGTGCGTCCACTGTCCACTGAAGACTGTCATCATTTCCCCCGTCTCCCATCACCGGTAGGGTGCATCCGTGATGCACCTCTCTGGTGCGTCAACAACGCCACCCTACTTTCGCATTTCCCCCCGTCTCCCATCACCGGTAGGGTGCATCCGTGATGCACCACTATGGTGCGTCAACAACGCCACCCTACTTTCGCATTTTCACCCGTCTCCCATCACTGGTAGGGTGCATCCGTGATGCACCACTATGTTGCGTCAGCGACGCCACCCTACTTTCGCATTTTCCCTTTCCACTGTCCACTGCAGACTGTCAACTTTTTTCCGCCCTGTCTCCGGTCATCATTCAGCCATCAACCAGGTTTTTTTAAGTTGACTCTCATCCCAAATGTGCTATACTAATTACAAACACGGGGTAAATACCAACTATTCTACACACCTGGGGGCTTAGATTTTACCAGGCAACGAGGTTCACCCGTTAGCATATCGTGTTAATGGACAACTTAATTTTTATCACCAAAAGTATCTTTTGGTCTTATCGTCAACCCGAGAATTTCAATTCTCAGCGGATTGGTTACTCATGGGATAGCAGGCGCGCCGGGACAGCGCACCGCAGATCTGAATCAGGTAAAGGAGGTTCAACAAGATTCGATCCAAAATCCAAAATAAAACAAACACCGGGGATTTCATTGTTAACGGAGTAATCAACTTTTTTTAGAATTGAAGATAGGGAGATGAAATGAAAATTAAATATTCGTTTGTATTGATTGCCTTATTGGCATTGATGCTAGGAGCGACTGGGGTGTTGGCTACTACGATAACGCCTGAAGCAAGACCTAACATTAATTATGGCGATGCGGCTCACTATTGTGTTACAACCTTAGGTTATGACTGGGGTCTGAAAATCGAAGCTTGGGGTGGTCCGGGTGGTGATCGTGACATGAATGGATCATATAGTGGAGCATATGATAGTAAAGGAAAGCTTGAGAAAGACTTTTAGAATGTGATTACCATCTCAAAAGCTACCCGCTATACCTTCGATTGGAAATCTTCACCTTACGCAATCGGCGCTGTAGTTGTTCAGGGCGGACCCATGGATAATGTTTTCTTCTATGATCCTGCAGTAAATAGTGATACTGAACTTTATCCATACGACAGTGGAACCAAGAAAAAAGAAACAATAAGCCACATTTCCTTCTGTTGGAATAAAACCGACGATAACGGTGATGATGAGTGCTATCAGGAAGAGACTGCCTGGGCAGCAGGTTTGCCGTATGTTGGCGCAAATCAATGGGCAATGTATGTTCCTTATTTTGGGGAAGCATTAACCGTCAATTTGTTAGCTGGACAATATATGGATGCCGGTACTATCACCTTCTCAGCACCTGTGGGTGGTTATGTAACCATCACTGTAAATCTCGAGAATGGCTTTGTATTCTACTATGATCTGGCTGACGAAGAAGAAGATGACAACCTCAAGGTTCAGGATTATGAATTTCCGCCTGAAGGTAACCCCGCCATCGGAAAATTCGATTGGAAAACCTTTATTCCTGGCGGCAGCACAACCGGCACTATTGTTGTACCAGTAAACAACTACTACGGTGTCCATCTGGATGTAGCATACCCGGTAGAGTGCGAATAACGATTTCGAATTATTAAAATTGAATATCAAAAGAGTAACCCCCGGCAACACCAACCGGGGTATTACTCTTTTTCTACACACAACACCCGTAGGGCGCGAAGCATGCGAGTAGAGACCCGTCCATAAACCGAATTTCTGTTCTCGCATGCTTCGCCCTGCGTGGCAAGCATACATCCATATGGCTATCCATCGACCCGACCACCGTCCACCGCGGGTTGAAACGCCGCGTCTGCAACCTTCAAACCGATTGAAATCGGTTGCACCGCAAGGGCGGGTAACCACATATCCGGGTGGTGCACCACAAACGCAACCCCCTGCTCGCATGCTTCGCCCTGGGTGGCAATAACACATCCATGTTCCGCCTTCACATCACCCCGCGGGTTAAAACCACGCGTCTGTAAATTTCAAACCGATTGAAATCGGTTACGCCGCAAGGGCGGGTAACCACATATCCGGGTGGTGCACCACAAACGCAGCCCCCTTCTCGCATGCTTCACCCTGGGTGGCAAGCATAAATCCCCAATGTGTGGACATCGCCCTGACCGCCGTCCACCGCGGGTTAAAACCACACGTCTGTAAATTTCAAACCGATTGAAATCGGTTGTCCCTCTGCCAGGTCGGGCAACCACGAGAGATTGCCCCTACTCAAATTTCTAATTTGCTCTGTCCTGTAATTATTACTGTTATCTCTTCAACAAACTTTTGTGCAAAATTAACCGCTTGTTCTGCTTCTTTTTTGGAAATTAATCCAGCAATTTCGTAGATAATCTTGTGTCTTTTTCGACGCATCTGATCAAAAAGCTGAACCTGATCAGAATAATCTTTACCTAATCTTTCTTCAATAAATTCAACAACTGTTGCGTGTTGATCTCCCCCACGGGGACGATAACCATCATTAAACATTAATGCTCTTCCTGACTGAAGAATGGAGTTGTAAGCAATGCTATAAGCCCAATCTGGTGATTCTTCAAGATTTCTTTTTGCAGCACTTAAATCACGTTTGGCTAATTGTAATAATTGATTTATATCATTTCTATTACTTTGAATTGCTTTTATTCGGTTTGCTTTGATCAGCCTCTCAAATGGCATTGTTACTCCCTATAATGTAAATTTTCGATGACTCATTTACGTTTACCCAGAAAGAATCTTTTTCCTTTTCTTTATTTTTCCATTCCTCTTTCGAGTATATAACATAATTTATGGGGCGATTTATTTCTTTTTCCAAGTTTGATATAGTTGGCGAAAACTTTTCGAGATCAACATCGCCAATAATCATTAGATCAATATCGGAACGGTCATCTGCCTCTCCTGAAGCGTAGGATCCAAAAATAAATGCTTTGTGGATATTGTTCATTTCCTGAAGAGTGGACTTAATGGCAGTTCCAATACCTTCTGTCTTTATTACAATTGATCTTAATTCATTCACAATTGGACAACTATTATTAATATGATACTCTTTTGAATTTCCATGCATCTGGCTGGAAAGAATTCCTATCTTTTCAAGTTTCACCAATTCTTTCCAGACGGCGCTGTAATGTTCGTCAATGGTATGGGACAATTCATTGGCATTGCGAGGTTCTCCTGGCGAAAGAAATAAGGCGGAGAGAACCTTTGCTCTTACACGTGATGAAAATAGAATTTCAAGCATAGCCATATTATATCACTTTTAGTGATATAATTATCACAAATTGTGATAATTATATTGTTATCTTCCAGCAATACTGTTCTGTACCTACGATATTTTAACAACCTCTTCTCATTGTCATATTCTAAGGCTCAATCGTTTCGAAAATTTCAAAACCCTCATAAGCAATCAGAAAAGCATAGTCATGCATGGCGGTACACGATGCAATCAATCCCTCAGGAAATCCTTGGATGGATTCAGGCGCATTGATGACTTCATACATATTTTCTGACTTGATCGTCCAACCAAACCAGTAGATCTGATCACCAACGACCCGAAACTCCCTGACCACGTGCCCTGCCGTTCTCCAGACTTGTTGGGGCTGATCGGGATCGCTGATGTCATACGCTTCAATGGCTTTGTAACTCAGATACAGCCGCTCCCCGATAACCTGCAGGCTGAAGGGTTGTAATGGGTTGACCGGCGTGGACTCTATCACCAGGTTAGCCTGGGTGAGTTCGCCAGGAGCAGGCAGCTGGATGTGGCACAACCCTCCCTGGTAGCCTTCCGCCCCGGCGAACAGACTTCCCTCCGCCAATCCCAGACTTAATGGAAACTCCGGCATTTCGATGCTTTCGATAATATTCATTTGTCTCTGTGAGGTAATTTCAATGGCCGAAATAAATCCTGTATTTTTTTCAACCCTTCCACCGGCATACAGAATATTTGATTGCGGATCAAATATCATGGCTGTCAGGCTTCCCGTTAATTCCACCTGCTGGATGGGAGTGAACATATTCTGGTTGGAAATATCCAAAATCACCAGATACCTGTCCGCATTCACCAGAAGAAATGGGTCGGGTTCACCCGGAATGAGGAGCAACAGCGCTACATCACCTGGCAGAGACTCGCTCTGGCTGATGGCCCACGGATTTTCATGCTGGCTGATATCAATCGCCGCTACCGTCTGATCCAATCCAACATAAGCAACATCACCACTCAATACGATGCCATTGATATTTTCTTTCAACTGGGAAACCTGCCTGAGCGCCGCTGGCGGATGGACCGAAGCGCCGGGCAAGGGCGCAGAAGTTGGGATGGTTATCGCTGTATCAGTTGGGTTGGGATGGGTTAGTTTTGGGATAGGTGGGTTGGTTTTCTCCAGAGGAACTGTTTGCGTGGGTTGAGCCGGCACACAGGCAACCAGCCAGACAGTGATCAGGAATATGAGTAGTTTTTTCATTCACCCTCTCTTTCCAGAGATTGGCAAATCCAACACTGATGAGTAACCCCATTATATGATTTTTCAACCCAAAAATAAATAACAACAAATTCTACAAAGATTTCATTCTATAATCTTTATTGGTATGATCATATTGATACCCTATTTGCCAGAAAGGTAATCCATGGAGAAACCAAAAACCATCACCGAATACATACAATCCGCGCCAGAATCAGCCCAATCCAAATTATGGGAGTTGCTGGAAATCCTGCGCAGAGCAGCCCCCGGCGCCGAGGAATCCCTCAAATGGGGTCAACCCGCCCTGTCTTATCATTGGATCCTCTTCCAGTTTGCCGGTTTCAAACAGCATGTAGGCTTATATCCCCACCCGAATGTGGTCAAAGCCTTTCAAGATCGCTTGACCGAATATAAAACTTCCAGCAGCACCATCCAATTTCCGCTGGATAAACCTTTACCATCCGACCTCATCTTCGAGATCGCCGTCTATCGTGTGCGCGAAAGCAAGGAAAAAGGCATTAAGTGGATGTAGGGTGCATCCGTGATGCACGAATCTTAGGTGCGTCAGCGACGCCACCCTACTTGCTTTTGCCCTGTGCCTTTCGCCTTTTTCCTATCTCTCCCCCATCATCCACATCTGCTTGCCATCCGTGATAATCTCAATCCTGCCTGTCTTTTGCGTGCTGATTTGCCCGGGCATGTCACCTTCCATATATTCATGGTGGAATAAGACCTGTGGTTGCCAGGTTAGCTCATTAATATCCACCTCTAATCTCGGTCTCACCAGCACGGCAGATCCATCCATCATCTGCAATCCATCACTGCTTCTGACAACTCCATCCAGCAGCATCAAACGAAAATCACCATAAGTCAGCAGAAAGGATATGCCTGTTTTTTCAAGCGAATACTTTTCCAAAAACACTCCATCTCCACAATCCACCAGCTGCCCGGCAGTCAGAATACCAGTTTGGATCTGTCGCTCCTGCAACACCTCCAGCATGGTTTGGGCTGTTTTCGAACCTGGAATTATCTCTCCCCACAGGAATTGTTGCAGCTTGAATCGCTCCAGAATCGTGGGGTATGCCGTGTAGGTGCTGGCATTTGGATAGGTTAATAAAGCCAGATCAATTTTCCGATCCAGCACCGGTAGATGCTGATTGAGTTCGCTGCTCAAGGAATTAGCCCGTTCTCCGGCATTGATCAGAATTCGTTTGCCAGCGGGCGTCTTTACCAGCACCACGCCAGCATTGGGATCGTCCAATATCCATATATGCAGCTGTCCATCCGGCCTGAGCAGTACAGCATTCCACACCAGAAAGACGGCTGTCACCATCACACCTAAAAGCAAGATAGGTTTCCGTTGTTCCAGAATTCCCGGATCTTTCTTCTTAGACGCCAGGAAAAAGATCAGCAGGTACATACCCACTACAGTGAGCAAACTGACCTCTCCCAGCACCACCACACCCCCTGGAAAACCAGCCAGCCAGGTCACAATCTGATTGGTAAAGTACAGTGGCACCCACACAATGTAAGACAATAGCTGCCCCAGCGGCGCGATGACCAGACCCACGATCACCGCAATACCTCCCAGGATCATCACCAACGGTTGCACCGGCAGGATCAAAGGGTTCGCCAAAAGGGTGGTAAGCGATAAACGCTCAAAATGATATAACACCACCGGCAGGGTCATCACCTGCGCGGCCAGGGTGAACAGGAAATAATCACTTACCGGTCCGGTGATCCGTTCCACCACTTGTTCCGGTAAAAATTTACCCGCCAGATTGCGAAACCAGTTCATCAGACGATCGGCATACAACACCAGTCCGAGCGTGGCTGTCACCGAGAGTTGAAAGCCAGCATCCCCAATCAAGAGTGGATTGAACAGGCACATCACCGCCGCCGTCAGCGCCAAAGTGTACATGCCGGATTGTCCCCTGCCGATCAGGCTGGCGCTCATCGCCAGGCAGCTCATCACAGCTGCCCGGGCAACCGCTGGCGCGCCGCCCACCAGCACGGTATACAACGCCATTGCCAGGATGGCCAGAACTGCCGCCCACCAGATTGACAGATATTTACGAAAACCCTTCAGAAAAATACCCGCCAGGATGGCCATATTGAAACCGGAAATAGCCACAATATGCGCGGTACCGGTATCCTGAAAGGCTTTTTCCAGTTCGTAAGGGATATCGGTCTCAATTCCCAGCAGAATACCCGAGAGCAAGCCTGCTTCCGGTTGTGGCAGAAAATCCTGGATGAGATGGTATGCCTTTTGTCGTAGAGCAAACAAGCCCGATTTTACCCAGCCCGCCTGACCAGACGCAATCCATTTCACATATGGGTATTCCATCAATGAATGGATCCCGCGCTGTGCCAGATAATCTTTATAAGAAAATTCTTCGTTTTCACCAGGTGTCTGGGGCATACCATAGATAGTGACTCTGTCCCCATATTTCCATTCCCCGTTGCGCTGAACGACGAGCACCTTTCCTTTTAATTTGCGTTGTTCCGGTCGTTCCATCTGGTCGACGCAAAGGGTGAAACGGATGGACCTCTCATTATGTTGCGGATCAGAACACACCACCCCGCTGATGCTTACTTTTTCCTGGTCGTTATAATAAGCGATATCGTTTGGCGTAAAAGGTTTCTGCTGAATTGCGGTGTAACGCCAACCTCCACCAGCCAATACTGCCAGAAGCAGGAACACAGGCAGACTTCGCTTCTTAAATCCAGACCATTTTCGCCTTACCAGATAATCCGGTACCAATAATCCCAGACATACGAAAAAGCTGATGCGCCAGAAATCCGCCGAAACAGGCAAGAATAGCGCAACTGCAATGCCCAGCAGAAAAGCGGAAGATATCCAGAATAATGGGATTCTTCTCATCGTGGTCTACGAACCATCCATTCGTAATAGGATAAATTTTGTGATCCGAAAAGATTTACTCGGTTTCTTCAACCACATCCATTTCGGGTTCTTCTTCACGCCAATCTAAGAATTGAATATTATCGATAATTGTTTTTGTGAAGTACTTTGTTTCACCATTGCTTTCATATCTCTGAGTACGCAATTGTCCTTCAATAAAAACCAATCTTCCTTTTTGTCCATATTTCTCACAAATATCAGCCGTTTTACCCCAGGCTTCCATATTAAACCAGTCCGTTTCCTTCTTGACCTCTCCCGACCTGTCCTTCCATCGACGCTCTACAGCCAGTGTAAAAGTACACAGATGTTTGTCGTTGGCAGTTGTTTTGGATTCCGGTTCTCTCCCAACACGACCAATTAACTGCACTCGGTTCAATGATGCCATACATACCTCCTGGTGTTTTTATGTTATTTAGTTTTTGTGATTTTTGTAGGATGAGGCTGTGATGAATCGGATGATTTTCCAACCCCAATCGGTGTTCATTTTTGAGCATGAATACCTTAAAATAGTTTATAGTTAATTATCTGACTGTCAAGCAAAATTTAATCATAATCAGGAGCCAGTTATGTATATTTCAATTGAAGGCGTGATTGGCGTCGGGAAGACTACCCTCGCCCGCATGTTACAACCTGCCTTTGAATCCAATTTACTCCTTGAAGTTTTTGAAGAAAATCCATTTCTGAGTAATTTCTACGTCAACCGCGAATTATATGCCTTCCAGACCCAGATGTTCTTCCTGCTTTCCCGCTACCGCCAGCAAAATCAACGCGTACCGGAATTATTAGCCGCCGATCAACACCTGATCAGCGATTACACATTCGATAAAGATGCTCTCTTTGCCAGAATCAACCTCAAAGGGGATGAGTTGGAGATGTATTACAAGATTCATGAGGCGCTTGCCGAGAAGATTCCACCCCCCGATCTGATGGTCTACCTGCGGGCGGATACCGATGTGCTCATGCAGCGCATCGCCATGCGAGACCGTCCGTACGAACGTACCATGCAGCGTGATTACATTCACGAACTGAATCTGGCTTATGACGATTATTTTCTCAATCAGGAACACAAAGCCAAAGTGCTCATCCTGGATTGCAATGAACTCGATTTTGTGCGTCATCCTGATCAACTGGAGTGGATTGAAAATCGCATCCGTCAGGTCTTGCAACTCTCCCCGTACCAACCCACCTTACCCATTTAGCCAACTCGCCCGAAAGGATCCGATCCATGCGCATTACCCGTGATATTCTACTAAAAGCAGCCAGAACCGTCGTCCAGCAACGTACCATGCGTGACAAACATATTTTATGCGTCTATCTGACCGGCTCTGTGATTGATGATCTTCCTCTGCTGGGAGGTACTGCGGATATCGATTTGATCTTTGTGCATGATCATGTTCCACCACAACCACGTGAAATCATCCGACTGACCCCGGATGTACATCTCGATCTAGCACACCATGACCAGTCCATCTACAATCAGCCACGTGAATTGCGCATTGATCCCTGGATTGGATCGTTTTTATTGAAAAATCCCATCGTACTGCATGGAACCCAGCACTGGTTTGAATTTATTCAGGCTACTGTGAATGCCACCTTTCACCAACCCGAAACCGTCTTACAGCGTTCTTTACCGCTCGCGGAAAAAGCGCGTCAGACCTGGCTGGATTTTCAGCTAGACCCGCAAGACCCTGACCCGCAGCGTATCTGGGCTTACCTTCAGTCACTCGAGCAGGCAGCCAACGCTCTGGCAATTCTCGAAGGTCCACCGCTCACCGAACGCCGTTTCATGCTGCAGTTTCCGGAACGCGTCGCTGATCTTGGGTACCCGGGCATGGTTTCGGGATTGGTGGACCTGATCGCCCCGCAGATGCCTGACACAGATACGATTCTGCGCTGGATCACGGATTGGAAGGACACCCTCGCGAAAGTGGGTCAAAGGGAAGATTGTCCATTGGGACTCAGCCCCATCCGGCATGGCTATTACGCCCGCGCGGCTGAAGCCCTCACTAACGATGAACCAGCTGCTGCCCTATGGATTCTGCTTCATACCTGGACGCGTGCTATCACCAGTTGCCAGGCTGACCCGGAATCACTGGAGAATTGGAGTGCCTGCCTGACCGAACTGGGCATCTATGGCGAGCATTTTCAGAATTGCATGAACAGATTCGATCAATTTCTGGATCAGGTAGAAGAAATCACCGAAAAGTGGGCAGACCATAACGGGATAGATCTCAGTTCTATTCATTAATATTGTCTTATCCTGTGAATGTCATCCCTGTGGATACCTATCCTGTGGATAAACACGGAAAAACTGTGGATATTATCCTTTGTATAAGCGACTCATCCTGTGGAGATAATAGGATAACTTTTCAATGAAATTTGTTTCGTTTTCTTTTAAAATCCAATATATGGGATACTTTTGAAATGTACCCCTATATATACCTATTTTCTAAATTTAGCCCAGATTTACACAAAAAAAGTTTTGCCAACTTTTCCCAATTTATATACACCTGGTCGTGGAGAAAAAATGACCATCAAATCACTACATATGGGATTAAAATGTCTTCCAAAATCCATATGTAGTGGTTTTTCAACTTCTATCCACATATCCACAGTCCCTACTATTAATACGACTCTATAAAAACATAAATAGATATGTGATAGGAATACCGACGTTCCAATAAAGTCGTAAATCATAAACCATTTCAGTACATTGGATAGAAAAGATTTACGTTCCCAAAACTTGTTTTTTGTATTTATTTCTTGTACAATCAATTTAACTTTTATCGATATTATCTAAAAAATTTGTTTGCTTATCGTTGACTACTGGAAGCTATAATTAAAATCATGGCAAGGGAGAAAAACAATGGACATCATTAAAGTAAAAGCAAACTCACGTACAGCTGCGGTTGCGGGGGCTATAGCCGGGGTTGTGAGAGAACATCATCGTGCAGATGTGCAGGCAATCGGTGCTGGTGCCATCAATCAGGCGGTTAAAGCGTTGGTTCTGGCAAAAGGATACCTGGCAGAAGATGGTATCAATGTCATCTTTATTCCTGAATTTGTGGATGTAGATATTGATGGAAAGGTTCGAACAGCGATCAAATTATCCGTAGAACCCCGATAATTTTCACTTTTTAATTGGAAGCCTGAATGACTTCATCCGGGTAGAATACTACTTCGTCCTTACCGGTTAATTTTTCCTGGACTTTTGCAATGATCAGGTCAAGATGACGGGGGTGTTTCACAAAATCCAGCGAATCGGCCGGAACCATTAATACCGGGCAGAATGTGAAATGATCAATCCAACTTTCATAGAGCGTATTCAACTGTTCCAGATAATCATCCGGGATAGTCTGCTCATAAAAACGGTCGCGCTGTTTGATGCGCTGCACCAGGGTGGGAACTGACGCTCGTAGATAAATCACCAGATCCGGCGGAGTCAGAAACTCAGTCAGGGTCTCATACAGGGCATGGTATGTCTGGTAATCGCGTTCATCCATCTTGCGCTGCAGGAACAAATTGCGTGCAAAGATCTCGGCATCCTCATAGATGCTGCGGTCCTGAATCACCGAACCAGGGTTCAGAATCAATTGCTGGTGCAATCGGATGCGGTGAGTGAGAAAGAATATCTGCGAATGAAAACTCCAGGTATTCATATCGGCATAGAAATCAGCCAGGTAGGGATTCTCGGTGACCGGCTCGTAAAACGGCTGAAATCCCATACGTTGGCAGATCATCTCCACCAGGGTGGACTTTCCAACACCGATGTTTCCGGCAACTGCAATATATTTTTTCATTGAATCTCCTTTTAGTGTTGGTATTTTTCTGGCAATGAATGCGGATCAGTTCATGTTCGCTTTTATTTAATTAAACCATCAAATCAGAAAAGCATTTGTCTTAAACAGTAGCAATGTAGGAGACAGATATGTGGTGTGGATACCATCCTTGTGGATACCTATCCCTTGTGGATAAAATTCTGACAAATCGTTGAAAATTGGAAATTAATGTGGATAACTATGAAAAAAAACTGTGTTAATTGTGGATAACTGCTAACAATCGGTGGATAAATCATGATTCCAGGGATTCAATGAAAAGAATAAACCGAATTGAATTACCAATTTGAGGAAAACTGTGGATAAGTACCCCTAAATCTGTGGATAACTGGTCTTAATTGTGGAAAACTCGTTCTAAAAATGAAAAGAGACTGGATTTCCAGTCTCTCTCGATTATTAATTGTTGAATGTTATGCCGGGCGAATTGCTTCGTTCGGACAAACGTCTACACAGGAACCACAATCCTGACAGAGTTCGGTATCGATTACATAGTAGCCGTTACACTCAGAAATTGCATTGTCTGAACATTCTGGTTCACATGCCCCACACATTAAACATTCATCAGCGATAATTACGTGTGCCATCGTTATTTCCTTTCAGCCATGTTGGATAAAATCAAAGTTTTCTGTTGCCAAGAACAGCATAATTTTAACCTTGTTGTAGCGGATTTTTGTCATCAAATGGACTGACAATTGACCAAAAATCAAGAAGGGGGAAGAGTTGGTCAATCAATCCCAATGCAGAATCTGTCTGCGTAATTCGCCCCATTTGAGTGCATCGGCAATGCCCTGTTCGATGGATAGTTCTGCTTTCCAGTTCAATAAGCGCTGGGCTGTGTCTGAGTTGGCATAAGCGCCGGCAACATCCCCCGGACGGGGAGGCATATCGCGCTTCTGAATGGTCTGACCATAGACCTTCTCAAAGGCTGTCACCAACTCGCGCACAGTTACGCCACGGCCAGTACCCAGATTGATCACCAGGTAGTTATTCTCTGGATTTCCGGCTCGTTCAAAGACAGCATCGAAATCGGTCAGACCCAGCACGTGTGCGCGCGCCAGATCCCAGATGTGGATGTAATCACGGACGCCAGTACCATCGCGCGTCTCATACTCGGTGCCCGTGATGTGAAACTCCGGATTGACCCCCAACGCCGTATCGACCATCTTACCCAGTACCAGGCTTGGTTCTTTGACATGCAGTCCGGATCTCATTTGTGGGTCTGCGCCAATCGGGTTGAAATAACGCAGGGCAATGCCTTTCATTCCATACGCCGCACAGAAATCACTCAAAACCATTTCCATCATATACTTGGTGCGGGCATACGGGCTGAGGGGGTTCAGCGGAGATTCCTCCGTTACCATGAAGCCGGGCACCAGATCATATAGCGAGGCTGATGAACTAAAGACCACCTTATCACAACCCAGTCTGTGCAGATTCATAAACAATTCTAACGATTTGGCAACATTCTCGTGGTAGTAGCGATAAGGTTCCGCAACCGACTCCGGTACCACAATCAATGCTGCGCAATGCAGGCAGGCTTGAATATCCGGATGATCAGCAAAAATACGCGCCAAGGCACCAGCGTCGGCAATGTCATCCTGGTAGAAGATTCGATTCTTAGTAAACTCGATTCGACCCGTAACCAACGAGTCCATAATGATCGGGGTGTGCCCTGCGTCTTCCAGGGCAGATGCCACCGTGCTGCCAATATATCCTGCCCCGCCTGTGATCAGAAATTTCATATTACTCCTTTATGGTTGTGCTTCGCATTGTAATGGTTCTGTCGCGTGTTGTATTGCCTTGGATTTTTCTTTGGAATTTTGTGTCTCTCGCTCTATTCTATCCCATAAATGACAAATTGCCGGGTGAATCACCGTGGAAACCTTTGCACTTTGTGCACTCATGGACACGGCTTCCTGCCACAGACCGAGATGTGCATAGCCTTCGATGAAAGGAAAACGTTCTGCCGGGTCGTTGGGCTGGTCGGCCAGTTGGAAGGCAATCTCGCCCAGCCTCTGCACCTCGTCCCAATCGCCCAGTTGACGCGCCAGATCAGCTTTCTGGAAGTAGTAGCACCAGCCATGGGTCGGTTCGGACCCGAAAATCGCGGGAGGAACATGCTGCGGTTCCGGCAGGATCACATTCCAATCGGTCAGGTGGATCGTCTCACGCACCTGTAAAGGCACCATCCAATTATCCGGCTCCAGTTCGGGATCCAGCACACGCAGGCAAGCCGGTGGTTGGTAGAATAGCGCAATCGAATCACTGGTGTTGCCGTAAAAATCACCCACCAGCAGGTTTTGATGAACCGGCTCATCGGGTGTCAATGCCCTGACCGCCTGACCCACCCGCACCGTCGGGTAATACAACACATACGGGATGCTATTATCCTGCCGGTCCGGGTTGCTATAGATCCAATTCAGCCCACCGGTCAGGGAATTATCGCTGAAGAATTGCAGTGGCAGTTCATGGGCGAAAATGATCGTGTTCTCCTCCAGTGCCGGGATACGCCAGACCATTTGCCAAAAGAAACGCGTTTGTTGCTCCCAATCACGTTGGAACTGGACGCCCATGCGCAGTTGATATGCCCCCGAGAGTACCACCGCCAGCACTAACAAACCCACCTGCATCCAGCGCCGTATCGGAATCAACATCATCATGCTTACCCAGAAGAGCGCTACCCCAAGGATGAAAGGCAGTGTAAAACGGTCGTTGGGGAAGGTGAGACCGATGGGTATCTGAGTCAGCCAGAAGGGAACCCCAGCCAGCAACAGCGCGACCAGGGCGATCCACAGGCTCTTCCAGTAAGGGCTGCGCTCCGGCTTTTCCGAAGGAGCGGATTGTCTCCCCAGCCAGAACATCACCAGACTAACAAAGACCAGCAATGCCAGGCTGATAACAGCCACGATTAACCAGGCTCGTGGACCAAATTCCTCAAAACGCGGGAACTGCAGCACCAGCCCCCAAACCTTCAACACAGTCTGCCACAGGTCCCACAGCACGGTACCCAGCAGGGTCAGAATCGTCTGTAGTGGATTGGTGCGCAGCATCTCCAGCAATCCCACCTCATAATTGTTAGTCTGATAGTCAAACAGGAAGGCGCGCCAGACTCCCGCCGCCAGAAAGACGAGCAGATACGGTAGCCAGCGTTGAAGAACCTTTACCAGCTGCTGGCGGACTGGCACACCGTCCTCCCTCATCACAACCCACATCAACAGCGGACGCAGCAGCTCGAGCATGAAGAAGTACTCCATACTGAACAGATTCACCGCTGAGAGCAGCAGCGCCACAGCCTGCAACTGCCAACTGCGCTTGCGATCCAGCGTTCGGATCGCCATCAGGCTGAAAGTCAGTGAAAAGAAGAAGGCGCTCAGCACCAGGAAGAAATGCCCATATACCGTGGCAATATATTGTTGCACAAACCCCGGGTAGGTCAGGAAGATCAAAGCTGCCATTAGAGATGGAATCTTCTCTTTCCAGAGTTGTTTAGCCAGGCAATACAGCCCATACGCTGCCAGCCAGCGCCAGAAGATGGCAAACACCTGCCACTGCCAGGGATCATCCCCCAGCAGCGTGGTGCTCAGTTGATAGAACAATCCCCACACCGGACGATTGGTGGAGAAGTAATTCGCCAGCCCGGTCGTTCCCATACTCGCTGAGATCCACTGCAGCATCAGATCATCCCAGTAATAGCCCAGGAAAGGAATGAAGAATCCATACACCAGCAACGTGGCAAATAGTAATGTGATGGCAGGCTGACTGACCAGACGCAGAAGTTGTGATGGCAGGCGTGAAAGTTGTTTCATGAATAATACAGGAGCAGAGATATCACACTTCCGTGTCGTGCCTGCCCAGGATGCGCCGGATCAGGTACACCGGCCGCCCTTTGACCTCCTGAAAGATGTAGCCGAGATAGATGCCGATGATACCCAGCGTGACCATGATGGTGCCACCCACAATCAGCAGCACAAACATCAGCGAACTCCAGCCTTGCGCCAGCCCGGATTCCAGACCCAGTACCCAGAAGCGCAGCACGTAGATCGCCTCTGCCAGCGCCAGCAACAGGAAGATGCCACCCAGCGAGATGGCAATATATAAAGGTACCAGCGAGAACGAGAAAATGGCGTTCATCGCCAGCTTGAGCATCTTGCGTAGCGAGAACTTCGACATCCCGGCAATGCGTTTGGCAGGTGTGTAAGGTAAAATCACCGTGCGATAGCCCATCCAGGCCACCATCCCGCGCAGGAAGCGGTGATATTCATGTAGATTCTTCAGCGCCATCAGCGCATTGCGCCGGATCAGGCGAAAGTCACCCACCCCGGGTTGAATTTGCGTATCGCCAATACGGTTGATCAGCTTGTAAAAAGAATTCGAGGTCCAGCGCTTAAACCAGGATGCCTGCTGATCCTCCAGGCGTTGGGCCAGTACCACCTCATACCCGGACCTGGCTAACTCCAGCATCTCAGGGATCATCTCCGGCGGGTGTTCCCCATCCCCATCCATGGTGATGACCGCGTCCGCATGCGTAGCAGCCTGATCCAGCCCGGCGGTGATGGCAGCCTGATGCCCGAAGTTGCGACTGAGTTCAATCACCCGTACCCTATTATCCGCAGCACACAGCATTTCCAACTGAGCCTGCGTACCGTCCGAAGAGCCATCATTGACATAGATAAATCCAAACTGATATGGTAGCCCATCCACCACAGCACGCAACTGCTGATGGAACGCGCCAATCCCCACCTCTTCGTTAAAGACAGGGATAATGATTTCAACATTTTCAAGCGGATTCATCTCAGGCATAAGCGTGAATTTTCATTCCAGAATGCCTTAATCATACCGTTATTTTCCAATTCAAACAACGAAAATAAACCGTGAATACAACGAACACTGTAGATTTAATAAAACCCCTTTGCGCCTTATCTCTTAAAACTTTGCGCTTCTGCGTCCCAATCCTTTTTCTGTAATGAAGTGTCTCAGAATGAAATCTAAGCCCTGAATGAAGGGACCTGTTGACTTATTGAAGTGATATGCTACAATAATGTCAGAGAGGTTTCGTAAAACCTGGTGACTTTGGCCGTCCGGAGGATGGTCCTAGCTGCTTCTGAAATGAAGCGGGTCAGAATGAAATCGGAACCCAGGGTGAGCCCTCAATATACCCCCGCATGGGGGTTTTTTTTATTAATCCTCATACCATGATTGTTTACTAACGATCTCTTCTTCAATTATTAAAGAGGAGATCATTTTATAAAATGAAACATCATTATGTTCGTATTTTTGATATAACGCCCAGGCTATAAAATCGACAGCCTGTAATTCTTTTATGGAGATAGAATCTTCTTGCCTTATGACTACTATTTGTCGGGGGATATTAGAAATTTCGATTGTTCGTTCCGAGTGCAGCAACAATAAGAAAATGGTTTTCACTTGAAAAAATGATATTACCAGTTTCATCGATGAAAGCATAATGCATTAATTCAGTCATTCAAGGATAATTTTATAGTGAACCGAGATTTAATGCCACCAGAACAGGATCAAAAAATTCTTTAATTCAACTTATTAATCCAAGAAACTTCGCGACTTTGCGCCCCAATTTTTTGCTTTTAGCTTTCAACTTTCAGCTTTCAGCTATCACTTCCATCATCTGCGGATGCAACGCCGGCGTCGACGCCACAATGCTATACGGCGGCTCGAGGACAATTGGCTTGCCGAACATATCCGTCACAACGCCACCTGCCTCCTCCACCAGCAACATCCCGGCAGCAATATCCCAGGCGTTCAACTGCAATTCCCAGAATCCATCCAATCGCCCGGCTGCCACGTAGCACAGATCCAGCGCAGCGGACCCCAGACGTCTGACTGCCTGAGACTTGCGAACAAAATGGCTGAAATAATTCAGATTGTTTTCTTCCGTAGTATGCACATCGTACGGAAAACCGGTGCACAGCATCGCCCCCACCAGCTTATCGACTGCCGAGACCTGCAAGCGCCGTTCGTTCAGGAAGGCACCTTGACCACGCACCGCGCTGAAGCATTCATCCTGCATCGGATCATAGACCACACCCAGCATCACCTGACCTTTCTGGGCATACGCAATCGAAACCGAGAAGATCGGCAGCCCGTGCGCGTAATTGAGCGTCCCATCCAGCGGATCCACCAGCCATTGACCGGCCGTGCTGCTGCCATTATGAGTGCCACTCTCTTCGCCGGTGATCATATCCCCAGGGTGCATATTGCGGATCTTGGTGATTATATGATCCTCGGCCTGTTTGTCCACCTCGGTCACCAGGTCGATCACACCTTTCATCTTAATATCGTGCTGTTTGCCAAAGCCATCCTTCAGGATCTTGCCAGCGCCCTTTGCCAGGCGAATTAATTCATCGATTCTCGGTTGCATCTTCTTCCTTCTTCATAAATGATGATTTGATTGTATGCCGAAAAGGAAAAAGGCACAAGGAGCAAGGCTAAAGGAAGCAGGATTCAGGGATCAGAATTCAGGAGTCAGGCTGCTGTGTAGCTGCACCCAAAGGGTATGATATACCCAAAGGATATGATATACCCAAAGGGTATGATATACCTGAAAAAATCCGAATGGGGATTTACAGGATAAACAGCATGCATCTTGCTTGGTGCATTGCACTTGGGGATTAATCAAAGACAACCATCCCGGAAGAAAACCTTGATAATCACTCCGGCAGAAGTTCGTTGCACTCTTCGGAAAAAACCCTGATCTGATTTGTGTGATTACATGATACCCAAAGGGTACAGGTGTGGACTTTGATGGCGATTTTGGTGCGATGCACTTAGGGATCAGAAATTTACATACATGTGAAAAATTAATCCGATGAGAAATCCGGCAGAAGTGCGTTGCACCTTTCGCTGGTGGCAAGAAAGTCTGAACGGGGATTTACAGGATTTCTTGATTTGTGGTTTCCTGAATTAATTTGCGTGTGAGGATTGTTGATTTGCCGTGTTTGATGACAGGATTTCCTTCTCGGAGAACTTTCGGAGTCCTACGGAAGGATGGACTCGTGCCCAAACGGGATTGTTAGCCGGCCGTAGGGGTGAAGGATCGGAGAACGGATTTTTGGGTGAAAAATCGCGGTTATTCTCCGATCCTTCACCCCTACGACACCCATGGTCCAAACCCGCCATCATGGAAATTTTTTGATGTATTTTCCGTCGTTTCTTATATCACCCTGTGGGTTCTTTAACGGTCATTTGTTTATATTATGACCTTTGGTCATTCGTTTGCCATTCGTTGACGGTTCACCTCTCCCCCAGCATTTCCCTGTCAGCTGTCAACTATCAACTATCAACAAACCTCCCGTCCCACGTCCCCCGTCTTTTCAATCTCCCCGCGCCGTGAACCCTCTCCCCCGGGTTTGAACCCGGGGATACCCAAATTCAAACCAATTGAAATCGGTTAAGGGCGTTGTGCGAGTGTTAGGTCCTCAGTCTCCCATCACCAGTCTCCAGTCTCCGGTCCAGAAATTCGTTTCCAAACAGTCCTTGCTCAGGATGTAGATTTTTCCATCCAGTCCAACAGGACGGGGTGAGATTGAATATGAGTAAACCCTGAACCATGATTTTGTTGATTACATGAAGGATTATGATCCCATTATTCGTTTATATCATGCCCATTGGGTATTCGTTTCAAATTCGTTGACGGCCTTTAATTTCTAAACCACCTGTAAACTCTTCCCCTTCCCATCCGTTGTATAATTCTTAATAGGAATTTTCGTCTTTCACCCTTTATCAGCGGGAAATTTTTTACCTCTTTCCTTCATTAAACAGCTTTGCTGATTCTCTCTTTCTGGAGCCTTCATGGATCAATCTCAATTAAGCTGGATCACCAATTTCTTCTGGGGAATTGCTGATGCTGTCTTGCGTGATCTGTATGTTCGCCGCCTGGACACCTCGCCCTTCACCATGCGTGATCAGCGCGCGCGTGCCAGCCAGCAGCAATTGAAGGCTGATTTTGAAGCTTATTTGAATGGGTTTTCACCGAATGTGCAGGATATCCTCGAGAAATTTGAGTTCCGCAATCAGATTCCGCGCCTTTTCAAAGCAGATGCCCTGGGCACATTAATCGAAAATTTCTTTCCCCAGAAATAAACCTTTCCCTCAATCCGGTCATGAATGGAAATGACACGATCAAGCAAATCGGTTTGGACAATCATGCCATGGGTACGATCTTCGAAGAACTGGCGCGGCGCTTCAATGCGGAAAACAACGAGGAAGCCGGCGAGCACTGGGCTCCCCGCGATGCGGTCAAGCTGATGTCCAAGCTGATCTTCCTGCCGATTGCCGATACGATCGAATCGGGTACCTTATCTGCTCTATGATGGTGCCTGCGGAACCGGTGGCATGCTGTCGGTGGCGGAAGATACCCTGAAACAACTGGCAGCTCAAACCGGCAAGCAGGTCTCCACCCATTTATATGGTCAGTAAGATAAAACATAAAACCGCACTCGGCAGCCGGATGGCTGAGGTGCATAATGGTTCCTCGCTTTTCACCGGGGATGCCGGGCAGGGTGAAAGCAATATCCGGCGTTGGATCAGCGAGAATGATTGGCTGGAAGCAATTGTGGCATTGCCTTTGAATATGTTCTATCTCACCGGCATTGCCACCTACATCTGTGTGCTGAGCAACCATAAACCGGCGCACAGGCGTGGCAAGGTGCAATTAATCGATGCCACCCAGTGGTTCACGACATTACGCAAAAACCTGGGCAAGAAGAATTGCTAACTCTCCGAGGAGAACAATCAACAGATTTGTGACACCTTCCTGCGCTTTGAAGAAAGCGACCAATCCAAAATCTTCCCCAATCAGTCCTTTGGCTACTGGAAGGTGACGGTCGAGCGGCCTTTACGCATGCGGGGGATCGACGCAGAGCGGGTGTATTCATCCAAAGAAATCAAGACACTCAAAGAAAATCATGAACGTGCTGAGGATGCGCCAGCGGTGATCAAGAAAATTCACAAACGCGGCACGCTGCCCGACCCGCTCAAAGGTTTATTTGAAACCATGGCGGATGGCAAGCCTTGCGCGGTGGAATACGAACCCGACCCTGACCTGCATGACTTGGAACAGATTCCTTTAATGGACGAAGGTGGCATCGATGCTTTCTTGAAACGAGAAGTGCTGCCATATGCTCCGGATACCTGGTACAGCGAGGAGAGTGTCAAAATCGGCTATGAGATCAGCTTCACGCGTTATTTTTATAAACCTCAGCCGATGCGTACTCTGGAAGAGATTCGGGCGGATATTTTAGCTTTGCAAAAAGAGACAGAAGGATTGTTGGATAAAATTCTTGGAGAAAAATAGATGAAAGCAGTAGAGGCAAGTTTTATAAAATTTTTACAAAAATCTCCTCAATTTGTCATTTCCATTTATCAGCGCACCTACAGTTGGCTGGAACGAGAGTGCTCACAACTTTGGAATGTTATTATTCGAACAGGTAGCAGGGACAAAATTTCTGCACCGAGGCTTCTTCCGAACAGTCTTTATGTTTTGCAATTCCCTCGGATATGACTCAAGCCATGCTGGCAGTTCTGGAAAAATCGTTGGCGCAGGAAATTGAACAGCGCAATATTGACCGTATCTGGGCCAGCGAGGAGGTGGTGATTGTCACCGCCGTCTGCCCCCAGATGCGTTATTGCTGAGGTGTGGCGGGTAAGATCTTTACCGCGCTGGCAGAAAGCGAAGTGAATGTACTGGCGATTGCGCATGGTTCATCGGAGGTTTCCATCAGCCTGGTCGTCAGCGCCGCTGATCTGGAGACTTCCATACAAGCCATGCATGGATTGACGGTGAATGGGGGTGGATAAGTAAAAAAAGAGCACTCAGCGAATGGAGTGCTCTTCTTGTCGCGGTCCCCTCAATGACTTCGTACAACAACGAATCCAATTCTTGTCCCATGATGGTTGAATTGAGCCTTCCGCAAAAGAAATATCAAATAGATGGATTTTCTTGATACTCTTATTTTATACCCGTATGCAAAAAGCTCTCAACAAAGTGACGTTGGAAAATCAGAAAAATGATTAATAAAGGTATGATCACAATGAGTGTTGCAGCAGAGAGCAGCGGCCATTGCGCGCCGATCTCGCCCAACTGGGTAAAGCGTACCAACCCAGCAGTGAGCGGACGGGCAGCGTCGCTGTTGGTTATGACCAGTGGCCAGAGGAATTCATTCCAGTGCCAGGTGATGGAGGAGAGACTGAAGGCAATCAATGAAGGGAAGGAAGGTGGCAGGTATATGTGCCAGATCAGTTGCCACCAGGAGCAACCGTCCATGGTGCCGGCGTCGACCAGATCGCGTGGCACATCCATAAATGCCTGACGCATCAGGAAAACACCAAAGGCAGAGCCAAAATAAGGAATGGCGATTGCCAGGCGGGTGTTGTATAAACCCAATATACGGATGGTGGCAAAATTCGGGGCTAACAGTGCAGTCGCCGGGATCATCATCTGGAGCAGAATGAAGAAGAAAATCCATTTCTTGCCAGCAAAACGATAATTAGCGAAGGCAAAACCACCCAGCACAATGGTGACCAGTTGTACTGCCAGAATGGTCACTACAATCACAATTGTGTTAATGTAATATTGACCGAATGGTGCTAAGGACCAGGCGCGCTCATAATTAGCAAACGTTAACGCTGAACCAAACCAGACATCGCCAATTTTCATGGGCTCTGACATCGGGCGAAAAGAGGCTACCAATGCCCATACCACGGGTATTGTCCAGAAGATGGCAATGACAGCGGTCAGCCCTGTCAGTAACCAGGCACCCACACGATTGAAAAGTCGTCCATTAATCGCTTTTTCGTTCATGTCAGTCCTCTTTCTCCGAGATCAGATAATTGGTAACCGTGAACACCAACAGAACCAGAACGAATATAACTGTTATGGCTGAAGAAAGACCGACATTCTGGTTTTCAAAACGTTCCTGCCAGAGTTGAAAGAGCAACACCGTGCTCGCCTGGCTGGGACCACCGGTGGTGAGTACGAAGATGTGATCCACTGTTCGGAAAGCATCGATAAAAGCAATGGTGGTAATAAAAACGGTTGTGCGACGTAAGAGAGGAAAGGTAATTTTCCAAAGAATCTGCCACCAGTTAGCGCCATCCAGTTGCGCGGATTCAAAGACATCGCCGGGTAGTTTTTGCAGCCCTGCCAGATAAAAAATCATATAATAGCCTGAGTTCTTCCAGATGGCGACTATGATGACGGAAAGCAATGCCAGTCCGGGGTTGCCGGTCCAGTTTTCTGGTCCGGTATAACCCAGTACACGCAGTGCAGAATTCATGAGGCCATATCCGGGGGTGAAGAAAAATAACCAGATGGTAGCTGCACTGACCATCGGTAAAACCATGGGATGGAAGAGCGCCAATCGAAACACACCACGACCCACCAGCTTGCGATTCACCAGCAATGCAAAAAAGAATCCAAGGAAAATGCTGATTGGTACTGTTCCTATCACATAGTTAACCGTATTTTTGATAACCTGAAGAAAATTTGGGTCAGAGAATAAAAAGGAGTAATTATCAAAACCAATAAAGGAGGGTTCACGAAATCTTGCGATATTCATGCGCTGCAGGAAAAAACTTTTGTAAATGGAGAGGATTACAGGCCACGCGGTGAATAAAGCCACAAAGATGATTGTTGGCAGTGTCAAAATATAAGGAAAAATGTTAAATTTTTGTCTTTTGGCACTCGATTTGATCACACTCATTTCGGGTTCCTTTGGAATGGTGGGGCGCTCATCGAGCGCCCCTTATCAAAATTGTGTTAGGTAATTTTACTGGCAGAAAGGCACCAGCGCTGTTTCTGCTTCAGCCTGGGCTGCATCCATGGCATCCTGAGCGCTCATTTCTCCATTGAATGCTTTTTGAATGTAATTATGGAAAATGCTGCGCACCTGCCCTAGATTCTGGATAGCGAGTTCGGCTTCAGCATATTGCAATGCATCACGTGCCTGCAGTGCTTGTGGAACTTCATCTGTGTATTCCTGCATGGCCGGGGTGTCGAAAGCGCTAAATCGACTGGCAATGTAACCTGTGTTGATACTGTAATCAGCAGCTAATTCTGGAGAGGTGATGAATTCAATGAATTTCCAGGCAGCATCCTGTTGTTCTTGAGGCGCACCTTTCATGATGTAGAAATTACCACCGCCGGGAACACTGGCAAAAGTGCCATCAGCTTTTCCAGGATAGGGCATGATACCGAAATTGAATTGAGCCTGGTTAAGTATGCCGGTCAAACTGCCGGTGGTGTGAGCGATCATGGCTACAGATCCGCTGCTGAAATCGGCTGTATCGGTAGCCCAGGATGCCTGAACACCTTCTGGCATGGCACCATAGACTTTGGAGAGGTCAATATAGAATTGAACTGCTTCAACAACATCGGGGTCATTGAAGGCCATGGTGCAATCATCCACAAATATGTTTTGTCCGCTCCCGATTGCCAAAGGTTGGAACAACCAATATGGCCAATCAGAGGAGAATTTAAGCCCCCAATTGGTGGTGGTTCCTTCTGTTGTGGTTAGCGCTTTGGCAGCATCAGCCCAGGATGCCCAACTGGTGGGAGGTTGCAGACCAGCGGCTTCAAATTTATCCATGTTGTAATACATCACAACAGCACTGCGCTGGAAGGGAATACTCCATAATTGGTCATCATAATAAGAATTAGCCATAAAGGCTGGCAGGAAATCATCCAGATATGCCTGTCCATTGGGCATGGCAGCAACATACTGGTCCATAGGCGCAATATAATCAGCATTGATCAGGTCATACAGGCTGGTGGCGAGTAATACTGTCAGCGCGGGTGGTGTTCCTCCACCCTCAATGGTGGTCTGAATGGCGGTCTGTACATCGGCATAGCCACCGGAAAATACCGGTTCAACTGTAATGTACGGGTAGGCGGTTTGAAAATCGGCGATGTAGCCATTCAAAATTGCAGCAATAGGCGCATCGACTGCCACTGGATAATACACCTGGATGGTGACCGGATCCATGGCTGGTTCTTCCACCACGGGCACGTCTGTTGGAGCAACTTCTTCCACAGGGGCGGCAGGTTTATCGGTGGGTTTTTGTTCCAGCGGGGCTGGCTCATTCTGGACGGGTTCGGGTGTTGCCGCCGGACCACAGGCAGAGAGCATCGCGAATAACATGATGACGATTAGATATTTTTTAAAGGTGCTCATTTTCTTTTTATCCTTTCTTGATAAATCGGTTAGCTGGTGCGAATCATACGCACGGTGTTCATTTCAACAATATTAGAATTGAAGTAAATTCGACTGAATGCAACTGGTTGATTGTCCTCCTTAAATATGGTTGATCTCACATAGAGAATGGGTGTTCCACTTTCCAGTTCAAGATATTGAGAAAATTCCGGATGAAGCGCTGCAGCGCGAATTTGTGAGCGAATGTGATGCAAGGGCGTGTTTAAAGAAGTCGATAGGAACATCACCATATTTCCATCAAACGCATCCCAAACCAGGTTTTCCGATCCGCTGATGGGATTGATATAGTCCTCGATATACATCACTGGTTGGCCATCTGCCCGCACAACACGTTTGATCAGGCAGACCTGGACATCGGGAGGATTTAAAAAGGCAGTGTTTACTTCATTAGGGGGAACCACCTCACTGATGGAGATTGTTTCAAAGGTAGGGGTAAAGCCACTGTCATGGATCAATTGTGAAAAGGGAGCGAAATCATTCAGGGAATCGCGAATGACACGAGAATTCGACACAAATGTGCCAATCCCGTGCCGGCGGATGATGACGCCCTCATTCTCCAGTTCAATGTAGGCTTCGCGCAAGGTATTACGACTGACGCCCAGTGTTTTGGCGAATTCAGTTTCAGACGGCAATTGATCCTGCCCTTTAAGCTGGTTTTGGGTGATGTAATTTAATAAATATTCTTTTACCTGTTTAATGCGGGGACCACTAGTAATTTCAGGACTCATATCGATTTTCCCATTGAATAAATGAAATTGGCTGAGATGAAAAATTGAGGTATTGAATTTTAGGATGACATTGGTATAATGGTTTTAGCGTTGTAGTTGTTGGACGTCCAACAACTACATACTATAATAAAGAAAAATAAATTAAAAGTCAATAGCCTTTTCTCGATTTATTGCATGAAAAACCTTAAAATTTTTGAATTGCATCCATTCCCCATTCTTTTCGCTCTTTTAAGTACTGCCAAAATGAGAGAAAACAAAAAAATAAATACCAATTAAGTAGAATAACCAATGTAAAATGGAATAGAGGTATTATGAAAATCACTTTTCTTGGAACATCCGGAGCAAATGCATACCCAGAAGCTTTCTGTGACTGCCATAATTGTGAGCAGGCGCGCAGTCTGGGAGGGTCCAGCTTAAGAAAACGATCCTCAATACTGGTGAATGATGATTTACTGATCGATCTGGGTCCGGATATCATGCCGGCTGCACAAATCCATGGTGTGCCATTAACAAACGTGCAATATTGCATTCAGACACACCCGCATGCCGACCATCTGGATGTGTCGCATTTCATTTCACGCAGTCCTATACTGGGCGTGAAGAATGCTCCCCGACTGCAATTTTTTGCCTCCGAGGAAACATTGCAGCGCGCGGCTGAGACCTTCCTGAGAGATATTTGGGATCAGGATCTGTTGTCGCCTGAATTACAGGAATCTTTAAATCTATCCACCCATACCCTGCAAGCGTACTCTCCTACTCCCATCGGGTCATATACAATAACAGCTTTTCCAGCCAATCATGCACCAGGTTTGGGGGCAAGGGTCTATGCCATTGAGTCCAATGGCAGCAGATTCTTTTATGGTACGGATACCGGTGTTTTTTTTGAAGAAACCTGGCAGTCCTTTCGAGATTTGAATATGAAATTTGATATGGTGGTTCTGGATCACAGCTTTGGATTAACCAATTCAGGCACATTTCATATGAACGCCAAAGAGGTCATTGAACATTTCGCACGCTTCAAGCAGGAAGGATTGTTAAATCCAGGCGCGCGGACTTTCGCAACGCATATTGCGCATGATGCCAATCCGGTGCACCCGGAACTGGTTAGTTTCGCCAGCCATTATGGCTATGAGATCGCCTATGATGGGTTGACGTTGGAAATTTGATGCCTTTATCGCGATCCGGACTTTATACCTGCTGGTAAATTGTTTCCACGCCCTTCCATTCCAGACCTTCGGGGGTGATGCCATAATGGGTGATGACCAGTTCCCCATTTTCCTGAGGTTGAATCTCGGTGCGCCAACCCCAATCCGGGCTGTCCGGTCCGGTGGGGAAGCTACCCAGCACATTGAAGGGACCATCTTTTTTACCGCCATGCATGAACATGATCGCGGAGCCGTTGTGAAACGTATCCACCCAGGCCATCTCATAGCGTTGGTGGTGCGGATTGTAGCCCAGTAGCGCCATGCCCTCCAGTGTTTCGCCCTGTATGCTGCCCTGATAGGTGTATAACAAGAAGCTTCCACCCAGCACCAGTTTAAACTCAGCCTGCCAGAGGGATTCGTCCGCCAGCTGATCTGGCTGGAACCAGGTACTGGTCATGCCGTGCCATTTACCCACCAGCGCTGCCAGATGCGGGTGTGATTGTTCAAGAAATTTGTTTTCTTCCATTTATATCTCCTTGAGGTACGTGATTAAATAACAATTCGTTATGATCCTCATTCGCAAATGAAAAACCCTATACCTCATACTATAATATTGATTGATAAATACAAAAAAAAATCGAAGGTCGTCCTTTAATCCGATGCAATTACTTACCCAAATCTTCCATAAACCCGATCTGTCGCTCAGAGGGAAAACGGTCACCCGTGAAGCGGTGTGGGCCATCATCCTGCACGGGGATCAGATGCTGATGGTGTATTCAACACTGAATGGGGACTATAAGTTCCCTGGTGGTGGTGTAAAGCGGGATGAAGCCCATGCGATCGCCCTCCAACGCGAGTTTGACTCTTCCGCATGAATTCATACGATTACCTATGTGAGGTGGAGGATGGCTTTGGCGCACAGAATCTGGATGAGTATGAAGATGAATATGGATTCACACCGGAATGGGTGACGCTCGAGCATGCCATTGCTGTCAATCGCTCCTTGTTGGAAAATCCATCCCCCAACATCCAGCGCTGGGTGAGACATGAATGGTTTGTGCCGGATGTGCACGTCCACCATTAATGGGCATTCATGATGCTGATTTATTTATATCGTGAAATTGAAAAATAATAGCCAGTTTGCCGAGAAGGCGCATTTACCCACCTCAGTTCGTTTCGGTTATTTTATGGATGCTGCGGGGTTGTTCGGTGTCGTATCCTTTTTCTACCGTGAGATGGTAGGTGAATAACTGCGCAGGGAGAATGCTGACCAACGGCGAGAGCCATTCGGGGATGCCAGCGGGGATCGCAATAGGAGATTGGGCCAGGTTAAGGGCGGCCTGATCATTTGAAATAATCACCAGCTCGGCATGAAAACCGTTCTTCAGCTTAGAAAGCATCTCAAGCGAGGGTTTATAAACCTCCCCAAGTGGTGAAATTACCATGACCGGGAAACCGCGTTCCACCAGGGCAATTGGGCCGTGTTGAAAGTCAGCAAAGGAATAAGGCACAGCCACGGTATAAGTCAATTCCTTGAGTTTTAATGCCCATTCAAAGGCCGTGCAATAATTGAATCCGCGCCCTAACACCACCGTATGGTCGATATAGCGAAAACGGGGCACAATCTGAGCGATGCGATCATTTAATTGTAAGGACTGCTTCATCCAGTCAGCGACCCTGTCCAATTCCTGCCAATGCCTGTCACCTCCATCCAGCGCGGTGGCCAGCATAGCGACAGCCATTAATTGACTGGTGTAGGTTTTGGTGGCTGCGACTGCCTGCTCATCGCCTGCCTGAATATCAATTACAAAATCAGCGGTGGTGGCTAAAGGCGAATCAGGCTCATTAGTGATCGCAATGGTCAGACAGCCCTGCCTTTTTCCTTCTTCCAGCACACTGATGATGTCCGGCGACTGCCCGGATTGTGATATGCCCATTACCAGCGCATCTCTGAGAAGTGGTGGTTGACGGTAGTAGGTAAATAGGGAAGGGGTAGCCAGCGCCAGCGGGATACGATTCATGGATCCCAAGAGGTAGTTGGCGTACCTGGCGGCATTGTCGGAGGTTCCCCGCGCCGCCAGGAAGGCAAAGCGGATATCTCGTTTTTTGATCTCCGCTGCGATTTTCTCAATGTTAGCGCGTTGTGCACGCAATAAATCATTCACACGCTGGGGTTGTTCCATGATCTCAGAATAAAGTGTCATCGTACCTCTTTCATACCGTTAATCTTACTTGAAGTTTACCGGTAAAGTTCCCGTTATTTTTATCTTACCAAATAAAGCTTTCGCCAGTGCTTTGATGGATGGGTCCAGAATACTGTAGGTGCACAGACAGGTATCCACCTGAGGAAACATCTCAAGATCATAGGGCAGGCGTAAGGCAATCACAATTACCCGAATGTTTGTCTTCATCAGTTCGTGAACCAGGGCAGCCTGGTTGGGTGAAGTACAGGCATTGATGGTGCCCATGATGATGAGATCATAGGAAGCAAGTTTTGATCGTAGATTTTCTCTTTCTTCACTATGGGGGGAAAGTGATACACTAAATCCATCCACCAGGGGGTGAAATTCACGCAGGGCTGCAGCAAGGTCAGGTTTGACATAGGATGAAGTATCTGCCGGTGTTAAATCTTGCGGCTCAGGCACGATCACAGCTATCCGTTGATCAGAAGCGAGTTGAATGGGGAGGATGTTCTGGTGGTTGCGCACGAGCGTGATGGAACGTTCTGCAATCTCCTCCGCAACTTGCAAGTGTTGTTCACAGCGAATTACACTGAGATCAGGTTGGGCGATATGAGAAGTAATCCAGTTTTTCAGGTTCATGATCCGGTTTACCGATTCGGAGACAGAAACCCTGGCCAATGAACCCGATTGGATGGCTTTGCTTAGAGCTACAAAAACGCGTTCATAATCCGCCGGATCATCCGCGAGCAGCAACAGGTCAACACCTGCCAGCAAAGCCTGGAGAGCATCTTCGCCTAACATCTGCCCCTGACGGATGGCTTGCATATTCATGGCATCACTCACCACCACGCCGGAATAACCCAGTTCCTGCCGTAATAATCCGGTAATGATGCGCTTAGACAGGGTTGCCGGCAGCGGTTTCTCACCGTCGATGGCTTGTACACCGAGATGTGCTGTCATGACCATTTTTACCCCGGCTTGAATCGCGTTTGCAAAGGGAGGCAGCTCGACACGTCGCAATCTACTCATATCATGCGGGATGACCGGCATACCGATATGAGAGTCGGTAAGGGTATCGCCATGTCCGGGAAAATGCTTTACTGTCGCGGCAACCCCCTGTGATTGAATGCCGTATATGACAGCTGACGCCAGTTCTCCCACCAGAGACGGATCATCACTGAAGGAGCGTGTGCCGATTACCGGATTGTATGGGTTGATGTTCACGTCTGCGCTGGGGGCATAATTAACATTGATACCCAGGGCAGCTAATTCTTTTCCCAATACCACACCGGCTTTGTAAGCCAGCCCGGTTGAGCGAGTGGCCCCTAAGGCCATATTGCCTGGCAGTGGGGTGCAATCTCCCAGCGCCATGAGCTGCCCGCCTTCCTGATCGGTGCAGATCAAGAAAGGTGGAAGTTCGGCAGTTTTCGCCAGATGTTGCAGCGTGTCTGTCAGCTGTCTGACCTGCTCCAGGCTGCCAATATTCATGCTGCGGAACAAGGTGAATCCAGCAGGTTTGTATTTTTGGATTGACTCAATTATTTCCTGGGATGGCTGCTGTTTGCCATGAAAAGCCAGCAACAACTTTTGCCCGATCATTTCGGTTACCCTATCCATGTTACCCCTTTAGCCCGGATATCACGACACTTTCCAGAATAAAACGCTGGGTAAAAAAGAACACCACAATCAAAGGCACTGTGGTTAAAACAGCGGCTGACATGATGGTTGGCCATTGTTGTACGGTGTTGTTAATATTATATAAAGTGGATACATAGACAGGTAGTGTGTATAAATCAACAGTTTGCAAATACATCAGGGGGGTCAGCAGGCTATTCCAGAATCCCACGAAAAGAAAGGTGGCAACGGTGGCAATGGGCGCTTTTATCAGCGGCATGACAATTTCCCACCAGATTTGAATGTGATTGGCTCCATCAATAAAGGCTGATTCGTCCATCTCTTTGGGTATCTGCGCCATCGATTGTCGTAAAAGGAAGATCATGGCGGCTCCTCCGGCAAAGTACCCTGGAATAATGATCGGATTGAATGTGCCAATCCAGTTCAACTTATTAAAAAAGACATATTGAGGTACGATCAAGGCCTGTGGCGGGATCATCATGGTAGAAAGCATCAGGAAAAAGACAAAATTTTTCCCGGGCCAATCCACCCGGCTGAAGGCATAAGAAACAACAGCAATGGAAATGAGCGTGCCAGCCAGGGCAAAGGTCACGAAAAATACGGAGTTAAAATACGAACGCAGGAAATTTTGATTTTGAAATATCGATAAATAAGCATCCCAGGTGATCTGCTTTGGAATCCAGATAATGCCTGGCGAATTGGTTTCTTCCAGCGTTTTTAAGGAAGATGAAATCATCCAGAACAACGGGAAGCTCATCAGGATGGTTGCCCCTGTCAGCAAGAAATACATCAGAATGCTTTTCAATATCGACCAATATTGTTTCATTTATCAATCTCCTAGTAAAGGTCGTAATTGACCCAGCGTTTTTGTAATCTGAATTGAACCAGGGTAATGACCAGTATAATCACCAGAATCACCCACGAAATGGCTGACCCGTAACCAATCTCAAAATGGCTGAAGCTCTTTTGCCACAAGTAATAGACCATGGAGATGGTGGATGAAACCAGTGGTTGATTGTCGCGGTAAAGGACGAAAATTGGTTCAAAAATCTGAAGTGAGTTGATCAACCCCACCACCAGATTATAAAAAACATACGGGGTTAATAAAGGAAACGAGATTTTCCAAAAACGCTGCCATTGGGAGGCCCCATCCACTTCTGCCGATTCGTGTAATTCTTTTGGCACGTTGTTTAAACCGGCCAGAAAGATCAACATCATTGCCCCACAACCCCAGATCATTAAAAGGATCACGGACATTTTCGACCAAAGCGGGCTTTGTACCCACAACGGCACCCGGTTGGCTGCCGGAAAACCAGCTTCTATGACTTTATTGAGCAGGTTAAATTTGCCGGAACTTAACCCCAGAAAGAAAGCGGTAATGATTTCCTGGATATAAATGATCCCGCGGTTTACATATCCCAATAAAGGAAAAGCATTGGTGATTGCGCGTATGATCTGATTGATGATCCCGGTGCCCGTATTTAACATCAGTCGCCAACACAGTAAAACAGCCGTGTTGAAGCCCAAAATGACAGGCAAATAAAAACCCATTCTGAAGATGCGCTCACCACGGATTTTTCTATTGAGCAGGACTGCCAGAAAAAGAGCAACACCCATTTGTAGTGGAAGCCCGATAACGGTCAGGTAAAGCGTATTGATGATGGAAGCGCGAAAACCTTCGTCTTTGGTGAGCAGGGTGATGTAATTTTCAAGGCCGAGCCAATTGGCCGGATCTCGTGCGGTCACACGATAATCTGTGAAACTCCAGTAGAAAGAAAATGTCAGGGGAATAATAATAAATATGATGAATCCAACAATCCAGGGTGCTGCAAAAAAGTAACCGGCAAATGCGCTTTCCTGATAAACCGGGGATCTACCGCGCTTCTTTGAAATCCATTTTGCCAACATCCCCAAACCAAAGCAGGCGGCAATGATAAAAATGACCGTTAATCCTGCTGTTAAAATCAGATCAAGATAGGGGTTCTTCAGCAATAGCTTCACCTCATGAGAAATGGGTAGGGCGAGGAGAATCCTCACCCTACTTTTATAGCATGTATTTTATTTCAGTGCTGTAATGTATTCTGATTGAATTTTTTCAACCACATCCGCAGGTGTTAATTCATCAGTGATCAGTTTGCCAAGTGCATCCTGCATGATGGTGGACAGTTTGGCTGCTTCTTTGATGCCGGCGAATCCCACGCCATATTGAGCGGCTAGTTCAGCCTCGCGTTGCAGTTGAGGTGAATCGGTTACGTAGCCGAATTGTGCATCGTTTCTGGACGGGATCAGACCCATGGTCTCATTCCATTTATGGTTGGCTTCTTTGCTGAAGGCTACCTTCAACCATTCGGCAGCCAGCTCTTTGTTTTTGCTATAATCTGCCACGGCGAGCCAATCATTGAAGGCCAACACGACCGGTTTGCTGTTGGGGAAATTGACCGGGTCACCGAAGAATGGATCAATACTGATATTCTCCCAGATCGGTCGATCAAAAGCCGGAGCAGCCCAACCAGAGTGTGCCAGACAGACTGCGCCATTGTCTTTTCCGGAGGCATCATCTTTGTCGATCACGGAACCCTGACCGGTGGGCAAAGACCCAACGGCATTGACGGCAGGTCCATAAATCGCCTGACGCAGGTCATAAATGAATTCTGTGGTTGCCAGTGCTTCGGGTGAATCGAAATTGGGTGATCCATCAGCTTTGTACAATTCGCCGCCCAATGAATAGAAGACTAATAACCACCATTGCCAATCCGCCATAGAGCCTGCATCAACGGGGACCAATGCCTGTTGGGTCAATGAGTTGGTGGCTTCATCAATGGTTGTTGCCTGAGTTGCGAATGTTTTCCACTCATCGAAGTTCTTTGGCGTTCCAGTTGACCAACCGGAAGCTTCCATAAGGTCGGTACGGCAGAACACATAGCGGGGAGCTGTGAAGATAGGTAACCCGCGAATCTTGCCTTCGAATTTGGCATTTTCAAGCGCAGGTCCAAAATTCTTGATATCCGGCCAGGCGCTTTCACCCAGGTAGGCTTCCATGTCCGCCAGGCTTTCGCCGTAGAGTGTGTTCATCTCTGAGCCGAGATTAATGATATCGGGACCTTCACCAGCGGCAAAGAAACCACTGAAGGTGGTATCCCAACCAGACCATGAACCTTCGGTTATTTCAACTTTTACGCCTGGGTGAGCGGCTTCAAAAGCTGGATTAATTTCACTGTTTAACCAGGCAATGGTGTCAGGGGTATAGTCTAATAAATAAACCTTCAAAGTCACATCCTGGGCTGCAGCAGGAGCTTCACTGACGGGTTCGCTGGCAGGTTGCTCACTGGCTGGAGCTGCAGGGGCTTCTGGGGCTGACGGTGCATCTGAGGTGGTTGGGGCTGGTGGTGTGGATGTGCATGCTGACAGAATCACACCAAAGATGATTAATACAGACAAGATGATCGATAGTTTTTTTTGCATTTGTTCCTCTCCTTTATTGATTGTTTTAATTGAAAATTCGGGTTGATAAAATTCGTGACTTTCTCTATCTTAAACTCCTTTCCATGGGATTGGGATAAAACGGGTTAACTCATCCTGAAAATTCGATTCATTACATCTCGTTCAAATCGATGGATAAACTCGTTTATGTAATGCGATGGATGAACGCTGGCATCGTTCATCAGAGGTGTGAGATCCAAGGCAAAAGATAATCCACTGGCAAAATCCACACCATGTGATTCAAAAAAGGTGGCATTGGCTTGCCTGCGGCTCATCGCTGCCAGATCATAGCGTTTACCACCAGCAATTTGTGAATCAAAGACACCTAATAACGCGTTTTGTAAATTTGTGTGGTGAGAAACATTCAAGACCACTTTATCCGTGTCGTTCAACCAGTCCAATGAGCGCCACACTTCACAACCGTATACCTTCTCCGGTCGATCCTGGAGGTTCAAACTCCGCAATGCCTCAATGACCCGTAGCGCAACCGCTACATGGGTGTCATGTTTATCGGCAAGATTATGGGTGTAGACAAATTTGGGCTTTGTGAAATTGAAAATCTGTACAAGATCTTTCACACACACTGCTCTGGTTGCGTCTTTAATTTCCTTGCTGGGATAGTCCAGACAAACCAGGGCGGCATACTCACCGATGGTGGCTGCTTTTTTCTGTTCTTTGAGGCGGATTTCGCGCATTTCTTCATCCGTGGTGTGTTGATACATGCCTTCCCGTGGAGAACCGCGACCATCGGTCATTACCACACCGGTGAACCATTTTTGATCATGTTGAAAGCATTCAAGAATGGGTTGCGCAGCCATGATCTCGATGTCATCCTGATGAGCTGCAATACACAGGTGGGTAGTCCTGGCTAACGCTTCGGGTTGATTCTCGTCATCAGGGATAAAGATGAATGCATTTTCTTGCTTAAATCTCATATTGAATCCTTTTTCACTCCGGTAGATAAGGTAAACTGGCGGCTGCCACCGCTTGACCTACGCGACGAATGGTTTCATCGGGCAAATGAAGCTGAATACTTTGCAATAATTCTGGAAATTCAGCCTGAAAAACACGTTCAACACCTTCCAGCAGCAAATTACCACCTCGACCGGATGTACAGCGCCCCAGGATGAGAACATGTTTGATCTCGTAGAAGTCGGCGTAATGCGCAATACCATAACCCAGATACACGCCCATGCTTTTCCATATATTGACAGCGGCAGGATCGTCAGCTTCTAATTTTGATTGAACATATTTTAGTTTTTCGGCATCCTGTAAATCATCTGGAATTGAAATGCCCGCCACCTGAGCCAGCCTGAATACACTTTGCTGTGAAAAATATGAGACACCACAACCTCTATCACCGGACCACTCATCAATAGGAGCTGCCGGATTGTAATCCACCGGGGCAAAGGCCAATTCGTTCAGCCACCCCATGATGTTCCCATCGGTATTCACATATCCAACCGCTTCACTTGAACCCAGGGCAATTCCTAAAACCCCATTTTCTCCAATCGCCATGGAGCCAGCCAACGCGGTTACATCCCCATCGTTAATCACCTCCAGTGGCACTTCCAGCTCTTCCCGGATTCGCAAAAAGAGATTTTTTACCTGACCATAATCACATTCCGGTACACCACGGAACAAGGAAGCCACCATCGGCCGGTTGTCAATGATAATTCCAGCGGAACTCCCACCAATAGCATCAATTCGTTCAAGTTTGGAGCCAGCGGTTTTGATGGCATTCATGATCTCACGGTAGTGATATTCCGGGTCTGCATTTTTTCGTGGTTCCCAGATTGTTTCCTCGCTAAAAACAGGTTTGCCATTTACCACAGCACTCACTTTGCGGTCAGAAGCGCCCAGGTCAAATCCAATGCGGTATCCATTCAGGTGTCCACCCAATCGTTTTCCGGCTAATGTGGCAGGCGGGATATCTTTCTCCTCACAGATGATCAGCTGAAATGGTTTTTCATACACTTTATCCCCGAAAAATTGGTGGTCAAAAGCACGTTCTCCATCATGAGCGTAAATTTTTGATAGATAAACGGCAATTCTTTCGGGACCGGAAAAATAAATTGTGTGTCCACCATGTTGCCATAGCAGGAATTTCACAATCCTTTCAACATACTGGTAATTACGCTCAAATTGCGGATGATTTTCCGCAAAAAGCAGGATATCGATCCGTGAAATTTCATGCTCATTGCGTTCCAGACCGATTACCGATCGCACACCACAGAATTGCATATCCTGCCGAAAAACACGGTTAAATAAAACCGCAGGAGCAAAATTCGGATCAAGAGGTGGAATCACCCGGGGAACGATCGTGGTAGACATCACTCAGTAATCTTTCAAATATAAAAGGGAATAATCATCGAGCATTAAAAATGCAGCTGCCCCTAACACACAGGCGTCATATCCAAGCTTGCCTAGTTCGAGGGTGGTGTTTTGTGACATTAACGTCAGAGCCGATTCTTCCATGGAGGATCGCACGCTGCTTAACCATTCGGCACCAAAGCGTGCCACATCTCCGGTGAGGATGATCTTGTGGATATTCAACAAGCCAATCATATTGGCCAGTGAGATCCCCAGATAATGAGCTGCTTTCAGCACAACTTCTCGGGTTTTTGAATCCTGTTCAGCGAAGGCGCTCAGCGCTTCTTCAATAGATGTCTGGTCGATCTGCCTGAGGATGGCTTTCATGCTGGCGATTGTCTCCAGGCATCCGCGTTTACCGCAGCGGCAGAGCTCTCCATTCTCGATGGCTACCACATGACCAATTTCACCGGCGCCACCGCCATCTCCCTGGAACAGGCTTCCATTGATCAAAATACCTGCACCAATTCCCTGGTTGATGTTCACGACGATATAATTTTCTTCCTGACCATGATTGCCCGAGTACACATATTCGCCGATGGCAGATGCCTGGCTATCGTTCAGGATGGAAACTGGAATTTTATACTTTTTTTCGAGAAGATTGCCCAATTTCAGGTTGTGCCAATCCAGATTGACGGCATTGATCACCACACCTTCCCGCGAGTTGATCAAACCAGGCGCGCCTACACCAATACCCACAATCGGCGTATGATCCAGATTTATTAAGGTATCCAGGATCTGATACACCGAATCCAACGCTTTTTCGCCATTGTTATCATTGACATTTAATTCAATTTTTTCAATGATTTCGCCGCGCAAATTTACAATCGCCCCAACAAATTTGTTTTGCGCCAGGTTCAACCCAATCAGATAACGCGAATTGGGTGCAATACTCAATAAGATCGGGTTTTTACCGCCTATCGATTCCCCTTTGCCCACTTCTTTAACCAGGTCTTCCTGCAGCAATCCGGTCACCATGTCGGAGACGGTTGTCCGGGTGAGATGGGTGACCCTGGCCACATCAGCTCTGCTGATGGAGTTGTTCGCAAAAATTGTTCGTAATACCAGGTCGCGATTATGAAGCTTGGTATGCAAAGACGTTGCTTTTTTCATATGGGAATTACCTTTACGATTGAATGGGGGATAATGCAGAAATAACTTTGTAAATCCATTGGACTTACAAAGTTATTATACAAAGAATTTTAAAAAAATCAAGAGGTTTTTAGAAATTCGTTTACTTTTCTTAATTAGTCACCCAACACTCACGAATTTTTTGTTTCACTACTCCTCTTCTTGCGTTGTCCTTTAACAATATAGGGCAGTAAAAACAAGTAAGCGCCTGTGAGCGCCATCACCAGCATTAATATGGAAGGAACTTTATCCAATCTCTCCCACGTGGCTACCAGTTCTTCGCTTCCTACCAGTTTGATGATGACTGCTGCTGGAATAGCCAGAGCGGTCGGCACAGCAATCCAGCGATGAATTTTTCGAAACCATTTTGAAAATACTTTTGTCATTTTTTTACCTCTTCAATTTTAATTTTTTTGATTTAAGTCCAGATTCACGGTTCTTGCCGGGCTGGGAGCTCCGGGGCATTCAATCCGGTTCACCACACCACGAATACCGGGTACATGCTGTGCGAGTGCTTCTGCCAGATCGCGTTTCGATAAATCGTCCACTTTCCCTGCCAGGTGCGCAATCGAGTTCAGCACGCCAACTCTCAGATGGTCTGCAGCGATGCGATTGTCAGCGGCAAATGCAGCCAGAATTGCTTCACGCAGGGTCTCATCGGCGATAACAGAATCCGTCATCGGTTTAAGATTTTGCCACTGTGGTCAGACGCTGAGCCTTTTTATCCTTTTGAGATTGGGCGAACATCAAAACCAGAATAATCGCCCAGGCAATCATACGTATGGTCATGGCGCGGATGCTATCCACCGCGACAACATCTCTGTGCACAGTCTGCAGGAGGATCATCACCAGTGTGTGCAAACTGAACGTGGTGATGGCTGCAAACCAGGCGTGCTTACTTCCGCGCCAGATCAGGATGGCGGTAATAAAAACGGTTAGAATGCCTGCCGTGTAGTTATACACAGGAACCCAGTTGATAACATAATACCCCGGATCGTTGCCCAACAACACTTGCGCACCAGCAAAAACTGCCATTGCGCCAATAATGAAGGCAAGAACTGCCGCGATTTTCGTCAGGATTGATTTCATTGGAATTCCTATTCTTTCAATTTGTTTACTGTATTGAACTGAGTATAGGTTCTTTTCACCGGTTCTGGAACGACTTAAGTCGTGTTTGCTGCAAGAGATGTTCGTCAGCGAACCGGAATGATCCTGTGAGTTGAAAGTGTGATCTCAAACCCGACAAAAGTCGTAGCGCAAATGGTTCCCGAAAGGTACGATCTATCTGAAATGGTTGGTCAATGATTGATAAGTGATATTCCACCAGGCATAAGAAGGAGAACGAGCATGCAAATAACAAAAGAGACACGTATTTCAGATATTTTATTGAACTATGGTGATATTGCCGAAGTAATGGAAGTTTTCGGGGTTCAACGTGTGGGATCATCCCTGCGCATGTTTCTTGCCAAAGCGCTCAATGTGGAATGGGCAGCCCGCATTCACAAAGTGCCACTGGATGAATTTCTTGAAATCCTGCACAAAGCAGTTGCAAAAAAGGAAAGCATACTCGAATGAATAAACCCGCAGGTACACCAGCAAGGCTTAGAAAGAAAGTGATCAGCATCTTCTCACTCGCTTTGCTTATGCTGGTCGCTGTTGAAGTTGGGATCGTTTGGTTGTTGGGCTCATGGGGTAGTTTCGAATTCGGATGGTGGCACCAGGTTATCGGTTATTCATCCACCATCAATCCTGCCTGCAAAACAGGTTCTGCTTCATTGAGCAGGTTGGTTATTCGTTCAATACTGTTGGTTATCACAGGCAAATGCGGCTCCTCCATTTCGTTGACTGCGGCTCTCAAGTGTTCCGCACGTTCTTGCAGGTCGGACAGGAGATTAGCAGCACCTGTTTTTGTGCGACGTTTGATCAACCGGTTCCACAGAATTTGACAGACAACCGATAAAGGTGGCGCGATGATGATTCCAATGATACCCAGTGCGTCTGCAAGGGCAACCATGATTACCAGAGTCAGAATTGGATTATCCCATTGGCGGTTGATTAGCCTGGGTTTTACCCAGAAACCAAGAGCTGTCAGAATAACAATCGTATATAGGACGGTAAAAAGACTGAGCTGAGCGCTGGTTAATAAACCCAACAACATGGTGGTGAAAACGACCAGAAACAACCCGACCACCGGGATCAAGCTGCCTATGGTTCCTACCAGGGCAAGCAGCGCGGGGGATGAGGATCCAATCAGCCAATAACCCAGCCCAAGTGTTATCCCCACCAGGATACTGTGAAGGATTTGCCCTCTTACGTATGCACCAATCGTTGCTTCAATTTTCCGCCAGATACTACGCACTTGTTTTCTGTGATCCGGAGGTAGTAATGATAACCACAGCCGTTCAAAGTGGATCTGGTTCATGCTCCAATAAACGCTCAGAACCAGAATGATCGCGATGGCAGCAATCATACCGCCAATACCCTGAACGATCCCCAACAAAGCTGGACCAACAAGCTCTCCTTCATTCCCGATAATCGCCTGAAACAGAACACTGGGCGTCGGTAATCGTTCAAATAAAGATTGTAAACCAGCACTGTTTGACCACAAAAGCAGAGTCCACTTATCCTGTGCGGAGACACCCTGAGCCACTGTTTGCAATTCTGTGACAGAAGTCTGGACTGCAAATATGAATAAGTAACCAATAGCACAGAAAACGAGTATGTAAATTAGAATCCAGACCATGCGGTCAAATTTTTTCTTGCCATCCAGCCGTGAAAAAAGAGGTCGGATGGAGGCAGCCAGGATGAGTGAAATCAAAACATATAAGACAGCTGTCCGAAATTGCCACAAAATCACAATTGCCAATAGTGTGGTCAATACAGCAAATCCAATTCTTGTAATATTCTTAATCACGGGAACCTGCCTCGGGGACCTGAGAGAGAAGAAGATCCAGGTTCTTGGTGATTGCCTCGATTTCATCCATCACTTTATCGATCTGTGTCACCATGATATCTGATCCGTTTTTATCATGTCGTGCCTGGCTTTGAAGATCTTTCATCAATTCCTGTGCTTCATATCTCAAACGACTCGTAAAATCACGACCAGCAAAGGTTTCGTTATCAATATCACCTGGACGAAAAACAAAACGATCCAATAGAAGTTGAATAATGGCAGCCATTGGAATGGCCATGAGCGCCCCAGCCAGACCAAACAACGTACTGAAGGCGAAAATTGCTAATAAAGAAACAAAGGGATTGACCCCAACCGCCTTCCTCATAATGCGTGGAACCAAAAAATTATTCTCAGCGATTTGGATAATAACTGTAACAATAATTACCCAGACTAATAAAGAAGGAGATATCGATAGGGCAATCACACCAGCCGGGATGGCACCCAGGGTCGGCCCGACCATCGGAACGGCTTCAAATGCTCCAGCGATGAGTGCAAGGACAAAAGCGTTGGGTAACCCGATCGCCATGTAACCAACTAAAGCCGTTGTGCCAACGACCAGACACAAAGCTCCTTGACCGGCGATAAAATAAAAAATTTTTGATTCTATTGCCGTTATAAGTTCAGAATGACTAGCACGATGGTTCTTCGGAATCCAAAAAAGTAAAGATTGAATGGTGCGTGGTCCATCCAGAGTCCAATGGAAAGTTAATAATAAAGTAACCAGGCCGATAAAAAAGATCTTGAAAATGAAAGAGATATAGCCCAATGCCAGCTCGGTAGATTCTAACATCTCCTGGTCAGTCTGAATGACAATTCCCGTTCCTGGAAGTTCATCCGGCAAATATTGGTAAATACTTTTTATCAGTTGATTGGGTGAATGCTGCACCCAAGTTCTAATTTCCTCATAATAATCCGGGATGCCTGAGATAATGGCCGCACCCTGTTCAAAGATCAGAGGAAATAATAAAAGCAAAAATCCGGCCAACAGGGCGAACAATACGACATAAACAATGACAGCACCGGTCACTTTTGACAAACCCCGGCGATTCAACCAAAGCACGATCGGCCGGATAACGGTTCCCAAGATAATAGAGATGAATAAAACAAAAAACGCTTGATAGAATCGAAAAAGAAGCCAGAAACCAAATCCGACACCTACCAGGGCGAGCGTGGCTACAATTATTTTTCTAAACGTCCATTGATTTTGTTGAATTGTTGGCTGAATTTCCATAGACACTCAATTGCGAGATCATTTTGAGTTAGCTTTGGTGACTGGTTTTCTAAGAAAACGTTGCTGGATTTTAAGTGCCAGTTGGCGATTCGTCAATTCAGCAACAGTTTCAATTCCGACAACACGCGCACCAAAACCTGCCGTTCGAAGCCGATCTTCCAGCTCTACTTTTGCGTCATCTGGCCCAAATATCCAGATTGATTCCGCATCACTGATGAGTGAAATGATCACGTTGTAATATCGATCAAGCAGAATCTCTGATTTTGGGTTACGAAGATCCTCAGACTTCTCCACTGGAGAATCGACACTGTCACTTATTAGTGGACGGCTTTGTTTCTCAATATTCGAAATGATTTCACGAATATAGATTTTCTTATTTGCTATGGACACAATCACAGCCTTGAGATGGTTGATCCATAAACCTACTTTTCTTTCCATAAGCCGCTCCTTTGGTTTTCCATTAACCAATCCCATTAATTCTTAGGATTCACAATAATGGCTTCCTTACGCTCAGCCTGCTTCAACCGGCGCGTGTGTTTCCGTTGACCTTTTGGTAGTCGCTTGACTTTTGTTTTTTTCTCTTGGATCTTTTCTTCTGTCATTTTATTACTCCTGGTAAATTTTTATTTTTTGAACAACGAAACTTCAAGCCATCAGATTTTTTAACCTGACCCATCAATTGTCACCAATGTGCAATTACGACTGGCATGTTTCAGCGCTATAAAGCTATATTGGCGGCAGCTACGAATCCGTCTGCGCTCAAAAACACACACTAATCATTGTTTTCTTGCGAAATATCCTTCACCACTTCAGCTGTTTTTTCGGGCTGGTTCATGCGTGTTGCCAGGTCTGCCTGAGAAATGATTCCCTCTACAGTATTGGCATTATCCACTATGACGATCCGGCGTATTTGGTGATCGGACATTAATTTCAAGGCAATCGTTAATTCATCATCAGCGCGACAGGTCACGACTCTGCGAGTCATCACCGCTTCAACCCGGGTGGATCTGGGATCACGAGCTTCGCCTACGATCTTCATCGCCAGATCACGATCCGTAATAATTCCGATTAATTTTTGAGATTCTGTATTATCAATTACGGGCATTGGTCCTATATTTTCGCGCTTCATGATCTGAGCGACTGATTTTACGCTATCGCCTGGCAGACAACAAACGGGGTTGGGGGTCATTACATCTTTACAGGTTTTCATTTTTTTCTCTTTGCCTGGAGAGTTCTTCAGTCAGGGTAAGAACTGTCCAAATATGATGATCGTCATTCTATCCATATCGGAAAAGCGATGACGATATTTAACAATCTGACCGGCCCGGATCATATCCGGGCGGCAGATTGTTTTCCAACATGGTTAAAAAATTGACTTTTTGTTTTTCTTACTTGTTTTTATTCAACCAAACCAGGGTACTAAATCACCCCAAGTAAAGTCAAAATGACAAGTATGATAGCAATGACGAGTAAAGTATGAATCCAGCTTCCAGTTTTTGGGAATTTTGGACTGATACTCCCGCCGAAAAAGCCAAGCAGCCACAAGACGAACAAGATAATGATAATGGTCCACATAATTTTTTTCTCCAAAATTATTATTTTTAATTTTCAACTTTATTGATCTCAACGAACCAGGTTCTCCCATAAAAAATCGGGTTTTCTTACTCTTTGAAGGATTTGTTACGCAAATAGATTCCTGCTTCGATTTTTTCTTCATCCGTTAGCGTAAAAAATGACGTTAACTTGTTAATGAAACCCAGGGCGGAATACCAAATGCTTCGTAAATAAACCCTATAAGCGGTTTTCGATTTAAGTTGATTAATTGAGTTATCCATTGGATATCCATTTCATCCATTGAAACAATCGCTTTTAACGTCCTCGACGTATTAAGCGAACAATTGCAATCAAGATGACTGCACCCAATAATGTCACCAACATGGTTGGCAGGGTAATGGCATCGTTGATTGTTCCAACACCAAACAACGGGCTGAGGAAATAACCAGCCAGAAATGCGCCGATGACAGCTATAACAATATTAAGTAAGAGATTGGAGCGGTCATGCATGAGGGATGTTGCCACCCATCCGATGACTGCTGCAGCGATTAAGTAGATAAGTATGTTCATATTTTCTCCTTTTGTTTATTGCGTTTTACGAATTTTTTGATCCTTTCCCCCTTCTCTTTGAAGAAGCAGGAAAGGGTATTACCTGTCAGGCTACAAAAAACTATTTAAGTTAGTGATTCAACTACGCGTCTGCGTTGTGCTTCTACCATCCGGCTGGCAAACCAGCCAATGATTGCTCCGGCAAAAAGCCATACAATGAAATTTACAAAATTCATTTAATTACTCCTTTCACATAGATCCAACATCAGGTTTTTCAGATAAACCGTAATGAATAAAGCCTTATTAAAGGTCATTCGTTGTTTGGGAATCTTTATGTTCCGTAACGGTTGTGGTGCTGACATTTGTAGGTGTTTGCGGTGGGGCTTTATCAACCACTATTCTCTGTTGAGTACTCACACGTCCACGCGGGCGATAGAAAAGGACATACACCAGCCTTTCTAATGCCCAACCAATCAACGCATAGATGATCATGGCAATCAGTGTCGAAAATTCAAAAGTCATGCCTGCTGTTGATGGAGCTCCAATTAAACTGGCAAACGGTGCTAAGAATAGATCTGTCAATCCATACAGGAAGGATGCAAATGTATTCGCTTCATTCACTCCAATCAATTTGAACAAGAAGCGTAATGCGAGCGCTGCTTCTAAGATACCTAGAAACAACCAGATCAACTGTGTGAATTTAAAAGTCGCGACACGACCATCCTGTCCTTGCTCATGCTGAGAAGTTGTTACTTCTTTATATGATGTCATTTTGTCCTCTTTTCCCATTCTTCTTCAGCTTGTTCCCGGGTATAACCATACTTTTCCTGGAGTAAGCCGATTAATTTTTCATTCATCTTTTTATTTCCTTTTCTGGCTTTCGCCGATAACTGGTTCATTCTCAATGTATGCCCGCAGCATCCAAGCCATTTTTTCATGAAGTCTCATGACACCGACGAGCAATTCAACTGTGCCTTCATCTTCATATTCTTCACTGCACTTTCTGATATCGTCCCGCAGGGAACGAATGATGGTTTCATGGTCTGCTAATAGATGTAAATTATCAGGAATTTCTGCGCTATGTTCAGATATGCGGGTATGTTTTATAAATTCTTCGAAACTGGCAATGGTGACACCACCTAACATTCTTACCCGTTCTGCAATTTTGTCTGAAATTTCATTTAATTGTTTGTATTGGGTTTCGAACAGGATATGTAATTCGAAGAAACTCGTTCCACTGACATTCCAATGTGCACCGCGTGTTTTTTGCGTTAATATAGCCTCATTAGCAAGACTGGCATTCAGGATTTCGATAACCGGTTTACGGACATCGATTTCTAAACCAATATTGGGCTGGATGAAGCGTTTTTTCAGAGGGAAAAGTCCATCTTTTCCTGGTTCTGCATCTACCAAATTGATTGCTTGGGACTCTGTGTTGAGGACGTTATTTCGATTGCGTCCCATATCGGCTCCTTTCACTAGAGATTTTGCCTACATAACATGCTAACCGGTGAGGGCTATCAATGTCCTGAACACAATCTGTTAAATCTATTAATTATTTTCTAATTAATTAAGAAAAGGGAAGGCAAACCGGTCGCCTTCCCCATCCCTTTGGGTCACATCCAGCGAAAGCAGACAAAATTACCCGAAAAAAAGCAGGCAATTCAGAGAGGGACAACCAGCTGAATGTTAGTTATTTAAGAATGTATTCCACTTAATGATCATAAACAATGGATCCTCTCAGTGTCCCAAAAAGAATCTGAATAAATTCTATAAGAATCCGTTATCACCTCAATAAATCGGGTTAAGCGGGTGTTTTTGGCGTGCGCTCGCACGCCAAAAACACCCTGACGGCTAATTTTTAAACAGCCCAAAATCAAACCCTGATCAGTAAATTTTCGTGGAATGTAAGTTGTATCCCATACCAGGAACTGTCTCGAGCAGATCGCCGAATTCCCCCAGTTTTTTTCGCAAGCGACCAAGGTATGTGTGCAAATAATGGTTCGATCCACGATACTCCGGACCCCAAACCTGCGCCAGCAATTCATCATGGGTTACGATCCCATTCAGATGCTGGGCAAGCACAGCCATAATGGCATACTCTGTGCGGGTCAGGTGCAGGTCACTCTCATTGATTAAAACACGACGGGCTTCCAGATCGATTGTGAGATCGCCAATGTGAATTTTATTATCATCGCTTTTTGCTGTCACATAGGACCGGCGCAGGAAGGCGCGCACCCGCGCTAATAATTCTTCTGAATTAAATGGCTTGGTTACATAATCGTCTGCACCTGCATCCAGAGCGGCCACTTTCAGGTCCTCTTCCAGACGGGCAGATAAAATGATGATAGGTACTTCGGAGCGGGCACGAATCCAGGCACAAATATCCACCCCCGATAGTCCGGGCAGGACTAAATCCAGAAGCACCAGATCGACTGGCACAGATTGAAATAATGTGAGTGCCTGGTGACTATCTTCAGCTTCACTGACTGTATAACCTCGTTTGGCAAGATTTACCCGCACAAGCTTACGGACATTCGGATCATCCTCAACAATTAAAATATTTCCCATTATGATACCTCCGCAGCGTTTATCATCACATTTTCTGGCTTAAACGGGAGAGTGAAAGAAATGGTTGTCCCTGGGGTCGTTTTTCGATTAATCCAGATCCGGCCGTTATGGGCATCTACCAACCCTTTGCAGATAGCTAATCCTAATCCAGCGCCTTTAAGTAATCCATTGTCTCCTAAAGCCCCGCGCTGAAAAGCTCTGAATACTCTTTTGTGATCAGAAGGAGGTATACCTGGACCCTGATCGATCACATTAATTTTCAGGAACCCTTTCTGGATATTGGCTGTAATTTTTATTTCAGTTCCACGAGGAGAATAAGCTGCGGAATTACGCACCAGATTGACCAGGACCTGAGAAATTCGTTTTTTATCTGCATAAACCGGAGGGAGGTTGGATGGCAATTGAATTGTCAATGATTTTCCGGTGGTTAATGTATGCAATTGGGGCAAAGCATCTTCCATAATTTCATGTAGCGAAACAGGTTCTGGTGATATCGGCAAAATCCCGGCTTCCAAACGGGAAAGATCAAGCAGGTGATCGATCAATTCCTGAAGTCGGAAACCTTCTGACTGAATTGTTTGAATAAAGTCCAGTTGTTCTTCTGGTTCCCAATGAACATCTTCTGCCAGCATGGTGGTGGTAAAGCCGATAATAGAAGTTAATGGGGTGCGCAGCTCATGAGATATCATCGCCAGAAATTGTGACTTAATCTCATTGGCACGTTCTGCCTCCCGGCGTAAATCCTCTTCAGCAAGCAGTAATTTGAGATTATAAAGCGTGATCGAAGCTTGATCGACAAGCACTTTTAGATGGCGCAGATCGACATGATTAAATTGATGCTCTTGCTGATAATAAACAAACAAACATCCGACCCAATTTGCTATGGCTACCAATGGAAAGATGATTAATGTCTGGAAATTCTCTTCCATCAGGATCTCTCGCACCTGCGGGTAAAGACGCGGGTCGGATTGAATGGTATTGATAATAACAGGTCTCTTCGGTTGAACCAAATCCCAAAGTTCCGCCTCTTCATAAAAATTGGATTCGTTCAACCACACATGATGATTACGGTTTGTCTGCCAGGTGGCTAATAATTCTACACCACTGGTAGGACCTAATTTTGGGGAGTCAAAAAATATGAGAGCTGCTCGCTGGGCAGAACGCAACTCCTGCGCGGACATCAGGGTTTTCAGGACGGTTTCGGGTTTACGAGCCAGGCTCATCTTGCGGCTGAGGGCAAATTGTTCGTGCGTGCGGTCCAGTGTCTTTCTCAAAGTTAATTCCGTACTCTTCTGCTCTGTGATATCTTCAGCAATACAAAAATGGCAATAAGGTTTCCGGTTTTCATCACGAATTAAAAATGTACGAGAAAATATCCAGCGCAGAGTGCCTTCCGGTCGCAGAACCCGATAAACCTGGTTGATGGGCTTGTATTCATAGTGCGACATGGAAACCAGTACCTGCACCCGGTCTTCCGGATGAACACTATCAATCAGAATCTTCGGGTCCGCATACAGGCTATCACACGAAAGCCCCCAGATTGTTTCAAAAGCAGGACTAACATAAAGGATGCGACCTGTTTTTAACTCGCGTATCCAGATCGCCTGCTCAATTTTTTCTGCTACCTGTCTGAGTTGAGGTACAGTAGAAAACAGGGCGTGGAAATCGTTTGGGGAAACACTTTCTTCCCCCGTCTTAAAATCAGATATCAATGCATCTGCTACAGCCTGCACGGCTTCTGGTTGAAGGTCTGAGTCGTTAGATACAGAAATAGATTCTTCTTGTTGTTTTGCCCACTGTAAGAGCTGAATCAAAAAGATTTTCTGAGATTGTGTTGTTGCCTGGTTAACTGAAGACTGCAAATCTTGGAAAATAGTATCCAGGGTATTTTGCTTATCTTCCATTTGCGCAATTCACTTTCTTTATAATTCAATAAGAGTCTATCACAACAATTTCACCGGGAGGCATTTTTCAAAAAAAGTCCGATGACCAGTGTAACAAAAAAGCAAACAAATCTGATTGAAGTTGAGGATTCATAATCTATTCAGGATCAGGTTATTAATATTATACAAAAAACCACAAGCTATACCATTATTGTCCTTCACAGGATTATTTCCATCTTTTTTTATAAAGCTTATGCCGGAAAATTCTATCCATTTTCAGGTTATCAAAAAGAAAATGATGTCTAAACAAATAAAAATGGTTATTGTTTTGACCACAAAGAGTGTATATAATGAAGTAGAAAAATTTATTCATTATTTTGATACTTTTGGACGAGGAGTTTTTGAACGGGGGAAGTGGGGTGGAACAATTGAATTTGATTTTAGAAACCGTTTTTGGTGTTATAGATCCTTAAGGAGAGGGACATGAAAAACAAAATCTTTATATCTACCAGTATTATTTTGATCTTTATGATCACATCTACATTTGGCACAGCTTTTGCATCTGCAAACCCAACAGCCGAAACCTATATCATCGTGTTCAAAGACACGGTGAATCCGAGTGTTGAAGTGCCTGCTTTTGCAAAAGCTTACGGATTACAACCCGGTTTTGTTTACGAGCACGCGCTCAAAGGAATGTCGGCTATTATTCCGGAAGGGAGATTGGTCGCTCTTCAGCATGATCCACGGGTAGCCTATGTTGTGAAAGATCTGGAGCGTACGATCAGCGCACAGACCGTACCCACCGGCATCCAGCGCATTTTTGCGGATGATAATACAACGATTGATATAGATGGCAGTGATGATTATCGGGTGGATGTGGATGTCGCCGTCATTGATACGGGCATTGACTTCCAGCATCCGGAATTGAACGTGATGGGTGGTATTAATTGTACACTTGGAAACTTGTTCTCTGCTGTCTGTGATGCAGGGGGGGATGATGACCATTACCATGGCACGCATGTTGCCGGAACGATTGGCGCTATCGATAATGGCTCAGGAGTTGTGGGGGTGGCACCCGGTGCTCGTTTATGGGCCGTCAAAGTGCTCAATAAACGCGGTAGTGGCTATAGCTCCTGGATTATTGCCGGTATTGACTGGGTGGCAGCAAATGCCGCAACCATCGAGGTTGCCAACATGAGTCTGGGGGGTGCAGGTTTCAGTCAGGCAGAATATGATGCCATTCAGGGTGCAGTTGATGCAGGTGTTGCTTTTGCAGTGGCTGCCGGCAACGAGGATGATGACGCCAACAACTACAGCCCGGGAGGGTTCGACAATGTACTCTCGGTTAGTGCACTGGCTGATTTCAATGGACTTCCTGGCGGCGGGGCGCCTTATACCTGCTACAACGATGTCGATGATACACTGGCTGGGTTCAGTAACTGGGGTCCGGAAGTGGATATCGCCGCGCCTGGTGTATGTATCTTATCCACTTACCCATTGGAAAAAGGTGAATATGGCACCATCAGCGGTACCTCCATGGCCAGTCCGCATGTGGCCGGTGCATTGGCTTTATTGGCAAGTAGTAATAACCCTGGTGATGCAGCTGATGTCTATAGTTTATACAATCAGATCAAAAGCACAGGCAATTTCAACTGGACAGATGACTCGGGTGATGGCATCAAAGAGCCATTGCTGGATGTGAGTAATGCAACCCTCTTCGCCCCTGTTCTTATCCCTGGTTCAAGTGGTCCTACCAACCAACCACCAGTCGCGAGCTTTACCTACTCAGCATGTGATCTGACAGTAGCCTTCACGGATGCGAGCACAGACCCGGATGGTACGGTTGTGGCATGGAGCTGGGACTTTGGCGATGGTAGAACATCAACCGCTCAAAATCCATCACACACCTATGCAGCTGGAGGTACCTTTTCAGTCAGCCTGACGGTGACGGATGATGATGGTGCAACTGGTTCGATCAGTAAGAGTGTTTCGGTGACCAGTGGAACTACAAATCAACCACCAACAGCCAATTTCACTTTCACTACGACAGACCTGACAGCTAACTTCACCGATGCGAGCTCAGACTCAGATGGTACAGTTGTAGCATGGAGTTGGAACTTTGGTGATGGCGGAACTTCAACAGATCAAAATCCATCACACACCTATGCAGCTGAAGGTAGCTACACGGTCAACCTGACGGTGACGGATGATGAAGGCGCGACAGGTTCGACCAGTAAATCGGTGACCATAACTTCACCAACCAGTGATACTGTGACGGTTGCGTCCTTAACAGGCAGTAGCTATACGATCAACAAAAACTTCTGGAAAGCGACAGTAGTTGTGATTATCGATCCCGCTTTGTCTGGCGCTGTGATTAGCGGTTTATGGAGTAGTGGAACCAATACAACCTGTACCACAGACACATCAGGCCAGTGTACTTTTACGCTCAATGTCAGAACAAAAACAACCTCCATCGAATTCACTTTAAATGATATAACTTTGGCTGGATACGATTACGTTCCTCCTGATGAAACCAGCGTAATAGTTTATAAACCTTAGCAGTAATCTGTTAAGACAGACTAAATACTGAATTCCTCTTTTTTGTCAAACTTACCGGTGGTGATTAACGCTCACCACCGGTAGTGGTTTGTTTTATCTATTCTATAATCTTAAATGAATAAATTTAGGGAATCCTTACGGTTCTTTCCTTTAAATATATCCGATTATTTCGATGGAATGAGCTTAAATAATTAGGAGGATTGATCCATTCCGTTAATGCGGGCTTCTTCCTTATCGGTGACTTTGAACTTGAACCAGACCGGGATGATGCTGAGCAGCGATGCAATTGAGGTGATCAGAAACGGGGTTTGTGGGCTGAAATTTTCCCATAAAAAGCTGCCAATCACCGGTGCTGGCAGGGAGACCAATCCCAGGCTGGTGCTGAACAAACCAAATGCCACCCCACGCAAACGCGCCGGGACTGCTTTGCTGATCAACGATTGGTAAGCTGGTGTGGCCAATCCCACCCCAATGCCGGCGATCACCCAGCCCAATCCATAAATCCAGGCAGCGCTACCTGGAGGCACGGTCGCAATCATACCAATCGAGAAAGCCATGAACACGAAGGAAATGGCAATATTGACCCGTTCGCCGACCTTATCCGCCAGCCAACCGGAGGGAATCATGACCGCCATCATCGCCACCCCAAAAATACTATTCATGATACCAATCTGGCTGATCGAAAGCAGGGCAATATCCTGCATATAGACGGATAAAAAGGTCATGGACATGTTGAAGAAAATGTCGCGGATACCATCGGTGATCATGATCCAGGTGAATAATCCGCCTGTCAACACCAGACCGATCATGACACCCAGGTTGCTTTTCAGGCTGGTAAAGGTAAGGGTTGTGGGATTGGCTTCCTTGCCCCTGGCAGCAGTACGTGCCATCCCCACCCGTAATATGGTTGCCAGTACATACAGGATTGTGGCGACTAACAACATGCCTTTAAATCCCATCGCTTCCACCAGATAACCTCCAGCTAATGGACCGACTACACTGACAATGCCAAATAAGGTCTGCGTGATGCCAAATAAACGCGCACGGTTCTCCGGGGCTGAGTTATCCGCGATAAAGGCGTCGAAACTCGGACCCACCAGGGAGCGCGTCATGGCATTCAACACTGATGCTGCCAGCACCCATTCCCAGCGCGTCGCCAGCAACAAAGGAATATAACCCAGGATTCCCAGCACACTGCCGATGGCAATGGCGCGTAATCGGCCGAGTGAGTCGGAGATCCACCCGCCCAGGATTTGCAAAACAAGCGGAATGATTTGTGATAAAGTAAAGAACAGCCCAATCTGAGCAATGCCTGCCCCCAATTCCTTTAGATATAACGCTTCAAACGGTTGGTACATGCTGCCGCCGGTATTCGCCAGGATCATCGCCAGCATAAAGAGTAACAGGAGGGGTGTGAGCAGGGGTGCTTTTTTGGTGGGCAAGGTGCTGGATGTTTCTGTGGTCATGGGCTTATCCAAAAGAAGAAAATTCGAAATATTATTTAAGTTTAAATAATTTTATAAGTAAGTTAAATAATATTTATATAATATCGTATTTTACATTAATTTTATTAAAATAAAAATACAAATATTCAATAATATTGTAGGACTTCCATGAAATAGATGTTAAAAAACGTCCATATTTTGAAAATTAATCCGATTGCATCGAGGAACCAGTCAGCTCCAGATGGAGTGGAGTATACAACTGATTATATTTTATTTCTAGGTAGCCATACAATGCACAGGTAGCCATACAATGCACCTTGCCTTTAAGATCAATCCCAATCTTGATCGCCTGCAGGGTTGCTCTCTCATCCAACCCGATCAGCTTAATGCCGCGGTCAATTGTGTGTTGGAACACGGATCACAATCTATTGTCGAATGCCCATAAATTAGCGAGAATCAAGCATGTTTTGTTTGAAAGGGATTCAAAAAATGGAAGGATTTGATGGAGCAGGTTTTTCACTCATAATCGACAAATTCGAGATGTTTGTGATAAACATGTGATTCTTGTATAATGAAAGTAAGTAAAACAAGATTTTTGTTTGTCGTTTTTATAACCATCGAATTTCTGGTTTTGTAGAAGAAGATAAAACCAATTTAGTGTTATCACAAAACTATTACACAGAAAAGAACCTTCGCAACCCAATAACCTGAATGATGTGAAATAAAAACGTCTTTCTATTCAGATCTTGCTGAAAGTATGGAGTTGCTATTATGTTTAACCGAATCCTTGTCCCATTAGACGGATCAACGCTTGCAGAACGAGCGATTCCGCATGCCGAACTATTTGCCCGAATTTTTCAATCAGACATTATTTTATTGCAGGTACTTGATCCAGCTTTTTCTCAACCAGACTCAAGTGCTTGTGATCCATTAAAGTGGCAAATCATTAAAACGGAAGCCGAAATATATCTTCAAGGGATAGCATCACAGATTCGCAAAAATCTCGGTGAAAAACCGTTGATAAATAATGAGATTGAAACAAACAGGGTTGAATATTGTATTCGAGAAGGCAGAATCGCAGAAAATATTGTCGACTTTGCTCATAGTGAAAATATTGACTTAATCATCATCAGCACGCATGGCGCTGGAGGGTTCAGTCGTTGGAACATCAACAGTATTACCCAAAAAGTAGTAAGCATGATCTATCTACCTGTTTTAATTGTGCGTTCCTATGATCTACCTCAAATAAATGAGCCCATTATTCACTATAATCGAATTATGCTCCCAATCGACGGCTCGCGTCGCGCTGAGTGGGCAATGTCTATCGGAACAGAATTGGCAAAATGGAATATTTCTTTGAATGATCAGCCAATTAACCCGGACGAAAAACCAAGGATCTTATTACTAACCATCATTCGACCACCCGAGTTTCCTATTCCAGAACCTATTCCGCTAGAAATCAGTCAGCTTTCAGAGCAATTGGTAAAAATTAGCTATGATGTTGTAAATAAATACCTGACTGAATTAAAAGGACGATTACCTGTTGAATGTGAGACACGTATCGTTGTAAACACTAGCATTGTTTCTGCAATACACGATCAGGCTGAACAGGAAAATATCGATTTGGTGGTTTTTTGCGCTCACGGTCATTCAGTTGAATTCAACTATCCTTATGGGAGCATTACGAGAAACTATCTGGATTATGGAAGTAAATCTGTTCTGATCATCCAGGATACGCCACTTTCGCAAGTCAAACCCAGTCTTGCTCAGATTGCTGCAGAAAAATCTGGGAGACGTTAAGTATGCTGAATAAATCGAATAATGAAGAACGAGAACAGAACGATTCTTTCTCGGAAGATTCAACTTCGTTTGTAACGGAACAATTGAATGAATCAGACTCAAAGCTGGTAAAAAGTTATCAAAACGCCCGTGTATTCACCTCAAAACCTGGAAGGAAGGCTGTATTAGGGGAGGATGAAATTAAGTTGTATAGTGCCTGGTTAGAAAAGGCACACACATATTTTCGAGAGACTACCAACAAAGGAAATTCTCTTACATTTGCTTCGGAGTGGATGCTGGACAACTATTATATTATTACCCGGACGTTTCAACAAATTTCTCAGGATATACCAACAAGTTTTTATAATCAGTTGCCAAAATTAATTGACGATTCATTGAAAGATCTGCCACGCATCTATGTATTCGTCTGTGCCAGTCTTTCCTCCCAAAATTATTTGTTAAATTTGGAAGACATGAAAGCATCCCTGATTAAGGTACAGGAAAATGTGACCCTAACGATGGGTGAACTATGGGCATTCCCCATTTTTTTACGCTACAGATTGATACAAATCCTGGCACATGTGTTGGTAAGTGTTATTCAACCCGAGAACCTACCCGACCTGCCAATCTTATTTACCGTTCCTGATGGAAAGAATGAGCCAGTTTCAACAATCAATGCAACATCTGGAGATTCTTCCGTCAGTGGGATTGTAGCGAATATTATCCTCAGTTTGCGCAATATCTCCGAACAAGACTGGAACGACTTTTTTGAATCTATCAGCCAGGTAGAGCAGATCCTGCGCCAAGATCCTGCAGGCATATATCCAATAATGGATTTCAAAACCCGCGATATGTATCGGAAAGAAATCGAATTGCTTTCGTTTTCAAGTGGTCTGGAAGAAAAAGATATATCTGAAATCATACTCAATTTAGCCAGTGAATATGACAAAAATGAAAAAGAATTTACTGGAATTTCTTCAAATGGTATTAAATTTGAATCACCTCCCTTTAATTTGGAGCAACATGTTGGCCATTACTTGCTGGGAGATAGCCGACCTGTATTGGAGACAAAAATTGGTTACCATCCGAATTTTAAAACAGCATTCAAACGTTGGGTAATGAAGCATGCCAGCACGCTATACCTTGGTAGTATCTTGTTGATAGCGTTTGCGGTTTGGTTGGTAATTTTACTTGTTATATTTCAGACAGTTAATTTCCAGGTAGTTATATCCTTGCAAAAGGTTTCTGTTCTCATATTGTTAATTTTATTGCTGGTACCGATATTCAATATGTCCGCCAACCTGATTAATTGGTTGATCACCTTAGTCATAAAACCTCATATCCTACCTAAGTTGCTATTTAAGGAAGAGATTCCTGAGCCATTCAGGACCTTGGTTGTTATTCCTGCCATGATTACCAGTCGCCAGGAGGTTCAGGATCTTTTACGCCAACTTGAAATGCAATATCTGCGTAATCCCGAAACAGGTTTGATTTTTGCTTTATTAACAGATTTTCCTGATGCTGCCAGTGAGATTTTACCCGAAGATGAAGAATTGATTGGGTATGCAGCGGCAGTAATAGAAGAACTGAATAAAAAATATAATCATTCAAAGAATGATGATTTAACCCAATCTCCTGACACAGACGGAAAACAACTTTTTTATTTTTTACACCGAAAACGAATTTGGAACCCTTCAGAAGGATGTTGGATGGGTTGGGAACGTAAACGCGGCAAACTCCATGAATTAAACTTGCTATTACGAGGTAATCAGGATGTATCATTCATAAATGTTAATCCTGGCTCAAAATTGAGTGATGGCTTACAAAACATCCGTTTTGTGATTACGCTGGATGCTGACACCATTTTACCGAATGGAGCTGCCCGGCGTTTAGTTGGCACCCTGGCCCATCCATTAAATCGTGCCAGGTTCGATGAAAAGTCTGGCCGTGTAATTTCCGGCTACACCATTCTGCAACCGCGCATGGAGATTCATCCTAGAAGTTCCGATTATTCCTGGTTCACACGTATTTTTGCTGGAGACACAGGTCTGGATCTTTATACTCGGGCAGTTTCTGATGTCTACCAGGACCTGTTCGGTGAGGGGATCTTTGTTGGCAAAGGCATATATGATTTGGATGCTTTCGAAAAAAGCACGCTTAACCGAATACCCGAAAACAGCGTGCTCAGTCACGATCTGTTGGAAGGCATTATGGGGCGGGCTGGACTGGTAACGGATATCACATTGATTGAGAATTATCCTCCCAATTATTATGTCCAGGTTAAAAGACAACAGCGTTGGATCCGTGGCGATTGGCAACTCTTACCCTGGCTGATTCAACCTGGAAAGTACAGAATAAAATTCTCAGCCATTAATCGCTGGAAAATGTTCGATAATCTCAATCGATCTCTGCTTGCTCCTGCGTTAATATTGATCTATGTTCTGGGCATCATTTTCATGCCTGATTTGAACGTACTATGGGCTACCGTAATATTACTTTCTTTGGGTATTCCATTAATAACAAGTTTAGCCAGGAGTACATTTCAGACCCTGGCTGGTGAAACAATTGAATTGGCGTTTCAACCTTTAAAAAGGACCCTCATGCGTTGGTTATTAGCATTAGCTTTTCTGCCATATGAAGCATATAACGCATTGGATGCCATTTTGACTACTCTTTTTCGCCTGTTGATCAGTCGTCGTGATCTTTTGCAATGGACAACCGCTGCTCAAACCGCCCACCTTTTTGGTCTGGAAATGTATCGAAAAACCACCTGGTTCAGGATGATGGCATCCGCAGTGGGCACACTGGCTTTGATTGGATTGACAGTAGGTTATCAATATTTTATTAGAGGATGGGCAATACCAGGTTTATTGATTGCTTCACCTATACTACTGTTATGGATGTTATCTCCTTTACTCGCTCTTTGGATCAGCCACCCAATTAAAAGTCAAACCACTCCCCTGAGTGACGAGCAGTCAAGGCTCTTTCGTCAGCTTGCCAGGCGGACCTGGGGCTTTTTTGAAAGGTTTGTTGGTCCTGTTGATCATTGGCTACCCCCTGATCATTTTCAAGAAACCCCTATTGGGATCATTGCTCATCGCACATCACCGTCCAATATTGGGTTGCTGCTCACATCGACATTAGCGGCTTACGATCTCGGTTACCTTGATCAAATTGAACTGGCCACCCGCCTGACAACAACAATAGACACATTAAACCAGTTGGAACGTTTCCGCGGGCATTTTTTAAACTGGTACGACACACAAACATTGAAGCCTCTCAATCCTCGTTACGTTTCTACTGTAGATAGTGGCAACCTGGCAGCCAGTCTGATTATTATTACGCAAGCATGCAAAAAAACACCACGTGACCGTATTTTTCGATGGGCTCATTGGCAGGGTTACCTGGACACAATTTCAAATCTGACCAGGACATTAAATGCAATGCGCAACAAAAAGTACGATCAATTTATTGAAAAAATCATTCATCAGATCGAACAGATGGAAGAAGAAATCTGGCATTTAAAGACAGAACCCAATCGATGGTATGAACTATATCTGAATGTAAACGGGAAATTTTGGCCAGATCTCTCAAATCAATTGATTGAGCTCATAGATGCAGGCCGCTCTTCTTTTAGTTTGGATGCTATGCGCAATTTACAGGAAGTGGCAACCCAGGTTACTCGTCACCATCAAGTCATTAAAAGAACAATCACTGAACTGGTACCCTGGATCCCCTTATTTAACCAAATTCCTGAATTTTTTAAAGAAAATCAACTTCTAGATGAGGTTCAAAAATTACAAAAAAAGTTACCGTACAATCCAAACCTCTACAAAATCAATGTTTTTGTTAGAAATGGCCTTTGTGATACAGATGAATTGCGAAATAAGGTAAAAGAAATTCATTCCTCACAAAACTCACCCGAGGATGCTTTTTTGGTTCGCGCAGCGCTCGATTGGTTGGACACGCTGGAGCAGGCGTTGGTACAGGCAGAAGAAAAGGCGGAAGCACTGATCAAAAGCTTCTCTGAAATTTCGAATCGTGCAGAAATTTTTGTGGAAGACATGGACTTTAAATTCCTCTACCACCCCCAGCGGCGAATATTTCACATTGGTCTAAACCTTGACGTTGGGGAACTGGATAAAAATTACTACGATTTACTTGCGTCTGAGGCAAGGATTGCTTCTATCATTGCACTGGCAAAAGGAGATGTACCTCAATCTCATTGGTTGCATCTTGGCAGACCACTCACCCGGGTAGAAGGACGAGTGGTATTGCTTTCTTGGAGTGCGACCATGTTTGAATATCTAATGCCAGCACTTTTCATGCTTTCCTATCCCGGCACATTATTATCAGAAAGCGCTTATGGTGCGGTTCTCCATCAAATTGCTTATGGAAAAGCAAAAGGTGTTCCATGGGGTATCTCTGAATCAGGTTATTACCACTTTGACGGAAATCAAAATTACCAGTATCGAGCGTTTGGGGTACCTGGGCTTGGTTTTAAACGAGGATTAAGCGATGATCTTGTCGTTGCACCATATGCCTCGATGATTGCCGTTGGTTACAACCCCCAGGCTGTAGCTCAAAATCTGGTTAACTTAATGGAACATGAAGGCATGGGTTTATATGGTCTGTATGAAGCAATTGATTTCACAACGCATCGGCTATTGGTGGGTGAGCCCTCAGCTGTGGTACATGAATATATGGCACATCACCAGGGAATGATCTTAATGGCCATGGCTAATTATTTTAATAAAAACATAATGGTATACCGGATGCACAATGATCCACGCATACAGAGCGTTGAATTGCTTCTCCAGGAACAGGTATCGCAATCGTTGGAATTACAAAAACCTTTTGCTGAAGAGGTTAAAGGAATACAACGCTCTTCTGAAACCATTGTTGAAGTCAATCCCTGGAATGTGCCGGTACACACTTCAATTCCTCAGATAAATCTCCTTTCAAATGGTTATTATCGAGTAATCATTTCGAATATGGGTGGCGGATACAGCAGCTGGCGAGACTTAGATCTTACACGGTGGCAAGCGGATGGTGTGCAAGACTCTTGGGGAACATGGATTTATATTCAAAATAGGGGCTCTTCTGAAAATAGCGAGGATTCTTTTGCACAAGGAAAGATATGGTCGGCCGGATATCAACCTATTTCGAATGAAAAATCAAATATGCAGGTAACTTACTTTGCACATAAGGCTGTCTTTAATCGGGTTGAGGAAAATATCACTTCTACAATGGAAATCACCATCTGTCCTAACGATCCGGTTGAAATCCGCCTTATTCGTTTACACAATACAGACACAAAATTACACCAATTGCGTCTGACTACTTATGGTGAAGTAATTCTTACAAAACAAAACGTTGACAACCAACATTCTGCTTTCAACAAGCTTTTTATTGAGACTGAATTTTTACCAGAACTTAATTTGCAAATCTTCACGAGACGTCAACGCTCCAATGAAGAACCTCCTGTCTTTATGGGACATATGGTGGTGGTAAATAAAAATGGAAAGCCCAATAATAACGAACACACAGTCTATCATGAAGCTGACCGCAATCGATTCATAGGTCGCGGAAGAAGTATTCACAATCCGGAGGCACTCACATCGGATCAATACCTTACAGGTTCAAGTGGCTCAACTTTGGATCCTATCCTCTCCCTTGGAATTGAAATTGATGTTAATCCACACGATAGCACTGAAATGGCGTTCCTTACATTCGCTGGAGACAGTCGGGAATCAATCCTTTCACTGGCTAATCGGTATAGCAATTGGGTATTGGTTGAGAATTCATTTATTGAGGCAAACTCTGCTGGGCAGGTCTGGCTGGGTAAACATAACTATAATTCCGAGTTATTTACAAATACGATGCAGATCTTTTCAGCATTGTTGTATCCATCCAGGTCGGCACGAACCTCACCAGAAATAATTGCTGCTAATAAGCTTGGTCAATCCGGATTATGGCGCTTTGGAATATCGGGGGATTATCCTATTATACTGGTTGAGGTTGAGGATCCCAAACAGATAGAACTGGTTCACGAGGTTTTACAGGTTCATGAATTTTTACGAAGACGGGGATTGATGGTGGATGTTGTTATTCTCAATCATCAACAAACCGATTATGGTGCAGAATTAAGTGGGATGCTCTATCGCCTGGTTAACCGCTTACAAAGAGAGCAATGGTTGAATCAGCGTGGTGGAATTTTTATCCTTTATGCAGACCAGATTAAATTGGAAGAGCGTAATCTGCTGCATACCGCTGGACGGTTCTTTGTCCAGGGAAAGCTTGGATCACTTTCTTCTCAGATGCCAGGGTATTCAACATTTGTACATCACTTACCGGAATTTATTCCTTCCAGAACTACCGAAGAAATAACCATAATAAATGATCAAAAACAACTCAAGAGCAAAGAATCCTTGCAGTTTTTTAACGGTTATGGTGGCTTTAGCAAAGATGGGCGTGAATATATAATCGAGTTACCTCCTGGTGAGTTTACCCCTGCCCCCTGGGTGAATGTAATCGGATATCAAAACTTCGGTTTTATGGTCAGCGAAACCGGGAGCCAGAGTACCTGGGCTGAGAACAGCGGAGAAAATCGATTAACACCCTGGTCTAATGATCCGGCTTGTGATCCATCTGGTGAAGTTCTATACTTGCGTGATGAGGAAACAGGTGCTGTATGGACACCAACACCATTACCAGCGGGAGCAAACGAACCCTATCGTGTAACACATAGTGCAGGATATACCATTTTTGAACACAACTCTCATGGACTCGACCAGCGTATGACACTTTTTGCAAGCCCTGAAGACCCGGTAAAAATTATTCACTTACGAGTAGAAAATAATTCTACCGGTACCCGTCGGATTACTGCTACCCAATACATCGAATGGGCATTAGGAAAAACTCATGCCGCATCCATGCCTTATATCATTCCTGAGTATGAGGCAGCAACAGCCAGTTTGATGGCTACGAACCCTTTCAACACTGAATTTGGTGAACGAACTGCTTTCCTCATTGCCAGTAAACAGATCCATGGGTTAACTGCTGACCGAACTGAATTTATAGGACGTGGTGGAACCTTAGCATCTCCGTCCGCTTTGAAACGCATCGGATTAGAATCTCGTCTTACACCAGGAGAAGACCCTTGCGCAGTCCTTCAGGTGCATCTTGATCTACTACCTGGGGCGGTTGAAGAAATTTACTTTGTATTGGGACAGGGGAGAAACAGGGATCAGTCGCTTGAACTTGCCAGGAAGTACCATGATCCTCTTAACGTTGAATTTGCTTTGGAACGCACGCATCTATTTTGGAATCAATTGCTTGGTAAATTGCAGGTGCACACCCCTGACCCGGCTACTGACCTCATCCTCAATCACTGGATGCTTTACCAGAGCCTTTCCTGCCGTATTTGGGGCCGTTCAGCGTTCTATCAATCCAGCGGAGCTTTTGGCTTTCGTGATCAGCTTCAGGATGTATTGGCTCTTTTGGCAATAGACCCGAGGATTGCGCGCGATCAGATATTAAATGCTGCGCGACACCAATTCGTCGAAGGTGATGTTCTGCATTGGTGGCACCCACCTTCCGGTCGGGGTGTGAGAACGCGCATCTCAGATGATTTGCTTTGGCTTCCTTACGTCACAGCAAAATATGTTGAAATCACCGGTGATATGAGCATTCTCCAGGAACAAATTCCGTTTTTGGAGGGACAACCATTGAATCAAGGCGAGAATGAACGTTACGGTGAATTTCTACAAACAAATGATACGCATCCTTTGATTGAGCATTGCCACCGGGCAATTGTAAAAGGTGCCACTCGCGGGGTACACGGATTGCCTTTGATTGGTTCTGGTGATTGGAATGACGGCATGAACAGGGTTGGAGAAGAAGGAAAGGGCGAGAGTATCTGGCTGGCATGGTTTTTGTGTGATGTCCTTGAAAGCTTTGCAGATCTGTGTGACAGTCTGGGAGAGTATGAAACAGCGATCAATTATCGAGCCCGTTCCAAAGAATATGCCACCGCAGTGGAGCAATTTGCCTGGGATGGTGATTGGTACCGTCGTGCTTATTATGATGACGGAACCCCGCTGGGCTCGATTCTGGAACCGGAATGCCAGATCGATTCAATTGCTCAATCTTGGTCTGTACTGAGTGGAGCAGGCAACCCAGACCGCAGCCGTCAGGCTATGCAATCGGTTCTGGAAAGATTGATTCACCCTCAAGAACGCTTATCTTTACTTTTTACACCACCATTTAATAATACAGAGCACGATCCGGGCTATATCAAAGGTTACCTTCCAGGGATTCGCGAGAATGGTGGACAGTATTCACACGCAGCCACCTGGACAGCCTGGGCTTTTGCTAATCTGAAGGATGGAAGACAGGCTGGCGAACTCTTCGATCTGCTCAATCCCATTAATATGTCTGACACAAAGGAAAAGGTGTCAAACTATCGGGTTGAACCTTATGTGATTTGTGCCGATATCTACAGTCAACCTCCCCATCGTGGTCGAGGTGGTTGGACCTGGTACACAGGTTCCGCTGCCTGGATGTACCGCCTTGGGCTTGAAGGCATCCTGGGCTTCAAGAAAACCGGTAACTCCCTGCGAATCGATCCGGTTATTCCACCGGACTGGGATGGATTTGAGATTCGTTATCAATTCGGGACTGCCAGTTATTTTATCAAAGTGATCAACCCTGAGCATGTTACCCACAATGTAAAGGTAACAAAATTGGATGGAGAAATTATAGATAATAATGTCATTTCACTTGTGGATGATGGGCAGGAACACAATGTTGAAATAAACATGGGCGCTTCAGATCTATAAGATCTACCAAATATAGTTTCCAGGAAATGTTCATGATTAAAATGCTTTTCTCATTTCTAGAATTTACCTATCGCGTGGCACATCATTGCATGATTCAATGCTAGATTACAGGAAGAACCGATACGTAAAGTGGGATATCGAAAAACCTCCCATGACAGATATCCTTACAGAAAAACACCGGCATAACAACAAGAGAGTCACATGAAGGGTGTACATGGCAAAATTCTGGTGGTGGATCTAAAACAGCAGCCAGCAGTATCAAATCGAAGAATTACCGGAAGAGGTCTATCGCCGTTACCTGGGCGGGTATGGACAGCATCGCCGCCGGTACCACGGTGGCGTATGTGCTCGATGGGGGTTGAAGGAGGCTTTTTCAAGCAGGAAGATATCGTCTGTCAGGACTACTGCCCACTTGCGCCTGACAAAAAGCTGGGGTATGTCCTTTGTGGCCGATCCGACACCTGGCCGGCACACGGACTCCAATTATGATATGGGTCAATTAGGCATGTCGGATTTTTTCCCTGATTTGAAACCGTTGATTGAGATCGCTAAAGATCCCTACCAACAGGGAAAATCCTCAGTCGTACCGGTCAAACTGCATCAGGTGATGGAGAGCATGGGGTTGTGCTTGTTCTCTTATTTCTTCAGTGATTATCGCATGCTGGAAATGCTGGCAGAGGTCACCGGTTGGGAGATGACTGCTGAGAAAAATTTTGAAATTGGGGGCAGAATTCAGACCATTCGTCAGATGTTCAATGCCTGTGAGGGAGCCATCCGGCATGAGATCACCCCACGAGCAGTCGGTAATCCACCGCAGCAAAAAGGTCCGCTGGCAGGTAAAACGATTGACGTTGCCACCATGGCACGAGGCTACTATGACGGTATGGGTTTCCAATCCGATGGTATTACCACCGCAGAGATTTTAAAATCGTATGGTCTGGATGAGATGATCCCCGATCTGGCGATTTGCACAAGGACACACAAACCTATCGTAAATGATTACAATATGCGAACGGATTAACAAAAGTCAAAACAAGTGCGTAAGGTGCTGATTTCTGATTCGTAGCGCAAATACTCTTTAAACATTCCTGTATAATTTAAGTATGTGGGGTTCCTAATCCCGCTAAAATTGGATCTTCCGGTAAGAGAACCAGCAGTTGATCCAGTTTAATTCAGCCTGAAGGATGACCTTTGACACTCGATATCGCTCTGACCTTTGGTGTTTTACTACTGGCCATTATATTCTTTATTACTGAGATTCTGCGTCCCGACCTGGTGGCTTTGATTGTGCTGGTATTGCTGGTAGTCTTCGGACTGGTGTCCCCGGGGGATGCCCTGGCAGGGTTTTCCAACCCGGCCGTGGTGGCCATCTGGGCAATGTTCATCCTTTCATCTGGGCTGGCTCGCACCGGAGTGGCTTCGAACCTCGGGAATCTGGTCATGCGCGTGGCAGGTGAAACCGAGCGGCGCCTGCTGACCGTACTGATGTCCAGTACGGCGCTTCTTTCTGCCTTTATGAACAATATTGGTGTGGCAGCCATGTTTCTGCCGGTCACCATTGACATAGCCAGGCGCACGAAACGGGTGGCTTCACGGCTTTTGATCCCGATGGCATATGGATCATTATTGGGTGGCATGCTGGTATTGTTTGGCACCTCCTCCAACCTGGTGGTCAGTGGCTTTGTAGAAAACACTGGACTACCGCCATTGGGAATATTTTATTTCACCCCCATTGGTGTGGCGATTTTTCTGGTGGTCGTGATCTATATCAACCTCATTGGTCACCGCTTTCTGCCACAGCGCCAATCTCCGCAACCAGTTTCTCCCACACAGATACCCCCCGCTCAGGATTTGCAAAATTTGTATGGTCTGGAAGAACGCCTGGCGATGTTGGTGCTACCTGACGACACTTTGCTGGCTGGCAAGACCCTGGCGGAATCGCGCATCAGCAAGGCGTTGGGATTAAACATTCTTTCGGTGAAACGAAAAGATGGCAAACGACAGGCACCCGACGCCCATCTGGAACTGGAGGGCGGTGATCAGTTACTGGTACTGGGTCGTTTGGATCAGATCGAAAAAATCATCCGTTCTCCCATGTTTACAGTTGAAACAGAAGTTCCTACCATCTCCCGCCTGCTTTCAGAGAACATTGGTCTGGCAGAGATTCAAATCTCGGATACATCAGAGTTTGTAGGTAAAACCCTGGTGAGTGCTGGTTTTCGCCAGAAATTTGGGGTTAATGTGCTCGCCAATCGGCGGCGAGATTTAATCCGCCGCACGAATTTGCAAAATATGGAACTGGAAACCGGTGATGTATTGCTCATCGAAGGGCAATTCGATAATCTGGCGGCACTCTCAGATCAACCCGGTTACCGCATTTTGAGTCTGGAAGAGCTGGGTGATTATCATCTGGAGGATCGCCTGTCATTTATCGATATTCCTGAAGGTTCTGCATTGGCAGGTCAAACCCTGACAGAAGCCAAACTGGGTTCGGCATATGGAATCACCGTGCTGGATATCATTCGTGTTGGTCGGGAATTTCTTTTTCCAGAGCCAGATATGCGCCTGGAAGTGGGTGATCAGTTGATCGTCTCAGGCCATCCTACTGATATTGAAGTATTGAATGGATTACAAAAGATTCAAGTCGAAAAAGACGTAAAATTTAATCTACGTGATATGGAGAATGGTTCGCTCTCTTTTGTCGAAGTAATTCTGTCCCCCTATACATCATTGGTGGGTAAAACCCTTAAACAAATCAGGTTCCGTGAGAAATATAACGTTTCCGTGCTGGCGATCTGGCATGGGGATCGTCCCTATCGCACCGGGCTTCAGGATTTACCGCTGCAATATGGCGATGCCTTTCTGTGTTACGGTCCCCGTGCAGGTTTTGAGTTACTGGCAAAGGAACGTGATTATATTGTTCTACGGCAGGACGTGCAGGAAAAACCGCGCCTGAAGAAAGCACCTATCGCCGGGTTAATCATGTTGGCGGTGGTGGCAGTTGTGATTGTAGGTTGGCTGCCCATCTCCATTGCTGCGATTGCCGGGTCAGCGATGATGGTGTTGACCGGCTGCCTGACCATGGAGGAAGCACATAAGTCCATTGATTGGAAGTCGATCTTCCTGATTGCAGCCATGATGCCGCTCGGGTTTGCCATGCGGGATAGCGGAGCAGCTCAGTACCTGGCAGATATTGTGGTGCGGACTGCCGGACCCTTTGGGAATTTTGCCATCCTGGGAGGTCTGATGACATTGACCCTGCTGATCAATCCTTTCATTCCAGCCGTGGTGAATGCCGTTATCATGACACCGATTGGGCTGGCAACAGCTGCCAGCCTGGGAGTATCGCCTTATCCCTTCGCGATGGGGATTGCCTACATGGTAGCAGCTTGCTTCATGACACCGGTCTCGCACCCGGCCAATCTGCTGGTGATGAGCCCGGGTGGCTATCGCTTCACCGACTATCTAAAGAACGGCATTCCAATTGCCATCCTGGTACTTCTGGTCAGCCTGCTGTTGATCCCGCTGATTTTTCCGTTTTAATGGGAGATCTTCCTAAAACTTAAATTTTTCTTGATTTTCCTTTTTCTTCATTACCCCAAGTCCATGTGGATTCTTTATGTTTTGTTTTTATTGGTCGGGCACGCATCCTTTCTCTTCCCTTAAATCTTACTCGATCAATAGGGCGGACAGAGAAATCTGGCAGCAGGTAATTTAAGTTTTCATGTAATTTCAATGCTTTTAAAACTCGTATAAAGGTATCGAGAGAAACACCTTCACCGAGTTCTAATCGGCGAATCGTTCGAACATCAACACCAGCTTCAGCAGCTAAATGAGTCTGTGTAATATTTAATCCTAGACGACAGTTCTTCATTTGATTGCACAAATATTTTTCCATTTGTTCACTGGTTGCAAAGGAAATATCTAATTTGTTATTCATTAGAAACCCATTTTTTCTTTATTTTTGGCTCTTTTAACAGGCAATATTTTTCATATTATAACAATTAATAACCCTTAATAGGAAATATATTACCGATTAAAGACAAATTTAATTTTTGTAAAATCGTTTTTACAAAAATTATCGAGTTGCATAGAATGACCATTTCGCAATAACTATCAAACTAAGAAAAATCTCCTTTGAAATTGCTCAAAGATTAATAAGAAGACAAGAATCCTGTAAATCCTGTAATTCACTCAGTATATCCATAAATTATATTTGCCACAAAAGATAAATTGTTAACTACCAAATAATCCTTCCGAAGGACTCCGTAGCATGCCCCTTGGGTAAATGCGTTTTGAGGAGGAAATCCCAGTTCAGACTTTCTTTATACCACTCACCGTCTTATATCTTGTTTAGCTCCAGAAGAACCTTGTATCATTGAAGATTTTTCACTATAAATCATATATAATACAATCATTGAAATATTCGTTCCCACTTATGGGAATTTTTGAGAAAGTTAATGGTATGAGTGAAGTTAAACAGGTATTTGATATTAAAGGTATGGACTGCGCCGATTGTGCCCGTAAGGTCTCGGATGGTGTACAGAAATTACCCAAAGTAGAATTGAGCCAGGTGAATTTTGCCACCGGTCAGTTAACTGTGGTGGGGGATGTAGATGCCGCTGAAGTGACTGCCCGGGTGCGCGATCTGGGTTATGATGTAATGGAACCAGAAGAAAAAAGTCTGACCACAGCACAGCCTGGTAATTCCAATTTTCTGCGCTTTTTATGGCAACGCACGGAAACACGCCTGGCTTTATCAGGCGCGATTCTGGTATTGCCAGGGCTCATCCTGGGGGAGATCCTGGGATTCGACTGGTGGTGGATAAATGTGCTATCATTGGCAGCCATGCTGGCAGCCGGGATCCCGATTGTGCGTTCTGCCTGGAGCAACCTGCGCATTAATCACGCCATTGACATCAATTTTCTGATGAGCATTGCCACGATCGGCGCGGTGGTGATTGGTGCTTATGTCGAAGCGGGTATGGTGATTGTATTATTTGCGCTGGGGGAAGCACTGGAAGGCTACACCTCTGAAAAAGCACGTAATTCGATCCGCAGTTTAATGGAAGTGGTACCACCGATTGCCACTCGACTGATCCTTCAGAATGGAGAATCGCGTGAGGAGGATGTGCGTGTGGAATTGCTGCAGGTCGGCGATCACATTTTGGTGCGCCCGGGTGAACGAATTCCTATGGATGGATTGGTTTTGGAAGGCTTTTCAGCAATTAATCAGGCGTCCATCACGGGTGAGTCCGCCCTGGTGGAAAAGCAACCAGGCGATGAGGTCTACGCCAGCACCATCAATGGTTCCGCAGCGTTGGTGATTCAGGTCACGCATCTCAGCGAAGATAACACCATCAGCCGCGTCATCAAGCTAGTCCAGGAAGCTCAGAACAAACGCGCTCCTTCACAACGCTTTATCGATCAATTCGCGCGCTGGTATACACCTGCAGTGGTTGTTCTGGCAACCCTGGTGGCAATCATTCCCCCCATCTTTTTTGGACAACCATTCCTTAATCCCGCTGATGGATCTCTTGGATGGCTGTATCGCGGTCTGACCCTGCTGGTGATCTCCTGCCCGTGCGCATTAGTGATCTCCACTCCGGTCAGTATCATCTCTGCCATCAGCAACGCTGCCCGGCAGGGAGTTTTATTCAAGGGGGGATTGTTTATCGAAAAACTCAGTCATATCAAAGTGATCGCATTTGATAAAACCGGAACATTAACCGAAGGTCGACCGGTGATTGTGGCATCCCGCTCCAATAGCCATCAGGCATTCAAACCACTTGCAGCTGATTGTGATGATTGTACCGAATCCATTGCCCTGGCGCATGCTGTGGAACGCCGCAGCCAGCATCCCCTGGCACAGGCGATTGCTCAGGCAGCCAATGAGTTTGGCGTTGCGGAGCGATATTCTGCTGCGAGTAATGTCACTGTACTACCCGGGTTAGGCGTTAGCGGCGTAGTGGAAAGCAGGCAGGTACAGATCGGGTCGCACCGCATGCTGGATAATGGCATCAATCATTCAGATGAAGATTGTGACCAGCTCAAACTGGCTGAAGAAAGTGGCAATACCCAGATCCATGTTGCAGTGGATGGAAATTTAGTGGGCAGTCTGCTGGCGGTAGATGCACCTCGTACAGGCAGTCGGGATGCGCTTTCCGCACTCAAAGATCTGGGCATCAAAGCCCTGGTAATGCTGACCGGTGATCAGCCGGTGGTTGCACAGCACATCGCCGAACAGGTGGGGGTAACTGATTTCAAGGCTCAGCTCCTGCCACAAGATAAAGTGACAGCGGTGGAAGATTTACGAAAAGAGTGGGGCGCGATCGCCATGGTGGGAGATGGTATCAACGATGCCCCGGCACTGGCATTGGCTGACGTGGGTATAGCCATTGGAGGAGTGTCCGCTTCTGCCCAGGCGATGGAAACCGCGGATATAACCCTGATGCAGCCAGATTTGCGCCAACTACCTTTTGCTTTACGCCTCAGTCGTCACATGATGAACACCATTCGGTTTAATATTGTTTTTGCGATTGGTGTGAAAGCTGTATTTATGGTTTTGGCTGCTGCTGGTTTAAGCACCATGTGGATGGCAGTGGTGGCGGATATGGGCATTTCCATTCTGGTGACACTGAATGGTATGCGCCTGTTGAAATATCAGTAGCTTCTCTGGTTCGTTATCACGAACCATACACACGGGGACTGCGGCGAACCGGGTTGAAAGCAGTCTTTTTTGATTGACGGATGATCAGTGCTGCGACTGGAAGAACTAATGAGATGATGATATTAACGACCACGAAAATCCAGGTCAACCCGCTCACTCGAACATAATAGGAATTTCACCGCGCTCACTGAAAATGATCGTTTCACCATGTTTATCACAGGCTGGGCTCGCCAGGTAAACAGCGTACAAACCGATCTCGTCGGCTGTGATCCAATACGGTTTTGGGTTTGGCTGTGAACGCGTGTTCACTTTAGTCTTGATCAGTAAGGAATTGATCCTCACCTGGTTTTGCTCATATTCAGCAGCCAACACATCTTTCAACATGAGTTGTGCGCTAGCAGAAACCGATATGGGTCCTGCTGATGGAATTGGGTACAGCGCTGCTCCGCCATTCAGTAATGTGTAACTGCTATCATTTAAATCTGCCAGCATGGGTAAAAAAGTCTTGGCAGCTACAAAATGAGCGGTCAGGCTATTCTCCATGATGTGATTCCAGATGCGTAATGGTACCTGGCTGAGCAGTTCTCCCTGCCACCATCCCCCGATGGATGCCACCACCATGTCCAGGTGGCCGACGTCCTGTTCAATTTTGTTGCGCAAGTCCAACCCACCTTCTTCAGTACAACAGCCACCCTGAAAGGTGATCAGACGATCACAACACAATCGACCCAGATGCTCCCGGAGTTGATCCAGGCGGTATTGATCACGTGAAGGAACGACAACCGTCGCGCCATGGGTTAAGAATTGTCTTACCACCCCCTCCCCAACCTCCCCGGCACCGCCAATGATCAAAGCTACTTTACCAGCCAGAATTGACATATTTGCCTCCTTTCGGTTGTTAAATGGGTGCCTCCCTCAATTCCATTATAAATTATTAGTCAATAGCTATTGAGCTGTTAAGCGGAGTTCATGAGTTCATAAGTTGTTGATCTCATATGATGGCAGGGTGTTCCACTTTCCAACTTGTTTACACCTGAATCTGGAATAATCGGTGGTTCGTGATGTCTGTAGGCAGTTATGGAAAAATGTACCAGAAATTGTTCATATATAATAGAACAATAAAGATTATCCTGGAGGGTAAAAAACATTAAAACTTTTTCTGAATGGAAATTGTTTTACTTTGGTTGATCATTTCTTCAATTTCATTTCCCTATTCTTACTAATGTACATTACATGTAAATCGTGTGGAGAAAAAGGATGGAACCATCTACAGACCCAAGTTTCATTTGTCAAATGAGTTCTGGTTGTGTGTATCTTAGTCAAATGCAGTTTTTGCGTGGTTATTGCATTCTTAGTTCTGAACCAGTTGTAGCATCCATCAATGATCTGTTACCAGATGAACGTTCCTTTTTCCTGTTGGATATGGTTAAGATTGGTGATGCCATTATGAAGGTAACAGATTCATTTCGGATTAACTATGCAATAATGGGGAATAATCAGCCAGTTTTACATGCACATATTGTTCCTCGTCATATGTGGGAGCCAGAAAAACTCCGCAAAGGTTTACCCTGGGATCATCCTGAAATCTTTGCTGAAGCGACACAATTTGATCCAAAACGAGATCAAACCTTGGTGGATGAATTGAGAAATATACTGCAAACATGATTTCTGATGAGTAATATAGTCGACATCGCAGCATTCTTCTGCAACCTAATCCATCAACCACTTCCGTTTGAAACACCCGTTCCGAGTGTCAAGATCCATGGTTAGCTAACCTCAACCATCTAAAGTGGTTCAGCGAATCGTTCTTGAAGTTTACTTAAAAACCATAACTAATATTTGCCCCTGTAATCCAAAACAAAGCATGTGGACATATTTTCACCTTGTATCCCGCAGGGGTATTCATTTTTTATATTCGTTGATGGCCAAGATCTAATACACAACTTAAAAATCAGAATTATTTATCTAAATCTATGTATTCCAGCAGGCTTTTTAAATTAGGGATATCCTGTTGAACGGTTTTCCAAATGATTTCCTCATCCAATCGAAAATATTCATGAATCAGCACATTTCTGATTCCTTGAATTTTTTCCCATGGGATCTCGGAATGTCTGTTTTTAATATCCTCTGGTAAAGCTCGAACAGCTTCTCCTAAGGTAGATAACTCAAAGGCTACTGCTCGAATTGTTTTCGGATCATTCAGAAATTCATCAAAATTTGATGAAGAAGTGAAATTTTGAATATTTTCACAACATAAGATCATGTCTTTAATACGTAATTGCCAATTTCTAGGAGACAAGAATCGCCTCCTTTAGAATCTCTTCTTTCATAAAATCTTTTATAGACCTTTTCGTCCCCAAATCTACTTTACAACCCAGCAAAGATTCTAAATTCTGTTGTAATTCAATAAACTCGAACAAACCCGGGATAGGATCAAATTCAACCAACAGGTCAACATCACTTGAGGAGGTCGCTTCATTTCTTGCTGTTGAACCAAATAAATAAAGTTTCTTCACACCAAATTGCTCAGATAAATTTTTGTGTTGTTTTCTTAAAATCCTTAATACTTCATCACGTTTCATATTGTAAAGGATATCGAATCATTGTTACTTTGTCAATTAAATTTCTCCACTTCTCCATCCCATCTTAACAATGTATCTACTTATGAACTCAACAACTTCCCTTAACGGCTCAAAAGCTTAATAGCTTTTAAGCTAACTTGACACTTCTCTCACCATTTTCCGTATACTATTATTGGAGGTGTGTTATGAATTACAGTGAAGTATTTTCAAAAGCCTGGCAGATTGTCTGGAAGTTTAAGGCTTTATGGATTTTTGGTATTTTATCCAGTTGTGCTCGGGCAGGTTCGGGTGGGGGTGGTGGATCAATCGGAGGAAGAGGAGGTAGCTCTCATCTGATCAACTCCGGTGGGGTATTTGCTTCTCCGAATGTGGTTTTACCCAAACAGGTTTATCAATGGTATTTACAAACTCAATCGGCCTGGGATACAGAACCCTTGGGTGTCTTCCTGATAGTTCTGGCTGTGTTTTTTGTGGTCATGGCATTGGTAGTGCTTTCCCTGTTCCTGGGTGTGTTAGGGCGTGTTGGCGTTGCCCGGGGTGCCTGGCTGGCAGATGCTGGCGAAGAGAAGCTGAACTTCTCCCGCATTTTCAATGAAAGCAAACCCTACTACTGGCGGGTATTCCTGTTCTTCCTGTTATTGTTTGTTGCTTCCATTGCGATTGGTGGTCTGGTTGTAATACCAATCCTGCTGGTGATCGTTTTCACGCTCGGGTTGGGTCTTTTCTTCCTGATTCCTCTCTTTATTGTGGTAGCCTTTGCCATAAAGATATTAATCGAGCAGACAATTGTCGCTATTGTAGCGGAAGATCTGGGTGTTTTTGCTGCGATTGAACGCGCCTGGAAATTACTGGTCGAAAAACCCTGGCCACAGATTGTTGTGGGACTGGCGACCTCGATCGGGGAAATTGCTGTAATGTTTGTGCTGGTTATCCCCATCTTCCTGGTGCTGATCCCGTTCTTCATTTCGATCTTCTTCCAGACCGATGCGGTCATTGGGGTTGGTGCCATCATCAGTGGAGCCGGATTCATACTGTATTTACCGGTTATGATCCTGACCAGCGGCATTCTGTATGCCTATATCGGATCTGTCTGGGCATTGACCTTCAAACGTCTCACCCAGCCTTTAACACCGGTGGTGGTGGAAGCTACTGAAGAGTAGAAAAGTTGTTTAAGCCCCTGTATAGCAAGATCATACAGGGGCTTTTTTGGTTTAGCCTGCGTAAATTTTTCATTGAAGAAACTGGAATGTGATATTCAGGACGATATCCCCAGATTCTTCAAAACTGACACCAAAACCAGAACTGCTTTGCCATAATCCGCAATAGAAATATGCTCATTGGGCGTATGATCCAGATTGGAGTCACCGGGGCCAAACGCCACTGCCGGGCATTGCCAGACTGGTGCAACCAGGTTAATATCGGAGGTACCGCTTTTATTAACAAATCCGGGCTTCCCTCCAGCCTGACGGATGGCACCTAGAAAAGCTCGCGTTAAGACGGAGTTTTTATCAGCTTGATACGCGGGGATTCCTGAGAATTGGTGGTTAACCTCAACCCCCTTTAACTCACCCAACCATTCTTCCAGCCAGACTTGTGGAGAGATAGAAATTGGCAATCGTGTCCCAACCTCAAGCCTTCCTTCCATCTCAAACCCATTCGATTCGCTTACCATGTTCAGAACTGTTGGAATGATTTGTTCGAACATCGTTTTTCCTTGATTGAATGCCTTCACGCGTTCTAACAGACCCTGCCAGACACCGAGTAATACATCATTGGCATTTCCACCCTGAGATGAATGCGTTATAGGTTGGCGACTGGTTAATACAGCTTGTTGTGATCCTTTATACCCCAATGTCACCCGGTTCCATTGACTGGGTTCACCAATAATTGCGATTTCGGGTTGGTAGCGATTACATATATACCTGGCACCTTTTGAGTCACCTTCTTCATCCACAGCGCCAATCACCACGATCTGCCAGTCCGGATGAATGGAGACGGAGGCAACTGCATCAACAAACGCTGATAATGAGCCTTTGGCGTCCACGCTGCCCCTTCCATATAGATTGTCGCCTTCCAGTCGCACCGGTATTTCGCCTTTTACTGTATCGATGTGCCCTAACAGGATGATTTGGTGGGGACCGGTTCCTTTGATACCAACTGCATTTCCAGCCTCATCCATAAAGCTCTGTTCAAATTGCAAATCAGCCATGCGTTGCACCAACCACTTAACTGCAGCTGCTTCACTGCCACTGGGACTATATTGATGCAGTAAGCCCAGGAGTGTTTCAGGAATATCAATCATGATTTACGCCACAGCCAATACTGAGTGCACGGCGGCAACCACCTGTTGTATTTGTTCACGTGTGATGACCAATGGTGGTAAGAATCGTAGTACAGTCATACCTGCGGGCAAAGCCAACACCCCCAGATCAGTCAATTGCTTGAGATAGGGGGCAACCTTTTGTTTCAACTCCACCCCGATCATCAAACCCTGACCACGGACCTCACGTATGAGAGGTGATGGAATTGCCGATAATGCCTGCTGAAATTCATCACCCAAAATGGCAGCATTTTTTATCAAATTCTCCTGTTCAAGAATCTTCAATGTTTCGCGTGCCACCGCACAGGCTAAAGGATTTCCGCCAAATGTGGAGCCATGTATACCAGGTTGAAATTTAGCAACTTTTTCTCCAATTAAGATCGCTCCCATAGGCAATCCCCCCGCAATTGATTTTGCCAGGCATACAAAATCGGGTTGGATCGCATAATGCTGGATGGCAAACAATTTGCCGGTGCGTCCAAAACCAGTTTGCACTTCGTCAATCATCAGATAGGCACCTACCCGATCACATTGCTCGCGAACAGCAGTCAGATAGGCAGGATCAATTGGATACACCCCACCTTCACCCTGTACTAATTCTAAAATGACGGCTGCTGTTTTTGTGGAAATCTGCTCGATATCATTGAAATCGTTGAAGGTAATATGGTGAAAATCAGGCACCAATGGTTCAAATGGTTCACGGTACTTCTTATTCCATGTTGCTGATAAGGCGCCGAATGTGCGGCCGTGAAAACCCCGTTTTGCTGCAATGATTTCAGTTCTTCCACTGGCAACACGAGCAAACTTAATGGCGCCTTCGATGGCTTCTGTTCCGGAATTGCAGAAAAACACTCTCTCTATGCCGGGTGGAGCTACTGCCATCAACTCCTGCATATAGAGTGCTCTTTGATCATTCGAAAACATCTCCGGGCAATTCAGCAGGATGGCTGCCTGGTCGGCCAATGCTTTTGTCCAGCGCGGATGGGCATGCCCAATATTGGCTGTCCCTTGCCCACCGACGCAATCGATGTAAACTTTTCCGTTGCTATCCGTCAGCGTTGCTCCACTGCCCCGGATGATGGCTAGACCACGTTTGGCATATACACCACTGCTGTATTGTTCCTCCATAGAAACCCAATTCATCATAAACCTCCAATCCAGGTCGCCTGGCCGCTTAACGCATGTGCAATTGGATTCTCTACCCGTCCATCGGCAATCGCGACCTGTTTTACACCCATTTCCAGCGCTTCTTTGGCACCCAGTACTTTCTTCTTCATTCTGCCTTGCGCAAATTGCATAGCTGCATCGATCTCAGACATCTTTATAGAGGGGATCCAGGTGCTTTCATCCGGGAAACTTCGGTATAACCCTTTGACGGCAGTGAACAATAATAATTTGTCTGCCTGTAAAGCACCTGCCAGCATGGCGGCTGCGCGATCAGCATCCACATTCAATGCTTCGCCTTCATGTGAAACCGCAATCGGGGCAACGACCGGTACCATTTGTTGCGATAACAGCCAATACAGGATACTTGCATTCACAAGTTCAATCTTGCCGCTGAAATCATCACGTATAATTTTTCGTTTCCCGTTTTCAACACTTTGTAATGCTTTTTTGCGTTGAGCAACCATTAATTGACCATCCAATCCACTCAAACCAAATGCATTGACGCCAGCCTGTTGAAGCTTTGAAACCAGCAGGCTATTCACTTTTCCATTTACCGCCATGGTGAATATCTCCAGGGTCTTTGCATCCGTGTAGCGGGAGGTAAATCCTTCCGGACTGGTTAGAAATTTAGGGGGGTAACCCAATGCTTCTCCTAACAAATTGGCATCATGAGAGCCCCCATGGACAATTACGACAGGCTGACTCGATTTGACCAATGCCGCCACATCATTGCATAGAAAATCAAAGTTCACCCCATCTGTACCACCTATTTTGACTACCATTGTTTCTTTCATCTTCCCTCCACTAAACGGGGTGTAAGCCAGGGAAATCTAGCCCAGCCATTTCATCCCAACCCATCATCAGATTCATACATTGCACCGCCGTCCCGGAGGCACCTTTCATCAGATTGTCAATCGCACAGATGGATACCAGGTGATTGTTTTCCTGATCATAAGCAAAACCAATATCTGCGTAATTGGATCCAGCCAGAACTTTCGGTTCGGGCACACGATAAACACCTCTTTTTTCGTTGACCAACCGCAGGAAAGGATTTTCTTGTGTAACTGCCCGGTAGGCTTTCCATAAATCTTTCATTACTATCCCAGATTTGAGTTGAAGATGGGCGGTTGCCAGTGCTCCGCGCACCAGATCAACGGCTGTCATCGTCAGCCACAGCTTTTGTATTCCAAAAGCCTGGATCACTTCAGCGGTATGACGGTGACCGAAGGCAGAAAAGGTGCGAATAACCCCACTGCGTTCAGGATGATGGGAGCCATCGTTGATAGAAGCGCCACCTTCTGATGAACCGACTTTAATTTCTATTGTCACCGGGGAGGAATCATCCATTATTCCAGCTTGCATGATCGGTAGTAACGCCAGAATACTCGCTGTAGCATTACATCCAACCCCACTGATATAATCTGCTTGCTGAATCGCTTCCCGATTGATTTCTGGCAGACCATAGACAAATCTGGACAACCATTGTGGTGATGCATGCGTTTGCCCATACCACTTTTCATACAGGACAGGGTCTCTCAAACGAAAATCCGCAGACAGATCGATGACTTTGGGTGCCAATCTGGCAAAATCGTCCATCTTTTTTTGAGCTTCCCCATGCGGAACAGCCAAGAAAAGCAAATCTACAGGTTCTAATTGTCCTGGATCACTGAACTTTAATGAGTTGACCTTGCGCAAATTTGGGTGGACCTGGTGAACATACTCCCCCAGATGAGATTGCGAAGTTACCTGATGAATTTCAACTTGCGGATGAAACGATAACAGGCGGAGCAATTCTCCGCCCGTATAACCAGAACCACCGAGGATGGATACTCGTATCATAAAACCACCTCAATTTCACGTCTTCCAACTTTCAACAGATGATCCACCATTAAACCTGCTACGTCTACACCGGTAATGGGCATCAGCGTATGAAATTCCATTGTATGGTTAATCTCATTGATCAGATAACCACGGTCAGGATGCTCGAGGATATCGATGGCCAATACCCCACCTCCTACTGCATGGGCTGCGTCGAGGCAAATTTTTTCCAATTCGGGATTGATCTTACAGATCTCCCCCTCACCTCCCCGGGCTGTATTGGTAATCCAATGTTCCGCTTTGCGATAAATGGCTGTGATGGCCTGATCTCCCATCACAAATACCCGTATATCACGCCCTGGTTTCTGGATGAATTCCTGAATATAAAAAATGGAATGTTGTACGGAACCGAGCACCGACTTATGTTCCAACACTGCCTCAGCTGCATCGCGATCATTAATTTTTGCCAGCAGGCGTCCCCACGAACCAACAGTTGGCTTAATCACGACCGGATAACCGATGGTCTCAATGGCTTCCAGTGCTGCTTCTGTTGAAAAAGCAACCAGATTGCGCGGTTGCGGTAATGAATATTTCGCCAGTGCAGCACTGGTTGCCAGTTTATCGCCACAGGCTTCGGCAACCCGGGCTGTGTTGACCGTCGGGATTCCCCAGGCATTCAAAACCCGCAGAATATTCAGACCGCTTGAATAACTGATGCTGCGTTCGAGGATGGCTTCATATGTTCTCCATTCATCAGGATGATCCAGATCAAAAAAGACCTTGCGATCATCCAGGCGCTCGTAATCCACGCCACGTTGTTCCAGGGCGGCGAAGATCCACTTTTCTTCTACGCGAACCCGGGAGAATAAAACACCAATGCGCAGGCGTTTACTCATTTTATTCGCCCCAGTCTTCTTCTTCCATCGGGGCAAGTTCCACCGCGAGAGGATCCAGGGAGACAATTTCCAGGTCAACACCACAATCCGGACAGACAATAATTTCATTTTTTTCCACACCTGCATCCAGGTTGATTTCAGCTTCACATTCTAAACAAATAACAGATTTCATTTTTTACCTCCAATAAATTAAATTTAACGAGCTTGCAAACACCTGCGCGCGGTGCTTATTTGTTCCACCACAGCCTGTGTGGCTGTACCTCCAACCACACAACGCGTGGCGATACTCACCTCGGGTGAGAATACTTTTGAAAAATCTACTTCGACGCCTGGGATTAATTGTTGCCATTCTGTACGCTTCAATTGGTGAATACTCCTGCCTGATTCAAGCGACATTTTCACCGCCTTGCCTACCAGTTCATGGGCTTCCCGAAATGGGATACCGGCTTTCACTAACAAATCTGCCAGATCAGTTGCGAATACAGAAGGATCAATGGCAGCCCGGAGCTTTTCAGAGAAGATACTGAGCGTGGGAATCGCTTTTGATAACACCGGGAGTACTGCCATCAGAATATCATAAGCTTGAAAAACAGCCTGTTTATCTTCCTGCAAATCTTTATCGTATGTAGATGGCAACCCTTTCAAGGTAGACATTAACCCGGTCAATAACCCCAAGAGGTTGCCGGCTTTTCCACGGGTTAATTCAAACACATCCGGATTTTTCTTCTGCGGCATCAGGCTTGACCCGGTTGCAAAAGCATCATCCAGGGCAAAAAAACCAAACTCGGTAGTTGAAAATAACACCACCTGTTCCGACAATTTTGATAAATGGACACCACACATAGCTGCATCAAACAAGAACTGAGCGGCAAAATCGCGATCTGAAACCGCATCCATACTGTTCTGGCTGACCCCAATAAAACCAAGCTGGTTGGCGAGTTCATGGCGGTCGATAGCAAAACTGGTCCCCGTTGCTGCCCCACTTCCCAGGGGCATGATCCCACATTCCTTGAAGGTGAAAGTTAGTCGCTCGATATCACGTTCCAAAGGCCAGAAAAATGATAACCACCAGTGACTCAACAAGACTGGCTGAGCCCTTTGTAAATGAGTATAAGATGGCATGACCACATCGATATCCTGTTCTGCCCGTTTGACCAATTGGTCTTGAAATTGGCGGATTGCATGGATCAATGTTGGTATTGCTTCGAGCAACCATAGACGAAAGTCTGTGGATACCTGGTCATTGCGGCTGCGACCGGTGTGTAATTTGCCGGCTGTTGGTCCAATAATTTCATATAATCGGCGTTCTACAGCCGAGTGAATGTCCTCATCTGACGGATGAATTTGGAAGGTTAATTGGTCAAATTCATTCAGGATTTGAATCAAACCGTCATGAATGTCCTGGTATTCAGAATCACTCAAAACGCCAATCTTATGCAATTGCTGCGCCCAGGCGATACTGCCAGTGACATCCTGTTTGGACAGACGTTGATCAATATCGATGGAAGCATTCAACTTCCAGGCATCGGCATCGCTTGTTCCTTGAAAACGACCTCCCCAAAGACTCATCCTTTGCCTCCTAATCCCGTTTGAAACGCGAATAATCAGGTTTTGCCATTTTTACACCGGAAACAGGCAAACCATTCATTGCCCTGACCTTTAATGGAAGTCCGAACAAATGAATAAATCCCTGGGCATCGGATTGATCGTAAACATCTTCCTGCCCAAATGTGGCAAAATCTTCACGATAAAGACTGAACTTGCTCTTTCTGCCTACAGGGATAATGCTGCCTTTGTAAAGTTTAAGCTTTACCTCTCCTGTTACAGGCCCCTGGGTGGCATCTACAAAGGCTTCCAAAGACTCTCTTAATGGAGAGAACCACAAGCCGTCATAAACCAGCTCTGCGTATTTCAAAGCCACCAGATCTTTATATTGGATTGTTTGTCGATCCAAAACCAGCGACTCCAGTTCACGATGGGCTGCATACAAAATGGTGCCGCCAGGTGTTTCATAGACCCCATGGGATTTCATGCCCACCAGACGACCTTCCACCAGATCCACTCTACCTATGCCATGCGCCCCCCCCAATACATTTAATTTCATTAATAACTGAGCTGGGCTGTACTGTTCACCATTGATAGCTACCGGTGTGCCTGATTCGAACGTAATATCGACATATGCGGGGGATTCAGGTGCATTTTCCGGCGAGGCAGATAATAAAAACATGCTTTCCTGAGGTTCCTTCCAGGGATCCTCCAACAAACCGCCCTCATGGGAAAGATGCCACAAATTACGATCACGGCTGTAAATTGACTTTTCATTGGCGGTTACCGGCACATTGTGTTCATTAGCATACTTGATCGCATCTTCTCGGGAGCGGATATCCCATTCTCTCCAGGGTGCAATTACCTGTAGGCGTGGGTCCAAGGCAGCAAAAGTTAATTCAAAACGCACCTGATCATTTCCCTTGCCGGTTGCTCCGTGGGATAAGGCATCCGCTCCGACTTCATGAGCCACATCAATCATATGTTTAGCAATTAATGGACGTGCCATGGAGGTGCCCAACAGGTATTTTCGTTCATAAATGGCACCGGCTTTCATGGTTGGGAAGATATAGTCCTCAACAAACTCTTCCTTGAGATCGCGAATGATCAATTGACTGGCGCCGGATGCCAGCGCTTTCTCTTCCAGGCCATCCAATTCCTCCGCCTGACCGACATCTGCACAAAAGCAGACCACTTCGCAACCATAATTCTCCTTCAACCAGGGGACAATCACGGAAGTATCCAGCCCCCCGGAATAGGCTAACACAACTTTTTTTACTTCTTTTTTATTCATCATACAGACCTCACTTTTGGATTATTGGAAATAAAAAAGCTCTCCGGGAAGGAGAGCTTTTTGCTTAGTTACCACTAAAAAATTGATTTAATCCATTAAAGCACTAATGCCCGTCTTCCCTGCGGAGAGGATGCGGTTACGACGAACACGACGACGAAGAATAGCACTTGTTGGGATCATAATAGGCAATAGTGTACTGGAGGTACGGAGGAATGTCAAGCAATTGACAGAAACGAATTTTTATTTTGGTTTGAGGAACTGGATTTATGTACATATCATCACCAACTATCTTTCATAAATTGGCAAGAATGCGATTAAGAATCACCTGCGTACCCGGCATATGTACGCTGGGATTGATTCCAAGGTCGCCGAATTCAATCAAGCTTTGATGGACTGCTGCTTCAATCTGATTGGCAGCCTCCTGTTGTTGCCAGATAAAACGAACGAGTAAAGCAGCACTCAAAATCGCTGCAATCGGATTCGCTATTCCTTTTCCGGCAATATCAGGTGCTGACCCGTGTACAGGTTCAGCCAGACCAATTCCCTCACCCAGGTTGAGCGAAGGTGCCATTCCCAACCCACCACACCAATATGCAGCAGCATCTGAGAGGATATCACCAAATAAATTTGTTGTTACCAGTACATCATATTTTTGTGGATCACTTAGCATCCGAAATGCAGCTACATCCACCAATATCTCTTCTACATCGATACAATATCCCTGCTGCTCATAGGAAGAAACAACTTCACGAACGGTATCACGAAACAGTCCATCGGTTAGAGGTAAAACATTTGCTTTATGAATAATCGATAATTTCTTTCTATTCAGTTGCTGCATGATGCGCATACTTTGTTTGGCAATTCGAAAAGAAGCCTGTCTGGTAATCACCCGGGTAGCGGTCGCCCGTCCATCCTGAATGGTCTCCAACCCGGAATATAATCCCTCACTATTCTCACGCACCAGGATCATATCAATATCTGCGCGGGGGGAAACAACAGGTAAACTGCGTACTGGACGAAGATTGGCAAATAAATCCAGTTCCTGGCGCAATGTCAGAATGGCTGAGCGATATCCCTGTACTTGATGGGAAGGGGAAGAAACTGCACCAAACAATGCAGCCCCACAATCTCTTATGGTGTCCATGGTCTGTGGTAATACCGATACGCCGTATTTTTGAAAACAATTCCAGCCTGCTTCGGCATAAACTACCTCCAGATCCGGTATGATCTTTTCAAGTACCTGAACAGCAGCAGGAATGACTTCCAACCCAATTCCATCACCTGGGATTATGCATAATTTTGGCATTGATAGTCCTCTATTTTTATTCGCCTGGTAATCGATCATTTGTTTGAATATAAGCCACCAGGCCACCAGCGCTCACGATCTCTCGGGCAAATGGTGATATTTCCGGAAGGCGATGTCTGTGATTTCCAACTTCCAGGCGGTTTCCATCCAGATCAAGCGTACACAAATCATGATCAGATAATTCATCAACTACCAGTGGTGCTTCAATTAAGATCAAACCAAGGTTAATGGCATTGCGATAGAAAATTCTGGCAAAGCTTTTCGCTATGATTGCTCCAATTTGCCTACGTTTTAATGCCAAAACGGCATATTCACGCGAAGAACCGCACCCAAAATTTTCACCCGCAACAATAATATCGCCAGGTTCTGCCAGTTTGTTAAATTCAGGATGTGCTTCGATAAAAGCTGCTTTACCTACATCCTCATTCGGGCGCATATAAGGCGCATAGCGCCCGGGAACAATCTGATCTGTATCGATATCGTCTCCAAATTTCCAAATTTGAACCATGATTTCCTGTCTCCTAAATATACCTTGGGTCTGTAATGGCCCCTCGAATGGCGGAAGCAGCTGCCACAGCTGGTGAAACCAGATAAATCTGTGATGCCGGATCTCCCATTCGTCCCTTGAAATTCCGGTTTCCGGTGGATAAACAAACATCATTTTTTCCCAGCGTACCCTGGTGTCTACCCATACAAGCACCGCACCCAGGGGTGCTTAGAACAGCGCCTGCAGCGATCAAGGTCGAGAGAGTATCATCCGCCATGGCTCGTAATAATTCATGGCTGGATGCCGGTGTGATAATAAAACGAACTTGATCAGATATTTGGTGACCCTTTATGATAAGTGCAGCCGCGCGCAAATCTTCATAGCGTCCGTTGGTGCAGGTGCCAAGAAAAATTTGGTCAAACTTCTTGCCTGCTACAACCGAAATATCTACCACATGATCCACGGCATGTGGTATTGCAATTTGTGGCTCGAGCGTTTCAAGGTCGATTTCCAGCGTACGAAAATATGAGGCATCAGGATCAACGAACAACCATTCTGGAACGGTGAAACGTCTGCTTATCTCACCAGATGGTGGAACAATGCCTGCTTTAGCGCCTAATTCAACCGCCATACTGCATAAAGTTTGACGTCCATATAATGGTAGCCAATCTAATCCATGATATTCAATTGTTTGATAGGTAGCTCCAGATATCGAAAGTTCGCGCCCGATTTTTAATGCGAGATCTTTTGGACCAACGCCAGATTGAAATCTTCCTCGAACCAGAATTCGTAATGTCTCCGGGACACGCAACCATGTTTTTCCTGTTGCCCAGATAGCAGCCACGTCTGTGGATCCCATCCCTGATCCAAATGCTCCTACAGCACCATAACTGGTGGAATGAGAATCCGCGCCTAGCACGATAAATCCAGGTTGTGCAATGCCCTCTTCGACTAACACCTGATGACAGATTCCTCTGCCTACTTCAAATAAACGAATATTGTTTCTCTGGGCGAAGGCACGGACTTTATTTTGATTTTCAGCTGTTCCCACTGTTGATGCAGGAGCTACGTGATCAAATGAAAACACAAGTTGATTGGGAATTTGGACAGTATTTCTACCAAAATCTTGTTGTAATATGTCAATTATTCCGGGGGTAAGCGAATCGTGGCTCATGACCACATCCGGTTGAACAACCACAATTTCACCTGCCTGAACCACTCGTCCAAGCGAGTTTGAAAAGATTTTTTCGGTTAATGTCTGACCCATCGATTAATCTCCTGCCATACTTACTGGTTGATTCGTTTTTGTACCCTCAATCTGTTGGTGGTATTCCCGATATAAAATTGTATCGACATCATCCAACGTCAATGGACGTTCATCCGAATTTCGTTTGACCTCTTTGGTGATATGTTTGATGTGGCTATCACTTAAGTCCAACCCCAATTGTTCAGCGCGGTACTTGATGGCGTTCCAGCCGGTTAAACGATGGGCAATGTTGATATAGCGGGTCAAACCAAAATCCTCAGGAGATAAAACTTCATAGGTAGATGGGTTGTTTAAAATCGCTTTGGCATGGATGCCGGCTTTGTGGGTAAATGCCGAGAAACCAGTGATGTAATTATTGAAGGGAATATCGACCTGTACCAATTCAGCAATGCGTTGATCCAACTCAACCAAAAGCAGCAAGTTGTATTTAGCTACCAGGACCGGATTAATCGCATAAAGACGCGCTATTAAACCACCCAACGGTGTAATTCCATTGCGTTCACCGATGCCTAAAACACTGGTATCAACATGCGTGGCACCTGCCTCCAATGCTGCATAAGCGTTGGCTATGGCACAGCCGGTATCATTGTGACCATGAAATTCAATATCCGCTTTTACCCTTTTGCGGAGTTCAGATACCAGGTTATAAACCTGCATTGGCGTTCCTATTCCCACGGTATCTGCAATCCCAACCCGGTTGATGCCAATGGCATCCACTGCTTCGTAAACCGCGTATAAATCTTGGGGGTCGCTGCGTAAGCTATCTTCAGTTGAAAAGCGCATTTCCACATTTTGTGATTTCAAATATCCAAAGACTTCCTGTGCCAGTTCGATAATCTCGGGCACACTTTTGCCATGGCTGAAATTACGTAATTGCGAGGAGGTTCCGATGACCACATCTACGCCATCCACGCCAGTATCAACTGCCCGTTTGACATCATTCAGCGTACAGCGTGTGTGGGTCACAATTTTTGCGTTCAGTCCCAGTTTGGCGATGGCGACGCAATCCCGTTCACTCTGTGGAGATGCCTGGGGGGTGGTTAACTCCAGATACTCAACTCCGAATTCATCTAATAAACGTGCAATTTCAATTTTTTGGTCCTGTGTAAAAAACGTGTTGACGAATTGTTCCCCTTCTCTTAATGTTGATTCAATGATGCTAAAATTTTCTAAACTCATTATTTTGCTCCTATGACTTAGTTTCTGGCCTGATTGTTAAAAGATTGGTTTGTCACCATTGTGATGATGGCATCCACCATTATGCCGGGAATATCTACACCGGTTGGCTCTACACTATTTTTGAATTCCATGGTGTGATTCACTTCATTGACCCATAATTTTCCGGAAAGGTCCTGCATCAAATCAACCGCCACAATATCGCCACCAACCGCTTGTGCTGCTGCAACAGATAAGGAATCAATCTCAGGTGTGATTGGACAATTCGCTGCGATACCACCCCGAGCAGTATTGGTGATCCAATGATCAGAACTGCGGGTAATTCCACAAATAGTCTGATTTCTAACCACAAATGTGCGAATATCACGGTCTCCTTTTTCAATATATTCCTGAATGTAGAAAATTGAATGCTGAACAGAGCCAAGAGCGGCCTTGTGTTCCAGAACTGCCTCGGCGGCTTCCCGGCAGGTGATCAATGCCAGCAAACGTCCCCAGGAACCAATGGTTGGTTTCAGCACCACGGGATAGCCCATATCTTCGATTGTCTCCAACGCTGCCTCTGGAGATAATGCCAGACGAACTCGTGGGGTTGGGATCTGATTGCGGATTAAAGCCAGGGTGGTATTTTTCTTGTCACCACACATTCGCAATGTGTGGGCAGAGTTTACACAGGGAATATTCCAGGCTTCAAAGATTTCAAGTACAGTCTGAGCTTGTGAATGACTGATACAGCGATCTAGCAACACATCATATTGCAGCCAACGATCCATATTGTGCAGATCAAAGACAACTTCACGCACGTCGATCAAATCAAAATCCACATTCCGCAGCCTAAAACGATCCATTAACATTTTTTCTTCTTTGCGAATCCTTGAAAATAAAATTCCTGCTTTCATCGTTTCCTTTCCAAAATAAAAGAGCCTGCCATTCCGGCAAGCTCTTTTTTCTGATAACGCCAATAAGGGTCAAAAAAATTAAAAACTCACCAGATTCCGATCCGGTTTCTGCTTCTTGACCATATTCTTTGTCGTATTAAAAATGATTTTTTTGTTCATCATTACCTTTAAAATAAAAACCTCGCCTTGTCTGGCGAGGGCAGATGCAATTCATAATCGTTCAAACAACCAGACAATATCTAAAATTTGTTGGTTTTTGCCTTCTTGGTTAAGGAAATGGAATTGAATTGATTATTCATATTGGATGATTATAAAAGCGATTTTATATTTGTCAAGCTAATTTTTAAAAAATGTGATTATTCAGGAAAAATAGTACCCATGTGATGAGTGAAATTAAATGAGATAGTTCATTCGATTTTGGTGTCGGACAATTTCCTTAATACCCGGGCAGCTCGGAAGGTGACCCATTTGTTGGGTTGTTTCTTCTTCCCAAAGTCATACCATGTTTTGCCTGCATAATCATATTCCAAAGCCCAGCGGCCGTTAGAATCCTTTTTGGAGGAAATGAATTCCAGTGCATTTTTCAGACGCAGATCTCCAGCATACCTCAACAGAACCAAAGCCTCAATAATTTGCAGAATATCGGTCACATAAAACACCGGGAAACCGAACTTCCACCAATTACCACTGGGTTTTGCACTCCACCCGCTGGGGTAAGTCGCATCAACTGGATCCACACTCAATAAAAAATCGGCTCCTTGTTGAATGGCTGTATCAATGAGCGGCGTTCATTGTGATAAAGATAATTTACCAAAAGCCAGCATGACTATAGCCGCTCCCCAGGCGCAGGGAAATCCGTTGTTGGCTCCGCAGGCAAACGCGGACCACATTTCCCGGCATAATAGCGCAGGGGAGCTTTTTTATCCGCCAATGGAGCCAGTCCTTCACCGGCGACGGTACGCGCCATCTACTCAAAAGCAGTGTCCAGTCGAGGGTCTACGTACCCGAGATCCAGAAAAGCAGCGCATAAGTTACCCTGCAAACAATCAGCTGTTCCGGATGGTGGTCCATTCGAGCTGAATTGGCCGGCGACATTGAAGGCATGCTCCATCAAATACTGGCAAGCTAAATGGATACGCGGGTCCAGATCAATATCAGCTCCCAGTTGCCCTAACAGGATGATGGACCAGAACGTGCTGCTATATTTCGGCAGATAATCTGGTCCGGGTTTCACCCAATAACCATCCGTGTGCATGGCTTCCAGGATAGCTGCAATGGGTCCTTCTTGATGGGCTTTTTCTCTGGCAGCGATCAGTTCAGAGTCTTCAGCTGGCAACTCCAGGATGTCTCGTAATGCCAGATAACGAACACCTGGATTTTCTTCTTCCAATAACCAGTCAAGTTCTCTGATTTAATTTTTGAATCCCAGGTCATTATCTTTTTTCCACCTTCTTGCGTTGAAATTCAACAACACCCAAAACCTGCTTCAGCCGGTCTCCCAGGGCAGGAGAAATTTCACAGGCAACACTTAACATTCGAGCTGGGGAGGAATTTACGAAAAGTTCCAATTTATCTTTTTCGATGGCTTTTACCACAGCTTTAGCAACTTTTTCCGGGGTGGTAGATCCCAATAAACCAGGTGACTTTAGGTTAAATTTGGCAAACATGCCTACTTCGTTGATGTAGCCAGGTAATATGGTGGAAAAATGAACCCCACTACCTTCGAGTTCCAGGCGCATCCCACGCGTCCATTCAGCCAAACCTGCTTTTGTTCCGCAGTAGGTGGCTGCGTAGGGCGCTCCGATTTTAGCGGCTACAGATGCAATGTTGACAATATGCCCCTGTCCCTGTGCCAGCATGTGTGGTAACACCAGATGAGTTAACCTCATAGGTGCCAGAAGGTTCACCTCAACGGTTTTCTGGATCACCTCCCAGGAAAGATCGAGATAAGCTCCTTCTGTTTCCAAACCGGCGTTGTTGACCAGAATATCAATCTGGCCAAATCTTTCCATAACCGAATCAACCAGTTTTTGTTGTTCACTGGTTTGCGAGAGATCGACTGTCACAATCATTGTCTGTACGCCAAATTGACGCAAATGATTGGCAGCACTTTGCAAACCTTCTTCAGATCGGGCTGCCAGTGCAATATGAGCACCTTTTTTTGCCAATTCTTCAGCTATGATTGGCCCAATTCCTCTGGAACCACCCGTCAACACGATATATTTTCCATAAATTGAGGTCAAATTGCACTCCTTAAAAAATCTTTACCCAGGTATCGGTCAATTTCATATTTTGCATGACGGATCTGTAGAGTTTGTCAGCAGGCTCTTCTGTAGCACTGGAAAACACTCGTGTACAGCCCAGTCGTTTCAACCGATGCATTCCTTCAATCATGACTGCTTTACCAAGACCACGCTGCCAATGTTCTGCTGCAGTTTCGACTAAAACAGTAACGGCGCTACGGGTGTAATCATCATAGGAGATGGTGCAGAAGGATGCAATTTCACCCTGCGGGGTGGCAGCCACAACATGGCAGATGGGATGGAGCACTGATGCTATCTCCCCTGTTTGCGTTTGCCAGGTGAAGGTCACTTGCTCAAAAGGGGGAGTCAGTTCACAAGTTTTGATGAAATGCCAGCGCCAGTGATCCAACCTGGCAGCATGCCAGCTGCGTTCAATGCGATCATTAAGCAGAAATACTTCACGCAAGAAGTTGCGAATCCGCCAATAATCAACCTCAGAATGGTTGGTTTGCTGAATTAACTTCATACGACCTCGATCAGCAAAAAAAAGATTTAATGAATGGATAGAAAATTTAGTGAGGTAACTGCTACGTTGAGTATAGCATTTTTGATTATGATTGGAATAATCAATTCATTATTCAATGCGAGCAGAATCGCTTTCCCGATTGAAAATCCAGAATTTATCTTGTGCACCGTGTTTTTACAAAGGCCACAGCAGAGGTGTCAGGATAATCGCAATCAGATAAACTGCCACCGTCAGCAATCCACCTACTTTCAGAAAGTCCATGAAGCGATACCTGCCAGGTCCATACACCATCAGACAGGCGGGTTCAAGCGGGGTCAGGTAGGAAGTGCTGGCGGCAATGGCGATCATCATCGCGAAGGTGCGTGGATTCAAATCCAGTTGAATGGCTGTCTGCACCGCTACCGGGATGACCACGGCTGCAGCAGCCTGGTTGGACATTGGTTGGGTAAGTAATACGGTCAGGGCAAAAAAACCGGTTAGCAACCAGATGGGATTTAAATTTCCCACCAGTCGGGTGAGTAAATCAGCCAGATATTGAGCTGTACCAGTCGTCTGCATCGCCACACCCAGCGCCAGCATACAACCTATCAGGATCAAAACCTTCCAATCCACCTGACGATAGGCTTCATCCGGGGTAATGCAGCGAGTAACGAACACCAGCAATGCGCCGAGTAACATCGCTACGGGAAGAGCAATTATTTTTAGTGAGCCTAAAATAAAAGCCCCTGCAAAAATTCCAACAACCGTTATTGCTTGCTTCCGGTTGAAGCGTTGGACTTCTAAGACCCCTAAGACATCAAACGCATTTTCTGCCTGTAGCGCTTTAATCTGATTCCGATTCCCTTGCACCAGTAAGACATCGCCTAATTGTAAGCGGGTATCGGCAATCTTTGAGTGAACAATCCCTGTACGACGATTAATGGCAACCACCTGAAGGTCAAAGCGTTCACGCATTTTGAGACCTTTTAATGTTCGCCCGATGAAAGGAGAACGAGGTAACAGAACCACTTCAGCCAAATGTAGCTCTTCTGCTTTCAATTCTTCATCGGAAAACTTGAGATCGGCCTGGATATCGATTCCTGAAACATCTTTAATTTTAAGAATTGACTCTGATGCTCCTTCTACCAGTAATGCATCTCCTTCATGTAACAATGTGTTAGCAGGAGGATTGAGTTTGCGTTTACCTTCATGAATAATTGCCAAAACTGTGAGATCATAATTTCGGCCTATGTTTGATTTCGCCAGGGTGTTACCTGCCAAATGTGAGTCAGGTAATATCCGCAATTCAGCAAGATATGGACGAAGATCGAAACTTTCTGTCACGTCATTTTTAGAAGAACGCTCAGGAACCAGACGTTTTCCAATAAACATCATATACAACAATCCTACAACCAGTATTGGCAGGCCCACAGGGGTCAATTCAAACATACCAATGGGTTCAAGACCAAATTGTGTAATCAAGCCACTGACCACAACGTTAGTGGATGTTGCTACTAATGTCACAGAACTTGACAAAATTGCAGCAAAAGCCATGGGCATTAAGAGGCGTGATGCACTAAATTTTGCCCTTTGACTTAATCCTAAAATCACAGGCAAGAAAAAAGCTGCAGCAGCTGTATTGTTAATGAATGTACTCATAATTGCCACCGAAATCATTGTGGCTGGTAGTAAGCTGCCTGGATGATTGGCAGTGTATTGTAACAAAATACGTCCAACCACTTCAACAACGCCGGTGCGCATCAATGCTGCCGTCATGATTAAGAGTCCCATTAACAAAATAAAAGTGTCGCTCCCAAATCCAGAAAAAGCCTGGTCTAAAGGGACCAATCCAAAAACGATTAATGCAACCAGAACGCCTATCGCTGTCACATCAGGCGGAATCCATTCAAACGAGAAAAAAAGCAATGCGACAACCAGAATAATCAATAACAGGATGATTGATAATGTCATTTTCATTCACTCCTGGTTTTTATTATACAAAATTATCACAAATTGTCATTCAAACGATTAATGTGCTTTGTAGATACTTGTTTTATGGCTAAGACAAGTTCAACTTTCAAACCCATCATAGAATGATCAATAACGGATTGAGTATGAAAACCGGCAGTTTTTAAAGATTGCTGAACAAAAATGGGACGGCAATCAAAGAACAAAGGAAACTTTCTGTGAAGCTAATCGTAGAGTCCAGTCATGAAAGTGGGATGCTTACTGGATAATTCTACGACACTGATTCTTCCTCCAGTTCGCAAGCATCTTTTGCATTCCGCCAGCACCAGCGGAATCTCGGGGGAATCAAATAGCTCCAATGTGAAACTGATTAAAATCCCATCAAAGCATCCAGTAGAAAATGGCAATTGCATCTCATCGCCACAAAGCAATGTAACCTGATCTTGTAAACTCGTCTTTTTCACCCTGGACTGAGCGATTGCGAGCATACCATTCGAAATATCGATACCAAAAACCTTACCAGACTGATCGGTCAACTCTCCAATTTTCACAATAGCCTGGCCGGTGCCACATCCAATCTCGAGTATGCTCTCGCCAGTGTTGGGTGTTAATTGCTGAATGGCTGCATTACTGGGCCTGCGCTCAAAGTCGCCTGCCATGAGATCATACCAACGGCTGAGTTTGTTATAAGTTGATCTGGCTTCCTGTTTGGTGCGGGTTACCCTACTGATTTGAGGCATACATCTTTTCTCTATTTTATCCTGTGCATAAGACGATTTAAAAATATTTTTATCCTGTGCACAGAGCAAAAATAGGTGTTTTTGTCCTGCATATAGGACGATTATTTCCCAAATTTAGAATTTCAGGGATTTGCATGCTTCCCGAAAGTCATAATTGAACATTGGATGTCCTTCTCGATATGTCTTCAACACTAATTCATAAAACGAATGGTATTGCGAACCAGGTACATTGGAGGCATGCATAGCGACCAGGGTGATCAGGTTCTGCAGACGCATGCAGATGGGCAGCAGGTTCAACCACTTGTCATCCAGATGATTTTCTTCCTCATATCCTTGCATAAACCAGACAATATATTCACACAAACGGGTCTCCCAATCTGGTTCTTTAAACATGCTGGAATACAACGGCATGGCAACGGCAATGTCATTTACAAACCAATTGTATGCACAGTCATCAAAATCGAAAAGCGTGATCTTCCCATTGTCGACATGGAAATTGGTTGGGTTTACATCACTGTGTATGAGACCATAATCATCCGGGCTGGTGGGTAACTGACTGAATTGGGTAAGGATATCCTCCAATTCATAAGCAGCTTGCACTTGGTCAGATGGCAAGTACTGTCTGGCGTTTTTCAGCAGGTCATCCTCATACCATTCCGGTCGTCTTTCAGGCAAAAGGATTGGTTTGTATTCTTTAGTTGCCCGGTGCATTTTTCCCATAATACGGCCCAGGTTCTGAAATAAAGCTGTGTTCCATTGGGCAGGATCAGCGCTTTCGATCAATTGACCAGGCGCAAATGTAAAACTGACTGCAGTGAAATACGAGTTCTGTACGGGAAAAATTTCTGTCAAGCGCTTGTTTTTCGAGACGTAAGGTCGGGCAACCGGTACGCCAGAATCGTGCAAATAATTAATCCAATCCAATTCGGCTATAATCTGCTCCTCAGAGCGATGCGAACTATGAGTGATACGTAGGATTTTCCATTGGTCCTGGCTTTGAAATTGATAAACAAAGTTAGCAACATTGTCGAGTAATTCAATTTTATTGCTGGCTGACCATTGGGCAGCAGCATTGCTGATCAGTTTATTACTGAGGAGTGCGGTAATTTCATCCTTCACGAGTGCTCTCCAAACCTGATGTATGGCACTTTATTTCATTCTATCAGCCAGAGCTGCTTTTACTTCAGGGCTGGCATTAAAAATCCCGCGTACTTTTATTTCTTCAATCACTTCCAGTGCCAGCTCGGCGGGGATATCATCATGCAGGTGCAACATCCCGATCACAGAAAGAGATAGTTTTTTACCTTTCTGCTTGCGCTTTTCCAAATCAGCGCGGTTATATGACATGACGCCGATCACAAAAGAATGCCGGGTCACGGATTGTTGAATTTCAAAGGTGTGTTTTTCCAGCTGAGAGCGGATAGCCGTGCGGATAAAATCGGTGCGGTTGCTATACAGCCCTTCGTTGACCAGAAGATCCACCTTCCCCAGGTCGACAGCGGACATATTAATGGTGATTTTTTCGGTATCTGACATCATTCCTCCTCTTGTTATTAGTTCAGATATTCCAGCACCTGACCGATTTCCATCTGCCAGAGTATGCTGGTCATATACGGTTTGAACCCGAGTTCATTGTTGATACGCAGCATGGCTGCATTCGTATCGGCATTCGTGGTGCGCACAAACTTGATTTCCGGGTGGAGTTTGAGCTGTCTATCCAGCATGGCAGCTTTCAACCAGCGTCCCAAGCCTTTACCGCGATATTGAGGGAAGACACCGGTCATATCCTGACGCAAAATCTCTGGTCGATTGGCGTTCCAGACTGTCTCGGTATAACCAGCAAACTTTCCGCTTGTTTTTTCGATTACATACACTGTGCAGCGTTGATTTCCACGGGCTGCGTCCATTTTCTGCATTTCAACCAATTGTTCAGGGGTGATATGCATCTCCTCAACTTCCAGATCACCGAAAGGCTGTTGATTGGTGAGATCCAAAAGCGCTACAATCTCTTGTAGTTGTTCCTGTGGATAAATGCCATCCCATACGCCCAACTCAAATTCTGATACATTTTTCTGACCCTGTTCCAACCAATCCTGGATCAGGTTGTGGTCAAGATCAGATATTCTCAATTGGTTGACATGTCCTTCCAGTCCTCGTTGCGCGCCTAAGCGCTGCATAAAAGCTTCGCCGGCCGGGATGCGATCATTCGTATCCGTCAACAGCAAGCGGCGATTATCTGCCTTAGCTGCTTCAGCTATTAAACCCAGAAGCTGCTTGCCGATACCCTGGCGGCGATAATCCGCATGGACGATTATGTCAAACTGGGCCAGGTGTTTATTTTCTTCGGTACGCATCAAACCAACATTTCCCTGGGCAATCATTTCTGAATGGTCTTTATTCCAGATGCACCACATTTTCAAGTCTACAAAGGAGGGCAAGTTTTTCAGCTGGTTGGTGGTTTCTTCCAATGGAATGGGGGGATCATCTGGCTGGCGTTCATAACGGACCGCGTTGATAATTTTATTCAAGGCGAAATACTCTTTATCACTGGCATTTTTTAGATCAAGAAGATCGGTTTTATATTGGCTATTCATAATACTCCTTAATACCATCCATATGGATGTGTTTTAGATGATATAACTTCATTATAAATAGTTAAAAAATTTTGTCAATAAAAAAAACATCTAAATGGATGGTATAAGGATGGAAAATTAAAATAATTACAAAGGTAAGTAAATTTTCAAGGTCTGTTTTGAAAAATCCTCTACACTGAGGCTTAAAGCCAATGGTTCCAAGACTTCAATTGCTCCCCCAAAACTCAACACCATTCGGCGAGCTTCCTCGAAGGATTCATATTCCAAAGTTATTTCCTGCCAGGGGTTGATGTCCTGCATGGGTGGCGTCATCAAGGTGCCCGGATGATGCTCCAGCAGAATTTTTGCTAAGGTTGCGGTGACTTTTACGCGAATCTGGATTGCCCTGAGATGGGTCTTTTGCTCGCTTGTAGCTGTGAGGAGTGATCAAATAATTTATTCCATCAAAATATTTTGAATTCCGCGAATGACTTTTTCCAGCACCTCAAGTGAACGGAAAGTATCTTGCGGATATTCAAGACTGTGATTGACTTCGTCAATGATCATGAAATTATCAGCATTTGGGCTTATCAACTGGTTGATCAATTCAGGGTCAAAGTAACGGTCACTGGTGCCAATCACAAACAGGTTGCGCGGGCAGGTCTGGATCAGATCATGTATGGGAACCAGTTCATTCAGAATCGGGGTGAGATAAACACAGGTTTGCGGCTGGAGCGATAAATCAGCTTGTAAGAAATGCGGAATTGCCAGCGTTCCCAAAGATTTTCCAATCACGGTCAGGTGTTTATAATCCCGTTGCATCAGAGCAACGCGGGCAATTTGGGTAACATCTTCCGCTAATGATCCAAACCTGTCTGACAATGGGGAGTCTTTACTACTGGGTTGCGTCTGGGTGTAATCATATTTGATCTGAACCACATCTGCCCCGGCTTCCAGCATGACCTGGCTGGCATAATAAAGGAGTGGCATATCGCAGGTGTAGTTCAACCCTGGCAGGATCAGTGCTAGATGATCGGTATCAGCATCCTGCCGGAGAAAAGAGTTGGGGATTGAAAGCTTAGGATCACTTGAGGTAAGAATTGAAGAATAAGAATACATCATAACACTCCTTTAGTTTGAGGGCCTTTTTTGGTAATTTCACAGAATTCACTTTTCATCGCAAATTAATTCCGTACGCCCTGGCACAGGTTTCCCCTAAAACCAGACAAAATTTCTGTTTAGCGCTTGCATATTTTACCTGTCGGAAAGAAAATAATAAATTTGACAAATTTGTAATCATCTTGCTGATGCTTTCAAGCTGAATGTGCAGGGGTAGAGTTCCACTTTGTTGTCTTCCACATCATACGGCGTATACCCGCTGTAAAAGTATTGGGGGTATTCGTGCAGGAAATCAATGCGCAAGCCTGCATCACAAAAAGCGGTTACGATCTCTCCCAGTGTCCAATCCCATTCATAGGATTTTTCCTGAATCAGGAGATCTGGGTCCGTATAATCGCCCAGGTTATCGTATTGCCAGACTTGTTTACGGAAATAATTGCCAACAATCTGGTTGGGATAAGTTTTGCCATCTTCAGCATTCATGACAAGTCGGAAGGGGTGCCCATCGTGCAGGTAAAAGAAACCACCATCTTTCAATAGATGTTTGACGGTCTGGGCAAAGCGCTGAATATCCGGGATCCAGCATAATACCCCGGTGGAAGCGAAGACAATATCGAATTTTTCGTGCACCTGCTCTATCACTTCCATAACATCGGCTTCCACGAAATTGGCATTGATGCCCATTTTATCCGTCAGAAGACGGGCGTATTTCAAAGATTCGGACGAGATATCAATGCCGGTAACCTGAGCTCCGAGCAATGCCCAGGAAAGGGTGTCGGTGCCGATGTGGCAGAGCAGGTGCGCCAATGATTTACCAAGCACATCCCCTACTTCTCTCCGGATCACTTCGTTCAAAAGAGGTGTACCTGCTAACAACTTCTCGATGTGATACTTTTTATAATGGGTAGCCGCCAGTCCATCCCAGCCTTTTTTATTGGATTGTGTCATTTCTTTCATTTTATTGACCTCGATTGTTTTAAATGGAGAATTTTTTTCAATAGGAGATTGCGTAAGATGGAACCCATCACAAAGAGTATATCAAAAACAAATCATTGTGGTTTGCTGCTCAGTACCACAAAAGACCAGAACTTAGGTGTAGATGTAGAAAAAAATTTATTTACTGGCTTTGAACCGTCTGCGAGGCAATCATCACCGGAATGTTTTTTGTTTGCTCAAGCATTCGTCCAAAAGTTTGCGCTTCTTCCGTTTGACTTTCCAGTACGTTTAATGCCCAGCGATAACTCACGGATTGGTAAAGCAATTCCACCTGAACCGTAAATGGTCCAGACGCAGCGCCGGTTTGTATCTGGTAGGTTATTGAATCACTCCCACCGCTGAAGGATGAATCTTGCATAGCTTCCCCGATGACTGATGAAACAGGTGGTGGATTATGTTTATCGAATCCTGAAGGCAACAAGCGATTATCTTTGAGATAACCGGTAGCCAGCATTTGAAAGGTGGTTACCTCTCCCGCAACATCTTTCATGATGGGTTCATAAATCTGCACCTGATCGGGTGCAGAAATCAAGTCATAATGAGGTTCATACGCAGCTGGATTTTCGTCGTTCGCATTACCGAAAATTTCGCCAGTCTCCTCATACCCACCGGACTCAAAAATCACCGTTCCCTGTGCGTCGCTGACGGTCACATGTAGCCATGTTCGCCGCGATGGGAAAGAGGTCGGATATTTGTGTCCGGTCAAGACTTCAATGCCCACTTTAAAAGTAAGGGTATCATCTTGTTGTTCAATTGCTGAAACGGCTAAAGACGCTGTTTGATTCTGCAGAAGATCTTCGGTACGCGCACTGTGTTGATCAAGCGCAGCAATACTCCCTGGAAATCCCAATTCTTCGCTGAACTCCCCGAAAAGATTAAGCATAAAAACATTGCCCCCGGTAAAAGTATGACGGGCAAAAGGTTCATAAAGATTGTCCGGCGTTATATTGGAGATGGGGGCAGCTCCTTCTGCAGATGGCATATGGCAATCCTGGCAGGAGGATTGTTCAGCAAAGTCTGAAACCAACCATTCGCTGTAAGGGGTTTGCTCATAGAAAAGTTCATCCCCGCTACTCAGGGTGGAATCTTCTTTGATATAGTTGAGATAAAGTTCGTGGCAGGTCGCGCACACCGCTGATTGGCGGACGTGCTCACTTTGCACAGCCGTATATCCAGTTGCGGCTTTCATAAGAGAAACATTTTGTTCACTGATGGGGAAAGCGCCGTAAATGAGTCGTTCGCTTGCCGTAAGGTCAAGATTTATAGCGAGATCGCTGCTATGACGGAAATTATCCGCCGGGTTTTCAGGAATCTGATGACAAACAGTACAGGAAACGCCATCCACAGCCAGGTTAAATAGGGGGTGTTCTGAGGCAAGTATGCCCTGAGCGCCGAACATCATAGTACTTTCTTCTTTGGCGTCATTGCTCAAACGTGCCATGGGTGCGTGGCAGATGGCACATTTTTCCTCAATGGCTTCAGCCAATTGCGGTGATTTTTGAGTTTCCATGCGCACACTGGCAAGATAATAGGGGTCGCGCGCGGCGTTTGCCATGATGCTGGATTGCCATTCGGTATGATTTGAGACATCGTTTCCGAGGGTATCCTTCATGCCTTGATGGCAGGCAGCACAACTGGCAGATGGTTGGAACAAGACTATTTCCAGGAGATTTGTGCTTTCCGGTGTAGTTGACTGTTCTTGTGCAGTACAACCAACCAGCGCAATGCTAAACAATAATGTCAACATAACCAGGAAAATTCCTATGCTACTTGTACTTTTTTGTGTGTGTTTCATATCACCTTCCTTTACTATATTTTACACAATTCCGTCGAAAAGTTCTCGTAAAATGAGGTCACTTCAATCCCAATTTCTGTTCCTTGACCAGTAGCTCAAGCGACTCTTTGATGCGTTTTTGCCAAGTTTCTTCTCGTTTGGCGCTTGCCACCCAGTAAATGTACTGGTCCCGATCGGCTTTGTTTTGTTCTGGTTATTAATAGCGCTTGTTTTAGACCTTGTTGATCTCCCCAATGATAATAAGCTGCTAATCGATCCTTCACACTATCAGTTGGGGAGATCACCTATTTGAGTCATTTCGTCAGGTGATTTCATAATGGTTTTCCTGTTCGGCGTGGTCTTCTACGATTCATTTTCAATTGTTCAATATCCTCCGGGGGGTAGAATTGAAATACTTTATTGAGAAGCGCCTTTAATTCTGATAAAAAAGCATACGAAGGATTAAACTGAAAGATACGTGTACGACCTGCCAATGTGCTTACCAAAACACCACCAGATTCAAATTTTAATAGTTGTTTTTGTATTGGACTTAGATCCACATTAAAATAATCTGCAATTTCAGATGCATAGCCTTTTCCTCTGACCAGGAGATAGATCAGCACTCTTTCTGCATTTTCTGAACCAAGAATAGTTTCTATCATAACCACCTACTTTTTAGGTTATATAACCTATATAATAGGTGATAATGCTGATTTTGTCAATCATTAATCAAATCTTCTTCCTCATCAAGACCGTGATCTTGCCCAGCCTGGCGACTTCCTCAAAACCTTCGCGTTCATACATCTTCACCGAGCCGGTGTAGGAGGGGCGTTTCGCGCCGGGGATATCGTACGGAAAAGCTTCCACAACCCCGCCTCCCTTTTGCTGGATGCTTTCCATCGCTGCTTTTAAAGGAAGCTGGGATAGTCCCTCCCGTCGGCGATGCTTGTCCACAAAAATACAGGAGATACGCCATTGCGGTTTCCACGCTGGCGGGATGGTAAGCTCCTGGTAGGCGCGAGCGCGTTCCAAACGGATGAAATTCTCCGCCAGACCATACTGGCACCAGCCAACCGGCACACCGGCATCATAGATCATCAACCCGCAGCTCTGACCAGTTTCGGCCAGCTGCTGTTGCAAATCTTTACGTTCATCCCGGTGCATTTTGTTGAATTGCGAGGAGGTGACCAGATTAAAGGTGCACCAACAACCGCCAGACACGCCTTTGTGTTTTCCAAACAAGGCATCAAAATCCGCCCAGGTTTCATGGGTAAATTCTTTGACTTCAAAATTTTCGATCATAGTTTGTTAATTTTCTCTTTCTAGTTTTTATCAATTTAAAAGCATCGGAGTGTGGTTTTTTATTTCCAGATATAAATCCATTCTTTTAGTTTTCATTTCAGTATCGAATATATTTTGAATAAATGGAGCAACTAAGTATTGTGAACCTTCTTCTGGAGTTAATCCAAGATCTAAATAATCTATATAATCGCTTCCCATCATGTAGTGATCGTTCAAATAAAACAAATATGTGAGGTGGAAAACAAAAATATTTCCAACATCATTAAAGAGATGATCCAGATAAATTATACGGTTTTCAAGGAATAATTCATTATCGTTATATATCGCGTAACGGTAAAAATTATAATGAGTATGATCATTACATCTGTTTCTAATAACTTTATAGACATCATTTTTAGAATAAAGTAATTCGTTAATTCTTGATAATTTTTCAGAATTTCTAATATAAGAAGACATTTGTCTGTAATTTGGGAGTTTCTCAATACCTTTTACCCAGTTATTTATTTTTTCCACAACAAAATTTGCAAAACTAAAATTATCTTCCAAGTATAAATTTGTATAGGTATTAATTATTACAGAATCATAATAGTTTCGTAACAAAGAATAAGCATCATTAATTCTTCCACTGTAAAGGGTATTATGTATAGATTCTAAAGTTCCCTGAATTGAAGAAAATAAGTATGTATCAATATTTACTATTGACTCAGTCCCTTGAGTAATGAATCCAAAAATCGATTCACTTAAAGTCTTGTAAAACTCACCATATACTTTCAAACGATTAAAAACTTTATGATTTCTATATTTGTCATCAATTAACATTTTTTAATAGTCCTTGTTTTGTTTTCTCGAATAATAATAGGCTTTATGAATGGATAATTTTGTTATATATCGATTAAAACTAGTTAAAAAAATCAAAATACCTTTCAATGAGTTTTTTAATTTAATAAATAGAGAGAGAGAAATAGAATAGAAGCTCTTCTTAATAATAATTCTATAACATTTAATTTTGCACAACACAAAACAAATTTCCATCAGGATCTTCCAAAACAACATAATCATCGCCCGGTTGGTAGCACCAGGGATAACGTCTGGCTCCAAGCTGCACCAATCGTTGTACCTCGGCAGCCTGATCATCTGCGTACAGATCCAGATGGATTTTGCTGCGTTTGCCAGTATGCGGATGTAGAACCTGATCAAGAGATATGTTGGGTCCATTTCCTTCGGGATCGCGCAGAATCACCCAACCATCCTTTGGGGGTTCTTTGGGTTGGTAATGTAATGCTTCCTGCCAGAATTCAAGCATTTTCTCAAACTCATAGCAGCGAATGACAATCGAACCGATTTTCATTTTTCTGTTTTCTACCATCAAATTATATTATCTATCACTTTTATCACAAATTCAACCAGGAAGAATATTCCAGTGAAATTTAAATCCTATGCAATAATTAAAAATGACTCGTATAGATTTAAGTGGAAACCAAAGAAAGGAATCGTATGACAAAAACAATATTAATTATTGGCACATTGGATACCAAGGGACTCGAGTTTGCCTATCTCCGTGATCTGATTCAGGCACGAGGGCATAAGACGATTGTACTGGATGCAGGCGTGAACGGAGAGCCTGGTTTTCCGCCGGACATTTCCGCAGAAGAGGTCGCGAAGACTGGTGGTGCATCCCTGCAGGAACTGCGCCAGAAAGCGGATCGAGGGTTCGCACTGGATGTGATGTCAAAAGGAGCGCGTGAAATCACGGGCAGGCTCTACGAAGAAGGAAAAATAGATGGGGTCATCAGCCTGGGCGGATCAGGGGGTACTTCCATCGCCACGACTGCCATGCAGGCTTTGCCGGTTGGCTTGCCCAAATTGATGGTCTCGACCATGGCATCCGGAAATGTGGCCCCGTATGTGGATGTTAAAGACATCACCATGATGTATTCGGTGGTGGATGTGGCTGGCTTGAACAGCCTCTCCCGCAAGATTTTTGCCAATGCTGCCGGAGCTATCTGTGGCATGCTGGAACAGGAAGTAACCCCAGCCGAAGACAAACCTCTGATCACTGCCACGATGTTTGGTGTTACCACACCCTGTGTGACCATGGTGCGCGAGGGTCTTGAAAAACGGGGTTTTGAAGTCCTGGTCTTCCACGCTACCGGAAGCGGTGGCAGATCCATGGAGGCATTGATATCCGCTGGTTTTATCAGCGGGGTGGCGGATATCACTACCACAGAATGGTGTGATGAATTGGTGGGTGGTGTGCTTTCTGCCGGACCGGAGCGCCTGGATGCCGCCGCCAAAGCCGGCGTTCCACAGGTTGTCTCCCTGGGTGCGTTGGATATGGTCAATTTCGGTGCCATGGAAACCGTCCCGGAGCAATTCAAACACCGTACGCTCTACAAACACAATGCTTCGGTGACATTGATGCGCACCACCGCGCAAGAAAATGCAGAATTAGGCCGGATTATTGCTACCAAATTGAATCAAACCAGGGTGCCAACCGCGCTGTTTATTCCGCTGCAAGGTGTCAGTATGATTGATGCTCCCGGTCAACCATTCCACTCACCGGAAGCGGATCAGGCGTTATTTGCTGCCATTCGAGAACATCTGGATACCAGTAAAGTAGAGCTGATCGAGATGCCCAATCACATCAATGACCCTGAATTTGCCGAAGCAATGACGCTGAAGTTAACCGAGATGTTAGCAAAATAACCTGAAACTATTACAGAAAGGAAATTAAAATGCCATTCATAACAAGAACTGAATCAATCAGTAAATTAAAAGCGCAGGTAGCTACTGGGCGACCCATCATTGGGGCAGGCGCCGGCACCGGTATTTCTGCAAAATTTTCAGAACGTGGTGGGGTAGACCTGATCATCATCTATAACTCCGGCCGGTACCGCATGGCTGGGCGTGGCAGCCTGGCAGGTTTGCTGCCGTACGGCGACGCGAATGCCATTGTGGTGGAGATGGCCAGCGAAGTATTGCCGGTTATCTCGCATACCCCTGTGTTGGCTGGTGTGTGTGGCACCGACCCATTCCGAATCATGAAGGTTTTCCTCAAACAGCTCAAGGAGATGGGATTTGACGGCGTGCAAAACTTCCCCACAGTCGGATTGATTGATGGCACCTTCCGCCAGGGTTTGGAAGAGACCGGCATGGGTTATGGACTGGAGATCGAGATGGTGCACCTGGCGCATGAACTGGATATGCTCACCTGCCCGTATGTCTTTTCCACCAAAGATGCGGTTGACATGGCCAAAGCTGGCGCGGATGTGCTGGTACCGCATATGGGGCTGACCACCAAAGGTTCGATCGGAGCGACCACTGCCCTTACGCTCGAGGAGTCCGCCAAACGCATTCAGGAGATGCATGATGCGGCGGTGGAGGTGAACCCGAACATCCTGGTGCTGTGTCATGGCGGTCCGATCGCCGAAGCGGAGGACGCTCAATATATCTTTGATCATACCAAAGGCATTGTTGGATTCTTTGGCGCATCCAGCATGGAACGCCTACCCACCGAAAAGGGCATCGAAAACCAGGCCAGGAGCTTTAAGGCACTGCATTTTTAAGATAATGACGGATGGTATGTCATTCGTCGTCGTTTTCTATTCGTAGATGGTATTCCCTGTACGGGCGGGTTCGGAACCCGCCCGTACGGCTGATCCGGCATCACCACCATTCGGTAGGGGCGTTCGGCTGTAGGGGCGTTCGGCCGAACGCCCCTACAGCCGAACGCCATTTACACTTGCTAAAAATTTTCCAATGAACCTATAATTAACCCTGTCCCTCGCTTCCGTTTACCGAGCGACCCCACCGCATGCAACAGAGGAGGATAGCCATGCCCGCTCCTGAGATCATCCATCAGCTGGTTCAACAGTTTAGCGATAATCGCGACGCCTACATTTCCGGGCGTTATAACGAAACACAATTGCGTCTGGAATTTCTCAATCCATTCTTCGAAGCGCTGGGCTGGGATATGTACAATCGCAACAATTATGCCCCCCAGAACCGTGAGGTAATCCATGAAGATTCGATCGACATCGAGGGGGGGACTCGCGCACCGGATTACTGCTTCCGGCTCGGGCAGACACGCAAATTTTTTGTGGAAGCCAAAAAGCCTGCCGTCAATATCAAATACGATATCCATCCCGCCTATCAATTAAGGCGATATGCCTGGAACGCGCACCTGCCGCTTTCGATCCTGACGGATTTTGAGGAATTGGCTGTCTATGACTGCCGTAACAAACCCACACCATCCGACAGTGCTGCCACCGCACGGGTGATGTTGATCCCCTATACCCAATATGTGGAACGCTGGGACGAACTCACGGCTATTTTTTCCCGTGATGCGATCTGGCGTGGATCATTCGATAAGTATGCTGCTGATACCACCAGTAAAAAAGGTACCACCGAGGTGGACGATGCCTTCCTGGCGGATATCGAGGAATGGCGCACGCTGCTGGCGCGCAACATCGCGCTGCGCAACCAGCATGTGGTCAACGAACGCCAGCTCAATTACGCTGTGCAAATGACCATCGACCGCATCATCTTCCTGCGCATCTGCGAGGATCGCAGTATCGAGCCCACCAACCAGCTGCTGGATCTGAGCAAAAGCAAGGACATCTACCCGCAGATGGTGCAGCTCTTCCAGCGCGCCGACCTGAAATACAACTCGGGATTGTTCCACTTCAAAGCCGAGAAAGGCGAGAGCAACCATGCCGATAAACTCACCCCGCATCTGGTGATTGATGATAAGGTGCTCAAGGAGATCATCAAAGACCTGTATTACCCCTGCCCGTACATCTTCAAGGAGATCCCGGTCGAGATCCTCGGGCAGGTATATGAGCAGTTCCTGGGCAAGGTTATCCGCCTGACCCCCGGGCATAAGGCCGTGATTGAAGAGAAGCCCGAGGTGCGCAAAGCCGGCGGGGTGTATTACACCCCCAGCTACATCGTCGATTATATCGTCGCCAACACGGTCGGAAAACTGGTGGAGGGTAAAACCCCTGAGCAGGTCAGCCAGCTCAGGATCGTCGACCCGGCTTGCGGTTCCGGCTCCTTCCTGCTGGGCGCCTTCCAGTACCTGCTGGATTGGCACGAAAGCTGGTATTTGCAGAACGAACCACAGAAATGGGCAAAGGGCAAACTACCGGCTTTAATCCCCACCGAAGGTGGCGACTGGAAGCTGACCACCGCTGAAAAGAAGCGCATCCTGGTCAACAATATTTATGGTGTGGATATCGACGCACAGGCTGTCGAGGTCACCAAGCTGAGTCTACTGCTCAAGGTGCTGGAGGAGGAGAGCGGCCAGCTCAGCCTGGGATTGGAGCGCGTGCTGCCCGACCTGGGTGACAATATCAAATGTGGCAATTCCCTGATCGGTTGGGATTACTTTGAGGGGCAATTGATCCCGGATGAAAAGGAACTGGAACGCGTCAACCCATTCGACTGGCAGCGCAACTTCCCGCAGGTGTTTGCCAGAGGTGGGTTTGATGCGGTGATTGGAAATCCGCCGTATTTACGGATTCAAGCACTACGGGAATGGGCTAATTCTGATGTTGAATTCTACAAAAGAAAGTATATCTCTGCTAGTAAAGGCAACTATGATATATATGTCATTTTCATTGAGAAAGGACTAACCTTAATTAACGAAAATGGAAAATTAGGCTTTATTCTTCCCCATAAATTTTTCCAAGCCCAATTTGCTCAACCAATAAGACATCTTATTGAAAAAGGCAAGAACTTAGAGCAAATCATCCATTTTGGTTCTGAACAAGTATTCGCAAATGCAACTACATATACATGTTTGCTTTTCTTGTCAAAACAACCCAAGGAATATTTTGATTTTGTTTCTGTAAGTAATATTGAATCCCCTAAGGTAATGCTTTCATCAATTTTTCAAAATCTTTCACACGAAAACTATAAAAGAGCATTATTAATTGCCCCTAATGGTGAGAAAGATGAATGGCATTTTTTTGCTAACGAAAACAAAGTTGTTCTTGATAAACTCTATCTTCAAAATAAAACCCTTGCTGATGTAACGAATAAGATTTTTCAAGGAATTGCAACTAGTGCTGATAATATATATGTTTTGAAAGTTAAAAATTTCTCAGAAAATACTTACAATTGCTATTCAAAGTCATTAGATGCTGATATTGAAATTGAAAAAGAAATGGTTAGACCTTTCTTAATGGGAAAAGATGTCCATCGTTATGACCCATTAAATCCTGAAAATGTCGTTATATTTCCATATGATATCAGCAAAATAAAACCTACTTTGATGACACAAGATTACATTCGGAAGAAATTTCCATTATGCTGGAAATATTTATTAGCTAACAAAAAGGATTTATCTGAACGAGAGAGAGGTAGGATGTATGGAGATAATTTTTATGCTTACATTTATCCGAAGAATCTCTTGGATTTTGATGCAGTAAAAATTGTTTCTCGAGAAATTTCTTTAGGATGTCAAATGACAATTGACGAAAAAGGAATTATCTACCACACGACCAAAATATATAGCTTTGTTTTCAAAGAATCTCAGGAAGAAAATATAAAATTTTGGCTTGGTTTACTGAATTCAAATCTCTTGTGGTTCTTCATAAAATCAACTGGATACACTTTAAGAGGAGGTTACTATACTTTTAAAACCAATTATTTAAATCCATTTCCAGTTGTAACATTAGATTTCACAAATTCAAGAGATGTCGAACAGCACGACCACATGGTAAACCTGGTTGAACGGATGCTCGAACTACACAAACGCGATCCTCAGACTCCCCAGGAAGCCGACCGTCTCCAGCGCGAAATCGCCGCCACCGATGGTGCGATTGATAAACTGGTGTATGAGTTGTATGGGCTGACGGAGGAAGAAGTGAGGATTGTGGAAGGGGGGAGGTAGCTAACAGTTGACAGCAACTGTGTTAAATGTCAAGACCTAACCACAGGACTCCACAATGTTTGAGCTCGCACCATAGCGTTAATAATAGTCAGAAGTT
>PHBY01000034.1:0-13127 GCA_002840735.1 Chloroflexi bacterium HGW-Chloroflexi-2
GTACCCAAAAGGGCAGACGACAACGCACCAGGCAGGATTATGGTGCGATGCACTTAGGGACGGGGAAGATACCTGGAATAAACTTATGACGAGTGATCCACCAGAAACCAAAAGTGCGTTGCACCTCTCACAAACCTCTGGTGGTGCGTTAAGGTGCATCGCACTTCTGGTCTTGTGTTCAATCGGGACCTCTTCCAGGATGTTTGTATTTTAGTGCATCCCTAAGTGTACCCAAAAGGGCAGACGACAACGCACCAACGTTAGATCTCTTCTATTAACATAAAAAAAGAAGTTTTTTTTCCTAAAACCTACCAGCTACGAGCTACTAGCTATATCATACCCTTCGGGTACCAGCGAACTACGGCTCATACTTCCACAGGATCATTTCTGCGTTCAGTTTGCCGGTCAACACCCAGATCGTGCCGTCCTTATCCACGGTTGCTTCCATCCAGTCCATCCAGGCGACGGGTTTGAAGATGTTGTTTTCCAATCGATGGATTACATTTATATCGAACAGCCAGGCAGTACTGTTTCCATCAAACAAGAGCAGGGGTGGGCTGATCTGGCTGCTTTCCCGCATGGGTGTCCACAAACCATTGACGATGCGGTAGCGGATCTGGCGAGTCTTGCAACCAGGGCTTCCGCATAATTCATACAGCACCCAGGCACTGTCATCAGGTGCGATGCTGATATCCAGAACTGCGCCATGGCTGAAGCCGATATATTTGGCCGGATCCAGGTCTGGCGGTGTGAATTCACTCCAGGCATCCAGTTTTTCGTCAAAGTGCCACAGGCGACCATCTATCCCGACCCAGGTATGACCGCTTTTATCAGAAGCAATGGCTGTTACACAACCTTTTTCTGCTGGTATTTCTACCTCGCTCCATTGGAAACCATTAAATTGGCGCACTCCATCGCCATCCAGACGATCGCGATCGAGCCAGTTGCAGCTTCCCACCCAGGCAAGGTTACTGATTTTCGAATTTGCCAGCACGAAAGATGTGGCAATGGTTTTTCGATAAGGCAATTCAATCCCCATTTGCGCAGGCAGGAAGATTTGCCACTGATTTTCCCTTAAACGGCGGACATCATAGGCGGTGGTGAGCCAGACATTATCATCGAAATCACGGGAAAATGCAGCTTCAAGAGGAGAAGGTGCTCCATAGCCCTGAGGGGTTAACCAGCTATTGGTATGATTGTAATAGGTGAATCCGTCACCATCCCAAACCTGTAATGGTGTACCGGAAGAAGGCAACATCCAGGCTTTGCCATCTTGAGTGAGTCCGATTACCGGGTCTCGCAAATTAACTTGCGTAAATATCTTTGTATCCGGTTCGTATCGTCCCACTGCGTAAGGCGCGGCGATCCAGAAGTTGCCGTCATCAGCCACCAGCAAACGGTTGATGATGCCAGGAATGACCTGATCCATGACAAAAGCACGATTAAACACACCCTGATCAAAGATAAAAGCTGTAGGTGTATTAGACGGCGTCGGGGTTTCACTCGGAGTAGGCGTGATGGTTGAAGTTCGGGTCGGGGTGAATGAGGGAGTGGAGGTGAAAGTCGCCGTGAAGGTGCGGGTTGGCAACCTGGTGGGGGTGGAGGTGACGGTGATGGTTGGGCTGAGTGTAATGGTTGCTGTTGGCGTGGGGGGTGCATTGCTGACGCTGATAGTGGTTACCAATGTACTCAGGCTCAGGATCAGAATTCCACCAACCACTACCAGAAAAATGATCTCTGCTCTACGATACTTTGGCGCGGTTTTTCTTTCCATCAACTTTTTCGATCTCCCTTGAAGATTTTTTGTAAATTCGTTTCAATCTGGTCAATCTGGCGTTTGTCAGGTTCAGGGGCATAAATGATACGCGTGGTCGCCGGTGTGGAGTGACCCAGCACAGCCTGGATATTCTCCAGAGAGACACCGTTTTCGATCAGGGTCTTGGCGTGCCAGTGTCGAAAGGCATGCGGACTGGTAAAGTACTTCTCGCGATCCAATCCGGAGAGAGCTGCTACTTCCTGAACAATTCGCCAGGCTGAGGTGCTGGATAATCGGGCACCATATCCGCGTTTTGCATTCTTAAAGAAGGAAGGGGAATTGTTCCGGCGACGATTGCTTTTCCCATGCTGAATTAAAATCCAGGGAGAATGATCGTCACGCGCTTCCAGATACTCATCCACGACCTGCAATGTATCCACACCCAGACGGCAATGCGCGATTCGCCCGGTCTTTTCCATGCGCAATTCCAGGCGTCCATTTTGCACACGGGCATCATCGACATGCTTTTTGGTTAAATGACACAGGTCACCAATCCGTAAAGCGGTGGCACGCAATAAAACCACCAGAGTGCGTTTGCGTAATACCTCCAGTTTGTCCAGTTGCTTTTCCGGCAGAGTTAGTTTCATGACAGATGCCAGCATGTGGTTACCAAAATCTTCCGGCAGCCTTTCATGCCGGGAGGTCTGTTCTTCCGGATTTCCAATCAGAGAAGTTCGACTGGCTTCCTGTTCTTCCTCGCGCGTGAATTGGATCCAGCCACTGTAATTGGCGCGCCAGAATCTTAAGGCGGCTCGCAGCACGGAGATATACAATCGCCGGGTGGAGATGGAGTAGCCACGAATATCCTTCATCCAACCGCCAAACTGTACGACAACATTTTTTTCCAGGGTTGTTGTTTGTATTTCGCTTAGCTGATTATCCTGCAAATATTCAAAAAAAGCATCCAGGCCACGAAAATACAGACGCCGTGTATTTTCGTTCTCGAACTGTACATTGCTCTTAAAAATCTGGATCGCTTCCTGAACACTGGGATACATGCATTAAAGATACCGTAAAAACGCTCCCGTTGCAATTGAGAGTGATCATCTGATTGCAAAACTAAAGGTTTTTGTCAACCAAAAAATTGAATAGAAAAATTTGTGAAACATAAATTCTTATCAGTTATAATCAAACCATGCAACGACGTTTGAGATCTTATTTCTCGATTCATTTTCGCCATGATCTCCAGGCAGCCCTGACAGTTGCCCTGATTGCCATTCCCCAATCGATGGCATATGCGCTGATTGCCGGTATCAATCCCATTTATGGTCTGGCGGGGGTAATCATCCCTGCTATCCTGGCACCCATTTTTGGAAATTCACCTTATCTGGTCACCGGGTTTTCCAATGCGATTGCCATCACGACAGCCGGTGTTCTGGCAGGTTATTCTGGCCCTGCCGATTATCTGGAAATGGTCTTTGCGTTGGCAATTATCAGTGGGGTTGTCAAGCTGCTATTTGGCCTATTTAAGTTGGGATGGATCACACGTATTATCTCCAATTCTGTGCTGACCGGATTTTTAATGGGTCTGGGATTGCTCATCATCATCAACCAACTCAGCCCGTTGACAGGCATTCCAAAACCAGCAACCGGGAGTGCTGTTTTCACGCTGGCGGATGAAGTTACCCATTTCAACCTGATTAATCCTTATGTAATTCTTGTGGCACTATTCACCCTTGTGAGTCTTATTGCTTTACGAAAAGTAGACCGGCGTTTCCCGGCTGAAATGATTGTTATCGTGGTGGCAGCCACTTTCGTCGCTCTGGCTGGTTGGCGGGATTTAGGCGTACGGGTCATCGGAGATTTAGGGCATCTGCCAGGATTTGGATTGAGCATCTTTATTCCGGATTTTTCTTTGGATGACTGGCGGTTTCTCATTCCAGGTGGGCTGGCGGTAGCATTAATGTCTATGGTGGAGGCGTTGACTGTTTCCAAATCGGTAGCTCTGGCTAAAGGTCAACACCTGGATGTTTCTAAAGAATTGGTAGGGCAGGGCATTGCTTCGCTGGTAGGCGGATTCTTGCATGCCCCGCCATCATCCGGTTCCACGGCACGCACGGCGGTCAATCTGGGGAGCGGCGCAAGAACCCGCAATGCAGCTATGCTATCCGGCATACTGGTCATACCGGCTGCGATCTGGTTGAATAACTGGATTGAGTATATTCCTCTGACCGCTTTGGGGGCAGTGGTGGTTTTATCCGCAACCCGTATTGTAAACTGGAAACATGTTCGCCTCACCTGGAACAGTCGCGGAACCAGCCGTTGGGTGATGGTAATCACCTTTCTAGCTACCATGATCTTTCCTTTACAGATCGCTATTTTTCTGGGGATTGGTATTTCTTTGCTTTTTTACCTGTATGAGAGCAGCCAGTTGCACGTCAATTACATCTCTGTCGACGCCAATAACCAATACCTTCAAAACGACGAATTAACATTTCTTCAGGAAGATCTACCCATCGTGTTGATCAGCGTTGAAGGCCCGTTGCATTTCGCAGCCGTAGACGTTTTTGAAAAACATCTGGATGAAGCTCTGGAAGCCGGGGCAAAAGTTGTTATCATACGCTTGCGCAGTGCCCAGGTGGTTGCCAGTACGGCACTGGCTGTGTTAGCTGCTGAAATTCGGCATGCAGATTTGATGGATTCCCGTATTTTGCTGTGCGGTATTGACAGAGAACTTTACCAACACCTCAAGGATTCTGGTATTCTGGCAATGTTGGGGAAGGATGCAGTTTTTCTCGGAGATCGGAAGATTTTCCAGGCGACGCAGGATTCTATAAATTATGCCAAAAATCTAATAAAATTGTGACTTGTAATTGTTAGACAAATATGCTAAAAACATAGTTGTTAGACAATTAATTGTCAGACAATTTCAATTGGTGATGATACTTATTTTTTGAACCCACCTTACTCTTTTTCAACTGGATCAGATCGATGAGGATACTTGATGAATAAACAACAATCTCAGAAATCATCACACATCATTCTGACCGGGGAAAATATTTTATTAATGAGATTTCGCGTAAAATTATTAAATTGAACAATATTGGTAGGATTACCCTGACTTAGATACAAACATGATTTTGTTCCCCCTGAAAGGAGGAAAGGAAAACGAATGCGAATAAGTTGGAGTTCAATCTTTGACGCTTTATTGCCTTTAATTGCTACAGCAGCGGCTCTGGCTATAGGAGCGGTGATGCTGGTCCTATTGGGGGCAAATCCTCTGGTTGCTTATGGGGCATTAATCGAAGGTGCATTTGGTAGTTTTAATGCAGTTGCCGATACGATTGTAAAAGCCACTCCTTTGCTTTTGGTCGGGATTGGTATTTGTATTGCATTTCGGGCTGGCGTCATTAATATTGGTGGTGAAGGCCAAATGATTCTGGGTGGTTTGAGTTCAATCGCAATGGGACTGGCATTTCCAAATATGCCAGGTATCATTATGATCCCGGTCGCTTTATTGGTTGGATTTGCTGCCGGTGGGCTTTGGGGTGGGATTCCAGGTTATCTGAAAGCTCGTTTCAATGTAAACGAAATTCTCAGTACAATCATGTTAAATGTGATCGCCGTGCAATTAATGAACCTTTTGTTGCGAGGTCCATTAATCCAACCCAATCAAAAAGGAGCAGCGGCAATTCCACAGACAGCCCGTTTGGCGGTTGAATATGATCTTCCCCGTTTAATTCCAACACGATTACACCTGGGTGCATTAATTGCCGTCATTCTTGCGGTGGCTGTTTATTTCTTTTTGTGGCGGACAACAATTGGTTATCGTATCCGAGCGGTAGGACTGAATGCATCCGCTTCCCGCTACGCAGGTATCAAAGTTGAACGCTATATTGTGCTTTCACTTATGTTGAGTGGCGCTTTTTCAGGTCTTGCAGGTGCGATTCAGGTGTATGGTGTTAACCACTTTATGATCACCGATGGTACTGCTGCCAGCTTTACCGGATCAGCAGGGTTTAACGGCATTGTAGCTGCTTTGTTTGGACAGCTACATCCCATTGGCGCGATCCCAGCCTCTTTCCTGTTCGGCGCATTGCTGGTAGGTGCTAACAAACTCCAACGTGTTGTCCAGGTTCCTGCAGCATTAATTACAGCACTGAATGGACTTGTAGTCGTTTTTGTTGTCTCCAGTGAAATTTGGCGCAGAAAGAATGCTCGTAAACGAGCGATTAGAGAATTGGAGGAAAAACTGGCAAACGTTGCCCACAAATCTCACTCGGAAGGAGGTGACCAAAATGCTGGCTGATTTATTTACTGGTTCGGTCTTAATTGGATTGCTTGCATCAGGTATTCGATTAGCCACACCTTATTTATATGCTGCCATTGGAGAAACATTTGGTCAACGCAGTGGTGTTCTAAACCTTGGGGTTGACGGCATCATGTTAATGGGTGCTTTTTCAGCCTTTTATGTCGTCTTTAAAACGGGTGATTTAGTAGGTGGGGTTTTACTTGCCATGTTGGTGGGTTTGCTGATGGGGTTAGCCATGGCGTTTATCAGTGTCACGTTGAACGCCGAACAGGGTATCAGCGGCATCGGAGTTTACCTCTTCGGTCTTGGCATGAGCGATCTCCTTTTCCAAAAATTGATCAACAATGTTCAGACTGTCAGTGGTTTCCCGGTGGCCCCCATTCCCTTCCTGAGTGAAATTCCAGTAATCGGCCAGATTTTCTTCACCCATAATGTCTTGGTCTATGGGGCGTATCTTCTGGTTCCCATCGCCTGGTTTGTGCTCAATAAAACCACACTCGGATTGAAAATTAAAGCAGTGGGTGAAAATCCAGAAGCAGCGGATACATTAGGTGTCAGTGTCGCGAAAATACGTTATCTGACAGTCTCGATGGGTGGTCTGCTCTCTGGTGTTGCTGGAGCTTCCCTCTCGATTGCTTTATTAAATGTGTTCCAGTTTAACCTGACCAATGGGTTGGGTTTTATTGCGATTGCGTTGGTTTATTTTGGTGGTTGGCGTCCTACCTGGGTTTTGATGGGTTCACTCATTTTCAGTTTTGTGAATGCCTTGCAAATCTGGGTACAGGTGGTCGGAATTCCGATCCCCTCAGATATTGCAGTCATGACCCCTTATATACTGACGATTGTTGTGCTGGTGATTTCTGCCCAGCGTGTACGTCCACCGTCTGCTTTATCCAAAACATACGAACGGTTGGAATAAAATTGTGGAATCCTGGGGAAATCCCCCGGATGTAATTTAATTTTTCAGGAGGAAAAATGAAAAGGTTTGGAAAACTAGTAATATTTTTAGTAATGGTTGCAATGTTGAGCACTGCTTGTGCAACAGCCACACCGGCTGCACCTGCAGAATCAGCTGGCCCCTTTCGCGTAGCGGTGGTTACACCCAGTGCAATCAATGACCTCGCTTTCAGCCAGAGTATCTACGATGCCATGGTGAAAATCCAGGGTGAAATGGGTGAAGCAAACTTTCAGTTTGTTTTATCTGACGGTATGTTTGTAGTGGATGACGCAGCTGCAGCCATTCGTGACTATGCTTCGCAGGGATACAACCTGGTAATCGCGCATGGTTCACAATATGGTGCAGCCTTGCAGGAGATTGCTCCAGATTTTCCGAATGTAAGCTTTGCCTGGGGTACTGCTGGTGATACATTTGGTATTCCGAATGTATTTGCCTATGAAGCTTTCTCTCAGGAAGGTGGTTATGTTAATGGTGTATTAGCAGCTGCTCTCAATGAAAGTGGTACCATCGGCGTTGTCGGACCGGTTGAAGTCGGCGATGCAAAATTATACGTTGATGGTTTCGTGGCTGGCGTTAAAGCGACCAATCCTGATATCACCGTCAATGTGAACTATATTGGTTCATTTGGTGATGTTGCACTGGCTTCAGAAGCTGCACAGACTCACATCGGAGCCGGAGCGGATGTAATGACCGGATCTGCTCAAATGGTTGTTGGCGCTGTTGGTGTTGCCAAAGAAAAAGGTGTACTTTGGTTTGGAACACAGGCTGATCAGACTTCCCTGGCTCCTGAAATTGTAGTAGCCTGCCAGATTTATGATTGGGCAGTTGTTGTCCGGGATATCATCAGTCTGATTCAAGAAGGTACCCTGGGAGGAAAAGCTTATGCTGTTTCCCTCCAAAATGAAGGCTTGAAGATGATTTACAACCCGGGTTTTAATTTACCTGCAGATGTAAAAGCACTTGGTGATGCGGCGACAAAAGGCATCATTGATGGTACAGTAACCATTGGTGTTGGTGGAAAATAATCTTTTCTTGATCTAAATACTTTGTCAGGGTGGGGAAAACCACCCTGACAATCCTTTACTTTTTCAGGCAGGTGACCATGACCGATAAGCAAATTCTCCCCTCTGGACATCCACGTATTGATAGCCTTGAAATGCGCGGTATTGTGAAACGTTTCCCGGGTGTTTTAGCGAATGATCATGTCAATTTCGATGTACGCGCTGGAGAAGTGCATGCGCTGTTGGGTGAAAATGGTGCTGGTAAAAGCACATTAATGAAGCAATTGTATGGCCTTTATCATCCGGATGAAGGACAAATTATATTTGATGGTGAACCTCGAGTGATTCATTCTCCAAAAGATGCTATTCAGCTTGGCATTGGTATGATTCATCAACACTTTATGCTGGTGGATTCTTTGACCGTTGCGGAGAATGTTGCTTTAGGTCTACCATCCACACGCGGGATGATGACGGATATCGACCGTGTAACCAAAAGAATCTGCGAGTTGGCCGAGGTCTATGGATTGGATGTTGAACCGGATGCTTACATCTGGCAGCTATCGGTGGGACAACAACAAAAAGTAGAAATTATCAAAGCATTGTATCGCGGTGCTGCATTGTTAATCCTGGATGAACCCACTGCCGTATTAACCCCGCAGGAAGTTGACGATTTCTTTGTCACGTTAACCCAGATGGCAAAGGATGGACATGCACTTATTTTTATTTCTCATAAATTACATGAGGTGATGGCATTTACTCATCGGGTTACGGTTTTACGGGATGGCAAAAATGTTGGGACCGTCAACACAGTCGACACCAACAAAAACTTACTGGCTGAGATGATGGTTGGCCGTCCTTTGAATTTCATTCGCAATTATAAAACGATAGAGTGTGGCAAACCACGCCTTAAGGTTGAAAATCTCTCAGCACTCAGTGACCGTGGCGTACCAGCCCTGAAAAATGTCAGTTTCGAAGTTTGTGCTGGAGAAGTACTTGGACTGGCTGGTGTTTCCGGAAATGGTCAACCTGAATTGGCTCAGGTGATTGCCGGGCTACGACCATCTACATCCGGAAAGATCATGATTGATGATGAAACTCTTACTGGTTCGACTCCCATGCAGGTAATTGAAAAAGGTGTGGCATACATTCCGGAAAAAAGGAATGTAGATGGCCTGATCAAGGAATTCAGTGTATCAGAGAACCTGATTCTGCGTGATCTGGATCGGGAATTTTATTCGAAAAATGCTTTCCTGAATATGAACAACATCGCAAAGCGCTCAGCGGATTTGGTAAAGACATTTAATGTCAAGACACCATCGATTGATACACCCATCAAGAGTCTTTCAGGTGGAAATGCCCAGAAGGTTATCCTGGCACGTGAGATCTCCAGACAGCCGAGAGTATTGATTGCCGCCCAGCCAACCCGCGGGGTAGATATTGGGGCAACCGAGTACATTCATGAACGCATCATTGAACAGCGCGAAACCGGCACAGCCACGCTTTTGATCTCCGAAGATCTGGATGAAATCTTCGCCCTCTCCGATCGCATAGCTGTCATTTTCCATGGAGAAATTATGGGTGTAGTTGATCGCAAGGATGCCACCTTACAATCGATTGGTTTGATGATGGCAGGAGAACAACCACCAGAAACGCAAGCGGCAGAGTAGTTTTTAATTTTGACTTTACTTTATTTCTAATGATTGCGTCAACAAATCCAGTTTTACAATATTCGCCGCCATGTCCGCAGCAAATTTTTCCATTACGAAATTCCATAAATTCTACCTTCGCATGCATCACCTGGGCAGCATTGAAAAGTAGCAGGAACGTCATATTTTCACCTACTTTTTCATCCATCAATAATTGATGCAAATCAGCTGCGATGCAGGTTGATATTGCTTATGACTCAGCTATCAGTTGTTCCCATTCCTGCATCAGTTCTTCCATGATAGCTTCAGCATGGGCTAATTGGTTGCTGAGTTGGTGCATTTTTTCAAATGCGCCTTCTTTACCAATTTTCTGTAATTCGTGAGAAAGGTGCTTAATTTCCTTTTCCTTCTCGCGAATACGACCTTCCAGTTTTTCCAGATCCAGCATGCGTTGTCGTGTTTCACGGCTGTTATCACGTGCCATAGGAGCCTGGGTGAGCAGAATCTTGCGACTGCCATCCTGATTCCCGTTCCGCATGGTGGTTTGGCGTAGAATATATTCGCGATAATTTCCGTTAAAGGTCACCAGTTGCTTATCTTTGATCTCCCAGACACGCGTGGCCAGGCGGTTGATCAGATAGCGATCATGCGAGACCAATAAAATTGTGCCGTTGTATTCTTCCAGCACTTCCTGCAAAGCTTCGCGGGCCGGGATATCAAGGTGATTGGTAGGTTCGTCCAGCACCAGAAAATTAGCGCCTTCCAGGGCTAACAAAGCCATCACCAGTCTGGCACGTTCACCACCACTGAGACCATCGATCGGTTTGAAAACATCTTCTCCACGGAATAAATAAGCCGCCAGGTGTCTGCGCGCACTTTCTTCGTCCATATCTTTGTGACGTTGGAACTCTTCCAGGACAGTATGCAGGCCTTTTAGTTTTTCCTGCGCCTGGGCAAAGTAGCCAATTTGTAAACCAGCGCCGGGTAGCACTTCACCGCTTAACGGTTCCAGTTTACCTAATAGCACTTTCAGGAAAGTCGTTTTACCACTGCCATTGGGTCCCATCAGCACCGCGCAATCACCTCGTTTTAATTCCACCTCACGAGCCTTGAAAAGGCTATTACCCGGATACCCGATCTCGGCTTCATTTACGCGCAGCACATAATTACCGCTGTTCTCAAACTTTCGAAATTGTGGACGAATTTTGGGCGGTCGATTGGTGGGGATACTGATGGCGTTTACTCCGTGGATCGCTTCTATTACCTCCAGCGGTCGATCAGCCCGGATTCCATATTCACTCCATTTTTTACCGCTGCGTAAAGACATCAAACCGTATTGTTCTATAATTGCCAATTCACGAGAAACTTTCTTCAACAATCCCAATGCCCGCGCATGTGTGCTGGCACGCACCCAGTTGCGTTGGATGAAATCGACATCCTTGAGCAAGCGCGCTTTCTCTTCCTTGTAAACCCGTTCCTGATATTCCCAGCGTTCCTGGCGTTGTAATAGATAACTGCTATAAGTTCCGAAATAAATCTCAATCCCAGCCGGAGACATTTCCCAGATGGTATTGATCACATTGTCCAGGAAGTAACGGTCATGACTGACGATCAGAACAGCGCCTGGCCAGTTGATGAGCGTATTCTCCAGCCATTCGACTGCATCCAGATCGAGGTGATTGGTGGGTTCATCCAACATCAACAGATCGGGTTTTTCGAGCAACAGACGCGCTAATAATGCGCGGGTTTTCTGTCCGCCACTGAGGTGACTGAGCGGCATGTGCCAGGCGTCCTTACCCAACCCCAGCCCTTCCAGGGTTTGTTGAATTCTGACCTCAAAATCGTACCCGCCCGCCAGTTCAAAGGCTTCCTGCAGACGGCCGTATTCTGCCAATAGTGCATCCAGATTGCCATTTGAATCCGCCATTTGAATTTCAAGCTCGTGCAATTGCGCCTGTCGTTGGCGCAAATGCTCAAAGACAGTCAGCATTTCGGTATAAACCGAGTTATCGCGGCTGCCAAAGGCCTCCACGGCTTCCTGCCGCAGGTACCCGATACTGCGATTCTTAGCCATACTGACCTGACCGGTGGTGGGGGTGCGTAACCCGGCCAGAATCATCATGATGGTGGATTTCCCCACCCCGTTTGGACCAATCAAGCCGATTTTTGCATCGTTAGCGACGGTCAATGAGATACCTTTGAACAGGTCAAAGGCTCCGTATGAAATTCCTAATTGTTGGGCCTGTAAAATAGACATTTTTTTCTCCTGAATAATAGCATAAATCTAAAATATTGTGCGGCTTGCAATGAGACGACAGCTGATGCCCATGGATTTCACTGCAAGCATAAAAAAAGCCACGGGCAGGAGCACTCCGTGGCTGATAATACTGCGTATAGGTATCAGATCAACAGACGCACTCCGACAGGGAAGAATCGAAACCACTCCCCAGAACTAAGAAAACACTGGTAGCGATCAGGATGAACCCTGAGAAGAACGCCAAAAGACGAAGATTTTTCATGATAGATTAAGTTTACCGGATGGATTTTCAGACGTCAACTGGTCAGATGGGGGGTTATTGGATAGCTAAAAGGCTAAAGGCAAAAGAGAAAAGGGGGAAAAGTTGAAAGTGGAAAGTTTAAAGGAAAAAGCGCTGACCGCTCACAGCTGATGGCTGACTGGTGCATTCGCCTCTGCGGCCAATCTTGTAGGAGGATGGTTCTCGACCTCCCAGGATATATGGTGCGATGCACTTAGGGGTGAGGAAGATACCTGGAATAAACTTATGACGAGTGATCCTCCAGAATCCAAAAGTGCGTTGCACCTGGCGCAGAAGGAACCCTCAACTGCTTTTGATTGACCGGTAGGGATGAAGGATCGGAGAATTGACCAATTTTCCACAAGAGGTTTTGTTCTCCGATCCTTCATCCCTACAATAATTGCAATGCACCAATAAAAGCAGCCAACCGAATTTATTCGGTTTGAAAATAGCAGCCACGGATTTCAATCCGTGGTGTGTACAAACCAGAAACGATGAATCATGACTGATGTCCTGTGGTTAAAACCACAGTCTGCCAGGATACAAACCTGTTGAAACAGGTTTAGGTATTGCTCCCTAACCGAATTCATTCGGTTTGAAAATAGCAGACACGGATTTCAATCCGTGGTGTGTACAAACCCGAAACGATGAATCATGAATGACGCCCTGTGGTTGAAACCACAGTCTGCCAGGATACAAACCTGTTGAAACAGGTTTAGGTGTAGCTCCCCAACCGAATTCATTCGGTTTGAAAATAGCAGCCACGGATTTCAATCCGTGGTGTGTACAAACCCGAAACGATGAATTATGAATGACGCCCTGTGGTTAAAACCACAGTCTGTGAGGAATCAAACCTGTTGAAACAGGTTTCGGTGTTGTACCCCAACCGAATTCATTCGGTTTGAAAATAGCAGACA
>PHBY01000034.1:13203-34811 GCA_002840735.1 Chloroflexi bacterium HGW-Chloroflexi-2
TTCGGTTTGAAAATAGCAGACACGGATTTCAATCCGTGGTGTGTACAAACCCGAAACGATGAATCATGAATGATGTCCTGTGGTTAAAACCACAGTCTGCCAGGATACAAACCTGTTTCAACAGGTTTCGGTGTTGTACACCAACCGAATTCATTCGGTTTGAACTGAGTATCCACGGATTTCAATCCGTGGGGAATTGAAACCAAATTGTGATCAATCAATTCATTTAGAACTATTAATACACAGCATTTATAAAAGTCACCAATTCCCCATTTTCTGTCAATCCAACCTGGATGTAGGAGAAATTGGATTTTTCCCAACGGTAAAAGCTGATACCACCTTTTGCACCATGATTTTTGGTAAGTTCATCCAAATCGACCGATGGAGCCAGGTTTATAATGAATTGATTGGCTAGTAGTTCCAACGACAATTTGTCAGGATTAGGGAGAGGTAGATACGCTAAACTGGCATCAATCACCACAACCAGGCCAGCATTTGGGTCAATAGAATATTTCACACCTTGACATAAAAAATTCTCTATTGTTGGCAAAGAAGGATGATTGATATGAGTATCCTGGCCTGAATATTGGATAAGTTGAGGATCTAGTTGAAACTTGGTCAATAAGACATTGAGCGAAGGTTGTACCTGGGTAGGAATCGGCAGGTTATTGTCCTCAAACTTCATAGATTGAGTATCCAGAATAGGAAGATTAATACCCTGGAGGGAGATTAATGATGAATAGACCCATGCCTGATGAGTTTCACTGTCAGGGTAATTAAGTAAAACCCATTCTGATGAAGAACTGATCCCGATCACTTCCATTGGTTGGTTAGTGGGATGCTGGGCGATAACCGGGTAAAGCGTGCCAGGTCCACTGCGAAGATTAACAAACGCTTCACTTTTTATAAAATCAACCATTACCTTAGGAACTGGTGTTGTGGAAGGCAGGGTTTCTACGATGGTTTCTTTTGGTGGCACGCTTGGTATTTGTTCTAATTTGGTGGAATTTTCCTCGATCAAAACTAATTCTGTAGGTTTTACACCTTTGGATGATATACCTGTTGTGCAGGCTGTCAGAAATAGAATTAAGAAATATACAATCCATTTTCCTTTCATGCTTTTCCTTTCAATATGGTTTTAATACTGCTATTTTATTGAAATTGAATGCTACGGCAACACCACCCGATCCAGCATCCCAACCACCTCAGCCGGAGCTAGCTCCAATTTTTCCACCAGAAGCACCTGCCTTGTCGTTCGAACTTCCTCGCTACCATCATCATAGAGATCAATCGATTCAAATTTGAATTGTAATCCGGTTTCAAGATCGATCCAAACGTTTAAAACAATCCCACTGATAGATTTTTCAGAGCCAGATAGTTGTATCGGTTGCTCTAAAAGATCCTTGACACTGATCAATAAGCATCGTTTCCCATCCTGACAATCTACTTCTTCACCGGAGATTTCACTTTTATACTCATCGGCATGCAGGAAGGATTCATTCAACCGATCCAGAGAAAATCGGTGTGGTTCCATTTCATTATAACCACTACCACCAAAGGTAAAATTGATCGAGTAGTTTCCGATGGTCGCTGATTGTTGAAGGATCATCCCATTTTCAGTGAAATCGGTGTACAAGGATCGCTGGATATAACCATCCGCATCAACCTCGTACCACTCATCGGATTTATAAAAGGGAGGGGGTAGTAACTGTCCTTCTTCAACTTTAGAATGTTGTTCCCTGACTATGTGAACCCAACCTGGTCCCTGTTGATAAGGGGCGTCGAATTGATCTGATAGGCGTTTTACCTCCAGATAGAGCGCATCTTCACTGGGAAAGGTATCGGTTGGTGTGGGAAACATAGGGACTGTGGCTGTGGGGAATGCCTGCGCTGTGGAACCGTCTGGGGTAGCAGGAGGCGTCCAATTAATTTTCCATTCTCCAGCAACACTGAAATATACGGAACGAATCTGAAATTCTATTGGTTCAGCAGGGAGTTGGTGAAAACCAATAACCCCGGTAAAGTTCTGGTTACCAGCAGGAACACCACTACGAGCACTTTTGATATCAGGTGTATCAGCATACAGCATTACACCAGTAACATCCGGATATTCTTTAAATTCAAAGATTAGTTCATTCGCATTATTCAATTCTGCCCGAACTACCTGTAATGTAAAGTCACCTACCTGCACCTGTTCATCCAACTCCCAGACTTGACCTGGTTGCGGATTGCCTCCTGGATCAAAGATGAATTTACCTGGATTGGCTGAGTAATCCTGCATCACATTTATCTTTTGTTCCACTATTGGAACACTTTGTAGAGTAAGTATTAATTCTTCGTTTCCGGTAAAGGGAATGGTTTGATACAGTGCTGATTTACCACGGTCGATATCGTTTGGTGTGATCTCCGTCAATGGATAAATATGGCCATCCTGATCCTGTAAAGTCACAGTCCATTGTCCAATGATCATTGTGCTGGGTTCATCGAAGAGAACGGAAACCTGAAATACGGTACGGTCACTACCTGGAGCCACATGATCGAGCGAGAGTTGTAACCCATGCTGGGAAGAGCTGTAAATGGGGTACTCATCCAGCTCTGTCACAGGGATCATTTCTCCATTCTGGATGGGTCGCAATGCCAAAGGTAACTGGATCGGGTTGTCTACCAGATTCTCAATAAACAGAGTCAGATGTTCGATATCTGCTGGCAATGCCGGGAAAGTATAGGTCAGGGTTGTCAGACCATCCTGATATGTACTTCCACTAGAAACGAGTTCTATTCGTGTTCCATCTTCCAGCAGCAAATAGGACGTGGAGAAAAATGGAGGTTCTTTGAGATTTTCGACTCTTACTTTGACCCAAAACCTTTCTTCATCACTGACAGCTTGCTCTATTTGAAGCATTAAACCATTTTCTTGTACCTCTGTAACTTCATCCAAAACATAAATAGTTTGACTACCGCTGGTAAAGCCAAAACCGGGGATATATCCACTCAGCCTGCCAACAGCGTAGACGATTCCGGTCAGAACCAGCATGGCGGCCAACACACTCAGCACCAACATCACCGGTCGGGCACGTAATTTGCTTTGCATTCCAGCTAGCCAATTACCTCTTTGAGGTTGTATCACGATTTGGGAAGAATTCAGCTCCAGATATTGGAAATGCAGCTGCATGGCCAGGTCATCCACAAATTCTTTGCGGGGTTGTGAACTGGAGAATAAAGTAGTCAGACTTGTATCAATCGTTTTGGGGGAGGGATTCATTTCATTTTCCATAGGTTTGTTCCCAATGAATACGCAGTTGATCCAGCGTACGGTAGATTTCCATCTTGACAGCGGCTGTGGTGCGTCCAACAATCAAAGCAATTTCCTCAAAACGCAGCTCCGCAGCAAAACGCAAGCGCAACAACTCCTGACGCTCTTCATCCAAAGATTGGAGGATGGTGAGCAATTGTTGTTTTTCATCGAAATCCTCCACCTGTTGGGGGATTTCCGGATGAATGGGATGCGATTCCTGTAATTGCTCAACCTCAGGCTGACGGTAATGGTCGACCACACGCCGGCGGGCAATGGTGAACAACCAGGCAGCGAAATTTCCGGTTTCGTGATAATTGCCGTTCATCAGTCCGTTCAGCACTTCGAAGAAAACCTGAGCGCTGATATCCTCTGCCTGTTGAGTATCACTGACACGCTGCAGGCAATAACGATAAAGACGTGGAAGATAGCGATGATAAAGGGCATCAAATGCCTTTGCATCCTGGCGCACATTGGTGATGAGCTGTGAATCTTCAAGGTTGTTGTAATCTGTCATGATCTATTTATTAAATCGGGGAAAAACTGTAAAAGTAACAAGTAAATTGTAATGGATAAAAGCCAAAAGGCAAAAGGGGAAAAAAGTGGATAGTCGAAAGTGAACAGTTGAAAGGAAAAAGCGTTGACTGCTCACAGCTGACGGCTGACTGGCTTTTTCTGTGGTGTTTTTTATAGGGGGACTGCATTCGACCATCCCTACAATAATTGCAATGCACCAAAAACAGCAGCCAACCGAATTCATTCGGTTTGAACCTGTGTAACCATGGATTTCAATCCATGGTGAATTGAAGGAGATGATGAATCCTGAACCAAAAAGTGCGTTGCACCTGGCGCAGAAGGAACCCTGATAACTGCTTTTGATAGACCGGTAGGGATGAAGGATCGGAGAATTGACACAATATTCCACAAGAGGTTTTGTCCTCCGATCCTTCATCCCTACAATAATTGCAATGCACCGGAAACGACACCCAACCGAATTCATTCGGTTTGAATCTTTGTAACCATGGATTTCAATCCATGGTGCAAGCACGAATTGAAATGGCTTGTGACAATAGCCGGGTTATTTTTACCACCCATAGTCGGGTAATATTTACCAGGCTTGCCACGTTCTTCTATTTACACTTGATTGCTCGTTGAATATTTTGATAAACTAATTATAATTAGATTACAGAATAACAGAATAACAGAATAACAGAAAAGGAGAATTGCAGAGAATGTCCTCAAATATTGTTCAAATTCGGAAAAAGGGTAGCATAACAGTTCCGATTGAAATTCGTAATAAATATGGTTTGAATGAAGGTGATTTATTCACTTTAATTGATCTAGGCGAAGGTGCATTTATGTTGACGCCGCGTATCTCTCAGGTCAATCGGTTAGGTCGTCAGATTGCCGAATTGATTCAGGAAGACAATATTTCATTGGAGGATTTATTGAACTCGTTGGATGAAGAACGTGAGCGTTACTATAAGGATCATTATGCTGCCGATTAATCTGTTCTTTGATAGCAGTGCATTGATCGCAGGAATTATTTCAGACAAAGGAGCAGCACGAGCACACCTGTTGTTAGCAGAAGATCGCAAATTAAAAATTTCTGTTTCAGATCAGGTGATTATTGAGGTAGAACGCAATATTGCCAAGAAAATCCCAAAGATTTTTCATGTTGCGCGCGAAATGATCCGAGAATCAAACGTGATCATTTATAAGGATCCATCAATAGAAGAGGTGAGAGACCATTCAAATTGGGTTGACCACGCTGCTGATGTACCCATTTTGGTGTCCGCGATCAAAGCCCATGTCGATTATTTGGTAACTTTGAATACCAAACATTTCATAAATGATCCACAAGTCACATTCCGCAGTGGTTTGAGAATAGGCACACCCGGTGATGCTCTCTCATGGGTTCGCGAACAAATGAAAAAAACAAGTAAGTGAAATCCTTCTAGTGCCAGGCAAGAGTGCGTTGCACCTTATGTTAAATCTCCAGCTCCTGGTTAACACAAATATTTGGAAGGTAGGGATGAAGGATCGGAGAATTGACACAATATTCCACAAGAGGTTTTGTCCTCCGATCCTTCATCCCTACAATAATTGCAATGCACCAAAAACAGCAGCCAACCGAATTCATTCGGTTTGAACCTGTGTAACCATGGATTTCAATCCATGGTGAATTGAACCAACTGCCTTCCCCATCGTCAACGCATCCTTCCACTTCCAGTTTATCCAGAATAATCCCGAGATCAAAGCCAGTAAGCCACAAACATCGTGATATGACCAGCACCAAAATCACGACTGAATAAAACAAAGCGTAAGAAGAAGATGGCAGCTATTCCAAAGATGAAAAAACCGATCACCGGTTTCCGCCAGGCGAAGAACATAACGATTGCCAGGAATAGCGCTGTGATAATAACCGCAACCATTTCTGCTGGCTTGGGATCGCGATCATCACGGTTGATCATACAACAAAATCATTTCAGACACAATTTTTGTGATAATTTTCTCAAACCACTTGACTTTTAACTCTAGTTTCATTAGACTCAATGTATATTTAAACCATTATATATATACATTGGAGGAAAAATGCGTAAGACAATTTTTATCACCCTGTTTATTTTCGTGTTACTGCTATCAGCCTGCCAACCTGCATCAACACCTGAAGTGGAAGCACCTGTGGATGAGCTGGTTGTTGAAGAACCAACTGAGGTTATAGAGGAACCAACCGCAGTTCCCGAACCACCCGCAGAACCTGAACCCATTGAGGAAGTTTCACAAGAACCTGTCCTGGAGTTGATTGGGCCAGATACTACATTAACCTTTACCATGGCAGACCTGAAAGCTTTACCAGCTAGAGAAGGGATGGCTGGGATTAAGAGCAGTACCGGGAAGATCACATTACCGAATAAATTTAAAGGTGTTGCTCTTGAAGATCTGGCAGGTCTGGTGGGGGATTTGAGTGGAGATATGGGTGTAAATATCGTCGCCGAAGATGGTTATTCATTATCTTACTCCTACGATCAAATTATGAATGGCACCTATATTGCTTACAACCCTGTCAGTGGTGATGAGTTGAAAGAGCATGGTGCTTTGACGGCAATTATTGCCTATGAAATGGACGGTAAACCGTTGAATGTAGATATGAATGGAAATTTACGTCTCGTAATCATCAGTGAAGAAGGCAACCAGGTGACCGATGGGCATTGGTCGATTAAGTGGGTAAACAAAGTTGAAGTACGCCCTATGATTATGGATTGGGTGTTGGCTGTGAATGGTGCTATAGATACACAAATCGACCGCGCCTCCTTTGAGTCATGTGTCAGCTGTCATGAAGCCACCTGGACGGATGATGTAGGACAGGTTTGGAAAGGTGTGGAATTGTGGCGCTTGATGGGGTATGCAGATGATGCTGTCAAGCATGAAGGCTGGTCTTATGATGTCAAATCAGCCAAAGCTGGCTATGATGTTCATATTGTGGCAGCTGATGGCTATGAGACTTCTGTCTGGTCCGACGATGCTGATCGTAACCATGAATGGATCGTAGCCATGTTAGTGGACGACCAACCACTGGATGAGAAGAATTTCCCCTTAAAATTTGTGGGTACGGGTTTGGAAAAGAAACAAATGGTAGGAGGAATTGCCAGGATTAAATTATTGGTTCCAGCGATTGGTGACACAACTGCAGAAGGATTGGTAGAGGAATCATCACCACCACCTTTAGATCCTGCCGATACCCCATTCTCCATCATAGGGATGGTAAATACGATCTCTGGATTTACCGAAGAGTCATTGCGAGCGCTGGAAGTTGTGAAAATCACTGCAGAACATCCCAAAAGTGGCACTGCAGAATATGAAGGTGTGCGCCTATCAGAGCTGTTTGATCTGGTTGGTATTAAAGCTGGCGCGACCCAATTCGTAATCACTGCTGATGATGGATTTAGTGCTGAAGTAAGTTTGGCGGAGGTTTTGGCGATCCCAGATTGTTTGTTAGGATTTACCGAAACCCCTGGCAAATTCAAAATGGTAATGCCTGGTTTACCCAGTAATACCTGGGTGAAAGGTGTTATCAGTATTGAAGTCAAGTAACTCAAGATAGCGTCAGATGCAAACAAAAAATAGATTATTGCCCCTCTATCTTTTTGTAATGGTTGGCATGTTGGCTTCAGCATGCCAACCAACTATTTCTGAATCTGTATCAACAGATTCATTGGTTGATCCTACAACCAGTCATACAGTTCAATCAAGTAAAACTGCAAAAACGAATGAAAGGACTCCTCTGGTTGTATTTGCAGCGGGGAGTCTCATCATTCCGTTTGCAGAAATTGAAACAGCTTTTGAAGCCAAATATCCAGATATCGATGTTCTGGCGGAATATCATGGCAGCATTCAGGTGATGCGCCATGTCACCGAGTTGCACGAACCGATTGACATTGTCGCAACTGCTGACGCAAGCCTGGTTCCCATGTTAATGTATGCTACCAACAATCCGGAATCCGGTAGACCTTATGCAGATTGGTTCATCGGATTTGCTGGGAATAAACTGATGTTAGCTTACACCCCATCATCTCTGTATGCAGACGAAATAAACCAGGATAACTGGCCGGAGATATTAGCTCGACCAGATGTCAGATATGGTCTCCCTGATCCGCGCTTTGATGCAGCCGGCTATCGTGCCATGATGGCGTTTGCATTACACGAAAATTCGATCAAGCGATATGATCTTTTCAAAGCCATGTTTAAAGATCAATTCACCTATCCGGTGACAATTTATCGAGAAGATGGCAACACTTTAATTCGAATTCCTGAAATTCTGGAGACGAAGTCTGATTCCCATGTCCTGATCCGTGGTGCCAGTGTTTTTCTGATTGCACTATTGGAAAGTGGTGATCTGGATTATGCTTTTGAATATAAGTCCGTGATTAAACAACATGGGCTGGAAATGCTGGAACTGCCACCTGTAGTTAATTTAGGTTCTGAAGAATTACGCGAATTTTATAAAAATGTAGAAGTTCGCATGGATTTCCAACGCTTTTCTACGGTTGAACCGCATTTCATCGCGGAACCCATTGAGTATGCCATCACCATCCCGGACAGTTCTCCCAATCCGGAAACTGCAGAGTTGTTTATCCAATTTCTGTTGTCTGAAGAAGGTAAGGCGATTATGTCCAATAATTACCATCCATTATTTGAATCATATCCTGTCAATGGTTTTGAGAACCTGCCTGTATCCTTGCAAGGTATTTGTTTTCCTGAAGAATGAAAAAACTCAATCAAAGCGCATTGACGAAGATATTCATTGGCGCGGGAATTATCCTGATGTTGATTCTGTTGGTTCCACTGGTCAATACCCTCATCAGTGTAGATCCGGCAACATTCTTCAAGTTGTTTTCAGATCAACAGGTACTGGACTCGATGCAGCTGACATTCAGTTGTGCTTTAGTGGCTGTCTTAATTGGTTTTCTCACGGCAGTTCCGATGGGGTACTTGTTGGCTCGCTATCAATTTCCAGGACGAGATCTCTTGCAGGCATTGATCAATTTGCCGGTTATCATTCCACATACAGCAGCCGGTGTGGCATTATTATTGGTATTTGGACGCAACGGGATTTTTGGTCAATTATTCGCGAACATTGGAATCACTTTCACGGATCGTCCAGCAGGTATTGTGGTGGGGATGTTGTTTGTCAGTGTTCCATTTCTGGTGAATGCCAGTCGGGAAGCATTTGCCGGTGTGGATCGGGAAATGGAACAGGCTTCCTGGGTGGATGGTGCCAATCACTGGCAAATGTTCTATTACATCACTTTACCTCAATCCTGGCGCGGGATCACCAGTGGGGCGCTTATGATGTGGGCTAGGGGGGTGAGTGAGTTTGGCGCAGTGGTGATCCTGGCATACCATCCCAAAATTATGCCTGTATTGGTATTTGAGCGCTTTCAAGGCTTTGGATTAAAAGCGGCCTTACCAGTAACTGTGTTTTTAATCCTGGTCAGTCTGGGTATTTTTATTTGTGTGAGCGTATTCTTATTTCCAAGGAAAAAACGAAATAATTGAAAGGTTATAATCCAGGTTGAAGAACGACCTGGTTTGTCATATGATGGAATTGAAAGAAAAAATGAGGTTCTCATGAAACTTAGTGCAAGAAATTTAATCAAAGGCAAGGTCGTAAAAGTTGTTAAAGGTGCAGTTAACAGCGAAGTAATTCTTGAATTACCAGGTGGCACCCAGGTTGTTTCCATCATCACCAATAGCTCAGTTGAGACATTGGGATTGGTAGAAGGCAAAGACGCCTATGCTGTCATCAAAGCATCAAATGTGATGATTGCAGTAGATTAATTGTAAAATATTTAAAATTCCAAAACAAAAAACGAGATAATTTAAGACTCGTTTTTTGATTTATAACCACAAGTAGAATATTTTATTTCATTCCATTCCAATTGCCTGACCACTTAACGCGGCTTTGCGAATGTACGTCAGGCCTTCCTGTTTAATTCTGGATTATTCAAAGATAAATCGGTATTCTTCTATTATAAAAATGTTTTCCACTACTATCACAAGAGGTCTCCATTTTATTGTATGAACATGATCTTTCCAAGGAACGTAAATCGGTTAGTTAAGTCTTCACAGGTGATCAGCCCAGTGAATATCCTTTCTCAACTCAGAAGAAAGTTAAAGCGTAAAAACGGAGATCCTGGTTCTTTTTAGAAAATAACTGCTAAGTTACAATGCATATGTCGGCTGTTGGTCCGAGTCTCACAAAATGGTGTTCTGTATGCAGAAGTAAGCTTAATCTATCAGCACATCTAAAATAATGTATCCAAACCAGAACGTATTATTCGGTCGGCAAGGTTTGTGAATAAGTCAGTACATCTGCTATATCTTGAATTGACCAGCCAATTTTTAACACTGAAACCATCTGAGAATCAGGATGACCAAATGATGCTTTATGCCAGAATTCCCAGGGATTATCAATCGCGATTGTGCCTACAAATTCTGGTTCATCCTCATCACCAAAATTAAGCATTCTTCCATCTTCTCCATGGCACGCTGCGCAGAGACCATTGTATAACACCTTTCCATTCGATGAATCCCCACCAGAGATTGTTTTATCAGCATTTATATAAGCAGCTGTATCAAACAACCCATATTTCAAAAAATTGACAATCAATGTTAATTCTGCTTCTTGAAAATATGCAGAAAAGTCGTGCTCGCTATTTTCAGAACCATCCATCCATGCCAATAGTTCGTCTTCTGTCATTGAAACAGAATCAAGTACTCCTTTGAAACCAGTGAGATGTGATCCAGATCCATATGCACCTTCCAGTCCCTTGTAATCCCAACCATGGCATTCTTTGCAGCGCCAGGTGTCTTTACCAGAACGGGCATTGGTAGTTTGAGTCTTCCAGAGAGGTTGGTCTTCCTCTGGAGGTTCGACCTCGAGTTGTTTCATCCAATCATCATACAACAAACCACCAGAAATATAATCGACGTTTGAACCGGGCTGCTGGGTTTCAACGGTTACTTGCGTTTCAGTGGGTAACTGTATCTCCGTTGGTATCTGTGTGTCAACCGGGGTCAGCGTATGTATTACCTCCTGAGATGCTACTGGCGGTTGGGATTCTGTTTCGTTCATCATTGGGGTAGTTGAACTACAACCAATCAATAGAAAAACGCCTAGCAATAACCCTGCTAGACTAAACACTTTTGACTTACTCATTTTATCCTAGCCTTTCATCAAGATTCGGAATTGATTTGGAATGCATCCAATTAATCAATTAATAATATTATATTACAAATAAGATAATATTTATATAAATAATAAATAATTCTTTTTTATGCATTACAGTCGCCTGGTTAATAAGTGCAATTCAGAAAATTTTGATTGAGATTTTGAACCACCGGTTTTCATAAAGTTGGTGAAATCTTGTGAGTTCTATTCCGGAAGTCTTCTTCCTTATTAATCTTCCAATACTGTTGATGTGAGTGAACGATTTTAACTAAATAGCATCTTCTTAATTGTTGTGGATTCTACGTTTAATAGGTAGGAAGGAATGGTTATTACAAATAAGGATTTTTAGAAGCTAAAAAAAGTAATGGAGATGTACGATTTGGTTGGTATTTCTGTATATAATCAATATACTATAATCATCATTTTCATCTAAGGTTTATCAAAGGAGGTCTCCATGTTATTGTATGAACATGATCGTACCAAAGATATCGTTACTCGATTGGTTAAGTCATCAAAGGTACTCCGCACTGTGATTATCCTTTATATGATTGTTATCATGGCGGTTTTATTCGGTGTATTTGCCTATTTGGTGAATGATCAATTAATTATTTGGGCAATCATCGGATTCATTGGCGCTTTGTTTGGTCTACTGATGGGCTTTTTAGTTTCGTCCGTATTCAACATCATCCTGGAATGGATGGCGCAAGTGCTGGTGGCACAGGGTGAGATCCTTTCTCAGCTTCGAAAAAAGAACAAGGCTTAAATCAGGAAGGAATAGTATTGAATAATCATCGAATTTTCAAAATGAAATTCTCCAGTGTATACCCTCTCTATGTACAAAAAGCGGAACGCAAAAGCCGTTCCAAAGAAGAAGTTGACCAGATCATCTTCTGGTTGACTGGTTATGACATGGAAGGCCTACAACAACAAATCGATCTGGGAAACGATTTCGAAACCTTTTTTGCCCAATCACCAGCCTTGCATCCAAACAGTTCGTTAATCAAAGGCGTGGTGTGCGGTATCCGGGTGGAAGAAATAGAGGATCCGCTCATGCAGAAAATCCGCTATCTTGATAAGTTGATCGATGAACTGGCCAAAGGGAAAAAGATGGAGAAAATTCTGCGCTGAGATGTACTGGATACGATAGTTAAAAGAGATCTTCCAATACGGTTAAAAAATTAAGCCCGGAAGGATAAATTAGTCTTCCGGGCTCTTCCGTAGAGGGGGAAATTACGGACGATTGATACCAAAATTCACATCGGCAGGCATGCCGGGTTTGAGTTTCAGATTGCTATTCGGAATTTCAATCTTCACCGCATACACAGTGGCTTTGCGACCTTCCACGGTTTGCACATTGCGGGGGGTGAACTCCGCTTGATCGGCAATCGAGATCACTTCTCCATAAAATGTCTCACCGGGATACGAGTCCACGGTGATCGAGACCTTCTGGCCGATGGGGATGCGTCCATAAACATCTTCCGGAATGTAAACCGTCAGGCTGACCACATCCAGCTTGGCCAGTTGGATGACATTGCTACCCGCACCTACCAGTTCGCCTATTTGATTGTTGATATTGATAACAACACCATCCACTGGAGCTGTGACAATACTTTTATTAAGTTGAATTTGTAATAAACTGAGGGCAGCAACAGCCTGTTCTTTGCCGGCTTCCGCCAGTTTCACCTGGCTTTCTGCGCTTTCCATGGCGCTTCTGGCAGCCTGCACCTCCAGTGAATTATCCAGTATTAGCAAACGATCCAGGTAATTCTCGGCATTTTCCAGACGGGCAGCTGCCACGGCAACTTTTGCCCGTGCTTCCAATACTTCATTAGCAGCTGCGCTGGTGATCATGCGTTCGTAATCGCGTTGGGCTGTCTCCACGTCTGCCAGGGCGGCATCAAAATCTTCCTGCGCCATTTCTTCCAGAATTTCATTCTCCTGGGCAAATTGCGCCTGGATTAAGGTCTGCTCTGCCACTAAAAATCGTGCACGGGCATCCGTCAGGGTTTGTTCCTTTGCCATAAAATCGTCATTCGTAGCTTTTTCCTGAATATTCTTCAGATTTGCCTGTTCAATTTCCAAATTTCGTCTGGCTTTATCGACTTCTGTCTGAGCACCACTGACGCTTTCGTCCCGTTGGTAGTACCAGTTAGGCTGTTTGAATTCCTCTGGAACCGATTGCGACCAGATGGGCGTTTGATTTTGCATACTTTGCAGGTACATCAAACGCGCACCCTGCCTGGCACGATCATATTGCACGCTGGCAGAAGCCAATTGTGATTGGGCTGCCTCAATCCCGGCGTCGGCCTGGTCGACTGCTGCCAATGCCTGGTCATACTGTGCCTTTATGATCTCGTCATCCAGGCGGAACAATTGCTGATCATTCTGAACATTCTCGCCTTCCTGCACGTAGATTTCTTTGATCATGCCACCTACCTGAGGGGAGATGTTAAATTTATCCGCTGAGATCGTCCCTGAGGCGGTGATTTGTGTCTCGATGGTTTCACTTTCCAGCAAGCCACAGCCACTCAAAGGAATGATCACCAGAGCCAATATTAAACTGAGTAGAATAGTTTTAGATTTCATATTTCTCCTAAAAAAACTAAGAATGAATTGCATCGAAAAACCTTATAACCGTTTTCGGAATGTTGCCACAGAGGCGGCAAAATATAATATGCTGAGAATGATCAACGATCGGATCGATTCCCACATAAACGCGAATTCTGTGCCTTTGACCATAATGCCACGGATGATGACCAGAAAATGTGTGATGGGCAGGAGTTCACTGAACCAGTAGGTAACCAGAGGCATGCCCTGACGCGAGAACATCAACCCAGAAAGGATGATTGCCGGGATCAACACAATCCCGACTGCCAGGTACATAGCCTGCATCTGCGTGCGCGAAATATTGGAGATCATCACACCCATCCCTAATGATCCCAGAGTAAAAATCGAACTTAACAATACCAAGAGCCAGAAACTGCCCTGGATGACGATTCCAAACAGATACATAGCCACCAGCAATGTCATGATGGTATTCAGCACACCCACCACCAGATAGGGGATGATCTTACCCAACACCAGCTCCCAGGATCGAATCGGGGTCACCACTAATTGTTCCATGGTGCCCTGTTCACGTTCGCGCACGATCGCCAATGCGGTCAACAATAATGCCTGCACCTGCAGAACCATGGCTGTCAGACCGGGGATCATATAAATTTTATTTTTGCCATCCGGGTTATACAACGTTTTGGTATATGTCTGCACGGGCAATTGCAGTCCTGATGTGCCTAATTGGGTAGCATTGCGTTCCAACTGCTCCGTTAAGATATATTGTGTTGCGACCTGGGCGATGGTTTCTAATTTTAGATTAGCTGTCTGTGCTTCTGCTGGATCCGATCCATTCACATAAAACTGCACGGTAGTCGATCTTCCGGCTGCCAGATCACTGCCAAAATTGACCGGGATATAAATCCCGGCGCTGACCAGTTCTCGATCGATCAAATCCAGGATTTCGTCCTCGGATAAAACGTCATAATCATAAGAAAACTGTTCACTGGCCGTAAAGTACTCCAGATAGCGGCGGCTTTCATCGGTTTTTGAGAGATCAGCGACTGCCAGACGAATGTTACTGCTTTCACCCGAGACACCATACCCCAATAAAATCAAAAGAAAAGTGGGCAACACAATGATGATTGCCAGGGTGCGGTAATCGCGCATGATGTGATAATATTCTTTGCGCACGATTGTCCAAAATCGTTCCATGAGTTATCCTCCAAAAGAGTCTTGCGGGTTAGCTTTCAAGCGACTCTCAACCATATTAATGAATACATCTTCCAGAGAAGGTAAAATTGTCTCAATTTCTGTCACCTGGATTCCAGCAGTCTGCAGCGCGCTGGTAAGATTATTAACCTGTTTTTCATCCTTCAAGGTGACATGCAGGCGCACGCCATGGATGGCAGCGTCCATCACACCTGGAATCTGATCCGATATTTCTTGCGCTCTCAAAGGTTGGTCACAGGTGATTTGTACCAGCACACCGGGCATACTATCCTTCAAAGTGTCAGGACTGGCTAAAGCGATCATCTGAGCCTGATACATCATCCCGATCGTATTGCAATACTCAGCTTCGTCCATGTAGTGTGTGGTGGCCAGAATGGAGATGCCTTCACTGGCCATTTCGTAAATCAAATCCCAAAACTCGCGTCGGGAAAGGGGATCGACGCCCGCAGTGGCTTCATCCAGAAACAACATGGGCGGTTTGTGTGCAATGGCACAGGCCAAAGCCAGACGCTGCCTCCAGGCACCGGATAAGCTGCTGGTCAATTCTTTCTCAACGCCGCGCAAACCACTCTGGTCAATTAAATTCTGTATACGTTTGCTGCGATCACTCCTGGGAACGCCATAAATGGATGCGTAAAAATTCAAATTTTCAATAGCAGTCAGGTCGTCATACAGAGAGAACTTTTGTGACATATAGCCAATATTCTTCTTAATTTCCTCGGCATCTTTGCGGATATCAAATCCCAACACGCTGGCATTTCCAGCGCTGGGACGAATAATGCCACATAACATACGGATGGTGGTGGTTTTACCAGCCCCGTTCGGTCCCAATAATCCAAAGATTTCACCTTTGGGTACATAAAAATTGATATTGTCCACAGCAGTAAATGAGCCAAAGTGCCGGCTTAAGTCAAAGGTTTCAATGGCGTTTGAGTATGCGTTCAATTGCTTGCGCGCCTTTCTTCCACCAGATGAATGAATACGTCCTCCATGCTGCGTTTGGAATGACGAAGGACTTTGATTTCAGCGCCTTCAGAAGCCAATGTATTTTCAAGTAGCTTAGTCGCAGTAAAAGGATCTTTTACGGATAAGCGTAAACGGTCTCCGATGGTTCGCCATTGCAGCACGTAGGGAGCATCTCCCACCACCTCGCGCATGACCTTGCGTGGTTTGGCTTTCACTTCTACAATTTCAAAGGGTAAACCATTTTGTAGATCACTGGGAGAACCGCTGGTGAGTAATTTTCCATTGTAAAGGATCCCCACCTGGTGACAGCGTTCGGCTTCATCCATATAGGGTGTACTGACAACCACGGTTACGCCATCCTGCACCACCTTGGAGAGGATTACCCACAATTCACGCCGGCTGACCGGATCGACACCGGTGGATGGCTCATCCAGGATTAATACCTGCGGTTCATGCAATAGCGCGCATGCTAATGCCAGTTTCTTTTTCATACCACCGGATAAATTGGCAGCCCGGCGATCGGTAAATTCTTTCAGGCGGGTAAAGGCAAGCATTTCCTGAATGCGTTCATTTCTGCGTTTGCCATGCACTCCATTAATATCGGCAAAGAAAATCAAATTTTCCATCACCGATAGATCCGGATAGAGACTGAAATTCTGGGGCATATATCCAATCAACTGTCTGGCCTGGCGTGTTTCGCGTTGGGTATCGAATCCCCCAACTTTTGCATTGCCCTTTGTGGCTGGCATGACGGAAGCCAGCATGCGTAATGTGGTCGTTTTTCCAGCCCCATCCGGACCCAGTAATCCAAACATCTGACCGGCAGGAACAGCGAAACTGAAATCTTCCACTGCTAAGATTCCATTTTTTCCTTTGGTAAATTTCTTACTCAGATTGTGTGCTTCCACCTGGAAAGTGGATACCAGGGAATCTTTGGATTGAGCGAGCTGTTTTACTTCAGGGTGTTGAAATTTACTTAATAATGTCAATTCAGCTCCTTCAAATTGGCAGAATTTCTTTTCTGAAATCAGGATTGTCTCAATCTATTGTGGTAAGAGGGTGTTATTGGCGGACGTGTGCACGCCCGCCAATAACACCCTGGCCATTAATGATTGAAAGAACTTCTTCCTCATTTATAAAGGGAATATGATTTATTTGGTAGATGTTGCCAACCACGAGCTGATATGACTGCCATCACATCGCAGCATGAGTGCAGTCACCTGATCCAGGGCTGATGGTCATGTTTTCGATTCAGAAAGGGAAAATTATGTTAATATCTTAATATGAGAATAAAGGCACCTACGGAACCCGGGTTGATTCGCATATTCCGATTTTTTGTGATTGCAGAAACAATTGCATTTTCATTGGTACCTTTCGGAGAATGGCTATTCTCTGGAGAGGTTACCCAATTTTATCGTGACCCGTTTTATTTCATTTTTCTGCAGGCGTTGTTTTTATCCATCTATCTCTCCATTCCCTGGTTACAGCGGAAACTGCGCTCAATTTATTTATTGATTGCATTGTTTATCGCCGTCCTTATCCCTCCTATCATTGTAAATATTGATCTGACCACGCGAATGTTGAGTGGGGATGGAATCGAAATGTACCGGCTGTGGGCGTTATTGCCCTTATTGATGATTGCCCTGGTTCCGGCAGCCTGGCAATATGATTTTCAGAAAGTGTTTATTGTCAATACGGGATTGGGAATATTTGATGGACTTTATATGGTCTTTCTGTTCGGTGGTTTCAATCCAGACTTATTAATGCCGCTCTTTGCGATCTTCATCCGGGTGGTAACGCTCAATCTGGTAGCTTTGATGATCACAGAATTAATGGCTACCCAGCGAGAACAAAGACGCGATCTGATGCATGCCAACCTGCGGCTCAGTCAACAGGCATTGGTGCAGGATCAACTGGCGGTCAGCCGTGAACGCAACCGGTTAGCCCGGGAATTGCATGATACCCTGGCGCACACCCTCAGTGGTTTGACAGTACAACTTGAAGCCATTCATACCATTATGGACACCGAACAACAAGAAGTGAATGACATGTTGGAAAAAGCGCTCTTTACCGCCCGCAATGGTCTCGAAGAAACCCGTAGGGCAATGAAAGCATTACGCGCTGAACCGCTTGAAGGTCTGGGTTTGCAGCTTGCACTTCAAAATCTGGTGGCAAATATTCAGGCACGCGCCAATCTTGAGATTCACCTGAATCTTTCTGATCATGTGTTCACATTTTCCCAGGATGAAGAGCAAATGGTCTACCGCATCACCCAGGAAGCGCTGGAAAATATTGTCCATCACGCCAGGGCTAAAAATGTCTGGATAGAGATCATCCAGCAATCGGGTACCAATGTTCTCAATATTCGGGATGATGGCAGAGGTTTTGATATGTCCAAATTGAAGGAAAAGCACGATAGATTGGGACTAAAAGGAATGCAGGAACGAGCGGAAATGTTAAACGCCAACCTGGAAATTAACAGCCAACCCGGTCAAGGTACACTGATACAATTGAGGTTAAGGAATTAATATGATACGTGTGATCGTATGTGATGATCAGGAAATAGTCTGCCAGGGATTAAGCACCATACTCAATAATGATCCTCAAATTCAGGTGGTCGCCACGGCAAACAGCGGAAGGGAAGTGGTGCAATTGGTGGAAACTCATCAGCCTGATCTGGTATTAATGGACTTAAAAATGCCGGATGTCAATGGTATCCAGGCTACTCAAAAGATCAAGAGTAGTTTTCCACAAATAAAAGTGTTAGTGCTGACGACTTACGATGATGATGAATGGCTGTTTGACGCCATCCGTGCCGGCGCTGCCGGTTATTTGCTCAAGGACACGCCTTCGGCTGCATTGATTCAAGCAATCAAAGGTACGTTGGAGGGGGAGACTTATCTTGATCCGAATGTGGCAGGTAAAGTGCTTCATAATGTTGCCCGACAAAACCCAGCACCAGTCTCTGGATTCCACTTGCAACTCAGCGAACGTGAAACGGATGTGTTGCAATTAATGGCACGTGGTTTAACCAATGCAGATATTGCGCGTGAATTATATCTATCAGAGGGGACAGTCAGAAATTACACCAGTGCAATTTTCACCAAATTGGGGGTGAATGATCGCACACAGGCAGTTATAGCTGCCTTGCGATATGGGTTGGTGGATTTGCATGACGTATAAATCAGCGCAGGAACATCTCTAATACTCTACAAAACCTTGTACAAATAATCACAATGAAATCATAAGGTTTATATAATATAGTTGCTGATTTATTAGTGGTTATAAATGCTGTGTCATAAAGGGATCAAAGATGGAATATTCACCTCAAACACTATCGCAACGGATGATTTTAACGGCAGCCATGCCTTTTGATGATTTACGTGCGATCGAAAAATTAATGACGGAACACTCATCCGTCTTTGGATTGGCTGTTCTGCCTTCCTATATAAAACCAGCCAGAGCGATGCTCCCGAAGTCACAGGAAAGTAAATTGATCGGACTGGTTGGTTATCCTACCGGGGGAGTTTCTACCAAAACCAAAGTCAATGAGGTCCGGGATATGTACTATGAAGGAGCGGATGTCTTCCATGTGGTGGTGAATACCAGTTTTGTCCTGTCTGGCAATTGGGAGGATGTCGAATGTGAATTGCTCTCGGTTGTTCATGAAGTTGGTGATCGTCCTGTTAGTTTGATCCTGGAGGCAGCTTATCTAAGCGATCCGCAAATCATGCGCGTGATTAACATTTGTGTGGAGGTAGGCATCCAGAGCATTGGGACTTCAACAGGTTGGTTGCCTAAGAACCCGGATTTGGATCAGATTAAACGCATATCAGAAATGGTCTATCAACGCATGAAGATTATGGCTGCTGGGGCAGTCAGTCTCGACCAGGTGAATCAATTCCTGGAAGCTGGCGCTGATCAGATCATCATCCGCCAACAACACGCAGAAGCCATCCTGGCACAATTGGTATAACTGAATTTCAATTAAACGATTCGTGTCCTTTCAATAATTAGCGGTCAGGGTGTTTTTGGCGTGAGTCCGCACGCCAAAAACACCCGCTTGCCCCGATTTATTGAGATGATACAACGATTCCATAAATCATCACTTTTATAGGTGATGATTTTATCTTTCCATATCAGGAAAGAAATCAGGCACAAATTTCCTGTGTTTGTAGGATAATGAAAGTGTTGACCTAAGATATCATAAAAACTCACGAATAAAAAACCGATTATCACAAAGAGGTAGATATGACACTCCGAGACGAAGCACTTGATTATCATTGCCTGTGTGGGAAACCAGGCAAAATATCGGTTGAATCCACCAAACCACTTGAGACCCAGGCTGATCTTTCGCTGGCGTATACACCTGGTGTGGCAGAACCGGTTAAGGAGATCATGCAGAATCCTGATGCGGTGTATCAATACACGTCCAAAGGCAATCTGGTAGCGGTCATCTCGAATGGAACTGCCATCCTGGGATTGGGTAACCAGGGCGCGTTGGCATCCAAACCGGTGATGGAAGGTAAAGGGGTGCTGTTTAAGAAGTTCGCCGGGGTGGATGTCTTCGATATCGAGGTCGATGAACTTGATCCGGATGCTTTCATCAAAATTGTAGCCGGGATTGCCCCCACCTTCGGCGGCATCAACCTGGAAGATATAAAATCACCGGAATGCTTTTACATCGAAAAACGCTTGCAGGAATTGCTGGATATCCCGGTTTTTCACGATGACCAGCATGGCACAGCCATTGTGCTGGGTGCGGCTTTCCTGAATGCGCTCGAGGTCGTGGGTAAAATGATTGACAATGTGAAGGTAGTCTTCTCCGGGGCAGGAGCGGCTGCCATCGCCTGTGCAAAGCATTTGTTGCGCATAGGTGTGCCACTTGAAAACATCTGGATGTGTGACCTGTATGGTCTGGTATATGCAGGCAGGCAGGAAGAAATGTTCACTGAGAAAATGATCTTCACACAGGGAACCCAGCCAGCCACTTTGGGGCAGGTGATTGCCGGAGCGGATGTGTTTATTGGTTTATCCGCAGCCAATGTGTTGAAGCCTGAAATGGTCCTGAAAATGAACCCCGATCCCATCATCTTCGCTATGGCCAACCCCAATCCGGAAATTGACTACAATCTGGCAAAACAAACCCGTCCGGATGTGGTCATTGCCACCGGCCGCTCGGATTACCCCAACCAGATCAATAACGTGCTGTGTTTCCCCTTCCTCTTCCGCGGGGCATTGGATGTACGTGCCCGGGAGATCAACGATGAGATGAAGATGGCAGCCTCACAGGCATTGGCAGCTCTGGCGCACGAACCGGTCCCGGAGGATATCCTGAAGCGCTATGGTATTTCCGAAATCTCGTTTGGTCGGGATTATCTGCTACCCAAAGCGCTGGATAAACGCGTCTGCCTGTGGGTGGCTTCAGCAGTGGCTCAGGCAGCCATGCAGAGTGGGGTAGCCCGTATCCGGGTGGAAATGGATGCCTATCGCGGTTGCTTGATCGAGAGTTATGGCTAGTCTAATAGGCTTACGAGGTTTGTCATTCCAGAATTGCCATCCACGAAAAGGAACACGAATACCTCCAGGGTATGATATTCACGAATGATACACCTCCTAATGGATTGGTTTTATATTTCCGACTTTAAAAAGATAAGATCTTTCATATTAACATAACATGAAACACCTTTCACAGAGAAAAATGAAAGGAAAATTCCATCTCATTCGAGAAGGCTTATTCGTGGATGGCAATTCCCGGAATTCTATTTTCGTAGCAAGATCTTTCATATTAACATAACATGAAACACCTTTCACAGAGAAAAATGAAAGGAA
>PHBY01000035.1 GCA_002840735.1 Chloroflexi bacterium HGW-Chloroflexi-2
GGTATCATAGTCATCCCCTATAATCATGGTTCAGACATCTTTTTGAACTATGATTTTAATGATTTCTTGATGAGCTATGATAATAATCAATGGTTCTTTCCCATAATTTTCATATTTGAGAAAAAATCATAGTCTATCATAGTCATCCCCCATAATCATAGTTCCATTTCCCTGTCGTATAATTAAATGAAGGGATGGCAGGCGAAACTGCTGATATGCGTTGGTTGATGCCTGTTCACATTCTGGCATTGAAATTGTAACCAATGTATGCAAGCTGATTGAATGGGAGGTTTTGAATGAAAGGAAGGTTCTGATTGAGCTTACGCCGCACGACGATCATCACGGTTTTTCTCACCTTTCTGTTGTTGGTAGTTGTTCTGACCATCAGCCTGCAGATGGTGTTCAGCCGTCATTTTCAATATGAGGAAAGTCAGCAGAATATCCTGAATATGCAGCGGGTACAAGCAGCCTTTGAAAATAATTACATTTTGTTGAATTACCTGGCTGAGGAATGGGCAAATTTACCGGAGATCAGAACCTTTATTAATGAAGAAAGCGAAGAATTTCTACAGAGACACGTACAGACAGAAATTCTACAGGAACTGAATCTGGATACCATATTGATCCTGGATGCAAATGGAGAGGCTTTTTATGGGGGAATATATGATTTCGAAGATGAATCCTTCTCTGAAGTTGATCAGGGAACTCAGACAGAAATAAAAGATGTGTTCCTGGTAGAAAATAGCGAGTCTCAAAGCACAAATCGCCAGGGCATTATGGTGGTGGAGAATCAGCCTTTGCTGATGGTCTCCAAACCGATTTACACCAATGATAGAAAAACACAGGTTATGGGTCAGGTGATCCTGGGCCACTTTTTTGACGATGCGGATATCCAGACTCTGGCACGGCAGGTCAAGTTCCCGATTGAGATGGGGTTGGTAAGCGCTGATGATTTGACGAGTGATCTGAACATCGCCCGGAATTATTTCCTGAATAACAGCGAAGATACCTACATGCTGCCCGTATCGGAGTTTCATATCGCGGGATTTATCTTAATTGATGATCTGACAAAACAACCAGCACTGATTTTACGGGCGGAACAATATCGTTATGTAGCCCGGAATGCAGATGTGGTTTTACGGTATATGTTGCTGGCGTTGATCGTTTCGGCGACCGTTTTTGCTGCGATCATTTTTGGCGGGATAGAGCAAACTGTGTTGTCACGCCTTTCGCGGCTGACGCGTGAGGTGCAGGTCATTGCCGGAAATCCATTGGAGTCCAGGCGGGTGACAGTGGACAGGAAAGATGAAATCGCCAGTGTAGGCGCGAACATCAATCGTATGCTGGAAGCCCTGGAAACTTCTCAGCAGGAGCGCAATGCCCTGCAGCAACAATTCGTGGGCATCGTCGAATCCGTCGAGGATATCATTTTCACCATTAACGCCGATCTTTCCAAATTACGGTTTTTTGGGACCCGCGCACAACAATTGGGGCTGCGTGAAACGGATCTGAATGATGAGGACAACATCCCCATTTATTTGCGGGAAAGCTGGCCAACCCATCGCAAAGCAGCCCAGCGAGTCATCAAGGGTGAGCACCTGATGTATGAATCCAGCACCCGGTTTGAGGCGGATACATTTATTTATCAAATCTCCATGAGTCCTTTAATCGAAAAATCTGGTGAAATCAAAGGCATTGTGGGCGTGGGACGCGATATCAGCCAGACCAAACACATGGAAAGGGCATTACAGGGACGCTATGAGGAGATGAGGGTGCTGCTGGAGATTTCACAGTTGTTCCTGAAGCAAAAGAATATGGCGGAAACGCAAACCAGCATTTGTGAATTGGTGGGCAATCATTTTGATGCAACGCTCTGCTGGCTGGGAGAACGCAATCAGGAAGGGAAAATACTGCCCATCGCAGTGTATGGGGCGGAGCTAGCAGAAATCAACCCCGTCACCATCTATGAACATTTGCTGCATAACTACTCCCTTAAACCGGTCTTTGTGATTTCCTCATTGGATCTGTATGGTCGCTTTGAAGAGGATATTTTTTATGCGCTGATAATCCCTTTGAATTGGGGTCAGGCAGCACAGGTGCTTTATCTTTTCTTCCCCAAAATGCCGCTGCTGGATGAACAAAAGAAACAATTCGCGGAATCCCTGGGTAGTCTGTGTGAGCTGGTGTTGACCAATACACGCCTGTTGAATGAGGTCAAAACCAGCCAGGAGAATTTGCAGGAGTTGTCGCATCAATTGGTGCGCGTGCATGAAGAAGAACGCCGCAACCTGGCAAGGGAATTGCATGATGAGATTGGTCAATACCTGACGGCATTAAAATTACGGCTTAATCAGGAAAATGGTGGCAAAACCATCAACATGGAACAGGTGGAACAAGCGCAGGAACTGGTGAACGAATTGATTCGCAAGGTACGCAAGATGTCATTGGATCTGAGGCCCAGTATGCTGGATGATCTGGGGTTACAGCCAGCACTGGATTGGTACTTTGAGCGCTATACCCAGCAGACCGGGATTGTTGTGGATTTTGATCCTCAGGAGTTGGAACAAAAACGGTTTTCCAGTGAAGTCGAAATCACCATCTTCCGCATTGTGCAGGAATCGTTAACCAATGTTGCCCGGCATGCCGGGGTGGAGAAAGTCTATGTGCAGGTGGTGGCTTTCCAGGATACATTAGAATTGATGATCGAAGATGAGGGCATTGGTTTCGCCCTGGAGGAACATAAAGCCGGTAGCAGCAGCGGGTTGACCGGTATGGCAGAAAGGACCAGGTTGTTACAGGGAGAAATGGAAATTCAAACCATGCCTGGAAAAGGCACCCGCATTCTGGTACGCTTACCTCTCAGGCAGGAGGAAACATCATGATCAAAATTGTACTGGCGGATGATCATACCGTGGTGCGCGAAGGCTTCCGCATGGTGCTGGAAACGCAAGCGGAGTTTCAGGTGATTGGAGAAGGTCGCGATGGACTGGAAGCAATCCGCCTGGTAGAAACGCTCAAACCGGATGTGCTGGTGGTGGATCTGATGATGCCGGGCATTAACGGGCTGGAAGTGGTGCGCCAGGTGCATAATCATACGCGGGTGGTGGTGCTGACCATGCATGATCACGAATCCTATGTGCTGGAAGCTTTGCGAAACGGCGCTTATGCGTATGTGTTGAAAGACGCTACTCCCAAAGAGCTGGTGGAAGCCATCCAGAAGGCAGCCATTGGGCAACGCTATCTGAGCGCTCCATTTGCAGAACGCGCTATTGAGTTGTATGCACAGATGAATAATGCCGGTGATGACCCCTACGAAAGCCTGTCGGATCGTGAACGGGAAGTGCTGCAACTGGCCGGGCAAGGCTATAGTAACCAGGAGATTGGCGAGATGTTGCAAATCAGCCCACGCACGGTGGAAGTGCACCGGGCGAAATTGATGCGCAAGCTGAATATGAAAGGTCAGACAGAATTGATCCGCTATGCGATTCAGCGCGGACTGACCTTAAATCAACGTTAATTGTTCATTGTTAGGAAATTGTAAGGTTTTTAAAGGTAAATAAGGACTGATTCTATCAAAAATACGTAGAACTACGTATTTTATAATAAGCGAAAATCGTTTATTCTATATATGGCACAAATAGCAGGAAGTGCCTGGAAAAGGTGAGATCATGGGAAGATGGCTGAAGAAAATAAAAAATAAACAATACGGGCAGGCCATGGTGGAGTTTGCACTGACCCTGCCGATATTTTTAATTGCGGTACTGGGTGTGATTGAATTATCCAGATTCTTTTTGGTGTATAGTTCGGTATATACGGCGAGTAGGGAGGCAACCCGGTTCGCTTCTGCAGTGGGAGAAGGTGGTACACAAAATTATCAAAACTGTGATGCGATAAAACAGGTGGCAGTAGATTCTGGCTGGTTTGGCGGAGTTAATGCTGATAATATCGATATTTATTACGAATCAGCTCCTGGGGAACAGATTGGAACTTGTGTTACGGGTACACCATTTGAAGCAAAATTAGGAAATCGAATAGTTGTTGATGTTGCTGCTGATTATCAACCCATAACACCTATCTTACCAACTATACCCGTCAGCACCAGCAATGCTCGTACCATCATGATGAATATTGCTGTAAAAGCAACACCGATGGAACCCCCAGAATGTTCTGAGGATATGGGATTTGTCAACACTTACTTGCAATATGTTGGACCAAGTGAAAAGCAAAAACTATTTGTTGATATCATCAATAATTCTACAAATGCAAATTATCAATTATTGTCGATAACAGGTATTACTTGGGATAATTCAAAACCTCCTGCCCGTTATTTACAGACGATTACATGGGGTGATAAACCAATATGGGATTTATCTGAAGTAGGAGTTTATGAGCCTCCAATTCATATTATTCCAATTACTGACCCTGATTTAGACACTGGAACATCTTTTTACTTTGATCCAGAGTTAAATAGAAATATTCCCGCTGGTACAACCATTCGATTAACCTATATTTTTGACAAAAATGTTCCTGAAACGATTATGGCTTTCATCATAAAATTTCAGAATTTAAATAAAATGTTTGATCCTTGTACTCTGTCAATAAGTTATTAGGTTTTATGCAGAGGAAAATATGAAAAAAGAAAAACATAACAAAAAAATTAATAAAGAAAACGGACAGAGTCTTCTAGAATTGGCTGTAAGTCTTGTGGTTTTATTAATTTTGCTCGCCGGAGTTGTTGATTTTGGAAGAATCGCATTTTACTATATTGCATTACGTGATGCATCCCAGGAAGGAGCTAGCTATGGATCGATTTTTCCTAATGATAATTATCAAATTTTTAAACGAACAAAAGCTGGGATTGTAGACCAAAGTGCTATTGAGAGCATAACTGTTCGTTTCTTGAGTAGTGCGGGAACACAAAAATACTCCTGTACATGGAATAATGGTGATGATCCGGCAGGAGCGTGTTTTTCTTCTTGGGACACTTGTGATTCCAACCCGGTTATTGTGGGTGATGTTATAGAAATTACAATTTCTGATCAGAATTTTCCGATTACGATGCCTTTATTAGGAACATTTTTAGGAAGGCAAAATATAGTTTTACAGACAACTATCAAAGATAAATTAATTCGAGTGCCAGAGTGCGATTAAAAAGAGGTGAACCATGAAATTTAGATTACATAAAGCTCAAAAATCAGAGAACGGCCAAATTATAGTCCTTTTGGCCATATCATTAGTTGTTGTTATAGTGGTTGGTGCATTAGCAGTTGATGGCGGAATGATCTATTCCGAACGGCGATTTTCACAAAATACTGCGGATGCGGCGAGTCTGGCAGGTGGTGGTGAAGTGCTACATTATATGGAAGAATATGATCCTGTTTCAAAAACCTATAAAGTGGTTAATAAAACCTTTGTTTGCCCAAGTAGTTCTGATTATGATGCAGATTCGAAAAAATTTCCTGAAGGTTCAACCAACCTAATAGCCAAAGCTTATAATGAAGCAAAAGAAGCTTATGATATCAATAAAGTTGATGGTTTACCATTTCTAGGATATATTGCGACCTTTGAAGATGAAACAGTTATTACTGAGGATTACGGATTAAATGAAAATCATGGTGTTATTATTGAGTGCAATTCTAAGGATACAATCAAACATGTTGATGTAACTGCTCGTGTTACATCACAAGTCTCTACTGCTTTTGCACATCTAATTTTTCCAGGACCATTAGCAACCACCAACGAAGCAACAACTAAAACAGATCCAAGAAGAAATATTGGATATGGAAATGGCATTGTTTCATTAAGCGATGATTGTCAAAACAATACAGATGGTATGGAATTTACAGGCACAGGTGATATTACCGTTTTTGGTGGTGGTATTCATTCCAATTCTTGTCTAACAGGTAGTGGTAATGTTACAGTGGTTGGAATGCCTATATTTGATGAGTTTGGTAATATAATTGATGGTTTGGATGGAAGTATAATTTTAAATGATGAAAGTGCAGTAGTCAATGGTGGTGCTATTTTTGATCCTAGTCCAATAGGAGGAATCGATCCTTTAGAAATTGATGCACCAGAAGGGCCAAAATGCACATCTAATGGAAGCATTACTGGCACTACTTATTCTCCCGGTAAATACCCCAGTGGAATAAAAATCACCAACGGAACATGGTTTTTTGAAGATGGGATTTATTGTGTCAACGGGGATTTAGAAATAAGCGGTGGAACAGTAGAAGGTTATGGTGTCATGTTCTATATGATAGACGGCGATGTAAGAATTACTGGAAATGCCAGTGTTCAATTGACAGCACCAGTAGTTGATCCATGGGCAGGCATGTTAATTTACCTAGCTCCTGGTAATGATGGTTTGGTTTATTTAGTCGGCACTAATGATTCATATTTCTCAGGTACTGTTTTTGCGCCTGATGGTAATATTGAGGCAGGAGGAACATCCGAAGGGGTAACTCTAGATGAAGAAGGGTGTGAGCTAAGTGATGATTGTTTTGCTGCTACATTTAATGTTCAGTTTATTGGCTGGTATGTAAAGGTTGTTGGAACTTCTGAAATTGACATTACTTATGATGAAACCAGTAACTTCTATGTAGTGGGAAAACTAGATCTACAACATTAATGATAAAGTAGATAGTTTGACCGTTATGATAATTTAGAAAAATAGCGAGAAAAAACCGCTATTTTTTTATGTATTCATTAAAAAAATTCGTAATTATAAAAAGAAAGATTTCGTAACATCTGTAACAAAATCGTAACAATATCGAAACCCAATCGAAATCTCGTCTTTCCTATAATAGAGTAAATTACTAACAAATACCTATTGGTAAGGCAAGATGATGAAAAAAATTAAGAATAAATTTTTCGAGGGATCCAAAGGCCAGGCAATGGCAGAGTTTGCTCTTACAATTCCTGTATTCCTATTGTTAATTTTCGGGGTGATTGAGTTATCCCGGTATTTTTTGGTTTACAGCTCGATTTTCACAGCCACCCGTGAGGCCACGCGATATGGATCTTCTGTCGGTGATGCTTCGTTACCGAATTATCAGAATTGTGAAATGATTGCTGAAACGGCTGTGCGGATGGGAAATTTTGGCGGGGTACAGACAGGTGATATAACTATTTATTATGAATCCGAACCGGGCACCTGGGTAGCTGATTGTGATCCGGCTGTTGATCCTGAGGATCGTTATCAGCCAGTTCTTGGTGACCGGGTGGTGGTGGAAATCGACACAGATTATGATTCTATTTTGGGTGTTGTCCCAGATATGACGATCAGCGCCGAGAATGGCCGCACCATCATGCTGGGTGTGAAGAAACAAGGATCGGTAATTGTGACGGAAGATCCTGAGGAAGAATCTACCCCTGAACCAACGGAGGACACACCCACACCAGAACCAACTGAAGATACATCAACACCTGAGCCAACAGAAGAACCTACCGAAGAACCAACAATAACACCATCTTCCACACCTGTTACGCCGGTAGCATGTCCAAGCCAAGGTTTAGTAATCAAGAGCAGTCAGGGTGGGGCAAATAATATTAATTATGTGGAATTTGAAATTGATAACGAAACAACCTATCCATATAGACTAGTTGAAATGGATATTACGTTTTGGGAAATAAAACATGGAAACACAAATAGATATTTACAGGAAATCAAATTAGGAGGAGATACTGTTTGGGAGCATCAATCAGGAACTTCATATGAAGTAAATGTCAATTTATATCCTGAGAATTTTTATATTAATCCTGATCTAAATAAAACACTTAATTTCATTTTCACTGAAAACACAACCCAAAATATAAATATCGCTTTTGACCTCACTTTTGTAAAAATTGATCCTTCGTGTCCTAAAACTATATCTAAATAATAAACAGGTTATTAAAAGACGTTATGAAATATTTGTTGAGAAAAAATCAATCCGAAAAAGGCCAGAGCATGGTAGAACTGGCTGTCTCCGTCGTGGTGCTGCTAATTCTGCTCGCCGGGGTGGTGGATCTAGGCCGGCTGGCTTTCTACTACATCACTTTAAGAGATGCTGCTCAGGAAGCTGCCAGCTATGCATCTGTTTTTCCGAACAACAACCAGCAAATCTTCGCCCGGGCAACAGATGGGATCACTGGAGATGGGGTTGACCCGAGCCGCATTGAAGTAAATTTAAGAATTTTCAAGTCCTCAGACACCTATGAATGTAATTGGTCAGTTGCCTCTGCGGATGCTTGCGCAGCCAGTACAGATACATCGGGGAGTAACGTGGTCTCCGTCAATAATGTGGTCGAGATCACCATCACGGATTCAGCCTTTCCGGTCACCATGCCTTTATTGGGAACTTTTTTGGGGAGCCAAACCATAAACTTGAGCACCAGCATTGAAGACGTTGTCATCAGTGTACCGTAGTCAATCAAACAGGATAGGAGCGATTCAATTATGAAAAAAATTCAACCAAAGGAACAAGAAAAAGGACAGATCATCATCCTGTTGGCTGTATCCATGGTGGTGGTGATGGTGGTAGCTGCCCTGGCTGTGGATGGCGGTATGATTTACACCGAACGTCGTTTTGCACAGAACGCGGCGGATGCCTCAGGTTTTGCAGGGGGAGGAGTGATTTTGAATTCAAATATGTTAGAGGATGAATTAACCTGTCCATCTACTTCTTCCTATAAATCAAACACGGATACCTTCACTGATGCAGATAATCTGGTCGCTATGATTGTCAATGCAGCCAGATCCAGGGCAACAGCAAACAATATCAATGATCTGCCTTATCTGGGTTATAAAATGAATGATACCTATAAAGATGATTACGGTATCAACGATAATCAAGGCATCATTGTTGAATGCAACGATGAATCAGATCCCAAGATCATCAATGTGATCGTTCGGGTGACTTCTCAAGTTTCCACAGCATTTGCACACTTGATTTATCCAGGGCCTTTACAGACCACGAATGAAGCTGTGGTGTCAATCGAACAGGCTGGGAAAGCAATGAATGGAGATGCAATTATCGCTTTGAGCACCCAGTGTAATACAAATGGAAACCAAAACAAAAACATTGGCGGATTACTGCTTAACTCGAATAGTCTTGATATTACTGTGGTAAATGGAGGCGCATTTTCTAATTCTTGTTTATATGTAAAAAATCAGAGCAATAGTAGCCTATCAGTTACATTTAATATAGTGGGAGACATCGTGGGAACTGATCCCGATCAGTCCATTATCACGAATAATACGAATAAGAACCAGACTCCATTACCAACAAATTTTCCAAATCCACCCAAACCTGATTGTTCTACTGCTGATGAAGGTGAAACCACAACTGAAATGATCGGTTCTGATACGGTCACCTATTATTGGCCTGGTTATTACGATTCCGGCATTAAAATATCGAATGGATCAGTAATATTTAAACCAGGTTTGTATTGCATTGATGGCGAATTTAATTTTTCCGGCGGGGACGTCAGTGGTGGCAATGTTACCTTTTATTTGTCTGATAGCGCTTCTATAAAAAACAATGGAAATTCGGATTTAAAATTTGTTGCCCCCACGAATCCAACTAATCCATATTTTGGTTTGTTATTCTACATTGATGGTGGTGGTGATATAACCTGGAATGGCACCAATGATTCCCATTACAATGGGCTGGTATATGCTCCTAAGAGAAACTTCCAGATTAGTGGAAATTCGAATAACCAAAGCGGCACCTGTCCCCAGATTCCAGAGCTACCAAATATTTGTAACGGCATTAAATATCCTACACAAATGATTGGATATCAATTTGTGTTTACCGGGAGTTCAACCATTAATATTACGAATCCTAAGGACAGCTTATACTCCATCAGTAGTGAATTGTTCTTACAAAAATAGGATAAATTCCATACTTTCTAAACCAGACATGAGTACTGGTTTTTTTCCTTACAGTTCCCTGACCTTTGAAAAAGAAAATTTGGAGAAATAACGCAATTTGTAACAAAACCGTAATAAATTCGAAACACAATCCAAACAAGAACTTTTCTATAATGGATATTGAATTAACAATCATTTGCCACACCTTCAGTCAAGTGCTGATCTGGTCTCGTCCCCAGGTAGACCAGAACGAGCACTTATAGAATAGGGACGCTCTCCATCCTATATAAAGCCAGCCACAGGCGCTGGTTTTATATTTAAGTCGATAATTTAAGGTTCATTTTGCTGTTCCGATTCTAGCTGTATGCTAGAATCGAATCATCTCTATGTCCCAGGTGAACAAATGAGTGTTGCGTTTGAGACAATCAAGCAATTCTTTTCCGAGGATGAGTGGTTCTTTGTTGAAACGGAAGACCATGGGGTCCTGGTTTTAAGGATGAACCATTGGGGCGAGAATGGACGCTTTTCCTGCCAGGCTGAATATAACCAGGCACAGGATATTTTTTATTTTTACAGTTATTTTCCGATCAATGTGCCGGTTGAAAAACGGCTTAAGATGGCTGAATTTATTACACTGGTCAACTATGGCATGCGCATTGGCAATTTCGAGATGGATTTTGAAGATGGCGAAGTGCGCTTTCGCACCAGCATTGATTTTGAGGGGCAGGGATTGAGTTATGCGCTGGTCTCCAATCACGTGTATCCGAATGTGTGGATGATGGATCGCTATCTTCCAGGGTTGTTCGCTGTGGTATATGGGGATGGGTGTGCCAGCGATATTTTTGAATCAATTGAGGAGTAAATGATGGAAGTAATGGAAGCCTTATTAACCCGCCGCAGCGTGAGAAGTTTTGAGTATCGTCCCGTACCCCGGGAAACCGTCGAGTTAATGTTGAAGGCTGCCATGCATGCGCCATCCGCTCGCAACCGGCAGCCCTGGCAATTCTACGTGATCACCGATCGCGAGATCCTGCGAAAGATCCCGGATGTGCATCCCTTTGCTGCCATGACGCCCGAAGCCAGCCTGGCCGTGGTGGTATGTGCGGATGAGACGATCCTACCTGATCCCAATCGCTGGGCATTGGATTGTAGTGCAGCCACGTTGAGCCTGCAGCTGGCAGCGCATGGATTAGGTCTGGGGGCAGTCTGGTGTGGGGTATATCCCGACCTGAAGCGGCAACGTGAATTGAAAAATCTGTTAAAATTGCCTGATACGATACATCCTTTTTCTCTGGTACCCATCGGTTATCCGGCAGAACCATTACCCGTTGTCGACCGCTTTTTACCGGAGAGAATTCACATCAATGAATGGTAGGGAGGCAGCATGATCAAAGCACGTGCTATGCTGGGGGCAGTTAGGGAATATCGATTTTTAGGCAGTGAATTATGGGTCGATTGTGGTGATCCACACATGCGCGTGACTTTCCTGAAGCCTGAACTGGTACGTGTGCGCATGGTACCTGGTGGTGACTTTGAAGAAGAACATAGTTGGGATGTACCCCAGGCGGATGAATCCTTCCATGGCGTGGATGTCAATTTACAACAGACCCAACATGCCCTGTTTCTGAACAGCTCGGCTTTTACCGTACGGATTGACAAGGACACTGCCCTGCTGGAAATGTTAACCACGGATGGCAAGAGCTTCTTCACCGATGCTTCCTCGCCGGTTTGGGAAGAAGAGCGTTACTGGTTCACCAAACGCATTGAAAACGGTGAGAAATATTACGGGTTTGGCGAACGGGCAGGCAGGATGGAAAAGCAGGGTCAGACCATGAAGAACTGGGCCACCGATCCGGCGGAACCGCATACCGCCTTTGTGGATCCGATGTATATGGCAGTGCCGGTCTATCTGGTGATGTGCGAGAATTTTTCGTATGGGGTGTATGTCAACAGCACCTGGGAAAGCACCTTTGACCTGAGCGAACGAGGGAAATTGCGCTTTGATTCCCAGGGTAAAGAGCTGGATGTGTATATCGCTTACGGTCCAGAACCGATGGATGTGCTTGAACATCTGACTGAATTACTGGGTCGTATGCCCATGCCGCCGAAATGGGCGTTGGGATATCACCAGAGCCGCTGGAGTTATGCCAGCGAACAGGAAGTACGCAACCTGGCAAATACCTTCCGTGAGAAGGAAATTCCCTGTGATGTGATTCACCTGGATATTGATTACATGGATGGGTTTCGGGTATTCACCTGGAACGATGAGCGCTTTCCAACGCCGGAACGCATGCTGGCGGATTTGAAAAAGAAGAATTTCCGGGTGGTGACGATCATTGACCCGGGTGTGAAGGTTGACCCGAATTACGCCGTATACCGGGAAGGGGTGGAGAAAGGTTATTTTGTACGCGATGCGCGTGGCAAGATCAGCTCCGGATTTGTCTGGCCGGATGAGTCGGTATTCCCGGATTTTAGCCGAACTGAAGTGCGCGATTGGTGGGGGGATTGGCAACATGGGTTGGTCGAGCAGGGTGTGAGCGGCATCTGGAATGACATGAACGAACCGACACTGTTCGAAAGACCATTCAGCCTGGGTGGTGGACGGGGTGGTACGCTGCCGCTAAAAGCGGAACAAGGCGCTCCCGAAGAAGTCACCACGCATGCCGAATTGCACAATTTATACGGTTCCCAAATGGCGCAGGCATCTTATGAAGGTATGCGCAAATCCAAACCCAATGAAAGAGCTTTCCACCTGACGCGTTCTGGGTTCGCAGGCGTGCAGCGCTGGTCGGCTTCCTGGATGGGCGATAATGGATCCTGCTGGGAACATTTGGAGATGTCGATGGGGCAATTACTGAATATGGGCATTTCTGGTATCCCATTTGTGGGTGTGGATATTGGCGGGTTTTTCGGGAATGCCACCCCGGAATTGTATGCACGCTGGATGCAGATTGGATCGCTCTATCCTTTCAGCCGTGGACACACCTGTACGGGTACAGCAGCGCAAGAGCCCTGGCAATTCGGAGAAGAAGTCGAAGCCATTGCCAGAGATTATCTATCCTTGCGTTACCGTCTGATGCCGTATTTGTACTCCGTGTTCTGGAAAGCCGCGCAACGCGGGTACCCGGTCTGGAGATCCTTGTTCCTGCATTACCCGGAGGATAAACAAACTTTCCACATCGATGATCAGGTATTGATCGGTCGCTATCTGATGGCAGCGCCGATCCTGAAGCCGGGTCAGACAGCCCGGCAGGTATATCTGCCGGAAGGGGTCTGGTATGACTGGTGGGATGGCTATCGCTTTGAAGGTGGACGCTATATCCTGGCTGATGCTCCTCTGAACAGAATGCCGATGTATGTGCGCGCTGGAGCAGTCATCCCGATGGGTCCAGCCATGCAGTATGTGGGCGAGAAACCGTTGGAGCCATTGAGCCTGCATCTATTTCCAGGAGAAAAGGCGGAATTCACTCTATATGAGGATGACGGAATCAGCCTGGATTATACCGATGGAAAGTTTGCCACCACCCGCTACCAGCTACGGGGGGATGATCACACGTCTGAGTTGGAAATCTTTGAACGCGAAGGCAACTATGAAGTACCGGTGCGCTCCTTGCATGTGATTTTGAGGGATGGGCGACATTATCAACAAAAGCAATTTGTGGACAGCGGTACATCACGCATTGTCCAGTTTGAACGAATGATTGGATCGTGACATGAAATGGCGCTTTCAGGGTGAGTTACCGGAAAGCGCTTTATCTTGATTGGGATTGAGTCAGAAGGGAGTTGAAAATGAACAGCTTTAATACACCAGAATGGGTACACCACGCGATTTTCTACCAGATATTTCCGGATCGATTTGCGAAATCAAAAAAGGTAATGAAATCCAACAACCTGGAAAACTGGGATTCTGCGCCTTCTGTTTATGGATACAAAGGCGGCGATTTACTGGGGGTGGTGGAGAAGCTGGATTACTTGCAGGATCTGGGCGTGAATGCCCTGTATTTCAATCCGATCTTCCAATCCGCCAGCAATCACCGCTATCATACCCATGATTACTTCCAGGTGGATCCGATGCTGGGTGGAAATAAGGCTTTCAAAAAATTGCTGAGGGAAGCGCATAAACGCAACATGCGGGTGGTGCTGGATGGTGTCTTCAATCACGCCAGCCGTGGCTTCTTTCAGTTCAATGATATCTTAGAAAATGGCCAGAAATCCGCCTATCTGGATTGGTTTGATATTCGTGGCTTTCCATTGAATGCATATCACGGTGAGCCGAACTACCGCTGCTGGTGGGGGTTGCCGGCATTACCAGAATTCAATACCGACAACCCGCAGGTGCGCGATTATATCTTCTCGGTGGCAAAGTACTGGGTGGATGAGGGCATTGATGGCTGGCGACTGGATGTACCCTTTGAGATTGACGACGATGCCTTCTGGCAGGAATTCCGCCAGGTGGTCAAGCAGGCTAATCCGGATGCCTATCTGACCGGTGAAATCGCCCAGGATGCCACACGCTGGCTGGCAGGAGATCAATTTGACGCGGTCATGAACTACCTGCTGACCTATGGCATCTGGATTTATTTCGGCGGGGATGAAGTCAACCAGGAACTGTTTGGACACTGGATTTCAGCGCACGCACCCGATTTGAAAATCAACAATGTGCAGGATTTTGCTACCTATGTACAGGGATTGCTGGAGAAGTATCCACATGAGGCAGTGCTGGCCCAAATGAACCTGCTGGATAGCCATGACACGGCTCGCTTTTTGAGTTTGCTGAATGGGCATAAAGACCTGATGCTGCTGGCGGTCCTGTTCCTGATGACCTATCCCGGGGCACCATCGATCTACTATGGCGATGAGATTGGACTGGATGGCGGCAATGATCCCGACTGTCGCAAGGCATTTCCATGGGATAACCGCCAATGGGATACCCAGATGCTGGGCTTCTATCAGCGCTGCATCAGCATGCGCAAGTCCTACCCTGCCTTACGCGATGGCGATTTCAAGGTGCTGTACGCGCAGGATGATGTGATGGGGTATCTGAGAAGCAAAGGGGAAGAGAAGCTGCTGGTGGTGCTGAATCGTTCGCGCGAGACCCGGCATGTGGATATCAATGTGCAGGGATTACTGCCGGATGGTGGCGTGCTGCAGCATGTCCTGGCGAATGGTGAGCTGGTGGTGAAGGATGGGTATGTGAGGGATGTGGTGCTGGCGCCGGTGAGTGGTGTGGTGATGAAAGTCTGAACTGGGAAGGATAGTCTGAACTATGATTACAGGAGATTACTATGATACCCAAGGGTACAGGTGTGGACTATGATTTTTTCAACCATGAAGATAATGGCGAAAAGTGAAAGTTTCTATAATAGCCCATCAAGAAATCATAAAAATCTGAACTATGATTACAGGGGATAAACATGATACCCAAGGGTACAGGTGTGGACTATGATTTTTTTCTTAACCATGAAGATAATGGCGAAAAATTGAAGGTTTCTATCATAGCCCATCATGTAATCATCAAAATCATAGTTCAAATTGTATTTATTTTTTCTTTTTATCAGGCTCATTCACCCGCCTGAATTCCAGGCTATTCTGTCCAAAGTTAATCAGTAATCCAACTTTCATTTTGTAAGCTTCCAGATAATTGATTGCTTGAGCTAAATGAGTATTGTTAAGTTCACTGACAGCTTTGATTTCTACCATGATCTTTTCTTCAACAAAGAAGTCAACTCTCCTGGTGCCAATTTCTTCATCCCTGTAGAATATTGGCATCTCTAACTCTCTGGAAAAAGATAACCCTTGATGCGCCATTTCAATCGCTAAGGCACGTTGATAGATGACTTCTTGAAAGCCATTTCCCAGAATGTTGTGAACAGTCATAGCACTACCAATGATTTTTTCTGTGATGTCGGAATATAGATATTCTTTTTTGATCATGATTTGTCCTTGTTGATCAGTAATGTTTTTATGATTATATATGAGAAAGTTAGAACTATGATTATGGGGGATGACTATGATGGACTATGATGATTCGGTGTTTCCACTAATATCCATAAACAATAGCTGATATTATGATTCCCAATAATAGCCCATCATGAAATCATTAAAAACTGAACTATGATTATAGGGGATGACTATGAGGACTATGATGAATTATTACCGAAAAAAGAACTGTTTTATTTGAAGGAAAATTTGATGGATGTAATCATAGTCCATCATGAAATCATAAAAATCATAGTTCAGACAAATTTCCGAACTATGATTACAGGGGATGACTATGATGGACTATGATTTTTTCTCAATCGTAAAAAT
>PHBY01000001.1 GCA_002840735.1 Chloroflexi bacterium HGW-Chloroflexi-2
CTATCGGTTTCTTTTTTTCCTTACCTAAAATATATTTTTCATTGTTGGATGGCAATTAATTTGGATTGCAATTTGAAATTAGACTTACAAATTTGAGTTTTTGCAGGAAAGTCATCTTTCATTTTAGAAATTGATTCTCATTAAATTCTTGATATCTTTGGGTTCAATGATTTAAAAATTTTTGATAACTTATATCTCATTAACGTAGGGGGTTAAATATTCCAGTCGTGCTTTTACTAATGATGGCAATGAATCCAAACAATAAAATGGTCCCACTCCTTCGGCTGTAAATGATGCGGATATGCTTCCCTGCAGAACCGCATCCACAGGATTTTGATTTGATCTTAAACCAGCCAGAAAACCTCCACAAAAAGAATCTTTCATACCGGTAGGGTTAAAAATTGTTGCTGGATAAAGTGGAATTTCAAATTTCTTGCGGGAGGTTCGATCCCACAATAGAAATTTGTTATCTTTTGTCACAATAACAATCATTTCACATCCAAACACATCCAATTCTGATGTCATTTCCCACAACTCAGATGTTTTTCCATAAAAAAGATTCCTGATTTGTGTTTCGGTGCATATGAATGCACTGATATCTTTTAGAATAGTCGGAACCAAATCTCCATATAAGGGGTTCATGTAATCATCAGCTGCCAATAATGATATTGTGGTGACATGTCCCTGGCGAAAAAAGGAGGGCAATCTGGATTGAGAAGAGTAGTCCATTGAGCAAATATGCACGGCTGTAACATCCAAATAGTCAAATGGTATATCTTTAATTTTGATCGCTGGCATTGAAAGGTTATTTTTCGGATTAATTGTTTCATTGCCAGAGTAACCTAAAAGCGTTTTGGGGAAGGGTTCTCCAATTCTAGAAAAATGGGAAATCGGATTACTAGAATCAGGGTTATCTATTGTTGGGTAAGCGATAAAATTCCTCTGGTCAAAATAATCTTGTAATATTTGTATCCCACGAATGTCAAAACCTCGGTTTTCTGCTTCCTGTAACCACTCCAAGGGATATTCTTCATTCACGATTCCTAATAATCCTATGTCGTTGTCCCATAATCCAAGTCCTGCAGCAGAATAAAATCCACTGCCACCTTTTATGTCTAAACAGGTTTTTCCATTCGGTAAAATAAGATAATCTCTTGAGAATTTACCTGCAACGATATAACGTAATATTGGAGTTGAAGATTCCATTGATCCCCTGGTTATTTGAGAAGTGTCTATTATAAGAACTTAATTAACTTCTTTCACCAATATCAGAAATCAATTTTAAAACACCTAAAATGCCCAAACCAACTTTTACACCATCACCTGGGCTGATACTTGGGTGTTTCTCATTTTGTTCAGATCGTTGAAGTAATAGATAAGCAGCTAACAATCCGCTAAGAAGACCAATAAGACCTCCAACGAATAAAGTTTTACTTTTAGAAGATTCTGATTGACTCATAATTACCTAAATTCTACCCTTCTTCCATATAGATTTGAGTGCGAAAAATTTTGATTTTGAATTAATAACTGGTGAAACAATTTTATTTGAGCCATTCATAATAAAGATAGCAATTTTCATTATAAAAACATAAAAATTCGCAAAATGAATGGGCAACCATTTTAATAATTTTGCCTGGACTAAAATCACAAGAATAAAAATAGCCAGCATTATTAGAGAGATGAATAGTGAAGGAACAATTAATAAAACCACGGATATATTTGCCCATTGTTGAACCGACTGAATGTTAGTGCCAGAAATAATGATGACCAATACAGCGACAATAATTACCAACAAAACAAAGGTTGTTATTGGCAAATAAATTTGTAAAAAATGTTCTTTTTGAGATTTTTCTTTTGATCCTTCGTTTTTATTTGTAGACCTCATAATTTTATTGTAGCATGAAAAATGATTCAGAATTTATCCGTAAATTATCTTTGATTAAATTTCGGTCGTTAATATACGATAAATTTCTTCTTTTGGTATTGCTCCATCTCGAAGGATTTTAACCTCCTCAGACCTGCAATCTACTACACTAGATGGAATTCCACCCTCACATTCTCCACCATCCAGAATCAGATCAACCAGATTACCAATTTGTGCCAGAACTTCATCAACTTTGGTAGTATTGGGAAATCCAGAGAGATTAGCTGAAGTCGTTGCCAGCGGGCCAATCCTTTCTGATAATTCCCGGACAAATCGATCATCAGGAATTCGAATGCCGATAGAATTATCGATTGTTAGCGGTGCTTTTAAATCCTCACGCTTTTCCAGAATTAGTGTCAGTGCACCTGGCCAGAAATATTTGATTAATTTCGTTGTATTTTCCGAAATTCTCGGAGAAAGGATTTTTATTTGATTCAAATTTGCTACCAGAACCGCTAATGCTTTGGTCTGATCACGTCCTTTTACCTGGTAAATTCTTTCAATGGACTCAGGTTCATCAAACTTTGCAGCCAATCCATAGACAGTATCAGTAGGAAATACAATAAGCCCACCCTTATTCAGGATGGAAACTGATTTTTCTAATGCTTTTTCAAATGATTTGCGAAGATCAATAATTTCTGGCATTTTACACCTCAATCCTGATAATGCGATCATGGGAGGAATAATCTTTTATGATCGATACAGTTGCTTTTGGGAGGTAATTCTTGGCTTTTTGAATAACGCGGGCTGATTGGTCAAATTGAATCTCCAATAGAGCCAATCCTGGCGAATTAAGGTGGGAAGGGATCTGTTCAATCAATCTATTGATGATCAATAAACCATCTTCACCACCATTTAATGCAAGGTCAGGTTCAAATTTTGAAACTTTCAGATCACTTAAATGATCAGCAGGGATATACGGCAAATTCGCGACAATTACATCAAATTTCGAACCAATCCCGCTTAGACAATCCATTTGAACGAATTCGAGATAATTAATGTTGTGATAATTTTTATTTCCCTTCGAAATATTCAACGCCTTTCTGGAAATATCAAGACCAAAACCTTTAATTTGGGAAAATCGCTTCAGTATGCTAATGATGATTATGCCTGAGCCACATCCGACATCGATCACTTTCATTGTTTTATTATGTCGATTAATCCATTCAATTGCAGTTTCAACCAAGAGTTCTGTTTCTGGTCTGGGAATTAATACATTTTCGTCAATAAAAAATTGATTTCCAAAAAATTCTATTGTTCCCAGCACATAAGGCAAAGGTATTCCTGCCAGCAAGGATATAATTTTTTCATTTAATTCATGGACTTTAGGTTGATCCAGAACAAAATTCGAATTTGTCAGGCACCAAGCAAGATCCTTATTGAGAACATTACACAGAATGGCATTGACTTCAATCTCAGCGATTTCACTGATTTCAGATAGAATTTTACTGGATTGATATCGCCATTCGGCGATACTAATCGCCATCCTCACCTACTGCAGATAATCGCTCGGATTCACTTCTGATGGAAAGTTCATCAATAAAAATGTCAATTTCGCCATCGAGAACCGCTGGCAAATTATAAGAAGAAACATTTATTCGATGGTCTGTTACTCTATTCTGCGGATAATTATAGGTTCGAATCTTTTCAGATCGATCACCGCTCCCCACCTGTGATTTACGATCAGCATCCAATTCGTTACTGCGTTTGTTTTCTTCAATTTCGTAAAGCCGTGCTCTAAGAATGCTCATTGCACGTAGTTTATTTTGTAATTGCGATCGCTCATCCTGACAGGCTATAACTATACCAGAGGGAAAATGTGTTATACGAACAGCTGTGGAGTTCTTTTGAACATTTTGTCCACCAGCTCCGGCAGATTTAAACACATCGATACGAATGTCAGAAGCAGGAATATCAATTTCAAATTCTTCGACTTCAGCCAGAACAGCAACGGTGACTGTAGAAGTGTGGATGCGACCAGATGATTCTGTTGTTGGTACTCGCTGAACACGATGTACACCGGATTCAAATTTCAAGCGTGAATAAGCACCAGAGCCTTTGACACTGAAGGAAATTTCTTTAATTCCTCCTATACCGATTTCATTTAAACTCAGAACTTCAATTTTCCAGTTTCTTTTTTCAGCATATCTGGAATAAATTCTAAACAATTCAGCCGCAAATAATGCTGCCTCATCACCACCAGCCCCGGCCCGAATTTCCATGATAACATTTTTTTTGTCTCTGGGGTCTGTCGGTACCAATAAAGTCTTAAGTTGGTGTTCCAGGCTTTCTAGCTTTTGTTCCAGATTTTCCAAATCTAATTGAGCTAATTCCTTTATTTCTTCATCATCCTCATCCAATAATTGCTTTGATTCCTTGATTTGCTCCCAGATAAGACGATATTGACGTGCTTTTTCATACACTTCTTCAATATCAGAACGCTCTTTTGAAATTTGAGCTGCTTTTTGATAATCATCTCCCACATTTTCAAGAGCAAGAGACAATTCATTGTATTTCTCTTCTATAGACTTCACTTTATCTAGCATTTTAACATTCACTCTTTAACTAAGAATTGGCAACTTGATATTATACCAGTGCCATCAATTAATTGCGAAAAACCAATAAAGAGTGAAACTTTATCCGAATCTTCCAGTAATATAATCCTCAGTCTCTTTCAATTTGGGATTCGTGAATAGTTTAGTTGTTTCATCAAATTCAACCAAAACACCAATTCTGTCTTCAATTTTTTCCCGATCAAGACTCATAAAGGCCGTAAAATCCGAAACACGACTGGCTTGTTGCATATTATGGGTAACAACTATTATCGTGTACTTTTCCTTCAATTCTTGCATTAATTCTTCGATTTTTAGAGTAGCAACTGGATCAAGCGCAGATGCAGGTTCATCCATTAATAAAATATCCGGAGAAACAGCAATTGCCCGTGCAATACATAACCGTTGCTGTTGACCACCCGATAACGCATAAGCACTTTCTTTTAATTTGTCTTTAACTTCATCCCACAGTGCAGCTTGAATTAAGCTAGATTCAACCAATTCATCCAGATCACCCTGATACTTGTTGATTCTTGCACCAAAAGCAACATTTTCATAAATACTTTTAGGAAATGGATTGGGTTTTTGAAAAACCATTCCAATCTGTCTTCGGATTCTGACAGGGTCTTCACGCGAAGAATATATATTCTTACCTTTATAAATAATCTCGCCTTCCAAGGAAAATCCTGGAATAATGTCGTTCATCCGATTAAAGGATCGAATGACCGAGCTTTTTCCACAACCTGAGGGGCCAATTAATGCCGTAATTTTATTTTTCGGTACCTGTAAATTAAAATTTTCCACTACTAATTTTCCACTATAGAAGATATTTATTTGGTTTGCACTTATGATCGTTACATTATCATGAAAATTGATTGAATAAGATTGGATATTTGATGTCAGATTCATATAATTACCATTTAATTTCGAATTTTTTTCTTAGATAAATTGCTATGCCATTCATCAGGAATAATATTACTAACAATACCAAAATGCCTGCGGCGGCAAGATGAACTCGATACTCTGCTTGAGGTAATGTAATCCAGTTATAGATTTGTATTGGAATCACAGTAAATCGATCCCACACAGATCTTGGTAAAAACGGCACATAAGTAAATGCGCCCATAATAATCAATGGGGCTGTTTCTCCAATAGCTCGACTAAGGGATAAAATCATTCCAGTCAAAATTCCTGGAAAAGCAATCGGTAAAACAAGTGTGCGAGTAACATGCCATTTTGTAGTTCCCAAAGCATACCCACCTTCACGAATCGAAGGAGGTACTGCTCGAATCGCTTCCCTTGAAGCAATAATCACAACAGGTAGGATTAACAGTGACATCGTAAGTGCCCCAGCCACCATACTTCTTCCAAATGGTAAGTGAATTTCTAACCAGGGAATATCAAATAAGAAAAATTTCCAACCTCCAGTAGCGCCACTCTCAATGGGTATATTGAACAGGTTAACAAACCAACTATTATTTGAGAAAATACCAAACATTCTACCAAATACAACCAAACCTAACATCCCATAAACAATAGAAGGAACACCAGCTAAATTATTAATATTCAAATTTATAAAGTCGGTTAATCTGTTCTTTGGAGCATATTCTTCCAAATAAATAGCAGCACCAACGCCAACAGGAAAACTAAATAAACCCGTTAATAAAATTACAATAATACTTCCAGCAATTGCAGATTTCATTCCAGCGTTCTCTGGTTTTCGAGAATGATAATTTTCAAATAATTCTGGCCGTACCCATGCAAACCCTTCAACTGCAATATCAATTATTAAAACAGTTAGCATTAAAAGCGCAAATAGAACTGATAGTAAAAGGATTACATTGAAGATTTTCTCCGCACGATTACGTCTCGAAATATTTTCTTTATAATGCTTGGTATCAATTGAGATTATTTTTTCAGCTTCCATTATTCATAAACCTCTCTAAACCTCTTTAATATGGACGCACTGATTATATTCATTACAAACGTCATCGTGAATAAAGTAGCTCCAACCGCGAATATCGATTGACCATTGATGGATCCTGCTGGAGCATCTCCAAAACTAACTTGGACGATGAATGCAGTCATGGTTTGTATACCATCCAATGGATTCAATGTCATCCGAGGAGTTGCACCAGCTGCAATTGTGACTGCCATGGTTTCACCAATTGCCCGAGATATTCCAATAATGAATGCAGAGATAATCCCACTTAAGGCAGCAGGTACTACAACTTTTGTCGAAACTTCAAATTTTGTAGCACCCAATGCATATGCTCCTTCACGCAATGACCTGGGAACAGCACGCATTGCGTCTTCACTAATGGATGCGATAATAGGAATGATCATTATCCCTACCACAAATGCAGCACTAAAAGCATTAAAAAAACTAACTCGAATTCCTAATTGGTCTTCTAATACTCTTTTTAATATCGGTGTTACGAATGAAAGCGCAAAATATCCATATACAACTGTAGGAATTCCTGCTAATAATTCCAACAAAGGTTTTAAAACACTTCTTAATCTATCAGAAGCATATTCACTTAAAAATATCGCACTACCTAGCCCTAATGGTAAAGCTATAGAACCAGAAATGACCGCAATCATCAATGTGCCGCGTATCAGCGGTCGTACACCAAAATTTTCTGGACTCACTTGGGATGCTAAAGGTCTCCAATTTGTACCGGTTAAAAACGTGATTAAATTTACTTCAGGTCGAAGAAAAAAGCCGATTGCTTCAGAAAATAATGAAACTATAATTCCTATGGTGACTAAAATTGAAAAAACACCACATCCAAAAAGGATGATTGCAATAATCCGTTCTCTAAAGTTCCTCACTCTTTGCGGGTTGTAAAAAGAAATGAACGAAGATTTACTAAGATTTTTCAACATAATCAAATATTGTCCTTTATTTTTCCACAAAATTGAGAGGCAGATGATTACCCATCTGTCTCTCAATTGAGGATGTTTCAATTTTTAATTTATTGGATTGATCCTGCCAACAATTCCAAATTTGCTTCGTAAGTCCCTGTAGGCGGCATACTGTAGCCCACGTCACTCATAATTGCTGGTCCACCATCTGGTCCAAAGAAGAAGCGCACAAAGTACGTCCCATTCTTTACAGTCTCATCACTCGGTAATACTGCATTTCCATCACCATTGACAACTGAAACGGCTTTTACGCTGTCTTTGTTGTTGATGTAATAAGCATATCCAAAAAAGCCAAAAGCATATTTTTCATTTGCTATACCATCCAACAACACATTGTCATCACTTGAGAAGGTTGTGTTTTCGTCCTGGCGTAAATCCTCATCACCACTTACACCTTCAACTACTTCTGTCATATAATCTCGTGTCCCGGAATCTGGATCAGGAATGAAGAATAGGATCTCTTCTTCTGGATAGGATGGATCTAAATCTGACCATTTGGTGATGGTGCTGCTGGCACCTAACATGGCCGCTAATTGTTCTGCACTTATTTCAGTCAACCAGTCATTTTCAGGGTTCACCATCACAGTCAAACCATCTAATGCCACCAGGAATTCTACATATTCAATCCCATTAGACTGACATACTTCGATTTCCGAATCTTTAATCGGTCGAGATGCATCACTGATGTCTGTCTCTCCTACACAAAATACTTTGAAGCCACCACCAGTACCCGATAAACCTACAGATACTCGTACATTCGGTGCCACTATAGCGAATTCTTCTGCTACCGCTGTGGTGATGCTAACTGGTTCAGGTTCTGAAGCCTGAGTCGGTTCACCTTGATTTGATTCCGATTGACTGGGTGCTGGGGTAGCGCTAGATCCACTACAGGCAGCCAGTATTAATGACGAAATAACTAAAACCAACAATAATGAAACAATATTTTTACGCAACATTCTTTTTTCTCCTTTTGTTATTTTTGCGTTTTCTCATCATGCAAATATAACTTACTCAACTTAACTGCAATTTAAGGGGAGGTTAAGGTTTGTTGAAAGAATACGATTGGTTTGTTAATAATTGTTAATTATTTATTGGATAAATATTTTATTAATCTGCTAAAACTAAGCTTTTCAGGATTGAGAATAATTTAGAAATTTATTTACATTCTATTAACATGATTTTGAACTCTTATTAATGGAGGGGCGGTAAAATCGTAAGATGTGGATTATGTGTGATTTAAATTACATTTTTATTTTATTATTTCGATTAAGATAAAATAAATCTATTAAAGGAAATCTTGGTTTCGAGTTCAATGAAAATACAAATATCAGTAAAAAACTTTAATTTTTTTTATGGCAAATTCCAGGCACTGAGGGATATCAATTTTGAAATACCAGAACGGCAAATTACAGCCATTATTGGTCCTTCTGGATGCGGTAAAAGCACATTCATAAGATCCTTTAATCGTATGAATGACTTAATTGCATCTGTTTCTACAAAAGGGGAAATAATCCTGGATGGTGAAAATATTCTTGAGCTCGATCCAGTTACCTTAAGGAAAAAAATTGGGATGGTTTTTCAAAGGCCTAACCCATTTCCTAAGTCAATTTATGAAAATGTAGCCTATGGTCCTCGAGCGCATGGGATTAAAAATAAAAATCAATTAGATGAGATCGTTGAAAAAAGCTTAAAAGATTCTTTTTTATGGGATGAAGTCAAAAAGGACTTAAACAAGTCCGGTCTTTCATTGTCCGGTGGTCAACAACAAAGATTATGTATTGCCAGGGCGCTCGCTGTAGAGCCTGAAATCATTTTGATGGATGAGCCAGCTTCTGCCCTTGATCCAATCGCTACTTTGAAAATTGAAGAATTAATGCAAGAATTGAAACAGAAATATACAATCGTGATTGTTACTCACAATATGCAACAGGCCGCCCGTGCTTCGGATTACACTGCATTTTTTAATATGCTGCCGGATCGTGCAGGGTATTTGGTGGAGCATGATTTTACCCAAAAAATCTTCACCAATCCTAAAGAAAAAATAACAGAAGATTACATATCGGGAAGATTTGGTTAACTCATTTCAATTGAAAGGTCATTTTATGTCCAGGAAATTATTCTCTCAAAAAATTCAAAATATTAAAGATGAAGTTTTGTTACTTGGCAGCATGGTTGAAGAAGCTGTCCATAAGTCCGTAAATGCTCTCAAAATGAGAGATGCTAAATTGGCAAAACAAATTTATCAACATGACATTGAACTCAACGATAAAAGGTTTTCTATTGAAAATGCAATATTGATCGTGATAGCCACCCAACAGCCTATGGCTCGCGACCTGAGAGAATTAGCATCCATGTTAGATGTGATCAGTGAATTGGAACGTATGGGTGATTATGCCAAAGGAATTGCGAAGGTTGCAGTTAAATTAGAAAATGTGGAATTAAAAATTCCTATCAAAGAAATTGAAACAATGGCTGAATTGGCAATTGGAATGCTTCATAAAGCACTCACTGCCTTCATTAATGAAGATGCAAAAACAGCAGCTCAAATTCCTTATGAAGATGATGCTGTTGATCGAATTTATGAAGATGTCTATCACAAAGCAGTTGAATTAATGATGAGTGATCCCTCAAATGTAGATAATTCTAACTTGATCATTTGGGTCGGACATAATCTTGAAAGACTGGCTGATAGGGTAACAAACATTTGTGAAAGAACTGTTTTTATTGCAACCGGTGAATTAATGGAATTAGAAGTTGATGAAGAAGATGATAAGCTAGAATTTGAATAATGAATACCAGGAAAACAATATACATGCGCTTCAGAAAATGAAGCGCATTTTTATTTGAATATATGATTGATTTTATGGATAATTAATGGATGTTTTAAGAAAGGAGTCTTTGGTGGAAACCTCCGAAAAAATCATCATAAGATCTTATGTTGCAGATTTAATTAAATCCCAGATATCTTACTTAGAGAATCAAATTGAGGGCATTGTATATGATGGAAATATTGAATTCTTACATCATACCCGGGTCATGAGTCGAAGAATTCGTAACACTTTAACCGTTTTCTCCTCTTTTATTGGTAAAAAAAACTCAAAAAGATGGTTTACCTCATTTAAGAAACTGACTAAATCATTAACGAAGGAAAGAGATTTGGATGTTCAGATTGCATTCCTTGAAAAGGAAATATCGAACATTTCAGAACAAAAGTATCTGACAGGACTACAAAGATTATTACTCAGGAAACAACAACTGCGTGAAAAAAAACAAACTGGTGTAAAGCAATCAATACTGGATTTTGAAAAAGAAAAAACTTTGACAGAAATTCAATTATTTATCGATAACAATCCATTTGATACTGAAAGTTTTTCTCCACCGAATGAGTTAAAACGTTTGGGCTATTTAGAAATTGAAAAATTAACCAAAATATGTTTTTCTTATGTTCCTTTTATAACCAGCCTAGATAATACAGAAGCTTTACATAGTTTGAGAATTGCCATGAAAAACCTGCGTTATACAACAGAATTATTTAATCCAATTTATCCCCAATTAGATTCATTTATTTCCACCATGAAAAACTTCCAGGATGATTTAGGCGAAATTCATGATTATGATGTCTGGCTGACAGACCTTGATCGCTTTTTAGATGAGGAAAAACTAAGAATCAACAAATTTTATGGTCAAACCGGTCCATTTAACTTTATAAAACCAGGAATTACTTATCTGATCGATGAAATTAAAAACCGAAAAATTATAATTCATGAAAAATTTTTGGAAAGATGGAACGAGCAATTTCAAAATCAATTTTGGTCAAATTTGAGAATAATTTTTGAAAACTACGAAATTTAATTCGACTTAATCACTTTTTACAAAGAGGTAAACATGAGCCAATTACAGACTCCGATCTCACCTTTAGATCAATTGACGAAAGATTTAGCAGCAACACAAAGGGAAGTTAATGATTTACAAAGCAAAGTAAATTTGTCTTTTATTCATGATAAATTGGAAGATTTACAAACCAAAGTAAATGGTTTAAATAAACGTATTGGCGACCTTCGCCAAAAAAACTATATATTTGACACTACCCTTGAGGTAAACGCCAAGGATTTTGTTAGACGCTGGCAACCAATTTACACCACAACCAAAGTAAGGCTTAACAAGGAATTAATCCAATTAAAAGCAGATATCAAACCAATCGAACAACAGCTAGTCAAAGCCACTACCAACCTAAATAATGTTACGCTAACACGTCAAATACTCGTTCCGCTAAAAGTAAGCGTTGAAAATTTATCCCAAAAAATCTCTGCTTCTGAAGTGCTTTTGCGTGGAATGTATGATTCATTTGAGCGAGAGTTAAATTCTTTTACTAAAAATCTCCTGAATATTGAATGGACAGTAAAAGAGTTTGAATCCTCCAATATTAAATTACTACTGCATGAATTTCTGATTATGGGGGTAAAGGCTGTTTGGACCAGAGATGGAAAAGAGGATAAAGATGACCCTGGAGGTACCCTGTATTTAACAGATCAACGCATTTTCTTCGAACAAAAAGAAGAAGTAGCGACCAAGAAATTACTTTTTATTACAAAAGAGAGAGAATTACGTCAAGAAGTACTGATCGATATTCCTGTACAAATGATCGAATCAGTTCAAACAGCAAAACAAGGAATATTTAAGAACCAGGATTTTCTAGAAATCAATTTTGCTTCTGGGTCTCAATACAATTCCGCACAATTTCATATCCACAACCAAAACTGTGAAGATTGGAAGGGATTGATAAGCAAGGTTCAATCCGGGGATTTTGATAAGAACAGAACCGAAGAAGTTGATAAAGAAGTCATTGAGAAAATAAAAAATGCACCAACCATTTGTCCACAATGTGGCGCAACGATAGCCGTGACTATTTTACGGGGAATGGAACAATATTCCTGTGAATTTTGTGGTGCCATCATCAAATTATAAAATTAATTCACCGCATTTCTTTTGATTGGCGTGCATATAAAATTCTTATTTTTTGTTAACCTTTAGCTGATAATCGAAGATTACAATAAAAAGGAATGATAAGGTTTACAGGAGTTAAGAATGAACTTGGAGAAATTTACACAAAAAGCACAACAAGCTATTATCAATGCCCAGGAAATTGCACAGGAAAATAATCATCAAAATATTGAAAATATTCATCTAGTAGCTGCATTATCCAGGCAGGACGATAGTATTGTTCCAGCTATTATTACCAAAATTGCTGGAAGTATGATTGCGATTCGAGATGAAATTGAGAATGAATTTGAAAAACGCCCAAAAATTTATGGTGCAACTGAACAGGTTGGTCTATCTAAACCTGCGAATGACACATTAAACAGTGCAGAAAGATTTGCAAAAGGCATGAAGGATGATTATGTTTCTACTGAACATATCTTACTTGCCCTGACAGAAAGTTCTGATGCATCTTTGTTGAAACAATTCGGTATCACCAAGGATGCAGTCTTAAAAGCCCTGGTAGATATTCGCGGCAATCAACGTGTCACCAGTCAAAACCCGGAAGACACTTATCAGGCATTAGAAAAATATGGACGTGATCTCACATCCATGGCACGTCAGGGAAAACTAGATCCTGTAATCGGCAGAGATGAAGAGATCAGAAGAATCATTCAGATACTATCCCGGCGCAGTAAAAATAACCCGGCATTAATCGGCGAACCTGGTGTAGGCAAAACCGCCGTCGTTGAAGGTTTAGCACAGCGCATTGTCAATGGTGATGTGCCTGAAGGGTTAAAACATAAGTCTCTTTTTCAATTGGATATGGGTGCCCTGGTTGCAGGTGCAAAATATCGAGGTGAATTCGAGGAAAGATTAAAAGCAGTCTTGAAAGAAATTCAGAATGCTGAAGGGCAAATTATCCTTTTTATTGATGAAATGCACACCGTCATTGGAGCTGGAGCAGCTGAGGGTGCTATGGATGCCGGTAATATGTTAAAACCTATGCTGGCGCGTGGTGAGCTGCATATGATTGGTGCAACAACACTGGATGAGTACCGCAAACACGTGGAAAAAGATGCTGCGCTAGAGCGTCGGTTTCAGCCCGTCATCATCAAAGAACCTTCCGTGGAAGACACCATCAGCATTTTACGGGGATTAAAGGATCGTTATGAAGTCCACCACGGAGTAAGAATCACCGATCCGGCTGTTATCGCTGCTGCCACATTATCAAATCGCTATCTTACAGATCGCAAATTACCGGATAAAGCTATCGATCTTATCGATGAAGCAGCTGCCCGTTTAAGAACAGAAATCGACTCCAAACCTCAAGCATTGGATGAAATAGATCGAGATATCATGCAGTTGGAAATTGAACGTCAGGCATTGTCCAAAGAAACTGATACTGCCAGTAAGGAGAGACTGAAGAAAATTGAACATGATCTTGCAAATCTACGCGAAGAATCGAGTCAATTAAGCGCTCGCTGGAATATGGAAAAAGCTGCGATATCTGATCTAAGAGAAATTAAAGAAAAGATTGAGAACACTAACCTGGAAATTGAAAAAGCAGAACGGGTTTCTGATCTTGAAAAAGCAGCACGTTTACGTTATGGAACATTAAGGGAATTATCCGAAAAACGCTCAACCGCTGAGGAAAAGTTAAAACAACTTCAAGGGGTATCAGCATTGTTAAAAGAAGAGGTGGATGCGGAAGAAATTGCAGGCGTCGTTTCCAGATGGTCAGGTATCCCTGTGACTCGTTTAATGGAAGCTGAAATGCAGCGATTAGTACACATGGAAGAAGAGCTCCATAAACGTGTTATCGGACAGAATGATGCTATCAATACCGTTTCTAACACAGTTCGCCGCGCGCGAGCAGGTTTACAGGACCCAAACCGTCCGATCGGTTCATTTATTTTCCTTGGGCCAACCGGTGTTGGAAAAACTGAACTCGCACGCGCATTAGCCGAGTTTTTGTTCAATGATGAGCGATCAATGATCCGAATAGATATGAGTGAATACCAGGAAAGACACACTGTATCACGATTGGTTGGCGCCCCTCCTGGATATATTGGTTATGATGAAGGTGGACAGTTAACTGAAGCGGTTCGCCGGCGACCATATAGCGTTGTCCTGTTTGATGAAATTGAAAAGGCACATCCTGAGGTTTTCAATATTCTACTTCAGTTATTGGATGATGGCCGATTGACCGATGGGCACGGTAGAACAGTTGATTTTAAAAACACAGTGGTGATCATGACCAGCAATTTAGGTGGTGGAATCTGGTACCAGGAAGACAACATCAGCATGGAGAAGATTCATGAAATTCTCCAGAATCACTTCCGTCCAGAATTCCTGAATAGAATCGATGAAATAATTACCTTCCATCGGTTGACCCGGGATGACTTGAAGCAAATTATCAAAATCCAATTAGGTATCTTAACTGAAAGATTGAAAGATAGAGGATTAACCATTACGCTTCAGCCAGAAGTTCTGGAATATCTTGCTGAGGTCGGTTATGATCCTGATTTTGGAGCTCGCCCACTGAAAAGGTCTATTCAGCGAGAAATCATGGATCCTTTAGCGATTAAATTGCTCACGTCCGAAATAAAGGATGGGCAAGAAGTTGTTGTGTCAAAGGATTCTAATAACCTTGTATTTGAAGCAAAATGAAATTTTACTGAAGTAGAAAGGGAAAATAAAGTTCCAGTTCTACTCATTTAAATCCCTTGAAAAAGGTCTTTTTCTATTTTTTCAGCAGAAAAAGGTTCAGGGAATGCTCTCATGAATCGATCTTTACTTCCTAAAATCCTTTGAAGCCAACCCATCAATCCACCACTCACCCGACTTCCACCCTGGCTGGAATGGCAGGCAGACGCTTCATCACGTCGTTTAGCTACCTTGGTGTAATTAATAATTGCGTGCGTTGGAAAATGTACTTCCGCAATCGAAACAAGATCGATATCTTTATTTTTTCCAAATTTTCTGGGATCTTTTCCAACCAGGCGCAATAATTGGACTGCCCATCTCAGAAAATCTTTAGGAATACTATGAAAATACAATTTCTTAATCTGATACGGTTGTTGATTTAGCTGATCCTGATAAGTTGGATCTGCAGAAAGTTTAAAAGCCTTGACAGTCGCTTCATGAATTTTTATGTGATCTGGGTGCCGGTACCCACCAATTGGATCAAAAGTAATCACAACATCAGGTTGAACCCGGCGAATAATCTGGACAACTTCCTCAGCAACTTTCTCAAAATTTGCTGAAAAAAAAGAATCAGGATGATGATTGTGTTCTGATCCAGCCATACCAGAATCACGATAATTCAGAAAAATTACTTCTTTTATCCCCAAATTTTTTGCAGCACAGCGCAGTTCATATTCCCTTCTTTCAGCCGGTGAATTAAATCCCTGTAAGAATTCTTCATCCATTTCCCCCACTTCTCCCCGTGTTGCACAAATCAGGTATACATCCACACCTTCATCTGCGTATTTTGCCAGTGTGCCACCCATGCCAAATGTTTCATCATCAGGATGAGCCAAAACCGCCATCAAAGATAAATTTTTATTTAATTCCATTCAATTGCTCAATTCTTAGTATAAAAAAGATTCTGGATCAATTTCCCTTACCCAGGCATTTGTTCCACCAATGAGGTTAAATATATTCTGAAATCCTGAATTCCTCAGTTTTTGTACAACTCTACCTGATCGGATTCCATTGCGACAATAAAATACAACGGGAACATTTCCGTCTGTAAACATTTCAGAATTGATTCGCTCATAAGGAATGTTCTCACTATTAGGAATTAGAACGACTTCACGCTCAATCGAATCACGAACATCAATCAGGCGAATATTATTTCCTGAGTCAATTGATGCCTTTAATTGTTGGACGCTCCATCCCCACTCCTCTGGAGAAGGGGTTTCCTGATCATGGATTTCACAAAAGAATTCTGTATCCTGTAAGGTTAAAATATCTGGATGTGTGCCACAGATTTTACAATTGGGATTCTTTCGTAATTGTATGGTTTGTATGGAAAGATCAATTGCATCATAAAGATACAATTTTCCAAAGGGATTGCTATCCAACCCCAGTATGAGTTTAATTACTTCTGTAGCCTGAAATGTTCCAACAGTGCCGGGTAAAACGCCAAAAACACCACCTTCACCGCAGCTTGGAACAACACCTGGAGGAGGAGGTGTCGGGAATACACAACGGTAACAAGGTCCTTGTTGTGCATCAAATACACTTACCTGACCCTCAAAACGAAAAATTGATCCATATACATAGGTTTTTTTGTGAAAAACACAATAATCATTTAATAAATATCGGGTGCTGAAGTTGTCACTTCCATCCACGATGATCTGGTAATTTTGACCAATTCTTTCAACATTTTCAGCGGTTAACATTTCATTGAATGTTTCAACTTTAACAAATGGGTTCAAATCCTCAAGATATTGTTTGGCTGAAGCAACTTTTGGAATGCCAATCTTTTTTGTAGAGTGAATGACTTGCCGTTGTAAATTTGAATCCTCTACGACATCATAATCAACCAGCCCAATCGTTCCTACCCCAGCAGCAGCCAGATACAATGAAATAGGTGATCCCAATCCCCCCGTTCCAACAATCAACACATTAGCATCTTTTAATTTTTGTTGCCCTGATAATCCTACTTGAGGAATCAGTAAATGTCGTGAATATCTTAAAACTTCTTGTTGACTCAGTTTTTGTGTCATATTTATCTCCGCATAGAATCATACCAAAATAATTACCAATTTCAAACAGAACATAGGATGTTTCCAGATTTAGAAAATGATAAAATGAAATTATGGATATTATTCTGACTCATGAACAAGCAGATTTCGATGCCATTGCAGCATTAACAGCTGCGGCATTACTGGATGCAAATGCAATTGCAATCCTGCCAAATCGAATTAACCGAAATGTGCGTGCATTTCTGGATCTTTGCGGAAATGAGTTACCGCTTCATCAATATAAAGATATTTCTCCCATCAAAATTGACCACATTACACTCGTGGACACGCAAGCATTGGTCACCTTGAAAGGGATTTCAAAAAATACGACAGTTCATGTCATCGATCATCACCAAAAGAAAAAAGATTTACCCGAAAAATGGACAACCGTTTTTGAAAGTACCGGTAGTTGCACAACGATTTTGGTGGAGGAACTGAAAAAGAGAAATGGTACACTTTCTATCTTCCTATCAACCTTATTTTTGCTTGGAATTTATGAAGACACCGGGTCTTTATCTTATGCCAACACGACACCAAAAGATTTACATGCTGCTGCTTACTTAATTGAAAAAGGTGCAAGTCTGGCAATAGCAAATCAATATCTCAATCCTCCATTGTCTGATCAACAACGAGCTGTTTACGATCGCTTACTGATGCGCACCCAACATTTCGATATCCACGGAAATAGAATTGTAACTGCAATGGCAGATGCCAGTGACCTGGATGAGGAGATTTCCAGCATTGCACACAAAATAAGGGATTTATTGGACCCTGAAGCTTTATTTTTATTGGTGAAATCTCAGGAAGGGCTGCGATTAATTGCCAGGTCAACCACCGACCAGATAAACGTTGGCAAAATTGCTCAACAATTTGGTGGTGGCGGCCATCCCAGAGCAGCTGCTGCTTTAATCCAGGTAGATGATGGAGAACCTCGCATTGAGAATATTTACACACAATTAATTGAAAAGCTACACGAATTTGTGGAACCAGCAATTTCAGCTGCTCAAATTATGTCCAAACAACCCTTGCTTATCACCCCGCAAACAAGTGCTGAGGAAGCGTCCCTCCTGATGAAACGCTATGGATATGAAGGATACCCTGTAGTTTCCGACGGGAAAATTGTTGGATTACTCAACAGCCGTAGCGTGGAACGATCTATTTCACATAAGATGAATTTAACTGCTGCCAGTCTGATGGATTCAGGTGAAATTTTTGTTGAGTTAAAGGATTCTCTCGACAAAGTGCAACAGATTATGACAGAATCTGGCTGGGGTCAAATCCCGGTACTGGATAAGAACAACGGTTCAATTGTAGGGATCATTACAAGAACAGATTTATTGAAAGCCATCGGTAAACCAAAAACTACATTTGTGGATAGAAAGAACTTGTCTACTAAGCTGAATTCGGCCCTTCCTAAAGGGCATATCGCTCTCTTGAATCTGATCGCGAAACATGCCCAACAACAAAAAACAGCAATTTATATTGTAGGAGGATTTGTCAGGGATCTTATTCTGAGCCGTCCTTCATTAGACTTTGATCTTGTTGTTGAAGGTGATGCTATTCAATTTACCCAGAGTTTATTAAAACAGTTTGGTGGTAAAGTCAACACCCATAAACGTTTTGGAACAGCTAAATGGCAAATATCCGATATTCATCAAAATTTAAGGGGAGATTATCCAGAATTTTCAGATGTAGATTTTTTTGACTTGCCAGAAACCCTTGATCTTATCAGTGCACGTACTGAGTTTTATGATTTTCCAACTGCTCTTCCTCAAGTAGAACAAAGTAGTATTAAACTGGATTTGCATCGCAGAGATTTCACCATTAATACATTGGCCCTCAGATTGGATGGAAACCATTATGGAGAATTGTATGATTACTGGGGTGGATATGAAGATCTTGACTCAGGCTTGATCAAAGTGTTGCATTCATTATCATTTGTCGATGACCCAACCAGGTTGATACGGGCGATTCGTTTTGAACAAAGGTTTAATTTTCGGATTGAGGATCGAACGTTTCAATTAATGGAAGAAGCCAGAGATTTAATCAATCAGGTTTCAGGTGACAGATTAAGACACGAATTGAATCTGATCCTTTCCGAATCAGATCCGAAGCCCGCCTTACTTCGCTTACAGGAGTTAAATCTCCTGAAAGAAATTCATCCGAATTTAAGCATCAATTCGGAAATTATTGAAAAAATGGTAAAAATATTAAAATTGCCAATTGATTCGATCTGGCAAATTTCGCCTTTCAATGGGACTACAAAGATCAATATTAATCTGGCTTTCATCACCTGGTTCATGAATCTAGATACGAATCCCCGGTTAATCTGTAAGAGGTTACGTATGCCAGCGATCGTTACAGAGTCCAGTATAAAAGGCCAGCAGTCACTAAAAATGATACTTAAATTGGTAAATAAGAAACCGAGCGAAATCACTGAGTACCTGGATTCCTTATCACCATATGTTCTTTTTATCCTTTACCATACAATTGAAGACCATAATATTTGTGAACTGATTTTTAAATATATTTCTCATTGGAAAAAAGTAAAACCATTCACCAGCGGAGAAGATTTACAAAAAATGGGGATCACACCTGGTCCAGTTTATAAGCTAATTCTTTCCCGGCTACGCAGAGCCTGGTTAGATGAGGAAATTCGTTCCATCGAACATGAAAATATTTTTTTGGATGAAGTGATTGCTTCATTAATTGAACATGAAAAGTGAGTTGATCCACACAAATCAATCAGAATCATTTTTATGGATAAACAAAGTCATTATCCGCCATTTAATTTTTTCTGATTTACCTCAATTGGAATGGAACGGAGAATATCAACATCTTCGTCAGGTTTATTTGAATGCATATAAAAATAGAAACCAGGGAAAAAATGTTCTCTGGGTTGCAGATCTTCCTCAGGTTGGTGTCATCGGTCAGGTTTTTATACAACTCAATTCAGTAAGGAAAGATCTTGCGGATGGTTTTTTCAGCGCATATTTATATGCATTCAGAATTAAACCTGAATTTAGAAACACAGGATTGGGATCCCGAATGATCGGAGTAGTTGAAAAAGATCTGGTAAAGCGAAATTTTCGTGAAATTACACTAAATGTCGCAAAAACAAATAATCGAGCAATTCACCTATATGAAAGATTAGGATTTGAGATTGTTGGGTCTGAACCAGGAGAATGGTCTTATCGCGATCATAATAACAAATTACAGAATGTAAGCGAACCTGCCTGGAAAATGGTGAAATCGATTTCTCAATGATTTCTTTCTTCATTCCTTCATTATTAATTCCTAAAGTCATAGATTTTTCCACGAAGTCACTCGAAGAATCTGCTTATCACTGATATAATAATGACGTTTTGAGTGAATACCTTGACAATCTGCCTTTTTAACCATCATAATGATTGGTTTGAGAGGTTAGTTAGAAAATTATATTTTTAGAAGGGTTAGGTTCATGAAAGAATATAAGACCGAGTCAATTCGTAACATTACATTCGCATCTCATAGTGGAGCTGGTAAAACAATTTTAGGAGAAGCATTATTAAATTTTACTGGCGCGATCAATCGCATGGGTAAAATTGAAGATGGCTCAACCATCTCCGATTTTGACGAAGAGGAACAGCGTCGTAGTATTTCCATTTACACCTCTGTTTTGCCTGTCGAATACAACGATCATAAAATAAATATTCTTGATACACCCGGTTATACAGATTTTCTTGGTGAAGAAATTTCCGCTTTACGTGTCTCTGATGGTGCAATTATTTTAGTTGATGCTGTTGCTGGTATTGAAGTTGGAACCGAATTAGCCTGGAATTATAGTGGAGAAAAGAATATTCCACGCTTTGTTTTGATCAATAAAATGGATCGTGAGAATGCCAATTTTAAGAAGGTTTTTGATTCATTTCAGGAATTATCTGATGCCAGATTGCTTCCGTTACAATTCCCCTGGGGTGAGCAAACAGATTTTAAAGGTGTTATTGACCTGGTCAGTATGAAAGCATTCAAAGGCATTGGTACCGAGAGTGTGGAGATTCCAGCTGAATTTAAAGCAGCTGCCGAAGAAGCGCATGCAACAATCATTGAAGCTGCTGCTGAAGGTGCTGATGATTTGATGGAAAAATTCTTCGAAGCAGGTGTCCTATCACCTGAAGAAATTTCTCGTGGTTTAAAATCTGTAATCAAACAGGGAAGTTTTGTCCCAGTGTTTGTTTCTTCTGCAACCCTTCAGATTGGACTGGTGCCTTTATTAAATGCCATCATCAACCTTATGCCTTCTCCAGTTGATGCTGGTCCTTACAAAGCGACAAATAAAGATTCTGAAGTTGAGATCACCTCATCTGATTCAGGCCCATTAGTTGCTTATGTATGGAAAACCACTGCAGATCCTTTTGTGGGAAAACAAACTTACTTCCGTGTTTATTCTGGTACAGTCAATTCCGATTCGCGTGTATGGAATCACGACAAAGGTGTTGAAGAGAGATTTGGAACCGTCAGTATCCCAAGAGGTAAGGAAAATATTCCTGTAAAGACGGTTCATGCTGGCGATATCGCGATCGTCCCAAAATTATCCGAAACTGTCACTGGCAATACCCTAGGTGATAAAAGCACACCAATTATTTTGCCTTCTGCCAAATATCCGAATGCTCTATACCGTGTTGCTGTTTCTCCAAAAACTCAGCAAGACTCGGCAAAAATCAGTACGGTATTAAACCGTCTTTGTGAAGAAGACATGACTCTTTCCTGGACAATGGAATCCTCAACCCGCCAAACAGTATTGCAAGGTATGGGCGATCAGCATATAGAAGTCGCTGTTAGAAGAGCATCTTCCAAATTCCAATTAAATATTAATACCACTGAACCTAAAGTTGCTTATAAAGAAACCATTACCAAAGAAGGCGTAGGTGTCTACCGTCATAAAAAACAAACGGGTGGCGCAGGTCAATTTGGTGAAGTTCACCTGAAAACACTTCCTTCTGAAGGTGAATTTGAAATGACCTGGGATGTTTTTGGTGGTGCTGTTTCTCAATCTTACTTTACCTCTATCCAAAAGGGTATTTTATCAACAATGAAGGACGGCATTATCGCTGGCTATCCTGTTTATGGTGTTCGCGTATCAGTCTTTGATGGAAAGGAACACCCAGTAGACTCAAAACCAGTTGCCTTTGAAATCGCTGGTCGCGAAGCCTTCAAAATCGCCTTCCAGGATGCGGGTCCAGTTCTCATGGAACCGATTATGAATGTTAAAATCATTGTTCCAGAGAATAATATGGGCGATATTCTCGGTGACTTAAACACCAGACGTGCCCGTGTTCAGGGCATGGATACTGACAAAGGTCGTTCTGTAGTCACTGCTCAGGTTCCTATGGCGGAAATGCTTCGCTACACCACCCAACTTCGTTCACTCACAGGTGGTCGAGGTATCTTCGACATGGAATTTGATCATTTCGAACGGGTTCCTGCTCACCTGCAACAAGAAATCATCAATGCACACAAACGCGAATTAGAAGAAAAAGAATAATCTTCTCGCTGATTAAAGAGGTATTTCTTTGACAAGAAATACCTCTTTTTTCTTGTATTAATAGAACTTATGTGCTATTATAATCTTAGTAATACTTTTTAATATCAAGGAGCAATTGCATTATGTTTTCAATTCAAAAAATTTTCATGGGTGTATTAATGGGATGCCTGATTCTGATATTTGCAGCAACAAGGTTGCTTTCCCCATCAGAAATTGTTTTAGCCTCACCTGAGAAAAATATTGGACTATCATCGAAAATCAATCAAACTTCAATTGAAAGGAGTTTATCCTGCACAATCTCCTCCAAGTATCCAGAGAAAATTCAGCAATGGTGTAATTTGATTGTTATGAATGCTGACATGTATTCCTTGGAACCAAATCTAATTGCAGCTGTTATGCTTCAGGAATCTGGAGGAAACAAAGATGCCTATAGTAGCTCAGGTGCGGTCGGGTTGATGCAAATTATGCCCAAAGATGGTATCGCTGAAAAATTCATGTGTATTAATGGTCCATGCTTTTCAAATCGTCCCACTATGGAAGAATTATTCGATCCAGATTTCAATATCGAATTCGGAAGTCGTATGCTCATTAATTTGTACGAAAAGTATGGAAATTGGCATGATGCATTAAAAGCTTATGGTCCGATGGATGTTGGATATCAATACGCAGACATCGTGTTATCAATTTTTGAAAATTATCAGTAAATAAATTGAATCATGTACAATTAAATTAATGCAAATAAAATTTCTGTATGTGATTTTTTTTATCGTGATCCTTCTCTCTTCTTGTTCTATCCATGAAGATCCCCGATCCATGGCTTCGACTCAAATTTCTCTGACCTATGATGGCAACCAATGCCAACCTTACGAATCATTTGTTCCCCAGGGTCAGGAAATTGAAATAACATTAAACAATGAAAGCGAATTTGACATCACCTGGTACCTAATATTTAAACCGATCGAAGGGAAATTTGAGGATCAGGACCCGAAAAACATCCTTGCAACTGCAAGTGCCCTGGCTGGTCAAACTTCAGCATCCACTTTTATAGCTCCAAATTTACCTGCCCGTTATGACAGTTTATGTATTCGTAATGGTGATTCTGATATAAGAGCTTTGACATATCTATTAGTTGTGCAACCTTATGACGAGTAAAAGTCAGTAATTTTACTCGACCCAGCCTTCCCAAAGAATTCAACAGTGGTATAATAACCCACGTTACGCGGGAGTCGCCAAGTGGTAAGGCATTAGCCTTCCAAGCTAACATTCGCGGGTTCGAATCCCGTCTCCCGCTCCTAATAAACTGATCAATAGATCAGTTTTTTTCTTCTATACATTAATCTTTTTGAATAACAGGAACAAGAATTGTATAAACCGCCTGATAAACCAATGACTGATTAGAATAACCTTCAGAATTTAATCCCCCCAGAATATAAAGTCGGGTTTCATAAGGTAAAACAGCAGGTGAATCTCCAATTTCATTTGGTGCGGTTTCAACTTCTAACCAGGAATCCCTGGGAGGTAAATATTGGATGACGGGTAAGAATTCTTCATTCGAATTTTTTCCGCCCGCTGTATAAATCATATCAGCCAGGACAATTGAATTCATTCCATATCGGGCTTCAGGCAACTCTGCAGCATCTTCCCAGGCATCTTCTCCTGATAGTTCTCTTTGGGGATAGTAAACAGTGTGATCAACTAAAATCCCTGACTCATTCTTACCACCCATCAAATGTATTTGGCCACCCAAAACAACTGCGGAAGAATAAGCTCTATTGGTTTCCATACTACCAAACAGGATCCACTCGTCTATTCCAGGATCAAAAACATAAATGCTATCCAGATAATTTTTTCCATCAAAGCCACCAAATAAATAAATCTTTCCTTCGTATGGCACCAATGCATAGGCACTGACAGGAATCGGTAACTCTCCACCTTCTTCCCACTTATTGCTTCTAGGATTGTAGATCAATAATCCAGATTTAACCTCATTCGTATTATCAATTCCACCAGGAAGGTAAATTCTCTCACCCAAAATGGCAACCTGAATGTCTTTCAATGCAATTGGGAGGTTGGCACCTTCAGTCCATGTATCATCATCTAAATCATAGATATGTAACTTATCAGATATAGAATTTTCACTGACTCCGCCAAAAATCAAAAATTTATTTTCATAACGGACAAAACCCATATTGGATATGGCATCAGGTAAATTTTGAATGGTCGTCCATCGCTGTGAACTCAATTCTTCCAATTCAGCTACTGTAATCCCTCTCTCGGGCTCATTTGAGGGAGACAACACGCGATTGAGTAAAAATCCTGCCAGAACAAGGATAATCACACCTAATCCGACGATTAGAAATAAATTTTTTTTTGAGGAGTTAACATTTGTAAGTATGTCTTGCTGTTGAACCTGCCAATTCATGTCATCAGCTGGTAAAACTTCATTCCGAGTCCCAATCTGATTTACAACTCCTGGTGAATCAACCAGACCCATCCGAATCGCTGTCATGGTTGCTTCAGTTCTGGACAAAACCCCTAATTTTCCAAAAATATTTCTTAAATGTACTTTTACAGTGTTAGGACTGATTGTCAAGGCATTGGCAATTTCTTTATTACTGGCTCCAGTTGCAACCAAACGAATAATTTCAATCTCTCGGTCGCTTAGTTCATTTTCATCAGTCATTTAATAATTATATCCTAGGTAAGGTTTGGAATTAATATCCTTAGATCACTGCTAATTGGATTAATCATCCTGAAATGTCAGACAAATTACATATATTTCGAGAAAGGTCTTGATTTTTTGGGGAAAAGTTTATAAACTTATACTGAATTAAATTCTATAGAGATTAATTTTTTAATCACTTTTTTGTTTCGTATTATACTTTCCATGCAAATTCCATACGCAAATTAATGCAATTGCGTTTTCCCAACTTAATTAGAATTCCATTACCAGGAGGTGAAATTCACGAAAAGTAATTGATCATTATGGTCTGTAGTCGATTTTTATCAATCCAAATCTATTTAACCAAGGAGAAGTTCCAAAATGAAGCAACTAAAAGTTATTCTTGTATTCGCCCTATTACTTACTGTGCTGCTTTCAGCCTGTAAACCAGCTGCAACAGCGCCAGAAGTAACGACCAGCGATGTCCCATTGTTCTTTGGTGCATTTGCCACCGCCATTGAAGAACCCTGGGATGGTGTTATCCACACTGCCTTAAAGAAAGCTGCAGAAGAAGGCAAAATCAAGTATGAGTACACCGATGATATTGGTTACTCTGGTGATATGGAAAGAATCTTGCGCGAAGTTTCTGAAAGCAAGAAACCCGCAGCAATTTTTGGTGATGCTTTTGGTAATGAAGAAGCTGTCCGCCGTGTTGCCAAGGACTACCCTGAAATCGCTTTCGTATTCGGTTCAGGTTTTGGGCCATCTGAACCCAACGTTGCGGTATTTGACAACTGGATCCACGAGCCTGCTTATCTTTGTGGTTTAATGGCTGGTGGATTAACTGAAACAGGTGTAATTGGTGTTGTTGGGGGTCTCCCAGTACCTGAAGTTAATCGTATCGTTAATGCTTTCATTGAAGGTGTCAAGGAAGTAAATCCGGATGCCACAGTGCTTGTTTCTTTCATCAACAGCTGGTTTGATCCGGCTGCAGCAAAAGAAGCTGCTCTTGCCCAGGTCGACAATGGTGCTGACGTTCTCTTTGCTGAGCGCTTTGGCGTTATTGACGCTGCTGTTGAGAATGGATTGTATGCATTTGGTAATATGAGTGACCAATATGAATTGGGACCTGATCATGTTGTCAATAGCCCGGTTTGGAACATGACTCCAACTGTCGAGTATGTTATCAATCAGGTCAACGGTGGCACTTTTACCGCCCAGGATCTAAAAGATTTCAGTATGGTTGGTAAAGGTGGAGCTTCACTTGCTCCATGGCATGGTATGGACGCAAAATTACCAGCTGATGTTCTAAGTCTGGTTCAACAACGCGAACAAGAAATCAAAGATGGTCTCTTCCGTGTGAACATCGCAGAAGAAGCTCCAGCTGGTTCAAATTAGATCTACTATAATGTCAGGGCTTACCACTTTTCACCTGACATTATTATTTATATAGAAATTTATCTCTCCCCTCTTTATAGAGGGGAGAGAAATATCGGAGAAAAAATGTACATTGTAGAAATGCAAAAGGTCACCAAAATATTTGGTGAACTGGTGGCGAACGACCATGTCGATTTTCAGCTTCGCAAAGGTGAAATTCACGCTTTATTAGGTGAAAATGGAGCCGGAAAAACTACATTGATGAGGATTTTGTATGGTCTTTATCAACAAACAACCGGTGATATTTTCATTGATGGCGAGAAAGTTACAATAAATTCACCTAAGGATGCCATTAGAAAAGGTGTTGGAATGGTTACGCAACACTTTGCTCTGGTACCTCCAATGACAGTGGCTGAAAATGTTGTACTTGGTTACACAAATAGCTTCGTACTAGATCAAGCAGCGATAGAAAAAAAGGTGGGCGAAGCGGCAGACCAGTTCAGTTTGGATATAAATCCAAAATCCATCGTCAGACATCTATCTGTAGGTCAAAGACAAAGAGTTGAAATCCTGAAAGCATTGTATCGCAATGCCAAAGTTTTGATTCTTGATGAACCTACAGCAGTCCTTGTACCTCAAGAAGTTGATAGTTTATTTGATACACTTAATCGACTTCGAAAAGATGGTTTATCGGTTATTTTCATTAGCCATAAATTAGATGAAGTTACAAAAATTACTGATCGGGTCACTGTCCTACGGGATGGAAAATCTATTGGTACGGTTGATACAGTTAATGTTACTCAAAAACAATTAGCAGCTATGATGGTTGGTCGTGATACATTTGGTGTTACCAGACAAACCGAAATTAATCCTGATAACAAGAAAATATTAGAAGTTGAAGACCTATGTGTATTGGATGATAAAGGTCTTCCTGCTTTGAAGAATTTAAAATTATCAATCCGATCTGGAGAAATCCTGGGAATCGCTGGTGTTGGCGGTAATGGTCAGAAGGAACTTGCTGAGATCTTAAGCGGTGTTAAATCGCCCACCAGTGGTGTAATAAAAATAAATGATAAAAATTTGGTTGGTAAAGATCCCTCAGAATTTTCAAAAATGGGTATGGGTCGCATTCCAGAAGATAGACATGAAGGGGTCGTTGGCGATCTGACAGTATATGAAAATCTTGCACTGGAACATTTAGATGAATACTCAAAAAATGGTTTCCTGGACAAACAGGCAATTCGAAAGAATGCAGATGAGTTGATTAAGAATTTTCAAATAAAAGCAAAACCAACCGATAGAATTCGAACGCTCTCTGGTGGGAATATGCAAAAAGTGTTGTTAGCAAGAGTTCTTTCAAGACAACCTGAAGTGGTTATCGCACCACAGCCCACCAGAGGACTTGATGTAGGAGCGACGGAATATGTCCGTCAACAATTATTGGAGCAGCGATCCAGAGGTGCTGCGGTCATGCTGATATCAGAAGACCTGGATGAAATTTTGAGCATATCTGACCGGATTGCGGTTATATACGAAGGTGAAATTGTCGGAACAATCAATGCTCAGGATGCAACGCCTGAAAAATTAGGGTTAATGATGACTGGTGCACTCAGAGAGGAGGCATAATGGAAAACAATGAAAAACCTCGATGGCGCCTGGTAAAGACGGACAACCCACCTTTTTGGGTCAAACCGCTCGTTCCTGTCCTCGCATTGATTGTGACTTTTATTCTCACCTCTGTTTTGATTTTATTAGCGGATGCAAATCCATTTGAAGCCTATTATTATTTTCTATTTGCTCCCCTTGAAAATAAAGTTTCTTTATTGGAGATCCTGGTCAAATCCACTCCATTAATGATAACAGGTGTGGCTGTTACTTATGCATTTGCTACAGGATATTACAATATTGGTGCTGAAGGTCAATTGTACGCTGGTGCGATTGCAGCTACTGGAATTGGTATGTCTATGCATGGAATTCCAGCAATTGTTGCTTTACCATTAATGATAGTCGGTGGATTCGTTGCAGGAATGGCCTGGGCACTGATCCCAGCCTTGCTAAAAGTAAAACTGGCTGTCGATGAAGTAGTAACAACTTTGTTGATGAACTCCATCATGGCGTACATCGTCAGTGCAATTTTGAACGGTCCCTGGAGGGACCCAAATTCGGGATGGCCTCAGTCGCCTGATATTGCACCTTCTGCAGTGTTCTTTAAACTGATTCCCCGCTCAAGATTAAATTTTGGATTCATTTTGGCGATTGTCCTGATCTTAATCTTATGGATTGTTATGACACGGACTTCATTTGGTCTCAAAATGCGTGCAGTGGGATTGGGAAAACCAGCAGCGAAATTTGCTGGTATTAAAGTTAACCGAACAATCCTCACAGCGGCGTTAATCAGTGGTGGTATTGCAGGAATTGCTGGTGTTGCAGAAGTCGCAGGAATTCATTTCCATTTGATTGGAGAACTTTCACCTGGTTATGGTTATACAGGCGTAATCATCGCTACTTTAGGCTCATTGAATGCTTTCGGGGTTGGTTTGGCAGCATTATTTTTCGGCTTGGTTGAAACAGGTGCGCAGACCCTCAGTCGAGCGATGGGTGTGCCTGTCTATTTAGGTGAAGTTACCCAGGCTACTATGCTCTTGGTCGCTTTAGGTATGTTATTGTTACAAAGATATCGAATCAGGAGGATGTGATGGAAGTATTTCTCGTCAATCTAATCGCAGCTACATTTCGTGTCTCCACCCCCATCCTACTGGCAGCCATTGGAGAAACTTATTCGGAACGAGCTGGTATTCTGAACCTGGGAATTGAAGGCATTATGTTTTTCGGTGCCTTCATGGGCTTTTTTGTTGCCGATAAAAGTGGTTCTTTATGGTTTGGATTACTAATCGCCATTCTCAGTGGAGTTGCCGCAGGTCTTTTGATGGGTCTTCTTACTGTCTCATTAGGTGTAAATCAACATGTTTCCGGTCTTGGAATAACTATTCTTTTAACTGGATTATCTTTATTTGGATTTCGTCTGGTTTATGGTGGTCGATCAACACCGCCTTCAATCCCCTCATTTCAAGCGATAAATCCATTTGGAGACATTCCTGTTTTAGGCACAATAACCCAACAATACTTATTGACATATATCACTTTTTTGGTAATTGTTCCATTGGCGTGGTTCATCCTCTATCGAACAAATTTCGGATTGAATATTCGTGCTGTCGGTGAAAATCCAGAAGCTGTCGATGCAGCAGGTGTTAGTGTTTATGTTGTCCGTTATTCTGTTTTAGCGATAGGTGGTGGATTAATGGCTGCTGGGGGAGCTTTCCTATCCCTTGCTCAATTAGGTGCCTTTACTCATGGAATTATTGCTGGACGTGGATGGGTTGCTATTGCAATTGTGATTTTTGGAAATTGGTCGCCAGTAAAAGTTATGGGGGGTGCGTTAATTTTTGGTGGGACTTTTGCATTACAGTTGCGTCTACAAGCAATGGGACTGCAATTACCTATTCCTTACGAATCATTCCTTGCGTTGCCTTACATTGTCACGATTATTGCCCTGGTTTTAGCAGGTAGAAATGCGTCATACCCTGCTGCTTTGCTAAAGCCTTATAAACGGGAAGGATAATAAATCTTTCTAGAAAGGAGAAATCTGTATGAGTTACAAATATATCGGTAAATCTTACAACAGACCTGATGCAATCAATAAAGTAACAGGGAAAGCACAATATCTTGATGATATTCGTTTGCCTGGAATGCTCCATGCGGCAATCTTACACCCTGAGTATGCTCATGCCAGAATTATTTCAATTGACACATCTGAAGCAGAAAAAATGCCTGGTGTTGTAAAAGTAGTGACTGGTAAAGGGTGTAAATTACATTATGGGGATAATATCAAAGATCTTGTCCCTATGGCTGATGAAAAAGTAAGATACATTGGAGAACCCGTTGCAGCAGTTGTCGCTGACACAACATTCAACGCCCAGAAAGCCCTTGAGAAAATCAAGGTTGTTTATGAACCTTTACCTGTCTACATTGATGCCCGTGATTCAATGCGTGAAGATGCAGTTTTAATTCATGAGGAGAATGGTGATTATTGGCATCTTCCTACTCTAAAACCCCAATCTGGGACAAATGTCGCCAATCTTTACCAATTAAAAAAGGGGCAGGGCAAAGATGGATTTTCAGAAGCGGATGTGGTCGTCGAAGGTGATTTCCTCTACCCATTTGGGTCCTGTGCAGCAATAGAACCTCATGGATCAATCGTCTGGTTTAAAGAAGACAATACAATCGAAGCCTGGTCCTCATCCATTTGTCCATTCATTATTCGACAGGATCTGGCACATTCCTATGGTGTACCAGAATCAGATGTTCGGGTTCATATCCCGGATATTGGTGGGTGTTTTGGCTACAAGTCAGACATCACCGTAGAACAAACGGTAGCTTATATCGCCAGTTTTGTCCCTGGATATCCTGTGAAATGGGTTGCTTCCCGTAAAGAAGATTTCACAAGCACATTGCTCGGACATGGCATCCGAATGATCATGAAAATTGGGGCAAAGAAAGATGGGAAACTGGTTGCGATGGAAACTAAGGTGTTACACTCCGGCGGTGCTTATGCTGATACTGCCGTAAATGTAACGATTGCAGCTACTCATAATTGCACTGGTCCGTATGAATTCGATCATTGTGATCTGACTGGTTACACGGTTTATACGAACACCCCACCTGTTGGTGCATATCGAGGATATGGACACCAGGAAGCTCAGTTTGCGACCGAAAGATTAATGGAAATTCTAGCGAGAAAATTAGGGATGAATTCGTTTGAATTAAGGAAAATGAATTATCTCTGTGAGGGAAAAGTAAACTCGCTTGGCGAAATGATGTGGAAAACGAACGGCGATATGAAAGCCTGTGCAGAGAAAGTTCAGAATCTGGTTTTCTCAAAAGAATCTTTGCATGAAGATGAAAACTTTTATTATGGTCGTGGCTTTGCTGCATTGATGAAATCACCAAAAGGCGCTCCATTTTCAACCAAAGGGTGCTATATCAAGATGAATATTGATGGGAGCATATCCATCAATATGGGAGGTGCAGAAGTAGGTCAGGGCTTACGTACGATTGTTCAGCAAATTGCGGGAGAGGCTTTACATATTCCTCCTGAGCGCATCAGAGTCTACAATGAGATTGATACTCAATATTCTCCTTATGAATGGCAGACTATAGGATCAATGTTCACCACCCAGGGCGGGCGTGCTATCATTAGAGCTGCAGATAAATTGATTATGGTCTTGAAGCAGACCGCTGCCCAGGTACTTAAAACTGATGTGGATTATCTGGATTATGACGGTGAATACGTATTTCTGAAAAACGACCCCAGCATACGCGTCGCGGTTCCGGAACTCAGTCGCGGTTATATAACCAGTGATGGAATTACCATTGGAGAAGTAGCACAATCGGTTTCCGATGCCCGTTTGCCGCGCTATTCAAACCCGGATCAGAATGGTCAGGGTAGTTTAGGTGTTGAATACACTTTCGGCGCTCAGGCTGCGGAGATTAGAATTGAGAAAAAATCTGGTAAGATTTTCGTAGATCATTTCGCCTCGACTTTTGATGTTGGTCAGGTGATCAACCCATTACAAATCCGTGGATCAGTGATGGGTGGTGTTTTGATGGCAATTGGAGCAACCTTGTATGAAAAGGTAGAATTTGATCAGGATGGAAAAATAACCAATCCTCATTTCTTTAAATATCATTTACCCACTTACAAAGAAGCACCTCAGCAGACCGTTGATTTTATCGAAAACCCAGGTACGGTTGGTCCATTTGGCGCTCGCGGCATTGGTGAACACCCTGTGATTGGCCCAGCACCAGCGATTTTGAATGCGATTTATGATGCTATTGGCGTCGACTTCTTCGAGATTCCTGTCACTCCGGAAATAATCAAAAAAGCATTAGCAAATAAACAACAAAAGGAGTATGCATAATGGTTGAAAAGATTAGTTTTACCATCAATGGACAGCTCCGGGTTGTGGAAGTTGATCCAGAAATGATGTTGATAGATGTGATTCGCGAAATCCTGAATTTGACTGGTACAAAACGAGGTTGTGATAATGCAACTTGTGGAACCTGTACGGTTGTTATTAATGGGAAAGCGACCAAAAGCTGCAATACACCGGTAAGCAAAGTCGCTGGTGCAGAAATTCTGACAGTCGAAGGATTAGCCAGAGGAAAAGAGTTGCACCCGATACAAAAATCAATTTCTGAGTCTGGAGCAATTCAATGTGGCTTCTGTACGCCAGGTATCGTTATGGAGTTATATGGTTTGTTAGAAAACAAACCTGACGCATCGGAATTAGAAATTTCTAATTCATTGAATAAACATCTTTGTCGCTGCACTGGTTTTGAACCAATAAAAGATGGTGCGCTAATGGCACAGAAAATAATTCAAGACAGAAACAAAAACTAAAAAATTATTTCCAGGAGGTGAATTCTCATGACATACGATTTATTAATTAAAAATGCTGTAACCAGAACTTCTCAAGGAGAGAAATATCAGATTGCCATTCAGAATGGAAAAATCGCCAAAATTGATGTAAAGGTGGAAGGTGATGCGCAGAAAGTTATCGATGCCGAAGGAAAATTAGTAACCGAATCCTTTGTGAATGGTCACCTGCATCTATGTAAAGTTTATACCCTTTCAATGATGGATGAAGCAGCGATGGGAGCCTATACAGATGGTTCCATGGGGGGAGCTATGACAGCGATTGAATTGGCAGCGAACGTAAAAGAACAATATGACGAAAGCTGGATCATTGAAAATGTACGCAAAGCGCTCAATTTGGCTGTGAAATTTGGAAATACACACATTCGTGCTTTCGCAGACACAGACACAAAAGCCAAATTGGAAGGTATAAAAGCCTTAATTCGAGCCAGAGAAGAGTACAAAGACCGAGTCAAAGTGGAAGTTGTCGCGTTTCCGCAGGATGGTGTCGTCAGAGATCCAGGCGCAGAAGAATACATTGAAGCAGCCATGAAATTAGGCGCTGATGTGGTGGGGGGTATTCCATGGATCGAATATACCGATGCTGATGCCCAGGAACACATTGACAGGATGTTTGCCATAGCAAAAAAATATGACAAACCAGTCTCCATGTTAATTGATGATGCGGGTGATCCAACCCTCAAGACTCTGGAGATGTTAGCAGTAACCACAATAAAAAATGGTTGGGAAGGCCGTGTAACAGCCCAGCACAGCCGCGCAATGGCACTCTATCCAGAACCATATTATCGAAAAATTGAGTATTTGCTGAAACGAGCACAAATCGGTGTTGTCTCCGATCCACAGACAGGTCCTTTGTATGCCCGTGTTAAAGATCTCTACAAAGCTGGTGTCCGCATCGCCTTAGGCCAGGACGATATTGCAGATGCTTATTATCCATTTGGTCGTAACAATATGCTGGAAATTGCATTTCTGGCAGCCCATTTGATGTGGATGAATAGCCGTCAGGAAATGGAAATTCTTTATGATTTGATCACTACCAATGCTGCTCAGGCATTGGGTGCTGAAGGGCACAATCTTAGAGAAGGTGGAAATGCAGATCTTGTCGTTCTGAATGCTGAGTCAGTTTGGGAAGCAATCTGGAACCATGAAGCACCCCTATATGTAATCAAAGCAGGTAAGGATATCACTGCCCGATAATTACCATTGCTGATCTCTGGTGAACGCTGCATCAGAGATTCAAGAGGCTGATGTATTTAAAATCAGCCTCTTTTTGTTTCCTGAATTTCGAGGTATTAAAGTAATTCAGACTTCCCTTTGATTAATTCGGAAAAATTGTATCATCTCAATAAATCGGGGCAAGCGGGTGTTTTTGGCGTGCGGACGCACGCCAAAAACACCCTGACCGCTAATTATTGAAAGGACACGAAAAATTGAATAAATATTATTCAGTATTTTTTTCCACTGAAATATTCTTTGTGATATAATTTTCGAAGCCGAGGGGGCCCGTAGCTCAGCGGCAGAGCGCGCGGCTCATAACCGCTTGGTCGAAGGTTCGAATCCTTCCGGGCCCACAAAAATAATTATTTAGAAAATCAGGTCATACTGATTTTTATTTTAAGGAATCCACTGACCCAGATCGTCCCACGCATATTCTAGATGGGCATAAATAGTTTTTCCTAATTTCTTTTTTACCCTGCGAAGTGTGAACTCCATTAATTTCTCTCCCCCAATTTCATTCAGCCTTTTTCCAATTTCAATTGCCCGTACATGACGGCATTGCGCATTAAAAGAACCGCCTGGTCTTTCTGATAAATAATCCTCAGTTTCACCTATGCGAAGTAACTCAGCGATTAATCGATCAACATCATTTTTGGCATGCGCAGGACAGGGCACAATGCCCACCAAATCTGCAAGGAAACTCATTTTATTCTCCTTGAATACTACTTAAATTTTAAATAATCATTAAAATGATTTTATCACGATTGAAATTTAGGAATCTATGCGATATATTTTCATTTCTCCTCACCTCGATGATGTCACTTTATCCGTTGGCGGTATTGTGAACAGCCTTGTCATTAATAAAATTGATACGGAGATTTGGACTTTTTTTTCTGGTTCTCCAGATGATGAAAATCTTTCAGACTTTGCATCATCGTTGCACAAAAGATGGAAATTGCCATGGAATGCGCCAAAAATACGACGTTTAGAGGATATTAAAGCCAGTAAGACACTTGGAGCTCGATATAAGCATTTTGACCTCCCTGATTGTATTTATCGAAAAGATCTGGATGGCAATCCTATTGTAAGAGAAGAAGATGATTTGTATCAGCCGATCCCTTCATCTCAACAATTTCTGGTCAATAAAATCTCTGATGAAATAAATCGTAGAGTGACAACTGATGACATTATTGTTTCACCGATGGCAATTGGTAATCATATTGATCATCGCATCATTGTTGCTGCTATTAAAATATTGTCACCCTTCTCTTTACTCTTTTATGAAGACTATCCATATGTTGTTAAATCTCTTTCTTCTTCTATTAACAATTCAAAATTAACACCGATTAAATTTGATTTACAGGAAGAAAATATCAAAACCTGGCATGCAGCCATCGCTGCTTATCAATCTCAAATCAGCACATTTTGGAAAAATACAAATCGAATGAAAGAGGAAATTAATGAATTTGCGGACCGTGGGGGAGGAAAAAACTTATGGAAATTTTCCTGATATCGTTTATTAAATGAATTCTTTGCTATACTTAATTGATGCAGATCAATCAAAATAACTGGCACCATTGGGCTCAATACTTGCAACGGTATCATCTGTTAGGATTATTTCGATTTTTATTGGATGCAACCGGTCCTGTAAGGATTGTTGCAGCCCAATCATTATGGATGACACAACCTTTTGTTCAAAATTCAATCATAAGCCAATTGGCTTCAGTATTGGAAGATCAAGAACAATCGAAAGCATTTCTGGAATATGTAAATAATAGGGAATTCAATGAGTAGTACCATATTGTCATTTTTTTTGATCTTCATACTAATTATCCTGATTGTAGGGAGCATTTTCTATTTTTCTTCAATAAAAAACCGCTTCGAAATTAGAAAACATTCTTCAATACTCAATCTACGGAAATCAATTGGTTTATCCATTGAACACGGTAAAGGGCTCCATATTTCTCTTGGAAAATCTGACCTACATAATATCCATGGAGCTGCTTCATTAGTCGGTCTTGAAACATTAAACCAGATCATTGATCAAAGCATCTTGAGTGATAACCCCCCAGTAACAACAGCAGGAAGTGGAGAATTAACCCTATTAGCCCAAACCAAACATCAAAATGTGTTAATTGACAAATCAAGTTCTACTTCAGATTTTCATTCACATGCATATTTAACTGGAGCTACAAACCTGAGTTACATTGCTGGTGTTATCCCACCATCTTCTGATGAAGATTTATCTACTCAAATCTTTGTTGGAAACATTGGACCAGAAATTGGATTGTTACTCGATGCTAATCAAAAAAAGAGCCATTTTTCTCTACCGGCAACAGATAGCCTGGAGGGACAATCCGTAAGTTTTGCTTGTTCTGATGACGCTTTGATAGGAGAAGAAATTTTTTCAATTCCTGCCCAAATGTCTAATAATTTGAAATTTAAGGTTTCACTGTTAATTCAAGATTTCTTAAGATGGCTTGTTATTGCCATAATACTGTTTGTGCTTTTCTTCAAAATTGTTGGGCTGCTATGAAAAAGATTATTCTTGTTATTGTCTCTTCTTTGTCAGGTCTATTATTAATCCTGGGATTGTTTTTCCCAGGAACTATTTTGGATAGAATCCGAATATATATTTTAGATTGGGCGATCATAGTTGGGGCAATCGCACTGGCTATAGCGATTATCAATTTATTATCTGTGCATTGGAATAAAGTCTTCACCAATGAAAAACGCGATTACGCCAGCCCTTTTTTTATTGTCGGTTTTGTTACAGTTATTTTGATTGGAATATTGTTGGGACCTAATAACCAATTTTTTGTCGACCTTACAAGCACCACAATTATTACTGTTGAAGCAAGCTTGCTTGCTGTTCTTGCCTTGACGCTTAGCCTGGCAAGTTTCCGTTTCTTTACAAAAAAACAAAATCTTTTAGCCATTGTTTTTGGAATATCGACAATCATATTTTTACTTCTTTTCAGTGGTATCTTATCCCTGGGAGAAAATATTCCTCTGATAAAAGCACTGAATAATGCATTAAACTCGTTACCGATAGCCGGTAGTACAGGTATTCTAATTGGTATATCTTTAGGTGCAATTCTGACAAGCCTGAGAATTTTCTTTGGATTTGATCGACCTTATGACAGGAAATAAATGACAGATAAAATTACTTGTCCACAATGTAAAACTGAGAATAACTTTTCTTCAATAAAATGTGTTAATTGTGGGTTTAATTTCCAAATTAATTCTGTTGACTCAGGTTCCGAACCTGACTGGTTAGCTTTATTAAGAGATTCCAATAATGAAGATCAATCGACTGAGTCTAATTTACCAGACACAAATGAAAATTTTTTTGACCTGAATGGGAGGTCAGATGATGAGGTTCCAGATTGGTTAAATAGAATCAGAGATATTAAACAATTTGATGAAGATTTCAAAAAAATTGAATCTGGAAAGACTGAAGAGCTTCATCCTCTAACTTCTACTGATAATTCTGATTTAGTTAATTCATTGCGAGATGAAGATCAACATCTTGATGAAAATTCAATTGATTGGATAGCGAGTTTACGCGATATTCAAAAACCAGTAGACGAAGAACAATTATTAAATTCAGAAAAAGATGATGAAAGCCATGACGAAGAAATTTCAAACCTGCCACCTGAAATGGATGAAATTAAAAAAGATTGGCAAATTGAATTCCCTATTTCTTTAGAATTAGAAAATGATGAAAATGTTACTCCAGCTGAAGAATTTCCTGATTGGTTGAGTAATATTACAAGTAAGTCGAAGAATGATGAAAATTTAAACGATCTAGAAATACCTAATTGGTTAACACCCAATCAGGAAGTACCAATTGATAGAGCCAATACCCCAATAGAACCGTTTAACCTTCCTGAATGGCTTTCCAAAACTAACTTTCTGGTTGATGAAGAACCAAAAGAAAGCTCTGAATTAGAAAGATCCGACGAAACAGAAAATCTTCCTGATTGGATCAATGACATCAATCAAAATAAAGAAAAGAAAACTTTGGATGAATCACCTTCAGATGAAGAATCAGAAGGAAGCGTTGAGGCAACATTCGATTCTGTTTTATTATTCAACAAATTAGATATGTCACCAGAATCAAAAATAGGTGATGAATTCAAATTAGATGAATTTGATTCTGAACTCAACGAATTAGAACAAAAAATAAACGCTTTAGAAAGAGATCAACCAGAAGAACCAGCTTTCATTCTTGATGAATCTGAATTAAAAAGTCTATCTGTAAAACCATTTATCGGTATCGATGAAAGCGAAGATTGGTTTGATAATATTCAACTTCCTACGACCAGTGATGATTTGATAGAAGTTGATCCTCATCACCATAAAGTAAAACCGAAAATAGAAGAAGCAGACAAACACGTTCTACCATTCAAGTTCGATAATGTTCCTGATTGGTTAGAAAACATCGATTTTGATTACAATGAGATTGAACCGTTGCAATCGATGGAAGAGGAGAAAATTTCTGATTCTTCTGATGTGGATAATATCGAAAAAGGGAAACTACCGGAATGGTTAAAAGCTATCAGACCAATTGAAGTTGTTTCACCTGATATTTCGAGATTGAAATCACAGAAAATAATTGAGAAGTCTGGTCCTTTAGCTGGATTACAGGATGTCTTGACTTCGGAAAGCATTACCAAAACCTATTCACCTCCACCAGCTTATTCTGTAACGATTGATGTAACTGATAAGCAAAAATCCCATGTAAGAATTTTAGAAGAAATTATTTCTCCGGTAGTGCAATTTAATAAATCAAAAAAGAAATCAAAAACGATATTGCATCGAATGGAATTTATCTTAATTCCTGCATTTCTATTATTAATTATCACCTATTCATTATTCGTCGATCATACCAATTTAAAATTTCCAGAAATTTTACCGGCTGAAGCAGTCAGATTCCACAATCTTGCGACAGGATATCTGAACCGAAATCAGTCCCCAAGTCATGTTTTGGTTGTATTTGAAACTGAAGCCAGTTCTTATCCTGAAATTAATTTAATTTCAGTAGGATTTTTTGAGAATTTGTTTTTAAATAACCATTGGGTTACTTCTATTGCCACCAACCCGAATGGTGTTTTAGTATCAGAAAGAATATTGCGAGACTCTTACCTTAATGTTCCTTCTTATAATTTTGAGGAGAGAAATACAAATCTTGGATATTTGCCTGGCTATGGTATTGGTATTCAGGCATTTCTTTCCAATCCCAAAACGACTTCACCTGGGATTGATTTAAACCTTAATATTTGGGAAAAGCCACCTCTTTCTGAGATTAATACAATCAATGATTTCGACATGATCGTCCTGGTAACTGATAATTCTGAAAACGCCAAACTATGGATTGAGCAAATTAATTTACTCGTCCCAGATTCAGATTTATTATTAATTTCTTCAGCAAAAGCATCACCTTTATTACAACCATATTTACAAACAAATCAAATTGATGGGATGTTGAGTGGAATTATCGGTGGGCTGGCTTTCAACCTGCTCTCTCAATCTGAAATGAACAACATCGGTAGATATTGGGCAATTCTTCAACTCGGAGCAATTGTTTTTGTGTTTTACATTCTGGCTGGTGGTGTTATTTCAATTTTCAAAAAAGCTTTAACATCCGATAATATTGAGAAAAATAAATGAATCAAGATCAATTTTTCTGGTTACTATTTAGTTTCATTTTGACAATAATGGTCTTTAGCTATATTTTTGGTGATAACCCTTTGTTTAGAATCGCAACCTATTTATTTATCGGTGTTGCTTCAGCTTATGTATTTGTTTTAATTTTTTATCAAGTCTTAATTCCTAAATTGATCATGCCAATCTTTACTGGTGATACCACGCAAAGGATAATTCAAATTATTCCAATAACTTTATCAATCCTTTTATTCTTCAAATTATCCAAAAGAACAAGTTCCGTTGGGAACATTTCACTGGCGTTTTTAGTGGGAAGTGGTTCAGCAGTCATCTTAACCAGTGCATTTTCTGGCACTTTGTTGCCTATGATTGATATGATCACTGAACCTTTTTCTTTGAACTCATTAAATTTCCAGAAATTAATTGGAGGTAGTATTCTTTTACTTGGTGCAATTTCATCATTGCTGTATTTTCAATTTTCAACCATCATAACTTCCGACAATCAATCTATATTTTCCAGGTTTATGCACTACTCAAAAACGGTAGGCACAGTATTTATCGGCATAACACTTGGGTCAATTTTTGCAGGTGTTATCATTTCATCCATGCTAGCTTTAATTGAAAGGCTAAACTTTATCATTACATTTATTTATAATTTGATGAGTGGGTAAGAAAAAATGAGTGAATTAGTTGAATTAGCCTCTGTTCTCGGAATTAAAATTGACATCCACACAACAAAATTGTTTCTATTTGATGTGGTAGATGGGAAATTTCATTTGTTAGCAACCAGTGAAGCTGACACATCTTATAAACCTCCTTATAACGACATTAGGGAAGGATTTTTTAAAGCTGTTGACAATCTACAACAAATTTCTGGAAGAATGTTAATCGATGATGATATGAATGTGATTGTTCCAAGCCAAACAGATGGTAGTGGAATTGATCAAGTTGCCTTTACCTACGGGTTTTTAGATCAGATTTCCATTATCACAGCTGGTTTATTGGAGGGTGTATCGATTTCCAGTCTGACAAATTTAATAAATTCAACCCATATGAAACATTCAGATCAAATCAGTTTAAACGACCCTAGAAAAATTGACGAGATATTATCTTCTGTCATCAATCACAGACCAGACTTAATTTTACTGTCTGGAGGCACGGAAAATGGTGCAAATAAATCTGTTTTAAGAATGATGGAAATCATTTTATTTTGTATCAAACATTTACCGAAGGAAAGAATACCAGAATTAATTTATGCTGGAAATTCATCTATTGCTGCAAAGATCCAGGAAATGTCTTCTCCTTTTGCGAAATTATCCATTACAGAAAATATCAGACCAACTTTAGAAGACGAAAATTTGACACCTGCTTTAACCTTTATAAATGAGTTAAGCTCTCAAATAATGGCAAAAAAAATTCCTGGGTTCGAGTATTTATTCAGCTTGACGAGATCTGCACCTCTCCCATACAACCAGGCAAATGGGATCATGACAAAATTTCTAAACAAATTAAGTAACGAAAATAATGGCAATATTTTAGTCATTGATTTGAGCAAAGAAATTATTTTAATGGCTGGTAGCAATAATGGCTCCCTACAACAAAATACAGTGGAAAATTCGTTATTTAACAATCCGGAGCGTTTTATTTCAGAAACAAATATTCGTGATATATCAAATTGGTTACCAAAAAATAAAGAAAAAGATTTTATTAATGATTATGTTTGGGGTAAATCCATCAGGCCTTACACTATCCCGAATGATAAAGATGAACTATTTATTGAAATCAGTATAATAAAAAACTTAATTCGGAAAAATTATCAACAATTTAATAATAAGTTTGGAAATTCATTTGATTATTGGAACCAGATTGTGATTAATGGGGATTATTTATCCAAATTTGAAAATCCAAATGATATTGCCCTCATTCTTCTAGATGCTATTCAACCAAAAGGTGTTACAAATTTGTTTCTTGACCAACATGGTATTTTGCCTGTCCTCGGAAGTATTGCTGTTGATAATCAAATTTTACCTATCCAAATATTGGAAGGTTCTTCTATCAGTCTTTTAGCAAAAGTGTTTTCGATCCAATCCAAAGCTAAAATTGGAACACCTCTTTTAAAAGTCAGGCTCGAATTCAAAGATGGTACGTATTTAGAAGAACAAATCGTCAAAGGCACGATCACAAAATTACCAGTAATGGCTGGTCAAATTGTAAAATTATTCTTTGAACCACTAATCAATATTAATATGAACCAATTCGGAAAAAATATCGATAAAGGCCTTATTATTCAAGGTGGTATAAGCGGAGTAATTTTTGACGCTCGCGGAAGACCGATCCCATTGCAGAAAAATAATGCTGAACGATTCGACCAATTCCAAAAATGGTACAAGAGTATGGATATTGACTTGGCATAATTATTGCAACTTCTTCATAAAAATATGGAAACTCTAAACTTTCACACACTCGGATTAGCAAAAATTCAAAGAACAAGAATATTTCCTGGAAGAGGAGATGTTTTAGTAAGAGTTGGACAAAAAGTAGATGCATCAGATGCAATCGCTGAATTTTTCCCTGAAGAGAAATTTATGATTGTTAATGTTAGAAAAGAATTAAATTTCAAAAATTCAGATGATGCCCGCAGATCTATCAACGTGAGAGTTGGGGATAAATTAACAAAAGGTGATTTGATCGCTCAATCTTCTGGGACTTTATCAAAATCATTAAAAGCTCAAAATGATTCTGAAGTCGTAAATATCATTGGAAGCCAGATTGTGCTACGTTTGATGCAGAGACCAAAAGCAGTTTTAGCAGGATTTGAAGCAATCGTCACTGAAATTCTTCCTTTCCGAGGTGTTGTAATCGAAACTAATGGGGCACTCATTCAGGGGGTCTGGGGAAACCAAAAAGCAACATCCGGGTCATTCATCACAATTATGCAAGATATGTTTGAAGAACTAACACCTCAAAAGATTGATGTGACATTCAGGGGTTCAATTGTTTTAGGTGGCTATTGTGCCAATAGCGAAGTATTTAAAGCTGCAGAGGAATTGAATATTAAAGGTTTGATACTTACCAGTATGAGTGCATCCATTGCAAATGCAGCACTCAATTGCAATATTCCGATTATATTGTTAGAAGGATTTGGACCTATTCCCTTGAATGAAAGAGCCTTCGAATTACTGAAATCGAATGAGAAAAAAGTTGTATCACTCAATGCAATATATGATGTCAAAAAATTCGAAAAACCTGAAATCATCATACAATTACCTGTAGAAGCAAATCCACCTGTTGAAGGACAGGAATTGAGAAATGGTTGTGTGGTACGTGTAAATTCCGGACCCGATCAAGGTAAAGCTGGAGTTATTAAGAAGATAAATCCATCTAAAACGAAACTTAACAATGGTATCCGTACTGTTTGTGCAATAATAGAATTCAGTGATGAAGATCAGATTTCTGTGCCGCTTGCGAATTTGGATATCCTGGAGTAAAGTATTAAGTATTATTTTAAGGAGAAAGCTATGGAACCCACACAATTAGAAGACAATGATTTATTTGAAGAAGAACCTTCACCAGAAAAACCAAATGGAAATGGTTCCAGTAACAAACCATTCATTATTGGTGTTGGTATTTTAGGTGCAATCGTTGTTTTCTCCATTTTAGCTATCATTGCTTATGTGATTCTATTCCGACCAAAAACAACATCTGATTTACAGAATCAGGCAGCAGAAATTCAGGCGCAAAACACTGCCATTTCCTTAATCGCATCTCAGACAGCTGAGGTTGAACAAAAAGTTTCCACGCAAAAAGCAGCTCCTTCGACAACACCTGTTGCACCTAGCCCAACATTAGTCGTGGCAATGCCCACAGCCACGTCTGATTCTGGTTCACAATCAACTTCTGTAGCAGGTCAGGACCCTGCCATTCGAACGGCAACAGTAGCAGCCTTTCAAACTCAGGCAGCCGCAACCCTGATGGGTACTCAGGTATCGGTCGGTACTCAAATTGCTTTGGGTACCCTGGTTCCCCAAGTGACTCCTACGACCCTGCCGACTGCAGGTTTTATGGATGAAGTTGGTTTACCTGCACTTTTAGGGGCCGCCATAGCCTTGATCGTAATCATTTTCCTCGTTCGAAAATTACGTTTTTCAACCAATTAGAAATCAAACTTATTAAAATAAAGATCCCCCTTTCGGGGGATTTTTGAATATCCAATTTTACGTGAAATTAACGAACTGATTCAGCGATTTGTTCTCCGTATGTAATCATTGCTTTGACCATTTGTTTTGATCTTCCTTCTGCGTAGACACGTAAAACCGGCTCGGTACCAGATGGCCGGATTAACAACCACGAATCATCCGCAAATAAATATTTGACACCATCTAATGCTGAAATTGAATTCAGTGTTTCCCCGCCAATTGACTTTGGTGCATCCTGGGTTAAACGATCAACCATTTTCTGTTTTGAAACTGGTAATTTCAATCGAAGATCCTTACGTTCATACTCAGCAGGTCCAACTTCTGTCAATAGATTCTCCACTAATTCATACAAACCGGTTCCAGATTCAGCCACAATTTCCAATAAAAGTAAACCCATGGCAACACCATCACCTTCCGGGATATGACCTTTGAATGAAATACCACCGGATTCTTCACCCCCAATTAGTACTTCTTCTTTCAACATATAATCTGCAATGTGATTAAATCCAACTGGTGTCTCATGAACTGTTAGTCCATATTTATTTGCCAGTCTGTCAATCATTCCCGTGGTAGAAACAGTACGAACGACTGATCCGGTCATATGTTTCTTCTCAACCAGATATTTCAAAGCCAAAGACATAATTTTATGAGGATCGACAAAATTTCCCCTCTCATCCATGGCTCCAATCCGATCTGCATCACCATCTGTTGCCAGTCCTAAGCATCCCAAACCTGTACTGATAGCTCCAGCCAGGGCTCCTAAATTTATAGCAATTGGTTCTGGATGAACTCCACCAAACCCCGGGTTCATTTCACCTCGAATTTCCACAACCTCAGTTCCACTCCCTTGAAGAATGGAACGAATAGCCCCACGACCCGAACCATACATTGAATCTACAACTATCCTTTGTGGATTATCAGCAATAATATCAAAGTCAATCAGGTTATTGATATGTTCAAAATAAGGTGGAATTGGATTAAATTTTTGAATTAAATTCAAATTTTTTGCTTGCTGATAATCCATCAAGTTAGGTCCACGGGCTTGTGCCTCATTATCATTTAAAAAAACTTCAACTTTCCGGCATTGTTCGGGTAATGCTGAGCCTCCGAAAGCAGCTTTAAGTTTTAGACCATTATATCTGGGAGCATTATGTGATGCTGTGATCATGATTCCAGCAATCGCATTGAAATGTTTTACAGCATACGAAATAGCAGGAGTTGGTGCATCTGCCCGACTGAGGTAAACACTATATCCATTTCCAGCCAAAACTCTCGCGACATCATTAGCATATCGATCTGATAAAAAACGAGTATCGAATCCCACAACCATTTTTCGGGAATCTGGTCCTGGTCCTAAAGAAGAACCGTTCATCCATGATTCAGTCGCTACTGCATCGGCAATTGCCTGAGTTACCAAACGTAAATTATTAAATGTAAATGTATCAGAAATTACTGCTCTCCAACCATCGGTGCCAAAACTTATTGTCATTGATTACTCCTTTGAATTTTTGTTACCATTCAGGTTCAGGGGTCGCTGACACAATCAAACTGCGCATAATCCACCCATCAACCTGATCTATAAATCTGATATGAACCCAGGTTGCTCCATCAATCACCTCTATCTCGTCAAGAATCTGCACTGCTGTTCCATTCAAAACAGTTCTAACAATTCTCGCATCAAATCCGGGCTCTTCTCGTATATTTGCCCCATCACCTTCAGGGGATCTCACTTCTGCCCAAATGATGGTCGGAAGTGGCGTAAGCGTAATGGTGGCTTTTGAAGTCGGAATTAAATTCAACGTCTCAGTCGGTTTTTCTTGTTCAACCAATGATATTGATTGTGTATTTGTTGGGCTTGGAAGAATTGGTGAAATCTGACTTAAAGAATTATTTTCAATAACCATCATATTCTCAGTCTCTAGTATGACTTCTTTGTCCATTTGAAGGATATCCGGTTTAAAAAAGATAACCCCTACAACCGCCATTAAAATGATAAGACTCATAATTCCCCAGCTATTTTTTATACTGACCGGGCGAATCTTATAGGCTAATAATATCCCCACTCCAAATACAATAGCTATACCGAAATACTGCAAAAACGTGATCATTCCAATCAAAAATTGGGTTCGTAAACCCATGCCAAAGGCAAATCCCGAAGAAACCAACGGTAAATAAAAGCTATACGCAAGTGCTACATTTGCCACCAAAGAAGCCTGCCGCGGGTTTCGGATGATTGTTGATACCATGATGAGAATGCCAACAAAAAGTAACAATAAACCTGACCAATTAAACTCGATAAAATATTCCCAGATAATAAATTCTCGTTCTGGAAATTGCCTGGCAATAAAACCTGAAAATCCTCCGACAATGAAAAAACTGACAAAATTCAGAAGAAGAGAAATTAGACCGATTTTTAGAAATTTTAGGGAACCTAAATTAAATCCAAACGCCAAACCTAATATTGGAGACACGATGGGGGTTATCAAAATGGCTAACATAAATAATGGAAATTTGTCCAATAATAAGGCAAGAGAAATTAATAATAATGAAATTGCTCCAACCAAAAAGGTCTCGACATTTATCTCCAATCTGTGGCTTAATTGATCTAAAAAACTATTAAAGCCTGTAGGTCCAAACTGAGACCATCTTGAATCTTTACTTCTGAATTCACTTTTTGACACTTTGGAGTGTTTCTCATTTTGTTGGTTCATCTGCGTAATGTAGCAACCAATCTCATCGGGTTTTGAACCAATTTTAAAGCAGTTAAACCATCTTTGACCACTACATCAGATGACATTATTGCGTCGATCGATGTTCCCTCTTCTGAGAACACACATATCCCGATGGCAGCTTCTTTCAGCATCTCCGAATCATTTGCTCCTTGTCCAATGGCTATCACTTTTTCTGGACCTAATTGTGATATAAAGTCCTTTTTTTGTTGGCTCTCGTTTCCTTTTTGAATGATCTTTGCTTCAATCCCTAATTCAAAATCGATAATACTTTGTTTTGCATGAGAATTCGCTGTGATCAAAAAAACTTTTAATCGATCCTGTATCTTCTTTATAACAGTAGAGATACCAGGTAATAAAACCCCATCAATTGCTAATGTGCCATTTACATCACAAACTAAATATTCTATTTGAAAAATACCTTGTCCAGGTATGTTCATTTCTATCATAAGGCAATTATAATACAGACTTATTACAAGGAAATCGTAGAGAATAATTATGAAAATTACTAAAGTAACAACATTATTGATAATTGTTTTAGTCGTATTTGTTTTGAGTGCATGTGTAAATAATGCACCCACACAACCTCAACCAACCAGCACAGATTTGGTTGAACCAACACTATTAGAATCTTCTACACCAACAACCCCTGTAGAAACACAGGTGATTGAAGAATCAAAAAATATATTTATCCATTTAGAAAAATCTAACTATTTTTTTCCAGACCAAACTGCACTCACTCAACTTTCTTCTTCTATGACGGAAATGGGTTATGAAGTGCTCTCCAGCATTGATCTTCCTGGTTCTGAGCAGTCTTTTTCTTTTGCTTTACTCTTCGAGCCTTCTCAGGAAACAATGTCTCAATTTCAATCCAAAAATATAGAACACTTCCTGGTAGTACAGGAAAGAGGGATTGTGAATTTTGAAAAACCGACCACTTTTTTTGAAATTTCACCTGCAGATCGATTATTTATTGCAGGTTATCTCTCTGCATTGATTTCTAATGATTGGAGGGTTGGTGGATTATTGCCCCCAATATCTTATCAAAATACTACCGCTGATAAGGTTTTTCAAAATGGGGTCGTTTTTCTATGTGGGCGTTGCGCTCCAACATTTGGACCAATTGTAAAATTTCCAATGAGTGCTTTACTTTCAAATCCTGAGGACAATGAATCAACTTTACAAACCTATGGAGAGATTTCAACCAGCAAAATAAACACCCTGTATATTCCTTCTTCTTATTTATTCGATGATTTGGTTATCCTGCTTAAACAATCAGGTGTAACCATCGTGAGCGACGCTATACCAGGCGTCGACAAATCAGATTGGATTGATTATGCAATCGTCGATAATTTGTCTGACTTGATCTTGAATGCAATTTCTGAAACTGGTCCGCAAGAAGGATTGGTAACAACACCAGTCGAGTTTTCTATATACGCAACCGTCAGGGAATTATCTCCTGGCAAAACCAATTTCATCAATGATATGATCCAAAACTTACAAGCAGGTTTCATCTCCCCTTATCAAATTCCCAATGAATAATGGGAATAAAGAAAGAAATAATTCTTCTTGACTTTCAAGCGAAAGTCCTTAAAATCTGTGATAATATCGTATCAATAGCGATGAAAAGGGATCGTCCTGATACATGTCGTACAGAGAATAGTCACTGCTGAGAAGACTATCGAACAAAACAGGATGTTTGGTCCTTGGAGCTGCAAGATGAATTGAGTAATCTTTGCCGGTCAACTACCGTTATCAGGGAATCTGTTAATTTTTCGCAGATGAGTGAGATACTTTGTATCTAATTGGGGTGGTACCGCGGACCAGTTTTCGTCCCCTTCGAATACTGGTCATTCTTTTTAATAACTTTGAAATGAGGTAACGATATGAGCAAAAAAGGAAGAGTTTTCTCAGGCGCAAGACCAACTGGTAGACAACATTTAGGAAATTATCTGGGTGCAATGAAAAATTATGTTGCATTACAGGAAGATTATGATTGCGTTTACTCTGTTGTGGATATTCATGCCCTGACAACTTTGGAGACTACCCAAAATCTAAAATCAAACACACTTGACATGGTTCTTGATTGGTTAGCTGCGGGAATGGATCCTGAAAAATCAATCATTTTTGTTCAATCGCATGTGCCTGAAGTAATGGAATTACATACGATCTTATCCATGGTTACTCCATTGGGTAAATTGACTGATTTACCAACTTTTAAAGACAAAGTTCGTGAGCAACCCCACAATATAAATTATGGTCTGGTTGGTTATCCAGTACTGATGGCTGCCGACATCGCGCTTTATAAAGCTGATACGGTGCCCGTTGGTGTGGATCAAGCTCCTCACATCGAGTTTACAAGAGAAGTGGTTCGCTCCTTCAATTATCGATATAATTGTGATGTCCTGGTAGAACCGCAAATGAAAGTTACCGAGTTTCCAAAGGTGATTGGTATTGATGGCCAACAAAAGATGAGTAAGAGCCTTGATAATCATATTGAAATGGCCAGCACTCCAGAGGAAATGAATAAACGGGTCATGATGATGGTGACAGATCCGCAGCGTCAACGAAGATCAGATCCCGGGAATCCGGATGTATGCAATGTATTTTCCTTGCACAAAATCTTTTCCAGCCCTGAGGAAGTAAAGATGATCGACAAAGAATGTCGATTGGCTGGCATTGGTTGTGTGGATTGCAAGAAATTGCTCGCAAAGAATCTTAATGCCCATCTGGAACCTTTCCGAGAACGACGAGCTGAATTTGAAAAACACACGGAGGATGTGGTCGATATGCTCAATGACGGAGCCGAAAGAGCTAGTGTGATTGCTAAGAAAACGATGCAGGAGGTTCGCTCTGCAATCGGTTTACTTTAGAATTATTTTATTTCAGTAACAGAAAGGATTTATTCCATGCGAGCTCTGATTCAACGCATCAGCAGAGGTTCTGTTACCGTTGATCAAAGAATTGTTGCTGATGAAGTTGGCATCGGTTTGATGATCTTTCTTGGTGTCGGTCATGAGGACAATCAAGAAAAAGCCAGGATTTTAGCGAAAAAAATTGCCAATTTACGGATTTTTGGAGATCATGAAGGAAAAATGAATCTCTCAATTCAAGATATACAAGGACAAGCGATTGTGGTTTCGCAATTTACCCTATATGCTGACACGAAAAAAGGAAACAGACCATCTTTCATTGACGCAGCTAATCCAGAAAAAGCTGATCAACTGGTTAATTATTTTGCAGATCAATTGAGATCATTTGGAATCCCGACACAACAAGGAGAATTTGCAGCCCATATGATGGTTTCATTGGTCAATGACGGCCCGGTTACCATCTGGATTGAAAATTAAAGAATTTCTCCAAATTAGTTCATGTCCTTGAAAATTATGAGCTCCAATTTCTAATAGACTGGATATCTGCGATTCCTGTAGAATGCCAACTCCGGCATAGATCGGTTTTTCATATGATGTTAAGTGCTGAACTGCGCGCAAGGTCAAAGGAAATATCGATCTTCCATATAGTCGTCCATGAAAATATTGATCATTGTGCTTTAATACACCCCTGGGGGCTTGAATACTGATTGCCACAATCTCAGAAATTAAGACTAGCTCCAACCATTCCTGGAAAACAAACTCAAAGGGCAGACTGAGAATAATGGGTAACTCACCCATCGCAGCCTGGATATTTGATTCAATTTCTGCTTCTTTCAGTGAGGAATCAATGCCTAACTCTAGCGCAGCAATATTTTCAATACTTTCAAGTGACCTGACTATTTTTTCGATATTGTGTGGTTCATCCGATAATATATTTACACAAACAGGTAAATTTGCGTTTTCCCATGATTTTCGATATTGAAGGATAACTTTCTTCAATCCCGGATTTGGGTGACCAGTATGAACCATAAAACCACCCTGAAATGGAATGATGCTTCTTTGTGTGGCTGGCTTTCTGGGATAATAACTGATAGGATTGGTAATAAAAAGTGCAATTTCTGGAAAATGATTTAGCAATCCCCGACCAGGTAAAAAACCAGCAGTTCCTGTAGCATTCATCCATTTTCCTGGGATTAGAAAATCAAGATCCGACTTCATTTCATTACCTTCGATTAATAAGATTCTTTTGAATTTCAGGCAAATTTTTCAAAACATCTTTTGTGCCATTCGCAAAATGATAACTTTCTTCCGTTTGAATCACTTCAGAAACGCTCACTGATTTACCTAATTCCTTCGATTTTCTACGAACAAATAAATCGTGCTGACTTTTGTGACAGAATGCCGCATGTATCTTTTCTTTGATCACCGAAGACACATCGATGATCCAATCAGCCTGATCAGCTGTGTTGAGAATATGTGGTTTTGGGGAATTGTCATAATATGCCTGAACTGTATACCAGGGCATCTCTGGAAATTCACTTTGAATAATTTTTAGAGCAGCCTGGTAAACGGTCATGTGACCAGGATGGCCATATTCTCCATTACTGCCATGTGTTATTAACAGGTCAATATCGTTGGTTTGTAAATAATCCTTCAACTCGATTTCTAATTTTTCTTGATCCTGCGTAAAAGAAAAAAGTGAGTTATCAGGTCCAACCAATGGATCTACATAATCCAGAAATTGAAGAGATTTACCTCCGAGCTCTTCCACAGCACAAGCTAATTCTAATTCTCTTAATGATCCCAACTGTGCCTGGGTACAGAGGGGAGGTACTCCGCATTCCCCTCCTTCTCCACGGGTACAGCTCAGAAATTGGACATCATGGCCTGATTTTGACAATATTGCTAATAATCCACCGCACAACATTGTTTCATCATCTGGATGGGCAAAGAAAACAAGTATGTTCATTAAAACTCCAGTTCATTTAAATTAAAGACTGTTCCATGTCGGCAGGACCGAATCCAACCTTTTTTTGTTTTGACCGAGCAAACCATGCACTGCGCATCACCAGTACAAAGAATTGGACAATAAATTAAAATTTCTGTAGGGATGCCTGAATTAAATATTCTTTTTAAAAATTCTTTTGATTTTTCCAGATGATCTCTTTTGATCTCGATCAGGACACAACCGGCCCACAACAGGTTTTCATCCAGCATACCAGGAAAAACAATTTCCACAGAATTTGGTAAAACCACATTCATATCATCAACCATGTATGCAACATTTTTTCCCATGGAAACACATTGATCGATCACTGGGTTCAGACCTCCATGGGATTGCAGCAAACTAATACATAATATATTTTGAAAATTGAAATAATTTGAAAAACCCGAACCTATCGGTCCTTTAACAATTAATTGGTCGCCTATTTCCCAATTTGCATCTTTCGGTTTCACAAAATAAATATCATCGAGGTGTAAAGCGAAATAAATAGGAATCAAGCGATCATCTTTTTCAGGATTGTAAACAATTAAAAATTGCCCCGGTTTTATCGAGGTTAACTTCATTTTGAGTGAGATTAATTGCAGGTCACCAAAATTTCGAATGATGGAAATTTCTGTTTTTTGTTTCACGAGATAATTTTACAACAATACAGATTGATATTCACTAACAAAAAAACAAATTGTGTCATTCCAAAAATATAAAATAATCAATAAGATGTTTTTAAAAGGAGTATGTGGATTATAATTCGTGAGTCAATCATCTAAGAAGGAGTAGATAATATGAATATTGCAAGTTCATTTCGTTTGGTAGCGACAATTTTATGGGTTGGTTCTGTTGGCTTCTTGGTATTTGCCATGTTGCGATCTAGCCAAAATAAACCTATTCGAAGAAGTGGTTTAACGATTGTTGTCGCTTTTGTAGTCTCATTAATTTTCAGCTTGCTTTCCATGGGAATGGTTTTTGTCGAACCTCAGGAGCGTGGAATTGTGATTTCTGCTGTTTCTCCTTTAGGTTACCGGGAACAGGCCTTACAACCCGGGCTTCAATGGATCATTCCTGGGCTTGAAAATGTAAAACGATATCCGATTTCCAAACAAAGTTATACGATGTCGATTGCGCCGTCAGAAGGGGCTTACCTGGGAGATGATTCAATCACAGCTCGTACTTCGGATGGTCAGCAAATTTATGTTGATGCTTCAGTCATTTACAGTATTAATCCAGCGGACGTCATCAAAGTTCATATCGAATGGCAGGATCGTTATGCGGATGGATTGGTTCGGCCTGTTGCTCGTGCAGTAATCAGGGATGCCGTCAGCCAGTTTGGTGTCGAGGAAGTGTATTCCAGCAAGAGAGATGAATTGACTCTGCTGATCACCGAAAATATGGTTGAAAAATTATCACAAAATGGTTTGATCATGGATCAATTCTTGTTAAGAAATATCACATTCTCTGATGAATATGCAGCCTCAGTGGAACAAAAACAGATAGCCGAACAGCTTGCGCAACAGGCGAAATTTGTTGTTGAACAAAAGAAACAGGAAGCAGAACAAGCTCGGCAAACCGCTGAGGGTTTGGCAGATGCAGCTGTTATTCGATCCAAAGGCGAAGCAGAAGCTAGATTGATCCAGGCAGAAGCAGAAGCCAAAGCGTTGTTATTGATTGCGGATGCTGTTAAAGATCGATCTGATTTGTTAACCTATCAATATATTACTAAATTGGCTCCCAATATCCAAACCATGTTATTACCGGCCAATTCACCATTCCTGTTTCCATTACCGGACATGAATGTGACTGAAAATCAAACGCCACCAATTATTACTTCTGAAACAGAGCCAATACCATAAAGTCAAAAAAAGAACGTCCTTCGAAAAAATTGAGGACGTTCTTTTTTTTTGTGTCTTTCCAGAAATAAGCGGTCAGGGTGTTTATGGCAGGCGCACACCTGCCATAAACACCTACTTACCTGGATTTATTGAGATGATACTTTTTTTATCAAATTTCAGAATTAACCTTATAATTGACTTCATGAATGAAAAAAGTACTTCTGGGAAACAAATAAGATTATCTTCTCTTTCCAATTGTGCTGGTTGAGCTTCCAAATTAAATGCGGAGACGCTATCGCAAGTTTTGCGACCAATAGGAAGTATATTCAATGCACAGGACTATCCTGATCTTCTGGTAGGAATTGAACCTCCAGATGATGCAGCTGTATGGAGAATAGACGAAACCAGATCTATCGTTGTCACCACAGATTTTTTCACTCCGGTGGTTGACGAGCCGTATGATTATGGAGCAATTTCGGCTGCCAATAGCCTGTCCGATATTTACGCCATGGGTGCAGATCCTTTTCTGGCATTAAATATCGCTGCCTTCCCGCCTGAATTACCAGCTGATTTTTTAAGCCAGATTATTAGAGGTGCTGCTGAAAAAGCAAAAGAAGCAGGCGTAATCATTGCTGGTGGTCATACCATTCAGGACAAAGAACCCAAATTCGGACTGGTCGTGATTGGCATGGTTGAAACTCATAAAATTCTGACAAAATCAGGTGTTCAGCCGGATGATATACTAATTCTCACCAAACCACTGGGAATGGGTGTAACAACAACAGCCAATAAAGCAGAAAAAGCAAAGAAAGAAGATATTGAAGAAGCCAAATTTTGGATGAGAAAGTTGAATAAAATTCCCTCCAAAATAGCCACACAATTAAACCTGAAAGCAGCTACAGATATTACTGGTTTTTCCTTGTTAGGACACGCATACGAAATGGCAAATTCCTCAAAAGTTGGGATTATTTTCAACTCACATGATATTCCATTCATAAAAGGTGCAAGATATTACGGCGAAAAATGGTTTTTTGCCGGGGGAGCTGCAGATAATCGTTTGTTTTACGAAAAATATGTCGAGTTTTCCACGGATATCGATGAAGTCAACAGAATGTTACTTTTCGATCCACAAACTTCTGGTGGGCTCCTTTTAGCATGTCCACCCAATAAATATTCGGAATTTGAGGTAGCAGCCAAAAACCAAAATATGCCTTATTGGAAAATTGGTCATGCATTTCATGGAACCGGGATAATTGTTAAATAATATTAAGTAAAATTTGATCCTGTTGGGATGAAATATAAGAAGGTATTCAGAATGGATTTCGAATTTAATTCAAAGCGTTCAGCAGTTTATGGAACAAACGGAATGGTTGCCAGTTCCCAACCTTTAGCTACAGCAGCCGGTATTGAAATTCTGAGAAAAGGTGGAAATGCAGCCTCAGCAGCCATTGCTGTTGCAGCTGCTTTGAACGTAACAGAACCAACATCAACCGGATTAGGTGGTGATGTATTCGTTCTTTATTATTCCAAGGAAACCAGTCAGGTGTATGCATTGAATGGATCTGGAAGAGCACCATTTGATCTATCCTTGGAAAAATTGGAAAAAGAAGGATTCAAAGAACTTCCGCCCTACCATCCATATACGATCACGGTACCAGGTGCCTGTGATGCCTGGTTTACATTAAACGAACGATTTGGCAATCTTCAAATGGATCAAATATTATCCCCAGCCATCCAATTAGCAGAAAATGGTTATCCCGTTGCTCCTATTACATCCTATTTCTGGCAATCTGCGGCTAAAAGGCAATTAAAAACCGGATTAAATGGAGATCAGTTGCTCATAGAGGGAAATGGTCCAAAACCAGGTCAAATTTTCAGGAATATAGGTCTCTCCAGAACTTTCAAAAAGTTGGCAGAAAATGGTAAAAATGAATATTACAAAGGAGAAATTGCATCTGCAATTGTTGATGTGATTTCTAAAGCCGGAGGGTGTCTCTCATTAATGGATCTGGAAAGCCACCACAGTGATTGGGTTGATCCCATTTCCGTTGATTTTCAAAATGCCAGAATATGGGAATGTCCCCCGAATGGTCAAGGGTTGGCAGCACTAATTGGAATTAACATTTTAAAACAATTAGACCTTGAATCAGCTTCTAAATCTTCACCCCTTCGATACCATTTCCAGATCGAAGCAATGCGACTGGCATTTTCGGATGCCTGGGCATTCATTAGCGATCCCGAATTTTATTCCATTCCATTGGAATGGTTATTATCCGAAGATTATGCCCGGCAAAGATCAAAACATATCAACCCCGTCCGATCCAATAAAGAAATCCAACATGGCACCCCACCATCGACGTCAGATACTGTTTATTTTTGTGTGGTAGATCAAATGGGAAATGCCTGTTCCTTCATCAATAGCAATTACATGGGTTTTGGCACCGGGATAGTTCCTTCTGGATTTGGATTCTCATTGCAGAATCGTGGACATAATTTCTCTTTACAAAAGGGGCATCCAAACCAGTTGGAAGCGCATAAACGCCCATATCACACGATCATTCCAGCAATGGCTACCGATCCAAATGACAATCAATTATTCGGTCCATTTGGTGTCATGGGTGGCTTCATGCAACCTCAGGGTCATCTTCAGGTTGCCTGTAATTTATTTTTGGATCAAATGGATCCACAGACAGCGCTGGATCTCCCACGTTTTTGCATTTTGCCTGAAAGTTCTTCTCACGAAATTGCCCTTGAGGAAGGTATCCCGATAAAAACCATGTCTGCACTGGCTGAAATGGGGCATGTTATCAAACCTGTCAGTGGAATGAACCGGGCATTGTTTGGAAGAGGTCAGGTAATATTAAGAGACAAGGAAGGCATCCTGGCTGCCGGAAGTGATCCCCGCGCAGATGGATGCGCAATGACTTTTATATCCGCATGATAGAGATTTCTGAAACATTACAGGGAATCCTGGATACACTCCCCAATAAACCTGGTTGTTATCTCATGAAAAATAAAACCGGGAATATTATCTATGTCGGTAAAGCTGTAAATTTACGTCATAGAGTTCGCTCATACTTCCATGATAATGGAGGACAGCATCCACGTACCCGTCAACTGGTACAAAATATTATCGATATCGAATGGATTGTTGTTGATACTGAATTAGAGGCACTCATCCTGGAGATGACCCTGATCAAGAAACACCGGCCAATTTACAACATCCGACTGAAAGATGACAAACGCTACCCATACATTAAAGTCCATTGGGCGGATGCTTTCCCAAAAATTTCAGTCACACGACGAATGGTCAATGATGGTTCAAGATATTTTGGTCCTTATACTTCTGTCTGGGCAGTTCACCAAACGCTGGATGTATTGCGCAAGATCTTTCCTTATCTGACCTGTGACAGAGAGATTACCGGTCAGGATAAACGCGCTTGTTTATATTACGACATCAAGTTATGCAGTGGACCCTGTATTGGAATGATCAATAAACACAATTATCGAAATATGATCAACGACCTGTGTGAATTTCTGGATGGCAGAACCGAAGAAATTGTAAATCGACTGGAACTGGATATGAATGAAGCAGCAGAAAGCATGGCATTTGAAAAAGCAGCTACTATCCGTGACCAAATTCGCGCTATCAATCAAATTGTTGAAAAACAAAAAGTAGTTTCTACTGAGGAAAAAGACTCTGATATTATCGCTTTGGCCAGAGAAGACCGGGATGCCTGTGTTCAAATATTCTTTATTCGCAATGGAAAGTTGATTGGTCGCGAGTATTTTATTCTGGAAGGCACAGAAGAAGCCCAGGATCAGGAAGTGATAAAAGAATTTCTGAAGCAATTTTATTCCGAAGCAGCAAATATACCTTCCACCGTTTTACTTCCAAATGACATAGAGGAAATGAATATCATTCGTCAATGGCTTAACACCAAACGAGGTGGTGACAAAATTGACATCATCGTTCCACATGAAGGCACTCCTGTTGAATTAATGAACATGGCAAAGGAGAATGCTGTTGAAACACTGAAAGCTTTGCGATCTCAATGGGAAGCTGACACCAATCGCCAGGAAGAAGCTTTGGCCGATCTACAGGCAGTATTTCAATTGTCTGAACCGCCAAACCGCATTGAATGTTACGATATCTCCAACACACAGGGAACAGCTTCTGTGGGAAGCATGGTAGTTTTCACGCAAGGAGTTCCCAATCGCAAACTTTATAGAAGGTTCAATATCAAAACTGTGGAAGGCCCTGATGATTTTGCCAGCATGGAGGAAGTCTTAACCAGAAGATTCAAACGTTGGTTTAATGCTCAGGAAAATCACAATATCGGAAGGAAAGTCGATGAATCGTTTGCCCTTCTCCCAGATATATTAATTGTCGATGGCGGAAAAGGGCAATTGGGCAAAGCAATAAAAGTGCTTGAAGCGTTCAATCTCACAGAAAAAATTAAATTAGTAGGGTTGGCAAAACAGGAAGAAGAGCTATTCTTCCCTCATCGACCTGACTCAGTAAAATTACCAAGAAATTCTCAGGGCTTGTATTTGATCCAACGTATTAGGGATGAGGCACACCGTTTTGCAATCACCGCCCATCGAAAACGCAGAACCATCATGGGATTGGCATCTCAACTGGATAAAGTACCCGGTATTGGATCGCATCGCAGGAAATTATTGCTCAACCATTTTGGATCGATTGAAGGCATCATTAACGCCAGCGACGAAGAATTATTAAGTCTACCTGGGATCCACGCAGGTATTGTTGAGGCAATTCGAAATTACCTTGAATAAGGTATTCTTCTTTTAAATATTAAAACAAATTCAATTGTCTGATTATAACCGATGGGTGCCGCCATTCTCTGCACCGTCAGGATGGTAGTATAATTTAAAGGTGTTATTATCTGCCAAATGTCAAATAAAAGAAGGCGCTTCTTGCACCCTCTGATAATAAACGAACTATTATTTGGAGGACACCATGAACCTGTTTGATGTAATCGCCAACACAATTAATCATATCCATCCTTTGCTCACCGATTTTCCCGCAGCACTTCTTCCGGTTAGTGTAGGACTGAGCCTGGCTTCACAGCGTTGGCCCAATCTGCGCCAGAGCGCCTGGATCACCTTGATCCTCGGGACTGCCGGTGCAATTCTTGCGTTTGTTTCAGGGGACGCCACGGCCGAAGCGCTATCTGCGCCGTTGCAGGCCCTGGTCCAGCCCCATCAAATTCTAGCCATCTTGACTACATTGACGTTTTTGGGCTTGACAATCTGGCGTTGGCAAGCGCAGCGCAAGGGCAAAGAAGTAATCGGCACATTGCCTTATACAGTGCTTTCCGTCGTCGGATTGGGGTTGTTGATCGTAACCGGTATGTATGGCGGCAGCCTCGTCTTCGAACAAGGCTTGGGAGTAAGCGTCCTTCCATAAAAACATAAAGTGCTTCTCCTGGCACGGTAAACACCGGATAGAGTCCAAGGGCTGGCACTTCGTTGCGCATATATCCGGCTACTCCCGTCGCACTGGAGGTGACAGCCACAACAGTAGCCTCACCCCCGAGGTCCCGCAGCCTACGCAGCTTGTTGCAACAGAGATTGTCGATCCGGCTCAGGTTGTCCCTGGTTGCCGTATGGCATCGGGGTGGTGGTCCTGGTTACCCTGACCGAGCTTGCAGATGGTCAATTGCGGAATGCGCAAGTAAGTTGAGACTTCTTCAGTAGTCCATAACTGTGTCGGCCATTGCTCACCTCGCTAATAAAATTGAGATTATCACAGTTACTCCAATGATTATAGATCGGGAAAAGAAAAGGAAATTCAAATCGAAGGCCAGTTTCATCTCCAATCCATTTTTGAAAATTTGCCTTTACGGAAAAATAATCTCATGTTATAATCTGCATTCGCCCATCAGGGCGATTTATATTGTTAATTTGAAAATTTAACCATTTGGTAAGGAAAAAAACAATGGATCAGATCTTAAAATCATTAGAAGCCCCTATAAACCCCAACATCCCAGATCTACGGACTGGTGATGTAGTCAACGTCCATGTGAAAATTAAAGAAGGCGCTCGTGAGCGCGTTCAGGTTTTCAAAGGTACAGTTCTTTATAAACATAATAATGGTACCAATTCAACCTTCACAGTTCGCCGTGTTGCCAGCAACGGAATTGGTGTTGAGCGTACATTCTTAACCCGCTCCCCACGAATTGAAAAAGTTGAAGTAGAACGTCATAGCCGGGTTCGTCGCGCAAAACTCTACTTCTTACGCAAACGAACTGGTAAGAGCGCACGTCTCAAACAAAAATTCAATTAATTTCAATCGTTTCGTGATAACATTAAAGGTGCAATCCTGAGATTGCACCTTTTTTATGTATCACAAAACAGGAGAAAGAATGCAGCCTATCATTGGAATAACAGCCGGAAAAGATCGCAGTGATACAACAATTCAAAAAATCTGCTTAATTGACAAATATTCGTATGCCATTTCTGCTTCAGGAGGAATCCCATTCGTTATACCCCCGGATATCTCTACTCACTCGATTGAAACCATAATAAGTCGTGTCGATGGAATTATGATCACCGGTGGTGGTGATATCGAAACCAAAAGGTTTAATGGGCAAGATCACCCGCGGGTGTATGGTGTCGAAACTGATCGGGATAATCTGGAAATTGAATTGGTTCAAGCTGCTGAATCGAGCGGCAAACCGTTACTGGGAATTTGTCGGGGTATTCAGGTCATCAACGTGGCACTCGGGGGAGATTTATTGACAGATATTCAGGATCAAAAAACCGATCCATTAAAACACGATTGGTTCCCGGATTATCCACGCAATCGGTTATCTCATTCTGTCGAAATCAAATCTGGTTCCTTATTAAATAAAATTCTTGAAATTTCCATAATCGATGTAAATTCTCTACACCATCAGGCAATAAGAAATCTATCCAATAAATTATCAGCAACCGCTTTTGCTCCGGATGGCATCATAGAGTCCGTTGAAAACAGAGACCATCTTTTTTTCCTTGGGGTTCAATGGCATCCTGAATGGTTATTCGATCTTGAAACCACCAAAAAATTGTTCAAAGCTTTTATTCAGGCAGCAAAACACGAATGAATAAACTAACATTTTTCCCAAAAAACACTATTGGCATATTTGACTCAGGTGTAGGTGGGTTATCAGTCCTGCGGGAGATTCGCAACCAAGTTCCTGATTCACCCATCATTTATTTTGGTGATCAATTTCATGTTCCATACGGACAAAGAGAATTGGACGAAGTTTATTCTCTTTCAAGGGTAATTACCCAATTCCTATTGAATTTAGGTGCTGGAATCATTGTCGTTGCCTGCAATACAGCTTCAGCAGCAGCATTATATCCGTTACGCGAAGAATTTCAAGGCATTCCATTTGTTGGCATGGAGCCAGCCGTAAAACCAGCTGCAGAAAAAACACATTCTGGCAAGGTTGGCGTTTTAGCTACACCAGCAACATTTCAAAGTAAATTATATAATTCGGTTGTTGAAAGATTTGCAAAAAATGTGAAGATTTATCAAAATACCTGTTCAGGACTGGTTCAGGAAATTGAAAAGGGTAATTTCTCGGGTATTGAAACAAGAAATATCCTTGAAAATGCTTTATATCCAATGCTGGAAAATGAAATCGACTCTATTGTTTTGGGTTGTACTCATTACCCATTTGTCATTCCACTGATAAAAGAAATCGTCGGACCAGACGTGACGGTTATTGACCCTGCCCCAGCTGTGGCAAAACAGACGATGAGAATATTGTCCAAAGACATTGATTCTGGTGCTAACAAGAATAAAAATAACACCATTTTATTGACCAGTGGATCCATTAAGGAATTCAAAAATTTTATTAATCTGATTGATATAAATAATTATGAAATACATCAGGTCAAATGGTCACAGGATAAAAGCGAAATCAACATCGTACACGAAAAATGATTAGGAGAGAGATTTGATATACTAAGATTATAAATTTTTGAGGAGAATATGATTGAATTAAACTTAGATCCCTGTACAAAACTCACTACCGATGCTATTGGAAAACCAGGTCAAAGAACATTTTTTATTCAAGGGGAAACCGATAACGAGACGATCACACTGATTTACGAAAAGATACAATTACAATCCCTTATTGTAGCGACTATACGGTTTTTTGAAAATATACACGAAAAATATCCTGATCTCCCTAATGAAGCGGGAAAATTTTCTGAACCAGATATGCGAATTACTCCTCCTGTTGATCCACTATTTAGAGTCGGGGATCTCAACTTGTCATTTAATCCTGATCAGGATAAGGTTTGCGTTGTAGCTAAAGAAATTATTCTTGAACAAGAAGACCCTGCTTCTCAAGTGACGGCGCAGGAAGAAGCACGTATTGTTAATTATTGGTGCTCAAGAGATCAATTAAGCCAATTTGTAAATTGGGGTGTTGAATTACTGCAACAAGGGAGACCAATCTGTCCTTTATGCAATGAACCGATAGAACCTGAAGGACACTTGTGTCCAAAAAAGAATGGACATAAAAAACACTAAATTGTCGGAAATAAAAACAAAACAGATCGTTCAGATTCTGCAATATGGTACTCTGACTTTAGTTGGTCAGGCATTACGCGGATCCAATTCAACATTCTTAACACAGGTTACAGACAAAAATTTCTCAGTTCAGGCGATCTATAAACCATCAAGAGGTGAAAGACCTTTGTGGGATTTCCCAGATTTCACGTTGGCTCAAAGAGAGGTAGCCGCCTTCATTGTTTCACAATTGTTGGGTTGGAATCTCGTCCCGGCAACTATTTTCCGTGTTCAACCCGCTATATATGGGAAAGGCTCTTTACAACTCTTTATTGAACATGATCCCACATTACATTATCTCAATGCTCCTATAAACAATCAGATATTATTTATGAAAATAGCCATTTTTGATTTAATCATCAATAATGCTGATAGAAAATCAGGCCATGTTATCTTTGACTCCAACCATAAACCATGGTTGATCGATCATGGATTGAGTTTTAATCATGAATTTAAACATCGAACAGTCATTTGGGATTTTGCAGGGCTGTTAATTCCAGATGAATTGAAAAGAGAAATTCAAAACTTTATCAATAAAATGCAATCTGGAAAATTATATTTGGTGAGAAAATTAAATATGTTATTATCTGAATTAGAAGTAACCTCTTTGATCAATAGAGGACTATACTTGATAAACCAGGCAGAATTTCCACATCCAGAACCAAACCGGAGATCCTACCCCTGGCCACCAATTTAACATCGGAGGAAAAAATGCGTCAAGTTTCAATCGCTTTAATGGGTTTTGGGAATGTAGGGCAGGCTTTTACAAGCTTGCTTTTAAAAAAACAGGAAACGCTAAAAAAAGAGTTTGAATTAGAATTTATCGTTACCGGGATCTTTACCAGAAATCATGGTGCAGCTATTAATTCCGGTGGCGTAAATTTAACCAGAGCGTTGGAATTTATTTCCCAAGGAACTTCATTAGCAAACTTATCAGAAGATAATCGGGAATTTTCGCCAGAAAGTTTTATTCATGGAAGTTCAGCTGAAATATTCGTCGAATGTACTCCATTAAACCCATACGATGGTGAACCAGCCCTGTCTTACAATAAAATTGCTCTTAATCGCGGAAAACATGTTGTAACAGCCAACAAGGGACCGGTAGTATACGGTCACAAAGAATTATCGAAACTGGCTGTGGATCGAAGAAAAGGTTTTTATTTTGAATCTGCCGTTATGGATGGCGCACCTATTTTCTCCCTCTTCCGAGAGACATTACCGTTGATCGAACTCAAAGGATTTTCGGGTATTCTAAACTCCTGCACAAATTATCTCCTGGATCTGATGAACGCAGGTGCTACATTCGAAGAAGCAGTAATTCAAGCTCAGAGCATTGGGATTACCGAAACTGATCCAAGTGCAGATATCGATGGATGGGATGCTGCTGTAAAGGTTGCAGCATTGGTTTCCGTCCTGATGGGAATTTCCATAACTCCACACCAGGTAGATCGCAAAGGGATCCGCGAGGTGACACCAGCAATGATTAAGACAGCCCAAGAGAATGGAGAAAAATGGAAATTAGTCTGTACTGCCAAACGACAGGGAAGTCAATTAATCGAAGTCAGTGTTCAACCTCAGACTGTAAAGGCAGATTCTCTGCTATATATGGTCAACGGAACAAGCTCATTTGTTCAATTCGAGACTGATGTGCTGCCTGGTCTGGGGATTCTTGAAAAAGATCCTGGTCCATTAACAACTGCATATGGAATGTTGGCGGATATCATGAGCATTCTCAAGAAATTTTATGTTTATCGATAATTTATTTCTGATCCACGCTCTCGGATAATATTTCTTCTTCTTGCTTAAGATTCTTCCAGCGCACATAAAGGCTGATGACATAGCCAATAATTGAGCCAAAAATTACAATGTATCCAGCGATAAAATAGTTTACTGTATTTAATGTAGAATTCATTTTCGCTCCTGGTTCGATACCCTAATCTTGAATATTAAATTTCAATTCTTCAACCTGGTTGGCTAATTTTCCTAAACGGATTCGATGCCAGACTAAGTCAATGAACAGGATAGAAAATCCAACGATACTCACCATCATCGTTTGAAACATGCTTGGTATCATATCAAATGTTCCAACAGCAGAAGGATCAGAACCGGCAATTACGACAGGATGAATTGTCCTGAAAATTCGGATTGAGAAAAAGGTTAACGGAACACTGATGAAACCAACGATGGCATATACTGCTCCAAATCTAGACCGTCGTTCAGGGTCATCTATTCCCTGTCGGAGCATTATGTAAGCAATATAAACCAATTCCATAATAGTGGCTGTTGTCAACCTGGGATCCCAGGTCCACCAGGTGTTCCATATTGGGCGTGCCCAGATTGAACCTGTAACAATCGTAATGAAGATAAATATTATTCCAATTTCAACAGCAGCGACTCCTACCAAATCCCATATTTTTGTCTTTTTAATAAGATATAAAATTCCTGCTATAGCTGCAAACAGAAAAGACAACATACCAACCCATCCGGAAGCCACATGGAAATAAAACACTTTTTGCACCGCACCCATCACTCTTTCAATGGGTGCATAGAAAAAAACCATGGCTGTAGCTCCCAATAAGGCAACCAATGTTACAATGTCCAGAATTCTTAGCGTAGTCAGTTTCTTCATTTTCACCTCCGAATTTTTATTCTTCAACAACTGAATCAAACACCATAAAAGCAACCGATGTAAAAATAATATCGTAAACGATCAATAAATTGAACCAGGTCTGTAAATCAGAGAATGGAAATCCACTTAAAATGCCAGACGAAGCTTTTACTGAGGCAATTAATACGGGTAATATAACCGGAAATAATAATATCGGTAATAGAATATCTCTTGTTCTTGCTTGAACCGCCATACTAGCCAACAATGTCCCAATTGCAACATAACCTTCAGATCCGAGAAGAATCACTAAAAGTAATGCCGGTGAAATAATGTTGGTATTATATAGAATACTGTAAATTGGCAGGACAATCATGGCTACAATCAACATGAATATCCAGTTTGCAATACTTTTGCCGAAGTAAATGGCTGTTCTATCCACCGGAGCCAGTAATAATCCATCCAGACATCCACGGTCTTTTTCGACAGCCATTGATCGATTCAGTCCCAGATTCCCGGCAAAAATGATGGTGACCCATAAAATTCCGGCGGTTAATGCAGATCTTGTTTTAGGGTCTAGCTCAAGGGCAAAGTTGAAAATAAAAATAACCAGAAGCGCAAAAACCAACATAGCACTGATTAATTCTTTTCCACGAAGTTCTGCGATCAAGTCTTTCCACACAACAGCAAACATAGCCTTGAAAAAAGATGTTTTAGGCTGCACCTTGATTCCCCCCTTCTGAATCAATTTCATCGACTATGGATTGGTAATACGCCAATAAACCGTGTTGAGGAAGATCTTTTGCTAGTTTTGAAGCATGAATTTTTCCTTTATACAGTACATCAAATCTTGTTGCCAGATTTGCTACTCTGGGAAAATCATGCGATGTCATGACTACGGTTCTCCCGCGGGAGGCAATTTCCTGTAGCAAAGTATCCAGCATATTAGCTGCATCCTGATCTAAGCCAGTATGTGGCTCATCCAATAACAACACTTCAGGGTCATGAATAATTGCTCTCCCAATCGCTAATCTTTGCTGCATGCCTCTGGAAAAAGTACGTACCAGATCCTTTTTTCTTTTCAATAATCCAACAAGTTGTAATATTTCTTCTATATGGTTTTGGAAATTGGATAAACCATATAATCTTCCGTAAAATTTGAGATTCTCTTCAGCACTTAAATCTCCATACAGCAAAGGAAGGTGAGAGACAACACCTAATTTTTTTCTTACCTGAGCTGACTGACCGGGCAAATAATAACCTGCAATTTGGATTTCGCCATAATTTGGTTTTGATAGTGAAGAAAGTATCCGTAATAAAGTAGTTTTTCCAGCACCATTTGATCCCAATAAAGCGACAAACTCACCTTGTTGAACGGAGAAATTTAATTTGCGTAAGACCTGTTTATGACCAAAACGCTTAATTAAATTCCGCACCTCAATGATAGCTGTCACTCTTAAGCCTCTGTGTCCTGTTTCATTTTGATCAACTTGGTGAGTTCATTCCTTCGATTATAATAAGCGCTTTCAGGAATTTCACCCGATTGAAAAGCATCGTCCAAAGCGATAACTGCATCCAAAAGGCTTTCCAAATCTTCTTCTTCTGACACCATTTCTTCGACAACTTCATTTTCTTTCATTTTCTTTCTTAGATAGAAAACTGCGCCGAAGATCGCAATCAACAAAACTGAACCACCAATAATCAAACTGGTAGTATTCCCGCTTTGAACAATCGAAACATTGTCCTTCACTTTCCCGGACAAGCTCATTTTTATCGAACTTTCAGCTTCCATGACCCCACCTGAATAAGTTTGGATTTTCATCCCTTGAATATCTCTTTCACCTGAAAATACCAATTGGTCGCTAGAAAATTTTACTGTATCAGAAGGTAACATGAAGATGGATGCATTTACAAGTAATGGGAGTTGAATATCCAAATCTAAAGATTTTTCATAAGGGAGTTCATAAGCAAACAAAATCTGGACTGAAGAATTCGCCCCGAAAGATTGCATTGACCCAAATCCATCTTCTAATTGAATAAATTCTCTTCCGAGTAATCCACCTTCAAATTGTAAATTCTGGGCTCCTTCCGGTAATTTAAAACGCACAACGGGTGTTGCATTATCTAAAGGCACAATCACGGTATCCGTTGGATTTTGAATGACATACATTTCTACAACTTGTATTGTATTTTCAGCGATAAAATCAAAAAAGACGTGCATTCGCTCTGCATAAAGGGCAGAAGAATCAACGGATGTCTTCTTAATAACAATGGGTAAATTTACATTCCCTTGAGCATCGATGACTGGTTCATGTAATACCTCAGAGGTATGTTGAATTCCATCAATGACTAACGATGCTTGATAAATTCTTCCTGAAATATTTTCAAGTTCCTCAAATATGAATGAACCATCCTCAGATACTGGAGATTCAATTTGAAAGATCATATCCATACCATCATAACCAGAAAGGGTAACTATTAAACCTTCCGAGGCAGTTTCCAAATTGAACAATTGACCAATAATTGAAAAATTCGTTTGTTCAACAGATGAAGTGGTCTCGTTTACCGGTTCCAGGGTCTCAGTGTTTTCTATCTCTGATTCTTTTCTAAAATCATTGTTTTCTGTGAAACCTAAATATCGAACATAACTGGCAACTGCCAATTGATCCTCTTCTGATAATATTTCAGAAAATGCGTGCATTTCAGGATCGATGCCTGTGGTTATGACGGATAAAATTTCAGATAACGATTTTTCAGCCATGGCACTTGCGCTTTGCAGAGGTAAATTTTCTTCGGTATGGCACTCTACACAATTTTCGGCAAAAATAACTTTGCCATTCGTGATCATATTTTCAGATATTGATAATGTGAGCGCATATGTAGTTACATCCCATCTTTCTCGATCACTCAGACTTTGAAATCCAGGCATAAAGCGTTCAATGTTTCCGATTGTTATTACTTTGTACCAATCAATCGGTTTTGCTTCTTTTGCAATTTTAATATCCCCAATAGGAGTAACAGGATTTGGTAATTGGTTACTTTGGGCTCCATCTCCCTTACCAGTTTCTCCATGACAGGCAACACACTTTTGCTCGTAGATCACTGCCCCATTTAGAATATCAGGTTCCATCATTGGCAAAACAATCGATGGCACTGAAGTTGGAGATGTAGGCATTGGATCTTGTTGTACTAAATTAGGAGGAGGAGTAACATCCGCTGCCAAAGATACTGAGCATCCAGAAAGAAATCCAAAAAAAATGAATGCAAAAAATAAAAATTGTGCTTTTTTCATATTTTTCTTTCTAAAAATCAAAGAGTATTCCCACACTTTGAACAAAATTTATCGGATTTTGAAACTGGTTTCCCACATTTCGGGCAGAAACCATCTGGTTTAGATTCTTTTGAACGCTTCCGTGCAGCAATCATCGATTCGATATCAACGTCTTTTTCGATTTTTTCATTATCCACACGAATCGCAATTTGACCACCACCGAGGGTCGCTTCAATTCTTTGTAATTGGTCTGAGCTTTGTTCATCACCACTGATTTCATCGAGTTTTTTGATGACTTCAGCACCTTTTTGGAGATAAAATTGGCGCTGGGTTGGATAATCTTCTTCAGGAATTTTTCCCAAATTATAATCAAAATCAAGTTCCTGTAATGCTCTTAATATACGATCTCTTTCAGCCAGCATCGACGAAACATGCATTTCTTTTTCGATAGAAGGTAAAGCTTGAGTAATTAAGGCCTGATTCTTACGTTCATCGATAAATGGTTGAAAAATAAACAATAGTACAACAACCAGAATTCCAACCAACAAAAATATGGAACCAATATCCATGTTTAATCTCCTCTACTGATTGAGTGCTGAATCAATCATACTTGTAATTTCGCTGATAGAAACAAATGGACCAATTTTTCTGGAAGCTAGTTTTCCGTTTTTATCCATAATGTATGTTTCAGGTACACCACTGATTCTAAAAATCTGTGAAATAGCTGTTCGAAGGTCAGGACCATTCGGATATGTAATTTCAAATTTTTCGAGGTATTTCAATGCTTCAGTTTCTGTATCAACATAGTCAACCCCAAGAAAAACTACTTCTCCAGAATCCTGGTAGAATCGCCAGGCTTCTTCCAATTCAGCGGCTTCCTGCTCACAAGGTTTACACCAGGATGCCCAGAAATTAACAACAATGACTTTTCCAATTAATTCATCTGTTTTGATTTTTGTCCCATCAAATGTTGTCAATTCGAAAGGTGGTACTTTTTGCCCCACCTGAACAGGACCTTGTTGAGTATTTCTAAGCCCCCAACCCATTAGAGCTAAAAATCCTAACAAAACAGCAAAAGCAATAATAATTACCCATCGAGGAAGCTTTTTCTGATATTGAGGTTCTTCGGTGTGTGAATTTTCCATATTTACTCCTATGATAAATCCTCATTTTTATTTAGGATGTTCAAAGCTTCTTCCATTTCTTTAAGATATTTGTCATTATTAATGTCTGAATTTTTGATTACTTTTTCAGATGATTTTTTGATTTTTTTCAGATTAAGATAAACAACTACGATGCCTCCCACAAAAACAACGGGAGGTAATATATAGACCAACCAATTCAATCCTCTGGCTGGTGGTTGTGCCAATACGCGATCACCATATTGATCAACAAAGTACTGTTTTATCTCATCTTTGGACCAACCGGCAATTAATTTTTCTTTGATCAGTGCTCTCCATTGAGCACATGCTTGTGTTGGACATACGTCCAAAGGTATGTTTTCACACACTGGACAATACAATTCTTTTGCTATGGCGTTTACTTGATCGTCAGTAGGAAAATCATTTTGTGCAATTACGTTATTGAACGGAAGGAGGAGCAATAAGAAAATTGTAACAAAAAAAGCAAGTGTGATTTTTTGGGTGATAAAAATCTTGTTTTTATAGTTCATAAAATAATTTTCCTTCTAAACCATTATGGTCTCAAAACCAACTTGCCTGTCTCTTTTTTCATGATTCTTGATGGAGCCAGTTCTATCTCTTTTTCTGGATCAGGCCATGCTGCAATAAAGGATCCGACAACCAGCAGGATGCCACCATACCATAACCAATTAATCAGTGGATTATGGAACACTTTGAAAGTCGCTCCCCGGGATGAAATCTGTTCCCAATTTACTAAAATGACATATAGATCATCTTCGACAGTACTTCGAACTCCAGCAATCGTCATGGGTTGTTGACTATCGTAATAGAAATCACGTCTTGGATACAATTCTCCGAGATCTTTACCATTTTTGGATACTGAAAGAACTGCTCGGGCTACATTTCGTCCATCAGCCACATCAAATTCGGCCAGGTTCTTGAAGGTAACAGTATATCCAGCCAATGATAAGCTTTCTCCCGGAGCTATTCTTCCTTGTGTTTCAGTTTGGAAAAACTCAATACCTATAATCCCAATCGCCATAAAAACAACACTCAGATGGATTACATAGCCACCATAGCGTCTTCGATTTCTTGCAGTTAATTTCCATAACGCCACCAGATAATTCTCACCACTTCTCTTGTGTCTGGCTTTCATTCCACGCCAAAATTCATATATTGTCACAAATGCTGCCAGAGAAGCAACAGTTAATCCAATCAATGCACCTATACTTCGAATACCTGAAACGAACAAAACTACCAGTAAAATGAGTGATCCAATTGCAGGAATCCATAATGCCTTGCCCAAAGTCTTCCAGGTGGAATGTCCCCAGGCAGACAAAGGAGCTATTCCCATTAATAACAATAAACCTGCAAATAGAGGACCTGTGGTGCTGTTATAGAACGGTGGACCCACAGTAACTTTCTGTCCTGTAAATAATTCAGATATTAATGGGTAAACGGTTCCCCAGAAAACGACTACCAAAATACCAATAAACAATAAATTATTAATCAAGAAGAGCGATTCTCTTGATAACAAAGAGGTCATGACGCCTTCTGAACGCAGGTCGTCCCATCTTTTAATTAAGAATGCCAGCGAAATAATAAAGGAGACGCCAATAAACACAAAGAACATTGGTCCAATTGCACTTTGGGCGAAGGCATGTACCGAAGACAATACGCCAGATCGAGTCAGAAATGTGCCGAAAATGACTAATGAGTAGGTTAATATGACCAGGATCATATTCCATCGTTTGAACAAACCTCTTTTCTCCTGGATCATGACTGAATGCAAAAATGCTGTACCAGATAACCATGGCATGAAAGCAGCATTTTCTACTGGATCCCAGGCCCAATATCCACCCCATCCAAGCACATCGTATGCCCAGCGACTTCCTAAAATTAACCCGATGGATAAAAACATCCAGGCGACCAATGTCCACCTTCTGGTTAAGCGAATCCACCGATCATCTTTTCTACCAGTTATGAGTGCAGCCATACCAAAAGCATACGGAATGACAAATGAAACAAATCCAAGATAAAGCATAGGAGGATGAATAATCATGCCTGGATGCCTGAGTAATGGATTCAGACCTCTGCCGTCAAATGGATGGATTAATTGACTACCAGCTGGAGCAAACATAGCCACCAATTCCCCACCGGATGGAAGCGACCAGAATCTCACAAACGGATTTTCAAAAGCAACGATCATAATCAGGAAAAATGCTAATGTTACAGATGAAACAATAATCACCCAGGGAAGAAAATCAAGATCCCGATCCCATTTTCTTAGTGTTACTGCTGTTGCAAAAGCAGACATTAACCATGCCCAAAAAACAAGTGATCCAGCTTGCCCGCCCCATAAAGCTGTGACTTTCAAATATAAAGGCATTGTGCTGCTGGTAACATTGTAAACGTATTGAACTTCATAATTCTGATTAATTAACAGAATTACGATACTGATCACAGTTAATGTTAAAAGTGGAAAAGTTAATAAAAGCGCTAATCTAGCACTTTCGACATACTTGTATAAATTTTTTCTTTCACCAATTACCGCCGCTACGATCGCATAGATACTGACAAGTAAAGTAATGACCAAAGAGCCATATCCAAGGTTCGGTAACATAAATTCTCCAATTTGAATTCTGGGGTTAATCAGCTATTTGCTGATTGTTCTGGAACTGCTTCTTCGTATTTTGTTGGGCATTTCAATAGTAATTCAGACGCATAAAAAATGCCATCTTCCCCAATTTTACCGGTCATAATTGCCTGGGCTTCATTTTGTAACAAATCAGGCATCACACCTTCATAAACAACAAAAATGCGATTTGCATCTGGATTGTTAACTGCCTGGTGTAATACCAAAGCCAAACCACCCTGGGCGTCAATTTCTTTGTTATCACCAGGTACATGCGCTACTTCAAACTTAATGATGAGATTTTCAGTGTCATATTCAATCGTATCGCCTAATACAGCACCAGAGACTCGAATATCCTTACCGATTATTTCTTCCTGGCGTTCTTTGATTTCATCAACTGTGAGAAAATATTGTGCACCAGCTCTTGTATTGGTGATGATTAATAAAATAATCGCAGCAATGATGAGAATTCCGCCAAAGACAAATTTCTTTTGACTGCCTTTTGCAGGTGTTGTTAATGTAGCGTCTTGCATGAAACCTCCAATGTAACAAAGTTATTTATTACTATTTTTCCATACTGAGATTAATATAGGGTTAAATTTATAATCAATAAAAAATATCTCTATTATCAGAATTACGGAAATTATAACATCCAAATATTTCTTAATTAATACGAGATATATTAGAAGTAATTAATATTAGGTCTTTTTCTTCCACTGAATCTGATTTTTTACCAATATGTCTTCAATCATGTGAATAAAATCGACTTTAGGTGAAAAGATGAATTCACTCGTTTCTAACTGATGTATGATTAATTCAGCAATCTTTAATGCGGATGAAGGTTTTCCGATGTTTTTTGCATTTTCTGTTGTTTGTCTGAGACATTCTTTTTCGTTAAAAAATAAATGACCTAGAACCTGAATAAATTCATTCGGATTTTTTGTCCAAAAACCTGCATTTCCATCCTTGACAAATTTTGCATTTCCAGACTCTTGTCCTGGGATAACATCGATTAATATCATTGGTAATCCGGAAGCCAATGCTTCTGTAACAATTAAACCCCCAGCTTTGGTTATTAATAGATCCGATGCGTGCATGAATTCCGGCATTTGATCAACAAACTCATACAAATGGGTTTCGTGATGCCAATCAACTTCTTTTAATTCATTATATAATCTTTGGTCTTTCCCGGTTACGACCGTGAGTTGAAACGGAAACCCAGAATGATTTAAAATATCCAAATTCACTTTAAAATGCTCAACGCGTTTACTTCCAACTGCCAGAATTGTGGTGAGATCAGAATTCCAGCCTAGACTTTTTCTGAGCTCTTGTTTTGATTCTGTCAATTGAAAAATCCTGGGGTTTACAGGAATTCCAATCACACATATATTAGCAGGCTTGACTCCAGCTTCTATCGCTTCGTTACGCACGATTTCTGTAGGAACAACTAACCAATCCACCTTATCGTTAAACCAGATTTGATGGACGGTTGCCAGATCTGTGACGATGGTAACCATTGGAATATTTAATCGATGCAAAGACCTAACAGCAACAAAAGGAGCCTGGTATAAAGGGTATGTATTAATAATGATATCAGGTTCATGCTCTTCGATTACATCATTAATGACCTCAAATAATGAAACAACCAGAATGGTTTCGAGAATTGTTACAGGTATGGGTGAATCACTTAAATCATAACCGAACTTGTAAAGCTCAGGAACATCACGAACCCATTTATCATATTCACTTTGGGATTCTTTGATGAAAAATGGTGCTTTTTTGTTGTCTAACGGATTGACCAATGAAATTTGATATCTGGCTGGAAATAATTCTTCAATCGCTGATTGAATGGCTAAGGATGCACTCCTGTGACCAAATCCTGCATCTGCAGTCAGGATTAGAATTTTCTTTTTTTGTGTTTCCATACACGAACCTCATTCCTCAGGTGGAAGATTTCCACCTAGAAAATCTAACAAAATTTTCAGGGCATAATCAGATGATTGTTCTTTAATCTGTGTTCGACTTCCTTCAAACACCTTTTGCCACGCCCAGGTACCTTTTTCTGAGGATAAACTTATCCAGACCAACCCAACAGGTTTCCCTGGTAATCCCCCTCCAGGACCAGCGATTCCACTGATGGAAATGCCAATTAAATTTTCAAATGGAATCTCTTTTGAAAATAATTTTCTGACACCGGTAGACATTTCTAAAACGGTTTCTCTACTCACAGCTCCAAATTTTTTCAATGTTTTCGGTTTTACACCTAATAAAGATCGCTTGGCTTCATAGGCATATGCACAGACACCACCGATATAGTAATCAGAGGATCCAGGAACGTTCGTGATCCGATGGCTAACTAATCCTCCAGTACATGATTCAGCAACAACCAGATTGTAATTCTGTTTTACCAACGAAGGACCAACTTCAACTTCTAATTCTTCCTGCATCAGATTTCTCCTTATAATATAGAAAACTATAACCTTATTCCAATTATAATTTGCAAACATCTTAATGAAATAATTAGACAAGGAAAAAAATATGCCATCTGCTACATTTCACTTTCCATCCGGATTTTTGTGGGGAACCTCAACTTCTGCCTATCAGGTGGAAGGAAATAATTTAAATACGAATTGGTATCAGTGGGAGCAGATGCCAAATAAAATTTTTGAGAATCAAACAGCTGGCAAAGCTTGTGATTGGTGGTCTGGTAGATGGAAAGAAGATATGGATCGAGCTGTATTGACCCACCAAAATGCGCATCGACTGTCTATTGAATGGAGCCGCATACAACCTGAAATTGACAGATGGGATGAATATTCTTTAGACCATTACAGAGAGATTTTAAGAGGGCTAAGAGATAGAGGAATTTCCCCACTCATAACCTTGCACCATTTCACAGAACCAATTTGGCTATCCGAAATTGGTGGTTGGGAGAATGATTCTATTATTTCCTATTTTGAGAAATTTGTAAGTAAGGTAGCAGAAGGCTTGAAAGAGTATTGCCAATTGTGGATCCCGATCAATGAACCAAACGTCCTTGCCCACCAGGCTTATATTGAAGGCAACTTTCCACCTGGTAAAAATAGTTTGCAATCCAGTTTTCATGCATTATCCAATATGATCAAAGCGCATATATCAGCTTATACAACAATAAAAAGAATCTCTCCGACGAGTCGAATTGGGACAGCCATAAATTATCGCGCCTTATGGCCAGAAAGTGGGAATAATCCTTTTGATAGATGGATGACGAAATTTCTTGACCATCAATTTAATGATTCCTTTATGAATGCCCTCAAGTTCGGCAAATTACAATACGCTCTCAAAAATGAAAAAATTTCCGATGTTCACGGGAATTATGATTTTATTGGATTAAATTATTATTCAGGGGAAGAAGTAAAATTTGATTTACTGAAACCAAAAGAATTATTTCACCAGAGAACATATCCAAAATTATCCGAAATTAGTGAGAATGGTTCTATTGCAAATGTTCCCAATGGCTTCGAAAAAGCAATTCATTGGGCATTAAAATTCAGTTGCCCTATCATTATCACCGAAAATGGTATTGAAGACTCAAATGATTTATTGCGACCTCAATATTTGGTAGAACACGTCCATAAAGTTTGGCGAGCAGCTAACTTAAATTATCAGATTAAAGGATATTTTCATTGGACGCTTGTAGATAATTTTGAATGGGAACGAGGTTGGTCTCAAAGATTCGGTTTATGGCGGTTGAATTTACAGGATCAAACCAGAATTAAAACAAAAAGCGCTGATCTTTATTCACAAATTTGTAAAACCAACTCACTTTCCAGTGAAATGGTAAATAAATTTGCTCCATTGGTTTATTCAAAAATCTTTCCAGGATAGACAAATCCTTTATTTTTTCAGTTCCGGTATTGAAATTATCTTCCTCGGTAATAAAACTGTGAAGGTTGTGCCCACACCAATTTCCGAATCAACATGAATACTTCCTTTATGCAGGTTGACAATAAATTGAGAGATAGATAGACCTAATCCAAACCCCGAACTGTGACTTCTGGTGCGTGATTTTTCTCCTCGATAAAACCGATCAAAAATTTTCTGCAGATCTTTTTTGGCTATACCTGGACCATTATCTTCGATTTTAATCGTTGCACTTTCACCTTCATTCGCCAATTCAATGATTATTCTTCCACCTTCTGGCGTGTATTGAATGGCATTTCCCAACAAGTTTAGAAGTACCTGCTTTATTCGGTCGCGATCACCTTGCATTTCAACTTGATCCATTTTTTGGATTGTAATTGTCATTCGATCTGCGGCTAGCGTTTGAACATGGTGAAAAACTTCGCACAATAATTCATCAAGGGAGAAAATTTTGATATCCAAAGGCATTTCACCGGCTTCAGCCTGGGAAAGAAACAACAAATTCCCTACCAACCTTGATAACCTGTCAACTTCATTTTCAATACTGACCAGAGATTCAATATCATATTGTTTATATTTTTTCATCAACCCAACTTCGCCTTTTATCACCGTCAAAGGGGTTCTGAGTTCATGACTGATATCTGTTACGAGTTGCTTTTGGGATTGTAATATTTGATCTAACCTGCCAAGTGTTTCGTTGAATGCAAAAATTAATTGGCCAACTTCATCTTCCTTTTGTTCAGCAGGGATTGGAATCCTTCTTGAAAGATCATACGTTTCGGTAATTTCCTTTGCAAATTCAGTTACTGTCATTAATGGCGTTAGGGTTTGTTTTGTCATAATCCAACTGATCAAAGCAGCAACAATTAATGCAATGATCAATAAAATGACAAGAACAATCGCCAATGTTCTGAGCGTGATGTCCACCAAGGTCAAGTCAATTGCTACTTGTAAAATTCCCACTGGTCCACGTGAGGTTTCTAATGGGACTGTCAGCACTCTCAGGCGAGTTCCTCCGATATTGCTATTTCGATAAAAAATTTGACCCTGTCTCAATCCGTTTTCATCTAAAGCAGCGGAATAAATGCTTGGCTTTGAAAATAATAATTGGTTCGAATTTTTCCAAATCTGGACATATTGATTTTCAACAGGCAGGAAATCAAAAATTCTTTCAGAGATAATCTGATTTTCTGGAGTCACACTAAGTCCATCTATGATTCTTTGTGCAGATAAAGAAATTCGTTGGTCGATCTGATCCAATAAAATTGCATATACAAGACCATAAACCAATAATCCTAATATTGCCAGAACGCCCCCAATCAATCCTGTGAATAATAATGTCAGTTTTGATTGTAATGACATTACGGTGTTTCGCGCATCACATATCCGACCCCCCGAACGGTGTGAATCAGGCGGATTTCTCCTTTTTCTTCTATTTTCTGACGTAAATAACGAATATATACGTCAAGCACATTACTTTCACCACCAAAATCATAACCCCAAACACGATCAAATATTACTTCTCGGGTTAATACCTGTCTGGGATGACGTAAGAATAGTTCAAGTAAATCATACTCTTTTGCAGTCAAATTTATTGTCCTTCCACCACGATTTGCCTGGCGAGTGGAAGTATCTAATACCAGGTCAGCCATACTCAAAGTTAATGTTCTTTCAGACTTTGTTCTTCGAAGTAAGGCTCTGATTCGAGCTGTCAATTCCTCAATTTCAAAAGGTTTGACCATATAATCATCTACACCCGCATCAAGTCCCATTACCCTATCACTGGTAGTATCTTTTGCAGTGAGCATAATGATAGGGACATTATCTTCTGTCGAACGAATTCTGTCACAAAATTCCAGACCATCCATTCCAGGTAACATCCAATCAAGAATAATTAAATCGGGATGGAATTTTGTATATTCATTTATTCCCTTCTCGCCATCTAATGCAGTTTCCACATTGTAACCTTCATAAGTTAATGTCCTTTTTAGAACCCTAACAATGGCTTGATCATCTTCGACGATTAAGATCCGCTCATTCATGATCTTCCCTCCCGCAGTAAGTTAATTATCTTGATAATTTTTTAAGATTTATTAATAACAGTCTAATTATAGAGTATCTTTAGCAAGTAAAAAAGGGAAATTGAATTTGATATTTGCAACCTTTCAGGCATTTCCTACTTAAAGAGACTGTTCTCCTGATGCATTATAATCATCACATGAAAAGTAATGTCATTCAACCTGCAATTTTAATTGAAACAACCCGCCAACTTTTGGAAATGATATCCGATTTAAGAAATCAATCATCCATTGGTGTTGATACAGAATCGAATAGTCTCTTTGAGTACCAGGAAAAAATCTGCCTAATCCAATTTTCCACCATTGAGCAGGATTATTTAGTTGACACGATTAAACTGAAAGAATTATCACCATTAAATGAAATTTTTTCATCAGATGCAATTGAAAAAATTTTCCATGCTGCTGAATATGATTTAATGTGCTTGAAAAGGGATTTCCATTTTGAATTCAATAATATTTTTGACACCATGATTGCATCAAGAATTCTGGGATTCCGTTCAATTGGATTGCAATCACTACTCAAGGAGTATTTTGATGTCGAAGTTGAAAAGAAATATCAACGCGCAAATTGGGGAAAGAGACCACTGCCAAATGAGATGCTGCAATATGCACAATGTGATACCCATTATCTGATTGAATTACGAAAGATTCTCCTTGAAAAATTGAAACAAGAAAAAAAATGGGAATTAGCTACTGAAGATTTCAATAGAATGACCTGCGTGGATGCATTTGTCAACAACAAAAATAACGATCACTATTGGAAAATCATAAAAGGCAATTCATTATCACCTCAACAGGAAAATGTTTTAATTGAGATCTACTTCTTAAGAGAAAATCTTGCCAGACAATTAAATCGTCCACCCTTCAAGGTGTTTGGAAACCAGACAATTGTCGAATTAGCAAAAAAATTGCCCAAAAATGATAATCAATTAAATAATATCAACGGATTATCTCCGAAATTGATTCAAAAATATGGTGAACAAATTTTACAAGCAATAACTATTGGCTTAAATCAGGTTTCTAACAATAGAAAAGAGAAAATTCGACCAGATCAACTTTTCTTACTAAAATACGACGCTTTGAAACATTGGCGAAAGATAAAAGGGATTGAGATGTCGGTTGAATCTGATGTTGTATTACCAAAAGAACATATGGAACAAATTGCGCATAAAAAAAATTGTGCGTTATCTGATATTCAAGAAATTATGCAAAATATTCCCTACCGTTTCCAACAATTCGGAAAAGAAATTTATGCAATTATCGAAAGGATAGAATCAACATGAAAATTCATTTTTTAGGGGCAGCAAGAACAGTTACCGGATCTCAAATCCTGATAGAAGTGAATGGTTCAAAAATTCTATTAGAATGTGGTCTCTTTCAAGGCAAACGAGCTGATATGTATCAATTCAATCAGAGTTTTCAATTTTCTCCAAAAGAGATTGACGCATTACTTCTTTCACATGCTCACATAGATCATAGTGGTAATATCCCAAATTTGGTTAAGCAAGGATATTCAAACCGGATTTTTGCAACCTCTGCTACAGTCAGCCTCGCGGAAATCATGTTACGGGATTCGGGTTACATTCAGGAATCTGATGTACAGTATGTCAATAAAAAACGAGCGCGCAGAGGAGAACCGCCTGTAGACCCGTTGTATACATATGAAGACGCTAAAATTGCCTGCGATCTATTTACACCTGTTGAATATAATCAAACTTTTGAAGTAGCTAAAGGAGTTAATGTTACATATGTGGATTCAGGACATATTCTAGGATCAGCCTCCATCATCCTTGACATTAATGAGAATGGAAACAAGAAAAGATTATGGTTTTCAGGAGATATTGGAAGAGATAGACTACCTTTACTAAAAGACCCTGTCATGCCTTCAAATGTAGATTATATGATTATGGAATGTACATATGGGGATAAGAACCATAGAGATCCTGAGACTGCGTTCCAGGAATTCAGAGAAGTAACGATGAAAACAATTGCACGCGGTGGAAAGATTATCATCCCGGCCTTTGCCGTTGGAAGAACTCAGGAACTCGTATATTTTCTTAATCAGATGCTGGCAGCCAATGATATTCCTTCCATTCCAATTTTTGTTGATAGTCCATTAGCAATCAATGCTACGGATATTTTCAAAAAATATGCACATCTATTTGATGAAGAAACCAGGCAATTTATTCAGGAAGGAAATCATAAAGCACTCACCAGCCCTAATTTATACTACACGCGAGCTGTTGAAGAATCGAAGAAAATCAACGAAATAAAAGGACCCGCAATTATCATTTCTGCCTCAGGAATGGCAGAAACAGGCAGGATCCTTCATCATTTAAGGAATAATATTGAAAACCCACTTAACACCATCATGATTGTTTCCTGGCAGGCACCTCATACTTTAGGAAAACGTTTAGCTGAACGTCAAAAAACTGTCAGGATTTTTGGACAATTATTTGAAAGGAGAGCTGAAATAGCCACAATCGGTGGTCTATCTGCTCATGCCGGACAGGATAAATTACTTCTGTATGCATTGGAAACACGCACCTCATTAAAAGGTTTGTTTCTTGTTCATGGTGAAGAGGATGCTGCACAAGCATTAATGGATAAACTCGAGGAAAAACAAATTGCTCCAGTTTATTTTCCAGATCGATCGGATTACGTGGAAATCTGAGATTCCTCTGCTATAATTGAAGACGTCTTAGAGGAGAGATGCCAGAGTGGTTGATCGGGGCGGTCTCGAAAACCGTTGTGGCCTTTTGGGCCACCGAGGGTTCGAATCCCTCTCTCTCCGCAAAAATAAAAAATGCTGTTCGATTGGATTAGCGAACAGCATTTTTTATGTAGATACAATTCAAATTATAAATCTTCTTGTTTAGTTACAACCATTCCTTCAAGAATGATTTCTAAGGCCATTGTATGGCTGCAACGACTTCGGCTTTGAAAAAATTCACAATCACAGGTCCATTGACCATTATCGTATATCACATGATGAGGATTATTCTCACCACCTACTTCAACTTCAAATTTTTTCACCGAGAACCGATCTTTTTGTTGAGCATATCTTTTAGCTTTTTCAATTTTTCCAATCATCCCATAATCCATTAGTATGCATTCTCCTTTCAAGAAATTTGAATTTAAGAAACAAAAAGCACGCGAAATAGCGTGCCTTCAAAGTTCAATATGTCATTAATACAATTGTCTTCATGAAATCTCCTGATTAATTCAATAATACGAATGTTATCAGAAAATGTCAACACAATTTTTGAAACAAAATTGCATCTTCGCCGTCAATATAATACGACTTCCAAACTTCCTGGATAAAGTATCCATTTTTTTCATACAGGTGAATCGCTTTTGAATTACTTTTTCGCACCGTCAACTTAATTTTCGCGACATTCATTCTATTTTCACATTCCGCTAATAATGACTGAGCGATTCCCCTATTTTGGAATTCAGGAAGAACAGCAATCGTAGTAATCCAACCTGTGGATTCTCTGTTATTGATATTTCCAGCAATAAACCCAACAAAATTATCTATAAATGTTGCTTTTATCCGGATGATACCTGGCATGGTCAATACTCCGATCAAATCCAGTAAAGGCCAGTTATCAATTGGAAAACAAATTCTTTCCAATTCACGTAGATTATTCAAATCTTTTAATGAAGCTGTCTCGATGTTGATCATTCTTCAGTAAAGCAAGACCTCCCTTTTTCAGGGAGGTCTCAAAAAATTATTCAGATTTTTTATTCTTGGAGACAAAGTCAGACAACAAACTGGTAAATTCCATCGGGAATATATACTTTGTTGCCGGATTGGAGGCCATTGATTTCAGCGTTTCAAAATATTGAAGTGTCATTGTTTGAGAATCAACGTCCTTTGCAATCGAAAAGATTTTTTCAAGAGCATCTGCGTATCCTTCAGCGCGCAATAATTGTGCCTGTCGTTCACCTTCAGCAACCAAAATGGAGCTTTCTTTAACTCCTTGAGCCTTTAGAATCGCCGCTTGTTTTTCACCATCGGCAACATTAATATCGGATTCTCGTTTACCAACCGATTCGGTAACAACAGCACGTCGAGTTCGCTCAGCTGTTAGCTGTCTGTTCATGGCATCCTGAACATCACGTGGAGGAGTGATCTCTCGAATTTCTACGTTTGTGACCTTTACACCCCACCTCTCTGTTACTTCATCAAGTCTTATTCTCAGGGAAGTATTAATGGTTTCTCTTTCAGATAGTACACCATCCAACATGATCCCACCGATGACAGAACGCAATGTTGTCGTGGCAATACCCTGTGCAGCTAATTCAAAATTACCTACCTGAAGTACTGACTGAATTGGGTCAATTACTTTGTAATACCAGAGAAAATCGATATTAATCGGGGCATTGTCGTTCGTGATCGATGTTTGAGCAGGAATCTCCCGTACCTGTTCTCGCAAATCTACACGGACTGCACGATCAACAAAAGGAATCAGTATGATCAATCCAGGACCCTTTGCACCAATACATCGACCTAGTCGAAACACGACCAGTCTTTGATATTCAGGGACAATTTTGATGGCTGACCAAAGAAACATAAGTCCAAGGACAATGATTGCCCCTACAAGACAAGTTAATACAGAAAAATCAAAATTCATTCTATCCTCCTATCAGATTTATTAATTTTTTTTACCCACAGAACTAAACCTTCTTTCCGAATTACTTCAATTTTCTCTCCTTTTTCAATCGTCTGATCACTTCTAACACTCCATTCTTCTCCAGAAACATACGCAGTACCATCCTGGAAAATATTCGTTCTGGCTTCGCCATATGCCCCAATAATATTGCTTGGATCGAAATCAGGCCTTCTATCTATTGCCTCGATTATTTTCTTGACCACCACCCATAAAATTGGTGCATTTATCAAAAATACGACGATTGCTATCACCGGCGAAACAGAAAAACCACCAGATTCTGATTTGAAGATCATATATGAGCCGATATTCAGCAAAGCAATCGAGATAATAAGGTAATAATCTTTTTTAGTTTTTCGATACACAAAAATCAATGGAATGAATGGAATTAATATCACCAGAGCCCAATAATGACTTGGGTTCGAAATAATTCCATAACCGGCCAAAATCATGGAAAACAATCCAATAATTTCCACGATTCCCGTGCCGGGGGTTAATAATGCCAGGACTGACAGAACAAATCCTACTATAAGCAGAACATATGCGATATTGGGATCTATGATCGGATTCATTGAAGAAAACCTTTCTTTAAATTATTATACATGAGAAATACCCCCAAGAGATGATGTATGCATAATTAATTTGCATTAATCTTCCTTTTATTTCGAAATGGATGATTCCTCGGGCTATTCGGAAACATGATAAAATTTCCTTTATTTTCCGGAGGTAATCATGTCTGAACCTATCCTTGTCGCTGTTGCCTGGCCTTATGCCAATGCTGAAATTCATGTTGGAAATTTGACAGGCTCATATTTACCTGCAGATATTTTTTCTCGTTACCAGCGCTTAAAGGGTAGAAAAGTATTGATGGTTTCAGGCTCAGATTCTCATGGAACGCCTATAACAGTAAGGGCAGATGCAGAAAATATCACCCCTATTGAGGTGTACCATCGCTTCCATGAGGGCTTTTTAGAGCTTTTTCAGAGCCTGGGACTGACTTATGATGTATTTACCAGTACTCACACCGAAAATCACTTCAATGTTTCCCAAAAGATCTTTTTAGCACTTAATAAAAACGGTTTTCTGTATCAGGAAAGTCAGGAACAATGGTATTCAACATCTCAAAATAGATTTCTACCTGATCGCTATGTCGAAGGTACCTGCTATATTTGCGGTTATGAAAATGCCCGTAGTGATCAATGTGATAAGTGTGGAAATCTATTGGAAGCCGGGAAATTAATCGATCCTAAATCCAAAATTGATGGATCTACACCCGAATTACGAGAAACTACTCACTTTTTCCTGGATTTAAGTAAATTAGAACCTCAAATTGCCATTTTCTTAAAAGAACGAGAAAGCTATTGGAGGCAAAATGTCCTGCGTCAATCGCTCGGTCAAATCCAATCGGATGGTTTGCGTGGTCGCCCAATCACACGTGATTTGGATTGGGGAATCCCTGTTCCATTGGAAGACCAAACTGGCAAGTGTCTTTACGTCTGGTTTGAAGCTGTGATTGGTTATCTCTCTGCGGCCATCGAATATGGATTAATAACAAAGGATTCTGACGCCTGGAAAGAATGGTGGACGAATAAAGATTCCAAATCGTATTATTTCATCGGAAAGGATAACATTCCCTTCCATGCGATCATCTGGCCAGCTGAATTGCTGGGTTTATCAACCACATTTGATGAAATGATGGGGTCAGAGAATCCCAGTCCACTTGTTTTGCCATATGACGTCCCAGCCAATGAATTCATGAATCTGGAAGGACAGAAAATTTCTGGCAGTCGCAATTGGGCTGTGTATGGTAGAGATTTCCTTTCTCGCTACGATCCTGATCCTCTTCGGTATTATTTAACCGTTTCAATGCCTGAGACTCGGGATTCCGATTGGGATTGGGATGAGTTCTACCACCGCAATAATGATGAATTAGTTGCCACCTGGGGGAATCTGGCAAATCGAGTGCTCTCATTCGCCTATAAACATTGGGAAGGTGTTGTACCTGATCCAGGACCTTTATCCGAACTTGATGTATCCCTTTTAGCAACCATAGAATCTGGGTTTGAAACCGTTGGCAAAGAAATCGAAGCTGTGCACCTAAGATCAGCACTTCAGGAAGTTGTCAGATTGGCTTCAGAAGTCAACAAATATCTGGATCAGACCGCTCCCTGGACAGCGATCAAAACTCACAAACAAAATGCCGCCAGAGCTATTTTTACAGCCATGAAAGCGATTGATTCATTAAAGACCCTCTTTGCACCATTTATTCCGTTTACCAGCGAGAAACTCAACAAATTCCTTGGGTATTCGGATAACCTTTTTGGAACCCAATCAGTAATAATTGAACAAGACAATTTAGGAGAACACACGGTCTTACGTTACCACCCCGAAACAGGCAAAGGTGAATGGAAACCTAGTAAACTAAAACCTGGAATGACATTCAACAAACCAGAGCCGCTTTTTAAAAAGCTTGATCAATCGATTGTGGAAGAAGAGCGGACAAGGTTGGGAAAGTAAATATTAATAATTTAAATTAGAACCAGTTGCTAGGCTCAAATTTAGCAACTGGTTTTTTATGGACGAATGAGCGATTATGGTTTTTTTGTGCCAACTATTTTTTCTTTTGAAAACCATGCACCAATAAGTGAAAATAATAACTTTATTCCAATGAATAAATACATTATCCAATTTACAAGAAAAAAATAATCCTTGGCTAAATTCTTTCGATAATACAAATAATACGATCTATGCCACTCAAATATCGCTTTGTAAGGCTCGGACCTTGATCCCCCTCTTCCACCCTGATGGATTACTGACACAAAGGGTAGATAAAAAACCTTCCAGCCTGCTTTATTCGCTCGAAAACAAAAATCGGTATCTTCTTGATAGGCAAAATAGCGTTCATCCAGGTAACCAATATCCGAGATTACATCTTTCCTGATCATCATACAGGAGCCAGAGACTGCATCTACCTGTGCAATTTCTTCCTCTGGCAAGTAAGTTTTGACATAATTTCCAATCACCTTGTGATTTGGAAAAATGCGGTCTAATTTTAGAAAATATGAAAAAACCTCAAGAGGTCTAGCAAATCCACGTCTGCATTGTTTTTGGAAAGTGCCATCTTGATTGAGTACTTTTGGGATACAAATCCCGACATCATTATGTTCGTTCATCCACGAGATTAAAGATTGAAATGTTCCAGGATTTACGAAAACATCAGGATTAAGCTGAACTAAATAACTCCCTTTGGCTAATTTCAATCCAATATTCATAGCTTTCGTATATCCTACATTAACCTCGTTCTTTATCAATTGAATATCAGGATAATTTTCTTGAATGAATTGACAGGACCCATCGTGAGAATTGTTATCTACAATAATAATTTCGAAATTAATGTCATTACTCAAAGAAGTAGGCAAAGACTGTAGACAAATCTTTAAAGGCTCCAGTGAGTTGTAAGTAACGATAACAAAAGAAACATTCATTATTCCCCCTTTAATTTTCTCCAAGAATTCAGAAGTGTACTACCATTCATTTTCAAAATTAATTTAGTTACTTAGCATCAATTTGGTTGCTATTTCCCACTTCGGGATTTTCAACGAAAAAGTTGATTCGAATTTTGAACAATCCAGTGCTGAAAACAGTGGTCTTTTAGCTGCTGATGGAAAATCGGATGTTTTCGCTGGATTGATTGTTTTAACGATTGTTGGAACATCTCCTGGAAGATAATCAACTATCGCTTTTGTCCACTCATATCGAGAAGTAAATCCTCCACCAGCAAGATGATATACACCTTTCTTTTCTTGAATATAATGATAAAGATCTTGATAATTATTTCTAACTAAATCAGTTGATAAAATTGCCAGAGTTCTTGCCCAGGTCGGGTTGCCAATCTGATCGTCCACAATTCTCAATTCCTCATTATTCTGAGCCCAGTTGATCACCTTTTTAACAAAACCACCTGCTCGCATACTATACACCCAGCTGGTTCGGAAAATTACATATGTGCATTGACTGTCATTGATAGCCTGTTCACCGGCAAACTTAGATTTCCCATAAATGTTTATTGGGTTTGGGATATCCTCTTCAGTATATAAGTCATTCTTTTGCCCATCGAAGACATAATCTGTTGAAAAATGGATGAATGGAACTTTGTTTTTATTACAGTATTGAGCAATTTTGGCTGGCGTGTGGCAGTTGACCAACATTGCTTTTTCTGTTTCCTGCTCAGCTTTATCTACATCTGTGTAAGCCACAGCATTATAAATAAGGTCAGGATTGATTTCCTCAATGAATTTAATTACTTGATCAGGTTTTGTGAAATCAATATCGGGGTAATCAACCGCTACTAAATCTCCATAACAAAACAATGTGCGAGTTGCTTCATAGCCTAATTGTCCATTTGAACCCAGTAGAAGAATTTTCATAAATTTGTAAACTCAGCTGCCAGATCTAACAAATACTGACCATATCCATTACCTTCATAAAACTTTGCCAGTGAAATAAGTTGATCCATATCGATAAAACCTTTTCTGAAGGCAATCTCCTCAGGGCAGGATATCATCATTCCCTGCCTCTCCTGAACAGTCTGAACGAATGTTGAAGCCTGCAAAAGAGCTTCATGCTTCCCCGCATCCAACCAGGCGACACCTCTACCCAGCACTTCAACAAACAATTTTTCTTGAGATAAATACAACCGATTAATATCAGTTATCTCAATCTCACCTCTTGGTGACGGCTTAAGATTGAGTGCATACTCAGTAACTTTCGAATCATAAAAATAAATCCCTGGAACAGCATAATTGGATAAAGGTTTAGAAGGTTTTTCCTCGATACTATAAGCTTTCCCTGAAGAATCAAATGCAACCACCCCATAGCGTTCGGGATCGCGCACTGGATACGCAAAAATCGTGGCTCCTTCTTTTCTTCCTGCTGCGGCTTGCAATATCTTTCCCAAACCTCTTCCATAGAAAATATTATCACCTAAAATCAACGCCACCGGTTCAGACTGAATGAAGTCCTGGCCGACAATAAATGCATCTGCCAAACCACGTGGGGTGGCTTGTTCAGCATATGAAAATTTGATACCCCACTGCTCTCCAGTGCCTAATAAGCGTCTGAACATTGGTAAGTCCTCAGGTGTGCTGATAACCAGGATATCTCGAATACCAGCCAACATCAGCATCGATAATGGATAGTAAATCATCGGCTTATCATATACCGGTAACATCTGCTTACTTACTGCAAGGGTCAGTGGATACAATCGTGTCCCTTTACCACCTGCAAGAATGATCCCCTTCATAATTATTTCTCCCTCTTTTGATAATTTTTAATTATCCAATCTGAAAACGCTTTACTTCCGGTAACATTCTCAATCCAATCCTGATGATTTAAGTACCAATTAACTGTAAATGCCAGACCTTTTTCTAATGAAAATTTTGGTGACCAACCTAATTCCCGACGAATTTTGGTGATATTCATGTCATAGCGGAAATCATGACCAGGGCGGTCTTTTACATACGTGATTAATTTTTCATGTGGATAATGAGGTGATTCAGGTAAATATTCATCAATCAAATGACAGATCTTTTTGACAATTTCTAAATTCGGGAACTGATTCTCCCCACCAATATTGTAGGTTTCCCCGACTACCCCATTTTTCAATACAGTGACAATTGCTTCACAATGATCTTCAACAAAAAGCCAGTCTCTGATTTGTAGGCCATCTCCATAAATGGGTAATGGTTTTCCATTTACAGCATTCAGGATAATGAGGGGAATTAATTTTTCAGGAAATTGATAGGGACCATAATTGTTGGAACAATTCGTAATAGTGGTAGGTAACCCGAATGTATGTTGGTATGACCGAACCAAATGGTCGCTGGATGCTTTCGAAGCAGCATAGGGTGAATTAGGAGAATATGGATTTTCCTCAGTAAAAGCTGGATCATCTTTTTTTAACATACCAAAGACTTCATCTGTCGAAACGTGATGGAACCGTTTTCCATCATATCCCCCATTATTTTTCCAATACTGTCTGGCAACCTCCAATAAATTGTATGTTCCAACAATATTCGTTTGGACAAATGCTCCTGGTCCCTCAATCGAACGATCAACGTGCGATTCGGCTGCAAAGTGAACAATGGTGTCAATCTGATAATCACTGAGAATTTTTTCGACCAATTCTTTATCGCAAATATCACCTTTAATGAATGAATATTTATCGTTTGGAATATCTGATAAATTCTCCAAATGCCCTGCGTATGTTAATAAATCTAAATTTACAATATTCCAGGAAGGTTCATGGGCTGTTACGTAGTGGATAAAATTCGAGCCAATAAACCCAGTACCACCAGTTACCAATAAATTTTTGGTTTCACTCATATGTTTCTGCATCCTTAAATAATTTGCCTTGACCATCTTTTTTGGACAAAATCGGTTTTTCACCTTCAGGAATTGGCCACTTAATATTTAATTCGGGATCATTCCAAATAATTGTACGCTCTCCATCAGGGTTGTAAAAATCAGTTGTTGAATACTCTACCTCAGCCCAATCACTCATAACAATAAACCCGTGAGCAAAACCTGAGGGAACCCATAATAATTTCTTATTATCTTCATTTAGAATAATGCCTTCCCATTTTGCAAACGTTGATGATGATTTTCGCAAATCTAAAGCAACATCATAAATTTGACCTTTTATTACTCTGATTAATTTACCTTGACTATTTTCAATCTGATAATGCAATCCACGTAAAACGTTCTTTTTTGATCCGGAATGATTTTGCTGGACAATTTTGATCGCAATTTCATTTAACTGCAATTTTTTTTGATGAAAGCTTTCATAAAAAAAACCTCTTTCATCTTCAAAAATTTTCGGTTTTATGGCTATAAGACCACTTAATGACAATTCTTCAAAAATCATTCTTCCTCTAATTTGTTTGGCTTTTCCGATAATGACTTATGGCTTCTTCAGGATCTCCAATGTATTTCAATTCACCATGGTCTAGCCAACATACACGAGAACATCGATCCTTTATCACTTGCATACTATGGGCGACAATTACTATTGTTGTTCCATTATCTCGAAATTCTTCAATACGATCAAAACATTTTTTTTGAAATTCTTCATCACCTACTGCTAAAATTTCATCGACAAGTAATAAATCAGGTCTTGAGGCAGTAGCTACTGCAAAGCCTAAGCGAGCCCACATGCCTGATGAATATGTACGTATTGGAGCGTCTATAAAATCATGTAAACCCGAAAATTCAACTATACTATCAAATTTTGATTTCATTTCTTCACGTGAATAACCCAAAATTGCTCCGTTTAGATATACATTTTCCCGACCTGACAACTCATGATGAAAACCAGCTCCTAATTCTAAGAGTGGTGACACGCTTCCTGAAATTTCTATTCTTCCAATGGTTGGTGGTAAAACCCGGGCAAAAAGTTTTAGCATTGTACTTTTTCCCGCCCCATTGTGACCAATAACACCAAAAACCTCACCTTGATTAATTTCAATAAAAACATCTTTTAATGCTAAGAATTTTTTTTGTTTGACTTTGCCTTGGACCCAACGAATCACATATTCTTTAAGAGTCCCAATTCGTTCAGAAGGGATACGATATTCTACAGAAACATTTTCTAATCGAATGATTGTTTTCACCAAGGACACCTTATATTTTGTACGCAAATTCATCGGAACGATAGGTAAAAAATAACCAACCAATAATAAAAACAACTAACGCAATCAATGCAGGTAATAAAAATTCTTCAAAAGTAGGTAACCGTCCATAAAAAATTGGTATTCGAAAAAGTTTCATCAAACTGTACATGGGATTGAACGTAGAAATAATAAAGAGGATATTTTCAGGCAATATCTCCTCTGGGTATATTACCGGAGTAAGGTACATCCACGCAGTTAAAACAATTTGGTACATTTCAGCCACATCAGGAAAATAAACCGCAAGCGTAGAAAGTATTAACCCAAAGCCTAACGAGAATAAAGCCAATAACAATAAAGGAATTGGAGTGAAAAAAATAGTTAATTTTACAGGTACACCCAGGACAAGCATAACTATAATCATCGGAATGATAGTTAAAAGGGTATTGACCATACCTGTACCAATTGCAGCCAAAGCAAACGAAGTGCGCGGCATATAAATTCTCTTTAATAACCCCCCACCCCATACCAAATTGACCATACTGGCATATGTCGTCTGTGAGAAAAAATTCCATGCCATCAGTCCACTCAATACGTATGCTGGGTATCCTTCAGTCATATTAAAGACTTGCGAGAAAGCAATGGACAATACGATCATAGTCCCTAAAGGATTGAGCATGGTCCAACCGATTCCTAGGAATGACCGCTTATATCTTGTGACAATATCTCGACGGAGTAATTGAGAAATCAAATATCGATAATTATATGCTTGTCGAAGCTCTTCAAGGGGCTTGGCAGACTTATTTTTTGCATCATAAACATAATAGTTTTTGTTATTAGACAATCTTCACCTATTGCTAATCTTTTATGGAAAATTTTGAGAGGTAATTAAATATCCATTTTCTGGAAAATAAATAACATTTGCTTCAATATATTTTCCAATAAAATTGGAAGGTACCCACTTACCAATTATAAATACATCTGTATCATGAGGGAAGAATTCGGGGGATTTTTCTACTTCGATTGATGCACCTGTGATTTGTGGGGAAACGATCATGAATCCTAAATTACCATATTCTTTAGCTGATATCCATTCAATGTTGAAACCCGGTTCTCCTTCGCCAGGTTCATAATATCTTGGGTAAAATGCTTTGGTGTGTATATACACAAAATCCGGATCATCTGCTAAGCTTCTCATCTTATCATGATCATAATCAATATTATATAACTCCATCAATTGCAGAAATTCATCTTTTGTTATCTCTCCTCGATATTCCTTTTCGATCAAAATTTCCGGCAACACCATCCCAATCGATATAAGTGCAACAATAATTATGCTCGATAAAATAATTGGTCTTTTGTTGGTAGATTTTTCTTTGTAACCTGATAAAACTGTTTCATGATTAGAGAATACATTTGAACCAATATCTGCTAGGCCAATTTTATGAAGAAGAGTGTGGAGAATAAAAATAATTCCAACCATATAATACAGAATAATTACCCAATCCGTCACGATAACATATCTCCAACCAGAGACCCTGGCTAATCCATTCGATAAATTGTAAAAGAGATGGATCGACAAAGGAAATAACCCAAACCATCCATATTTCTTATAACTGATTGAAATTCCCAGTCCAATGAACAGTAAATTGATGATAATTGCGATGAATTGTCTGGGATTTATCTCCCCCACCCAGGTTTCTTGAATGTAATCATTATTTACGATTACACCTTTTATGGACTCAGCCAATATTGAGTTGGGAAAAATTAAGATTGAATGAATTTCATTGTGTAAAAAATTGGCTGTGGTAAATCGTAAAATATTAAGGTAATTCTGAATTTCAATTTTTTCGTTTGTGTGTTGATCAACAATTTCTGGCATAATCATCGGAGATGTTTTTGGGGAATTAATTTCTTCAGACGCATCACTCTCTTCAACATTAAATCTGGTTTCGATGACCATTCTGAATTTTTGAGGTTCAATACCAAATTCTCCAATTTGATAATAGTTCCTCAACATCCATGGCAATAAAATAATAAAAGTTGATAAACCCAGGATGCCAACTCTTAACAACCTACTTTTGAAATTTTTATTGTTTTTTATAAAGACTGTTGCAAAGATTGGTATGAATATGAACAATAAATTAATTCTCATCAGCAAACTGATGCCCATTATCAACCCAATAAGAACCAGAAGCAAATGATTTTCTTTTTTGTTCATGAACCAATAAATCACTAATATTGATATGAGTAGGGCAAATAAACTTGCCCAAGTATCGGTCATGTATAGCTTTGAGTGAACAATTTCCATAAATGGCGATGCCTTGAAGGCTGTTAATTCTCTTAAAATTGATAGTATGCCTAATGAAATCCCAATAAATGGTGAAAATAATTTTTTACCCAGATAAAACATTAGAACCGGGAAAAAAGCATATAGTATAGTTTGTAAGAAAACCACATTTAAGTAATTTTCACCAACTAAATTGTGAAATAAAAATAGCATAAATCCATACAAAGGTCTTTGGACATACCCCCTATTCATGTACCCTTCCCCGTTCAGCAAGGACTGAGCTGTCATATCATAAATATGGGCATCTGAATATGGATAATATTCATAATTAGGAGCTCTGACCTTTGGGGCAAAAAAATGAGGGGTAAATAGCTCTAAATTCCAAATCAGAATTGCTGATAAAAACAAAATGATTGGAAAAAATTTTATAATCCAATTCCATTTATTTACATCCATTCTACTTTTCTTCCAAAGTGAAGTTAATAAAATAGGGATAAATAACGAAGTATAGAGGACTAAAGGTAGTATTGGAGTAGCAGCTCCACCCCAAAAATTATGGTCAATATCTAATCCAATTCTTGTTGTGATCAGGAAAATCCAAACAAGAGAAACGAGTATCAGAAAAATTAGTAAAATTTTTACATTTATATTCGAAGATAAATTAATAGATGATTTTTTAATTTTAAATTTTAGCAATATCAAAAATGTAAAAATTAATGATGAAATTAATATTATTAAAGGTTGGATACGAGTATAAATAACTTCATATTTTCCAAATCGATATGCTGGAAAAATGATCACTATCCAACACAAAAATAAAATCAGATAATAAATCCATTCGTAATTAGTGAAAAATTTGTTAATGTTCAGAAGTAACCTGGGTTCATGAGCAGTAATTTTCAATCGAGCTAATTGGAAAATACACAAACCTAAAATGAGGAGCATTACCCCTAATAACAAAAGTCTATTAAATGATAAGCCAGCAAAGAAAACATTTTTAGGGTCCGTTGGAATTCGAACCAAAACAACAAAGGCGATAATTGTTTCTATTGCTGACAATACATAAAATAATTTCTGGGGAAACCGGTGGTTTTCAGTCATTGTGGTTGAATTATACCTGAACAATATTTGAAATCATCTTATAATCAGGTAGAAGGATCATCAAAAAATTCTTATGGGACAGCTTTCGTTGAATCACAACATTGTAAAAATTTTCCAAAATTGGTGGTTATTGCTCATTGGTGGAATAATTGGTGGATTTGTTGCCTATTTAACATCATTCATCTTTATTGCACCCGTTTTTGTTGCACAAGCAGAGCTGTCCGTTGTGATAAATTTTAAAGAGGTTGGTCACCTTTCTCAATATGAACAAGATCAAATGATTGGAAATGTCATCAGTCTTTTTCAAACAAATGAAGTAATAGATAAGACAATTAGGAACATTGATGACGCAAATATGAATGTTTCAAATTTCAAAAAAGCATGTTTTATTGAACGACAGGTGAATTCAATCTTATTTCGCTGTCAATCTACAGATCCCTCTATAGGTACACATTGGACAAATCAATGGGCGATGGTGTCACATGAAATATTATCCGAAGCGTATATTCATGCATTGAATTATGAATCCTTGAAGAGAATGCAACTCTCTTATGAAAGTTGTATAGAACGGTCATATTTCAATTTTCCTACACCAGCCGAGTGTGTCGATACTCTTCATGATAATTCATCCATCAATAATCTCAATCAATTGCTGCAACAGGAATTACTACTGAGTAAGAATATATATCCGGGCATTAGGTTTTCTGATGTCCTTCCTGCAGAGGTACCTCAAAAAGCTGCTCGATTTCAGACCAATTATTTGGTTCTGAGTGGGTCAATTTTTGGGTTTTTGGTATCTTTTTTATTTCTTGTAGATCGAACCAATGGAAAAAAATAAAATTTTACATGTAAGTCATGTATTCTGGTTCGTACTTGTTTTTCTTTTACCTTTTACCAGTCTACCATTGGCCAGTAAGCTACTTGGCTCAGAGATGGTTGCCGCTCCCTCAATTTTAATTTTATTTATTTTGCTATTCATCATAGTCTTTTCTTGGTTAAAAGGGACTAATAAGTTCCCAACATTGTTACAACCAGTTCTTGTATTTGGTTTTTTGGCTATTTTTTCATCATTACTCGCATTTTGGTTACCTATACCTATTCAAAAAGATTTTTCAATTTTTCAAAACATCATTGAAGGGATCGGAACATTATTAATTGGAATTTCTTTTTATTTCATAACAGTTCAAATAATCCAATCTGAGAAAATTCTGAACAAAACCTTACAGGTTATTGCGTACAGTTTTATCCCGTTAATGATTTGGTGTTTATTGCAATTTGTCTTTGGCCAGATTGTTCACGATTATCCTACATGGATGACAACAATTCAAAAATACATAACAACATCAGGAACCCTCTATAGAGATCGATTAACCGGCTTTGCATTTGAACCATCCTGGCTAGCACATCAATTGAATATGTTTTACATACCAATTTGGATCAGTGCAACAATAACACGAAGGAGTGTTTTTAATCCAGTTTTAAAAAAAATAAATCTCGAGGATTTTTTTCTTGTAATTTCGATTTTCGTATTAATTTTTTCCAAATCCAGAGTAGGTTGGATAACTTTTATTGTGGTGATTTCATACCTTTTCATTACCCTGAATCAACGAATCATCAGAAAAATTCAAGAAAAGTACAAAACCAATAACATCCGATTTTTATTAAAATTCTTGCCGGTCATTTTCGTCTTTTTATATATTCTGCTGTTGGTTTTAGGATTGTTTTTCTTCAGTAAATTCGACTCACGCATGGAATCACTTTTCGAAGTTGAGACTTATCAAAATCGAAATTTATTCTCTATCGCAAATGAATTTGTATTTGCAGAAAGAATTTTGTATTGGCAAACTGGTTGGCAGGTGTTTAATGATTATCCAATATTTGGGGTAGGATTGGAAAATGTGGGATTTTTCTTTAAAGGATATATGCCTTCATTTGCCTGGGCATTGGATGAACCTCGCCACCTGATTTATCAAGCCACCTACCAGGGCAATGTAAAAAACATATGGATTCGACTTTTGTCCGAAACAGGCATTATTGGTTTCTTATGTTTTGGAACCTGGCTAATATTAATTCTCTTAAAATCACACCAATTTCAACGGAATGAGTCACTTCTCCACAACTACTGGGGGTTGGTAGGCAAAATTGCATTACTATCCCTTCTTATTGAAGGGTTTAGTATTGATAGTTTTGCGTTACCTTATTATTGGATAATTTTAGGATTGGTTTCTAATAAATTTTTAGAGAGTTCCATCGAAAGTTAACCTATTTTTTTTTGATTTCATTGATTAATTTGTGAATTTTTACTTCTTTGAGAATCCCCGTGATAAGGATTATTCCAAAAATAATGGATAGAACGAATACCATTTGGAAAAAAGTTAGATTTTCAAAAAGCCCAGTGTACCTGGATATGTACCACTGTAAAAAGAACAGAACAAAAACGAGTTCAGCAATAAAAATTCGTGTTAACCAATGGTCTTTTGTTTTCCAGCCATGATAGAATGCAACCCCAATAATGTAAGCAATAAAAATCAGAAAACTCAATCTATAGCGTGGATTGTCCCACATATCTCCACCAGCTCTAATGGATGACAACATTATCCAAAAAACACTGAATGACCAGATAAAGAGATACTCAAATTTTTTGAATTTCTCATTTTCTCGGAAAAAATAAACGATTCCATAAACCAAGATCGGTATCATTAAATACCAACCCAGAGCTCGTAAGGAATTTAGAATTTTCCAGAATAATTTTGAAGGTTCAATCAATGCTGCTGGTAAAACAGGTTGGAATAAACCATAAATGGACGCAAAAAGCAAACGATACCGTGAACCAATTATGGAGACAATATATTGAACAAAACCTGAGTTTCTTTCCAGCAATAATGCATCCCATTTCCCAGCTTCTAAAATCCATTTAGAAGAAAAAAACAATGCAATGATTACAATTACAACCACAGGAAGAATTATGATTTTTGAATTAAGTACCTTAATTTGTTTTCTGTACGGTTGAAATAACATCCAAATCAGGAAAGAAAAAATAATAAAAATACCAATTTTTAATGAAATCAATAATAGGAAAATTGAAAATAAGGAAAATAAAGCAAATCTATTCCAAATCTTTATTTTTTGTTTATGAATAATCCAGAACAAACAAGCAGATATTCCTAATAAAATTGGTTCTCTCATTTGTGAAGCGCTAAATAAAACTGCATCCGGATAAAATGAAAAAATTAGGATAATAATTTTTGAAGATGGTGAAAAACCAATATCCTTATTTTTTTCCCTTAAACCCAACGCAAGAAATAAGATACCAATGACATTAATCATCGTTACAAAAAAGATGATATTAATTTGAAAATGAGCATCAGGAGTGAAAAGGCGATAGATCAAACTACTGAGTGCTAATAATCCACCATATTGGTCAGTAAAAAAATCGTTTGAAAACGCAGCCCAAATGGGTTGATCTGAAATTGCCAGATCCCATGCTTGATTATCTCGACTATACGCATCTTTAAATAAGTACCCACTCTGATAAGGCTCTTGATCATATCCCCAATCTATCAAGTTTTCAGTAGTAATTAATCCCAATCCCAATCGCAATAAGAGGGAAATCCCAACTACCCAGGTTAGAAACTTTGTTACTTCAGACTTTTGAATTAAATAAATCAATAATAAAAAGAAAAGAGATGTAAATAGCCATGTTCCCCAAAAAACCTCATTCAGGTTATATTCTGAAAAGATAAAAAAAATCCAAGAAACAATTGATCCGAGAATGATAGGTAAACCAATTCTTTTCACCAGTTTCATTTTACAATTCCGTCCAATGATTTTTTTGCCCGTTCAATCCAGGAATATTTTTCAACATCCACCCTTGCTTGATTGCCAAGTCTGAGCCCGAAAGCAGGGTTATTTTTAATTCGGTTAATTGAATCAACCCATTGGTTGACGTCATTGTATGGACAAAAAATGGCATTTTTCTCATTCAATACTTCATGTAAGATTGGGAGATCACTGGAGATAATAGGCTTTCCAGCTGCCATGTACTCGAACATCTTCATCGGGCTGCAAAAATCTACAGAATTTCCGCCACTACTGCCAGCAATACTCATCTCATATGGCATTAACAGAACATCACCAGCAGATTGATAGGTCGGAATATATTCATTTCCTACAAACCCTATCAGTCTAATGTTCTTGATCTGATTCTTATTTATATACTCTCTCCACTGATTAACATCTCCTTCTCTTCCCCCAACCCAGATAAATTGAATTTCAGGTAAATTTTTAGCTATTTCAATCAGTAGATCCATTCCTCTACCTTGATATAGATGCCCTGTATAAACAACAGTAAAATGATCATTTATACCAAGATTTTTTTTTATTTCAGCAGATTCAGGTAAATTTAAATAAGGTTCCAGAACAACACCATTTGGTGCAATCTGTATTTCTGAATCTTTGAACTTAAATCCGTACTCTTTTTCATACATTTCTTTTAATGCTTTGGTAATACACAAAAAAAGTTTCTTATGTTTTGAGAAAATTATGTCTTTATAAATTTTTGGTCCAACTTTTCCTGTCGGCATTCCATGCAATTCAATAATATAAGGTTTCCTAAAAAATCCGGCAATACTTGCTATCTGTGGCATCCAGGTGTGAATCAGGTCATAATTTTTTAAAAAAATATGCAAACCTGAACAAAACGAGAAATCGTATCGACGGAAAACTCTGTAAGTGGGAATGTATTTTATTGTAAATTTTGTTTGAATTCCAAAAATCTTTGAAATCTCATCCCAATCGGCTGTCTTTTTTCCTGGAACAATTAAAGTAACATCATGCCCTAATTGACGATAGGACTGACAAACTTTCATAACCTGTATACTATTGGCAGTAATAGAAGGAACCTGGCTAGTTGTTATAACTGCTATCTGCATTGACGAACGCCACCTTTTCTTCAAAGGAGATTTTCTTCAAACCCAAGTATACCATTACGCCTATTGAGACGATAAAATATGCGCTTAACAAACCAGCCTGCATCAAGTAACCAAATTTTGGAATGAGAAAAAACATTAATAATGTTTTTATCCCTCCCACAATTGCCATAATTTTTATTGGAAGGTCTGGCAAATTAAACGACAATAAAAGGTTTCTATTCCAAAAAAAGACACTGGCAAATCCATATCCGATCATTAATACATAAATATACGGCAATGAAGGAATATATGCACCATCTTTTATTAAAGATAATACCCATTCTCCGAAAATCATCAAACCAATAATACAAAGAATTATCCATGCAAAAGCAAGAGTACTGGTTCCCCTAAGCAATCTTTTCAGATCTTTCCAATGTTTAGCGATAACTTTTTTATTGATCTGCGGATAGGTAACGGTAATAAATTGTGAAACTGGCAAAATCACTGCGTTGATGACAGCCACACTGAATTTGTAATATCCGGCATATAAAGGACTCAGAAAATATCCCACCCATAACACTTCACTATCACGAATGACCAAATTGAGCGTACTGCTAATATTGGTACTGAACGCAAATTTCATTAAACCTTCTTTGTTATCTAACTCACCTAAACTTGCCTTCCACCAATTCTTACCAATTAAATCTCTCAAAGTAATCATTCCAAGTAAGAATATTCCAGAACCATACAGAAATTTTCCTGCTAGATAGGCTAATAGTACCTGGATTAAGTCGCCTTTTGTAAAAAATAAAATAACAATCCAAATGGCTGTTAATAAACTTTGAAGGAAATTTAAAGTAGCTAGCTTTCTGTATCGATCACCAATTTGAAGAATGGCAGTTGAGGTTTCCGTCATAAAATTTGCAAGTAAGGCTGTTCCATAAATAATTATCCATCTGGTGATAAGCGGATCCTTGAGTATTACTTTAGCGGCCCATGGCGCTAAAATGATGAGCAATAAATACGCAATTAATGATGTTATTATTTCAGCGAGGCCTGCAAACTTGATAACAGCTGCGGCTTTTTTAATTTCCTTTTTATCAAGATACTCTCCGCCAAATTTGACGACCAATTCTCCCATTCGGAAAGACAATAACCGATTAACATTTGAAGCAAATGATACAACCATTCCCAAGAGCCCATATTCAATTGGCCCTAAAATGATCGCTGCAAGCATTCCCTGAACAAAGGTTAAGCCCGTACTGGCGGTATTACTGGTAACCATATAACCAGTATTTTTGATGACTTCCCCTAAAGATTTATCTTGTTTCCATTCATGGTAAATCTTTAACGGAGACTTCATGGTGTTGCGACCTGACTGACCCAATTCCTTTCTTGAAAATACCAATTGACTAAATTCGCAATTCCTTGATCCAAATTTACTTGTGGTTCCCAACTTAGCATCTGTTTGGCTTTTTCGACATTGGCACAATTTTGCATAACATCAGCCTTATGTTGGTCTATATATTGGATGTTGGCTTTTTTCCCAATCTTATCTTCCATGATTCGAACCAGTTCATTGATAGTGATTACTTCATGTCCTCCAAGATTTATCAATTCATAATTCAATTTTTTTAAACCAAGAATTGTCCCACGAGCAATATCATCAATATATGTAAATCCTCTTGCTTGATTCCCGTCGCCAGTAACATAAACGGGGTGCCCTTCTGCAATCCATTTTGCCAACCGGAACATCACCATATCAGGTCTTCCTGCAGGACCATAAACAGTGAAGTATCGAAATACTGTCGTATCGATTCCATAAAGGTAGTGATAGGAATGACATAACGCTTCTGCACCTTTTTTACTGGCGGCATAAGGTTGTAATGGATGGTCACTCTCGGCAGATTCCGGCGTAGGTAAAGGAGGATTCTCTCCATATAGACTTGATGTGGATGCTAAAATATATTTTTTTATCTTCAAGTGTCTGGCAATTTCTAATAAATTTAAATTTCCAACAACATTTGTATTTACATATACCCAGGGATTTTCAACCGATTGGCGTACACCTGCACGAGCTGCAAGATTAATAATCGCATCAATTGGATTTTCTAGTTGATGGATCCAATCTCTGAGATCTTCATACTCGCTGATATCGAGTTGTTGAAAATGAAATAAATCGTTTTGTTTTAATTGATTTAATCGCCAGAGTTTTACTCGTACATCATAGGCATCATTCAAATTATCAAGGCCAAACACAACATGACCATCCGCCATTAAAAGTTCAGAAACCCTTTGACCAATGAACCCTGCAGCACCCGTGACAAGATAATTAGCCATTATAGTCTTACAACCTTTGGGCTCTTTCGACCAATTTCTCCCAATGCATTTCTGGAATCTACGATCAGTTGGGATTTTTCGAGGATTTCATCATAATCATAGACCTTATGATTGGTGACAATAACGACACAATCAGCTTTCTCGATTCCTTCGTTGAGATCCTGGATTGATTCCATCTCCCAATCTTCATGGTTGATATGGTGCACATAAGGATCATGGAAACTAATTTTTGCACCTTTTTGCTCCAGAAGGTGAATCACATCCAGAGCAGGTGATTCACGCACATCATCAATATCAGGTTTGTAAGCAGCACCTAAAACAAGAATATCACTACCTCTGACTGGTTTACCAACGTCGTTTAAAGCATCCTGAACTTTGCCAACCACAAATCTGGGCATATTGGTATTAATTTCTGAAGCAAGTTCAATAAATCTCGCATTATAGTTTAACGATTTTAATTTCCAGGATAAATACAAAGGATCGATCGGAATACAATGTCCGCCCAATCCTGGCCCTGGGGTAAATTTCATGAAGCCAAACGGTTTGGTCGCTGCAGCTTCAATTACTTCCCAAACATCAACCTTTAATCGGTCACACATAATAGCCAATTCATTTACCAGACCGATATTTATCATTCGGAATGTGTTTTCCAGGAGTTTTGCCATTTCTGCAACTTCAGTGGAAGTAACAGGAACAACTTTTTCCAGAGCTTGCGCATACCATTTTGCTGAAACTTCAGAACAATCTTCAGTAATACCACCGATTACTTTGGGAGTATTTATGGTTGTCCAATCCTTACGTCCAGGATCAACTCGCTCGGGAGAAAAAGCAAGGAAGAAATCTTCGCCCACTTTATAATCGCAACATTCCAATAATCTGGGCAAAACCATCTCTCGCGTAGTGCCTGGGTAAGTGCTGGATTCTAAAACCACTACCATCCCAGAATGCATATATTGGGACAAAGATTCTGTTGCAGAGATGATAAAGGATAAATCAGGATCGCCAGTCTTTCTTAATGGGGTCGGAACACAAATCGATACTGCATCCATTTCTCGAATCACCGAAAAATCCGAGGTTGCATGCAACCTGTTTTCGTCAATCAATTTCTTTACTTGTTCGGTTGGTACGTCAATAATATAACTTTCGCCCTTATTTAGGAGATCAACTTTTTCTTGAATCGGATCAATTCCAGTGACATCGAAACCAGCCTCAGCAAATACAACAGCTAAAGGCAGACCAACGTAACCCATACCAAGAATGGCGATTTTTGCATCTTTTTTATCAAATTTTTCAATCAATTTTTGTTTGGTGTTCATCTATCCCTCACTGAGTTTTAAAATAATGACAATTGTGTTGGTGTGTCTTCATCATCTTTTTTTTCAACAACAATTGGATTGTACTTTTTAGGATTTACTTCTTTTATTTCACGTTCTGCTTCAACTTGATGGAGATATTTCTTTAGTTTGGAAAAATCATCCAGTAATATGTTCTTAAGAGCAGGTTGATGTAATGCCGCTGCGGGATGGTACATCGCTACTACATATTTTTGACCAATTTTTCGCATAACTCCATGATTTTGACTGATTTTTACCTGCCCGAAAAATTTAGCCATCGAAAATCGTCCTAGTGTTACGATGATCTCTGGATTTATTAATTCTATTTGTCGATCCAGGTATTTCGAACATGCTTCTAATTCTTCTGGTTGTGGATCACGATTTCCTGGTGGACGACATTTTACTACATTCGTGATGAAAACAGTTTCTCTCTTTAATCCCGAAACGGATAACAACTCATCCAAAAATTTTCCAGCCTGACCAACGAAAGGTCTTCCTTGTTGGTTTTCATGAAATCCTGGACCTTCCCCTATGAACATGATCCTGGCATTTTCGGGACCTTCACCAGGAACAGACTTGACTCTTGAATGGTGCAAAGGACAATTTTGACACTTCGAAACAAGCAAAGCAATTTCCGGTAAATTATTCATCGTTCCTGGATCTCCTTGCTGTCATTATCGTAAGTAAATTGACAATCTAAAAGAAACTGATCATAAAAATCACTATTTCTTATGGGAGCACTCATTAAAATCGCGGTTTCGTTATTATCACGATAATAATGTTTCCTTTCACCATCAATCGTAAATCCAAACTTTTGATATAAATTGATTGCAGCACTATTGGATTGCCTTACTTCTAAAAAAATTTGCGTTATTTTTTCAGAAATTAATTTTTTACAAATAAATGCTAAAAATTGCCGTCCGAATCCCCTGTTTTGATATCCAGGATGAATGGCAATCGTACCAATGTGAGCCTCGTCTAGAATAATCCAAATGACAGCCAAAGCAACAATTGTGGATTTTTCACCATCCTGGAATTCTCCAACCCACAATCTGGCATTTGTGTTTTTCTCAAGTTCATATTGAAAAGCATTTTCTGGCCATGGATTTGGAAATGCTAATTTATCGATAGACTGTACAGTTTCTAAATCCTCAAGTTCCATTTGTCTAAACAACAGCATCAAATGAAATCTCCCGAGTTAAAGTATTGGATTGGCTATATGAATATATGTGGGCGATAAGAAACGGACATCCTCTAATTTTCCTGATTTTAATTTCCGCCATGCTAAATATGCCAGGTAAGAAGGTCTTCTCAGTGATTGTACAGGTGATGCCAGGATAAAATTCTTGTTGTTCTTCAGTAAAAAATGCCTATCGTCTGTTAATAATTCTCCACAAAGCATTGTTGGAGATGTGGCTAATTCAGATATTTCATCAATTTTCTTGATTACAATATCCCCTTCAGGTACCCATCCCTTTGCTTGGTGGTGATATTTTCCGATTGCATATCGGTTACGCCCAGATTGAAGTAAGGCGTACATTGGAATATCTCGTAGAGGTTGTGCTGCCACTAATATGTCCAGCGTTGGGATTGCTACAGCTGGAATGTGCAAAGATAATGCCAGACCTTTAACAATCGCAAAACCAATTCTTAAAGACGTGAAAGAACCAGGTCCAGCAGCTACAGCGAGGCCTTTTAATTGAGAATAATTGATCCCACATTTTTTGAATAGTTCTTCAATCGCGGGAGATAATTCAACAGTATGGTGACTTCTTGTCTGCCAGATAATTTCTCCAATCACCTGGGAACCATCAAATAATGCAATTCCTACCGTTTGTGTTGAGCTATCGATTGCCAATAACATTAAACCTCAACCTCCAAATGCTTTTTGCCGAAAAGCGGTTAGTAATGACCTGTAACGATCTCCTACCGGCGTGAAAACCATTCTTCTTTGAAATTCATCAACCCAGGTTAAATCAATCCAGAGATAGCCTTCTGGTAAAGCACCTTTTATTCGATCAGGCCACTCAATTACTAGAACGCCTGATAGGAACATGTACTCGATATCTAGGTTGTAAGCATCCTCAGAATTTTCTAATCGGTATGCATCCATGTGATGAAGAATTGTTCCCTCTGGTTTTTTATATTGGTTTACAATAACAAATGTTGGACTTGTTACAACATCCAGAGAACCCCAACCTTTTGCAATTCCCTGTGTAAAAGTTGTTTTTCCAGAACCAAGATCCCCAGCCAAACAAATAACATCACCAACTAATAAAGCCGAACCGAGACGAGTTCCTAAACGTCGAGTTTGCTCACCACTTTTACTAAAAAATTCCAGGCTGAATGGATCAAGTATTGGCATAAAAATGATTATACACTTTTCTAGGTTCTATTATCGAGGGTTATGCGTAATTGTTTTTCAAGGGCTTTGGCGATATCTCTGGATGCATTTGGTTTTGCTAATTGAGTAGATCTTAATGCAACCATTTTCAACTCTTCAGGATGATTGATCCAATTTATTAAACATTCAACTAATTGATCAGGATTTGGTGCCCAAATTCCTGCTCCTTGATTCGTAACATAACCAACGTTACCATCTTCCTGACCAGGCATCTTGCTGTATAAAATCAAGGGTAATCCCGCAATAAATGCCTCGCTAATCGTTCCCGGACCAGCTTTTGTAATCAATATATCTGATGCTTGCATAAATTCAGGCATTTCTTTTACAAATGCAAAAATTCTTGTGGGCATATTCCATTTTTGGTTTTCTAATTTTGTTTTTAATGGTTGGTTTCTTCCTGCAACAATAATCAATTGGATAGGTAAATTTGAGTGGTTAATTGCCATGGCATGTCTTTCAAGGTTTCCCATGCCCTCTCCTCCACCCACTAAAAGCACAGTTAATAGATCTTTATCCCAACCAAATCGATCTCTCAACTCTATTTTATTCTGTGTTTGATTAACAAATTTTTGTGCGATGGGTTGGCCAATAACCATAATTTTCTCAGTAGGTAATCCGCTTTTTAACGCTTTTTCTTTAGCGGGGATCGTTGGCACAATGACCAGGTCTGCTCCAGTATGATACCAGGCTGAATGTGTAGAAACCAAGTCTGTAACAACCGTAACAAATCTTATATTATTGGACAAGCGAGATCGTAATAAAGGGATGTTCACCAATTGATGAACTGAGACAATCAGATCTACCGGGTTTTCTTTTAATAATTGATGTACAGCTCTACGTAAATACGGCCACATTACATCATAAAAAGCTCTGATTCTACGGGTGCCATCACTAACTTCATATCCTAATTTCCACATTTTTGGATAGCGTGATAAATGTGGATAAATATCAGGAGCATAATTCAAGGGTAAAGGCGCATATTGACGAAAAATATCAACCATTCTGGTATCAAACTGACCAGGAAATTCTAATTGTATTGCCTCAATAATAGCTTCTGCTGCACTTCTATGCCCCCCACCCGTATCAGAAAATAGAAACAATATACTTGGTTGTTTATTCATCATTGGTTGCTTCGGTCTCTTTTTTAAGATATGTCTTCATGCGTTTGGCTAATTCCCTTCTGGTAAGCAAAACTTTCCTTCCACATTGGCAGCACACCAAACCGATATCCGCCCCTAATCTAACAACTTCCCATTCATAGCTGCCACAGGGATGAGGTTTTCTAAGAATTAACCGATCGTGCAAACGTATTTCTGGTAACACGATACGATTATACCACCCATGATATAATCAAAAATCTAGGTAAAAATGCTGGGTCTATCTATTTCTAAACTAATTATTCGAATAATTACATTGGTTATCGCTTTCACCGTGCATGAATTTTCGCATGCCTGGACTGCGAATTCATTTGGGGACCAAACGCCAAAGGATCATGGAAGGTTGACATTAAATCCATTGGTTCATCTTGATCCCTTTGGTAGTTTGTTATTGCTAGTCGCAGGATTTGGTTGGGCAAAACCTGTCCCTGTAAATCCATACGTCCTTAACCGGCGCTCTCCCAGTGCTTTTATGTGGGTTTCATTAGCAGGACCATTATCCAATCTTTTAATGGCTGTTTTAGCTGCAATTCCCCTACGATTCGGATTGATTCAATATCAGATTCCAACATCAAAATTTATACCCACCGCTTATGAATTTGCGATTGAATTCATTATCATCAACTTAGCATTAATGCTCTTCAACTTAATTCCATTAGCCCCTTTGGATGGAGAAAAGGTTCTGGACTTTTTTCTTCCCCAGAACCTACAACAAGGATGGAATAAAATAAAACAATTTGGACCAATTATTCTCCTTGCTTTAATTTTTGTATTACCAATGATCGGAATTGATTTAATCAGCATGGTTTTAACACCTGCTTTATCAGGATTATTAAGAGTTCTCATTGGAGGGTACTGATGACAATTAAATTATCAGTTATCGGTTGCGGAAAAATTGGCACCTCAATAGGACTGGCATTAAAAAATCACACTCAGGAAATTCATCGTACTTGTTTCGATCGGATTCCTGCCAATTCAAAACAAGCCCATGATATGCAGGCTTTTGATCAAATTGCCTTGAGGGTTAATGAATGTGTGGAAAATGCTGATGTTGTTATTCTTGCCATCCCGGTTGATGAATTACTAATAACAATTGATACGATATCTCCTTACTTAAAATCTGGATCCATTCTTATTGATACGTCCCCAATTAAAATTAGTATAAAAGAATATATTGAGGACAAGTTACCAGAAGATCGCTATTTTTTGTCCATTTTCCCAACAATCAATCCTGCTTATATTCATGAAGCTGAAAACTCACCTGAATTTGCTCACGAAGACTTGTTTTGTAATGCTCTAATTGTTTTAACAGGATCAGAGCGTACGAGCAACGAAGCTTTTAAATTAGGAACAGATTTATCAAAATTCTTTGGTGCCCAGGTTTTGTTCGCAGATCCATATGAAGTGGATGGATTACTGGCAGCCACTGAAACATTACCAAAACTGATTTCCGCTGCATACATTCATGCCGTTATGGATCAACCTGGCTGGAAAGAAGGCAGGAAATTAACAAATAATCCATTTAATTCACTTACACAATTGATTACCCATCTGGATGAACGCGAAGACTATGGAAAATCAGCTGAACTGAATCGAGAAAACACGATAAGAACGATCGACAATATGATTTATTCTTTAAAGGCCATTCGTGATTTGCTACAGGAAGAAAATTCTTCTGAAATTCAAAAATGGTACCAGAAATCCCTGGATAACCACAATAAATGGTCCGAGGAGAGAAAATTGGCAACCTGGAATAAAATTACTGGTAAAGAAGATATACCATCGAGTGCTGACATTTTTAAGAATTTATTAGGCTTTGGAAAAAAAAGAAAAGATAAATAGGATTTGTGAACAAACCCGTCTATTGTTATATGATTCTTTGTGAAAACCAGGCTTTTTATACTGGCTGGACGAAAAATATTTCTTCGAGGTTTAAACAACATCAAAGCGGGAATGGATCACGTTATACAAAACAAAACAAACCAGTTAAAGTGATTTATTGGAAAACCTGCAAAGATAAATCAACTGCAATGAAGAAAGAAATCGAAATCAAGAAATTGAACAAAAAACAAAAAGAGAAATTGATTTTTGGGTGGAGAAAGAGCATGAATTTACCTGTAGCTTTTGATCAGTTTGAATATCTTTCCATTGCGCCTGGACGTGTAAACATGTTAGGAGAACACATCGACTATAACGGAGGTTCGGTTCTCCCTGCCGCTATTGATCGTTATGTTTATTTGGGTGCTAACAAAAGCAATGATCAGATTATTAAAATCACTGCATTGGATCTGGATCAGACGATTTCATTTCGAATCGATCAGATTGAAAAGAAAATAGACATACAGGGCAATCCTTTACCGGAGTGGTCTTTATACCCAGCTGGTGTTTTTTGGGCAGCTGCAAAACAAAATTTGAGAATTTCAGGTTTTGAAGGAATAATTACATCCACCATTCCCATGGGTACAGGATTGAGTTCATCAGCTGCTGTTGAAGTCGCATTTGCAGCGCTGATGCGCGAATTTTGCTCGTGGGATATCGATAACCTGGAGTTAGCAAAAATCTGTCAAATGGCTGAAAATCAATATATCGGCGTAAATTGTGGTCTGATGGATCAATTCGCATCGGCAAATGGTGTGCAAAACTCCCTTCTTTTTTTTAATACAACTACGCTGGACTGGTTCCCGGTCGAACTTCCAGATAATGTCACCATTGTAATTACGAATTCAAAAATTTCACGTGCATTATCCACATCAGCATACAACGAACGCAGGCGGTCTTGCGAAAAAGCATTAATCGACCTTCAGAAAACATATCCTGGACGTTCGAATTTATGTCAAATTTCTATCTCAGAATTTGAAGAGATAGAAAATGAATTAGAGGAAACGCTGCATAAACGTGCAAAACATGTGGTTAACGAGTGCAATCGTGTTAACCAGGCAATCAATTTTCTAAAAGATAATATGCTTGTTGAGTTTGGTGAACTGATGAAAGCCAGTCATAACTCATTACGCGATTTATATGAAGTAAGTACTCCGGAATTGGATTTTATGGTTTCAATAGCGAATAATATCGATGGATGTTATGGTTCACGATTAACGGGAGCGGGATTTGGTGGCTGTATCGTCTCTCTCGTTAAAACTGAGTCAGTAAATAAGTATGTTAAAGAATTAGAATCCACATATCTCAAAAAAACTGGGAAAGAAATAGAAACTTATGTCTGTAAAGCCAGTGAAGGTGTTACAGTTCAATGGCATGAATTGACTGCTTCATATGTGGATTAAACAATTTTTTTTGTTTATTGGTGAAACAAGTCGTTTCTTAGTTAGAAGTTTTTTTTGTATAATTAGTCAATAAGTATTAATTGGAGGAAAACCATGAGAGTCGTCGTTGATCCGGATTTATGTATGGGGTGTGGAGTTTGTGAGAGTATTGCTCCGGATATTTTCGAATTGGGAGATGAACTTCATGCAAAAGTTATCCTGGACCCAATTCAAGAAAAATATAGATACGTTGTTGAAGAAGCAATAGCTGAATGTCCAGAAGTTGCTATTCAGATAACCGAAGAATAAAAAAGAGCTTGATAGCTCTTTTTCAATCTACATTTATAGAAATCAAAATTAGTTTATTCAAAAAACAAGGGCAAATGACCCAGGGAAATGATTCCTCCCCATTCGTTTGAGTCACCTTCGGTAAAAATCGCTACTTCTTCTACAATCGTCGCTCCAGCCATTTCCATCAATTTTCGCATGGCTTCAAGTGTTGATCCTGTACTGATCACATCATCTACAATAAGTACTTTTTTACCTTCGATCAATCTAAAATCTTTTTCATCTAAAAATAATTTTTGTTCAGAACCGGTTGTGATGGAATTCGTTTCTACCTGTAAAGCATCTCCCATATAGGGTTTGTAAGATTTCCTTAAAACCACATATTGTTTGTCATTCATGACAGACATTGCATGTGCAAGCGGGATACTTTTGGATTCTGCAGTCACAATCAAATCGTAATCAATGTTGTTCAATTTTTTTACTAACTCTTGCGCGCTGGCTTCTACGAGTTCGGTATCTCCTAAAATATTTAATACAGCAATCTTTAACCCTGGTTTTACCTCAAATAATGGCAAATTTCTTTTTACGCCTGCTATCTCTACTGAATAGGTTTCCCTCATAATATTCTCCATAACGTACTTAGAAAATTGATAACATCACTATTTACAAAATGACATTATCATCATCAAAAGTTTATCATAATTTCTAATTCAATAGAGGAAATTTCCCTACTGGTGATAATAATCCCATTAATAAATTTTGAAATATTCTTCTTAAACTCGATTAAATTTATGATTTCGTTATAATACATAAAAAGAGATTTACCTAATAGGAGATGATATGAGTCTATTCGATGGTAAACGGCTCGACAATAAAACTTTCAAACTGGATATCGACCGAATGCGAAAGGGTTGGTATACCGATAAGTATTTCACAAACATAACAATCATGTTAGAAAAATTATCCAAATTAAACCAATCCTACACAGGATCTAATTTCAGAATCCCTGAAAATCTGCGTTTTGAAGAGATAATCAATGGGGATATTGAAGTAGAAATGCAGTGGTTTACGAGACGCCAGGGGCACACAATTGTAGTCGGTGTCGATAAAGCATTAACCATGTTGAAACATTGTTGTGGATATTGGGATGAAGATAAATTCATAGATACCTCTGCAAATTTAAAGGTTTGGGCAATTCAGGATGGCTGCAAAGTATTTAGTGATGGAGATCCATTAAATGTCAAACCTGTCATACGCGTTCAGGGAAGATATCGTGATTTTGCAATTCTTGAAACTCCAACATTAGGTATCCTAACAAGAGCTAGCCGTGTAGCAACGAATGTTTATCAGACACTGATCGCATCTAAAGGAAAACCTGTTTTGTTCTTTCCCGCGCGTTTCGATTTGCACGAAGTTCAAGCAGCAGATGGATATGCTTATAACATTGCCGTAAAACGCTTTAATCATGATTTTGCTAACCAGATTGTCACGTTTGTATCTACGGACGCGCAAGGAGATTGGTGGGGAGGATCGGGGGGAGGGACTGTAGCCCATGCTGCGATTGCTGCATTTCTAGGTGATACAGCCGAAGCAATGATCAATTTTGCAAGATTTTTGCCTTCCGGAATTCCACGTATTGCTTTAGTCGACTTTAATAATGATAGCGTGACTGATACGCTTAAAGTGTGTAAAGTAATGTTCGAAAATTATATGGCTGAACTTTCCACTGGTAATGAAGATGAAGCAAAAAGATACATTCTTTATGGTGTACGGTTGGATACGAGTGGGTCTTTAAGGGATGTTTCGATAAATCCAATTGGTGATCCCGCGTTAGATCTGGGAGTCAATCCCCGTCTCGTGTTTAATGTTCGACAGGCACTTGACTCAGATTGGCAATTTTGGGATATCAAGCCGGAGTGGAAAATTAAAGCAAAAGAATATTGTGAACAGGTGAAAATCGTTGTTTCTGGTGGATTCAATCCAGAAAAAATATCCCGGTTTGAAAAACTATCAGTTCCAGTTGATATCTATGCCGTTGGATCATATTTATTTGACAATCATGGACCAACAGTAACAGATTATACGGCTGATGTTGTCCGGGTTAAGATCAATGGAGAGTGGGTTGATATGGCAAAAGTCGGGAGAAAACAAATGGAAAATCCCGACCTGGAAAGGGTTTGGTAATATAAGTTCATTTTTGGAAAGCTAATGCAACCCAATCATTGATCATCACTTTTTTAATGAGATGAAATCCCTCTTCAAGAGCTTTTTGGACCACTTCATCTGATTGATAATCAAGAATACCAGAAAGTATTAGATATCCATTTTCTTTCACCAGTTTTGATAAACCATTTGTAAATAATCGCAGAATGATGGGAGCCAATATATTGGTTAAAACCAGGTTGGCATTTTGGAAAGAAAAATCACAATTATTTATTTCTGTGACTGAACCCAACCCAACTTCCAATTTTTCATGAACGGAATTTAATTCAGCTGTGTTTTTGGCAGCAACAACGGATGCATAGTCTAAATCAACACCTAAAGCCTTTTTTGCTCCTAATTTAATTGCGGCAACAGATAAAATACCAGATCCACATCCCACATCAATGACATCCATACCAGGTTGACAGAATTCTTCGGATAAAGACATACACATCTGGGTCGTTGGATGGGTTCCGGTACCGAATGCCATGGAAGGATCGATCTTGACAATGATCCGATTTCTATCTTCATCTGTTTGATTAAGCCAGGAAGGAAGAATCAATAATTTTTCACCAATTTTTATGGGTTTATAATATTTTTTCCAACTTTCCATCCAATTCTGATCCAAAATGATTTTATAAGTTGGATTTGGAATGGGTTGAATCATATTGAGGTGCCACAATGCTTCCTCAATTTTATTACGTATTTCATCGGTTTTTTCATCATAAGGCAGATACCCAAATACACGAATATCACCTGTTTCTATAAGGACTTCTTCTGCTTCATCATATTTCGCGTCGGTTTCTGTTACAACACCATCTGCAATGTATCTCGATAAAACCTCACTGACAACCTCAGCAGTTTCACCATCACATGTAACTTTTACTTCTAACCAGTGAATATCCTCAGCCACTCAAAACCTCTTTCAATCGATCAAAGAATCCTTTTTCCTGTGGTAATACTTCAGTACCAAGCGTTTCTGCCAATTTTTCGAACAACTCTCTTTGATCTTGACTTACTTGAGTGGGTATTTCTACACCAACGATCACCAATTGATCTCCCCGTCCGCTACTGCGTAAATGAGGAACTCCATGGCCTCTGAGTTTAAATATTTTTCCGGGTTGTGTTCCAGGAGGAATAACTAGTTTTTCTTTACCATCTACTGTTGGTACTTCGATCTCTGCACCTAAGGTTGCTTGAGCGATATTGATATTTAAATCTATCTGAATATCTTCTTGATTTCTTCTAAAGAATTTATGAGGTTTAACACGAATTTCCAGATATAAATTCCCAACCGGTCCACCATTTAAACCGGGTTGTCCTTCGCCAGCCAGACGAATTTGTGTTCCATTGTCAACACCGGCTGGAATATGTACTAATTTTTTTGTAGTTTTCCGTTCCAAACCACTTCCCCGACATACTTTACATGGGGATTGAATAACCGTTCCTTTTCCCTGACAGGTTGGACAGGCTGCAACCTGAACCATTGAGCCCAGAAAAGTCTGTCTTACCTGACGGACTTCACCACGTCCTCCACAATTGGAACAGGTGACAGGACTGGTTCCTGCTTCTGCACCAGTTCCACGGCAGGTGGAGCAGGTCTCATCTCGGGTAATTTCAATATCTTTATCTACGCCAAAAACAGCTTCTTCAAATTCAAGGGTGACTGCATATGAAAGGTCAGCACCCCTGCGCGGTGCATTTTTCCGTCTTGATCCACCGCCCATTCCTCCAAAGCCAAAGAATTCCTCAAAAATATCTGAAAAATCAATCGTTGTAAAATCAGGCATGCCACCCATGCTATTTACGCCCGCATGACCATAGCGATCGTACGCTGCTCTTTTATCAGTATCAGACAAAATTGCATATGCTTCATTGATTTCTTTAAATTTTTCTTCAGCATCCGGTTCTTTACTGACATCCGGATGATATTTTCTAGCCAGATTCCTGAATGAATTTTTTATCTCTTCCGCACTGGCATTACGGTTGATGTTTAATATTTCATAATAATCTCTTTGTGCCATGTTCACCTACAAAATAAAAATTAACTTTACAATAATAGCATAAAAATTGAAACCGGAAGCAAATGCTACCGGTTAGCGTGTCACAAAGCCGAGATTAATAAACTTTCTCGAATGCAGAGAAGGATATCCCTCACTGCATTCGAGTTGATTTGTACATTAGACACTCTTGAATTCACCATCCACAACATCGTCATTTCCTGGTTGTGAATCTCCACCTTGCTCAGGTCCAGATTGAGGATCAGCCTGTCCAGCTTCGCTACCAGGTTGTTGATACATACTGGCACCGACCTGTTGGATTAATTCTTCCATTTCCTGAATCAACTTTTGAATGCCTTCTACATCTTCACCGGTAACCTTACTGCGTAAATCTGATATCTTGGTATCAATTTGTTGTTTTTTCTCGCTATCAATCTTGTCAGCATTTTCGCGAAGCATTTTTTCTGCCTGATAAATCAAATTATCAGCATGATTACGGGCTTCTACTACCTGCTTGCGTCTTTTATCTTCTTCTGCATGCAATTCAGCTTCTTTGCGCATTTTTTCAACTTCTGTGTCATTCAAACCTGAAGAAGCTGTGATGGTAATATTTTGTGATCGATTAGTAGCTTTGTCGACAGCATTAACATTCAGAATACCATTTGCATTGATGTCGAACGTAACCTCAATTTGAGGGACACCTCGGGGAGCTGGTGGAATACCATCCAGGACAAATTTTCCCAAGGATTTATTGTCGGTTGCCATGGGGCGTTCACCCTGCAGTACATGAATTTCTACTGAAGTCTGACTATCGGCAGCGGTCGAGAAAATCTGACTCTTGCGAGCAGGAATGGTTGTATTCCTTTCAATAATTGGTGTTGCGACGCTACCCATGGTTTCTACAGAAAGGGTTAATGGTGTGACATCCAATAATAAAATGTCCTTTACATCACCAGCTAACACTGCAGCCTGAATAGCAGCACCTACGGCAACCACCTCATCAGGATTGACACCTTTATGTGGTTCTTTATTGAATTCTTTACGAACAGCTTCCTGAACAGCCGGCATTCTGGTCATACCACCAACCAGCACAACTTCACTGATATCGGCAGGTCTCAATCCCGCATCAGACATTGCTTTCCGTACCGGTTCCATTGAGCGTTGGACAAGATCTTCTGTTAATTGTTCCAGCTTCGCTCTGGTAAATGTTTTAACCATGTGTTTTGGACCACTTGCATCAGCCGTTAAATATGGGAGGTTGATCTCGGTTTGCATTACGGTTGATAATTCGATTTTAGCTTTCTCAGCTGCTTCCTTTAGTCGCTGCAAGGCTTGACGATCATTGCGCAGATCCATACCGGTATCTTTTTTAAATTCATCAATCAACCAGTCCATAACACGTAAATCAAAATCATCACCGCCCAGGAAAGTATCTCCACTGGTTGATTTGACTTGAAATACACCATCCCCTACATCAAGAATGGAGATATCAAATGTACCACCACCAAGGTCATATACAGCGATAATCTCATTTTTCTTTTTATCTAGGCCATACGCCAGGGATGATGCTGTTGGCTCATTGATGATACGTAATACTTCGAGACCAGCTATACGGCCAGCGTCTTTGGTTGCATTTCGTTGTGCATCATTAAAATATGCAGGGACGGTTATAACAGCCTGAGTAACTGGTTCACCTAAAAAAGATTCTGCATCTGCTTTTAATTTTGATAAAATCATTGCTGAAATTTCTGGGGCGGAATAATCTCTTCCATCCAGTGAAACACGAACATCTCCATTCGGTGCTTTTGAAATTTTATAAGGAACCCGTTGTTCTGTTCTTGTCGTTTCAGCATCTCCATATTTTCGACCCATCAACCGTTTAATGGAGAAAATCGTATTCTCTGGATTCACGATTGCCTGGTTTCGTGCCGATCGACCCACAATTCGTTCATGATTTTTATTGACTGCTACAACCGATGGAACTAACCTTTCGCCTTCAGCGGAAGGTATTACAACCGGTTCACCACCCTGCATAACTGCAACGACAGAATTTGTTGTTCCTAAATCTATACCAACTATTTTTCCCATAATTTGCCTCCTAGCGAGCTATAATTACCAGCGCTGGTCGAATAACCCGTTCACTGATCTTATATCCCTGTCGCATCACCTCAATAATTTTTCCACTTTCCATTTCTGGGTGTTCTATTTGTGAGATCGCTTCATGAATATTAGGGTCAAATTCACCTTCAACCGGTATTAGTTCTACTCCTTCTCCTTCAAGAATTGAAATTAATTTTTGATAAATCAAACCAATACCATCAACCCACCCCTCACAATCTGTTGATGCTGGTCGATTTTTTAGTGCAAGTTCCAAATCATCAATTATAACTAAATATTTTTTAATGATTTCAGCGGTTATATATCCTTTAAGAGAAATCTGATCTCTCTCAATTCGTTTTTTATAATTTTGAAAATCAGCTCGTTCACGTTGCCATCCTTCAAAATATTCCTGAGATTGTGCTAAAAGTTGTTCGTATTTTTTGTTATCTTTCTCGTCTGATTTCTGATCTTCGGAGTCTTCATGATTGACTTCAGCTTTTTCATTTGATTCATCATTTTCTAAATTTTGTTCCTCTGAGAATTCATCAATTTTTTTCTTTTTTGTCATTCATTCACCTCTCTATGATGATTTGAATTGATCGTCATATAATGTTTCAGAAACCAGATCACTCAAAATACCCGACATAAAACGAACAGCGGAGATTGTTTGACCGTAAGGCATTCTGACTGGGCCTAACACACCGACAGTTCCAAAAGCAACACCTGGCGCACCATACTTGGATAATACGATGGAACATTGTTTCAATTCTTCCCATGAGCCATCACCACCAATCAGCACTTGCACAGAACCTTCATCCCCATTCTGAATACTACGCGCGATTACATCCTGTAACATTGATCTTTCACCAAAAACTTTCAAGGTCTTTCTTGCTTCTTCGGAATCATTGAATTCTGGTTCTGCCATCACATTGGTAATGCCATCCAGGAAAAGTTCACCAGAAACCAGTGAGTCAGCTCGTTCCAACTCATTTACCACCCAATCGATTAAATCATGCTCAAGATTGTTATCTACATCTTTGATATAACTTATCTTATCTACGTCAAATCCCTGAAAATTTTCGATGATCCGATTGGCAATCTGCGACAGTCGATCCTGTCCAACGTACTCACTAAGCGTCTGAATACTCTGTCTGATCTCTCCCCCCATCAGCACCAGAACCATCAAAACCTGTCTTCCTCGGGTGGCAATAAATTCTACATGTTTTAATCGAGCTAAAGTCGGGTGTGGTGCCGTGATCAAGGATGCTGCTTTGGATTGATCAGCCAGAATCGAACCGGCTAATTTAACCCATTGCTCTACATCATTACGCATTTGATAAAACTGATGGGTAATTGTTCGTCGGGTTGATAATGGAATTTCCCTTTCATTGACCAATCGACCCACAAAAAATCGATATCCTTTTTCTGTTGGTACTCGACCTGCCGATGTATGCGGTTGCCTTAAGTAACCCAGGTCTGTTAAAACCGCCATTTCATTCCGCACAGTAGCAGAACTCAATCCCACATTATAGCGTTCAACCAGCATTTTTGATCCAACTGGAATCGCTGAATTAATATGTTCGTGAGTGATGAGCGTTAATAAAATCTTTTGTCGGTCCGTTAATTCTTCCATTTTTTTCTCAATTAGCACTCTCGCTTTTAGAGTGCTAACAATCTGTGAAGTATGATATCATGTCGAAAAATCATCGTCAAGCCACTATATGATTTTCTTATAGAATTCTGATAATCCCTAAAACTTAGGCAACTTATTTGACCCCACCTGATAATCTCAATACAATATGATTATGTTAATTACGATCAACAATCATCCCATTGCTGGATTTTTTCGAACTGATCATGATCCTCCAAACTAATCAGGATTGCCAGGAAATCTAATTTATTCAAAAAAGGAGAAAATTTAATGACACTAAATAAATTTACCAGCAAGCGTGCCCCTACCTACGCAGATGTTCCTGATGAAAAGTGGAATGATTGGCGATGGCAAATGGCAAACCGTCTAAATTCTGTTGAAGATTTCGAGAAGATATTGACACTTACCGATAGTGAGAAAAAAGCACTCAGTACCGACGGCTTGTTTCGGGTTGATATCACACCTTATTATGCATCCCTGATTAATCCAGAAGATGGAGATGATCCCATTCGAAAACAGGTAATTCCTACAGCGGGTGAAATACTTCCATTTACCGGAATGATGGAAGATTCATTGGCAGAAGATCGACATTCTCCGGTGCCCGGTTTGGTTCACCGCTATCCTGATCGGGTATTAATGCTGGTGACAACTCAATGCGCGTCTTATTGTCGTTATTGCACGCGTTCAAGAATTGTGGGAGATCCCAGCGCAACTTTTTCTAAATCTGAATTCGAAATGCAGCTCGAATACCTTCGTAAAACTCCACAGGTGCGCGATGTCCTCTTATCTGGTGGTGATCCGCTAACTTTAGCGCCAAAGGTGTTGGAACAATTATTATCATCTCTGAGGGAAATTCCCCATATTGAAATCATAAGAATTGGATCCAGAGTACCTGTTTTTATGCCTCAACGAGTAACGGATGAATTATGTGATGTGTTGCAGAAATACCACCCCCTCTGGTTGAACATTCATGTCAATCACCCAAATGAAATCAGCAAAGAATTAGAAATAGCCTGTGATAAATTATCCAGAGCCGGCATCCCATTGGGAAACCAATCGGTGCTTCTTGCAGGGGTCAATGATTGTGTTCACATTCAAAGAAAATTAGTTCAGGATTTGGTGCAGATAAGGGTACGGCCATATTATTTATATCAATGTGATCTGGTAGATGGTGCAGGTCACTTCAGAACACCAGTTGCCAAAGGAATCGAGATCATCGAAGGTTTACGTGGACACACATCGGGGTATGCTGTTCCAACCTATGTGGTGGATGCTCCTGGTGGTGGTGGCAAGATCCCGGTGATGCCTAATTATTTAATCAGCGCGTCTGATCATAAGATTGTTCTACGAAATTACGAAGGGTACATAACCACTTATGAAGAACCTGTAGAATACCAGATTCATGATCCAGAAACCTGTTCGTACTGCAAATCGAAACGTTTTGCCCCTGGGCAAAGCGGTGTTTCTGGATTATTGGATGGTGAGGAAATGTTTATTAAACCTGAAGGTTTTGATTTTCTGCATAATCGTGGTGGAGGTCAACACCGCTTACGAAATAATGAAGATAAATGGAAACCACTTGGGATTGGTGAGGTAAAAAAAATAAAGGAGGAATAATGCACTATAGAAGATTGGGTAAATCGGGGTTAAAAGTCAGTGAAATTGCACTGGGTGCCTGGATAACCATCGGAAGCCAGATTGATGAGAAAATTTCTTCAGATTTGATACACGCAGCATATGATCAAGGAATAAATTTCTTTGACAATGCAGATGCATACGCGAATGGTCAGGCTGAAGTGGTGATGGGAAAGGCATTAAAAGACCTTCCACGCGAAGCGCTGGTAATTTCCAGTAAAGTCTTTTGGCCAACAATGCCTGGTCCTAATGGTCGTGGATTGTCACGAAAACACATGACAGAGTCACTAAATGCTTCTTTGAAAAGGATGAATGTAGATTATTTAGACATATATTATTGCCACCGTTATGACCCCGATACACCCGTGGAAGAAGTAGTCTCCACCATGAACACATTTGTTCAACAAGGAAAAATCTTGTATTGGGGTACATCTGAATGGGAAGCTTCCCAGATTACCCATGCCCGTGGATTAGCACGACAATTCAATCTCATTCCGCCCATCGTTGAACAACCTCAATATAATATGTTCCATCGGAAAAGAGTAGAAGAAGAATTAACACCTGTCTGTAGAGAATTTGGGATTGGGCTAACGACCTGGTCTCCGTTATATTCTGGGATTCTCACAGGAAAATACAATGATGGCATTCCTGAAGGTTCCAGGGCTTCCCTGGATAATATGAGTTGGATTCGTGATCGAATTACGGATGATAAGATCGAAAAAGTCAAATCTTTAACCGCGCTGGCCAATGAATTAGAGATTACAACAGCGCAATTGGCAATAGCATGGTTATTGAGACGGAAAGAAGTTTCTGCAGTAATAACCGGAGCAACACGACTGGAACAATTAGATGAGAATTTACTGGCAGCTGAAGCACAGGAAAAATTGACAGATGATGTTTTGGAAAGAATAGAAATGATTATAGCCCCCTTAGATGAAAATAACGAAGACTGAGTAAGATATTAGAAATTTTGAAAAACACCAGACCTCATTGGTTTGGTGTTTTTTTATTGTCTACATTGCAATAATAAAATATCTGAATACGAAGGACTTCTCTGCACATTATTGACGCCATATATAATCGCAATACTGTACTCAACCTGCGCTCCGTTGATTAATTGATAGGTTAAAAATGAGGTTTCAGCAGACAATGATATCTCCCAGGTTGAGGGGGTTAATTGATTCATAAACACCGTGTTCCAATTATCGTTTGTTTCACTGGCACTCACCAATCGATAAACAAGATACACATTATCGATCCCCTCGACATGATTGAATTGAGCTCGAATGGTTGTCATTTCATCGCCGCATAAGTCACCAAAAAAGATCTCTTGTGATGTTTTGGTAACTTCCAGAATTTGCGGAACTTTCAACAAGCTATCATCCGAAATTGATTCACTAACTCCCTCTTCTGGAAAATCGAATTCCACAAAGAATTTCTCAGGAAGTTGGACAATAATTGATTTAGCCAGATTTTCAATTTCTGTCTGTACCTGCGCTGCCAGAAATCCACTGAACCCAATCTGTAAATAGATGTCACCTTCGACAACATCCAGGATCCCTTTGAATGCCCTGGAGTTTAAGATCCAGTATGCACTGTCCCCCACGGTGAAAAATCGTTCCCAGCGATATTCCAATTGTTCGTAGACAACCAACCTGGCTTCCTGAAGATCGATTAGCGTTTGATTTGACTCATCATTAATAATTTCATCAACAATCGTCTGGTAATCATCAGCATTCCAACCAACAATCAAATGCCTGGTTTGCCATTGCATTGCAGGTAAAGCCTGTTCACCCGAAAAGACTGAATACCAGATCGAACGAGTATCCCATTGATTTCTGATGACACAACTACCATTTTCCTCATTAATAAACAAAGGACTTTCTTGAAATAAGGTTTCCATTTCTGCCATGTTGATAACCGAACATGGTTTCAGAAAAGAATTTGATGTTGAACTTGCTTGAGACAAATTTGGAGATTCGGAATCGACAGTTTGTGTCAAATTTATCTCACCCATTTCAGTATTTTGATTGCAGCCTGATAAAAGCAATAATAATACGAGAAGTAAGAATAATGGTTTTTGTTTTTTCATAGGTAACTTCAACAAAATCTTTTACTAAATATTATCACATTCGGTTTTCAGGAAGGAATCAATTCAATCAATATTCTCGAAATATTTGCCCCTTAACTTACGTTGAACCACTCATCTCAAAGGTTAACTTTTCAGGTTTCATTCACAGAGATAAAATGGTTGTTGACATGACCGCGCGAACATCTTATAATCCTCTCAACAATTGCCCTGAAGTAGTAAGTTGGCAAAGATCCGACAGAAAATGAGGTCACTGGCTGAAAGCCTCTGCTGGAAACTACCACTGAAGTCGTCAGGGAGATATGCTGAAGAAATCTGAACTGAAAGTAGAACAGCACGGAGAAGCCCGTTATCGCAGTAATAAGTGCGTCATTACTAATGACGAATTGAGGTGGTACCACGGAAGAAGCACGCTTTCGTCCTCTGAGAGGCAGCGTGTTTTTTTATTAATCTGAACTTCAGTCAGTCAGGAGAACTATGAAAGATTTACCAAAAGCTTATGAATTTTCAAATGTGGAAGAAAAATTATATGAATGGTGGGAAAATGAAGGATTTTTTAAACCCTCCAATGATCCCAATGATCCTGATTTTGATCCTGGGAAAAAACCATATGTGATCTCTATTCCTCCACCGAATGTTACCGGAGGTTTACATTTAGGCCATGCATTATTTGTGGCGATGGAAGATTTGATGATCCGATATCATCGCATGAAAGGTATACCAACCTTGTGGGTGCCTGGTACCGATCATGCCGGCATCGCAACACAACTCATGGTTGAAAAAATGCTGGAAGAACAAGGGTCATCACGTGAAGAATTAGGACGCGAGAAATTTGAAGCCGAAATTTGGGCATGGAAACACAAATATGGCAGCCGTATCACCCAACAAATCCGCCGTTTAGGCGCTTCCTGTGATTGGGAAAGAGAAAGGTTCACCCTGGATGATGGTTTATCCCGAGCTGTGCGAGAAGCTTTCGTGCGTTTATATGAGAAAGGATTGATTTATCGTGGCCCCAGAATGATCAATTGGTCACCTCGATTAAAAACAGCGGTTTCGGATTTGGAAGTTGAATATGTGGAAGAACCGGGTTTTCTGTATTATTTCAAATACAGGTTGGTGGATAATACCGAAGAATTTATTCCAGTCGCTACCACCCGACCTGAAACCATTCTTGGGGACACAGCTGTAGCTGTGCACCCTGAAGATGAACGCTATCAAAAATATATAGGGAAAAAGGTACTGGTTCCAATACTGAATAGAGAAATTCCTGTGATTGCAGATGAATATGTGGACCGTGAATTCGGTACCGGTTCATTAAAAATTACACCAGCCCATGATCCTAACGATTATGAAATTGGTAAACGTCATAAACTGGAATTCATCAGCGTTTTGGATAAAAATGCAGTCATCAACGAAAACGGTGGACCTTATCAGGGATTGGATCGATTTGCATGTCGAAAAGCAATCTGGAACGATATGAAAACGGCCAATCTGGTCATCAAAGAACAGCCACATACTCACATGGTTCCCAGATCAGAACGCGGTGGTGAAATCATTGAACCCATGATTTCTACCCAATGGTTTGTCACCATGCAGCCATTAGCAGAAGCAGGTCTGGAAGCTGTTCGTAATGGCGAGATCAGCATCATTCCTGAACGTTTCAGTAAAATTTACAATAATTGGCTTGAAAACATTCAGGATTGGTGTATCAGCCGCCAATTATGGTGGGGACATCGTATTCCAGTATGGTATTGCTCGGATTGTAAACATATCACTGTCAGCAGAGAAGATCCGGAGTGTTGCGAAAAATGCCAGAGCATCAATATCTATCAGGATGAGGATGTGTTGGATACCTGGTTCAGCTCAGGCTTGTGGCCATTTTCAACATTGGGCTGGCCAGAAAAAACCCCTGATTTAAATTATTTTTATCCCACGACTATGATGGAAACCGGGTATGACATCCTGTTCTTTTGGGTTGCCAGGATGATCATGTTTGGATTGGAATTTACCGGGACAGCGCCATTTGAAACGGTCTACTTGCATGGAATCATACGGGATGAAAATGGCGTGAAAATGAGTAAGACCAAAGGAAATTCAATCGATCCTTTAGAAGTCATGGATGAGATGGGTACAGATGCACTGCGGTTTACCGTATTGGTAGGTTCTACGCCAGGTAACGACACCAACATTTCGATTAAAAAAGTGGAAGCCAATCGTAATTTTGCGAATAAAGTATGGAATGCAGGTAGATTTGTGATTGGCAATTTAGACAAAACACCTGAAAAACCATCTCAAAAACCTGACTGGACATTAGCAGATTCCTGGATCTGGGCAAGAATGAATCAATTAATGCGCGATGTTGAGCGATTATTCAGTAATCATCAATACGGTGAAGCGGGTCGACAAATCTACGACTTCTTCTGGAGTGAATTTGCGGATTGGTATCTTGAAATCGCCAAGATTCAAATTGCGGAAAAACCGGATCGCGCTTTCTACACAGTTCAAACACTTGTGAAAGTATTGGATAGTAGTTTGCGACTACTGCACCCATTCACTCCGTATGTAACCGAAAAATTATGGGGTCATCTTAAATCAGCATGCCTTGAGAAATCTGAAGATTTCTCTCCCAGGCAAGGATGGGAAGAAGCGCTCATAATTGCCAGGTGGCCAGAAGCGCAGGAAATTGAAGGATGGGAAGAAGAAAAAATCAAAAACTTTAATATTATTCAGGAGATTGTCCGAACCATTCGAAATATTCGTACTGAAAAGAAGGTTCCCCCATCGAAGAAAATACAGGCCACTATTATTGCTGGTGAAAAGATAGAAATTATCAGGGATCAGGCGACTACCATTATTGCGCTGGCTAATCTCGATAAAAATGAAACAAGTATTTTTAATGACCTGGTAGAAAAACCAGTTAATCAGACATCAGTTGTCATCTCAGGTGTCGAATTGTTTCTTCCACTGGATGATTTAATTGATGTTGATGCTGAAAGAGAGCGTATTAATAAAGAATTATCTGAGACTCAAATCCAGATTTCACGTCTCGAAAATCTTTTGAATTCTCCCTTCGGTGAAAAAGCGCCGGCAGCCGTGGTGCAAAAAGAGAAAGAGAAATTGAGTCAGTTCTTAGAAACAGCAAATAAGTTAAAGCAACAATTAGATAATCTGGTGTAAGCTATAATCCCCTCCCTAAAAAAATATGGAGGGGATTATTTTTGATCTTTGTCCTTATCTTTTGTTATCAATATCCGTAGTGCTTCTACGGCTACGCGAATCATTCCATCGGGGTCATGTTTTTTGGCAATGGTATCCATGTCACTCCCTATGATCATCGTGACAGCCCCTGCTCGTTTTCGGTAGATTCCAGCCAGGATGAATACGATGGATGCTTCCATTTCCGAGCAGATTGCTCCTCCAGCCACCCATTGATTCCAACGGTCTTTCAAAAATGGTGCCATTGGCATCCGTTCTGGTTCTACTTCACTATAAAAAGAATCTTTCGTGTGGGATACACCAACATAATGGGTGTAATCCAATTTTTCCGATGCCTGCACCAGGGCATTAATCACATCCAAATCTGCAATGGCTGGATATTCGATCGGTAAATATTGCCTGCTTGTTCCCTCATCCCGGATGGCAGCATTAATGATGGCAATATCTCCAACTTCCATATGCGGCTGCATCGCGCCGGATGTCCCCACCCGAATAAACGTATGACAGCCGATCTTAACCAACTCTTCAACGGCAATTGCGGTGGAAGGACAACCCATTCCTGTTGAAACTACCGAGACCATTTCACCACTGATATAACCCGTGTAAACTTTGTGCTCCCGGTTAAAAGAAACAAATTTCGGATGATCAAAATAATTGGCAATGGATTCACATCGACCAGGGTCGCCAGGTAACAGAACGTATTTTCCCACATCACCTTCTTTAACCCGTATATGATATTGAACTTCTGACATCCATAACCTCCTATCTTCTTGATCTTGAATTGATTAAAGTTTTTTTGTATCATCTCAATAAATCGGGGCAAGCGGGTGTTTTTGGTGTTCATCCGCACGCCAAAAACACCCCTGACCGCTAATTATTGAAAGGACACATTTTTTTATGGTTTTATAATTGTACAATTATCTGAACAATTATGAACGAATTAATCAAAAGAAATCGTGCAGGTGCACCATTATCAGGAGGACAGATGCTAAAAGTTGGATATATTGGATTGGGATTAATGGGAAAACCAATCGCAAAGAATATTTTGAAAGCTGGTTTTCCTTTGGTGGTTCACAACAGAAGTAGAGAAAAAGTAAAAGAGCTGGTACAGGAAGGTGCGGTTGAGGCTTTTTCTCCCGCAGAAGTTGCCTCCCAGGTGGATATTGTTTTCACAAATCTACCCGACTCACCGGATGTCGAAAAAATTGTTCTTGGTGAGGATGGAATTATTTTTGGTGGAAAACCAGGGCTAATTTTTGTCGATAATTCCACAATAAAACCAGCGGTCGCTCGAATGATTGCCATTTCCCTGGTTGAAAAAGGTATTCTTGCGCTGGATGCCCCGGTGTCCGGTGGTGATATCGGAGCCATCAATGGAACGCTTACCATCATGGTTGGAGGACCCTCAGAAGCTTTAGAAAAAGTTCGTCCAATCTTTGAAGTAATGGGTAAAACTATCACCCATATCGGAGATGCAGGTTCAGGACAAATCGCCAAAGCTGCCAACCAGATTATGGTTGCTGCTCAAATGGTTGCTATGGGAGAATTACTGATGTTCGCTCAAAAATCAGGGGCAGATCCAGTGAAGGTCGTAGAAGCAATTCGTGGTGGAGCAGCTCAATGTTGGACGCTGGATGTTAAACCTCCCCGTTTGTTCAACGGTAACCGCCTGCCAGGATTTAAAGCTTCCATGCAATCGAAAGATCTGAATATTGTGATGGAGACTGCCAAAGAATACGGTATTCCATTACCATCCTGTGCTATTGATCAACAGTTATATCAAAGTATGTTGCAGAATAACCTCGGTAATCTGGACAATTCAGCCATCATTTCCGTTTTTGAAAACCTGGCAAATGAAAAATTAAAAACCTACTCTGATTAATTACCATCCAGAGAATATAAATGATACCAATCGCCATAATTAGCAACCAGTGAAAATCTGGTTGTTAGTTTTTCTAAGGCATCTAATTCGACAGGAGGGTGATGTGGATCCTGTTCTTCGCGTAAAAATTCCATTCCCTTGGTGTAAACAAGGAGGTGCGTAAACCCATCATTTTTCCATTTGGATATGATCTCCTCATTTGATTTGAATTCATGAAAAGTTAATTTCCAATGATCCAAAATTTCATCCGGATCGCATTTCGGGATACACCCAAAACCCCGGGGTTCATATAGGAACAACACTTTTTTATCTTCATCCAGCAGATTCATTTCATCAATGGCTCTGGCATACCATCCTAAATTTTTTTCCAGGTATTCCTGATTGGATTGAAAACCAAAAACATTGGGGAGTACGTCTTTTTCCACCACATCCGCAATCAATTGGAACGAATTGAAGGCAAGCACCATGATGACAAATATATTGACCAGCCTTTTAATGCGCACCTGACCAATCTTATATTGTTTGACTTGAAAATAGCCAAACCCGGCTAATATTGCAAATGCTGGAAACAAGACGAAATAGAACCGGGTCTGGATAAGGTATCCGGAGAACTGATTACCAATCGCCCAGACCAATATACCAAAAAACGCAATCAAACCAGCATTGACAATCGATAACTTATGCTCAGGATCTTTTCCTTCCCAACCTAAAAAAGCTATCACGCCCAAAGCTAACAAGAGAGGACCCATGGATACACTATAACCATGCGCACCATCCACACCCATAATCGTGGCGCGAATGGGAAGGAAAAATAAATCTAACAAATTGCCATAAGGCGCCATGCCTTGATACACAGTTAGCCGGATTTGATTCATCGACCCAGATTCAAAAAAGAACGGGTAGATCGGATTCCCGGTAAAAGCAAAATTCTTTATGAGCCAGGGTAAAGCAAGCAAACTTGCCCCCAAACAAAATAACCCAATTGACTTGAACCAATTTTTGTTCTTATTCTTAACAAAATAAATAATAAGGGACAATAACCCAGCTAGAAAAATCACACCGGCGGGATACTTACATCCAAATGCCAGACCACTGAAAATGCCTGCCAAAAATACAGCCTTTTCACCACCTGATTTTCGATAATCATCCAATAAGACAACGACACCCAAACCAAAAAAGGCTGCCATTAAATCCACGTAACCCCAGGACAGGGCGGAGGCAAATGTAAATCCTCCAAATAAGCTGGCTACACCCACCCATGTACTTTCCTGATCAATTTTGTTTCCCAGATAACCTACCAATCCGAGCGTAATCAATGCGCCAATCAGCCCATTAAAAACGAGCACAGAAGACTCGCCACCTAACCCCATCAGAACGGTATAAACCATTTCTGATACCTGAGGCATACCCGACATAACCAACCAGGGTATGTCGCTGACCTTTTCCTGTATCTGGTAAGTCTTCGGTAATGTTAAGTGATAATTAAGAGCATCATAACGAGTTGCTGGAGCTAATGAAACCAATAATTGAGATAGAAAAACCAATCCCAATAATATGATGATGATTTTCGTTGATCCATTGCATTGTTGATATGGATTGGCTTCTTTGCGGAATAAATCTTTAAACCAGGAAATGCTGGATCGAAAAGTAATTAAACTTAAGATGAGTAATAATCCAATGATGATCAAAAGATTGATTTTCCAGGTTGAACCGATGATTAGCACAAGAATCGAGAGTATACCGATACCAATACCAGCCTGCAAATAACATCGGACCCAGGCTGGTTGATTTTCAAATCTAAAGAATATTCGACCTAATCCGCCCGCCAGAGTAATAACCCCTAAGCCTAAAAATATTTTCCAGGTGTGAGTAATAAAGGTGATTGTTTGTGATGGATTTACGGGTTTATGAGTGACATAATATCCAATAATAATCAGGAAAAACCAGCTAAACGCAATGATTGCAGTAACAATTGGATTTTTCTTTCGCATGATTAGATATTATAGGTATTTTGTAACCAACGCAATAAAAATTTTGAAGTTTCTTGTATCGATCGTTTAACTGCAGGTGAGATTTCTGAAAAAGGATCAACGACTTCAGGTTGAATTCCAATGAGAAAAGCTTCTGCATTTGTATCTAATTGTAAAAATGATACCAATAAATTGGGTGACAAACGATGTGTGTTTGTAGCCAATGTTTCGATTCTTGAAGGGTCAAATAATTGAACACAACCAGGATTTTCACCAAAAACAGCTGCATCAATTATCCATATCCAATCAGGGTTGAATTTTCTAATGACACTTGAATAATTTTCTGGGGCAATTGAGCCTTCAATTAATTGGATTTGGTCAAATTTTGGTAACTTTTTTTTTAAATACCTTACGATCAAAACGCCAGCCCCATCATCACCATTCAATTCATTACCTATTCCCAGAATGGTCAATCGGGGTAATAATGATTTATTCGCAAGGTGGTTCGTTAATGCCTGGTTGAGCTGCTCGTTCAAGTAAGAATGCAATATCTTCTTCCCTTCCGTAATAAACTTCAAAGGCTTCCTTAGAGGTAGAAGCCATTTCCCACAGAGAATTGGACATGTTCAAACAGTTGAATCTGCAAAGTTGTACACATTGAGCGCAAAAAACACACCGATCCGGATGATAGCGCATAACAAATCTTTTATTAATCTTATCAACCGTTAAGAGTTCAATAGCATTGGATGGGCAATCCTTCATACACAACATACATCCAATACATTTTTCTGGATCATAAACCAGCTTTCCCCTTAACCGTTCTGGCGCAATTGTTTTTGTGAAAGGGTAATTTTGTGTTGCCGGTTTTGTAAAGAAAGCTTTTACTAAATCACCAAATAAAACACCAATAGCCATTTTTCACCTGAAACCTTACCTTAGGATTTCTCCTAAATATCTACCAAAAATTATAGCCAATAATTGTAATAATCCCATTAACGCTCCAAGTCTCCACCATAATCCAACGGTTTGATCTATTCGTAAGCGAGCAAACATGGATTGTAATGCACTGACAACCAGAAATAGACCAGCAGACTTAAGAATAAATTCTATTGGATTTGCAATACCACCCAGATAAAAAATCACAACCAGGGTCAAACCAATTACCAATTCAACATTTTTACCGATATGAAAGAGCGCCAGGCCTCGACCTGAATATTCAGTTAAAGCACCAGCGACTATTTCCGTTTCTGCTTCAGGAGCATCAAACGGAGGAAGTTCCAGTTTTCCCATCAAGCCTACAACTGCTATGATAAAACCTATGGGTTGGGCAAGAATTAACCAAATATTTTCTCCTGTGAATGTATTTATTTTCCCAATATTCCATGTTCCTGCAGCAATGGCTGGTCCTAACAATGCCAGTAAAAATGGGGCTTCGTAGGAAAACATTTGCGTCAATGCTCTGGTTGCACCAATAATCGTGAAACGACTCAAAGTATTTGCTCCTGCCAGTCCTATACTCAATGTCATCATACTCAACATATAAAGCGCAACAATCAAATCCCCTTCAAAACTAAACGCTGCTTCAAATCCAAACATTGGGATGTACAGAGCCGCTGTCAGTGCCCCGGTTAGCGCAATGATAGGTAATGCCTGAAACATGAATTTATGTACCCCGTTCGGAATAATCTCTTCTTTTGCTAAAAGTTTTACTGTATCTGCAAAAGGTTGAAACCAACGAGGTCCAACGCGGCTTTGAAAACGGGCAACTAATTTTCGATCAGCCCATTCATACAATAATCCGATGTTCATCAAGAACAATCCACCTGGAAAGACTAATAAAAGAATGAGTGGGTGCAAAGAAAGGTTCATTTGTAGTACTCAATTCCATATTTTCTAAGACCATCCCAATTCATCATCTGGGATGGTTGTGAATCCGACCGTATTTCAACCATCCGATCATTACAGGAAAAGCAAGGATCAATTCCTGCTAACAACATGGGCATATCAGCCAATTTGTGGCCAACTGCAACATCAGTGATTGTTCCCCAATTGCATAAGCTGGGTGTGCGAACCTTGACTCTGTCTGGCATTTCCGTGCCATTGCTTTTTATAAAGTAAAATAACTCCCCTCTGGGGGCCTCAACTCTGGAAATAACTTCACCCTCTGGTATCTTTCTTTTTATGCGAGTGGAAATTTCTCCTGGTTGGATTTTCTCCAAAATCTCTCTGATTAATCGATAAGATTCATAGAGTTCTTTTAATCGTACGACAAATCTTGCCTCAAGATCACCGGTTTGATCAATGACCATTTTTACCGGGAATTCTTTATATCCAGAATAGGGAGCATTGACCCGTACATCTCTTTTTACACCGGAAGCACGTGCTGTTGGACCGACAGCTCCTAATAATTTTGCTCTATCTCTGGAGAGGGTTCCAATTCCTCGCGTCCTTCCTAGAAATGTTTCATCTGTTGTGACAACCTTCATGTAATGTTCTGTTCGTTCTTCCAAAAAATCCATATCTTTTTTAATCAAATCAGATAATTTCTGGTCAATATCAATTTTTACACCACCCAATATATTTACAGAGTAATGCACCCGACTGCCCGATAACGTTTCCAAAATATCCATTACAACTTCTCGGTCACGCCAGGTATACATGAACAAAGTATCAAAACCAGCCTCATGTGCAGCCACACCAAACCATAACAGATGACTGTGAATTCGTTCTAATTCTGCTGCCAGCACACGAATGGCCTCTGCGCGAGGGGGAGCTTGAACTCCTGCCAGCTTCTCAACACCCAGAACAAATGCTGTTGCATGCACGTGCGAACATATTCCACAAACTCTTTCAAGTAAGTACATATCCTGAGTGTAGTTTCGCGTTTCGCAAGCTTTTTCAATTCCTCGATGAACAAATCCTAACCGAACTGTTGCATCCGTTACGATTTCACCATCTACAGTAAATTCAAAATTTCCGGGTTCTTTCAATGCTGGGTGTTGTGGTCCAATTGGGACAATGAATTTTTCTTTTTTCGCTTCAGTCATTGGATTGCTCCTTATTCGATGTTACAAGATCCTGCAAATTGGTGAATGATTTTCTTAAAGGGTACACACCTTCAGGCCAGGAATCTGGTAATATCAATTTTTCTGTATTCGGTGTATTCAACAAATCAAAACCAAATAATTCTATGACTTCTCGTTCATAAATTGTCGCAGAAGGAATAATTTCACAGATGGAATCGATTTGAGGTTTACTGTAAGGCACCTTGACCCGGATGGTTATGATATCAGCGTCATTGGCGAAGTGATATAACGCTTCTAATTGACCGGGTTGGAGTTCATTGTTGTCCTGATCACGGACTGGAGGAATATCCAATCCTGTGATGGTAATCAAATAACCCCAACGAATTTCAACGAGACTCTGGACAGCTGGTTTTAAATTTGCTGTCGAAATCCAGATATCCAGGCGATTTTCCTCGGTTGTTTGAGATCGCTCAATCCATTTTTCCAGAATTAATTTCCCAGATTCTAAGAATTTAATTGTTTCCATTGCTTTTCTCCTCTAATTTAAAATCTGGAATGTCATTTGGGACAACGAATTTTGCTGGTTTTTTACCTTTTTTTAAGCTATCCAATAATTGAACAACCCCAAATATGATTGCCTCAGGTCTGGGAGGGCAACCTGGAATGTACACATCAACTGGAATAACCTTGTTCAGGTCACCTATTACACTGTAACAACCGTCAAATACACCACCGGATAGAGCGCAGGAACCAACGGCTATTACATATTTTGGATCTGGCATTTGTTCATATACGCGTATTAAACGATCCAGAGCCTGTAAAGTGACTGGTCCAGTGGCGATCAATACATCAGCATGACGTGGGCTGCCCTGTAATTTTATGCCTAATCGTTCTACATCATAACGTGGGGTTAATGTGGCTAAAATTTCGATATCACATCCATTACATGAGCCACTATTAAAATGAATTGCCCAGGGAGAGTTGATCCTGGCCCAATTCTTCAGCTTATTTACGATTTGATTGTAATAATTTTCCGAATCTGTACGCATTAATCCTTCCTTTCTACCCTAACAATAAAGCAATCAGGGAAACCATTAAACCGAGTAAAAATGGTACGGATGAAAAAGTGAAAGTACCTGAACCAATAATTAACATGCCGAGATGTAATACAGCGAAGAAGAATGCGATCAGGAAAAATGGACGGTAACCTGGTGCAGCTGGATTGGTGGATGCTTCTTCACCACTTGCGTAAATGGTTTCTTTCATTTTTGATTTTTTTGAAGTGCCAGCCATTCCCTTTCCAAATAACAATAAAGCCATGACAAAAGGCACGTAGATCAAAAAAGCAAGAGGAGGTGTTAGTATAATTTCCATCAAAACTCCTTTATTGGCCAAAGAAAATAAATAAACTATATCCAGCAGGGCCGGTTAACCAATACAAAAGGGAAGGCACAAAACCCAAAACGACGACCGCAAGCGTTAATAACGCCAAGGGAATATACATCCAGATAGAAACCGATTCACCCTCCATCACGATATCAGCTGGTTCCTTGCGGTACATTCTGTTAACCAGAGGTGCATAATACCCTAATGAGAGGACGCTCATCAATCCAGCAAAAATAACCAGAATGATCATGATTGTGTTTTGCGTTTGTGCAATACCTGCCAATAATTGCCACTTGGACATAAATCCAGCCAGAGGTGGTAAACCGCCTAATGAAAGTAGGGCAACCGAAAATGCAAACGCTGTGAATGGATATTTTTTTGATGCGCCATTCAGGTCGTCCAATACAAGAACTTTGTGACTACCTTTTGAAATATGGAAGTTGTATAAAAATACACCTGCAGCTAAAAATGCGAGACTTTTCATCAATCCATGTGTAATCAGATGAAAAACTGCACCAACGCCAGCCAGGAGTCCATTCAATGAAATAAGCACGCCAAAGCCCAATAGCATGTATCCAACGTGACTCAAACTCGAGTAAGCCAACAATCGTTTTACTTCATTCTGTCGTAATGCCAGCAGATTTCCAACAATCATATTCAAAACGCCAAATCCGATTAATAAATACCCCCATCGCCCACCACTCAAAGCAATTCCACCTAAAGCACGCAATAAAGCAATCAGACCTACCTCAATAACAACACCAGAAAGCATGGCACTGATTCCACTGGGTGCTTGCGAGTGTGCGTCTGGTAGCCAGGTATGTAATGGAACCATGGCAATCTTGACACCAAAACCAATTACCAATAACGCACCACCGATGATTAAAAAAGGTGAAGGAGAATTGATGGACATCCTCATCATTTCGATGTTGAGCGTTCCAGTTTCAAGGAAAATGAGCGCTATGCCAATCACAACCATCACAGATCCGGTCGCACTTTGAATGAGATATTTAACGCCAGCCTCCAATGAAGCAGCCTGATCTTTATAAAATGCAACCAGAACGATTGAGCTGATGGTCATGACTTCAAACCATACCCATAAATTGAAGAGATCTAACGCGCATCCTAACCCATTGATCGCGCCAATCATCATGACGAGCAATGCGTAGAATTTTTCCTCACCGGATTCTTTCCCCATATAAGTAAACGAATAGATTGTCACCAGAATCCCCAATACCAGAACGAGAAGAGATAGCATCATGCTAATCCCATCAAAACGGAACCAGACATCTCCAAAATTCTGGTAATGTGTTTGTCCGGTTGAGAAGACATTCGTGATGATAAAATATAGGAAAATTCCTGTGACCAGAAGTGCTATTAATGCCAACCATTTTGCCGGGTTGGTTTTTTTATCATTCTTAAGACCTCGAGAAAATATTCTTCCAATCAGATAAATGACGGCAGAAGAAATCATTGGAACCATTAGCAACCAGGTAAATGCTGTATTCACATCCATGTTATGCTCCAATCATCAATACAGCAAATACGACAACCAGGGTTACCAAAATATAGAAAACATTCCAATTTAGTTTTCCAGTTTGAGTAATTCTTAAACTTTCACCCAAACCCTGCGTCGCACCTACTATAAATTTATTAATTTTTTCGAACCCAAAACTCGCTTCTGCCATTCCTGCAATAGGTTTCAGTGCCTGCCTAATGCCAGTTAGGGTTCCTCGGCCAAACCAGGTCATTATTCCAAGAGCAATTACTGCCAGAGCTATCCAGGTTGCAGGAGCAAATACAACATGATTGAATAATTCGCTTAAGTTAACTTCCTGGATCGAATGAACAGGAAGCGATGAGCTCATCATCTTCGAAAATGGTCCGATTAATATCCAGGTGGAAAAAGCTCCAATCGCCAGAGGAGTTAAGGCAATTTTCATATTCCTTCCAACCGGGTGTATATGCCGATCCAGTTTGTTTTCACCATAAAAAACCATCCATACACATCGGGTAGTGTAGAGCGCTGTGAGTCCTGTCACGATGAGCATGATCACATAAATCCAGATAGGATTCCCATGCTCCAAACCTGCTTCGAGGATTAATTCCTTACTCCAAAAACCATTGAAAATCGGGATTCCAGCCAGTGCAAGCGATCCAATGATAAATACAGTTCTCGCAAAAGGTAATTCTTTCCCCAGACCACCCATTTCCCGCATATCTCTGGTTCCAACAGAATGAATGACTGCACCAGCTGCAAGGAATAATAATGCTTTAAAAACACTGTGGCTGAAAAGGTGAAATTGCGAAGCCAGAATATCTCCCGCCCCTACTGCGTAAACCATATACCCTAATTGGCTGACTGTCGAATAAGCCAGTACACGTTTGAGATCATTAGCAACCAGAGCCATCAGCGCTGCCATCAATGCAGATAACATGCCCACAATCATGACAGACATTGTCCATCCAGGGACATCTTTAAACGCCGGATAAAATCGAGCTAACAGGTAAACGCCAGCATTCACCATTGTAGCAGCGTGAATTAAAGCACTGATAGGTGAAGGTGCCTCCATCGCATCGGGGAGCCAGGTCTGGAAAGGGAATTGGGCAGATTTTGCTGCTGCGGCTATCAACATGCCAAATGCCATGATCGCCAGAATATTGCTGGGAAAAAGCGAGGGATTTGAGATGAAGATGTTAATATCAAAGCTACCAGAGTAAGCAAACAATAACGCTGCTGCCAGTAATAAACCCAATCCTCCAACTTGCGTCATTATCAATGCTTTCATACCACCCGCAACCGCTTTGGGATCATCATTATAAAAAGAGATCAAAGCGTACGAGCACAAAGCTGTTATTTCCCAAAAAATGAACATCAACAAAAGATTGCTGGTCAACACCAGACCAACCATAGCACCGATAAAGAACAAAACAAAGGAATAATATCTTCCTAATTGAGCAGAACCATGCATATAGTCGACAGAAAAGATTATAGCCAGGGCACCAATAACAGTTGCCACAATCGATAGGAATAGCCCTAATCCGTCGCTGATAAAAGTAAAATCTCCATAAGCACTACCCATTGAAAAAGAGAGAACTGTACCACTTTTATAAACCCACAACATCGCAATCGATGAAATGGCTGCTGTGATTGAAAAAACCACAGCAGAGACATGCTGAATTTTTTCATACCGATCGCCAATAAGCCAGACGACTGATGCCCCAAACCAGGGAACCAAAATTGTTATTAAAACCAGAGGTTCTATTTGCAACATCATTTCACCTCTTCAACTTTGATATGTCTGCAATATCCAGGGTGCCGACAATTCTTTTCACCTGGACTGCTAACGCTAAACCAATCACAGCCACAATGGTATCTGCAACGATCACTGTTAATGCCATGCTTTGACCAAGACTGGGCTGACCTTGACTCTGACCCACAAACACCAAAAGCAACATAGCACCTTTGACCATTATTTGTAAACCCACCAACAACCTGATTAAATTTCGGGTAATGAGCAAACAATACAATCCGACACCAAATAACCCCATTACGGCGATTAAAACAATCATCGAGGTGCTGATATTCATTCTTGAACCTCCTTGTGAAGAATTCTGATTTGATATTCGTCGGTCAAGAGACGTAACATGCTGATGACGCCAGCAAAAATCATCACAACCTGCAGATATAAATCGGCTTTTCGATTCTCCCAAACCAATTGTTGAAATCCTTCATCCTGATTTAAATTGATCGGAAAATCTAATAAAGGAAGCAATTGCCATCCAATAAGCAGAATTGCCATAACTGCAAAAATCCTTGCCAGCCATTTTGGAATAAAAGATAAATTTGGAATTGGCTCATCACCAGCAATATTAATGGCAAAAACAAAAAGTACTGTCACAAGCCCAGCCCCAACACTCAACTCAATAACAGCAATTTGATAAGCACCGATTAAGTACATCATAATGGACACCAGTGCACTGGTACCAGCCAGCCATATTGCAGAAACCAACAATCTTTTATCACGGACAGCTTGATAAGAACAAAATAGAATCCCCACAAGGATGATGAAATGCCACATAGAATTCCTCCTTTATTGATCTGGGGTTTGAAAAACCTTATTGTTTATACATCAGAAAAGAAAATTTGTCATGTGAAAATTATCACAATTTTTCTAATTGTTAAGAACTTTTCTTCTTGTTACACTTACCCATTGTAATAAAAAAACAGAAGAACTTTGATTGTCTTCTGTCTTAAAAGTTATTGATAAGATTTCTTATGCGAATTGTTTATGCTTCTGAAGTTCTGATACTAATTTCTCCTGGTCAACGGGCAATTTATCCACCCGAACACCAATTGCATTATAGATTGCATTGGTAATGGCTGGTATGGTTGGGATTAAGCAAATTTCACCAATCCCTTTTGCGCCATAAGGTCCATCTGCCGTTGGATGCTCGACGAGAAAGGATGTGATTTCAGGGGTGTAATAAATCGATGGTATACGATACTTTGCCAATCGGTCGGTAATGACCCTTCCTTCCTCCAGGATGAAATCTTCAACCAATGCATGACCGATCCCCATGACAATACCGCCTTCCACTTGCCCTTTCAATCCTAATGGATTAATTGCAAATCCCACATCATTCGCTACGATGACTTCCGGTACTTTCACCTCACCTGTAATGGTGTTGACCTCAACCAGAGCTGCCTGCGCCGCAAAAGAGAATGCAACATGCATGTCCCCACCCTGCCCCAAAGGTTTTGTTTCAGGTGCCCAATAGGTATAAGAAGCTTTCGGGGTAATTCCATCTTTTCGAAGATTCTGGGATATCGTAGAAAGTTGAACTTCCTGACGATCTATTTGAGCCAGTCCTTCTTTGAATTCTATTTTTTCTGGTGAGACATCATATCTCTCTGCAAGTTCAGATGTCAGTAAATCACGCATGGCTTTAGAAGTGTATTTAACTGCATTTCCTGTTACATAAGTTTGTCGGGAGGCTGTTGTTGGGCCGCCATCGGGAGTCAAATCAGTATCAGATAACAAAACCTGTACTTGTTGCGTGCCCTGTCCTAATTCTTCGGATGCGATTAACTGTAAAACAGTTGGTAAACCCTGACCTAATTCTGCTGAAGCAGAACGCACTTCAAATCGACCATCGGGCAACAATTCAATTTCAGCTCCGGCTTTATCAGGAGCACCACCACCAAGTCCTGTATTTTTATAAGCAACTGCAAATCCCCAGGCTCTGACAATGGTCGGATCATCTGGATCTGGTACAGGAACAAATGGATTTGGTCCAGCTTTTTCATGCAAGGCATTCTCTACTTTTTCGATGCATTCTAACAATCCAACACTATCTTTCAAAACTTGTCCAGTGTTTGTAACACTGCCAACGCGCAATGCATTTTTCTTGCGTAATTCAATCGGGTCAAGTTTTAATGCTTCTGCCAATGTGTCCATCATCGATTCCACCGCAAAAGCGGATTGCATCACACCAAATCCGCGGAAGGCTCCGGCTGGTGGATTGTTGGTATACATGGCATAACAATCGATATTCACATGTGGAACTTCATAGGGACCAGAGGAGTGCGTGGTGGCTCGTGTCATCACCTTTTCTCCTAAGGATGCGTACGCGCCGGTATCTCCATGTAATTCTGTCTGAACTGCCACAAGTTGCCCATCATTCTTTGCGCCAACTTTAATATTGATCTGGGTTGCATGCCGTTTTGGATGCACAATCAAACTTTCCTGGCGATCAAATAACAATTTAACGGGTTTTTTGGTTTTCATCGTCAACATTGCTGCGTGGATTTGACCGGCAATGTCTTCTTTGCCACCAAATCCCCCACCGATGAGTTGACCAATGATCCTCACCTGATTTTCAGGTAGTCCCAGAACAGCAGCAACCTGTTCACGATCGGAATAAGGAATCTGTGAACCTACATAAATTTCCATCCTACCTTCATCTGTCAACCGGGCAATACTGCATTCAGGTTCAATAAACGCATGATCATTTGGATTGGTGTGAAAAGTGTGTTCAAGGATCAAATCAGCTTCATTGAAACCTTCAGACACGATTCCTTTCTGAACTTTGATGTGTTTTAATAAATTTCCTGATTCGTGAATTTTTCTGGTAACAGGAAGATGCGCCTGGACAGCTGACGAAACAACAGGCAAAGGTTCAAATCTAAACTTGATCAGATCAATTGCTTCAGAGGCGATTTCTCTGGTGTCAGCAGCTACAACGGCGATCGCATCTCCAACATATCGAATCTGTTCACCGGTATCAACCAATACCGGCCAATCCTTGATAAATAAACCATGTGTTTTTGCATTTGGAACGTCTTTTGCAGTTAACACTGCCTGAACACCAGGCAAAGCTAATGCTTCAGAAATATCCAATTCAGTTAAAATGCCAGCTGGAACCATTGCTCGTTTCACTCTTGCATGCAACATACCCTCAAATTGGATATCGTCACTATAAATGGCCTTCCCGGTTACTTTCGCGATTGCATCCGGACGATGGCTGATCTGACCAACTATTCTTTTTCCAATTCTGGAAGTCTGAATAACCGGCGAGATTGGCGGTTTCCCGGATGTGATGGATTCGGATGCTGCCCGAATCGCTCCAATAATGCTCGGGTAGCCTGCACAGCGGCATAAGGTATCTTTTAAAGCATACTTAATATCTTTTATTTCCGGGTTGGGGTTTTTTTCAAGCAAAGCATAACTTGTCATGATTTGACCAGGTATACAAAAACCACATTGCACGGCTCCATATTGTATAAATGCATCCTGAAGCGGGTGTAATACCAAGTAAGAGTTGCCATTTTCACCAACATTTTTAGCCAGACCTTCAATTGTAGTAATTTTCTTGCCACGTGCTTTAACCGCTGGATATGAACAGGATAAAACCGGCTCACCGTCAATTACTACCGTACAAGCTCCACATTCAGATTCATTACAACCAATCTTTGTCCCGGTTAATCTTAAACGTTCGCGTAGTAAGTCAGATAACATCTCTCCTTCAATGACTGGGAGACTATATTCTTTATCATTAACCGTAATTTTGATATTCATTTCTTTCATTCGGTTTCTCCAGCTCTATTCCATGCAATTTTTACAACTTTTTCCAGTAAGGCTTGTGCCAAATGGTAACGATATTCAGCAGTTGCTCTCATTCTGCTGGTCCTGAATTTTACTGTTTCCAGAATAGTTTCTTTTGCCCTTAGAATTGTTTCAGCGGTTAATTTATTACCCCGAAATATTTCCTCCACCAGCATTGCGCGGGTTGGAACGGGCCCCGATGGACCAAATGATATCCGAATATCCTCGATCACGTGATCTTTTCTTCTTAACCAAACTGCATGATTTAATATCGGTAAAGCGACTCCTTGGGGGCGCATCACTCTGTTAAAAGCTGATCCTTCGCCAGATTTTTTAATCGAGAATTCAAACCCGACCAAGATTTCATCATTTGCCAGAGCGGATTCACCTGGCCCTAAAAATAATTCAAGGATTTTCTTTTTGGAATACCCGGAATGTGAGTAAGTAATCGCAGTTGCATCCATCGCTACCAGTGAAATCATTCCATCAGCTGCCGGTAACGCATGTGCAACATTGCCACCGAGAGTCGCTGAATTCCTTACCTGAGGTCCACCGATCAATCCAGTCGCCTCAGCAACAGCCATTGCATGTTTTTTGATCAGTGGTGAATTTGTGATCTGACTGACAGGCACAGCAGCACCTATAAAAATTTGCTCACCCACCATCTTCAGTTCTCGCATCTCACCAATGTGATTGAGGTCAATTAATGTTTTCATGGTTGGATGGCTGCCTTGTTGGATTTCAAGCAACAAATCGGTTCCGCCAGAAACAAAACGAACAGGCTTTTCTGCCTGGTTATACGCTTCTACTGCCTCTGATAAACTATACGCTAATTGGTAATCTTTCCAGATCGTCATTTATTCGGTGGCTCCTTTCACCTGGCGGCACTTTTCGACGGTTTCTGTGAACCGACGCCGGTCTATCATCAAAAACCGACCACCGAATCTATTATTTAATTTTTACGAATTTTATAAACTCTATGACATATTATATCGATTTTTATCGAAAATTCAATAATTGACAAATCCTCTACACCCTGCAGTAAAAATTTTTTTCCAGTATAAATTCATAAGCAACTTAAATAAGCAACTTAAAAATTGCACAATTTCTTTCTTCGCGGTATACTGCGTGCTACTTCAAGATTAAAGGATAGTTCATGCAGCAGGTGATAAGAAAAATTATAGAGTGGGATAATCATCTTACCAACAAAATTCGCATAAAACCATCTTCTAAATTGATCTGGCGATTATCAACAATAACTGCCCATTCAGGGGATTCATGGTATTGCCTGAGTGTCCTATTAATCATCTGGTTGTTCGCAAGGAATGAATGGCGTAGCATTGCTGCTTCCATGGGGTTAAGTACCTTTATTCTGGCCATTATTGTATTAATCATAAAATTTTCTATCCGAAGGAAAAGACCGGTTGGTGAATGGGGTGAAATTTATCGAAGCACTGACCCTCATTCCTTCCCATCCGGACATGCCACCAGAGTATTCTTCCTGACCTCCATGGCCTGGAGTATTGCACCTATCTGGTTTGCTATTCTACTTTCCATCTGGGCGCCTTTCGTTGCCCTTTCAAGAATACAAACAGGCTTACATTATCTGTCCGATGTGCTGGCAGGTGTCCTTTTAGGTTGGGTATTGGGAAAATTAGTACTGTTACTGATTCCTACAATGATCCTTTTGTTTCCCTGGGCATTTTAACAAACTAAGCATTGTGGAATTTCGGCAAGACAGTTTCTGAAAAATGGATCAGACTGTCCATATCTTCAAGATCAATCCATTGCAGCATAATTTCATCCAGTCCAGTTTGTTGGTATTCATGTAACCTCTCTGTGACCTGACCAGATGATCCAACAATGATGCCACGTTGTGTCATGTCTTTTGGGTCTCGACCATTTAATTTCTTTTTTAATCGTTCTTGATTTTGTCCATAAGTTAAATTCGTCATGAGTGATCGGCGAATTTCCCCGGGCATTTTACTCTTTGCAACGAGTAATTGATCCAGCAAAGTGGTCTTTTCCTTGAATTTCTCAGGTGTAAGAAAGATGGCGTTCCATTCCTTTGCATATTTAACGATCAACGGAAATGAATATTTTTCTCCATTTCCGCCGATTAAGATTTCCGGACCTTCTTTACGATTGGGTCGTGGTAACAATATCGCATCTTTTAACTGATAAAATTTGCCATTTATCGTTATAGGATCATTCGAACGAAGCAGTTGGGATATGATAAACAAACCTTCTTCAAATCGTAAAAACCTTTCTTTGATGCCTAATAATTCAAATCCATAATTTTGATGTTCACGCTCCTGCCATCCGGATCCTAACCCTAATTTTAATCTTCCAGTGGAAAGATCATCCACAGCAGCTGCCATTCTGGCGGTAAAAACTGGATTTCTGAATGATATAGGCGAGACGAGTGAACCAAACCTGATTCTTTTCGTAGTAGTTGCCAGATATGTTAATGACGTCCACAATTCTAAAGAATCCTTATCGGGAGGATTGGCATTGGTGAAATGGTCAGAGAGATACAATCCATAAAATCCATCATTTTCTACTATATCAACTATGTTTTTCCAGTTGGTCCAATTTAGCCCATTTTGCCCCTCTATCATGATTGAAATTTTCATTGAATTTCCTCTCTATTTAGGCAGGATCCTAAGCAATTGGTTGATTGAAGCACCACGATATTCCACTCGTATTTCTTGCTCTTCAATATTCAAATCCCATTTTCCAGATTCAATTTCCACCCGAAATCCACGAGGATACTGGTATTCAGGAACGAATACAACCAGTTCCCCTTCATTTTGATCTTCAAACAATAACGTATATTCTTTACGTCGATAATCGAATGATTGTCTCCTGGGCTCGCCCGAGATTAACCTCAAATATGGTCGCACAATCGCATTTAATCCCCGACCACCGGAGTAAATATTATCCGGATCTACCTGTTGATCGCGACTGAAAATAGACAAATCTTCATCATTCCACAAATCACCATGCTCATTCGAATTATCAGAGGTGTAATTCCAAATGGTCGAGTCCAGAAAAAGTTCTTCGATGATTTGATAATACAAATCCAGAGCTTGTGCTTGAGATGAAAAATCTCCGCTTTTATACGATCTTTTTTTGTTTAAATCGAAGGGAATTCCAAATTCACCGATTACAGTTGGGATGCCACCTAATTTTTCATCAGAATCGTTTTTTATGTTTTTCAATTGTTGATAAAAAACCTTTCTGACATTCTTTTTCCCAAAAACAAGCTTCATTTTATCGGTATCCATTGTGTAGTTGGAATTAAAATTTTTGGTTAATAATGTGACACCATCATACCAATGGGTAGCATTAACGATCATTTGAGCATCCTGATCGGTCCAATCAGGCAAATTGAGATCTGGAACTCCCTCTATAAAAATGCAAGCGTCTTTATCAATTTCCCGTACAGCGGTAGAAAACCGATTGATGAAAGGTTTCAGATAATTATTGGAAAAATCTACTTTTTCTCCATTTACCTCCGAAAAATAATAAGGGTTGATCAACACCGGATTGTTTTTATCATCAGTTGTCCAAATGCCATATTGTTTCCAGAGACATTCAGTTCCTTTCTGCCATGCCCGGACTTCTTTTTGATTGATCATTTTCCAATCGGTAAGCCGCAGACCTAACATCCGAATTTTCCATATTTCAACTTCCTGTTGCCTGCCATCACCTAAAAGTATGGATTGCCAGGGAGTTGGCATTTCTCCCAATTTCAGTTGTCCATGATTTTCTCGGAGATCTGGATGTCCAATCCAACCACTGGATGGCTCATTGAGACTATCGTATCCGATTACATGGTCATATTTATTGAGTCTTTCAACAATTTTTAAAATAGAATTTATGTAATGCTTTTGCAGGTAATCCTGAATTTGCACACCGGCAATACGAAAATTTGGTGCAAAATCCCTTCCTCCAAAAAATAATGTAAACATTGTTGCCGCTGCAAGTTTCTGGTTATTTGTCGGCCAGATCATTCGTGGAAAAGGATGCCCATGAACATTATGAACAATGGCCGCCCCACTTGGATGTATATTCTTTATATCAAATCCAGCTAATTCAAGGGTCCATCCAGGAGCGCCATCTCCACCAGTAAATCTACTCCATACATCCTGATGGGGATCAATGAAAATTGTGAAATCATATTCTCCAGCCTTTTTTACAATTTCTTCAAAGTAATCCAGATATTCTTCATCATAAATCCCGGGTCCGCAATGTTCAATGGCTTCCCACGTTGTCAGCAATCTCAAAAAATTAAATCCCCATTTTTTCAGTCTATTGAAATGTACATCCGCTTCTGCCAATGGAAATGGTCTTCCAACAAATGACACATTTAAATGGTCAAAAAAACCTTCCTTTTTATACGTGGCTCCATCCGGGTGTATTGGAACTTTACTACTTCCACCTAAATTTACACCTCTAAAAAACGCTTTTCGATTAGACCGATCGATAAAATATTGAGACTTCAATCCAATTTTTTTCATAATTCACCTTTTAAATAATTATATTGGATTTTAAAAATACCAGGAACTGATATATAATCCGGCAATTTTTCCCAATCAATTTTCAAAATTTTTTAAATTTTCCATCTTTCTAACGTTCAAAATGATTAATAATTGACCAAATAAACTTGTTCGAGTATCCTTAATGCTGGGAGTGGTTAGGTCCCGGTGGGCTTCCCGGTCTTCAAAATCGGTGGCGGGTTGTTATGCAGGCCGCGGTGGGTTCGACTCCCATCCATTCCCGCCTGTATCAAAAAGACATGGCTCATTGCTTGTCTTTTTTACATTAAGTGGTATTACATATATAAAGTAATTAGAATGGTATAAGGATCAATTATGGAAACAAATTCATATCTGGAAAATGATTTACAACCACTGCATGACTTTGTCAGAAGCTATATGATTATTGAAAGTATCACAACCGGTAGAAAAGAAGATAAGTGGCTCATTCGTTACATTGGCAACTTAAAAAATCCTGAGCAAAGCGAAACCGCATTTGATGCTATTGAAAAGAAAGCCAAAAATTATAAATTTTCTCCTTTATTGATCGAAGAAAATAACAAGCATGTCGTGTATCTTCTCGATGAGATTCCTGCAGTAAAAAAATCAAACCCCAGAACCAATTTAGTGCTCTTCATCATCACCATCATCAGTGTTCTTGTGACCGGTGGAATTTTCTCCACACCGAACCTGCCAGAAAAAATCGATTTACAGGCGATCCTGCTAATTGCAAAAAATGGCTGGCCTTTTGCCATTGCAATCCTGGCAATTCTTGGCACACATGAAATGGGACATTACATCGCAGGGCGAAGACATGGTGTCAATGTGACCTTACCCTATTTCATACCATTGCCAATTATCAGTCCTTTTGGAACGATGGGTGCTTTTATCAATATGAAAAGCATCCCTAAGAATAAGAAACAATTATTCGATATTGCAATTGCAGGGCCTATCAGTGGAATTGTTGTCGCCATCCCTATTATCATTTTAGGATTGTCATTATCACAGGTCGAAATGCTACCAACTCAAATACCTGTAGATAGTGGACTTCAAATGGAAGGCAATTCATTACTTTATTTGGGATTAAAATACCTCGTGTTCGGGGAATGGCTGCCTAATCCTCAATCATATGCAGGATTAAATCCAATCATTTATTGGCTGCGCTATTTCTTCACCGGTCAACCCTTTCCATTTGGTGGCTATGATGTCATGATTCATCCGGTTGCCTGGGCTGGATGGGCCGGTATATTGGTTACCTCATTAAATCTCATCCCGATTGGACAATTGGATGGTGGACACGTTCTGACAGCCGTATTTGGTAACAAAGCCAGAAAATTAACACCAGTTTTTCTGGTTATCATGGGATTGTTAGGATTTGCATGGTCTGGTTGGTGGTTCTGGGCATTTTTATTGGTATTCCTCAACCAAATACCTTCTCAAATGAAGGATTCAGTCACTCAATTGGACCCGAAAAGAAAGAAAATATCCCTCCTTATGCTGATTTTATTTATTTTGGTTTTCACCCCCGTCCCTTTGGTCATCATAATGGGTTAAGCAAGCAAAGTGTGGATTGTTTCTCCATCCAAATTGGTATATTTTCCCATTGACTGCACTGTCAAACAAGAATGGGCTGGATATACACATACCAAACTACCCGGTTTAATTTCATCTGGAACTCCATCTGGCATTACAACCACACCATGCTCTTGCGAAAGTGAGCGTAAATAACCGACGATCTTTTTATCGTCCCAGCCCCAGTCATTTTGCGCTGGAAGTGATACCAGACCATAGGCGTTCTGGATATCACCCCACGCATGAGAATCTTTTGACAGATGAATAGCACCGCCGTAAATAACGACTTCGTTTTGTTCTGGATGAACGGCAACCACCGGGCAAACCACAGTAACAGCTATCTCCTCTAACTGGCATACACCTGCCTGATATTGTTGTACATCATAAAAAAGAAAATTTCCTGGTCGCAATTCATCAACATTTCTGAAATCTTTTACCAATCTTGAAGAAGGTGTATCTCCAACAGATATTTCTATGTTGGAATATCCAAGTTGATTTAATTGATCTTGAATACCCAATAATGTTTCCACCGACTGATCATAAACTAAGCAAATTTCTTCAGCAGTCTTGAACCGATAACTATGCCCGGCATGAGTGATCAATCCTTTAAGTGAAATGTTTTTGCTTTTTTCCAATTCATGTGCTAATTCGGCTATTATTTCAAATTGATCGCTCCTCAATCCACACCGGTTGGCACCAGTATCAATCTTTATCCATCCGGAGATTTGGCAAAAAATGTGTTTGTCAATGAAACTAACTGTCGATATATCCTCAAATAATAAGGACAAATGAATTCTTTTAGAAAGTTCAATAATCTCTTCGATTTGTAATATATTAACTGGAAAAGCGATAAAAATATCATCCCAGCCATGATCTGCGAAATAAATAGCCATCTCGATGGATGACACTGTAATTTTTGTTATCCCGATTTCCCGAAACCACTCTCCAATTTCAGCGGATTGATGGGTCTTGAAATGAGGTCGAAATTGTTTTCCCTGGAGGAGGATTTTCTCATTTAAAAGCGCAAGATTTTTTCTGGCTTTATTTTCATCTAATAATAATGTCGGTTTATGAATACTTGAAAAAATCGTCACAATTCATTCTCCATTTAAGGTAAATATCCAAAATAAATTAGATTTCCATATGCAAAATGAATAATCCCATTTGGGTTTACAGTAAAGGCGGTTAATTTGCTTGACTCGTCAAGATTGTTCGCCTGACTGGATAAATTTGGGCTAATTTGTTGTTGTAAATTGAGTGCCATACTGAAGTGATAAATCGCCTGATTTTTCTCATCCATAAAATATATGGATGGATCCGGTGGTAGCGTAACATATACTTGTGAAATCTCTGTTCCTGGTAAAACACTATAACTTTCCCTGGTTTTTCCTCCCAATATCAAACCATACCCTGTGTCATTCTCACAGGTTAATTGATTCAAGTTGCATCTTGTTAATTGACCGTTTGAGTGAACAAGAAACAACTCCTCCTGGTTGACGGATATGTCAAGTGACCCAGCTAAATTCTCAGGAATATTACTTGAAAAAATACTTTCAGGAACCTGATCAAAAGCAAAATCATTGGAGGGATACCGGTATATGTCTCTGTTTTTACTCCCTGAGTCCAAAACATAAAGGCTATATCCATTAAACGCAAGTGCTTTAATTTCTCCCCAATTCAAATCTGATCTTTTCAATTCAATTGCGATCGGATTACTTCCAGGTATGCACATGAGTAGATTCCCACGTCCATCGATTCCCATTAAGGATGTATTGATCTTATTTGCATAGTTGACTGGCTCAATATCAATTAATGGATCGACAATAACATCCCCATATTTACCTGGTCCACATAAGAATGAATTGTCAATCATATAATCAGGTCGAGTTGCAATCATCCTGATCACTCTACCTGTTCCCGAATCCAGAGCATACACATCCCCATTGGCATTTATTCCCATACGACTGATTTGAATTCGTTTGTCAAGACCACCAAATATCGTTGGTTGAATATCAATTCTGGTCACACCCTGAAGTTCATCCAGTTGGATTTGAATGAACCTCTTAATTTCATTGGTGGATTCTGATTTTCCATAGCTCTCTGATTCTGTGACCAATCTTAAAGCTTCCTGATACATTAAAATTTGATTGTTGACATCTGGTTCATCTAATGCGTCACTGATTAATAAATTAGCATTTGCGATTAATTCAGTTTGTTGTGAACCGATCCCACTTTGAAAGTAAACCGTGATGCCAAGCGCTGACACAAAAACAGCAACAAGAATCGCAATCATCAACATGGATGATGAAGATAAAGAATTGGAATCTTTTTCTAAATTTGACCTGGATGAAGATTTAACAACATTATGTAGACCCTTTTTGAGGTAATTTGTAATTTTCTTGTATTTTTCGTCCAGGTTATGAAAATATTTCCGGATACTCAAAAGAAAAATTGCAAAAGCCTTTGATTCATTCTTATTAGTTTTCTTTTTTTGTGCTTTTTCCTGAATATTGATAGCAGAATCCCACGTATCCCCACTTAAGTAGATGCCATCCTTAGATTGCGTGTGAGGAATCTCTTCAGCCTTTTGAGGTGGATTTGCTTCTTCATTATGAAAAATATCCAATTGTATTTGGTCAGAAATTTGATTAGATTCTGATTTATCAGAAACTTCTCCCGTCATAAAATCTGGCAGTTCCACAGTCGTAACATCCTGAGGGTTACCATCCATTTTTTCTTCGGAAATCTCGTTCAGAAGTATTGATTTTTCTTGGGGGTCTTCATAATCTTCTGAAATTGAAATTGTTGCACCATCAACCGGTTGATTATCCTGGAAGGTAGAGTTCATGTCTTCAATATCTGAAAAAGAAAATTCTGCTGAATCAAGTTTTAATTGATGGACACTTCCGTTTCCACTTCGGAATTGAATGATTACCGCTTCAAAATCATCCTGACTTAATTGTCTTAGGGATCTTCTTAAATGGCTGATAGACAGTCCTTGGTAATCGAATAAAGATTCTTTTGTCCATGTTTTTGGAGATTTTGTTGTGAGGATGATACGATCGCTTTCATTAATTTTTGTATGGAAAAATCGAAGTTTTATCGTCTTGCCAACACCTACCCCCTCTATTCCATATGTTCTGTCCTCAAATTTTTCTATTTTTGTTCTGGATAAATGATAGGATGTTGAACCTCCAGCAAGAACCAGGTATAAATCATCTTTGTTGAGAACTAACAAATGAAAGGACCCCAGAATGGGAGATTGTGAATTGTTTATTATATTTATTTGATTAAGAAGATTATTAAAAAATTCACCAGCCAATTTTGCAGCTGTTGTAATCGGACCTTTTGTTTTGTAAAATTGATCCCCGGTTTTTGCTACGATTTGATTTATTTGTTTTTCATCTTCAACATTCAACTTTCGAAATGGGGTGAAGCGGATTACAATAATGTCTTCTACTCGTGTTCTTGTGGCTTTTCGATGGACATTGCCAGCAAAATATCCTATTAAATTTGAATATTCTTCATTATTTTTAAAACCAAAAGGATATATGAATAGATCAAACACGATATAAAATTCCTCTCATTGGAATAATTACATTACCTTTTGATTATACAACCTAATTTTAATCGATCTTGCTATTCTCAATTTGAAATGAGTTCTAAAATTAGAAAATTCTCCATCTTCTTAAAAGATTTTACGTAACAATGATTTTTGTTTTATTTTAGCTATAATCAATTTAATGTGACAAAAAAGTTTTTGAAAGGCCAGGTTTTTCAGATGACAGTTGAAAAAGACGCACTCTCTTTGGATGTAGGATCAAGACTGAAGGTACTTCGTGAAGCCAGACATATCTCTATGCGAGAATTAGCCCGCAGAAGTGAATTATCTGCAAATGCTTTAAGCATGATCGAGAGGAACCTGACTTCTCCATCTGTAAGCACATTGAATAAATTAGCAACCGCGATGGAAATTCCAATCACAGCTTTTTTTAGAAATAATCCTGAAAAACATAGTATTGTATTTTGTAAGGCATCCGAAAGAAATCGTGTGCCCTTTATGAAAGGACTCTGGGAAGGTCTGGGGGGAGAATCTTTCATTGGAAGGATAGAAGCATTTATGCTAACTTTAGAGACTGGCGGTTCCAGTGGTCCGCATGGAATGCTCCATTCTGGTCATGAATTTGTTTATTGTTTGAGAGGTAAGCTGGAATATGAAGTGACTGGCGAAAAATTTCTTTTGGAAACAGGCGATAGCCTAATTTTTGCTTCACAACTTATGCATCGCTGGCGGAATACCGGACCTCATGTTTGTAATGCTATTATCGTAATTTCCGGTCACGAAGATAGTGAAAATCCTTCAGAATTTCATCTTGCTTCAGCAAAAATTATTGATGACCTGAAGAAAATAACAAGGTCTGATTGATAACCAAATCTAATTAGATTGCTTTGGTTCGTTATCCAGGCGTATCCCGTGTCCCCTGACAGTTACCAGATATTCATGTGTCGGGTCAAACGAAGATAGTCGATCTCTAAGTCTGCGTACTAACGCATCCAATGCTTGTTCAGAGACACCAACAGCTTTTTCATCTCCCCAAATCATCGCAATCAGGTCACTTCTGGAAACAACTTTCCCTTTTTGTTCATTGAGCATATGTAATAACATGAATTGAGGTACGCTTAATGGCGGAAGTATTTCTTGATCTCCTAACCAAACCCGCCGAGACCGAAAGTCGAGATAGATTTTTGCGGTGTTTTTTACAGTCTGAGGATCAGGTAACAATTCCCGATCCAATGGCATGGTTGCATCAGAACTCAGAAAGAAGAAACTTTGAACCAATGCAATTTGAACGATATCTCCTTCTTCCAGAATGGTCGGGCTCTCAAGTAATGCCCCATTCAAAAAGGTACCATTTTTACTCCTTAAATCCTCGAGTAATACACCATTGTTGTTTACCGTTAATCGAGCATGAACTCTGGATACTTGTCGATCTGGTACAACAATTTCACAGTCTGGATCTCTTCCAATGTGAATTTCGGTTTTAATTCCCCAGCGTTGACCTAACAATGGTCCATTCTGTGCGATTAAGATTGGAAATTCAGAAAACAATTCTTCCATCAAATCCTCAGTCCTTCAGGAATTTCTTTTTAATCCCAAAATGTGTTAAATTTATTAGGTATAAATTTCCAACTTCGCAGCTTAATTGGGATATTGAATAAGGTATAATATATCAAATAAACGCCGAATTGTAAAAAAATCGCAAGTAACAATTTAATCAGGAGAGAAGAAAATGCTGCTCCCGTTGAAAACGGGGGATGTATTGCGTGGTCGATATCGAATTCAAAAGATCATAGGACAAGGTGGTTCTGGATCCATTTATCTCGCAGATGATTTACGATTATCGGGACGACAATGCGCCCTTAAAGAAGTTGAACACAATGCCAGCCTACCAGAGGAATTGATCAAAGAAGCTCGTGAACAATTCTTGCGGGAAGCAACTGTTCTGGCCAGATTGGATCATCCTAATCTGCCGAAAGTGTCTGATTTCTTTTCCACCGGTACAAGAGATTACCTGGTCATGGATTTTGTGCCTGGTGAGGACTTGAGAACAATCATGCTGAAAGCCAAACAAAAAAACCAATTTCTTTCAGAAATTGATGTTTTAAGTTGGATTTCCCAATTGTCCGATGCTCTGATTTTTCTACACGAACAAGAGACACCAATTCTTCATCGAGATATTAAACCCAGTAATCTGAAGTTAACTCCCAGCGGTTTATTAAAACTTGTCGACTTTGGATTAGTAAAAATTGCTGCTCCTGGTGAGGTGACGATAACAATCGTCCAGGGTCAAGGAACGGCATTGTATACTCCTCTGGAACAATACGGAGGTGACCAAGGACATACGGATGTGCGAAGTGACATATTTTCCATGGGATCCACCATGTACCATCTTCTGACAAACACACCTCCGACCGATGCTCGTCAGCGATTCCTAAATCCGGATTCACTTAAACCACCTCGTTCTATTAATCCTGATATCAGTATGAGAACTGAGAAATGTATGTTGTGGGCAATGAATTTACATCCAGATGATAGACCAATAAATGTGATTCATTTTCGACAAGCTTTATTCGGAGACCGGGCAATACCCCTCCGCCCCATCAATAAAAAAATTACTTTTCAGGAAATTATCAGAATGAATCCAGAACAGACTTTAGTTCTTTCAGCAATTGTTATTTTTATCCTCAGCTTCTTAATGACAGTAGGAAAATAATCAGGATTTTCTTAATTCCACTCTTCCTCTGACATACCAGATCCATCCGATAAAACATCCAACAATCGCACCCAGAAATGAGACAGCCATTAGATCAATAGGCTTAAGTTCTAAAGTCCATTCAACTCTCATGATCGATTGAAAACTGATCAATATGTAGGCAAGCAATCCCCCAATAAATGCCAATATTCCCCATCGTATACTCCAACGAATTGGAATTCTTGTCTTTGAGAAGAAAAACACACCAAATGACATCATCGTAACAATTAATACCATCGCGATCCAATCACTTAACCTTGGAAGGATAGTTGGATTATCTTTAATCATTACCACCGCTTCAGTTGGTGTTACAGTTGCTGTCAAAGTCGGTGTAGGCGTTTCAGTCATTTCTGGAGTGGATAAAACTACGATTGTTGCTTCAGCACCTTCTGGTTCTGGAATTTCGATTTGAATGACTTCAGAATTATAAGCTGGATCACTTACAGCTCTAATTTCCAACAACCCCGTATTTTGCACCCGGTATGTAACCTTGGCAATTCCCTTTTGGGTTATTGCTTCAACTTGTTGAATATTGCTCCCTTTTTCAACGTAGCTGATCAAAAAACGGACGATTGTACCATCAGGAACTGGATTCATATTGTAATCTACGATTTCACCTGTTTCTAAGCCAATTTGTTCCCCCAAAGCTACCTTAGGGATGTTAGAAAAATCCAGCTGGGGATCACCTATCACAGGTGAGATTTCCTGAGGAGTTTTCAGAAATAACGTAATGATCTGATTAGGATTGGGAGCTGTTCTGGAAATTAGATCATAGCCAATTCCCGGTACACTTACTGGTAAGACACCATCCGCTGAAATCTCTTGAAACAATAATCTGGTTGCAGTATCGATAAACTCAGCTGTTTTACTGAATAAGACATAATAAGCAGTCAATTTGCTGATATCCGTCGCATCCAGATAATATGGCGCATTAAATCCAAATGCGATCACTTTTTTATTGTTTAATAAGTCAGGACGGTCAGCCAGAAATTTTTGCATTGCCATGGAATCCTGATTTTCAAAGTTTGGTTTTATAAATGAAAAAACAATCCAATCAGCATTTCGTAATTCAGAATCTAGAACAGAAGATGATTGGGGATCAACTAAATAGCGATTTAAGTCTGCGAATGTATAGGAGGACATTCGGGTTGGTGTGACCTGATCTCCTGCACCTGGACCGTATAAGCGCAATACAGCATCTTGAAAAGTTGAGACACCAAAAATTAATTGTGATGGACATTCTGTACATTGTCTCGCAGAAATTGTATCGGTAATGAATAGTATTCTCTCATCTCTTTGAGGTGGTTCTGGGAGTATAACGTTCAATTCAACCAGGTCCGGGCTCATAAGTACTACCGAATTGCTTGAAATATCAAAATTAATTTGTTGATTTTTGCCAACTTTTTCTAAATTCTCCATATTTGGGATAATTTTTTCAATTTCAAATTCACCGTATAGTTCATACTTAAGTTTCAATATTCGTTTTACTGATGAATTTACTCGTTGAGCAAAAGCTGGATCCTCCAGATATTTTTGTGTAAAGAAATCTAATACCCTTATAGTGGTTGAATATGGATTTAAATCACTCGTATCAACATAAAGATCCAATAATAAAAGATCATTTCCAGAAATAAGAGCGTTACGAGAAATTTGTCTGGGATCAAAACCCTCACCGGTTGGATTAAAAAACTTCCGCACAGCATTCGAACCTAGATTATCACTAACTATAATTCCTCCTGAATTTCGCCATGATTCAAAGGCTGGCAAAGACATAAGTTGCTCTTGAGCAGATTGGTCAAAACTAACCGGTCTGGTGGTTGAACGAATATTTCCTTGAAAACCCTGATATCGGATATGGGACATTAATAAGCCATCCGTTGTTGATTCCTCATTTGGTGAATTGCCAGTTACCGAAAAAAATGGTGCTAATTCTATTTGTTTCAATTGTTCAAGTGATTTTCGAACAGTTGCCACTTCATTTTCCGGCAATCTGTCAGAAGAACCTCTTCCAGGAAAGTGTTTGGATATTACAGCCATCTGATTATTGCTACCAGAATGTACACCTTTTATATAAGCCTTTCCCAATTCTCCAACCCAAAAAGGATCACCTCCAAATGTTCTTGCCCCTAAATCATCACCACCTTCAACATAAGGAAAATCCAGTACATCAAGCGAAGGTCCTAATAACATGTTGAAGCCCAAAGCGGATAATTCTTCACCCAACACATTTCCAACCCCTTCTGCGAGGTTTAAGTCCCAGGTAGCACCAATGGCCAGTTGACTGGGTAATGTAGTCACACCATTGATAATCGAGTTATAAGGATAAGAATCGCCTTCCTGAGAAATCGCAACAAAAATTGGAATGTAGTTGGAAGGTTGAGTACTGCCGGTACTGGTATCATCTGATTCTAATACCATTGGACCTTCCCATTCCATTTGCTGTAATGCTTTGGTTAATTGATAAGTATTTTCAATTGTATTAAGTGACGTAAAATTATCGTTCGCCAAATTAAGAACCACACCCCCAACATGTCGATTAACGATCAAATCAAAAATTTCACTGTCTTCGGTAACTTCACGACCTCTAAAGGAAACCAGGAATAATTGCCCTATCTTTTCTTCGGGAGTCATTTTTTGAAATAGATCCTGAACCTTTATTTCCACATCATTTATTTGTTCATCGGCAGCAGAATATCCGATTCTTAATGGAACCAAAATGGATATCAATATGAGGAGGATACAGATTCGATAAATAATTCTCATTGACGATTAAAACAAATCCTTCCAGCGATCACAAATCTCTTTATGATAATCTGCTTGAATATTACAGCCCGTGATTATCAGCACCGGTTTGTTTACTGTAATTTTATTCATGAGTACAGCGGCAAATGGAACAGCAGCTGAACCCTCAATAATCACTTGATAATGATACCAGACATATGCAATCGCCCGTTCTATTTCTTCTTCATCTACAAGAACAAAATCATCCAGCATACTTCTTACTAAAGGAATTGTTATTGAGTTTTTTTCAACGCCACCAGTTAACCCATCGGCAACACTTTTACTTTCCACAACATTTTTAATAATTCCATAATGATAAAGTGAGTGAAAAAAGGCAGAATTTTTACTTTGAATGCCTATAATCCTTGTTTTTAAACCATTCAACTTGAATGCTAAACCTATTCCGGAAACTAGAGCTCCACCACTTACAGGAACTAAACAGGCTTCAGAGTCATATGGATTTATTTGATCAATCAATTCTAATCCTAACGTAGCCTGGCCAGCAATTACCTGTTCGTCATTATAAGGAGAAACCCAGGTAGCTCCTCGTTTCACTGCATAATTTTGTGCCTCAATTTCAGCTTGACTATAATCTCCAGCAATTTTGTGAACAATAGCACCATAGTTAAGTATTGATTCTTCTTTGTTCTTAGCAGTCTTTTCCGGAATGAAAACAGTTGCTTTTGCACCAACTAATTTGGCGGCATAAGCAACGCCCAGACCATGATTTCCAGCAGAAACTGCAACCAGACCTCTTTCCTGCTCCCAGGGCGCCAAAGCTAGAATTTTATTTATCGCGCCACGAATCTTAAAAGCACCTGTTTTTTGTTGGTTTTCCCATTTGATGTATACATTTAACTTCGAATCAAAAGTTAAAGGTGTCCTGTTAATTTTTCCTTTAATCCTGCTTGCGGCAGCTTGAATTGATTCAGAATTAATCATCATTTATTTATTAGTCTTCTTGCCAGAGAAGGATCATCCGTAATCAGCCCATCTACATTATCCTTCAGCAATTTTATTATTTGCGATTCAGTGTTTACTGTCCAAACATTTACTTTTCGATTTTTTTGATGTTGCTTTTCAATAAATCGTTTATCTACATCATTAAAAAAAGGATGAATTATTTCTGGACTTATCCATCTCATCATATTTGATCGAAAAATCCAACCACTTACGCCAGGTAGAGCTAACAAAGCAACTGACACGTTCGGCATGATTCTCCTGGTTATGATGAGATTATATGGATGAAAAGACGAAAAAATCAAATTTTCCGCGCTGCGCATTCGCTTGACCAAAATTGCTGCTTTCCGCGCTAATCCATCATTTATGGAGGAATAATTTGTTAATTCAATATTAATGACTAATTTTTTTGAAAATTCTTCTAATACTTCACTTAAAAGAGGAATTTTTTCACCAGTAAATTCAGAAGAATAAAAGCTTCCCGCATCCAAATTTCGCAAATCTTTCAGATCTGTTTCGATCACTTTTCCACGCCCATTGGTTGTTCTTTCCAATGACTGATCGTGAATAATCACCATTTCTCCGTCTTTAGAGCATTTGACATCAAACTCGATGCCATCAGCAGACAAATCAACTGCTTTCTGAAATGCTGCCATGGTATTTTCTGGTGCATAAGCAGAAGCACCTCTATGAGCGATAATAAGAGGTTTTTTATTTTCCATAATAAAATATATGTTATAAATCTACAAAATACGATGCAGCTGCTTTATCAATCAGTTCCTTATTCAATATAGGTTCAACATTCAGATACCGGGAAATGTCAATAATCTGATCGCAAATATCGCGCGGATGAGATGCACGCAGATTGCGGCTGCGTTTAATGTAATGCTCCTGCAATAAATAAGCTAATCCTTCATCCGTATAAGTAACACCCTTTTGGGATGACACTCTGCGGAATAATTCCCGATAGTCTTCATAAGATGGATCGCCAATTTCAATTTTATGACGTAGACGTCTCAAAAAAGCTTCATCAACCAGATCTTTTGGGGGTAAGTTTGTTGAAAAAATCACGAGAACATCAAAGGGAACTTCTATCTTTCTACCAGTGTGTAAACTCATATAATCGATTCGATTTTCCAATGGCACAATCCATCGGTTCAATAAGTCTCTAGGGCGAACCAATTGACGACCAAAATCATCAATCAGCAAAATCCCACCATTCGCTTTCACCTGAAATGGCGCTTCATAAAATTTGTTGGTTGTATCAAATACCAGGTCAAGTCCGGCCATCGTTAGTTCACCACCTGTGATTATGAAAGGTCGACGAACACGCAACCATCTTGGATCCCGGCGAACACCAGACCTAACAGTACCGGTTCCTGTTGTCGTCGCATCATCTTCCCTGACTAATTGGTGGTTGACAGAATCATATAATTTGATCACCTGTCCATCCACATAAATGGAAAACGGGATATACATGGTTTGTCCCTGGACTAAGTTGCCAATTGCTCTCGCAACACTCGTTTTTCCGTTTCCTGGAGGACCATATAAAAATATAGATGTCCCAGAGTTTACCGCAGGTCCTAATTTGTTGAACGTGGGTTCATTTAAAACCAGATGAGCCAAAACCTGATGCATCAATCGACTGGTCGCCTGTAAGCGACCACGTCCCTGCTTCAGAATAGATTCATTGTAGACATCTATCGGAACCGGAGCTGGTCCTGCATATTGGCTGCGGTCTAATGCTTCTCTCGCACGATGGATACCAGCACCAGTAATCGCGTAAGTGTACGAACCTTCTCCCAAGCCCATTTGAGATGTTCTGACTTCAACCAGTTTTTCTCTTTTCAGAATTTCGATGATTTGGTCAACAATCCCTGTAAATGGCAATGCCATTTCCTCTGCTAATTTAAATCCGGACATGTATCCTTGAAAATAAAAGATTTTTAATGCCAGATCCTGTAACCAAAGAGTTGATAAACCTGTTTGTTCCAAATTGGAAATGGGTTGTGGTACAAATGATTTTTGAATGGGGCTTACTGCAGATATTGGGCTTTTGGGTTTTGGAGCTTCTTCCGCCATTTTTCCTCCATGTAGGAAAACAATCAAACAAGAATAATTATAGCACGTGCAAAAATTGTTTTTATTATTTATGATCATCAAAACAATTATGAAAACGATCATAATTGTTCACAAAAATATATTTTAGAAAGAGGGTTTCAAATCTTTCACCCTGAGTTGTTTGTAAATATTACCATTGTAATGATTTCGTTCGATTGAATATACCACATCAATTCTGGTTGGCATTGCTTTGGCCCAATAACCCTGGTTAAAAGCAATGGCGTCATATTCGGCATGTCTATCCCGTAAACGTAACTTGAGGTGATTTTCATCTTTTCCTACTGTTCTGGCATTTCTTACTTCAACACCTCTTGAAACAAAAACAGCTTCAGAATTGTCTGCTCCGAGTGGTTCCAATTTATCTAATTCATTAAAGATGTCTAAAGGTAACTTATGTAATGGATATTCCATATCAATATTTATTTTTGGTCGCAAGTCTTTCGGGTCAAGCTCTGTTTCTGCAATTAACTCCAACTCCTGGACTAATTTTTCAAGATTTTCATTGGTAACAGTAAACCCGGCCGCCATGGCATGACCACCATGCCGCACCAACAAATGTTCACATTTATCAAGTGCGTTGGTAATATGAAATTCAGGTATGCTTCTGCAGGAGGCTCTTGTGTACGCTTCACCTATATACCCCACAATAGAGGGTCTGTAAAAATACTCAGTTAATTTTGCTGAAACCAATCCCACAAGGCCCGAAGTAAACTGTGTATCAAAAACATGAATGATTAATTTATTTTCATCGAGATCTTTTTGAGCTGATTCTTGCATATTTTGTGTTATCTTTTGTCTTTTGCGATTAATATCATCAAGCTCCTGGCTGAGCAAACCTGCTTCATTTAAGTCTCTTGTTAATAACAAATTCAATGCTTTCTTCGGGGAGTCTAATCTTCCTGCCGCGTTCAAACGAGGCGCAATACCAAAACCTATATCTACTGTATTAATTTTTCGTTGATCAAACCCAGCAACAGAAATCAGACTCTTTAGACCAATCCTTTTGGAAAACCGAATTGCAGTTAATCCTTTTGCAACGATAAGCCGATTTTCACCTAATAAAGGAACGACATCAGCTACCGTCCCGATCGCTGCCAGATCTAACCATTCATCCGCGAATTCGATTGATCCGCTTTTTCTCTGGAATAATGCTTGAGCCAATTTATAAGCAATACCGACTCCAGATAGATTTTTATCAGGATATTGATCCTCTTTAACCCTGGGACAGATAATACTGTGTACATCAGGAATAATTTCAGCTGGCACATGATGATCTGTCACAATAACAGTCATACCCAAATCCTGCGCATAGCGTAATTCTTCCGGTGAACGAATTCCACAATCCACTGTGATGATCAAAGAAATTTCCTGATCATGCAAAAAATCAATCGCATTGGTGTTAACACCATACCCTGCTTCTCGTTCGGGAATATAAGGCGTCACATGAGCACCTAACGTATGTAAAACTTCTGATAATAAAGCTGTGGATGTGATTCCATCAGCATCATAATCTCCAAACACGGCAATACGTTCCTGGGCGTCAATGGCAAGAAATATTCTTTCCACTGACTTATCCATGTCTTTCAGTAAAAATGGATCATGAGCATTGGCTTCTTTATCGAAAAAATGGGCAGCAGAAATCGAGTCCATAATTCCGCGGTTATATAAGATTTGTTGCATAATGTCCGAAACACCACTCAACTCACCTTTGATTTCTTCAGGAACTTTCGGTGCTATGACCCATTCTTTTTCTGTTGCCATCTGCATAATCCAACCTCTAAATCATTTCTTAACAATAATTGTATCATCTCAATAAATCGGGGTAAGCGGGTGTTATTGGCGTGCGTCCGCACGCCAATAACACCCTGACCGCTAATTATTGAAAGGACACCAATAATTTTATGAAAGCTTTGATTAACCAATTTTATTTCGAATACTTTCTGAAAACACTAATGATAACATCTGCTCTTAATTGCATTCAATTTCTCGATTATCATGCAACCTCTTAGCAATTTCAGCGTATATCTACAAAGAAGTGTTCGTTTTTCTCATATTATTATAGATTTTTATCGAACAAGCTTACCATTATTCTCCATAGTATAATCGACAAGCATTAATAATAAAAAGTTACCAGGAATAAAATACATGAGCTTCAATTTGAAATTGCTTAATGTTGAAAACAATGCCAGAGCCGGCGAATTTGATACACCACATGGCACCATCCTTACCCCAACTTTTGCGCCAGTGGGAACCCAGGCTACAGTCAAAACATTGGCCCCAGCTCAATTAGAATCAACGGGAGCTAACCTAATTCTCGCCAATACATACCACCTATTCCTTCGTCCTGGAGCGGACTTGATTGCAGAAATGGGTGGTTTGCACAATTTCATGCAATGGGATAAACCCATCCTGACGGACTCAGGTGGTTTTCAGGTGTTTTCGCTGGCAGAGATGCGAAAAATTGACCAGGATGGTGTTACGTTCCGCAGTCATATCGATGGATCAAAACAGAGGTTGACTCCAGAAATTGCAGTACAGATACAGGAAAAATTAGGGGCAGACATCATCATGGCATTTGATGAATGTGCTTCACCTTATGATGAATCATACAGTACCAAAGCAATGGAGCGAACTCACGCCTGGGCTATCCGATGTTTACAAGCCAAAACACGTGATGATCAGGCTCTTTTTGGTATTGTTCAGGGAGGAATTTTTCCCGAGTTGAGAAAACAATCTGCAGAATTCATCAGTTCCATTGATTTTCCAGGTTATGCTATCGGAGGATTGTCTGTGGGTGAATCAAAAATTGAAATGTATCGCACAATAGAAATTGTAAATAAAATCCTTCCTTCAGAGAAACCCAGATATTTAATGGGAGTTGGCACACCAGAAGATTTGATTTACGGCGTTCAACGAGGGATCGATATTTTTGATTGTGTTCTGGCTACCCGTTTAGCTCGTCATGCTGCAGCTCTGACGAATAAAGGTCGTCTTAACCTGATGAACGCAAAGTATTCTCGTGATCCAAAACCGATTGAAGAAGGATGTAATTGTTACACCTGTAAAACATTTTCACGGGCTTACATTCGCCATCTGATCATGGCAAAAGAAACTTTATTCGGAACACTATTATCAATCCATAATATTCATATGTTGCAAGACTTGATGAAAAAGATTCGTCAAGCAATTTTGAACAATAAATTTGGTGAATTTTCTAAAGAATACCTATCGAATTACGAATATAAACCAGGCATCACAGCCGATCAAATCATTTATGAATCAAGGGAGTAAATATGACAATCTGGCAGGCTTTTATAATGGGTATCGTTCAGGGTATTACGGAATTTTTACCAATTTCCAGTTCCGGTCATTTGGTGATCACCCCGTATTTGCTGGGTTGGTCAATTAACAAAGAATATATTTTTACTTTTGATGTTCTTGTTCAGATGGGAACATTGATTGCAGTTATTATTTATTTTTGGAAATATTTATGGAGAATATTTGGTTCAGTCCTAAAAGGGATAATTGAGAAAAAACCATTTGGTACACAAGATGCAAAATTAGGGTGGTTGATTGTGCTTGCAACACTCCCTGCAGTTTTCGGCGGATTATTCTTAGAAGACCTGGTTGAGTCAGCTTTTCATTCTGTACAAATTACAGCAATCTTTCTGCTGGTAACGGCCTTATTGTTATGGTTTGCAGAACGTATGAGCAAGCAAGTGAACAAAATGGACAATTTAACAACAATGGATGCATTTATCATCGGTTGTTTTCAGATATTGGCAATTTTTCCAGGATTATCCCGATCCGGTTCCACAATTGCTGGTGGTATCCTCCGAAAGCTCAAGCGAGAAGAAGCTGCTAAATTTTCGTTCTTAATGTCAATACCCATCATGCTCGGCGCTGGAGCTATGAGCATAAATGATCTCTTCGCTGTTCCAAACTTGACCAAATTCCTACCCGTATTATTAGTAGGTTTCATTACATCCGGGGTGGTTGGCTTCATTTCGATCCACTGGTTGTTAAAATTTTTGAATAAAAACAAATTGGGATTATTCAGTATTTATTGTGTTGTAATCTCCATTATTACATTGGCAATCACCTTTATTCGTGGATAATTGCCCAAGCAAGAAGAATAAATATGACAATAACCGTGATACTCAAAAAAAAAGAACACGTATTCGTAGAGACTAAAGATTTAACTGTCAGCAAAGTTTTTAATAAATTAGACATTTTACCAGAAACATATTTATGCGTCCGGGAAGGTGAATTAATTACTGAACGGGAACTACTCAAAGATGGTGATGTCATTCGATTAGTTCCTGTAATTTCTGGTGGCTGATGATGAAATGCAGAAAATGTAACCAGAAAGCAGTTATCAACATGCGCCAGCATAAACTGGCACTCTGTAAACATCATTTTATAGAATGGGTCTGTGATCAAACTGAACGGAACATCAATAAATATAAATTGTTTACTAAAGATGATAGAGTCCTGGTAGCTGTTTCCGGAGGGAAAGACTCCCTGGCTTTATGGGATGTCCTGAGTAAGCTTGGTTATATGACTGCAGGGGTTTATATTAATTTAGGCATTTCAGGTGATAACCAATACTCCGTGAAATCTCAATCGCTTGCAGAGAATTATGCTTCAGACCACAACCTCGTTTTACATATTGCCAACATAAAGTCCGAATATGGAAAAACCATTCCAGCGTTTTCTGAGACTAATAAACGGGGAAAATCAAAACCTTGTTCTGTCTGTGGTTTAATCAAGCGACATACAATGAATGAAATTGCATCCAGGAATGGCTATGATGTACTTGTAACTGGCCACAATTTGGACGATGAAGTATCAGTTTTGTTCAACAATGTCCTGGGATGGCAGGTCGATTTTCTACGTCGCCAATCACCGCTAATCCCCGCAAAAGAAGGATTGATTCCCAAAGCTAAACCATTTTGCCGTTTCTATGAACGTGAAACAGCTGCGTATGCAATTTTAGCAAAGATTGAATATATTGAGGATGAGTGTCCATTTTCTGAAGGAAGCACAACCATCCAAAATAAAGAGTTACTCAATCAATTAGAACATCAACGCGCTGGCACTAAATTAGCTTTTTATCTCAAATTTCTGAATGCCAGAAAGGAATTGTTTTCTGATCTTGAAAATGAAAAGTATATAGAAGAGTTATTTTCCTGTCCAACCTGTGGGCAACCAACACCAAAACCAGGCAATTGTACATTTTGTAGAATGGTAACCAGATCGTAATCAAGATTGGACAAAAATAAAAAGAGGAATTTTCTATGAGTGAAAACTCCTCTTTTTTGTTGAATTTATAATTGCGCTTTTTACGCTGTTTCTAAATAGCGCTGTTTTTCCCAGTCAGTGACAAAAATACGGTATTCATCCCATTCTGCTCGTTTAGCACGCATGAAAGCGCCATACATTTCACTACCAAGACTATTTTTAATCACTTCATCTTTTTCTAATTCATTGAGTGCTTCTAATAGTGAACCAGGTAATTGACGAATTCCCATTGCCGCACGTTCCTCTATTGATAATGAGTATATATTGACATTGTTTAATGGTTTCGGGGGAGTCATCTTTTTCTCAACACCATCCATGGCTGCGGATAGCATGGCGTTAAATTGCAAATAAGGATTTCCTGATGGATCCGGACAGCGTAATTCTGCTCTCACTGCCTTATCTTTACCAGGCGTAAATCTTGGGATCCGAATCAAAGCTGATCGATTTTCACCAGCCCAACCAATGTACACAGGTGCTTCATATCCAGGCACTAATCGTTTGTATGAATTTACAGTGGGGGATAGGATGGCAGATAAGGAGCGCGCATGATGCAGTTGCCCGGCCAGGAAGTGATATGCCAGATCTGATAGATGAAATTCATCATGAGCATCATAGAATAGATTATTTCCGTTATGATCAAACAGTGATTGGTGACAGTGCATGCCTGATCCATTGACACCATATATTGGTTTTGGCATAAAGGAAGCAATCAAATCATGTTTTGCGGCAATTGCCTTGACTGTATATTTGAGTGTCAGAACATTGTCGGCAGTCTTTAAAGCTTCTCCAAATTCAAAATCAATTTCATGTTGACCTAAGGCCACTTCATGATGTCCAACTTCAACTTCCAGACCCATCTGAATGAGCGCACTCATCAATTCTGTTCTCACCCTGACAGCTTCATCATTGGGTGAAAAATCAAAATACCCACCCACATCATGGGGAACAGGATGAACATTATCTGTTCCATTTCGTCGGAAAAGGAAAAATTCTGGCTCAGGACCCACATTGAAAATGTAGCCTTTACTTTCCAATGCTTTTAATTTCCGTTTCAAGACACCACGGGGATCACCCTCGAAAGGAGATCCGTCAGGATGAAAAATTTCGCAGAAAAATCTTGCTCTTTTATTTTCATCCGGAGACCAGGGTAGTACCGCATAGGTATCCATATCCAGACGAAGATGCATATCACTCTCCTGGATTCTGGAAAAACCTTGAACGGATGAGCCATCAAACCAGACTCCATCGTCCAAAGCCCCTTCTAATCTTTTCACCGGTGCATCAACACTTTTTACGGTTCCGGTAATATCAGTGAATTGATATGATACATATCTCACACCATCAGCTTTAACGCGTTCTAAAATTTCTTTTTTATCCATGATCATTCTCCATATTAATTAAAATAATTAATCCTACAACAAACTGACCTACAGTCCGTGGCGAATTTGTTGGAAACTTAAATACAAACCTTATTTAACAGGTTTTTTCTTACCACTACGGCTCTTTGTTTCTGTTGTCACCAACAGATTTTCAGAAACACATTTTTTTTGGAGATTGAAGCCAGTGGTGTGGCTTTGAAGGCATCCGCTGATCACTCGATTTTCTTCTGTTTATTTCGCCCCTGACAGAATTAACACTCTCTTTGCAGAGAGGAACCTCCTCCTCGTCATCTCAATGATGAGATTCAGTCGCTAGATCTCCATTTATTAAGTTTTTAATTTTCAATGGAGTTAGTCTACCTGAAACAGGATACTGTTGTCAAGGGGCAAAATTCGCAAAATTCTCAAAGGTTTAAACTTGACATTTGAACATTTGTACTATAAACTATTATTATCTTTTTGAATACAATAATACTCAGCTATAATTTGATAAGCTTACTTTGAAGGAGATACAAATGGCTCGTAAGAAGAAAAATGACTTATTCTCACAAGAAGAAAATGGTTCAATGAATGAAGCGCGCCGGGCTGTATTGGACAAAGCCTTAAATGATATCGTCAAAAGGTATGGCGAAGGATCCATTATGCGCATGGGCGAAGCTAAACATCTCAATGTAGAAGCAATTCCAACAGGATCATTATCCCTGGATATTGCCCTGGGTGTTGGCGGAATTCCGAAGGCGAGAATTACTGAAATTTTCGGGCCTGAATCATCCGGAAAAACAACTTTATGTCTGCATCTTGTGGCAGAAATCCAAAAAATGGGAGGAATGGCGGCTTATGTTGATATGGAACATGCGCTTGACCCCATTTATGCCACTCATCTAGGTGTGGATATCGATAATTTGTTGATTTCTCAACCCGATACCGGGGAACAGGCGCTTGAGATTACAGAAACATTGGTTCGTTCTGGTGCCATCGATCTGGTGGTAGTCGATTCAGTCGCAGCGTTAGTTCCTCGCAATGAAATCGATGGCGATATGGGTGATGCTACCATGGGAATGCAAGCACGTTTGATGTCCCAGGCTTTACGCAAATTATCCGGAGCCATCAATCAAACAAAAACCGCTGTTGTGTTCACCAATCAATTAAGACAAAAAATTGGTGTTATGTTTGGAAATCCCGAAACAACAACTGGTGGAATGGCATTAAAGTTCTATGCATCCGTACGTTTGGATATCAGACGTATTCAATCTATAAAGGTTGGATCAGAGATTGTAGGTAATCGGGTTAGAGTTAGGGTTGTTAAAAACAAAGTTGCACCGCCTTTCAAAGTTGCTGAATTTGATGTCATGTACAATGAAGGTATCTCAACTGAAGGTGATATCCTGGATTTGGCAACACAATTAGAAATTGTGACCAAACGAGGTGCTTTCTATTCGTATGGAGATATTCGACTTGGACAGGGTCGTGAGAATGCAAAAGAATTTTTACGACAAAACCAGGATCTAATGGACGAAATTGATAGTGCTGTTCGTGAACATGCCATTCATGGTTTTGCGATAGGTGTCACATCCGAATCCGAAGAAAATTTCACGGAAGACGAAATGTAATTTTTTAAATTGCAATATAGGCGAATCTGGTTAGTTCATGGGTAAAAAAATTTTTATAATCATCAGTCTTATAGGGATATTATTCTTTCTTTCAGGTTGTTTTCGTCCCCTGCAAGCTGATCCTATGGAGGTGGATGTTCCGGCATTTGTTCCACCCACTTTAGTTCCACCTACTCCTACCATTGAACCAATTCCTACTCAAAAGCAAAGTTCTGATAATTCACAAGCAGACGCTTGTATTGATAACCTTACGTTTATCGAGGATAAAAGTATTCCGGATGGTACTCAGGTAATTGCAGGCTCAGTCATTGAAAAAGCATGGGAAGTGAAGAATTCAGGCACTTGTAATTGGGGACCTGGATATACCATCCAACTAATTGGTGGACCAGCCTTGGAAGCCTCCTCACCCCAGGATCTTTTTCCTGCACGTAGTGGTACTTCTCTCACAATACAAATAGATTTCATTGCCCCTGAAGAACCTGGTAATTACCGAAGCGCCTGGCAGGCATACAACCCTTCCGAATTGGCATTTGGTGATTCCTTTTATATTGATGTTGTAGTCAAAGCGGAAGAATAAAAAAACTCATCCCTCATATTTTTCTGGGATGAGTTTTATATTTTATTGGAGAGATTTAAGTTCCTTCTTGCCAGGAATTCAGATAATGAACCTGTTCATCGGTCAGATTATCAATATGGACTCCCATTGCCTCTAATTTGATACGGGCAATTTCTCTATCGATATCATCAGGAACTGAATAGACCAAATTCTTTAATGATTTTCCGTTTTTGACCATATACTCTGCACTTAAAGCTTGATTGGCAAATGACATATCCATTACTGAAGCAGGATGTCCTTCTGCTGAGGCTAAATTAATCAAACGACCTTCTCCAAGAATATGAATTTGGCGGCCATCCTTTAAGGTGTATTGTTCAACAAATGGACGAACTAATTGTTTATCCACTGACATCTGATCAAGGGAGGGAATATTTATTTCAACATTGAAGTGACCAGAATTAGACACAATTGCGCCATCTTTCATCAACTCAAAGTGGTGTTTATCAATGACATTTATGTCACCGGTCAATGTACAGAAGAAATCTCCAATCTTTGCAGCTTCATTCATTGGCATGACACGATAACCATCCATCACAGCTTCCAATGCTTTGAGAGGATCAATTTCAGTGACAATGACATTGGCACCCATACCACGGGCACGACTTGCTAACCCGCGTCCACACCAGCCATAACCGGCAACGACAAATGATTTCCCAGCTAATAAAACATTGGTTGCACGAATGATCCCATCTATAGTAGATTGACCGGTGCCATAACGATTATCAAAGAAATGTTTTGTCATGGCATCATTGACAGCAACTACCGGAAAAGCCAGCATATTATCTGCTGCCATTGCGCGTAATCGAATAACACCAGTTGTGGTTTCCTCGGTTCCACCAATAATCTCGGGCAACAAATCCCGATAATCCTGGTGAATGGTTGAAACAAGATCAGCACCATCATCCATGGTTAAATGGGGACGATGAGCTAATGCGGCTTTTATATGTTTGTAATAAGTTACGTTGTCTTCGCCCTTAATTGCATGCACTGGAATTTCATCATGAACTACCAGAGAAGCAGCAACATCATCCTGGGTAGATAAAGGATTTGATGCAACTAACACAACATCCGCACCCCCAGCCTGTAATGTTTTCATGAGATTGGCTGTTTCTGATGTGACATGCAGACAGGCGGACATTCGTATGCCAGCAAATGGTCGTTCTTTTTCAAATCTTTCTTTGATCATACGCAAAACAGGCATTTCTCTTTCAGCCCAGGTAATTCGTCTCCGCCCACCTTCAGCAAGCTTTGAGTCTTTGATATCATAATTAGACATTTATTCCTCCACTAATTTAATTTTTATTTAGAATTTGATCTAACTCACCTTTGTCATCATATTGTTGTCGAAATCTTTCTACAAATTTTTCAACTGAATATTGATGTGATTGAGTTCCGTTTTGTTCAAGACAATAAGCAGCTGATAAAGAACCAATTTTACCGCATAATTCCCAGGAAAATTTCTCTTGATAACCTCTCAAAAATCCACCTCGGAATGCATCACCAACCCCGGTTGGATCAACTATGTTTTCAACTGGAAAAGCTGGTACTACATATTCATGATCATCAGCATAAATCACTGCGCCTTTATTACCCAATGTAACAACCAGAAATTTAACGATGTTTAATATCTCGTTCTGGCTTAATCCTGTATGTTTTTGTAAAAGTTGATACTCATATTCATTCACAAATAATGAATAAGCTCCTTCCACGCCAATCCGAATTTCTTCTGAGCTCATCCGAACGATTTGTTGACTGGGATCAAAAAGATAAGGGATTTTCAATTGAGTGCATTCATCCACATACCGATTCATTGCCATAGGGTCATTCGGGGAAATAACAACCAATTCTGGTGTAAAATCCAATTCTTTCAAGGAATAATCCCTGGCGAATGTCATTGCCCCAGGATAGAAACTGGCAATTTGTGAATTGGCTTTATCCGTATTGGCGAAAAACGAGGCTGTGAAAACGTCATCAATTTTTTTAATGTATTTCGTTTCCACGTTGTGTTTTTCCAACCAGATACGGTAATCTTCAAAATCCTCACCTACCGTGGCAAAAACGACAGGTTTATCAGAACCTAATAAAGCCAACGTATAAGCTATATTCGGAGCGATTCCCCCCCGTACTTTTGTCATACTTTCTACTAGAAAGGATAAGCTCAAAGTCTCTAAATTATCTGGCAAAATGTGATCTTTGAAGTAACCAGGAAATTTCATTAAATAATCATATGCGACAGATCCGGTACAAACAATTGACATTTAAAACTCCAATAAAACGAAATCACCTTACATAAAAAACGCCCTCATGTCGGAGAGCGAACCATTAAAGCCCGCCTAGTTTAACATAGTCGGAACTCTTTGTAAAGCACGCACTGGAGCAATTATAAATTAAGACTGAATTTCTTTCTATTATTTGTTACAATTTAGTCCTGGTTTGGAAATCTTATGAAAAAAATTTTTCTAATAACATTTTTTAGTCTGTCCATTATATTAACCGGTTGTTCAGAAACATCTTCCAAAGAAGAATTGACTCAGAATGGAAATGATCCCGTTACTGAACTGGCTACTTCAACATTTACGCCAGTCCCGACTCTTACACCAACACCAACACCCCTCCCTGAAGTGAGAATTACCCTTGCTGAAAAATCCTTTTTTGAAGGTGATTATCAATCCGCGATCATTGAACTCCAACAGGCGAAAGCGAATGCGTCCGAAACAAACCTGAAAGCAGCAGCTGATATTCGTCTGGCTCAAATTTATATCTCTGAATCTCGTTTTTCAGAAGCGAACAATCTTATAAGTATTTATCTTGAAGATGAGACAATCGATAACGAACTAAAAGCAAGAGCTCATTATTTTTATGGTCTCAGCCAGGATAACCTGAATAACCCTGTTGAATCTGCACGAGGTTACTTGGGATACAGTCAATTGCTCCCAGGCAAACTGGATACCTTCATGTTAGAAAAGGCGGGAGATGTTTTCTACCGATCAAATTTGCTGGATAATGCCCTAATTTATTACAATTTGGCATTGGAATCAGACCAAACCAGTAATACTACAAATATAAAAATTAAGGTCGGTCGAATTTATGCTGCTCAATTGGATCATACGAATGCAATCAGGATCTTTATTGAAGTGCATGATGCCAGCCCTAATGAGTTCGTAAGAGCGCAAATGAATTTACTGGCTGGTCAATCATACCTGGCATTGGGATTGCCAGAACAGGCTTATGCAAGGTTCCAGGAGTCAGTTCAGAATTATCCAAAAGCTTTTGATACCCATTCCGGTTTAGTAGCATTGGTCGATGCAGGAATTCCAGTTGATGAATTCAATCGTGGGTTGACAAATTATTATGCAGGTAGTTATGGGTTAGCTATCAATGCTTTTCTTAGATATATAGAAAAAAATCCGGATCACAATGGGAATTCTTTCTATTTTATTGGGCTTTCTTATTTAAAAATGGATGACCCGGTTAATGCCATTGAAAATTGGAAGAAATTAATAAATAATTATCCGGATAATATTTTCTTTGTGGATGCCTGGGAAGATATTGCCTATGCTCAATGGGCCTATTTAAAACAGTATTCTACAGGGGCACAAACTTTATTAGAATTTGCAAATTTATATTCTGGAAGTGAAAATGCAGCAGAAGCCATCCTGGAAGCAGGCAGGATTTATGAAAGAAACAATCAATTAACCGATGCAGCCAATACGTGGTCAGGTTTAATTGATCTATATCCGCGATTAGAGATTTCATCACAAGGGCTCTTTTTAAGTGCGCTTTCAAATTATCGTTTATCAAAATACGATCAGGCATTATCACAATTTCAACGCTATTTACTGCTAACCAGTGTTCCTGAAGAAAAAGCCGCAGCCTATTTTTGGATAGGAAAAACCTATGAAAAATTAGGAGACTACGAAAAATCAACTTCAGCCTGGAAGGATGCAGCAAAGCAAGACCCAACTGGTTATTATTCTGAAAGGGCTAAAGAAATCTTATCGAATTCAGATCTCCTTTCACCATTCAATGAAGTAAATTTGCAGGTAAATCTTGAACAGGAAAGATTAATCGCAGAAGTATGGATGCGAAATACTTTCTCGCTTCCCCAGGATACCAATTTTATAACGCTGAGTCCATTCTTAGCCAATGAAACTTTCATCAAAGCGAATGCCTATTGGGATTTGGGATTATATACCCAGGCTCGTAATGAATATGAAAATTTAAGGACGTTATACGAAAATGATCCACTGAATTTGTTTCGGTTGACCAATCATTTCTTAGAAATCGGTCTTTATCGATCTGCTATTTATTCGAGCCGGCAAATTTTAGATTTGGCGAATATGGACGATTTTGCATCGATGAATGCTCCTCTCTGGTTCAACCATGTACGCTTTGGGCTTTATTTCAATGAGATCGTTGAAAATGCTGCTAATGAATATAATTTTGAACCATTATTACTTTATAGTCTGATCAGACAGGAATCATTTTTTGAAGGCTTCATCGTTTCCTCCGCTGGTGCAAAAGGGTTGATGCAAATCATGCCAGCCACCGGTGATGAAATCGCCAACTTACTTAAATGGCCAACCAACTACGTAGAGAATGACCTCTATCGACCAATAATCAATATACGCATGGGTGCCAGTTACCTATCTAGAATGCGTACTTATTTTGATGGTGACATGTTTGCTACCCTGGCAGCTTATAACGCCGGTCCTGGGAATGTAATAAGATGGCGCGAAAAAGCTGATAATGACCCGGATTTGTTTTTGGAAATCATTCCCTATGAAGAGACCCGTCGCTATTTGAGAAACATCTACACTTTCTACAGAATCTATGAATCGCTATATCCTGTAAGATCAGCTCAATAAAAAATTTCGTATTTATTTAGGCAGATGTTACTACGGTTTTATTATTTATTATTACCAGCACCCCTTGCGAATTGGGATTTATTGAGAAACTAAAAATAAATCAAATTGTAGGAAATGATGCTAATATTAGATGTATTCAGCCTCAACCATCATCCTAATAGGGTGAATTTGTTGACAAAAAATAATGGAAATAAAATTTCGATATATAATCATATTTGTACTTTCCATACTGATTTACCCAAATTTTATCAAGGAGAAAAAGACATGAAAGATTTATTTAAGGTCAACACGAAGACCATCGTTGCCACCGGGTTAGGCGCAGCAATTTTCACGCTTCTATTCATGTTTGTCAAGGTTCCTTCCCCTGTCCCGGAAACCAGTTTTCAGACAGCTTACGGAGTAAGCGCACTTTTCGCCACCCTGTTTGGTCCCATCGCAGGTGCACTCATCTCATTCATCGGTCACGCGCTCAGCGACGCCATTCAGTATGGTTCACCTTGGTGGAGCTGGGTCATCGCCAGTGGCGTTTCCGGCTTCATCTTCGGTTTTGCTTTCAAGCGCACCAAAGTTGAAGAAGGCGAATTCAAGGGCAAGGACATCATTACTTTCAACATTATCCAGGTCATCGGCAATGCCATTGCCTGGGTTGTAATTGCTCCCTTACTGGACATCCTCATCTATCAGGAACCGGCAAATCTGGTTTTCACCCAGGGCATCACTGCCGCTATCATGAATTCCGTCAGTGCCGGCGTGATCGGCACACTGTTGCTGATCGCTTACGCAGCCACCCGCACCAAGAAGGGTAGCCTCAGCATGAAGTAGGGATCGTGCCTTTTTTGGGCCGTTTTTGGTCAGTATAAAAGCCCAGACTTTCATGCCAGCAGAGTCTGTGCTTTTTTATTCAATAATGAATGCTTATGAACTCAAAACCGATCATCGAATTCACTAACTTCACATTTCAATATTTCAGCCAGGCTGAACCTACTCTGCATGATATTAACGTGAAGATATACCCCGGTCAGAAGATCCTTATTGTCGGCCCAAGCGGCAGCGGCAAGAGCACATTAGGTCATTGCCTGAATGGATTGATCCCATTTTCCTACAAAGGCGAAGTTCACGGCAGCCTGAAGATCAATGGTCAGGAAACCTCCACGCTCGATATTTTCAAGTTGTCAAAAACGGTTGGCACTGTTTTGCAGGATTCAGATGCCCAGTTTGTCGGCTTGACAGTGGGAGAAGATATTGCTTTTGCCCTCGAAAATGACAACATACCCACAGATGAGATGCACCAACGGGTGCGTAGCGTGGCACAAATGGTGGACATGCATAACTGGCTAACATCTTCCCCTTTCGAGCTTTCCGGTGGGCAGAAACAGCGTACTTCGCTGGCTGGGGTCATGATCGACGATGTGGATATTCTACTCTTTGACGAGCCACTGGCCAACCTGGACCCCGCCACAGGCAAGATAGCTATTGAGATTATCGATGATATTCACAAACAGTCCGGTAAGACGATCCTGATCATTGAACATCGGCTGGAGGATGTGCTGCATCGAGATGTCGACCGGGTGATTGTGATCAATGAAGGCCGCATCATAGCTGACATGGATGCCCATTCCCTGGTTGCTTCCGTTGTATTGCAGGAAACCGGTATCCGCGAACCATTGTATGTTACTGCACTAAAATATGCCGGGGTGCAGGTAACAGAGGTGATGCAGGCGGGGTATATTGAGACTCTCAAGAGCGAACTGTTGCGAGATGCGCTGCAAGTCTGGTATAGGCGCATTCAACCAACCAGGCAAATAAACACCTGCGAGTCCATCCTGAAGATGGAAAATATCTCCTTTTCCTATGACGGTCTCCGCCCGGTGCTGGAGGATATCGACATTGACATTAAGGAAGGTGAGATGGTGTCAATTGTGGGCAAGAACGGTGCAGGCAAATCCACCCTTTCTAAGCTGCTGTGCGGCTTTGAAAGGGAAGACCGCGGGCGTATTCTCTATCGCGGAGAGGACATACGGTCCAAGTCAATAAAGGAACGGGCTGAAATCATTGGACTGGTGATGCAGAATCCCAACCAAATGATATCCAAACCACTGATATTCGATGAGGTTGCGCTCGGTCTGCGTCTACGCAATGTACCGGAAGAGAAAATTACTGCGCAGGTAGAGAAAGTGCTAAAGGTTTGTGGTTTAGCTCCATTTATCGAATGGCCCATTTCTGCCCTTAGCTTTGGGCAGAAGAAGCGCGTCACCATTGCCTCCATTCTTGTACTTGACCCCAAGATTCTCGTTCTGGACGAGCCGACTGCTGGGCAGGATTATCGTCATTACACTGAGATCATGGAATTCCTGGTGGAGGTCAACAAGCTGGGTGTGACGATCATACTCATCACGCACGACATGCACTTGATGCTCGAATACACACCGCGTGCCATTGTACTGTCAAACGGACGCAAGATTGCAGACACCGGCGCAGCTGAAGTGCTGACTGATTCTAAAGTGATCGCCGAAGCCAACCTGAAAGAGACTTCGTTGTTTGCCCTTTCACAAATGGCAGATGTCGAAGATGGTACCCAGTTCGTGCAGAGCTTCATCGATTATGAGCGGAGGTTGAAGAACCGATGAACATGAAAATGAAACTCTTCTCCTACAATTTAGCCGATACCTTCATTCACCGGCTATCTGGTCTCACAAAGCTGATTTGCTTCCTGTTCCTTACCTTTGCGGTGATGTATTCCTACGATATCCGCGTCATCCTCGTTGTAATGGTATTCTCCATCCTCCTAATGCGGACTGCACATATCCAGTTCTCACAGGTGCGCTTGATGGTCATTTATGTGCTCATCTTCATTTTTACCAACGCAGTCATTTCGTTCTTTTTCTCTCCCGAGTTTGGTACAACGATTTACGGTACCAGTCACGAATTTGCCAGGGTGTTTGGCATCTCGCTGACCTATGAGCAGTTGTTTTACCAGGTGACTAAGATGTTCAAGTATGCATCGGTCGTCCCGCTGGGTATGATCTTCCTGCTAACCACCAATCCCAGCGAGTTTGCATCCTCGCTGAATGGCATTAAAGTCAATTATAAAGCTGCCGTTGCCGTGTCATTGACATTACGGTATTTTCCGGATATTCAGCGCGATTACAAAGACATCTATTTGGCTCAGCAGGCACGCGGCCTGGAATTGTCTCGTAAGGCTAAATTTATTGATCGTTTCAAGAACTCCCTGCTGATTGTCATCCCGCTCATTTTTTCCACTCTTGACCGCGTAGAAGTGATCAGCAATGCCATGGACCTGCGAGGATTCTCCAAGAGCAAGACGCGCACCTGGTACACATCACGCAAATTTTCGAGACAGGATGCCCTGGCGCTGGTTGTATCCGGTCTGATCTTTATCGCTACCGTTTTGGTGTCAATCTTTATCAATCGGAGCCGTTTCTATAATCCGTTCATATAGAGGAGTAACCATATGAAACCGATACTGGTATTTCAATCTGATTTTACATATAAAGAGGGTGCGGTTTGCGCTATGTATGGCGTGGTTAAATCTGTAGACCGCGAGCTGGAAATCATCGACGGCACACATGAAATCCCCCAGTATGATATATGGAGTGCATCCTACCGTCTTGCCCAGTCGATGAACTTCTGGCCGCGAGGTACAATCTTTGTCTCAGTAGTGGACCCAGGTGTGGGTACAGCGCGCAAAGCATGTGTGGCGAAAACGAGCGAAGGCTATTTCATCGTGACCCCCGATAATGGCTCTCTGACCCATATCAAAGCATGGCAGGGTATCAGCGAGGTTCGCGAGATTGATCAGAGCGTCAACCGACTGCGCGGTAAGAACACTGAACATACCAATGTGTTCCACGGACGGGATGTGTTCTCGTATTGCGCAGCCCGTCTGGCCTCTGGCATCATCTCCTATGAAGGTGTGGGACCGGCATATTCAGTGGATGAAATCATTACTTTGCCCATCCATGAGGCGGTTCTGGAGGGTGGCAAGGTGCATGGTATTTTTGAAATTGTTGATCCTAACTTTGGCAACCTGTGGACCAATATTCCCCAGGCTTTGTTCAGCGAAGCCGGTTTTGCCTACGGCGACCATTTGAAAATGACTGTCCGGCTTGCTGGGGAAGTTGTCTTCAGTCAAGCAGTAGCGCATTACCAGTCGTTTGGTTTCGTCCCCAAAGGGGACTTTGTCATCTATACGAATGAGTTGATGCGGGTATCACTGGCGGTCAGCCAGGGCAGTTTTATCGAAAGAACGAAGTTTGGGTATGGCAGTGACTGGCAAGTGGAATTTGAGAAATGAGACGGGAGATATCCTTTTCCCAGTTCCCTCGTCAGATTTCCGGTTGATATTAAATTTGTGCAAGTACATCTGTAAGTAAAAATTAATCAGTACGAGCAGAATGCTTAAGGTTCAACCACAGCCCATATGAAGAGATAGCATTCCATCTTTTATCTTGAGATTGGGTGTTGGTACCAAATAAATAAATCAGCCGACCAATGAACTATAGAAGATAGAAAAAGGTTCCCGAAGGAACCCTTTTTTCTATAATAACAATCTCATTGGATTCTCCAGCTGAAATGCCAAAGCTTTCATGAATTCTGCCGCTTCAACTCCATCAGTCGCTCGATGGTCAGCGGACAAAGTAACTTTCATACGCCAGGAAATTCTAATTTCATCATTTATCACAACTGCTTCTTTTCTTGCTGACGAAACAGCTAAAATTGCAGATTCTGGTGGATTAATGATTGCCGCAAAATTCTCAACATCAAACATGCCTAAATTGCTGATTGAAAATGTTGAGCCTTCCACATCTTCTGATCTTACTTTTCCTGATCTGACTCTGGCTGCCATTCCTTTTACTTCCTGCGAAATGACACGCAGCGGTTTCACATCAGCATTTTTAACTACAATTGTTAACAAGCCACCTTCTACTGCAACAGCAACGCCAATATTTACATTTCCATGTTGTACTAACTCGTTGTCAGAAATTGATGCATTTATATTTGGAAATTCGTGTAATGTCATGGCAGTAGCTTTGATGACATAATCATTGATGGAGATTTTTTGTTGTGCAGGTAATGTTTCATTTACCTGTTTATAAACTGACATAAGTGGATCAACATTGATGCTCTTGGTCACATAGAAATGGGGAATATTTTGTTTCGAGTCGACCATTCTTCGTGAGATGACCTGGCGAAGTTTATTTAATGGTTTCCGATTTTCTTCTCTCTTAAGTTCGTCAGCAAGCCAAATAGATGAAGGTAATGGGTTTCCAGATTCGGGTTTCTCCTCAACCGGCTTTTCTTTTGCTGCTTCCGGTTTCACATCAACAATTTGAGAGGTATCTTTTTGTTTGGATTCCAATACTGCTTCGATATCTTTCTTGATAATTCTTCCACCAGGTCCGGTGCCTTCTACATTAGCAAGATTGATCTTGTTTTCTGATGCCATTTTTCTAGCTACCGGAGAGGCTTTTATTCGTTCACCATCGTCATCTTCAATGGTAGCTGAGGATTTATCATTCGTAGATTCTTTTTTTTCTTCAATAGATTCTGATTTTGAAGATTTGGTTTCTGGTTTTTTGCCTAAAAGCGAATCGAGATCGACTTTTTCGCCTTTCTCAGCAATCACTGCAATTGGATCTCCGATGGGAACGATTGCATCCGTTTCAACTAATTGGCTGAAGAGGACACCAGAAAATGTTGATTCAACCTCAACTGTGGCTTTATCCGTTTCAATCTCTGCCAGAACATCACCTTTCGTAACATTTTCCCCTTCATTCTTGATCCAGCGAACAAGCGTACCCTCTTTCATATCAAAACCCAGTTTGGGCATAGTCACAATTTCAGCCATTACAACACCTCCTTGACAGCCTTAATAATATCTTCAACCTGTGGTAATGCCATCTGCTCCAGGTTGCGGTTATAAGGAAGGGGAACCTCCTTTTGAGCAACTCGCTTGATGGGGGCATCCACATAATCAAAGGCGTGTTCATAAATTTGAGCTGAGATTTCAGCGCCAACACCAAATGATTTCCAACCTTCTTCAACAATCACTGCCCGATTTGTCTTTTTAAATGATTCGATTACTGGTTCCATATCCAGTGGTCGTAATGTGCGTAAATCCACGATTTCTGCTTCAATCCCATCCTTGGCCAATTGTTCTGCTGCTTTGAGTGAAAGTTCAAGCATCTTGCTGTAGGTCACAATGGTTACATGATCACCAGATCGCTGAACGGTGGACTTACCAATGGGAACAATGTAATCACCATCCGGAACTTCGCCACGAATCTGATAAAGAGTGGCATGTTCGATAAACATAATTGGATCATTGGAACGAATGGCTGCCTTTAACAATCCTTTTGCATCCGCTGGTGTGCCAGGGGCAACTACTTTCAGTCCAGGAAAGTGAGCAAAAATGGCGTCAGGGGTCTGTGAATGGGTCGCTCCTAATTGTCGCCCTCCTCCCCCAACAGTTCGGATGACCAATGGCAGTACCATCTGACCGTTGAACATGTAATGCATTTTTGCGGATTGATTCACGATATGATCCATAGCAGAAAATGCAAAATTGATTGTCATTAATTCTGCAACTGGACGAGTCCCTGCAATTGCAGCACCAATCGCTGAACCAATAATAGCAGCTTCGGAAATCGGAGTATCTCTGACACGGTCAGCGCCAAAATGATCATAAAAACCTTTTGTCACAGCATATGTTCCTCCCCATACTCCAACTTCCTGACCTAAGATGAATACCTTTGGGTCTCGTTCCATTTCCTCCCATAATGCCTGGGAAATTGCCTGACGCATCGTAATTTTTGCCATTTTTACCTCCCCTCTTCCACATAAATATTCTTGAATAATTCTTCTGCAGCTGGTTCAGGGCTGGATTCGGCAAAATGAACAGCATCTTCAACGATTTCGTTGGCTTTTTTGTCTTCTCCATTCAACTCTTCTTCACTGGCTATTTTTTCTTCTACCAGATATCTTCGGTAGATCCCAATTGGATCATTCTCCTGCCATTTGCGAATTTCTTCCTGTTGACGATATCGTTCTGGATCACCCATTGAATGGCCTCTAAATCGGTAGGTATTAATTTCCAAAAATTGTGGTCCCGATCCGCTTCGGATTTCTTCAATCATTTCCAGCGCTTTTTCGCGCACTTTCATAATGTCCATACCATCCACATTGTCATTTTTCATCGCATACCCATCCGCTTTTTGTCTGATTTCGGAGACAGCGGAAGCTCTCTCAACAGTTGTACCCATACCGTACTGGTTGTTTTCACAAACCCACAGAACGGGCAATTTCCAGACTTTTGAGAGATTCAATGCTTCATGGAAATAACCAATATTCGTTGCTCCGTCCCCAAACATACAGATTGTGACACCATCTTGTTTTTGATAAACATCCCCTAAAGCCAGTCCAGCCGCAATGGGAAGATGGGAACCAACAATAGCATGACCTCCCCAAAAATTATTATTTACATCTGCCAGATGCATGGAACCACCCTTGCCACCGGATACACCGGTAGCCTTCCCCAGCAACTCTGCCATAACCTCTTTTGCAGATATTCCACAATTGATCGCAACCCCATGGTCACGATAAGCAGTTATAACCCTATCCTGCGGTTTCCTGGCTGAAATCAAACCTGTGCTAACTGCTTCCTGACCAATATACAGGTGTAAAAAACCCCCAATTTTTCCTTGTTGATACAGTTCTGCAGATCTTCCTTCTAAAATTCTTATGACTACCATTTGTTGATAAAGATCAAGATGTTCTGATTTTTCCATCTTCGTTGTTACTCCTATCTTAAAATCTATAAAGCTATTTATTAGCTTTTTTAATATTTTCAAGTCAAATTTCTTCAGCAATTATGAAAAAAATTATATCAAAAGTGTACAATTCCTGTTTAGATTGTACATGGATATTACACAGGCGAAAATTTATTAAACAAAGAAAGGTTTGGATTTCACTCCAAACCTTTCTTTGTTACATGTTTTTATAATTATTTCGGTTGATGTTTAATAGCTGCATGAGCAGCAGCCAATCGGGCTACCGGCACTCGGAATGGAGAACAGCTAACATAATTTTGGCCAATTAAGTGACAGAATTCAATTGAACTTGGATCTCCACCATGCTCGCCGCAAATACCAACTTCCAATTCAGGTCGAACTTTACGGCCTTTTGAGACAGCGATCCGCATTAAGTCGCCAACTCCTTCCCGGTCAATTGTCTGGAATGGATTCTTTGGCAAAATACCATCCTCAACATATTTCAACAGGAAACTTCGTTCAGCGTCATCACGGCTGTATCCAAATGTCATTTGAGTCAAATCATTGGTACCAAATGAGAAGAATTCAGCCACTTCAGCAATCTCATTCGCGGTAACAGCTGCGCGAGGGATTTCTATCATAGTACCAAATTTATAGTCAAATTTGACTTTCTTCTCGTCCATAACTTCTTTGGCAATTGCTTCCAAACGAGGCTGGATCACATTGAGTTCATTTACATGTCCTGTTAATGGAATCATAACCTCTGGTTTTGGATGGACACCTTTTAATGCAACGTTTGCAGCTGCTTCCATAATGGCGCGAACCTGCATTTCAACGATTTCTGGCATGACAATACTGAGACGCACACCGCGTAAACCCATCATTGGATTGCTTTCATGCATGGATTCAACCGCATGCAAAAGTTTCTCCAATTCCTGCACGGATTTGGATTCTCCTTTGCCAAGGAGATAGTCTGCCATGCTTTCTACGCGTTTTGTGATGATCTGATCCTGTAAATCTTCAGCAGCGGGTAAGAATTCGTGTAGTGGCGGATCAATTAATCGGATGATTACGGGTAAGCCATCCATGGCGGTGAACAAACCTTCAAAATCCTGGCGCTGATGTGGAAGTAATTCATCGAGGGCTTCAGTTCGTTCTTCACTGGAAGTTGCAAGAATCATTCTTTGTACACTGGGGAGACGTTCTTGTTCAAAGAACATGTGCTCTGTTCTACAAAGGCCAATACCTTTTGCACCATATTGTCTGGCTCGCTGAGCATCTTTTGGATAATCAGCATTTGCCCAAACCTGTAAACCAACAGTTGGGAATCCAGGACCTTCTCCAGAACGAACACCAGGGGTAGCACAAATTTCATCTGCCCAATCCAATAACTTTAATAATTCTGTTTGTTCATCCAATGAGGGGGCAAATTTATCTAATTGGCCAAGATATACTTCACCGGTCGTTCCATCAACTGAAATCCATTCGCCTTCTCGAACGACCACATCACCGACAAACATGAGGCGGCGGTCTAAATCAATTTTCACTGAGGATGCACCAACAATACAGGGCACGCCAAATTGTCTTGCAACCACTGCTGCATGTGATGTGGCTCCACCTTCACTGGTCAAAATACCCTGGGCTGCCAACATGCCATGGACATCATCTGGTTTGGTGAAAGGACGTACCATAATCGTTTGTTGGTGCTCTTCTTTTGCCATACGTTCGGTTGTATCAGCATCGAAATAAACACGACCAACAGCTGCTCCAGGAGAGGCATTTACACCACTGCAGAAGAAACGGCCGCTGTCTTTGGCTTTATTTTTATTTTCAAGATTGAATTGGGGGTGTAGTAACGTATCAACCTGTTCTGGTGTAACACGGGTTACGGCTGTTCGTTTATCAATTAATTTTTCTTCAACCATATCAACAGCAATTTTTACTTCTGCATTGGCTGTTCGTTTCCCATTACGAGTTTGCAACATCCATAACCGGCCACGCTCAATGGTAAATTCTACATCCTGCATATCCTGATAATGGTTTTCAAGTTTGTTAACAATTTCAACAAATTGATTGTATGCTTCTGGTAAAGTTTCAGCCATGTGTTGAATCGGTTCTGTGTTACGGATACCAGCAACCACATCCTCACCCTGGGCATTCAGGAGATAATCACCGTAAAGTTTGTTTTCACCTGTGGCAGGGTTTCTTGTGAAAGCAACTCCAGTACCGGAATCCCAACCCATATTACCAAAGACCATCGTCTGTATATTGACAGCAGTACCTAGATTATCCGGGATATCAGTAGCACGGCGATAATCAACAGCTCTTTTACCCATCCAGGATTTGAAAACTGCTTCCGTGGCAAGTTTCATTTGTTCATAAGGATCCTGGGGAAAATCAAAACCCTGTTCTTTACGAACAACTTTCTTAAACTCTTCGGTTAAGTATTTTAAATCTTCTGTTGAGAGATCTGTATCAGCAACGATCCCTTTTTTGGTTTTAAACCCATCGAACACTTCTTCAAATGCTTCATCGGAAATACCCAATACGACTGAACCAAACATCTGAACCAGACGCCGATACGAATCATAAACAAACCGTTCATTTTCAGTCAATTTGACCATTGCCAAAGCGGTTTCATCATTCAAACCAATGTTCAGAACTGTGTCCATCATGCCTGGCATGGAGAATTTGGCACCTGATCGACAGGAAACCAACAATGGACTTTCGGTTCCTCCGAAAACCTTTCCTGTAGCTTTTTCAACATCTTTCATAGCGGTAAGAATTTGATCCCATAATCCTGCTGGGAATTCTTTATTACCTTGATATGCATTACAAGCTTCTGTTGTCACAGAAAACCCGGGAGGGACAGGGACACCAATTCTCGTCATATCTGCGAGATTTGCACCCTTTCCACCTAAAAGGCCACGAACACCTTCCCAATCTCCACCTACAGCTTCAATTGCCTGGTCGATTTCGTGGAATAGAAAAACCCATTTTTTATCAGACATTTATTCCTCCTAAAGAATAATAATTTTCCTGTAAAAACAAACCGATTGGTTTGCTAAAAATCGCACTAATCGCTAATTTTACCATAAAGGTAATGAATTCTTGTTTGAACAAGTATGTTTTTGTATGACTTTTTTTGGGATTCATTTCAATTTGTCTTGGATACAAAGTACACTGATCAACGTGACTTTACAAATTTGCTAGGATTAACCACAAACGATTGTTTTTTGTGTAAATTACATACATGAATTATTACTAACAACAAACGGTTGCTTTTTTTAATTGCTGGAGGATGCATGCATAGAGTCTTAGTCATTGATGACGATCCTGCTATGACAGATTTATTAGGAATAATATTATCTTCTCATCAAATGGAAGTTAAAGTAGTTAATGATGGCCAAACAGGACTAAATAGTCTTAATAACTACTCTCCAAACATCATTATTCTGGATCTGTTAATGCCTGAATTAGATGGCTGGAAGGTTTGCCGAAAGATCAAACAATTAAATAATATTCCAATTCTTGTCCTTTCAGCGGTGGATAGTCCTTCAATGATTGCAGAAGCTCTTGATGCAGGCGCAGATGATTACCTCATTAAACCAGTTACCAGTACATCGCTTATTGCTCATATTAATAACCTGATCAAAAGAACCACCGGTGAGTTAAGATTAACCAATACCAGAACTTAGATCCAGATAATTCGTAATCAATTGGAATTTCATAGTAAAATATGAATAAATATACAAGACTTAATTTCTGCTTTTCATTTTTCCTTTATGAGAGGGTAAATTGCAAACTTGTTCAAAATGCTTTCATATTTCTCCAGATAACGAATTAAATTGTCAAAATTGTGGTGCTGATTTGAGTGAGTTTTCTGAGCACGCGATTCAAAGAAAACAATTGATCGAGAATCCAAGGGTTACAGCAATAAGAATTAGTGTAGGAAAAAATGCTTGTCCCACCTGTCGCCTTGCAGAAGGAGTTTATACCAAAGAAACGCTTCCCCATTTACCAATAGAGGGGTGTTCTGGTCCTAGAGGATGTGAGTGTTCCTATGCTCCAATTCTGGATGAAATCTTCCCCTGAAAAAAACCTGACCATTTCACAAAAAAATTTAATTTAAATTTTCTTTATGAGTCACAAGGAATTTCGTTGCGTCTTTGTGATTCTTAATATTTCCATTGATTGTTTCTATCTTTAATTGATTGATCCACCATCCAATTTTCTTCCCATCATGTATTTTTAATATTCTCATTACATCATGACCATTGATAAATGTAGGTGGATTAATCCATTCATCATAATGACAAAAATATGCATCTAAAAAGTAGCGACTTAATTCAAGACTTTTATGCCAACCGGTTTCATTCAGCGTGAATCCATCTCCCGCCAATGCATTGGTTAATGGTATTAGGCACGCAGCAACGCCTGAAAACCTGCTTCTATTGAAAAACAAAAATGAAAGTTCCGGATTCAAGTTTGCATCCTGCTGAATTATGCTTTTAAACATTCCAATTCCTGCATAAAAATCATACATCCATTTCTTTTCAGCTGAAGACAGAACCAGTTCTTTAGCAGCTTTTTCAACCAGTTTCTCTAGTTTTTTTTCAGGGTTTTGGTCAATATTATTCGGTTCAATTTGAGTTGATGTGTTTTGAACGATTACATTATAAAGAATGCAGGAAATAATCAATGATTTCAAGCTTCTATCTTGATGAATATTGGATTGAAAATAAGTAGCCAATGGATCGCGAAAACGGCCTAAACTCATCACCAATTCTCCCTGGCGAATATCCATTGCTCCTTCGGGGGAGTATGTCCCGATGACCAGTTGATCGAATTGAGAAAATTTCTGAATGCTGCCTATGGCATGATCCAAAAATAAGATTGAGTCCTGTTTTGTTTCTTGATTAAATCCAGGAAAACAAACTTCTAAGAGATTTAGATAAGCTAGTATCCTGATTGCTGTATAAGAATGAGGAAGATCGAAAATTCGAAACAATTCATCTCTTTTACGTTCTGCTGACACATCCATTAATTTTGACGCAGAGGATTTGATTGCATTCATTGTGGCGGATGATATTTTCCAATTAAATTGAACAGCCAGCCGTATTGCACGCAAAATACGCACTGGATCATTATCTAAACTATCGGGTCTACATATTTGTAATAATTTTTCCTTGAGATCCATCGCCCCTTTTAAAGGATCAATTATTTTTGTTCGATCTTGTAGGTCAATGGCGATTGCATTTACAGTAAAATCTCGAAATGCGAGATCATCCAGAATGTTGTTTTCTCGGGTAGCGACAATGTCGATCCATCTTTTTTCCCCGGTTTGGGATTTATAAATTATTCTGGCAGTTTGAAACTTCAGATTGAGCATAAAAAAAGAAGCGTTCAAATAATCAGCTACGCGCTTCGCATAATCTCGCACGTTTCCACAAAAAGATAAATCGATATCATGAACTGGACGATTCATGAGAATATCACGAACCATTCCTCCAACCATATATACTCTTTCATTGGAATATAAATTATTTAATAGTGCAGAAAATATTACTTCTGTTTCGGGATCATATTGATAAGTCATTCTTGTTGTTTAGACTTTACAAGTTTATATTTCTCTTCATCAACAACACCTACAAATGGCAGGTTTCGATACAGATCATCCAAATCCAATCCATAACCAAACACGAATTTATTTAATATGGGAAATCCGACATACTTCACAAAAACTTCTATTTCCCTTCTCTCAAATTTATCTAATAATGTACAAACTTGAAGACTTCTGGGTTTTCGGGATGAAAGCAATTCCAAAACAGATGATAATGTGTGTCCACTATCGATAATATCTTCAACAAGAATCACATCCCGATCATGAATATCAGTGTTGAGGTCATGAGAAATTCGAACCTGACCACTTGATGCACGCGAACCGGAGCCATATGACTCAACAGCCATAAATTCGATGGCATGTGGGATTCTTATGGCTCGCATTAAATCGGTTAGGAACATCACTCCACCTCTTAAAATACAAATTAAGATCAGATTTGATGAATTCGCATAATCTTTGCTTATCTGTTCCCCCAATTCGTAAACTCTTTTTTTCAGGTTTTCTTCAGAAATTAGAATTTCAGATAAAAATTCCTGGTAACTTTCCATTTTATACCTCTTTATTTCCTGGGGACTTTATGGTGTAGACGACAACGAGCTTCATACATTTCTGATGCACCTACAATAATAATTGGATCATCGTAAAAGGCAGGTTTTCCATTTACTAATCGTTGTGTTCTTGAAGCAGGTTCTCCACACTCCATACAGATAGCCTGTAATTTATCAACATGCTCAGCAATGGCCATTAATGTAGGCATAACACCGAAAGGTTCTCCACGAAAATCTGTATCTAACCCTGCACAAATTACACGTTTATTGTCATTAACCAATCTTTGAATAATGTCGAGGATATCTGGATCAAAAAATTGAACCTCATCAATCCCAACAACAGTGGTATCCTGGTTAAGTCTCTCCTGAATTTGCGAAGATTTTTCGATTGGGAGGGCTTCAAAAGCAGCACCACTATGCGATGCAACTTTAGCTACCTGATAACGTGTATCTATAATCGGTTTAAAAACCTGTACTTTTTGACGTGCAATTTCTGCTCTTCTCAGTCTGCGAATCAATTCCTCGGTCTTCCCACAGAACATTGAACCGCAAATTACTTCGAGAGATCCGGTGTGATGCTTCATGATTACCTCGCATTTAAAAATGGCATATACCTATTTTATCTAAGAAATAAAAAAGCAGCCTAGAACAGGCTGCTTGATGTAAACCAAAATCTTAATTACTTGGTTGTTTCTGGAACTTCATAACCAAGTGAGCGTAATCGTTTCTTCAGATCGATTAATGATTTTCGACCAAAGCCATCGACTGCCAATAATGCTTCGTCACCTTTTTGTAGTAAATCAAAAATCTGACCAACATTGGTTAACTCTGCTTTAAGTAAAGCATCGGTTGCACGATTTCCCAATTCCAATTCAGCAACGGGTCGATCCAAAGATGTTTTGGATTCTTCGCGTTCTTTTTTGGTTTCGATGTACTCCTGGCGAGCTTGTAATCGTTTGTAGAAGCGATCAACCTGACCTTCAATATCGATAATTCGTTGCTGCTGTCCGGTAAAAAATGGATGACATGCAGAACAAACTTCGGTTCTGATTTCTTTGCGAGTAGAACCAGTTTTCCAGGTGTTTCCACAGGCACAGGTTACTACTGCATCCGGATAATATTTCGGATGAATTTCTTTTTTCATTGTCTTTGACCTTCCTGAAATATGCTACTTCCGTTTCTTCTTGTGCGAAAAAACGGGTAACAAAATTTAAAGCTGAGCTTCAGCGGGTAGAACATTTACACGCTTGCGGCCATCCGGTAGAGACTCAAAAACAACGACACCTTCAATCGTTGCAAATAATGTATCATCACTACCACGACCAACATTTTGTCCGGGTTTGATGCGTGTTCCACGCTGCCGCACAAGTATGTTTCCAGAAATTACTTTCTGACCAGCATATTTTTTAACACCAAGTCGTTGTGCATTACTATCACGACCATTGCGACTTGATCCGCCACCTTTTTTATGTGCCATAATATCTACTCCAACTCAATCGAATTAACCATCAAACGGGTATATTGTTGGCGATGGCCGGTCTTTACCCGAATGCGTTTCTTGGGTCGATACTTAAAGACAACAATCTTTGGACCCTTGACATGGGAAACTACTGTTGTTTTTACTTTTGCCCCATTCAATTCTGGAGCACCGACCTTTACCTCATCACCATCAACAAACAGTAAAACCTGTTCTATATCAACCTGTTCGCCGACTTCTACGGGCAAGAGATCCACTTCTATTGCGGTCCCTTCGACGGCCTTGTATTGTTTGCCGCCACTTTCGACAATTGCGTACTTCATTTATCTCTCTCCATCTTCACTTCACCATGGATCCCGCGAACGTATGACGCCGAAATATGGGGAAGCTGGATTTACATTTATTTACCCCAGCTTTTGCTGGGGTTAGCGTCAGATATTATACAGGCATCATGAAAAGCTGTCAACGTTTACGTTTCTACTGTTTACGTTTCTACAAGGGGAAATTTCTACTTTGCCTTGACTCGTTTACATTTCTACGATGACCAATCTCATTCATTCTATTTACGAGTCGGACGTAATTTACGAAAATCTCCATCACGAATTGTAGTTCCTTTTGCATCCAGGTGTTCCAGAAAGGCTAAAGCATATTTTCTGGATGTTTGAAACTTATCTCTGAATTCAGCTACGGTCAGAGAGCCAGAGAGTTCAATCTTTTCAATAACCCAATTTTCCATTTTTTGGTAATTTTCACTTAAGAAAGCCACATCATTTCCGACTGAAATGAGCATATTTTCAGCCTGTAAATAATTCATGATTTCCTCACCATATAACTCATTGCTCTCTTTTATACTGGGTGTTGAAAAAGGTGAATCCGAAAATGCTTTGATTATAGAAAGTTTAGCTTTTACCTGAGAAGGGTTAAGATTGGGAGCATAATCCTTCAAGCGGATAAAATTTCCATGTAACTCGACAAAATTAATCTCCTGAAATATATTTAGAACGGCGATGAACACAGCTTGCTCCAATTTCAGCTTACTTTTTAGCTCCTCCTTAGGTATGCCAGCTCGTAAGTTGAACTGGTTATGATAATTCTCCAACAGCAGGGTAGTTTTATTTTTCTTGTCATTAAACCAGATCGACGAACAAATCAATATATTTGGTTTTTGAAATACATCCCCATTTTCCAATTGAAAAATCTGTTTTTCTTCTACGAGATTTTTCCAGAAATCTTTGATTACAGATGACTCTAATTTTGCTTTTTTACTAACAGTTTCAAAAGAACCGAACCCAACATCCTGAATTGCCTGCAGAAAAATTTCATCCGGGGTACCTTCTAAATATGCAACAAGTTGTTTAATCACTTCCTGTGAATATCTTTTATGCCTTCGGGGAGGGTTAGGATTAACAATCATTCCTCCTCCAATGGTTTCTCCGGGAGACGGAATACGGATGATAAATCGATCACCTCGAACACCAACAATTGGTATTACTGGTTCAATTTGCACCCATCCATTTTCTCCTGGTTTGATCTCATCTTTTCCCAAAACGCGAATTCGGGATAATACCTCTGAAGCACCAATAAATAACTTTACAGTCTGATTATGTTTTATTGAGAAGTTTGAAGAAGATAGTATTCTTAAACTTGCATCAAATCGTTGTGTGGGCTGATATTTGTTCACACTTGCCAGAACCTGGCCACGTTGAATCTCATCAACATTGATTCCTGAGAGGTTAACCGCTGTTCTACTTCCCGGAGAAGCAATTTTTTCATTCTTTTTGTGTGTTTGCAATCCTCGGATCCGAACTTTGTTCCCGTTTGGTAATAATTCTACTTCCTGACCAACTTGCAAACTCCCATCTAAAAGTGTTCCTGTCACGATTGTTCCAAAACCTGTGATTGAGAAAACCCTATCAATTGGAAGTCTTGCTCGTCCAAAGTCAGGTTTTGGATCAACTGTCGCTAATAATTCTTGTAATGTATGAATTAATTGGTCAATTCCTGCTTTTGTGTGTGCTGAAACTCGTATTAAATTTGCATTTTCAAGAATTGTGTTTTTTGTTGCATCTCGAATATCCATTTCCACCAGATCAAGCCAGTCAGGATCATCAATCAAATCAATTTTTGTCAGAACGATAATCCCGTTTTTCACCTGCAATAAATCCAAAATTGCCAGGTGTTCTTTTGTCTGTGGCATCACCCCTTCATCAGCAGCTATGACGAACAGGGCTGCGTCAATTCCCCCTACACCAGACAGCATGTTCTCTATAAAATCTCGATGACCTGGAACATCAACAATTCCTAATTCTTCTCCATTGGGTAATGTAAGCCAGGCAAATCCCAGATCAATTGTCATTTGCCGTAATTTTTCTTCCTTGAGACGATCTGGATGCATACCGGTAAGGGCACTAATTAATGTCGATTTCCCATGGTCAACATGGCCTGCAGTCCCAATGACATACATTACTTATGATCTCTTCGTGTCAAAATTATCAGTAAAATCTGCATTTACCTCTTTGATAAATTTAAATAAAGATTGCAATGATCTCTCATTCGATTGTACAATGAGATTGGTTAGGTCATTTAGCTCTTGAGAAATCTCTTCTAATTGCAATAACCTGTTTTCAAATTTTTCAAAGATACGATTGGTTTCCTGATATTGTTCATCTTGAGAGATCATATAATTTGACCAACGTTTTTGATCATCGGCCTTGAATGAAATCCAATCCTGTCGCATGCGATCTTCTACCAGACGTTGCATTTCGGTAATTTCATTTATTCGTCGTTCAAATTTCTGCGTTATCTCTTCAAAAGCAGCTTGCGAATGTCGTATTGCCCTCTGTGTTGCATCCAAAGTTTGCAATTGTTCATCGAGATTAATAGCCTGGTTACTGATCACCTCAAATCGTGATTGCCATTCTTTCCAGACCCGATCTCGTTCTACCTGTAACATATTATTTTTTTCAATAAAAGCTACCTGGGATTGTTTCCGTTCAGTTTCAGAACTTAATATTTCATTTTGACGCATTTCTATTTTTCGTAAATTTTCAGTCGCTAAATCGATTTTCCCTCTTTGCTCTTCAATCCTTTTGCGGGTTGAAGAAATTTCACCCTGTAAATCAAGGATCCTTTTTGAATCCTGACGAACATTTTCCTCTAGAATCTTATGGGAACGGTGGTATTCATCATCAGATCGTTTAATCTCTAAAATCTTTTTATCAAATTCACCGATTAACTTGATTAACCGGTGTTCTTCTTCTTCACGTGCTTTAATGTCTTTTTTCATTTCTGGCAAAACTTCCATAGCTTTGCGAACATTAGCGATTGAGGCATTCAATGATTCCTGATCAGCTAACCTGATTTTTTCAATTTCTCTATCTTTTTCAATTCTTTGTTTTTCAATGCTTTCAACCGCTCTGGTATATTCAACCCGAATTTGGGAAATTGCAGCATCAATTGTTTCAAACCTGGATGAGATTGTTTTTAATCGATTTAACTCGTTTGAAATTTCACGGATTTCTTGAAGAAGCGAAGTATTGTTTCCTTCAACTTTTCGTAATCGATCATCTAAAGACGCAATGATTAACTTATCTTTTCTGCGTTCTTCGTCTAACCATTCTACACGCTTGAGTAATTGTTCAAAATCCATCTATTTGCTCCATAAGGATCTTCTGGCTTTGTATTGCAAAAATTATACCATTCAGAAAAATTGTTTACGTTTTCTATTTCAAATTAGCAAAGGCAGATAATATTTCCAAAAATGGATTCAAGACTACACTCGGGAAAATTCCCATGATGATTAATAAAACTATACCAATTGAAAAATATATCTTTTGTAATAATGATTCGGATTCGATTTCGTTTTCATTATGACGGGTAGAGAAGATGATTGCCAAAAACCTGAATCCAGCAACAAATAATCCAAAAAGGCCAATGGATACAAAAATTAATGGAGTAATTGTTAGCTGACTCAATCCAATTAATATGGGTAATTTTGTTGGGAAGCCAGGTAATAATGGAAGACCGGAAAAAGTGAACCATCCAACGAGAAATCCAAGCACGGCAAATGTAGATTGATAATACACACCGTGAAATGAATCAAAATCTATATTTAATTCTTTATTTTTCCATATCGAAATCGCTAATGTACAGATCGCAATTCCAATAATTCTTGGAATCATTATTAATATGTAGGATTGCCACCCAATAACCTGGTTCAAACTTATAGCTAATAAAGAAAATCCGATTTCGACCATTACCGCATATCCGACTAATCTTGTTAATTCACGTTGAAATGCAGCAAAAAGCCCTCCTAAAACAATCATTACAATACCTAAAATCTGGCATATTGTTAAAAGTAGTGTCTCTTCTCTCAGCCAGCTAAAAGTATTAAAAAAATCCAGGAAAAAAATGAATATAGTTGTAGGAATCATACTGAAAATGAATCCAGCAGAATATGGATGACCGTCTCTGGCCAATAATGGTACCCAGGTGTGAAATGGAAAAATAGCCAGCCACAAACCTAAGCCAATGGCTAACAAAACTCCTGCTTGATAATAAGCAGCCTGACTATCCACACTGGTTGGTGCGACTTCGAATCCCCAACCAGCGAATAAAATAAATGGAACTGCTAGTGTTTGAAATACCAGATATCTAATAATACCCTGCTTGACTGGTTGACCTCGCTGGAAAAATATTGGGATACTGATGAGAACTGCAATTTCTATAATTAAGGCTGCATATAAAAAAGGTTGTACAGACAATGCAGCAACGAACAGAGTAATTATTACGAGTACATTAGGAACAAAGAAACTATTGGTCCCGGAAATTCTGGAGCCGAAAATCCAAAATGCGCACATTGAATACAAAAGTGCAACAATCAAGCGTTCACTATCTGTTATAACAAAATTTCTTCCAAGTATCGTAAATGTAGATGAGATTTCCAATGATATGGGACCAAGAGGAAATACACTTTCTATTTTAAAAGTTAATGCTAATAAAGCTAAAAACGCACTGATTCCACCACCGATTATTAAAGTTAATAACCGATTTCCCCTTATGATGAAGAGCATTAAAGAAAAAATCAATGGTATGCCAATCCAGATTAATGGGGCGCTCAAACGATTTCTCCTTCTTCTTGTTGAATAAAAAGGACTCCAACCAAAGCGATACCTAATGTAATAATAACCAGAAATCCTGCCACTAAAACTGATTGTTCTACTCCAGCATAAAGAACCTCAAAGCCGGAGAAAGCTGTTAAAAGTCCAAATATAATTCGTACCGGTCTGGTGGACATCCCGATTTGCAGAATGCCCATAATGATAAGAAGCACGCCTCCCCATAACAGTGAATCAGGTATTGGTAATTTTATTTTTAAACTTTGCATTATGGAAAAACTAAAAATCCAGATAATCATGACGATAACAAATTTAAATCTTTGTTCTACTTTATTGTCTTCAACCAATAATTCGGAATCTTCCTTAACTGCTGAGCCAAGGATCGCACCAGCCATCCAGCCAGCGATTAATTTAATGACTGCCAGGCCTGTCGGCCAGACTTGCAGGACCATCCAAAAGACCGACACATATATAGCAGCCATTGCGAGGATATTCCAACGCCATTTTTTTTTAATGAACAGAATTAAAGAAGACAATCCTGCTAATAAAACCGGGAGAATATCAATGAGGGAATTCATTTTAAGTTAAATCTCCTGAGATAATCAGGGTAATCAGCATCACGAGAAATACAATGACCCATAGGATACCCCCCTGACCTTCAAGGATATTCGTAAACACATTAACAATACGTTGGAACAATCCAAGAAAAGACCAAATAAGATCATAAACCCATCGAAAACTTAAGAATTTGATAATATAATTTCCGATTGGTTTAAAGATTCTTTGCAAAAATTCTGTATATTCTGAATCTCTTAAAAATTTTCGAATCGAAAAAAGAATGATCAGAGGTAAGACAAACGCAACGATACTTGCAAACAATATTCCTGATGTATACCAATTTAGGTCACTGATAAGGAAAATCAACCATTGCGATAGGATTAATATGAATAATCCCAATGGATAGGTTAACCAAATCCATTTTTCTTTTTGAGATAACAAAATATCAGCAATGGTTGCATGACGAAGATAACCAAGAATGATGATAGAGACTGAAAGAATTAATAAAATATTTCGGATAATTCCACCAGAGGTAATTAGCCCTTGCCAACCAATCGCTGATGGTGTGAAAGGCAAACCCGTGATACCAATAACAGCAAGTAAAGGAATAACAGTTAATTTTCTACCTCTTGCAGAAAACAAAAATAAAACAGACCCACTTAAAATTAAAGCTAAAGTCCAGGCAAGGGTAGCTATTTGATTGTCATTAATGGAAGAATAAATTGCCAGGCCAGCCATTGTCACAATCCAATAAGGGCGTCCCTCCAATTCAGATGACGATCCATACCACATAATAGCTCCAAATAATATACCCACAACCGTCAAAGTAAGTAAGATGCTCTGAACTCTTTCATCAAAGGTGCCCATCGGTAACCGCAATAGCACAACCATTGAGGTTACAACACTTACCATCCTTATCGAATTACCCAAACCACGTCGAATCGGTGAGCCACTCACAAATGGCAAGTTGAATGGAATAACGCCTAATCTCAAACCTACCGCAATTAATATGATAAAACCTATGGAATTTGCTTCCTGACCAATTCTTAGTGGAGTACCCTGTTCATAACTGATTAATAAACCAAAAACAAAAATGGACAAACCTAGAATTTTTACAGCGAACGAAACAACGATTTCATTAATTTTTTGGTCAGAAATCACATTACGAATAAGAATTATAAATTCGATTATATCGACCAATGCCCAAACTAAAAGAATTGTAATTATGCTACTGCTTAATACCGCCAGAAATCCAACAGTATAAACGAGATATAAACCTGACCAAATCACTGGAGAAGGAATCTCATCCAATCGAGAAGAATCAGTAATTATTACAGCAGTCTGTACAGCACACAAAGCAAGCAATAATGGCCATGATACTGAATCTAATTGAAGGGTGATCCCCCGTTGAGAGATTTCACCAATAGGAAACCAATCTGGAAATTTAATTTGCAACGGGTAAAGCCACCGTAAACCTAAGATAATCCCCCAATTCGTGAGAGATAATATTGATGCGATAAGCCATACACGACCGATATTCGCTTTAATTCTCGTTAGTACCAGAATAAGTACTGCTGCAAATAAATTAAAACCAATGGGTATAAGGGTTATCATACGATAAAATCAAATAACCCTGTTAAATGGTTTACGTCGCATGAATTTCCCATTTCCCGCTTTTCCTAACCACTTTCTACCATCCACCAGACAATTTCCTCTTAAGAAAACTTTTTCAGGAAAACCTTCTAACTCCCATCCCTCATAGAGATTGTAATCTGTGCGCTGGTGAGACCATTCGCGTCCATATGTTATTTTCATCTGCGGGTTCCAGATCACTATATCAGCGTCACTACCTGGTTGAATTACTCCTTTTTGTGGGTAGAGACCAAAAATTTTGGCAGGATTGGTGGACGTAAGGGCAACAAATTGATGCGCTGTGATACGGCCCTTTACCACACCTTCTGTCCAGAATATGGGCAATCGATCACCTACTCCAGGCAAACCGTTTGGAATTTTGGTAAAGTCATCTTTCCCTAATTCCTTGCCAGGTATCATTACTTCCTTTCCTTCATAAAGAATAGGTTGTGTTCCATCAAAGAAAAATGGGCAATGGTCTGTTCCCAACACCTGGATCGTTCCGTCCATAATCCCCTGCCACAACCGTTCATTATCTTCCTCAAAACGCATAGGAGGAGAACAAATCCATTTGGCTCCATCTGCCTGCTTTAGGTTTTCGACTGTAAAAAACAAGTATTGGGGACATGTCTCTCCCATAACCTGAATTCCTAAATCCCGTCCATAAGCTAATTGATCAACCTCCCCCCCGGCGTTCATATGAACAATATATAAAGGCGCATCCGTGTGAGCAGAAAGTGAAATTCCTCTGGAGACAGCCTCTACAGCACCCCAGGCAGGCCTTGTATGCGCATGCCATTCAGGGGTTGTATAACCGGCTGTTAATGCTTCCTGAACAAGGATTTCTATGATGTCACCGTTTTCTGCGTGAAGCATGGTTAAAAATCCATGTTTTTTTGCTATGCGCATTACTTTAAAAATATCAGCATCCTGCAACCTCAAAGTGGAGTTATAAGCCGTAAATACTTTTAATGAGGTTACCCCTATATCAATGAGCGCAGGAATCTGTTCAGCAACCTCTGAATTGAATATGGAAATATTCATATGAAAACCATAATCAATTGCTGCTTTCGGTTCAGATTTTTTTAACCAATCTGAAATATCTTTTTTCAGATCATTTCCAGTTTGAGGAACAAAATCGAGAACAGTTGTTGTGCCACCAAATGCTGCTGCTTTATGTCCGGTGTAATGATCATCCGAAGAAACCGTATTAAACATGGGAAGATCAAAATGAGTGTGCGCATCAATTCCACCAGGAAGAATTAATTTCTCATGAGCGTCTACAATTTGATCAATACCTGTGGTTGATAAATTTATTCCTATTTGGACAATTTTTTCACCATCTATTAGAATATCTGCTTTGCATTCATCAGATGCAGAAATTATTGTTCCACCCCGAATAATTGTTTTCATTACTTCCTCATCTTATTTCGGTACCCAAATTTATTTATCTTCTTTGATTTTATCCCATTCCAGAAGTATCTTCAAAAAATCGATTTCTAAATTTTTAATATTATCTTCAGGTTGATTATAATCACCGTTTTTTTCAGCTCTTTCCTTCAGAGATTTCCATAAGATTTCCCGTTCTTCACCCTCAACCACCAGATCACGGACTGAGGATGCATTTTTCATCAGAAATCCTGTTGTGTACAAAAACGTGATTCTTCGCCAGCGGTCCGCATGGATAGGATTTTCGAGTGGAATTAAATCTCCAATCTGAATCTTGAAATACTCCTCATTAGCACGTGGATGATCTTTTTGATCTCGAAATAATTGTGAGCGGGTTGTTAATTCGTGTCCTTTGACCGGGGATATATACTTGATTTGCCAACGATTATTTTCGTCAAATGCAGCTGTCTGGTAAAAAGCAATATAATCGACTGCAATAACCTTGGGAGCACTTTTGAGTGGAATACGATACCATCCCAATAAACGTGCTAACTCAAGGTCTTTTGGATTCGGCACGATAGCAACAAGAACAAGATCTGTGTCTGAGGGAAGAGAATTCATTTATGTCCTGTTCACTAAATTTATTTTACAAAAAGGGTTCTATGAATTTGCGCCATAGAACCCCGTTTTTAGACAATTATTGATAACTAATTGTATTTTTTCAACAAACCAACACGATCATTGAATTCGGAAATATATTCATCAATTTCTTCCAATTGAGATTGGAAGCCAGTCCAATAATCTTTGTCATACCACTGGTCCATAATTTCATTGTATGTCTTACCTTGTTGTTCAACCCAGGTATAATATTTGAGATTGTGAACACGTTTCCGATCCTGATACGTTAATTCCACCAAATTATCTGTTGATTCTCCCATTAGTGCAGATGCATATACTTCAGCAGCATCATGACTGGTAAATTCGCCAAATTGTTCTCGATACTCGACAATTCTCGAGTCGTATAATTCTACTGAATCTGTTAATACTGCGAGCACAATATCATCCTCTGTCAGTTCATAATATTTTGCAAATTTGATGGCAGTCAGCATGTTTGCAATTCCAGAATGACCAAAGAGATGCAGGTTCTGGATGATTTGTTCAGGTACACCTTTCTTGGCTAAATATTGCTTTCCTTCAGGCTCATTAAACAATCGTACAATTTTTACAACCGAATTATCATCTATGGCGGTCACCATATCGGTATTCTTCACATTATGAATCCAGGGAACGTGTTTATCACCAATTCCTTCGATCCGATGTGCGCCAAAACCATTATTCAATAATGTCGGACATTGTAATGCTTCGGAAGCAACAATTTTCGATGTTGGGAATAATTGCTTCAAGTAATCTCCAACACCAATTGTGCCGGCTGAGCCAGTAGTGGCGCAGAATCCAGCAAAATTACTGTTAGGTTTCATTTCTGCTTTAAGAATTTCTTCCATGGCATGGCCAGTGATGCTATAATGCCACAAATAGTTGCCGAACTCATCGAATTGGTTGAAAATAACCAATGGCTCACCAGATTCCCTCAGTTCCCAGCATTTATCAAAGATTTCTTTTACATTTGATTCACTACCAGGGGTTGCAATCACCTGTGTGGCTACATTCTTAAGCCAATCAAATCTTTCCTGGCTCATCTCTTCCGGAAGGATAGCAATCGATTCACAAGCTAACAATTTGGAGTCGTATGCTCCACCACGGCAATAATTTCCGGTGGAAGGCCAAACTGCTTTATGGACGGTCGGATCAAATTGACCGGTGACCAATCTGGGAACCAGACAACCATAGGCAGCACCCACCTTATGAGCACCGGTTGGGAACCATTTTCCAACCAAAACAATAATTCTGGCTTTAACACCGGTGAGAGAAGATGGCAATTCCACATAATTTACACCACCAAATTTCCCCCCAAAATCTTTCGGTTCATTTTTCCAGGTGATTCGGAAAAGATTTCTGGGATGAATATCCCATAATCCTATATTGGCTAATTCTTCTTTAATCTTCTCTGGAACTAACGCTGGATTTCTTTGTTGTGCAAGAGTAGGGAGAATGATGTTTCTTTCTCGTGCTCGTTGAACAGAGCGATTTCTTGCTTCTTCGTTTATTGAAAAATCTATTTTTGCCATATTATCTTCCTATTCCTTTGAATATTTAATATCAGAAGGTGCTTCACTAACAATATAGAGTGGTCGCCCTTTAACCTCATCGTATATACGTCCAATATATTCACCTAAAATCCCTAAGGAAACTAATTGGACACCCCCCAAAAATAAGACCGCAATTAATGTGGTAGCTTGCCCGGTGAATTGTTGTGATCCAAGAATTCTCAACAAGATTACAACCGGAATTGCAATCAGACTGACGCCAGCGGAGATAAATCCCATATAAGTGGCAATTTGCAATGGAACGTACGAAAAACCGGTGATGGCAGTTAATGCCAACTTCATCATTTTCTTAAATGGATACTTTGTCTCACCCGCTAAACGAGCTGCTCGCTTATAAGTCACACCTACCTGTTTAAACCCTACCCAGGCTGACATTCCTCGCAGAAAACGGTGATGTTCTCGCATCGAATTCATCACACTGACAACTTTTCGATCCATCAATCGAAAATCGCCAGTGTCCAGAGGAATTTTAACATCCGTGATTCTAAAAATCAGTCGGTAGAATACGGAAGCAGTCACCTTTTTAAAGAATGTCTCACCTTCCCGGTCTGATCTGACCGCATACACTACTTCATAACCTTCCTGCCATTTCTCAATCAACTGAAGAATCACCTCTGGGGGATCCTGTAAATCAGAATCTATAATGACAACTGCCTGCCCGCGACTATAATCCAAACCAGCTGTAACGGCGATCTGGTGTCCAAAGTTTCTGGCGAAGATTACCGGTCTGATTCTCCCATCGTTTTTAGCAATTTCCCGAATCAGATTGGTTGAACCATCGGTTGATCCATCATCCACAAGAATCAATTCCCAGGATTGTCCAGATTTATTCATTACTTCTTTGATACGATCGTAAAGAATGGGCAAATTTTCTAATTCATTATAAATCGGGGCAATAATTGTAAAAATTGGCGAATTATCCATTGTTATTCTCTGTTATTTTGAAGGTATTTTTTCAAAGATTGCATCGTTGGTTCTATTATGGGCGCTTCCTTGACCGCCATCATTGCAGCTCTTATGTCTTTAAGACCAGATCCTGTATTAATTACCAGAACTGGATCTTCTGGTTTGATCATACCTGATTGAATTGCATTTACCAAGCCCGCATATGCTGTTGCTCCAGCGGGTTCTGAAAAAATTCCAACTTTTCCAAGCTCTGATATTGCCTTTAAAATTTGTTGGTCACTCACGAGTAGATACGAACCTTTGGTTTGTGATGCTGCTCTCACCGCACGGATACCATCTCGAGGTAAATCAACAGAAATACTGTCTGCAATCGTATCCGCTTTTACCGGAATAATTTCTTCAGATTTTCTGTGAAATGCATTGGCAATTGCAGCAGAGCCTTCTGATTGCACGCCAAAGATTCTTGGCATATGATCCAACCAACCTAATGAAATCAAATCCTTAAATCCTTTGTGAATGCCAGAAATAATATTTCCATCCCCCACACTGACAAAGATTGATAATGGTTGGTTATCCATGGCTTTCTTGACAATAATTTCTTCCCAGATTTCAAATGCAGCAGTCTTTTTCCCCTCAATAGTGAATGGATTGTATCCTGTATTTCGACAATACCAACCGAATTCATTTGCTGCTTCTACCGATAAATCAAACGCGGAATCATAATTGCCATCTACCAAAATGACTTCAGCCTGGTAGATGAGTAATTGTGCAATTTTTGCAGGTGGAGCAGTTTTTGGAGCAAAAATAATGGCTCTTTGCTCAACTGCAGCAGCCAATCCTGCCAGCGCAGCCCCTGCATTTCCTGTTGAGGCAGTAACAACAACATTAGACCCAATCTCTTTGGCTCTGGCGATCACTACAGCACTGGCTCGATCCTTGAATGAAGCGGTGGGGTTTTTTCCTTCGTCTTTTATCCATAAATTTTTAAGGTTTAACTCTCTTTTCAACTGATTTGGCGAATAGACAGGGGTTCCACCAGTCATCCGAAATGGAGTACCTTCAAACCCAGGATCAGAGACTGGTAATAATGGCAAATATCGCCAGAGATAATTTTCTTCTCTGGAGGTAATGTCACTAGCTTCATATTTTCTCTTAATTGAGGAAATGTCCAGGACAATGTCCAGATTACCACCATCTTTTGGACAGGTATAAAGTTCTTGTGTACAGGCATATTCTGTTCCACAAATGGAACAAGCGTATCCCAGAAATTTATTCATAGTCTACCTGAATTCTAATAACACTAATGTTCTCAACGAATAGTACTATTATAACGTGAATGTATTATTAAGGCTCCATTTGTGTAAATTGTCTGACAATTAAAAGGTTGGTTATCCACTGAATTTCTACAAGATCACCAGAGTGAATCCAAAATAGTTATTGGCGTTCAAAAGGTGTTCCCAAAGCACCAGGTTGGCGAGATTGCATCGATCGCAGTATTTTTACTGCCCGTAGACGTACTTTGTCAGGCAACGAGGCTATCAATCTCTCCATCCATTCAGTATTACCCATATTCACGAACAACAAAGCAAGAATCATTAAAGGAAATGGCGCAACCTGAAGCACTTGTGAGGGAATTGATGTCATGTACGGTTGTAAAACCAAACCTAACCATTGTAAAAAGGCAAACAAATATGCTCCAAACGCTGCCCTGATCGGATTCCAACCGCCGAAGATTGTAATTGCTAACACAATCCATCCGATTCCATCCAGTCCGGTGATCGTTCCTTTCCAGCCTGGTTTTACGCTTAATGTATATAGGGGACCGGCTAATCCAACGAGTGCTCCACCAACAATTGTATAAAAATATCGCATTTTTTGGACGTTTGCACCTCTAACATAAGCTGCAGCTGGTTTCTCTCCAATTCCTTGCAGCATTAATCCAGGGCGTGTCTTAAAAATCCAGAACCAGGCAACGCCAATCATAATAATACTTATATACGTCATCAATGACTGTTGGAATAATAATCTTCCTAAAATTGGGATATCTTTTAAAAATGGGATCGAGGTTGATAGCATAATTGGACCCTGGGAACCCATAATGGGGTTACCCAGGAAATATGCTAAATCACGACAGGTGATTGCAAGAATGAAACCGACAGCTACTTGAGATTGTTTCAGGGTAATGCTGCTGAAAGCAACGATCGTTGCTACCAAAGCACCTACTACCATTCCAGCCAGGAAACCAAAAAATAAACTATCAGTCTCTACTGCCACCCAAAAACCAATCATTGCGGATAAGAGTATTACACCATTAAGGGATAAATTAATTACACCTGCTCGCTCAGTGAGGGTCTCTCCAATGACAGCAATTACAATAGGAGCGCCAGAAGCGATTACACCTGCTAATCCGAAAAGAATAATATCGTTTCCCATAGCTACTTCTATTTCCTTCCTAAGAATTTTTGTTTTACGCCTTGAGAAATCATCACAAACAGAACTAAGCTTCCTTGCAAAACTCCGGTCAATGACGAATCCAGCTTGAGAACAATTGGTAATTGAATACCACCTATATTAAGAGCTGCAAAGAAAAGCGCGATGGGAGCTAACCAAATTGCTTGATAATTTATTAACATGGCGATCATTAAGCCCATAAACCCATAACCACTTGAAATTGATGGAATCAATCGGTGATAAACGGCTGTAACTTGGATTGCCCCAGCCAATCCAGCAAATAATCCACAAATGATGAAAGATAACATCATGTGTTGCCAGGTTGGGATACCCATCCGAAATGCGGATTTCATCCCCTTTCCAACAGCTTTTAACCGTAAACCGAAATGTGTACCCTGAAGCATAAAGTAAATAATGACCAATCCTATGATTGCAAAAGCGATTGACCAGATACTTACACGAAAATTTTGGAAAGTTGGCAACCAGAATTGTTCAGGGAATGGCTCAGTTCCACTCATCGATGCTACCCCGGGACGACTCCAGGCACCAAAAATAAGTCCAATGTTTAAGGCTGTAGCAATAAAATTTAACCCCAAACCACCAAATATTTCATTGACCCCGCCAAATGTCTTCAAGACACCAGCCAAACCTGCCCAAATAGCTCCACCGATCATCCCAGCCAGGATTGAAATCGTGATGACCAATACCGGGGATAAGGAGGTTTCCAAAAATAATCTCATAACGCCGGTTGTAAAAATCGCACCTACTGTTATTTGTCCCTCAATACCGATATTCCACATACCCGTAGTAAATGTAGACAACAACCCACATGTTACTAATAGTAAAGGGACCCAAACTACAAGAACACTGGAAATGCGAGTGGCATTTCCTGTCGCACCTTCCCAAATTAGTCGAAATGCTTCCAGAGGTTGTGATTTTACCAATATCAAAATAATGGATACAAACAACAATGAAAATACCAGACCACCCAATTGAAATAATAATGAAATGCTACGGGTTCGTGATTTATTCATAATTTTTCCTTTGTGTCAAATACCTGTTTCCAACCTTTTCCACCAATTAATTGACCCAACTGGTCAAGTGTGGTTGTGGAAGCATCCATAGGTGGTGAAACATGACCACTGAAGAACACTAGAATACGATCGCTATATTGCAAAATCTCCTCTAAATCGCCTGAAATGAAGAAGATTGATGTCCCTTGCTGACATCTTTCTTTTAATTTTCCCCACATATAGATGGCTGATTCTATATCCAAACCACGCGTAGGATGTTCTAATAAAATGATGGATAACGAATTCTTAAGTAAGGATAGAGCAGCCCTTTGTTGATTCCCACCGGATAATGATTCAACATTTAAATCCGGGCGTCCAATAATGTGATACTCATCAATCATTTTTTCAGCTTTTTCTTTGAAGTAATCTTTGTCGATAAATAATCCCTTTTTTTCATCCCCAGCGATTGTGAAATGCTCCGCCAGGGTTAAACCAGGAACGAGGCCTTCTTCCAATCTGGAAGCTGGTAAAAAAGATACTCCATTTTCCATATATTCGAGGTAATTCTTATGGGAAAGATCTTTCTCTTTGACAATTACCTTTCCTGAAATCGGCCTTATTAAACCTACACATGCCCTTAGCAGGATATCCTGACCGCTTCCTTCCATACCTGCAAGACCGATCACTTCACCGGCACGTAATTGGAAATTTACATTTTCAATTCTTAATGGGTATTGTTCTACATATAAATCTTTTAATTCTAGAACGACTTTCTCTTGTGATAAATTATTCCGTTCTCCCAATGTTATGACTTTTCCAAACATCATCTCAACTAATTCATCCGAATCAAATGGTGCTGGAACCTCACCAACCAAAATACCTTTTCTTAATATTGCTACCCTTGAACAGAGCGCTTCGACATCTTCCAACTTGTGAGAGACAAAAATGATCGTTTTTCCTTGTTCAGCTAGAATTTTAAGAGCAGCAAATAACTTTTCTTTTTGAAGTGAGCTGATACCAGTAGTTGGCTCATCCAATATTAAAGCATTAGCTCCCATCCATAATAATCTGAGGATTTCTAATTGTTGCCTTTCACCAACAGTCAAAGTATCAACATAAGCTTCCGGATCCAACGAAAAACCAAATTTTTTCTGTAATTCTTCAAAATCCTTCATCGTGGATTTATAAGATGGAACAAGACCACCTTTTTGACCAACTATAAAATTTTCAATCAATCGCATTGGAGGGAAATCCAAAGGATCTTGATGCAACATGCCTATCCCATAATTAATCGCATCTGCTGGAGAATCAATTGTAACCACTTTATCATCCAATAAAATTTCTCCAGAATCTGGTTGAATAAATCCAGATAATACTTTCATCAATGTGCTTTTTCCTGCACCATTTTCACCTAATATTCCGAAAATTGATCCACTTTTTATTGAAAGGTTAATATCAACATTGGCATGAACTGGCCCAAAATGCTTATTAATATTTTTAAATTCTACGTTCATTTTTTCCCTTTTAATTTTTAAAAAAGGGGAAGACATTACGTCTTCCCCTTTTCTTCTTCAGGTAATTTATTCTGAACGGCCTTCCATACCTTCCAATAATTGAGGAAGATACCAAATTTCTACATCAGCTGCTGCTTGTCCTTCAGCCAGGAATTCGGTTCCATCCTGATAATTCAATGGCCCAGACCAAAGGTTCAATCCACCTGCTAATTCAGCGATGAATTGATCAAGTAAAGGTTTTGCATCTGCTGACATTGCTGGTCCACTTAAATAACCAACTGCAGACTTGTCATGATCATTGATGTCTTCCCAACTGGGAGGCATCCACTCAAATGCTGATTTCCATGTTCCTTCCATCGCGCTGATTACATAGCGAGCATAAGAAGGTCCCCAATTAAAGTAAGGTACACCCAGACAAACATCTGGAGCTTCATCACAAGCACCGACAAAATCATACGGGATTGCAAAAACTTGCTTACCTTCACTGGTGGCTTTTCTGGCTTCTACGAGACCTTCGGTTGTATCAATACCAGAAATGATGACATCAGCCCCAGAATTGATGAATTCATTGGCAACCTGAGTTGGATCTTCGGTAAATCCGGGGATATTGAACCAGAATCCAATCCAGGTAACACGGAAGCTAAGGTCAGCCGGATCTTTTTCCAGGTAGTTTTCCCAACAATAGCGAGCACCCAGGTAGGCGGATGAAGCCAAACGGCGTGTTTCTTCATTAATCAATGGCCCAAGATAACCAATGGATCCAGTTTGAGTATGTAAAGCAGCATCACATCCAGCAATCATTTTCCCGTATTCCATACCACCCATCAGATTAGCCATATTCGCCAAAGCTTGATAATTTTCGCCTTCAGTCCATACAGTATCGCCTGAGGCATGGATAACGAAAATATCAGGATGGTTTTTCGTAAATTCAACTGCATCATCTTTCATATCATCCGAGTTGAAAACAACCAGTTTGGCTCCTTGTTGAATCAATTCTTCGCCTAATTGAGCTGCGGTTGTTCCGGGACGATCGGCAGTATTAACCTTATCCAGATAAATCATTTTGGTGCCAGGAACATTAGCGACTACATACTCGCCAGCTTCATAATGCGCCTGACTATAACCTTTGTCGTTGTACGGTCCGACCAATAATAAGCCAAAAATGAACTCTTCTGCAGGTGCAGCGGGTTCTTCTGCAGGTGCAGCGGGTTCTTCTACAGGAGCAACTGGTTCTTCTACTGGTGCAGCGGGCTCTTGAGGAGCAACGGGTTCAGCAGCTGGTTGACAGGCTGATAAAACCAGCGCCATCACCATTAATAAAGCAATTACGGTCCAAGCAAACTTCTTTTTCATTTTTTTCTCCTTCAAATCACAAATTTTTCATTTGGTTTACGACATAGATAAAAAAATTGAATATGCTGAAATTAACCACCTCCTCTCGATAAAAAACAATTAAAAGTTGATATTACAAGTAGAAAATTTAATGTTCTGGAAAGTTAAGATGAAATTTTTAATACCATTAATAATGGTGATTGAATTATTTTACATGATTCTAAAAGGAATGAAATATTTATTAATCAAAAAAATGTTTATGGGATTCCCAGGTAAAGGGAATCCCTGTTTGAACGAATTATTCTCTGGTAATCCAGGTACCAGTTAAACCTTGCAATGCTCTACCAATATTCTCAGGATTGGTGATTAAAGCCTTCTTCCCACCATTTTCAAGGAATTTGATAATTGCTTCAATTTTTGGTAACATACTACCTTTGGCAAAATGGCCATCTGCAGCATATTGTTTTGCTTCTTCCAGGGTTAATTTTTCCAGCCACTTTTGATCTGGCTTGTTGAAATTGATGGCTACTTTCTCAACCGCGGTACTGATGACAAACAAATCAGCGCCAATCATTGTTGCCAATAACGATGAGCCAAAGTCCTTGTCAATCACTGCTTCCACACCTTCAATATCTCCATTCGGTTCACGCACAACCGGGATTCCACCACCACCCACGCCGACAACGATGATGCCAGCGTCAATTAATGCTTTGATGGCATCTTTTTCGAGAATATCAATGGGTTTGGGTGATGCAACGACTCGTCGCCAACCGCGACCAGCATCTTCAACCACTACCCAACCATCTTCGGAAGCACGTCGTTTGGCTTCTTCTTCACCCATGAATGAGCCAATAGGTTTGGTCGGATGTTGGAAAGCATCATCATTTCTATCAACAACTGTTTGAGTCACGACCGCAGCTACTTGTTTATCCATTTTGCGGTTTTTGAATTCATTGGTTAATGCTCTGGCGAACATATAACCAATCGCACCCTGAGAATCAGCACCACAATAATCCAATGGTACTTCATGTAACTCATGTGCTGAAAGTTCTGATCTTCTGAGAATGAAACCAACCTGTGGTCCATTACCGTGTGTGACAACAACGTTCCAACCCTGTGCGATCATTTCAGCAATATGGTGCATCGATTCTGCCCCAGCTTCATATTGATCCGGAACTGTTTTGTGGTTATTGTCTTTAATTAACGAATTTCCACCAACTGCTACTACTGCTACGCCTTTACTCATAAAACTTCCTCCAATAATATATTTTTATTGACCCATGGTTAAAGCATAGACAGCACTACATATATGCATTTTATTTTCCGCTTCATCAAAAATAACGGATTGTGGACCATCCATCACACCATCTGTTACTTCAACACCACGGTCTGCCGGTAAAGGATGCATAAAGATCGCGTCTTCTTTGGCCAGAGCCATTTTTCTCTCATCAGTTATCCAATGTTTGTATTTGTTAATTATAACACCAGCTTCGGTCGCATCCGTTGTGACCATCCAGGGACCCCATGATTTTGGATAAATCACATCAGCGTCCTTGAATGCAGCTTCCATATCATCCACAACTTCAAAACCTGCCCCGGCTTTTCTAGCTTCTTCTTTAGCACGTTCAACTGTTTCATCAGAAAGTTTGAATTCAGGTGGATGAGCGAGAACTAAATCGACACCGAAGCGTGGGAATTGTAATGCCATTGAATTGGGTATGGACAATGGTTTCTGATATGACTCAGCATAGGCCCAGGACATAACAACTTTCTTGCGCTTCAAATTCCTGCCTTTTTTCTCCATGATCGTCATTAAATCTGCCAGAATTTGGAAAGGATGATAATACTCGCATTGCATATTGAACACCGGTGCCGGAGATGCTTCTGCAACCAAATTCATATATCGATTTCCAATGCCCCAATCCACATGCCGGATTGCAATACCATCATAAATACGACCCATAATCTGCCCTATTTCTCTTTCGGTATCGCCATGAGATATCTGTGTGGTACGACTTTCAATGAATGCGGGATGACCACCCAAATGAGCAAATGCTGATTCGAACGCCGAGCGTGTGCGTGTACTGCTATAGAAGAATAGCAATGCCAATGATTTATCGCGTAAATACGGGGTTGGTTGACGCATGGCACGTTTCATTTTTAAATCCCACGCCACATCTAAAATTGTATCAATCTCTTCTTTTGAAAAATCTAGATCGGTAATGAAGTCACGTCCTTGTAAACTTGTTTGCATTTTTTACCTCCAAAAATATGATTAATTTATTAATTTCAAGGTGAGCTTGGGATTATTTATTTAATTGTAAAGTTACCAAGGATGGTATCAAAGCATAAAATACTGTTGACCGCACCATATCATCCAATGAAACAGAATCGTTGATCGTATGAGCTGTCTCCTCATCACCTGGGCCAAATCCAATACTGGGAATGCCTGCTTTTCCTGCCCAATAGATGCCATTCGTACTGAAATTCCATTTTCCAGCTGGCGCCTCATCCAGACCCATCAAATTGCGAACTTCGAGACCTGCCTGTACCAATGGATGATCTTCATCAATTGCCCAGGCTGGGAAATACTTGTCTACCGGGAAAACGAATCCAGTGTAAGAAGGTTCGTCATAAAATAATTCTTCAACTGTGATTCTGTCTTTGAAATCTTCAGGGATCAAAGCTTCCACTTGAGCAATTGCCTGTTCCTTTGTTTCTCCAAATGTCATTCGTCGGTCAATGTAGATAATCGCTTCGTTAGGAACTGCATTAATGCTGGGTGTTTGAACTACCATGTCACTGACTGTAATTTTTCCATGACCCAGGAATTCATGATCACCTAACTCTGGTTCCAGGTCGCGGATACCGGCGATGACAGGAATTAAAGCATAAATGGCATTGTCTCCCAGATGATTACTGGCTGCGTGGGCACTTCTGCCTTTCGCAGTCACCTTCATTTCTATGCGTCCTTTATGACCTCGGTAAACATTCATTTTTGTTGGTTCGCCAATGACTACAAAATCCGGGCGAATTTTTGGATCAACCTCAACGAAGGAATTAGGGGCAATTCCATCGCACCATTCTTCCATGTTTCCAAAATAATAAGCAGTCCAGCCATCTAAAAGTCCGAGCTTGTTGGCGATCGATAAACCATAGACCATTCCAGGTGTACTGTTCTTCTCATCGCAGGCACCACGACCGTAAAAAATCCCATTTTCAATTTTTCCAATAAAAGGATCATGTGTCCATTCTTCCGGATCACCAATACCTACTGTATCGATGTGTGAGTCAAACACCATGACTTTACTTCCAGAACCAATTTTCCCCATGATATTACCCATCACATCAAATCTTACTTCATCAAAGCCTAATTTTTTCATTTCTTCAGCAATTCTTTCGCCAACAGGACCGATTTTGGAATCCATACTGGGAATAGCGACAATTTCGCGAAAGAAATTAATAATATCAGGGCGTGATGCTTCAACGTTTTCGATAACTTCTTTTACTTTATCTCTACTGACCATCGTAGATCTCTCCATTCTAATTTTTTTTATCAATTATTTTAATTCACCTACACGCCTCACAACCTGGAAGCGAAAATAACCTGGCAAAAAGTAACTGTAAGAATAATCTATAATTTTTCCTTCTGTTGAATATAAATAAGCTGTAAATAGCAATAAAACATCACCTCTTTGAATTTGTAAAGCCCGTGCAATATTTGAAGATGCCGCCTCAGCTTGAATGATTGTTTTTGAAACGGATAAATCTATTTTTTCACTTTCTATTAATCGATCAAGGACTGATCCGGTAAATCCAGCTGAAAGATCGGCATTCGTGAAAATTGATTCTGGTAGTACATCCACTAAATATGCCACTGGACGATTTTCGGCATTAATGACGCGTGAAATTTTGATTAATGGTGTATTTTCCTCAACATTAAGATTTTTTGCGTAATAATCATTCGCATTAATCTGGGTAATAACCAAATCCCCCATTTTTACATCCAGACCAATTTTTTCAGCCAGGGTTTCAATACTTTCCAAAACTTCGAGACCCGTTTCAATAACCTGAATGGGACCAACCACAAAGGTACCTACTCCCTGACGCCTGCGAATGATTCCCTGACCTTCGAATGTTCGCATTGCTTCTCTTAATGTAGCTCTTGAAACACCTAACATTTTTGCTAACAAGGGTTCAGATGGTAATTTTTCACCGTGGGGTATGGTAGAAATTACATTTGCGAGTTCATTTTGTAAACGCTGAAATGATGTTAGTGAATTTTTTTCGTGCGTTTCCTGTATATGTGCCATTCAACAACTCCTTTTAATCTTCAATAATTACTGGTATGAATTGGAATTTGTTTACATCTACCAGACCTTTATCTGATAATCTCACTTCAGGAATTACAACCAGACCTAATAAGCTTAATTGCATATTTGGATTATTTAACACACAACCACATGCCTCGAAACCTCTTAAAACCGAAGATGCTTGATTAGAGACAATTTTGGCGTTTTGATTGGACATTAAACCCGCAATGGGTAAAGAAACTTCACCAATTATTTCACCATCTTTGAATACAACCTGTCCTCCACCAATTTCAGCTAACCGATTGACTGCCAAAGCCATTTGTTCTTCATCAGTTCCAGTAACAATTAATTGGTGCGAATCATGTGCTACGGTTGTTGCAATCGCGCATTTCCCCTTGAACCCAAAACCAGAAACAAATCCATTGGAAACCGAACCTGATCTGGTGTGACGCTCGACAACTGCTATTTTTGCGACATCCTGATTCGGATCAAGCGTAATCAGTTCATCCTTTATGGGTAGTAACATTTTTAAATGTTTTGTCGGTGCCTGGTTTTCAATCACACCGATTACATTGACATGAGTAGAACCCTTTTTATTTGTTTTAATTTGGAATACTTCAGGAGAAATTGGTGTCTCAATATTAACAGATTGTATTGCCCAATCTGGATATTCAATTTCAGGGAATTCGATCATATTTTCACCATTTTTGGCAACAATCATGCCTTTTGCTAAAACCAGTTCTGGGTGAAAATCATTAAGGTCAGGGACAAGGAGAATGTCAGCATATCTTCCAGGAGCAATTTGACCAATTTCTGTTTCCAGACCAAAATAAGTTGCCGTGTTGATGGTTGCCATCTGGATTGCCAGCATTGGATCAACACCCTGTTCGATTGTGTGTCGTAATACCCGATCCATATGTCCATCTTCAACCAGAGTAGCTGAGTGAGAATCATCCGTGCATAAAATGAAGTTTCGAGGATCCAGACCGTGTTTAGTAATGGCTTTTACCTGTTCTTCGACATCATGCCAGGCTGAACCATAACGCATCATCACTTTCATGCCCTGTCTTGCTCTGGTGATCGCATCAACCGTTCGGGTGCCTTCATGGTCATCCTGCGCACCTCCAGCAACATATCCGGAAAAAGGTAACCCCAAATCCGGAGAGGCATAATGACCGCCGATTACTTTGTCTGCTAATCTGGTTATTTCCATCTCTGCATGTAATTTTTCATCATTATTACTCACACCCGGAAAATTCATCATCTCGCCCAACCCAATAATTCCATCCCAATTCATCGCTTCAGCAACATCATCAGGAGAAATGGAGGCGCCCGGGGTCTCAAACCCTGGTGCGGATGGAACGCATGAAGGGACCTGTACAAATACGTGGTTGGGCTGCATCAATGCTTCATCCACCATCAACCGAACACCTTTGAGTCCAAAGACGTTTGCAATTTCATGAGGATCTACCATCATAGTGGTGGTGCCTTTGGGAAGAACAGCACGCACAAATTCTGTTACAGTTAACATCCCCGATTCTACATGCATATGCCCATCGATTAATCCAGGGACAATGAATTTCGATTCTGCATCAATAACTTTTGTAATGTCTCCAATACAATGGTCTGCACTCTCCCCCACATAAGCTATTCGCTGACCAGAGATAGCAACATCAATGTTGTTAATAATTTCCCCGGTTTGAACACATACCCACCTCCCATTTTTAATCACGAGTGAAGCAGGTTGTCTTCCCATTGCAACATCAACAAGTTTCTTGCTATCCTTTTGCTTGAATGGATCCATAAATAACCTTTCTTTTTGATTACACAGATAATAATCTGGATGCGGCTTTGTTATGAGCAGAAATCAAGTTTGGTAAATCAATATTTACTAATTGTTGATCTTTCACTACAATTTTTCCATGAACAACATTAAGATCAACATTTCCGGGTTGGCAGAACACGATTGCCGCGATCGGATCATGTAAAGCACCGGCATATTCCAGGCGGTTCAGATTAATCGCAACGAAATCTGCACAATTACCCACCTCAAGTGTGCCAATATCCTTGCGACCCAGGACGGCTGCTCCACCTTTTGTCGCTAATTCTAAAGACTGACGAGCTGTGAACAACTTTTCAGCCCCATCACTGGACAGTGAAGCACCCATCAATCCTGCTCGTAATCTGGCTAATAACATTGTCTGGCGAGCTTCAGCCAACAAATGAGAACCGTCATTACTTGCTGAACCATCAACGCCCAGCCCAACTTTTACACCAGCCATCAAATAATCCAGGATCGGAGCCGCTCCAGATCCAAGTCGCATATTAGAGCTGGGACAATGTGCAACCCCACAACCTTCGTGGGCATACACCTGGATTTCTTCCTGATTGATATGAACTGAATGGGCAAACCAGACATCATTTCCAACCCAATTCAGTGATTGCATATATCCCAAAGGTCTGTAACCAAATTTCTCGAGACAGAAGACTTCTTCATCCTGGGTTTCTGCTAGGTGTGTGTGCAATTGCACACCATATTCTCTGGCTAATTTTGCAGATTGGATCATCAACTCGCCTGTTACACTAAAAGGTGAGCAGGGAGCTAACACGATTTGAACCATTGATCCTGGTTTGGAATCATGATATCTCTGAATAAGTCTTTGAGAATCTTTTAAAATAAATTCTTCAGTATCCACAACAGTATCCGGAGGCAAACCACCTTTACTCTCACCCAAACTCATAGAACCACGTGATGCGTGCAGCCGTAATCCTACTTCGGATGCAGCATCGATTTCATCATCGAGTTTTGATCCGTTTGGAAAAAGATATAAATGATCTGATGCGGTAGTACAGCCTGAGAGTGCTAATTCGGATAGAGCGATCTGCGTGGAAATACGAATGTCATCAGGGGTCATTTTGGCCCAGATTGGATAGAGTGTCTTTAACCAATTAAATAAATTCACATCCTGAGCTGCAGGTACAGCTCTTGTCAGTGTTTGATAAAAATGATGGTGCGTGTTGATCAAACCTGGTAGAACGATATGTCCGGTCAAATCCAACACTTCATCTGCAGTTTCTGGTAAATCTTCCGTAGAACCAATCTGCTCGATGAATCCATTGCGAGCAAAAAGGCCACCATCACGAATCTCGCGGCGGTGGCCATCCATAGTCACAAGCAAAGTTGCATTCTTTATTAAGATGGTTTCATTTTTCATTTTCTGAATTCTTTTTTCTCTTGTATTTGTTAGACAACTACACAACCATCCAGAGTTTAGCAAGAATTCAAATAAAAGTCAATTGTCAGACAACATCAATTTTTTATTTTAAATCAGCAATTTCGGCAGCCCTTAATGTATTTTTCATCAGCATGGCAATTGTCATTGGTCCAACACCACCGGGTACTGGGGTAATCACACCAGCGACCTCTGAAACTTCATCATAAGCTACATCACCGACCAATTTATAACCTCGTTTTGCAGTCGGATCATCAACTCGATTCACACCAACATCAATGACAACTGCGCCTGGTTTTACCCAATCTTTCTTTACCATTTCAGCTCGTCCGACTGCGGCTACCAAAATATCAGCCTGACGGACAACACTCGGTAAATCTTTGGTTCTTGAGTGGCAAATCGTTACTGTTGCATTTGCTCTTACCAATAACAAAGCCACTGGCATACCAACAATGTTGGACCGTCCAAGAACGACTGCATTTTGACCTTCAATCTTTGCAACAACTTGTTCAATCAGATACATTGTTCCGGCTGGAGTACAAGGGATGAAAAGCGGATCACGACCTTTCTGAGCTAATCTGCCAATATTTAATGGATGAAAACCATCCACATCTTTCTCAATACTGATCATATTCAGTACACGTTCTTCATCCAAACCGGAAGGCAACGGTAGTTGAACGAGAATACCATGAACAGTTGGATCATCATTCAATTGCTTTACCAGGTCTTCAACTTCCTGTTGTGTAGCATCCGCTGGTAAAACATGACCAAATGAATTAATTCCAGCTTCCTGACAGGCTTTGTGTTTTGATCGCACGTATACCTGTGAAGCAGGATTTTCTCCAACTAAAACAGTTGCCAATCCAGGTACCATTTTTCCATCAGCAACCCGTTTCTCAACTTGTTCTTTTACTTCCAATCTTACATTTTCCGCGATTGTTTTTCCATCCAATATAGTTGCAGTCATTCGATTAACCTCCAAAAAGTTTTTTCCATCTGTAAATTGTATGATCTCAACAAGTCGGGGCAATTAGGTGTTTTTGGCGTGCAGCCGCACGTCAAAAAACACCCTGGCCATTAATTATTGAAATGATAGTGTAAATTATACATAGGAAATATTAAATTAAACAATCCAACCTGATATTTTTGGTTGGATTGGTAAACTTGAAATTTCAAGAATTTTAATTAATCGCAACATGGAACTGGTTTTCCGTCAGGATGATGTTCCCGTAGATATTTTTCAAGGAACATCCCTGTGTAAGAATCGCTGATTTGGCAAATCTCCTCTGGCGTCCCACTGGCCAGTAACAAACCACCTCGATCCCCACCTTCAGGACCCAAATCAATGATATGGTCAGCAATTTTGATGATATCGAGATTATGTTCAATGATCAATACCGTATTTCCAGCATCGACCAGCCGTTGGAGAACTTCAATCAATTTATGCACATCAGCTGCATGTAAACCGACAGATGGTTCGTCCAATACGTACATTGTTTTGCCTGTCGATTTTCTGGAGAGTTCTTTGGCCAATTTCACCCGTTGCGCTTCACCCCCGGATAAAGTTGGAGCAGGCTGACCAATTCTTACATAACCGAGCCCCACATCGATTAATGTTTGTAATTTATTCACAATCGATGGAAATGCTGCAAATAACTCCAGCCCTCCCTCTACGGTTGTATCCAGGACATCTGCAATACTTTTACCTTTGAATTTCACCTGTAAAGTCTCTCTGTTGAAGCGTTGTCCATGACAGACATCACAGGGAACATAGACATCAGGCAGGAATTGCATTTCAATCCTTAATTGTCCCTGACCCTGACAGGCCTCACAACGACCACCATGAACATTGAATGAGAAGCGACCAATCTTGTATCCACGCATCTTGCTTTCCGGTAACTCTGCGAATAATTGCCGGACTTCATCAAATAAACTGGTATAAGTTCCAGGATTGGATCGAGGGGTTCTACCGATTGGTGATTGATCTATATTAATAATTTTATCGATAAATTCTATGCCTTCAATTCTGTCATACGAACCAGGTTGCGTACGGGCACCCATTATTTCTTTCGCGAGTGCTTGATAAAGAATATCAACCATTAAAGTTGACTTTCCTGATCCTGACACGCCGGTGATGCAAACCAACTTACCTAATGGAATTTGTACATCCAGATTTTTAAGATTATTTTCTCGAGCTCCACGAACTGTGATCATTTTTCCATTGCCCTTACGGCGAAACGAAGGTAATGGAACCTGCTTTTTCCCTGACAAATAAGCACCCGTAATCGATTTCTTAGATTTTATAATATCTTTTATCGTACCTTCAGCAACAATCTCACCACCATGTTCCCCTGCACCAGGGCCAAGGTCAACAATCCAATCCGCAGTGCGAATCGTATCGTCGTCATGTTCCACGACTAACACGGTATTTCCTAAGTCTCTCAGACTCTCAAGGGTATTCAACAAGCGACTGTTATCTCTGGGATGTAATCCGATGGAAGGTTCGTCCAAAACGTATAAGACCCCCATAAGTCTTGAGCCTATTTGTGTCGCCAGTCGAATTCGTTGCGCTTCACCACCGGAAAGTGTGACTGCTGATCTTCCTAATGTCAGGTAATCCAAACCCACATCTACCAGAAAGCCTAAACGAGATTGAATTTCTTTTAAAATTCTGGATGAAATAATCTGGTCTTTATTTGAAAGTGGAGATTGATCCCCGGATAAATGATTCACCCAATCCAATAATTTCAAAATATGCCAATCTGTTACTTCCAAAATGTTTTTATTATCAATGGTGATTGCCAACGCTTCTTTTCTTAATCGCGCTCCCTTGCAGGTTGGGCAAGGGCGATCTCCCATCCAACTGCCAATTTTCTCACGAATGTAATTGGAATTCGTTTCTTTGAATCTTCTCTGCAGGTTATTAATAATGCCTTCGAAAGGAGCCTGGTAACTGACCGAACGTTCGTTTTTACCGACCATATTTATGGTGAACAAATCACCATTGGTTCCATATAAAATAAGTTGCAACTGTTCTGGGGTATAAGATTTAACTGGAACATTTAATTTAATTCCATAAGCATCAGCCATTGCTTTCAACATAGCCCAATAGTAACCACCTTGATCTTTGGGTTTGGACCATTCCAAAGCAATGATTGCTCCTTGTTCAAGCGTAAGATTTTTATCCGGAATCAGTAAATCTGGATCGATCTCCATTTTCGTTCCCAAACCCTGGCAATCCTGACAGGCTCCATGAGGCGTATTAAATGAAAAAGTTCGTGGTTCTATTTCCGGTATGGTGCTGCCGTGTACCGGACAGGCTAACTGTTCAGAATAATGATGATCTATAGTAGGATCTGTTGTCATATCCTGTATCGTAATATGTCCTTCACCAACTTTGAGAGCAGTTTCCACCGAATCGGTCAATCGGGTTAACGCTGATTGTTTGTCTTCCTCAGATTCATAATTTCCTATAACCAATCGATCAACAACTGCTTCAATCGTATGAATCTTATAACGATCCATTTTGATATCATCATCCAGATTATAGACAATACCATCCACCCTCACCCGAACGAATCCTGCTTTCTGAATTTCATCAAAAACTGCCTGGTATGTTCCTTTGCGACCACGAACAATGGGTGCCAGAATGATCAATCTTGATCCTTCTGGTAACCTCAAAATTGCATCCACGATTTCCTGGGCACTTTGACGGGAAACCTCTCGCCCACAAACATAGCAATGTGGAACACCTACACGCGCAAACAACAATCTTAAGTAATCATATGTTTCTGTTACGGTTCCAACCGTGGATCTTGGATTCCGTGAGGTAGCTTTTTGATCGATTGATACAGCCGGCGATAATCCTTCGATTGCATCTACATCGGGTTTATCCATCTGTCCTAAAAATTGACGTGCATAGGCTGATAAAGACTCCACGTATCTTCTCTGCCCTTCAGCAAAAATCGTGTCAAAAGCTAATGAACTTTTTCCTGAACCAGATAAACCAGTGATGACAACTAATTTATCTCTAGGGATTTCAACAGTAATATTTTTTAAATTGTGCTCGCGGGCACCTACAACACGTATTGAATTCATAAAAAACCTGACCTGACCAGTATTATTGCTATTATTATAGCACAAATGTTTTATTTTAATTGTTTTTACAGCCAACTAATAATTATATCAATCATTCAGTAATCTCATTGATAGTGTAAATAGATGGATCCTGCAAAATGAGTTTTACTCCAAACTTAAATTTTTTTCTCATCGAATTTCATTGATGATCGATAGGAATCACTTGTATAATCATTTTTATTTGCTGACATAAGGATGTGAATCATGGATGAAATTGCACACAAACGCGCAATACGGGCCTGGACCATGTATGATTGGGCGAATTCTACATTTGCCACCACAATTGCAGCTGCTGTTTTACCGGTTTATTACTCAACAGTAGCATCAAAAAATCTTCAACCCCACGAAGCCACTTCGAACTGGGCTTTCACAACCACGATTGCGTTGGTTTTAGTAGCGCTTTTAGGTCCGATTCTGGGGGCAATGGCTGATTTTTCCGGTGCTAAAAAACGCTTTATGAGCATTTTTGTTGTTGTCGGTGTGACAGGAACAGCGCTTCTCTATCTGGTAAAGAGTGGGGATTGGTTCATGGCATCCGTATTTTATATTATTGGGTCCATTGGATTCGCTGGTGCGAATGTTTTCTATGACTCGCTTCTCCCGCATATTGCCCATGAAGATGAAATCGATCAGGTTTCCTCACGTGGGTATGCTATGGGATACGCAGGCGGTGGAATTTTACTGGCGGTCAATCTGGTTATGATCATGTTTTCTCCAGATCATCTGACAGAATTAATGACCCGTTTATCCTTTTTGACTGTATCTATTTGGTGGTTGGTTTTCACCATCCCGCTTTGGAGAAATGTGAAAGAACCTCCACGCCGTATTTTGGCTTCAGAAAAAGGGTTTAATCCTGTCAAAGCCAGTTTCAGTCGATTGTCTAATACATTCAAAGAAATTAAAAAATATAAAGAATTAACCAAGTTTATCGTCGCATTCTGGTTGTACAACAATGGTATCGGAACGATTATTTTCATGGCAACCATTTATGGTACCGAACTGGGTTTTTCATCAACGACAACGATTGGCACCCTGTTAATGGTTCAATTTGTAGCAATTCCTTTCGCATTTCTATTTGGCTGGTTAGCAAAAAAGATTGGAACCAAACGGTCGATTCTCCTCAGTTTATTGATTTATACATTAATTGCGATCGGAGGATATTTCTTGTATAAAGAGATACATTTCTGGTTATTAGGTTTTGCTGTGGCAACAGTTCAGGGAGGCAGCCAGGCGCTCAGCCGTTCATTATTTGGACGAATGATGCCAAAATCAAAATCTGCAGAGTTCTACAGCTTTTTCAGTGTCAGCGAGAAAATTGCGGGCACTGTCGGTCCATTATTGTTTGGCGTGGTCAGCCGCCTGATGGGCGGAAGTCGTTTAAGCATTGTTTCTTTGATTATCTTTTTCTCCCTTGGCGGATTGTTATTATGGCAAGTGAAAGAAAAAGATGGTATTGCGATTGCAGATGCAGAAGAGAAAATTCTGGTCGCGAATGATGTTATGTAAAATCTCGTCGATGGGAGTTTTTCTCCCATCGAACCTTTTTTATAAAACTTCGTACAATTCCACCAATACTCCGTTGGTGCTTTTTGGATGGACAAATGCCATCTTTCTGCCAGGCAATTCCAAAGCTATCTCATTAATTAATCGTACCCCGTTTTCTTTCAACTGATTGAGCATTTCATCAATATTATCCACTTCAAAACATAGATGATGCATTCCCCCACCTCGTTCCTCAAGAAATTTTGCCACACCCGTATCCGGGCTGGTAGGTTTTACCAACTCAACTTCACTATCTCCAACAGGAATAAAAACAACTTCAGATTTTTGACTGGGAACATCCTCAATATGATCAACCTGAAGTCCCATTGCGTCCCGCCAGAATTTTAGAGATTCCTCCACATCCTTAACGGCTATTGCAATATGATTGATTTTTTTGATTTTTGCCATTTTCAACCTTTCTAGATCCAGGTAGGTGGTTGATATTCACCCCATGTTTTTCTTAAGACGCCACAAATTTCCCCCAGGGTTAATTGGTTTTCCACACATTCAATAATGAGGGGCATCAAATTGTTGTTACCTAGCGATTCTTTTTCGAGTTGAGTTAACAATTCACTCACCTTTGCCTGATCGCGGGAAGATTTTAGTTTTGTAAGTTTTGCAATCTGGTTTCTTTCTATTGTGGGATCAACAGATAATCGCTCTAATTCAATCTTCTCATTCACTTCAAAAGCGTTCACACCAACGACAAGGTTTTCATTGTTCTCAATAGATTTTTGATATTGATAAGCTGCTTCTTGAATTTCATTCTGTAAATACCCAAGTTCAATTGCCTTTAAAGCACCCCCCAAATCATCAATTCTTTCTATGTATTTCTTTGCCTGAGATTCGATTTCATCTGTCAAATACTCGATCAGATAAGAACCAGCCAAAGGATCAATCGAATCTGCCACACCGGATTCGTATCCAATTACCTGTTGCGTTCTTAATGCAACCCTGACAGACTTTTCTGTAGGTAACCAAAGTGCTTCATCCATACTATTGGTATGCAAGGATTGAGTTCCCCCCATGACAGCTGCTAAGGCTTGAATGGCCACCCGCACCACGTTATTTTCAGGCTGCTGGGCAGTTAAAGTAGAACCTCCTGTTTGCGTATGAAATCTCAACATCCACGATCTTGGGTCTTTTGCCGCAAATCTTTCTTTCATAATCCTTGCCCAGAGACGCCTGGCAGCTCTGAATTTTGCAACTTCCTCCAAAAATTGATTGTGAGCTGCAAAGAAGAAAGATAATTGTTGCGAAAATTCATCAATTTCCAGACCTGATTGCAAAGCAGATTCAACATAAGCAATAGCATTCGCTAAAGTAAATGCTACTTCCTGGACAGCTGTTGATCCAGCTTCCCGAATATGATAACCCGAAATACTGATGGTGTTCCAACGTGGAATATTTTCCTTGCAGTACTTAAATATGTCAGTAATTAATCGCATAGATGGTTGAGGTGGGTAAATATATGTTCCTCTGGCAATGAACTCTTTAAGAATATCATTCTGGATCGTACCGCGCAGGCGTTTTGGATCAACACCCTGTTTTTTAGCAACTGCAATGTACATTGCCAATAATACAGATGCTGGCGCGTTAATTGTCATACTGGTAGATACACGATCTAAAGGAATCTCACGAAATAAAACCTCCATATCATCTATCGATGAAATGGAAACGCCAACTTTTCCCACCTCCCCGGTTGCGATCGGGTCATCCGCATCATAACCAATTTGTGTTGGTAAATCGAAAGCGACCGATAAACCTGTTTGACCCTGTGCAAGCAAATATCGGTAGCGCTCATTGGACTCTTCAGCCGTCGCAAAACCTGCATATTGCCTCATCGTCCACAAACGACCTCGATACATCGTTGGTTGTACACCGCGAGTAAAGGGAAATTCACCAGGAAATCCTATTTGTTCCAAATAATCCGCATCATTTGGCAAGGCTACATTCGGTACTGGAATATTAGAGGTTGTAAAAAATTTTTCTTTTCTTTCAGGATATTTATTTGTAATAGGATGAAGAACATCCTGCTCCCATTGTTTTTTTCTCGCCTCTAAGTTCATAAATACCTCTTGAAAATTTTTAATGTATAATCAGTATACTTGATGTTAAATTTATTGTTGAGTGATATTTTGTCCACGAAATCTCGACATAAATCCTTGTAACAAAGAAGCATTCTCATTATGACACCATTTCTGCAGATAATCTTCATTATAGCGATCTTATTACTTGCAGCCAAAACTGCTGGATATATCAGTACCAGATTCGGTCAACCATCCGTACTAGGAGAATTATTGATAGGCGTTATCCTTGGCCCTTCTCTATTAGGTATATTCAATCTTTCATTCCTGGACTATGAAGAATTACCTCATTTTATCGATGATTTTGCGGAAATCGGTGTTCTTTTTTTGATGTTCCTTGCCGGACTGGAATTACATTTATCTGACTTGGCAAAAAATAAAGATGCATCCGCTTTTGCGGGTACACTTGGCGTTTTAGTTCCTGTATTACTTGGTTTTCTGGTTGGTAAATTTTTTCAAATGGAAACTGACCAGTCAATGTTTCTTGGATTAACACTCGGTGCCACCAGCGTCAGTATTAGCGCTCAAACGTTGATTGAATTAAAAGTTTTACGAAGCAGAGTCGGCTTTGGGTTATTAGGTGCAGCTGTATTTGATGATATGTTGGTTATTCTTTTATTATCAGGTTTCATCGCTCTGCATCTGGGTGGCTCATCTTTAGAGATCATTATTGTTTTGGTCAAAATGATTGTGTTCCTCAGCTTATCTCTGGCTTTTGGATATTGGATTTTGCCAAAAATTTCACGAAAAGTTCAAACCCTTCCGATAACACAGGGGACAATTACATTTGCAGTCATTATTATGCTGGTGTATGGTATATCTGCTGAATTGTTAGGTGGAATGGCAGCTATCACTGGTTCATTCATCGCAGGACTGATGTATGCTCGCACAAAAGAAAAAAATGAAATTGAAAGGGGTTTAAGATCCTTATCATATGGTCTCTTTGTACCTATTTTCTTCACCAATATTGGTTTACATGTCGATGTTAGAGGAATGAGTATCTCAGCTCTCTGGGTTCTTGTTATGATTACGATTGTTGCAATATTAGGAAAAATATTGGGTGCAGGTTTAGGGGCCAAATTAGGCAAATTCAGCTGGTTAGAATCATTACAATTAGGCATCGGGATGATCAGTCGTGGTGAAGTTGGTCTCATTGTCGCTACAGTAGGATTACAGGAGAATTTGCTTACTTCTGATTTGTATTCGTCCATCGTCGGAATGGTTCTTATCACTACATTAATCACCCCACCATTGTTACGAGCGTCATTTGCAAAATCTATCAACATAGACAAATCAACACAATCTTAAGGAGAAAATATGTACTTTATTCTTTTTGTACTCCATGACTTATCCAATATGAAAGATTTATTACATGCCTGGGAAGAAGCTGGTGTTAAAGGAGCAACAGTTCTATTTAGTACCGGTTTGGGAAGAATTCACCAAAATTTTGGTTTAATGGAAGACTTTCCACTATTTCCTACCATGAGTGAAATCCTTGATCGGGTAGAAAATATGGATCTCAATCGAACATTGTTTTCAGTCGTGGAATCCGATGAAATTGTTAAAAATGTTTTGCATCATACCCAAAAAGTGGTGGGGGATCTTAATGAACCAAATACCGGTATTCTGATTGTCCTTCCTGTTGCTCAAGTCTATGGATTGAAACAGTACAATCCTGAATTTGTGGATTAGATCAATTTCTTTGTTAATGTCAATTTCAACCATTCCAAATGTCGATTTGACACGAAATCAACCCTCTGATAGAATTCTGACGCCTCAAGCGTTGTACCCTTCGCTTGAAATCAAATTTAGAAAGGGCTAGAAAAATGAAAGTATTGTTGTTAAAGGACGTTTATAAATTAGGTCGTGCCGGTGATATTAAAAAGGTTGCAGCTGGATATGGTCGCAACTTCCTCATCCCACAAGGATTTGCTGTCATCGCAACCCAAGGTGCATTGAAACAGGTTGATCAGATCCGTAAGCGAGCTGCAGAACGTCGGGCAGTGTTGAACAACGAATTAGGTGGCATTGCTGCTATGTTGGAAAAACTGACCATTAGTTTTCCAAGCAAAGCTGGAGAGACTGGTAAATTATACGGTTCAATTACCCACCAGATGGTCGCTGATGCAATCAATAAAAAATTAGGAACCACGATTGATCGTCGACAAATTGAAGTCCAACCTATTCGAAATTTGGGTGAGCATTTCGCAAGGATTCGTTTGACTGTTGATCTTGTTCCAGAAATCAAAATTATTGTTCATCGTGAAGGCGAAACTGTAACAGTTGATGAGCCTAAAGAAGAAGTTGCTGAAGTAGCCCCCGAAGAACCAACTGAAGAATAATTATTTCAATAATCGAAAGAATAAGACCGGCATCTCATCACCCTTATTGACATGCCGGTCGTTTATTAAACTATAACTATGACAATCACGTTAGGAGAATTTCTTCAAAAAGCCCGGGAAGAAAAAGGGCTAAACCTGGCTGAAGTGGCTTACCAAACAAAAATTCGTGAGCACTATCTTTTGGCGCTGGAAAACAACCAGATCGAAAAAATGCCATCCAAAATGCAGGGAAAAGGTTATCTGCGAATTTATGCTCAATACCTTGAACTCGATGAAAAAATGATCCTGACAGCCTGGGAGCATCCAGAAAAACTTATAATTGAACAAAAAGTGCATAAGACAATTGAAGAAGAATCACTTGATCCAAAAGTTTCTGAAAAAATCCAGGAAGAAAAAACAGCAGCAGAAGCCGAAGAAGAAGAAGAAGAAGAAGAAGAAGAAGAGATCGTTCTGCATGAGGAATTCTCCTCAGTAGAGGAAAAAATTTATCATGGGAGTAAACCTACTCCCAAAGAAATAGACAATAATGAAAAAGAGTTTAAACCTCTTTCTCAACAAATCTTCATATCCATCGGTGGAAAATTAAATGCCCAACGACAGCACTTAAACTTATCTATTGAAGATATCGAGCAATTTACCAATATTCGCCCTTATTACCTTGAAGCCTTAGAAAAGGGATCGATCGAGAAATTACCTTCCATTCCACAAGCTAGAGGTATGCTTAATAATTACGCAGCTTTCCTGAATCTTGATGTTGATAAGATTATGATCGAATTTGCAGAAGGTTTACAAACCCGCCGTAATGAAAGTTATGCCCCTCATAAAATTGGATTGGATAATCAGTTAGCATACCAGTCACCAGAAGTAAAAAAAGTTAGTTGGTTGAAATTTTTTACAGCTGATTTATTACTAACTTCGGGTTTGATCATTGCATTATTTATTTTCATTCTTTGGGGTGCAGCAAATATCAGTGGATTTCAGGATAAAAATGAAATTGTTGAACCACCTTCCATTTCTGATATTCTATTGGAGAGCATACCTGAAACTCAAGAAACTGAGCCTTCGACAGAAGTAATCCTCGAGCCAAACGCGACCCTTATCTCGAATGGCAGTGAAGAAATTTCTGAAGAGGTGAGAGAGACTGAGATTGGACCACAACTTTCAGGTTTACCTGTTCAGGTATACATCATCGCTCGACAGAGAGCATATCTCAAAGTGGATGTAGATGGCGAAACTGTGTTCACAGGTCGAACTGTTCCAGGAAATGCTTATGAATATTCGGGTTCATCATCTGTAGAAATTTTAACCGGAAATGCTGCAGCATTAGAAATATTCTATAACCTGGTGCCGGTTGGCATAATTGGAGACATTGGAGAAGTTAAATCCCTCGTATTTACCTCCACTACTGGAATCATTACTCCAACACCATTATTCAGCCCAACACCAACAATAACATTGCAACCAAGCCCAACATTGCAACCAAGCGCTACACCAACCTATACCCCAACAATTACCCCAACGGTGACCCCATTAATACCATGAAACCTTTAAAAAAAGAAACTTTTTACTTATTATCGCTAGGTTGTGCTAAAAACCTGGTCGACTCCGATTCAATCTCTCATCTATTAACCCAGGGAGGTCTCAGGGGAGTAGAAAAACCGGAACAAGCAGAAGTTTTGATAGTCAACACATGCGGTTTTATCAAACCTGCCAGTGATGAATCGATTACCGAATTAAGAAATCTGGCAAAACGAAAAAAGAAAGGCCAGATATTGATTGCCGCTGGATGTCTCACGCAACGTTATCGCGAGATGGTTGCTGAGCAGGTACCAGGACTGGATGGCATTATCGGAACCAGACGCTGGATGGATATATTAGATCTGATACAGGAATTGCGAACAAATCCTAACACAGCCCATTACCATATACCGGATGCACCTACTATGGGAACGGATGAACGTGGAATCCTGAGGGCTGCTATCCAGGGGAGTAATGCATACCTGAAAATCGCTGATGGATGCAGAAGAGCCTGTGCTTATTGTGCCATTCCTTTGATTAAAGGTACTCAAGTTAGCCGTCCGATGGAAACCATCGTCCTGGAAGCTCAACAATTAGCCTCTCTGGGAATTAAGGAATTAATTTTAATTGCGCAGGATACAACTGATTACGGATCCGATTTAGGTTTCAAAGATGGACTGGCAAAACTCCTCGAGGAAATTACAGACCAGGTCCCTCAAATTCAATGGATTCGAATGTTATATGCATTCCCAGGTGTGGTGACTGACAATCTTATCGAAGTTATGAAAAGCAGAAAACAAATCTTGCCATACATTGACATCCCTTTACAGCATGCTGACACAAGAATTCTTAAAAGTATGCGCAGACCTTCAAATATGCAATCCGTGAAAGAAACCATTGCAAAACTAAGATCAGCATTGCCCGATATAGCTATACGTACAACGTTTATTGTTGGATATCCAGGTGAATCGGAAGAGGAATTCCAGACATTATTAGATTTTATGCAGGAAATTCAATTTGACCATGTGGGTGCTTTCACATATTTTCAGGAAAAAGGTACCTTTGCAGAAAAATTAGGAGATCCAGTTCCGGAAAATGTAAAACAAAAAAGATTGGAAAGATTGATGTCCTTACAACAGGATATATCACTTCAAAAAAACCAAACCTGGGTTGGAAAGTCAATTTCTATGCTAGTGGAAGGCTATAACGATGGAATTTCCATTGGTAGATCATTCCGTGATGCCCCTGAAATTGATGGTATGGTTTTCGTTGAAGGAAATTTGCCAATTGGTGAAATCGTTGAAGTAAAAGTAACCGATGCACTGGTGCACGACCTGATTGCAAAGCCAATCTGAAACCCCTCTTTTTATTACAAAAAACCTGGATCAAACTATGACCACGTTTTTGATTTCAGTTAATTAATACTAGGAGACGGATCTTGCCCAGGCAGTAAAAATCAAAACGAATATGGCCAGAATTGAATTTGTCCAAAGAATTAATCTTTCCTGATTTCGATAACGTAATAATTTTAAAGAATCGATATCTTTTCCAAGCTTCTGTTTTAATGCTATGCGTTTCAATCCTGGTAATACAAACCAGGTCAAATATCCCATAGCGATAACCATAAAAATGATGAAAATATGTTTGATAAATAATGCCACTGCCCAATCATTTTCAATCGAAAGGAACCCCTGGTATGATGGATGAGCGCTCATCTGAAACATACCCGTCCCCACCAGGATAAACAGACAAAACCAACCCAAAGGATTCAGGTAATTCTGTAAGCTGGATAATAATTTTTCTTTCTCCTCACCGGTAATCTTTTTCTGAATGAAAGGAAGAACCACAAAAGTTATTGAAATTAATCCACCCAACCAGATCACGGTGGCGATCATGTGGATCCAGTAAGAAAAAGAAAGCACCCAGATTGGCATTGATTCTGTCATCTTTACCTTAAGGAGAAGGTGTTACACCTGAACCTGGATTACCTTCGGTCTCTTCAGTAGGAACTGGTGTCTCCTCAGTGGGTTGAGGTGTTTCAGGTGTTGTTGACAAAGTTGGTGTTGGCGTTTGCGTGACGGGTGGTGCTTCTGTTTCTTCTGGTTCTTTGGACTTTTCGCAAGCTTCAAAAATTGCTGTGGCTGCTGGCGAAACACTTTCGTCCACAAAAAGCATAAATGCAAGCTCATATTTTTCTTGCGCCAGACAATATTCTTCCTGTAATGCCAGTGCATCACCCCATTTAATTAATCCGACTCGATATCTTTCCTGAGCTGTCATCCCGGAGCTATCGTGCAAATTCGGGAAGGATGGGTAAATCTGGGCAAAAATAGCAACAACCTGTGACCAATCTATTCCCCAATAACTGGCTCCAGTCAGGTAATATCTTGCCCAGGTCCGGTATCCATCTGCATCATTATCCAGCGGAGCGAAACGTTCACTCAGGGCAAGGTCATACATTCCGGGTTCAAGACTTCCCTCCTGGAGAATTCTTCTGACACCACGATTTCGTAATGCAATGTAATACATTCCATCCGCTTCAACCGGGTTAAATTGCAAATTCTTATCACGCAATAAGTCGAGAGTATAAATGGCTTGATCCCAGTCTTCTGCCAGAATAAATTGCCAGGCTTGATCAAACAATTCCTGTTCACCGCGGAAATCAGGTGTTGGTGTAAGTGTAGGAATCGGAACTGGTGTTGGCGTATTGACAATCAATTGAGCGATCAGAACTTCTGTTAATTTCTCCTGGGCGCCAGGATAATCCGGTTTTATTCGAATCACATATTCAAACCGCTTTCTGGCATTTTCATAGCGTCCTTCTTCCAATTCCCGAACACCTAATTCGAACTGAGTCTTAACAACTTCGAATTCAACATTATCCCTTTGCTGGGTGCGTAACAGTTGACCTTGCTGGGATCCAAAATACCAACCGGCTCCACTGCCTATTATCAGAAGTAAAACCCCAATCAGGATGAACATGAGCCTTTTTTGTTTTGGTTTCTTTTCTTTAATTTGAATTGGTTGATTTTCTTGATTTTCTGTTTTATTCATAGCGGCAATTATACCTTAACCTAAAGCCACATCCAGGATCATCATAACGGTAAACCCCACTAATAATCCGATGGTCGCCAGGTCACCATTATCACTCGCCTGAGATTCCGGAATCAATTCTTCAACAACCACAAAGATCATGGCTCCTGCAGCAAAAGCTAATGCATAAGGTAGAATAGGCTGCATAACGATGACAGCTAAAGCACCTAAAACACCGGCAATCGGCTCGACCAAACCAGATGCCTGACCATAAAAGAAACTCTTTGATCTGGACATTCCTTCTCTTCTTAATGGGGCAGAGACAGCCAGACCTTCTGGAAAATTTTGTAAACCAATACCTACAGCTAATGCAATAGCGCCGGGAATGAGAGATTCTCCCAAACCCACTGCAGCTGCGCCAAAAGCCACACCAACCGCTAACCCCTCTGGAATGTTATGCAGTGTTATCGCAAAAACCAATAGAACACTTCGTTGCCATGTAGTTTTAACACCTTCAGCTTCTTCAATAGGAGACTCTAAATGTAAGTGGGGTAAAAGTTTATCAACCCCAAACAGAAAGGCTCCGCCAGCCAAAAAGCCAACCGCTGCAGGGAACCATCCAATCTGGCCATTGTTTTCCGCCATTTCAATAGATGGTGCCAGCAATGACCAGAAACTGGCAGCAATCATGACTCCGCCAGCAAACCCTAACATCATATCCAGTAATTTGCGATTGATGGTTTTTACTAGGAAAACACCACCAGCGCCAAGCGCTGTCATTGCATAAGTAAACAATGTGGCAATAAATGCCTGTAAAATTGGATTAAAAGATAAAAAATTACTCATTTCATCACCATAGATCAGATTATGTTTGACGTGCTTTAATACGCTCACTATAATAAAACTTAACAAAATTTGCGAACAAAGGACAAATTCTGTGAAAGATCAAAAAAAGCAAAACTGGTTAACTCAATTACAAGATCAAGGATACCGTATTACGGATCCAATGAAAGTAATTGTAGATATTTTATCGAAAAGTGATCATTTACTCAACCCTACAGAGGTTTATTTTCAGGCGAAAAATATTAACCCTAAGATTGGCCTCGTAACTGTTTATCGAACTATTGAAAAAATGGAACAATCTGGATTGATAGATCGTGTTCACATGCCTGACGGTTGTCAATCTTTTTTTCAATCCAGTGATGGGCATCAGCACTTATTGATATGCACACATTGCGGTCGAGCAGAATATTTCGAAGGAGAAGATCTCAATCAATTCTTCCAAAAAATAGGCGAACGATTTGGGTATCATGTAAGAGACCATTGGCTGCAACTCTTTGGGCTCTGTGCTAAATGTAAAAAAATAGAATTAGAATCTTAAAGGATAACTATCCGATCCATGAAAAACTTAGGAAAATTATTCATTGTCTCCACCCCGATTGGGAATTGGGACGACATAACAATACGCGCTTTGAATATATTAAAAGATGTGGATCTCCTGGTTTGTGAGGAATTTAAAGTGGGAAGCACCCTCTTGAAAAAACTTTCTCTTCCATCCATAGAATTAATCGATCTAAATGAACACAATGAAAATGAGCGGGTTGGTACAGTGATTCAAAAGCTGTTCGAAGGCGCAAATGTCGCTTTAATCTCGGATTGTGGCACCCCGGTTTTTGCAGACCCTGGTCATGTATTAATCAATCAAGCGACTCAAATGGGTATTGAAGTGGTACCCATTCCTGGAGCTTCTTCGTTAATGGCTGCGCTGTCGGTATTAGATTTCAAACTCGATCGTTTCTATTTTGCTGGATTCTTACCAAGAGAAAAAGACCATCGTAAGGCCGTGCTTAATTCCTTAAGATCGATGGATGTACCCATTATCTTGATGGACACCCCTTACCGTTTACAGAAACTATTAGAGGAAGTCAGTCAAACATTTGGAAAAAATCGCAGAATTACCCTGGGAATTAACATCACAATGGAGAATGAAAAATTCCTGCGAGGTACAGTAGCTGAAATCATTAAACAATTGAACCAGAAAAAAGCTGAATTTATTCTGGTAGTGCATGCAAAATAAAAACCACCAAAACAGGTGGTTTTTGAGGTGCCCCCAGGGAGATTCGAACTCCCGTTTTAGCCTTGAAAGGGCTGCGTCCTGGTCCCCTAGACGATGGGGGCATTGAATGAACGAGATTTTATCAGATCGGACTTTGTTGGTCAAGGGAAAATCAATAACTCATCCCTTAATTGTTTCGCTAATTTATGCCCATTAAGAAAATAACAAACCACTCTGTTTTTTCTCCTCTATACACTCAGGTGTGTCATTGAAAGGCGAATTGACAGCTTTACCCACCATATACGATTTCATTTTTTCTGTTGGATAAGGTTGCATCATTTCAATTAATTCTATTTGCGGGCGATCTTCCAACCAGTTAAACATTTGATTTTTATCGTAGATAACGGGCATCCGATCGTGAACAGGTTTAAGAATTTCATTTGCCTCACAGGTAATAATCGCTGTACTCCACAACTCACTTCCATCCGGCGCATGCCAGATCTCCCAAATCCCGGCTAATGCAAATGGTTTCTTACCCTCTAAATGGAAATAATAAGGCTGTGAAGGTGCTCCTTTCATTTTTGCTTTTTTCCACTCATAAAAACCATCAGCTAGAATCAAACATCTGCGTCGTGCAAACGCATTTCTAAATGAAGGCTTTTCCATGATTGTTTCTGATCTGGCGTTGATTAAGCGATTCCCGATTTCAATATCTTTTGCCCATCCTGGAACCAGTCCCCAACGCAGAAATTCAATTTTTTTGGTTTCAGCACTTAGTATGGAAGCAATCGGTTGTGTCGGGGCAATATTATAGCGAGGTTGCCATTCCAATTGTGACTCTGGTAATCCCAATTCCAATTGTAGTTCTTTGGATTTATATGAAAGAGTGAATCGTCCACACATTTTTTATCCTGAATAAAAATTTTCTACTTGATGTGTATCTGGTTTACCATTTATGGTCTGAGCTTTATTGGTGGTTTCTATATAAAAAACTTCACCTGCACAGGATCATTGATGATGATACTTGTTATAATACTATTATCTCATAAAGCAGAGGGTGCTATGACAAGTCCATTAGTTGAATGTATACCTAATTTTTCTGAAGCTCGCCGGACTGATGTAGTCCAACAGATCATTGAATCAATTGTTTCAGTTCCAGGCGTACATGTTTTGGATCATCATTCTGATTTTGATCACAATCGTACCGTTGTTACATACATTGGTGATCCAAAGTCAGTTGAAGAAGCAGCTTATCTGGCTATTGCAACTGCATCTAAATTAATAGATCTGGATCAACACACCGGAGAACATCCACGGCTTGGTGCAACCGACGTCGTTCCTTTTGTACCCATCAGTGATGTCACCATGCAGGAATGTATTGAAATGGCAGTCCGGTTAGGAAAAAAAGTTGGCGATGAATTAAATATTCCGGTGTTCTTGTATGAAGAAGCAGCTTCCATTCCGGAAAAACAGAATCTTGAAAATATTCGCTCCGGTCAATATGAAAAGATGAAAACTGAGATTGGTAAAACACCGGTAAAAACACCAGATTTTGGACCTTCTAAAGTAGACAAAGCAGGTGCAACGGTCATTGGTGCCAGACAGCCCTTAATTGCATTCAATATTTACCTGACCTCGAATGACGTCAGTATTGCCCAAAAAATCGCGCGAGCTGTACGTCACTCCTCCGGTGGATTGAGATATGTTAAAGGGATGGGGGTTCTGGTGGAAGGTAGAGCACAGGTTTCCATGAACCTCACAAACTTCAAGAAAACACCAGTTGCCAGAGTGGTCGAATTTGTTCGAAGGGAAGCTGAACGCTACGGTGTAGCTATCCATCACTCTGAACTGGTAGGTCTGATCCCACAGGATGCATTATCCGATGCAGCCCAATGGTATATTCAACTAGATGACTTTAAAAATGAACAAATTCTTGAACAACGTCTTTTTCAGGTAATGCGCGAATCAACCATGAAATCCCAGGAGGAAAAACCAGATTTCCTGGATCAGCTGGCAGCAGCAACACCTACACCAGGCGGTGGCGCAGCGGCGGCGCATACTGCCGCTGAAGGTGCTGCTCTGGTGGCAATGGTAGCTAGATTAACGATTGGAAAAAAGAAATATCTGGATGTTCAGGAAAGAATGTATGAGTTGATTGATCAGTCGGAAGAATTACGGAAACAATTAGTACAGGCTGGCGAAAACGATTCAGCTGCTTTCGAAAAAGTCTTACAAGCTTTTCGCTTACCCAAAAACACAGATGAAGAATTCCAAAAACGGGAACAAGAAATTCAAAAAGCAACCATCCTTGCAGCAGAGGTTCCTTTAGATGTTGCCTCAATGGCATTGGAAGTAATGAAACTGGCACTAGAAGCAGCCCAAACTGGAAACCTCAATGCCATTTCCGATGCCGCATCCGGTTTATTTTTTGCTAAATCAGCTCTCACGAGCGCATCATTGAACGTAAGAACGAACACATTGGGTATCTCGAATCAATCAATCAATCAAAAATTGTTAGAGAATGTTCAGGAACTTGAAAACCAGAGCAATTCACTAGAAAAGGTTACATGGCAATTATTAAAAGAGCGCGGTGGGTTTCCCATTCCCTGATAATAATTTTTTCGTTTTTTATATTATTGGCTAATACCGGATGTGAACCATGGCTATCAATTTTTGGTGTTTATGTAATACCATCATCAGCTCAAACAATGACTTCGGTATCGGTTTTGAGTGATCGTTCTCATCAATCTACACCAAATCCTACTTCTACATCGATTGTGGTGAAATCAACCCAAAACCAACTAGTTGAAACCCCGATTGCCACTCCTGAATTGCAACCAATTAATGAAAAACTGTTTATTACTTCATTTGATTTTCCTATACCTGAGGATGCTTCACGTTTGATTGAGACAAGTTATCGATTCGGATCAACCCAGTTTGGTGAAAGAATACCTCACGATGGTGTAGAAATATTGAACCCTGAGGGAACACCCGTTCTGGCAGTTGCAGATGGTGAGGTTTATTTCAGTGGGAATGATCGCACTTATAAAAGAGGGCGTTTCACGAATTTTTATGGCAATATCATCATCATTAAACATGATTTGCCACATTATTCAGTTCCAGTCTATAGTTTTTATGCTCATCTTTCTGAAATCATCGTTAATGAAGGGGAGATCGTCACGCGTGGACAAGAAATCGGTTCAGTTGGTGCGACTGGCAAAGCATTTAGCAATCATTTACATTTTGAGGTACGCATAGGGGATGTGCTTTTACAAAATGCTCGTAATCCTGAATTATTTTTGCCATTAATACCAACGGAAGATTACCCTAAAGTAGGTATTTTAATCGGTTCATTGATCAGCCAGCAAGGAAACCCAATCCCTGGGGTGACGGTAGTCGTTCAAAGAATGGAGAATGACATTCTGGTACCAGGAACTTCCATATACGTTGAAACCTACGCTAAAACCATTTTTAGTGAACAAAATTGGGGGGAGAATTTTGTGATCAGTAATTTGCCTGAAGGGGAATATCGGGTAAGCGCATTTGCGTATCAATATTTCGTGGAGAAGTTTATTTCAATAAAAGGCAACGAATTTACAACCGTTACCTTACAACCGGAGAATTAATGTGGGATTGAAACCAGATCATTGGATTCGTAAAATGGCATTGGAACATGGGATGATTGAACCTTTTATTGATCGTCAGGTTCGCGAAGGTGTCATATCATATTGTCGATTTCAAGGGCGAGGTCTGTATCATCCCGCCGAATTCCTTTGCCCTGGCAAGAACAGTTGAATATTTCCGAATTCCTCGTGGTGTAATGACCATTTGTGTTGGCAAAAGCACTTACGCTCGTTGTGGAATTATTGTGAATGTGACACCTTTTGAGCCAGAATGGGAAGGTTTCGTTACACTCGAAATCTCAAATACAACGCCATTACCTGCAAAAATTTATGCAAATGAAGGTCTTGCTCAGGTCATCTTTTTAGAAGGTGACGAACCTTGTGAAATTTCATATGCAGATAAAAAAGGGAAATATCAGCACCAACAAAGAATTCTATTGCCAAAAGTCTAGAAATATCTTATTCAGGAAACGGCCATGCAATCTGATTGTTGGGGTTGAACCCGTTATAAATTGTCTGGGAAATTCTGGCAAATAATGGATTGGCAATATCAAATAGAAGCTGATTGGGGCTATATGTAAAGACAGTCAGAATAAAATTTTCCTCGGGTCCATAGACTATCCCTACATCACTGAACGAATGCACCAGTCCATCTCTTTCCTGGCTCCATCCATGTTTATGCGCAATCTTTAAGCCTTCAGGTAATCCTGCTTCCATTAACGCTCCCATTTTATTGGCAGCCAATGTTTCAATAATTAAATTACATTCTGCTTGAGTGATTTTCCCTTGCGTTTCACGAATCAACGTTGCAGATGAATTAATCGAACAGTCATAAATCATTGACAGTAATTTTCCAATATCTTCAGGGGTTGTTTGATTGTAAACATCGGGATCAATAAATGCATCGCTGCGTTGATTCGCAATTGTTTCGTATAAGTTCAATAACGGCGCGCCAAGGTAGAAATACCCAGCAATAAAGGAATTCTCCATACCGAGTGACTGAATATCACTTGTTACCAGTAAAGGCCCTCTAATGGCGTCAATCTGTTCCATAAGTCGATCTGCAGGATCGTTCTCTGAATACACAATCATAGATTCAATCCAACCCTGCCTCATTTCGCTTAAAGGAATATCCTCACGCCAATAAGTTGATATCATGATTGGAATTTTCATCGTGCTTGCTGCTGTAAATGCTACACCAGGTTCTTTCTCCTCCCCAAACCAATTCAAAATCTGGATCTTCTGATGATCGCTCATGCGTTCAGCATAGATTTCAACAACACCAGAAAAATCTTCATTCCTCAGGATCGATCTTACCTGTTCCTTTATTTGTTCGATGGTTGGGACTGTCGCAGGAATTGATATCAACTCCAACTGGATTGTATTTTTGTTAATTTGTGTGATCTCTTGTTTTATTCGATTTACCAATTCGCCCTGATCAAAAGAAATCCCTGATAACCCTGGTTCAAATCTAGTCGTTCCTGAAATAGGTTTGGATGGGATTGGTTCCAATGTTACAAAAGGTTTGATTTGTTCATTAATTGTTGAGAGTAATACATCTTCATTCAGCGTAAATAATAAATCTTTGCTCGTTTGATCAATGGATGATTTATGCCAGATAAATGACCAAAAAGATGAAAACTGGTCTTCGTATCCACAATTGAGTACTGACACCATTTCATCATAATCGATATCAAGCCCGATCTGTTCATTTGAAAAGTAAAATGATGTATTTCCAGATTGAATTTCAATAGGTTTTTCAAAGACGGATTTTAATTTTATTCTGGCTTGCTCGTGATCCAATCCACCAACATCAACGGATGCTATCGATGAACCAGTAGGAAACACACAAATCTGTTGGTTTGATTTTTGGAATGAATAAATGGTAATCATCATACTGATGACGAGAAAACCAATCCCGAACATCCTCGAAATGATAATTAATTTCGGTCTTTTCAATGCAATTTCTCCATAAGCATTGATAATAATTGAAAAACAGGATTTTTTCTAGAATTTTATATGAATTCAGGCAAACACCTGTAAAATGGCATACAATAAGCGCAAGGTAGTAGAATGAAATTATGGATCAAGACCTGGAGAAATAATGCCACTTGTTGAAATTCAAAATAACTTTTTTAATTTTTCCTGTAATCCAGATACGGGTACGATCAATCTTGATTCGAAGAGAATCGGTCTACCTTCGATTCAAAACGCTTCATTACGTATACAGATCATTAAAGAAGGAATTAAACACAATCTAATAACAAAATCCTGGAATCCATATCAATTGATGAAGACAACCACAGATTCACTCCACGGGAAATTACACCAATTAGAATTTTCCATTTTTATTGAAGAATTGTCTCAGATTGTAAGACTAACTTTTGCATTAAGTGAAGAACTGCCTGTTTTTTTATGGAATGCTGTTTTAGAAAATCAATCTTCTTCGCCTATTTTTGTTAATTTTATTGAATTATTAAATATTGGTGACTCTGCCCATGATCTGGATAGTAAATTGGTTCGTGCAAATGAAACAATCAAAGCAAATTTCACTTTTCACGCCAATGGATGGCAGTCCTGGTCCCATTCTGGCACTTATCGGGACGACCAGGTACAACATCACACTCGATTAAGGTTTTTCCAGGATGTCATGGCTCAGAACCCCGGCACTCCCGTATTCCGCAAAACAGGTCATTTTAGTGGTGATTTTTTTGGTGTTTTAGCCGATAGAAATTCCCGCAGTGCTTACCTTTTTGGCTTTTTATCACAAAAAAAACAATTTGGTTCTATAGAAGCTAATATTTCTGCAAAAACAAAAATCAGATTGTGGGCAAATGGCGATAGGACAAATCTCGTATCCGGGCAAAATTTCTCAACTGATTGGGCAATCATGTTTCCTTTTTATTTTGACCAACCAGACCCTTTAGCAATTTTTTACGAAGCGGTTAGTCGGGAAAATCAGGTTCAAATCACGAATAAAATCCCGGCTGGTTGGTGTTCCTGGTATCACTTCTATCAGAATATTAATGAAGACAAGATTATTCGGAATCTGAATACCATCAATGAATTAAAAGCAGAAATGCCACTCTCATTGATTCAAATTGATGATGGCTATCAGAAAGAAATAGGTGATTGGTATTCATTCCGAAAAGGATTTCCACATGGCGTAGCGCCCATCGCAGAAAAGATCACAGGCTCAGGTCATATCCCTGGATTATGGATGGCACCCTTCATTTTGCATCCCAACAGTGATTTTGCCATTGACCACCCGGAAATGATATTAAGGAAAAAAAGCGGAAGACCCGTTAATGCAGGATTTGTTTGGAATGTTTTCACCCAGGCGATCGATTTAACTGTACCAGGTGCGATCGATGTTGTAAAAGAAATGATTGAAACCGCGGTTCATAAATGGGGTTTCTCTTACCTAAAACTAGATTTTCTATATGCTGGTGCATTGAAAGGAAACCGATTTGATAATTCCCAAACCAGAGCACAAATCCTTCGCAAAGCAATGCAGGAAATCCGTTTGAGTGCCGGAGAGGATACATTTTTATTGGCATGTGGTGCTCCTTTGGGATCAGTCGTTGGTCTGGTACAGGCTAATCGAATAGGTGCAGATGTAAGTGGAAGTTGGTACCCACAATTTAATGGAATTTCAATGTTTTTCAAAAAAGAACCTAATATGCCCTCTGCCAAAAATGCGATCCAAAATATTATTACCAGAGCTGAACAACATAATCGTTGGTGGATAAATGATCCGGATTGTTTACTGGTACGCCCAGAAATTGATTTGACCATCAACGAAATTCAATCCTTAGCGTCTTTGATCGCAATAACTGGTGGATCTTTATTAGTCTCAGATGATCTCCCAAAACTTCCAATGGAACGACGAAGAATCATTGAAGTCCTTTTACCAATCATCGGAAAACGAGCCAATGTAATGGATTGGCTGGATACCACCACACCACATAACTTGCGATTGGACCTTAATAACGTATCTGGTGATTGGAATATATTGGCACGATTTAATTGGAAAGATGAACCTCGCGAAACATATTTAAGTTTTCCAGACTTTGGTCTACCGCAATTGAGTTATTGGGTTTATTCATTCTGGGAAAATAAAATTCAGTTAATCAAGGCTGGCGAACCTGTTCATTTTCCATCACTTCCAACCCATGGTGTGGCGTTATTAGGTGTCAGACCGGTTCTTTCGAGTAATCAATATTTAGGGAGTAATTTACACATTTCAATGGGTTTGGAAGTAAGCTGTATGGAAAAAACTTCCGAAGGCATTGAACTGGATTTAGACCTACCCAGAAAAGCACACGGCGAAATATTTGTTAAATTGCTGGAAACACCTGAAAAAATCTTCCTTAATGGAGAGCAAATTCCTTTTGAAGAAGAATCAAATTCGGTATATAAAATTCCAGTTTCCTTTGAAAGCCATGCAACCATTCTAATTCAATAAAAAGAAGCCCCTTGCGGGGCTTGATTTGTTATTCAGAAATTTTACTTTTTTCTAGTTTCCGGCGTTTACTTCTTCTTACCAAAGCACGAACCAATAAGAACATCAGGTAGAAAGGTAACAGAATGATAACCAGAATCGGGATGATCAACAATATCAGCCAGATTGCTCCATCAACGATCGACTGCAAAGCATTTACCAATGATTGAAGTGCTTTGCTGACTGTTACTGAAGGTTTCCAGCCTGCCACAGTAATTGGATTCACGGCTTCATGAGCCTGGATTCTGACACTGATAGAGGATAAAGCAGCGGATTCTTCGTAGTACTTGATTTGACCTTTGGTAAGTTCAATTTGCTCGCGATAATAGGTCAACTGGTTGAAGACATTGAGTACATCTTCTGTTTTGTAGGCTTCATCCAAAATCAATTTTAATTGCGCTTCTGCATCTTCCAGATTCTTGAGACGGGAGTTTAGATCAGTATATTCTTTGGTGACATCCTGTCCAGAAACATTCTCACTCAAAAGATCAAGTTCTTTGTCATTCAATAAGGTTTTTATTTCGTCCAATGCTTGATTTAGAAGCGCAGCTGGTACACGAATTGAAATGTTTGCTTCAGGAATCTCAATCCCTTTGTAATTGCTGGTTTTCCAGGAATTGGAACTCACAATATATCCACCCATTCGCTCTGCCATCCGGCCAATTGTATTCATCGCTTCTAAAGGTTCATCTACCACGATGGATAAGTCAGCATTTCGAATAACAATTCTTTCAATACTGTTTGTTTGCATTCCACTTGCTGTAACTGCTTCATCGTATGCCATTTCCTTACCATATTCTTCAGCATACTGTGGTTCCATTGGAGCGGGCATCTCTACTGGCATCACTGCCTGCGCAAAATTGCCATCCATGGCATAGTTTTCTGTTGACTTTGCCGATGTACAACCAGTCAATACCAGACTTAAAACTAATAACCCTGCGAAAATCTTCAGTTTCATTCTTCCTCCTCTTCGTTAGTCCCAAATTCCAAGATATTTATATGACGAAAATGAATAGGAAATTGTTCCGTTTATGGAATGTTCTACCAACCACCAGCCAACCTTTGGGCATTTTTACCAGGCAACTTGAGATCATTGATTTTTTGCTGAGTAGCTTCAAAGGAATAATCCACTCTAAAAACTTCCCAACTCATCAATTCATCATCAAATATACCAAAGGACGCTCTGGGATCATTGTCCCGTGGTTGACCAACAGATCCAGGGTTCAGGATCATTCGTGCCTTCATTTTATACATATTGCCATTCACGTTGCTATTCCAGTCCATTTTTTCTCGGAAAGAATCCCATCGACATATTAATCCCTGGTGAGAATGTCCAACAAAACAATAGTCTTCTATAAAATGATCAAAATTTGCGCGGGCAACAAAGGGATCGAGGATGTACTCCCAAACCGGATATCTTGGACTACCATGAACTAAAAGACAACTTGGTAAATTGATTTTTTCAGGCAAATTCTTTAAATATGATAAATTTTCGATTGATATATGTGCTCTTTGCCAATCTATGGAGGTCCTGGCTTCTTGATTAAATAAGCGCACATCCATATCTCCCAATATGGCAGCATCATGATTTCCAAGAACACATGATAAGTTGGGTAATGTCTTTATTAAATTTATACAGTCATTTGGATCTGGACCATAACCAACAATGTCACCCAGACACCATACAGCATCAAATTTCCCCGATTTTTCCAAAACACTCATCAAAGCTTCTAAATTGGCATGGATATCTGAGATAACTAAATTTTTCATTTGGAATTCATTTCTTAACCTGGTGTTCTTGAGGATGAATTATTATTCTTGACTTCTGGTTGATTATAAATCAAACCACAAAACTTCATTTGAAATTTGAGCAAATTCTCCTTACTTGTTTATTATCTTCGAAAGCACATCCTGAATCCGCTCCATGATCAAAAAACCAATCGAGGATTTTACAACATCATCAATAATTTCAACTTCCCCACCGGTGTATAGAATAGTAAGTCGATTTAAAATCGTTTCGAAATTTTCATCGAAATTCGTTACATGATCTGCGACAATGAAATCCAAATTTTTTGAAGTTAATTTAATGTTCGCATTTTCGAGAAGATTTTGACTTTCAGAAGCAAACCCAATGGTTACTTTTGGACAATTACAATTAGATTTCTGTTGAGCCACATGCCAGAGAATATCATCCGTTGGCACCAATTCTATTTTTACTAAATCATCATCTTTTTTAAGTTTATGAGGGGAATAATGAAGGGGCTTAAAATCAGCAACTTCTGCCGTCATGACAAGCGCATCTGCATCCATTACTTCTCTTAAAACTGCTTCTTTCATTTCTTGTGCATTTTCAACTTTCACAACTTCTGTTCCATACGGTACAGGTTTATTGTGTATAGTCGTAATGAGAATAGTTTTTGCACCAGCATCCAAAGCAGCTTGCGCAATCGACCATCCTTGTAAGCCCGTTGATCTGTTGGTAATCACTCTGACCGGATCAATTGATTCGCGGGTTGCGCCAACGGTAACCACGATTTTTTTCCCTTGCAAGGGTCCATTTTTTGATAAAAATAACCTGGTGAACTTGATAATTTCATCCACATTAATTATCTTGTCTCTCGATTTGGTGTCTGGTTGCATTAATATTTGTATTCCTCGAGATCTTAATTTCTCAAGATTTTCAACCGTTGCGATATTTTCAGAAATCATCAGATCCAAATCTGGTACCAGAATAATTGGACATTTAACCGACATAGCTGTGTAGACCAGAATATTATCGCTGATACCATTGGCTATTTTGGATATTGTATTTCCACTGGCTGGTGCAATGATCAATAAGTCGGCTTCGTAGTGTTTTTCGTGAAAGAATTGTTTTTGGTTAATTTGCCACCACTCTTCATCGGTGTATACATGCCTTCCTGTAATAACTTGAAAAATCAAAGGTGAAATGAGCTTTTTCGCGCTATAAGTCATAAACACGTCAACGATGGCTCCCAGTTCAACCAATTTCGTGGCTAAAGTGGCAGCCTGATATGCTCCAAGAGAACCTGTTACGCCTAACAAAATTCTTTTACCAGTCATTACATTCATTTTTTCTCCATATCAGAGGCAAGTGGATTGGATTATGGTTGAGTTTTTTTCTTTACTGTCTCAATGATCTCTGCAACATAGTCAAATCGATTAAAAGCTGGCATTAAGTACACACCTTGCAATTCAGCTTTCATCGCTTCAATTAATTCTACAGCTATTTTTATTCCTTCTTCGGCAGACTTATCACCTGCTTTTCTCATTCGAATTTTAATTTCTTCAGGTATGATGATCCCTGGAACTTCGTTATGTAGAAAAGCCGCATGGCGATCAGTGGCAAGGGGTAATATTCCAACCAGGATTTTTAAATTCGGATCTCCAGCTTGCTCACGAAACCATCTCAATTGTTCCAATGCAGATTTAGCATCGAAAATCGGTTGTGTTAATGCAAAATCAGATCCGGCTTTCCTTTTCCTTAAGTGGTTCTTCAGTTCAATTTCAGGGCTTGGAGAATTGAGATTGAGTGCACTTCCAACAAAAAATGAAGTTGGTTGTCCAATTTCTGAACCGGCATGGTCAATACCAATGTTGAAGGATTCCTTAATTAACTTAATTAAACCAGATGGGACAAGATCATAATTATCCATTGCCTCCGGATAATCACCAATCGCCGTAGGATCTCCCATCACAACAAAAACATTCCGGATACCCAACGCATGCGCTGCCAGTAAATCACCCTGCACACGCAATAAGTTTCTTCCTCGCGTGGGAAAATGTAAAACAGTCTCGACACCTACATAGCGTTGAATCAGACTGCAAACCGCCCAGGGACTCATTCTCATCCTTGCCATCGGACTATCTGCTACATTAATGACATCTGCGCCAGAATCGGCTAATAAACTAGCGCCAGCCAGTAATTTCTTTGTGCTCAAGCCTCTGGGAGGGTCCATTTCGACGGCAAACACAAATTGATTTGCATCAATTTTTTGGGAAAGCTCTGACTTAGGTGCTTCTTTTTCAGCTTCACGCTCTATTTGCATTTCAGGTATTTCAAGTCCGAAAGCGATATCAGATGATTTAGTATCCTGAATGATCCGCGAAATTGCCTGAATGTGCTTTGGTGTGGTTCCACAACAACCGCCGAGAATTTTCGCACCAGCTTGCCAGAAGGAGATTGCATAATCACCAAAATATTCAGGACCGGCAGGGTACATGATCCTTCCATCTTGTTGTTCAGGCCATCCAGCATTCGGCATCACCGAGTAGACACCATTTGGTACAGCAGTCTTCATTTTTTTTAGAATTCTCAATAATTGCAAAGGACCGCCAGAACAATTAATCCCGATGACATCCGCACCACTGTTATAAATACTTGTCGCTACTTTTTCAGGTGTATCTCCCAACAAGGTGCGATCGTCACGGGTAAATGTCATGGATGCAATGATCGGAATATCAGGATTAATTTCCTTCGATGCCAGAATTGCTTCCCTCACCTCATAAAAATCAGTCATTGTCTCAATTATGATGACATCAACACCAGCATCGATAAGTGCCTGAATCTGTTCTTTAAAGGCAATTCGTGCATCCTCCAGTTGTACACGGCCAAACGGTGCCAGGCGAACACCTAATGGTCCAACATCCCCGGCAATAATGATATCTCGAAAACTGGCCATCGCTACTCGGCGAACCAATTCCACGCCTGCCTGGTTAATTTCTGCAACCTTATGTTCAAGCCCGAATTGCGATAATTTATAGTGATTCGCTCCAAAGGTATTGGTTTGAATCATCGTTGAACCCGCTTCTATGTAAGCATGATGAACATCTGCCACCTGAGCAGGATGAGTGATATTTAAATGATCAAAACATTCATCAAATCTGATTCCACGTTGATGAAGAACGGTTCCCATCGCGCCATCGGATATGATAGGCTTTTCCTGGGCGAGACCTTTAATAAATTTAATTCGTTCACTCATTTTTTCGATTCTTTCATCAGTTGATCCACACGGCTGGTTCCAATATTGAAATATTTTGCCAGCGGATGATGCAGGATAATTGCGGCTGTAGATTGTTCTGGCACCAATTGGAAGGCTGATGTGAGATGCATTTTCAGTTCTTGCTCAACCGGCAATAATCTGAACACTTTTTCATGATCGTTTAAATCCGGAATTGATGCATATCCCCAGGAATAGCGTTTGCCCTGTTCCTTCTTCAGCCCCAACTCTCTACGAATATGGTTGTGTAGATAATCTGCTGTTGCTTCAGCGGTTTGCACTGCCAATCCATGAGTGAAATAAGCTTCCGTGTAATTACCACTTGCCTGTAATTTTTCAAATCGTTCTGTAGCTTTGTCTCCAACTGTAACAACCTGTAATGCTACTACATCCATTCTGCCACTTTCAACTGGGGCAAAGTAATCTGCCAGACTAAGGTTTTCTCCATCCGATTGCCTCGGGAAATTAAATACCTCAAGAACTTTCGGCTCAGAATTATTGAGAGTATTTTGGTCATAGACGAGCAAATCATTGCCTGAGGACTGGACAGGGAAATATCCATAAACTGCTTTAGGATTGAGCCATTCATTATGTTTGGCGTCTTTTTTCATTTTAGCTAATCTGGCTTCAAAATCAATCTTCAATTTTTTCCACTCATCACCGTGGGTATTTTTAGCACCCCAGGATAACCGAAATAGTTCATTAAGTGATAAATGCTCAAAAACTGCTTCTAACGGCATGGATTGAACAACCTTCGGACCCCAGGCTGGTACAGATGGAATTTGTTCGGATATTTGAATTTTGGATCGTTTCATTACCTGAGTTAAATTCTCATTTCCTCCCTCTAAAATTCTTCCCAATTCCATATCAGATTCTTTGATCATTTTTTCCATAAGGTTATCGAATTCTGATGAATTCATAATTTGATCCATTGTGGATAAACCTTCGAAGGCATCCTTACAATAAAACACACCACCTTGATAGTATTCGTTTGAGTCTGTCATCAGGATGCGTCGTCCAAACCTTCGATTTATGGCTGCTCCGCCAATCAGGACAGGAATTTTAGCATTTCTTCGTTGTAACTCATTCACAATCAGTGGCATTTGTTTGCTGGTACTTACCAACAAGGCACTTAACCCGATCGCATTGGCCTTGGATTCAAACGCTTTCGAGATAATTGTCTCTGCAGGAACCTGTTTTCCTAAGTCAATAACATCATATCCATTGTTTGTCAGAATCGTCTTGACCAGGTTTTTTCCAATATCATGAACATCTCCGTAAACCGTTGCCAGAACCATCAAACCTTTGCTCACCCCTTCTTTTTTCTCCAGATAATTTTCCAGATGTGCAACTGATTTTTTCATCACTTCAGCGGATTGAAGTACAAAAGGCAGTATCAATTCACCAGTGCCAAACTTATCTCCCACATCTTTCATGGCTGGCAGTAAGACATTATTCAGAATTTCCACTGCTCTGTCAGAGGATGAAATGTCTCCGCGACTTTCAATCAATGCGTCGATATCTTTTTCAACACCTTCTTTTTTCCGATGAACAATGCTCCAATGCAATCGTTCTTCTGGAGTCATTGACTTTAGTAATACGTCCTGTTTTGAATCCTTTTCACCTGACTTAGCGTTATTTTTTTCGTAATAACCGATTAAATCCTGTAATGCGGTTTCATTTCGATAAAAAATGAGATCTTCAGCCAATTTCCTTTCTTCTTCAGAAATCTCCAGATAGGGTGTGATGTGAACAGGATTGACGATCGCCATGTCGAGGCCAGCCTGTACGGAGTGATATAGCATAACACTATTCAAAACTGCCCTGGCTGCGGGTGATAAACCGAAGGAAACATTGCTTACGCCTAAAGAAGTAAGCACACCCGGTATATTTTCTTTGATGAGCCGAATACCTTCAATTGTTTCTTGAGCGGATAAATTGAATTCAGGGTCACCGGTTGCCAGTGTAAAAGTTAAAGCATCGATCACCAAATCTGAAGGTGACAATCCATGTTCATTTACTGCTACATCCACCAACCGTTTGGAAATTTCTAATTTTCTTTGCGCAGTTTTAGCCATGCCGGCTTCGTCAATGGTTAATACCAAAACAGCTGCATTATATTTTTTTGCCAATTGAAATACTTCATCTGCTTTTTCTCGTCCCGATTCAAAGTGCGTTGAATTAATCATGCAGCGACCTGGTGCGGTTTGCAGTGCCATTTCCATCACATCTAACTCGGTGGAATCGATGACTAACGGGACTTTAATATTCGGTGCAATTTTTTTTATGACCCTGCGAATAGTTTCAACTTCATCGGCTCTTTCGGTTAATGCAACACAGATATCAAGGCCGTGTGCACCACCATCCACCTGTTGCTGTGCAATTCCCAGTACACGCTCGTAATCCTGATCCAATATTATTTTTTTAAATATTTTACTGCCTTGCGTATTGAGTCTTTCGCCAATCAAAAATGGAGGAGGTTCTTGCTGCATGTTCATAACCTGAATAGCCGAAGCTAATTGAGCGCGTTGAATGATCGGACGGGGTGGATGCTTCTTCCCACCCACTTTCTCAACCAGCTCTTTCAGATGGAGTGGAGTTGTTCCACAACAACCTCCCACAACACTGATCTGATACTTTTCAATAAATTCACTCAAGGAATCGGCAAATTCGATGGGCGATAATGGGTAAACCGCTTCCCCGTCCACATTCAGGGGTAAACCTGCATTTGGAATGCACGATACCGGCAAATTGGAATTTTCACCCAAAAAGGAAATGGGTTCACGCATGTGCTCAGGTCCGGTGGAACAGTTCAATCCAATAATGTCGATCGGCAGGTCCTCCAGGATAGCCAGCGCAGCTGCGATGTCTGTCCCCAATAACATTCGCCCGGTGGTATCCAATGTTACCTGTGCCTGAATAGGCAAATAAATACCTGTTTCTTCAAAAGCCTGCTGAATACCAAGAATACATGCCTTTACTTCGAGTATGTCCTGTGATGTCTCAATCAATAAAACATCCACTCCACCTGCAATTAATCCTTTAGCTTGTTCCTGAAAAACTGCAACCAATTCACCAAATTGGATATTCGATAATTCCGGATCCTCCATGCTGGGTAATTTTCCGGATGGGCCGATCGATCCGGCAACAAAACGCTTATGGAGAGTGCTTTTGGAGAACTCATCAGCAAGATTCTTGGCTAATTCTGCTGCTTTTTTGTTAATTTCAACAACACGATCCTGGAGCCCATACTCAGCCAGCGTAATCCGGTTCGATCGGAATGTGTCTGTTTCCAACACATCGACTCCAACTTCCAGAAATGATCTGTGAACTTTCTCCACAGCTTCAGGATGACTGATGACAAGAAAGTCATTGCATCCAAAATATATCTCACCACCAAAATCTTTTGCTGTCAGATCCAATTTTTGTAGACTGGTGCCCATTGCCCCGTCATAAATTAACACTCGTTCTTTTACAGCATCCAGAAATGATCGATTGGTGTATTTTCTCTGCATAAATTCTCCACTAAATATCCAAATTTACAAAAAAACCTCTCATGAAGAGAGGTCAATTTTTGATTGATCTCATCTTCCAGAGCTACCTTGCTCTGCCGGAATTGGCACCTGAAATTCCAGGTTGCCGAGGTTTCTTTGGGCCGGTCCCTCAACCTCTCTTGATGAGTAGCACGTGGTTAAATCCTACCACAAAAGAGATTCAAGGTCAAAAAATGGTGTATGCTTTTAAAGTATTAATCGATTAATATTCGGATATAATTTACACGAGGTGAGCAGTTTGAAATCAAATCTCAAAGATCTGCCTTCTATACTATTTACATCCATCTTCATAGCAACAATTGGCTGGGTTGGTCTTTTCTTTTTATTACAATACACGCAACCTTTCTTAGGTCCTCGATGGTTATTTTTCTTTTTATTAACGATGGGTGGTAGTGGTACCGCATTACCAGTGGTCTATTTCTTAAATATTCGCTTTCCCCATGATCCACCAGCCAACACGTCAGTAATTATCCGGCAGGCAGTTTGGTTTGCAATTTTTATCGACATGTTAGCCTGGTTGCAATTAGGTCGTGTGTTAAATTCAATTTTGACTGTGGTGATTGCTATAGGAATTATCGTCATTGAAAAACTTATTCGGTTAGTCGAACGCAGCCGTTGGCAACCCTCACACGAACAAAATGAATGAGTTACGTAACTTACCATCCGTCGAAAAAATAATTCAGTATTCTGAGTCTGAAGAATGGATCAGCAAATTCGGTCGTGATCAGACATTACGAGCTATTCGAGAAACGTTAGATTTTTTTAGATCAGAAATTAAATCTGGTAAATATGCGCCTGATCACTTAGAAATATCAAACCAGATTCAAGAGATCCTATCCAATCGTTTTTCTCCAACTTTAATACCGGTTATTAATGCTACTGGAGTAGTCTTACATACTAATCTTGGTAGAGCGCCTTTGAGTCACGAAACCATGCGAGCGATGCAATCCATTGGATCAGAATACAGCACTCTTGAATTCAATTTATCAACGGGAAAACGTGGATCCCGCTCAGTTCACGCTGAAGAAATCCTTAAGCAACTGACCGGTGCAGAAGCAGCCATTGTTGTCAATAATAATGCTGCTGCGGTATTGCTGGTATTGAGTGCGCTGGCAAAAAGAAAAAATGTGATCATCGCCCGCTCACAATTAATAGAAATTGGGGGTGGTTTTCGTATCCCGGATGTAATGAAACAATCCGGAGCAAAGTTGAAAGAAGTAGGAACGACCAATCGGGTTAGAGTTTCCGACTATGAACAAGCTTTACAGGAATCATCTGCGCTGGTCATGCGGGCACATCACTCCAATTTTAAGATAATGGGGTTCACCCAGGAACCGAATCTGCGGGAAATTGTAGAAATTTCGCATCAATTTGGGATTCCGGTCATGGATGATCTCGGTTCAGGGACATTTTTAGATACATCCGAATTTGGACTCTCCCACGAACCGACGATATCTGATTCGGTCCAGGCGGATGCGGACATTATTTCTTTTTCAGGAGATAAATTATTAGGTGGTCCCCAGGCAGGTATTATCATTGGAAAAAGTGTGTTTATCCAAAAAATCAAAAATCATCCGCTCGCCAGAGCCATTCGACCGGATAAAATCTGTCTGGCAGGGTTAACCGCAACGCTTACACATTATTTAAGAAATGAAGCCGTAGAAAAAATTCCTGTCTGGCAAATGATTTCACGTACTTCTTCGTCCCTGGAAACTCAGGCTAAATTCTGGCAGCAAAAATTAAAATTCGGGGAAGTATTGCCATCATTATCCACAATCGGTGGTGGCAGTCTACCCGAGGAGACGCTTCCAACTTTCGTTTTGGCTGTTCTGCTCCCAAAACCAGATTTGGTTATGAAGAAGTTACGCTCTCTTGATCATCCCATTATTGCCCGACTCGAAGATAATAAAATCCTGTTCGACCCCAGAACAGTATTACCAGAACAGGAGACTGCATTTATCTTTGGGCTACAAAAAATCTTTGATGAACTTAAAAAGGATAGATAAATGAAAAATGATATTGATCAATTAATGAAAGAAAACGGCATTGATGCATTATTAATTGTCGGGCCTGCTCAACACAATCCAGCGATGTTTTATCTGACAGGTGGTGGTCACATAACCAATGCAGACTTGATCAAAAAAGTAGGTGAAACCCCCGTGATTTTCCATGGTTCGATGGAACGTGAAGAAGCGGCAAGAACTGGCTTAATAACCTGCAGTTATGATCAGTTTTCGTTCTCCGATTATTTAAAGAAAACCAATAATCATCAGATCGATGCCCATGCACTTCGATACCGGGATCTCTTTTCAAGAGCAGGTGTTGAAAAGGGGAAAATTGCATTATATGGATCGACAGAAATCGGAGCGAAATTTTCAGTACTGCAACGTTTTCAACAACTATTTCCTGAATTTGAAATAACCGGGCTGGTACCAGATTCGATTCTCTTAAAAGCGATGATGATTAAAGATGCCGATGAGATTAATCGGATCAGGAAAATGGGCGTGATTACGACTAACGTAGTTGGAAAAGTAGCCGATTTTCTTAGCAATCAAAGAGTAGAAAATGAAACGTTGATTGGCGAAGATAATTCGCCGGTAACCATTGGCTTGGTGAAATCAAAAATCAACTTTTGGCTGGCAGAAGCCGGGGCTGAAAATCCCGAACAGACTATTTTTGCCATTGGACGGGATGCTGGTGTACCTCACAGTCAGGGAAATGACTCGGATGTAATTCAATTGGGTAAGACGATTGTTTTCGATATCTTCCCCTGTGAAAATGGTGGTGGATATTATTATGATTTTACCCGCACCTGGTGCGTTGGCTATGCGCCTGAGGAAGTCCAGAAATTATATGATCAGGTTAAATCCGTGTATGATAAAGTCGTTTTAGAATTAGCTGAAAACACTCCCTTTAAACAATACCAACGCAGGACGTGCGAATTATTCGAAGAACTGGGACATCCGACTGTTCTCTCAAACTCCTCCACATTGGAAGGTTACGTGCATAGTCTCGGTCATGGTTTGGGATTACACGTACATGAAATGCCATTCTCAGGATTAACAGCAAGTGAAGAAGAAACGCTCGCGAGAGGTTCTGTTTTTACAATTGAGCCTGGATTGTATTATCCGGACAGAGGTATGGGCGTAAGGTTAGAAGATACATATTATGTCTCTGAAAGCGGTACAATAGAAAAGATGGTTGATTTCCCCATGGATTTGGTCATCCCCATCAAACAATGATTTTTTTCTTAGCCCTATGGATGATTTTTTTCTAAATAAATTGGTGGTTTTTTTATGAGTGATCCAAAAATGATTTACCCGGCAGCCAGAATCCTGGCAATTGAAACATCCTGTGATGAGACCGCAGCTGCTGTTCTTGAAAACGGTCGAGTTTTATTATCCTCGGTTGTTGCATCGCAAATTGATCTTCATCAACAATATGGTGGCGTGTTTCCTGAAGTTGCTTCACGTCAACACATCATCACAATATACGATGTTGTTGAGCAAGCACTTCAGCAGGCTTACCTGAGTCTGGATAATATTGATGCGATTGCCGTGACAAGAGGTCCAGGCTTGGCAGGTTCATTGGTTGTGGGGATGAATATGGCAAAAGGAATTGCCCTGGGAAAAAATTTACCTTTGATCGGGGTTAACCACCTGGAGGGTCACATTTATTCATCCTGGGTTTACTCATCTGAGATCCCCAAACCACCACCTGTTCCAGAATTCCCATTAATTGCGTTATTAGTTTCTGGTGGTCATACAGAAATCAATTTAATGGATGGCCATCTCAATTACAAAAGACTGGGCAGCACGCTGGATGATGCAGCCGGAGAAGCATTTGATAAAGTTGCACGTTTATTGGGGTTACCGTATCCTGGTGGTCCATCCATTCAGAAAGCTGCCATGAATGGGAATCCCAACGCATATAATTTTCCACGGGCTAGCCTGGATGGGAGTTTGAACTTTTCGTTTTCAGGTCTTAAAACAGCCGTTTTGCGAATGGTGCGAGAATTAGAAAAAACAAGGTCCAGGTTACCAGTGGAAGATCTGGCGGCCAGTTTTCAGCAGGCTGTAGTAGATGTTTTATTCCAGAAAACAATTCAGGCTGCGCGCCAACATAAAGTTAAGAACATCATTGTTGCCGGTGGAGTTTCAGCAAATCAATTATTACGAGATACTTTCCTGGGGCAGACAAATTTCAACATCTTTATTCCACCATTCAAATATTGCACGGATAATGCAGCCATGATTGCCTCAGCAGGTTACTTCCGTTTTGTAAATAATTTGATTGATCCATTAGACATAGATGTGCTTCCTAATTGGCCGTTATCTTAAATTTGTAACTTTTTGACCGGAGAAACCATCTAATGATTAATGAAGAATCGGAACCTTTAAATCTCAAAAAGTTGCAATCTGGTGACACAGAAGAACTGACGAAAATGGTGCAACAATATTCGGATCCCATTTATCGCGTTGCGCTTAGAATGCTGAACGATCAGGCAGAAGCAGAAGATGTATTGCAGGAAACTTTCATCAAAGCACTACGATCATTAGAAAATTTTGAAGGTCGTTCAAACCTCTCCACCTGGTTATATAGAATTGCTGTCAATGAATCCTTAATGGTGATCCGCAAGCGAAAACCTGAAATTTCTATCAAACAAGATGACGCGGGTGATGAAGAGAATGAAGGGATTTCTGTTTCGCAGATCGTGGATTGGTGTTGTTTGCCAGAATCGGAGTTTCTAACCAATGAAACCCGAGGTGTATTGGCTGATGCAATTCAAAAGTTGCCAGAGAATTTACGGACTGTTTTTATATTAAGAGATATCGAGGGATTGTCCATAATTGAAACAGCCCAGGCACTGGAACTGACTGAGACGAATGTAAAAACACGCTTATTGCGAGCACGTATGAAATTGAGAGAAGAATTAAGTGTTTATTTTGGCGAAAGACTCACGGAGTATTGATATGGAAAAACATCTCCACTGTAAAGAATTTGTTGATACCATCTCCTCGTATGTAGATGGGGAACTATCCGAAGAATTATGCGCAGAATTGGATAAACATCTCAGTGAATGTGATAATTGTAGAATCGTCGTCAATACACTCAAAAAAACAATTGATATTTATCATCAACAAGCAGAAAGAGAAAAAGTCCCGGATGATGTAAAAGAAAGGCTTTTTTACAGACTCAATATTGAGCAATTTAGAAAATAATCCAAAATTACGAATTCAAATTTGATCTTGATCATTTTAACCAGGCTAGCAACCTGGTTATTTTTTTAATATTCAGAAGAAATTCATCTGCCACTTTTTCAATAGATTGGCATCTAAAGGATTGTAATGAGTAATAAAGAGGAAAATTTTACACCAGGTAAGAATCAAAAAATATTTGAAACAATAATTTTTGAGCAGAACGAAACAGCAGAAATAAGATTTGGATCTACATGTTCCATATGTCGAAAAGGATCATTTGATTACGATGGAATGCTCAACCTGGTTTGCTCAAACTGTGGATATACATCAGGTGGGTGTTTCACCTGATAAACAAATACCCATCTCGTTGAGATGAATCTTGGAGGAAAAATGGAAAGCAAATTATTGGATGACAAAATTAAAGATCAGGTAAAAGAATTTTTTGGTGAATTAGATAAACCAGTCAAGATTGTTTTCTTTGGCAGTAATCAACAAAAATGTGAATATTGTAGCGAAACACTGGGTTTATTAAATGAAATTGCTGAGTTAAGTGAATTAATCTCCATTGAAGAGTATGATTTGGAAGAAAATCAGGATGTAGCAAATCAATACAATATTGAAAAAGTGCCTATGACTGTGATTGCAGGAATGAATGAAGAAGAAATCATAGATTATGGTATCCGTCTTTCGGGTATCCCTGCAGGTCATGAATTCACAACTTTGATTAATGATCTTGTCATGGTTTCAAAGCAAGATTCCGGATTATCTCCTGCGATACGCGAGAAACTATCAAAATTAGAGAATTCTGTCAATTTGCAGGTTTTTGTGACCCCTACCTGTCCCTATTGCCCTCAGGCAGTGATTCTTGCCCACCAGATGGCAATGGAAAGCAAGTATGTGACCGGTGAAATGGTTGAAGCAATGGAATTTGCTGAATTATCCAATCAATTCAATGTATCAGGTGTACCTCATACTATAATTAATGGTGGCTCTGGAGAAGTTGTTGGCGCAGTTCCAGAATCAAGATTAATGGGTGAAATCGAAAAAGCGCTCTCGTTGAATTAATCAATTGGAAAGGAAAAAAGATGGAAGCAAAAGTTACCTGGCATAAAGGATTGAGTTTTACTGGAACAGCTGACTCAGGATATACCTTACCTCTTGGTGGTAAAAAAGCTGTTGGCGGCGATGAAGACGGTTTCTTACCAATGGAAATGTTCCTGATTGGGTTGGCTGGCTGTACTGGAATGGATGTTATTTCCATTCTGGCAAAGATGAGACAGGATGTTACCAATTTTGAAGTGAAAATTCATGCCAATCGTGTTGAAAATCATCCAAAGGTTTTCTCAGATATTATGATTGAGTATATTGTTACAGGAAAAAGCCTGGATCCTAAATTAGTGGAGAAGGCAGTAACCTTATCTGAAACAACCTACTGTCCAGGTCAGGCGATATTAAACAAAACAGCCGAAATTGATCATAAGATCACCATACTGGAAGCATAATCAAACGTATTATAGATCGATAGAAAAGCATGCAGATCGGCGCATGCTTTTTTTATTCTTCCTCAAAATCCGGAATAATCGTTTCTACATTACGAACAGATGGTGATAAAAATCCATAAAAACCAACAAAAATTATCATTAAAGAGGCGATTGTAATCAATAATCCCATTCCTGCGCCAGGGCCTGGTTTAAACCAGTTGCTTAAGAAAATGGTTATTTCTTGATTTGGAGATAACATTGCAGGTTCAAAAAGCTTGTCAGCCAATGGACCGGCGATTAACAAACCCAGTGGATTAACAATTTGAGCTATAAGGCGTCGGACTGAAAAAACTCTACCCTGCAAATCTGGAGGGACTTTTGATTGCCAGATAGCTTGATTGGAACTATTCACCAGAGGAATTACAAGAGATGAAAGGAAAAAGAACACACCCCACCATAGTACTCCCTGTCCTGCTCCCACAAAAAAGAAAAATAAACCGCTGAAAATCCAACCTAGAAACACGCCGCGAACCTTTTTAATTTTAAATCCACCCCAGGCAGTGATAATCAGGCTGCCTATAACGCCACCAATCGCAGAAATGGATTGAACACTGCCTAGGATTGTGGCATTGTTGCCCGTTCTGGCTAAAATCATGGGGCTGCTCAAGATTCCCAGGAAAGCTGCAAAAAAATTTCCAAAGAAGAAGATCATTTGAAGTCCAAATAAACTTGGTCTGGCCAATATGTATTTAAATCCAAATAACGATTCTTTCCAGATTGATCCCCGACTTTCCTCACCTTCCTTAGATTTTTTAGGATTAGGAATGACGATAATCAGCAAGGCAGATATGGCAATCGTCATGGTAATTAGATCAATTGTGATGATTCCTGATAATTTTAAGCGGCCTATTAAGGCTGCAGCTAACACCGGTGCCCAGATCCCAGAACCCCATTCTGCCAGCGATATCATTGCGCTCGATCGGGTGTATTGATCCTTAGGAATCATAACCGAAATAGCTGAGGAATAAGCCGGCCATTGAAATGTCTGGAAAATACCCGAGATCATAGCTAATATATACAAATGCCAAATTTCCAATGAATCATTACTGAACAGAATCAGGATAACCAACATTCCAAAAGCTGTGCCTAAATCGCTTATGATCATCGACGTCTTTCTGTTCCATCGGTCTACTAACGCACCAGCAATTGGGCTGAAGATTACCTGGGGAGCTAAGCCAAAAAAACCCACCAGACTTAATGCTGTTGCCTGACCTGTCTTTTCCCAGGCCCATAATGTTAATGCGAAAAATGACATACCTGATCCAGTCAGGGATATCAGTTGTCCGAACCATACAATCGTGAATGCTTTCATGCCAGTTGGTTTTGATATTTTCATTGTTATCGATCCTGATGGAAAATTTTTGTGATCTCGTCTATCTCACGCAAGAAATTTATTGAGACTCCATTTTTGGAAAATTAAGCGAATAACTACGGTAATTTTTCAGACTTGATCTGACTGTCTTTATCTGAACACACACAGGCTCGCAAAACCCGTCCATTTTTTTCCAAAAACCCAAGATACTCTATTGATCCATTTCTGGCAACCCAGCCTTCTAAATTAAATGGGACTGCTCCACCGGCCAGAACCCATTCACCGTTATATTTTCGAGCAATATGAATGTGTGTACCGGTGGATCGACCACCATCACAGGATGGGTAACCGATAACATCTCCTTGTTTAAGTTGTTTTCCTACTCGCGGGAGATCTGTGTTTCTTAAATGCAGATAAAAAACCACCCACCCAGTACGTTCATCACCATCTCCATCCAGATCAAGAACAGCCGATGCATTTCCAGATCGCACAATGACTCCATCCGCAACGGCAAGTGCAGGTTCTTCTGAAATAGAACATCCACCCACTACACTTCCCGGAGCAAAGTCGATCGCAGCGAAAGGTGCGCCCTGTCCCCAGCCTGTATGCGGGCCACCAGTATATGCCCAGGCAATCCCAGGAGCAAAAGGCAAAATCATGTCAGGTTGTCGCAGACTTCCTGGAATCAAGGTCAGATCTCCTTCCCATGGATTTCCAAATAATTGCGTGTAAGTTTCCAATAATCCAGCAGAACTGATTGCATGCGTGTAAGTGTCACGATCCAATACCTGGGAAAAATAATACTGCAACCCCGCCGAAGCAGCGTTCTGCCATGGATCAGGTCTTTCCAAACGCCCGTCCTGGTGAGAATAAGTCTTTAGACTGCCTTCTCTCCAACCATAATAGCCATTATTTAAGCGGTTAGCTACCCACACCAATTGTTGTGATAATCCTAAATAAGATCTATTTTTATATCCCAATAGAAAATCTGATATTGTTTCAGGCGGTTCAGGATTTGACAATGCTCCAGTCTGATATTCAAGAATTGCCAATAATAGCTTAGGGCTGATGCTGAAATTCTGACTGATGTTGAGGACTACTTCTGCACCAGGTCGTATCAACAAATCTACATTACCTTTCGAATTTTTCAGCCAACCCGGATGCTCATTCACAAATGCAACCACATCAAATCCTGTATCCCTTGGACCAAATACAAAAGCGATATCAGGAATGATTTGAAAAGAACTGCTCCATATAGCTTCAAAATAGACCGGGATTTGCATAGGAAGACCTGGAGGCATTGTTGTTGCATCAGCAGGAATTATTGGATTTGCTTCGCGAATTTCTGCTTCAGTACTGTTAAAATGAGCAGCCAAAGCAGGTAATGTATCCCCGCTTTGCGCGATATATTCAACCAGGGTGCCAGGTGGATAAGAAGGGCGAGTGGGATTCGGAGTTACTTCCAACAATAAATCATTTGGCGTAGGAATTGAATTATCCTCTGGAACAAGATCAAGCGGTTGACGGGCTTCTGGTACGCATGCGGATATCAAAAAACAGCCGATAATAAAAATTATTACTGCAAATTTTTTGGTAGGTCTAATTTTTATATGGTTATTCACTTCAACCGGAAATTATAATTCGAATTTCTAAGTATGGAATTAATGAATAGGATTAATCAATTATCGAGTAACTACCGATTCCGAGGAGCCATAAATTCTAGCAATCACGACGGCATCCTTGCGAATCAGTTTTCCTTCATAAGGTTTTTCACCTTTGGACGAGATCCAGCCACTTAAATTAAAAGCTAATGGACCATCTGCGGCTATCCATTCACCATTATATTTACGGACCATATGAACATGAGTCCCGGTCGCACTCCCCCCTTCACAGGATGGATGGCCAATCAATGCATCCTGATCCAGATAGGTGCCTTTTTCAACTTTTCCATCACTGGCGATGTGCAAATATAAAATCACCCAGCCAGTTTGTTCATATCCATCACCGTCCAGATCCAGAACCACCAGACCTGGCCCTGTTCGAACAACCAATCCTGGAGCAGACGCAACCACCCAATCATAACTAACCGTGCAACCTGATTTATCAGAAGCTGGCGCAAAATCCAGAGCAGCCCAGGCGCCATGTGAACCCCACGCTGGATGTGGTCCACCAGTATGTGCCCATATTTTTCCTGGAAGAAATGGCAACTCCATGTTCGGTTGGGTTAATCCCGTTGAATATAATGGTTCAACTGTCAGCGCTCTTATCCAGGGAGAACCAAACATCTGTTCATACAAAGCTGGAAAACTACCTTCTCCATACAACACAGATAACCAACGAGCCGGATCATAAAAATTGGAAAAGAAATGTTCCAGTGCAGCCGAACCTGCGTTCACTTTTGGATGTATACGTTGCTGCGTCCCATCCTTAAATACAACCTCAGTGATGCGGCCTTCTCGCCAGCCATAATAACCATTGGCTAAAATTTTAACACTGAATGATAATTGTTTTAGCAAACCTTTTTTATCAATAATGGGAAAACCCATCGGATAATCTTTTTCAAAAACATTTTTCGGTTGTCCATAAACCCAACCACTTTGAAATTCCAACAGTCCAAGTAGGATTCGCGGATTTATGGATTCTTCTATGGCTACCTTTTGAATGATTTCTGCCCCACTTTTCCATCCATCGACGGTATATTCGCGATACGAACTTAAATATCCGCCAGCCTCTGAAACGAATGCAGTAATATCAAAATCAAGTGCGGAAGGAGAATAGATGATTTCACTATCCGGCAAGACTGGATCTGACGCAATGTCAAATCCATAATAATCTGGGATCACCAGCAATGTTTGAGGTTTAATTAATTCTCTGGGTGAAATTTCAACCTGGGTTTTTATTTCTTCAATCTGAACCCCAAAACGAGCAGCTATGACCGGTAAGGTATCACCACTCTGGCTATAATACAGGATGGGGGGTCTCTCTTCATTATCTCTTGTAGCAGTTGGAAGAGGATCACTCTCTAATATCGGTATGCTTAACTCTGTTGGAGTAGGAATTTCAATATCCGGAGTTGGTACTAGAGGAATTGGGGTGGGTTCTGCAATGGGAGGAGGAGATTGGGTTGCGTAAAAAGTAGTTGTTGCATCATCCAAAGCGGTGGCAAACACAGCCGTGGCTGTAAGATCCAGAGCACTGACGTAATAATTTCCCAAATTACAGGATGTAAGTGAGAGCATCAGGAAAACCCAGATCAGAAATAGTATTTTATTCTTAATGCTGAACCAGGCTTGCGGGGCTATAGAACTCCCAGGCTTCAATAAAAACTCCATTTCCAACTAAATAACCATTATATGCAACACCATTACTTTGAGGTAGAAAGCCACTCATCACAAATGGAATTTCTCCAACCGAATCAATCCATTCCCCATTATATTTTCTGGCAATATGTAAATGTGTACCGGTTGAGACCCCGCCCTCACAGGAGGGATGTCCGATCATATCACCAGAATTTAAGAATGTTCCTTCTTGAACTCTTTCCCAATAAGCGATATGCATGTACAAAACTGTCCATCCAGTTTGTTCATTTCCGTCACCATCAAGGTCCTGTACCACTGCACCATACTCAGATCTGACAATTAATCCATCAGCCACAGCTGTGACCCAATCACCACTGACAGCACATCCCATCGGACTGCCAGGAGGTGCAAAATCCAGAGCAGCCCAGGCAGAACCATCATCCCAACCAGGATGTGGTCCTCCGGTAAATGACCAGGCAACACCACGTTGGAATGGTAAAATCAATTCTGGTTGAGTCAATTTTGCAGGGATCAAAGGATCATAGGCATAATCAAAAGGAAATCCAAAGAAATCGGAATAGGTTTTATATATTCCATTTTCAGATATAGCATTCTGCCAATTTCCTTTTCCATAAATTGTTCCTGCCCAATATTGGACTGCAGCTGTTCCAGCATTAATGGTTTCATCAGCAGGAAAATAACTACCATCACTTAATACATAATAACTCAGGTTGTTCGCCTTCCAGGCATAATATCCCCAGTTAAGTGAATTGGCTGTTCTGGAAAGGATCGTGACCAATCCTGTTTTCCATGCGTCTTTTTCAAGTTCCTGTCCATTAATCGGTGTTTCAAGCTCCAGATTTTGCCCGGTCACCCATCCCGTTGAATATTCCAGTATGGCTAACAATATTCTAGGGTTGACTGAATAATCTCTGGCAATCTGCAGGACTACTTCATCGGAGTTTTCGAGAGATGAGAGATAACTATCAAATGAATAAATCAAGTCATGAGGATCAAATCCAACACCCGATGGTCCATAAACAAGTTCTGAGTCGGGGATAATCTTAAAAGAAGGGGCTTTCGAATCAGGATCAGGGGGTGGGATTACCAATATCTGGCCAATTTCCAGATAGTTCGGGTTCGCCAGTTGATTGGCAGAGACGATCGCATTCATATCCACCCCGTATCGTCTTGCAATCAGGTTCAAGGAATCGTTCATTTTCACCAGGTAGGTTTCTTCTTCGGATCGCATCGTTGGCATCACTTTTGGCAGATCCGGTGTAGGAGAATACATCGGTTTCCCGGGTTCTCTGGTGGCAGGAAAAAAAGGGGTGCGTTGTGGAAGCGGTGTGCTTGTATTGGCTTGCGAATTTATCATTGGGGTTACATCCAGGGTCCATGATTCTTTATCTGGAAAAGGTTGCACACAGCTGGTTAATATTATTAAAAATACACATAAAAGTACAGCTAAAAGTTTAAAGAATTTCATTCCCTGTCAACTCCCCGGTCATATTCAGATAAAGGTGGATATTCAGGGCAATAATTCTGGTACCAGAAATATTCATTCGCTTTATTCTGATATGCAAATTCTTTCGCTTCTGCCGAAATCTCCACAGCTCTCTCCAAATACAAAGCTGCAGTGTTACTCCAAAATCTGGGTAAAACCATCAAAGGATCATTAATATCTGCTTCTGAAGCTCCTAACGGAATCCAGTTATACATGAGTGGACCCCGTGAATACACTGTAAAACCCACTTCATAACCTGCTTCACGCGCCATTTGTACTGAATCCATTGTGAAATTTCCACCTGGCCAGATGAAGGCCTGTGGCCTTCTACCTGCATGTTCCTCAATTACCGGTATGGGACTATATAATTCATGTTCAATCACTTCTATAGAAGTGAATTCGGTTATATAAGTTTCACCGTTATGCAAAAACCCGTGTGCCTGCAAATCCAATTGATTGTTGATATTGAGTCTGTCGAATTCATTCCATTCATTTGCAGTGGCAATTCCGGTTATGTAAGCAAGCGTCAAAGTCCAATCATTCTCATCCAGATACTTCATAAAATGATCCTTTACGACACCAAGCCTGCGATCATCGATGATCATAATCATGGATAAAGGAGGGATCGGATCATTATTATATAGAAATCCTACCAGTTCCTGCGTTGTTATTGTTTCAAAACCCATTTTCTTCGCATATCCCATTGTGTATTCGAAATATTCCTGGCTTACCTGCATGTTGTCTTGAAGTTCTCTTCCACTCTGTCGGATCGAGTGATACATAATAGGTACAATTATTGTGCCAGGTTCGCTTTTACCCTTCCCCCATCGATTTGAGAGATATTCACACGTATCCTGATAAGTACGCGGATAGATTTCAGTAGATTTGAAAATATATTCATAAGAACTCAAAACAAACTTTGTCGGAGTTGGTGAAGGTGTGGAGCTGGAAATAATTGTTGGTGCTTCAGTTGGTTTTGGGGGTTTAAATGGGGTTTTGGAAATGACAGGTGTAGCTGATTGCAAAGGGGTGTTTGTAATCTGAACAGTATCCTGAATGATGGAAAGACTTTGACCGGGTAGGATATTACAAGCTGATAATCCAAGGATCATCAATAGCAATAATGAAAAAATTACTTTTTGAAATACTACCCGGTTTTTCATACCTATAGCATATAATTATGCCACAGTTTTACCCGGTTTCCTCTCCGCGAATAAACGCTTCAGTCATGTCTCTGGCCACATTATCCTGGAATTGTTTCGGAGGAGTCTTCATAAAATATGATGACGGGGCATATAAAGGACCTGACATTTTGCGATCCAGTGCTAATTTGGCACATCTTACGGCGTCAATAATCACCCCCGCAGAATTAGGTGAGTCCCAGACTTCCAATTTAGCTTCCAGATTTAATGGAACATTTCCAAATGTGGTTCCCTCCATGCGTATATAACACCATTTACGATCCGTTAACCAGGGAACATGATCGCTGGGACCCACATGCACATCCCCTTCTGGAAGTGTATAAGGCAGCATACTGGTGACAGCGCCAGTCTTGGAAATCTTTTTAGATTCAAGGCGTTCACGTTCCAACATATTCAGAAAATCGGTATTTCCACCAAAATTGAGTTGATAAGTATGATCCAATTGCACACCGCGATCCACAAATAAACTGGTCAACACACGATGCAGGATGGTTGCCCCCACCTGGCTTTTGATGTCATCGCCAATAATGGGTAACCCTTTCTGCTGGAATCGCTCTGCCCAATATTCAGAACTGGCGATAAATACCGGAATGGCATTGACAAAAGCGCAACCAGCTTCCAAAATCTGTTCCACATACCATTTGGTTGCCATTTCTGATCCGACCGGTAAGTAACTAACAACAACATCTGTTTTGGTCTCTTTAAGGATTTGAATAATGTCTGCGGTTGGCCCAGGTGCCTTTTTGACAATTTCTTTCAAATATTTTCCAAGACCATCATGAGTCATCCCTCGTTCAACTTTGATGTTCATAAATGGGACGTCAGAAAACTTGAAAGTGTTATTGGGATAAGCAAAAATCGCTTCTGATAAATCCTTACCTACCTTGGTATCAACAACATCAAACGCTGCAGTGAACTCAATATCCTTAATGTGATAACCGCCCAAATTAACATGCATCAATCCTGGAACACGATCACTATCTTTCGCATCTCTGTAAAAATGTACACCCTGCACCAGGGAAGAAGCGCAGTTTCCAACACCAATAATCGCTACACGAACTTTCTTTTCGGCCATTTAATGATTACTCCTTTATTACAGATTCTGACTTTTAGGTTTTAATGATTGAATAAGACCCTATGTTTATTTATCCCAATTTTGATAGTAGATTATACCTCGTTCAAATCAACCTCAAATAAAATTTACAATTTGTTAACACAATCTATACTCGCCAGATACGATTCATAAAGTAACCGGCTCAAAATCTACATGACTTCATTTGAGTTCGAATACGCATTTTCTACGCAACTCGTAACTTTTTCCGTTACAAAATTTCAAGAAAAAATCTTTTATAATAAAAATCGATTGGTGGATTATTTCGCAACATAAAATTCTACACATGTGAGCTGTAGACGAATAATCCTCAGAAACCTTTCAATTGGAAAAAATAAGCAGTTAAGTCTTAGGATGAGTTAGTCCAAATCATCTAATTCTGCGCTCAGTAAAAATCAGGAGGAATCTTGTTAACAAAAAATATCTTAATCAGCGAATTTAAATTATTAGGAATTCAACCAGGTGATACATTATTTGTCCATAGTTCATACTCATCTCTTTCCCAAACACCGGGTGGTATGGAAAATGGTCCTCAAACAGTGATCGATGCATTATTATCAATCCTCGGAGAAAATGGAACGCTGATCATGCCAACATTTAATTATGATTTCTTGAGGGGTGAAAAATGGGATATTCGCAGCACACCCTCTCAGATGGGAATACTCACCGAGTTGGTACGAAAAGATCCAGGAGCAAAACGGATGTTTCACCCAATCTATTCAGTAGCGGCGATTGGCAGATTAGCGGATGAGATAGAAACTGTTCGATCTGATGATTGTTTTGGAGACACCACTATTTTTAAGAAATTACGGGACTGGAATGCGAAAATTGTCGTTATCGGTTTACCTTACAGTAAGTCATTTACTTTCTTGCATCATTGTGAACAAATGGCGAATGTGGATTACCGCTATCTAAAAGAGTTTTCTGGCACTGCGATTGACCAGGCTGGTATACCGCATGAAATGAACATCACCATGTTTGTTAGAGATGTAGATAAAGGCGTGGTGTTGGATTTCGAACCCATTGGAAAAATTCTCGATGATAAAGTAGCCAAAATCCGGCAGATCGGGTTAAGTACTGTTCGGTTACTGGATGTCAATCAATCTTATGAAGTTTCCGTTGATGCCATTCAGAAATTTTCAGGTCCTGGCTTAACCTACCAGATTGAGTCAAAAGAAAAGGCAATCGATTGGCTTCCATCCTTAAAACCCATATCAAGCTTAAAAGATGTTCTGGCAGAGTTTTTCCCATTACATCGTACATTAGCATCCGATGATATGGATAAGACACTGGAAATCATAGGTTCTTATCTTCCTGAGAATGCAAATTACACGATTGAAACTTTCCCACCTCTTTCACAGGTGTGGACCTGGTACGTTCCGGAACGATATGAGGTGAAGAAAGCTTATCTTGAGACAGAAGATGGTGAAAAAATTGTCGATTTTCATGATAATTATTTGCATTTGGTGTCCTATTCGCTGCCAGTGGATAAAATGTTGAACTGGGAAGAATTACAACCACATCTATACTTTAACGAGAATCTTCCGCACACCATTCCCTGGAATTTTAAATATTATGAAAGGGATTGGGGCTTCTGTTTAACAAAAAATCAATTTGATCGTTTGCCTAGAGACAAACGCTACCATGCTGTTATTGATGCAGAATTTGTCACGGATCCAGAAAAAGGCTTCAAAGTCGCAACCGCTGTCGTTCATCCCAAAGGAGGACCCAATCCTGAGGCGGGAGAAATATTCATCATGGCGCATACCTGCCATCCAAATCAAGCCAACGATGATGCTGCCGGCGTGGTAACAGCGATAGAAATAGCCAGGCAGTTGTGTATGAATCCACTTCCAGCCGGTTCAATGAGTGTGCGCTTTTGGTTTGGTCCAGAAACGATTGGCACCATCACCTACCTTGCGAACCATGAAGAAAGGATTCCTGACATTCGGGCAGGAATTTTCATTGAAATGACCGGCAATAACTATACGCTTGCGCTACAAAGATCACGACAGAACGACACATTGATTGACAGGATTGGTCATCATGTCTTAACAAAGAATAATTGCAAATTCCGCGAGGGTGCATTTGCAGAAATTATCGCCAACGATGAACGCGTCTTAAATGGACCCGGTATCAATGTTCCGACGATTTCACTGACCCGATATCCATATCCTGAGTATCATACTTCCGATGATAATTTGTCTATTATCCATGAAGATAAATTATTGGAAGCCGCAAAAATGATTGAAGAAATCATCCGGATTTTTGCAACCAATTATATTCCCGTAAGGAAATTCCGTGGTCCTGTTTTTCTTTCAGGATACGGTTTATATGTCGATTGGCAGGATGACTGGGAATTGAATCGCAACATCGAAAAAATTATGATGCGATTTGAGGGTGAACAAACAGTGTTCGATATCGTGGAGGAGTTGGATCTGGCTTATTGGGATACACGCAAATACATTGAAAAATTCAGGATCAATGATCTAATTGACGCTGTCTCCATTCCCAAAATAGCTGAAGAGAAATAATCCTATTTGCATTTTCAAGTTATTTTATTTCTCACCATTACGGTAGCTTCCCTTAATCCTTTACGGGAGAGGAGAGCAAGTGTATAATCCAGAACACTGCGGGGCGTGGCTCAGCCCGGATAGAGTGCACGGTTCGGGTCCGTGAGGTCGGCGGTTCAAATCCGCCCGCCCCGACAAAAAAAGTTGATTCACTCAATCAACTTTTTTATTTAACTACTTAATTACACCTCGTGGTATTTCAAATCCACAAAACTCTCCGCCAACTTCACCATCTTGTAAACATCCTCGAAATTTGACACCAGACCCAGCGATACCCGCACAGCACCGGTACTTTTTTCTGCCAGACAGCTACGAAAATCCTGATATTCAAAATTTGTTTTGATGGCGAAACAGGAGGTTAATTCATCAGCGGAAAGACCCAAAGCCATTTCGCCATCTCCCGGATTGCAAAAGCAGCCAGAACGCAATGAAATTCCTTGTTGATTGGCTCGTGCTTCCACTCGTAAATGGTCAATGAAATGTCCTTCAGGATCATAGAAATTCATTGCAATGGTGCCACCGCGGTTCTGGGTATTTTCAGGTCCGTAAATACTGATTAAATTGCGTCCATTCGAATGGCGGATATTTGCCAATTTTTTGATCAGCCACCCCGTCAAATCCATTACCCGGTTATGGATTGTTTCATATCCAATACTTGTGAAATGCTTCAAACCAATCTCAACCGCTGGAATATTCAAATAATCCAGGGTCCCATCTTCAAAACCTTCCGCCCCTTGATGGAGGTAGTATTTATCTCCCTTCACCGATGCCACGGTGATAGTTCCTCCGGCAAACCATGGACGCTGTAATTTATTCAGTGCTTCACGTCTTGCTAACAAAAGTCCAACGCCTGTTGGATAACCAAACATTTTATAAAATGAGAGTGTGACAAAATCAGGGTGGTATTTTTGCAAATCAAGGGAATTGGTGGGAACAAAAGCAGCTGCATCCAATAAGACATCCCAACCTGCTTCCTGGGCAACTTGAATCCATTCCAAAGAATGTTGTACACCGGAGAAATTGGACTGGGCGGGATAAGCAAACAAACTGTGTGCAGCAGGATCTATATTTTTCAGTTGGCAAGATAATTCCTGTTGATCTATCTGAAGATCTGGCAGCAAAACGGGAATGTAATTGATTTGTGCTCCTTTTGCACGGGCAAATTCACGGATTCCATTGACTGAATTATGGTTGTCATATGTCAGGAGATAATGGCTGTTATTTGAAAAAGGATAAGATTCACCTACCAATTTTAGCGCTCCACTCGCATTATTGGTGATTATGCACACATATTCCTGTGGATCTGCGTTAAAAAAAGTTAATATCGTTTCTCTGGTTCTTTCAATTAAATGGGTAGCAGCCAGTGAGGTCGGATTGCTGGAGTGAGGATTCCCAAAAACAGTATTTTTCAATAAATCCTGATGTTTCTGAACCTGCGAATGCGCATATAAACCTGCCCCTGTGAAATCCAGGTAAATGTGGCCTTGGTGATCCAGGTTGGCATAATCATTTTTCCGGAGTTCATCCAGAATAGAAGTCAGTTGAAAATTAGGGTACTCGGTCAAAAATTTTTGCTGCTCTTCTTCAACGGATAATAAAGAATTGGTATTCTTGACAAAGATTGGTTGTGAATTTACTTTTGATTTCATTGTGCCCTCAGAAGGAATTATGCTTTGATTTATTATAATCTTTGTTGATTGTACAGTTTGTAAATTTTGGATTTTCACAGATCGGTGTTAAAATCATTGGGTCATGAATAATATTTTGTACCCTTTTCTTTTAGAACCAACGATTAAGAATTATGTGTGGGGAGGTCAGAATTTCTCACGCTTTTTGCACAATAATCCTGATCCAACACAACCAGTTGCAGAAATCTGGACGATCTATAACCATAACAGAATCCGTAACGGGTATCTTTCAGGAAAAACCCTCCAGGATTTGGTCAGAAATTTTGGAACTGCACTTTTAGGAAACTTCTACAATTCAAACTCTTTTGAGAATTTTCCACTTTTAATTAAATTGTTGGATAGCCAGCAATGGTTATCCGTGCAGGTACATCCGAATGACGATCAAGCCGTAAACCTCGAAGGCAATGGGTTTAATGGAAAGACAGAGGGTTGGTTCATCCTCGATGCTGACCCAGGGGCTCAATTGATCGCAGGTATAAAACCTGGGATGGACAAAGGAGAATTGGCAACAAGCATCCAGAATGGAACGATTACTTCTCAATTACAATATCATTCCATTCACAAAAATGATTACATCTTCATACCTGCCGGCACCATCCATGCATTAGGACCTGGAGTGCGTGTTTACGAGATACAACAAAATTCAGATGTGACCTATCGTGTTTATGATTGGGATCGCCCAGCATCTGCAGGTCGCCCTTTACACATTGAAAAATCCATCGCAGTAGCAAATACCGCTTCTCAAAGTCAACTTCATAAATCGTTGGATTTACCCTACCAAAATATTTTTAGCTGTGAATATTTTTCATTGGATTTACATCATTCTGAAGGGCAAAAAATTGAGCTAGATCCAAATCAAGACACATTTCATGCGCTGACAGTTATCCAGGGTGTTGCTGAATTTTCTGGACCAGATACCCAATTTTCTATAAACCAATATGAAAGTGTACTGGTTCCCGCCAATTATCCGTCCTACCAGTTGTCTGGGAAATTTAAAATTCTTAAAGCTAGTTTGAATAGGAATTAAAGGAATATGACCGAAAAAAAACCAACCATTCTCGTCGCTGTCAGTGGCGGCGTTGATAGTTCTGTCGTCGCTGCCATGCTGGCAGAGCAGGGATATCCCATCATCGGTGTCATGCTGCATCTGTGGAGTGAAGCTGGCAAAGAATGTGAAAACAAGTGTTGCACTCCACAATCCATGGAAGAAGCCCGTAAATCGGCTGAAACCATTGGTTATCCTTTTCATGTGATAGATGCTGCTGAAATTTTTAGAAAACAAATCGTGCAATATTTTCTGGATGAATACGGAAAAGGCAAAACCCCCAATCCCTGTGTAGTCTGCAATAAGGACATTAAATGGGGCTTGCTCTTTGATAAATTAAATGAATTTGGAGCCGATTATCTCGCTACCGGTCACTATGTCCGCTTGGATAAAGATAAAGATCCCAAAGTAAAAGTATTTAAAGCAAAAGACACATTGAAAGACCAATCCTATGTCATGTGCATGCTGCAACAGGAACAATTACAAAAAACGATGTTCCCGCTGGGTAATATGCTGAAAACCGAAGTACGTGAATTGGCCAGGAAATACAATCTTCCCATGGCTGAGAAGAAAGACAGCCAGGATCTCTGTTTTGTATCGGATGACAGCTACCGCGATTTTCTAGTAAGAAATGCCCCTGATATTGCCCAACCAGGGAACATTATGGATCGACATGGCAATCGATTAGGTCAACATCAAGGCCTTGCATTTTACACAATTGGCCAGCGCAAAGGAATTCGGATTGCTGCTCCTGAGCCTTTATATGTTCTGGAAAAAAATGCAAACGAAAATATTCTGGTAGTTGGCTCAGCGGATGATTTGAACCAGAAAAAGATTCTGGTTAAAGATGTTAATTGGATCAGTGGCGAGATTCCCCCATCTCGATTCGAAGCGGATGTTAAAATTCGCTATAAGGCTGATTACCAACGAGCAGAAATCACCCCTCAGGATCATACAAAAGTCGTCATTGAATTTGACAAACCTGTCAGAGATGCCACACCCGGTCAGTATGCTGTTTTTTACGATGGAGATGAATTACTGGGTGGTGGAGAAATCGAACATACGGTTTTTTAAATCTCTTACGATTTCAGTGAACATTCATCTCCATTTGGAATGATAGTCTTTACATCATATTCATAATTCGAATAGTCAATTAATGATTGAATAAGGTATTACCTTTACTTATCATTGATTATTATGGTATATTATCTCAAATTAAATTAATACGGAGTTAATCATGGATATAACAAAACAAAAACAAAAGGGAGTTCCATTTCCAATCGTTACTTTGAACAGAGCTGTATTAACCTTTGGAGTATTAGTGTCTCTACTCACCCAACAGATCTGGATTATAACCATACTGTTCCTGATTATATTGCCGACCACATTATTTGGAAAAAGATTCAGCCTGGTCTATTATATTGGAAACATCCTATTCAAAAAACAAATACAAATTTCACAGTATGAAGACGCTGGTCTTCAACGCTTTAATAATACCATTGCTACAACCTTACTTGGCTTCAGTCAAATATCTTTTTTGGCTGGACAGTCCATCCTGGGTTGGATATTTGCATCCATGGTTATGCTAGCTTCAGGTGTTGCTTTGTTAGGTTTTTGTATAGGTTGTTTTTTGTATTACCAATTTAAAATTCAGCGTTATCGAATATTTGGTCCTTAATCAGGTCTTTTCTGAATTGTTTTGTAACCAGAATCAAAAGCCTGCTCATTAAAGGAAATGTATTTCTGTGAAATTCTGGCTGCAATCACTTTTAACACCTCTTTTGGGTCAATCGCTAAAAGCGCCGTTAATGCACCCAACAAAACAACATTGGAAGCTTTTGGATACCCGATTTCTTCTGCAATATCCTGACCTTTTACCCAATAGGTGTTGGACGTGAATTTTTGCAAGCTCTCCTGGATATTTTCATCATCCGGATACACTGACAATCCTGAACTCACTGTGACCGGAACAATCGCATAGTCGTTAATCAAGATCATGCCATCCGGACTTATCTGTTCAATCGATCGCAAAGCCTCCAGTTTTTCAAAAGCAAGGATGATATCCGCCTCACCTTTCGTAATGATGGGTGAGTAGACATGTTCACCCCAACGAATGTATGAAATCACGTTGCCACCTCTTTGCGACATGCCGTGAATTTCTGCTTTTTTTACATCAAATCCCAACGCCATACCCAGGTCAGCGAGCACATTACTGGCAAGAATCGTCCCCTGCCCACCGACTCCAGTCAGTAAGAAATTGATGCCTTCGGGATATTTATTTTTTAATTGTTTGATATCCATTTCAACCCACTTCCGACTTTGTTAAAGCGATTACCTGATCTCGAAATAGAATTGCATCTCTGGGGCAAACCTGGGCACATATTTCACAGCCCGTACATAACTCCTGATCGATGATAGCCAGTGGTCGATGATATTTAGGATCCAGTTCTTCGGATTTCAAAATAGCCGGACAACCAATTCGGAAACAGACAGTACAACCATTACATTGATCGGTTACCTGTAAAGGTAGATATCGTTTTCTGGCAGAGGGTAGTAATGCACATTCTTCTCTTGTTATCAAAACAGCCGGTCCATCTTCTTTCATCCATTGTTTCAGGGTTTTTTCAATAACATCCACCTGGAAAGCCTCAACTGTCAACACCTTTTCTATCCCGCAGGCAAGCACTAACTTTTCAATATCCAGTTCAATCGTTGCCTGATTCTGTAATGTAAATCCGGTGCCTGGATTTTCCTGATGACCTGTCATTCCCGTGACACGATTATCCATGATGATGGTGATCACATTACTGCGATTGTAGGCAACGTTTATCAAAGCCGAAATGCCGGTATGGAAAAAGGTGGAATCTCCGATGACAGCTACATGCCGTTCCTGATCACCAGCAACGGCTGCCCCATGCGCTACTCCAATGCCGGCCCCCATACAACCACAGGTATCGATGGTTGATAACGGTGGCGCGACACCCAGGGTATAACAGCCAATATCGCCATTGACAGGCACCTTTAACTTGGATAAGACGTAAAATGAAGAACGATGTGGACAACCTGGACATAAAGTTGGGGGACGGGCTGGCAAAGGAACATTAAGATTGATTTGTTCCTGTTTTATGTCAACATTGATAAGCCCGGCCAGGTAAGCAGCATGCCTGACGATGGCTGAATTCAATTCTCCTGGTATGGGAAATATGGATTTGGTATGAGCATAGTCCGAATTTATTGGTTTTGCAGGTTTGTAAAGTTCAATACCCATTAATCGAACCTGATCTTCAATAAAGGGATCAAGTTCTTCTAAAACAATCACTTTTTCAACTGACTCACTAAAAGTTCGAATCATTTCTACCGGAAGCGGGTACACCATGCCCAACTTTAGAATACTGGCGTTCGGAAAAACCTCTCTGGCATATTGATAAGCAACCCCTCCGGTTATAATCCCAAGATCTTTACTGCGATATTCAATCCTGTTGTAAGGAAAATTTTCAGCAAACCTGGATAATTCACTTACTCTTTCTTCTATTACTGGATGGCGTCGGCGTGCATTTGCCGGGATCATCACATATTTTGCAGGGTTACGGGGGTATTTTCCTTTTTCAGGAATTTGTTGCTGTTGCTCCGTTACTTCTACGGGAGAACTGGTATGACAGACGCGTGTCGTCATGCGCAATAGTACCGGCGTGTCGAATTGCTCGCTTAGATCAAAAGCTGCGATGGTGAAATCGCGCGCTTCCTGACTATCCGCAGGGTCCAGACATGGAATTCTCGAGAACTTAGCAAATTGGCGGTTGTCCTGCTCATTTTGCGAGGAATGCATGGAGGGGTCATCCGCTGAAACAATCACCAACCCGGCTTCCACTCCTGTCATAGCCACATAAAATAAAGCATCTGCTGCCACATTCAGACCGACATGTTTCATGGTTGAGATGGCGCGTTTGCCGGCATAAGCAGCCCCAATGGACACATCCAGGCCTACTTTTTCGTTGGTTGCCCATTCTGCATACGCATTTGGATATCGGGCAAAGGTTTCCATAATTTCAGTGCTGGGGGTTCCCGGATAACCGGAAGCGACGGAACATCCTGCTTCCCAGGCACCTCTGGCAACTGCTTCATTCCCTGATAAGATTCTTTTCATCTATACCTCCGTATAATCCAGCACTTTGTCTGAGAATCACTCTGCCATCCAATGCCAGACAGCCTTTTTCAAGCACCAATAATGGATTAATCTCAATTTCCTCAATTTTATCAAAATCCACAGCTAACTGACTTAATCTGAGTATGGTATCCACGACCGCATCAAGATCTGCTGGTTTCTGTCCTCGATACCCGGTTAATAACATTCCTGCTCGCGTGGTGTGGATCATGTCATAAGCATCACTTCTGGTCATCGGAGCTACCCGAAACGAGACATCCTTGAATAATTCGACAAAAATTCCTCCCAACCCAAACATCATCATGGTACCAAATCCAGGATCACGTTTCATTCCAATAATAACTTCCTGACCTCTTGGCGCCATTGCTTCGATAAGTACACCCTCCAGTCTTGCATCGGGCATCTTTTGTTTGATATTTACGATCATTTCCCGGTAAGCTTCGATCACTGCTGCTTTGTCATTCAGCCCTAACTGAATACCACCCAGGTCAGATTTGTGCAGGATATCCGGAGAATTGATTTTCATGACAACCGGATAGCCAATCGCATCTGCCAAATGACCTGCATCATCTTCGCTATGCGCGATATGCGCTGGAATTAGTGGTATTCCATAAGCCTGCAGGAGTGGGCGGGTAAGCGCTTCACCCATACTTCCAAGATGCAGCGCCTGGTCGATGGATGTTCGTACTACACCTGGATCAACATCCTTAAATGTTGCTGTTTCATCAGTTGGCTTTGCGAGCCAATTCGCATAGACTTTCATCGCTCCCAGAATCGTTCCAACGCTCTCCGGAAATACAACCATCGGCACCTTACGACGATGCAGAAGTTTTCGGGGCTCTAATACCAGCGAATCTCCCATAAAAACGGCGATGACAGTTTTATCTGTGGATTCAGAAATGGTGGCAATTTTCTCAGCAACCTCGACTGGATTTACCAGGGCTTGCGGAACCAGAATGGGTATGACCACATCCACATTTGGATCATCCACCAATAATTGCATGGCTCTCTCATATTCGTGTGGTTCTGCCCCACCCAACATATCCACAGGATTGGCAACCTGTGCGCTGGGATTTAGCACTTCACGCAGCGCCTGCATGGTTTCAGGTTGCAAATCAGCCATCGTAAAACCATTATTCGCCAGACTATCAGATAATAAAGCAGCCGGACCTCCCGAATTTGTTAGGATGGCAACATTTTTTCCCTTAGGTAATGGTTGCAATGCCAAAGCTTGTGACACATCAAATAAATCATTAACAGCCTGAACCTCTACCACACCACTTTGAGCGAAAGCAGCCTGGTAGGCCGCATGACTACCCGCCAACGAACCAGTATGTGAAGAGACTGCTCTGGCTCCTGCAGAGGTTCTTCCGGCTTTAAGCAATACAATCGGTTTCTTTTGGGTGACCTTTTTTGCAATAGATATGAACTTTTTCCCATCCTGTATCTGCTCGATATATGCTGTAATAACCTGAGTATGCGGATCATCGCCCAGGTATTCAATCATATCTGTCTCGGTGACATCAGCTTCATTCCCCAAACTGAGAAAATGTGAAAAACCAATCCCTTTGCCTTTTACATAATCGACGACCCCACCCAGGACTGCCCCGGATTGTGACAAAAAGCCAATCCCACCGGTATCCGGCACACCGGAAATAAAGGTTGTATTTAACCCGGTATGCAAGCTCATCGTTCCAACACAATTGGGTCCAACCATACGCATGTCATGGTCTTTTACAAATTGCAGAATTCTTTGCTCTAAAGCTTCTCCCTGTGGACCTAATTCTTTAAACCCACCAGAGATCACTGTAATTGCCTTGATTCCTCTTTTTTCACAATCCTGGATAACTGGTAAGATGACACCAGCTGGTAAGACAATCACTGCCAGGTCAACAGGATCAGGAACACTCAGAATATCTGGATAACAACGATATCCCAAAATTTCATCCACTTTCGGATTGACTGGATATATTCCCCCTTTGAATCCATATAAAGTCAGGTTTTTTACAATCCCATAACTGAGTTTATTGGGCTTGTTGGTGGCACCGATGATTGCCACACCGTTTGAGTCAAAGAATGGTTTTAAACGATCTTGCATCAATCTCTCCTAATGATAATTTTTCTGGGTTTAACCCCCAGCCTTTTTCACAACGTATCCTTTTCCCTGTAATAAGGGTAATGCAGAATCACGAACATCACCTTGAATTTCAATGATCCCATTTTTTACTGATCCACCAACCCCACAATGCTGCTTCAGTTCTTTGACCAGTTCTTTTAATAAATCTTCATCAGGTGGAAGTCCCTCGACCAGCGTGACCGATTTTCCCCCTCTTCCTTTGCGCTCTAAACGTAATCGAATAATGCCATCACGCTTTACAGATGGGCTATCTTTTTTCTTTTTGCATTGACAATTCTGAACAGGCTTTCCACAATTGGGACAGACTTTGCCGTGTTCGGTTGAATAAACTGTGCGATTTTCATCTCGATTAGCAGGCATTAAACCCTCATTAACTACATTGTTTTTCATCCATGCTTGGTTGAATCAACTATAGAAAAAATAATTGCATAAACAAAGTTCGAATTTGTAAAGAAAACACTGGCTCTTTATAAATATAACCAGCTTGCATCCATTATACCGATGAAATGGAGATAAAAAAATCTTCAATGTAATTTAATTATTATTATTTTTGTCAAAAAAGAATGAATCAAAAACCGGTGTTTCACCGGTTTTTGATTCATTCTTTTATTTCTTGACAATCGAGATTTTTTTCTTTTTTTGAGTTGGATCGGATATTTTTGGCAAATTAATGGTTAATACACCATTTTTAAACGTCGCCTCAATCTTACTATCATCAATATTTTCCTGAAGCGGGATATCCCGTCTGAATTGGCCTGAATATCTTTCGATCCGATGATATTGTCTATCTTTCTCTTCTTTTTCTTCCTCTTTTTTGCCTGAGATGGAAAGTACATTACGACTGTAAGACAGATCAATGTCTTTTTCATCCATTCCCGGCAAGTCAACGATCACAGTGTATTCTTGATCGGTTTCACTCAGGTCAATTCGGGGTAAGAAAATGTCGTTTTCCTCTAAAAGATCCAGTTCGAATGGGTTTCTCCAGAAAGAGTCCAGATATCGGTTCATTCGATCTCGAAATTGCCATAAAGGATCATCTGAAAAGCGAGCCAGATCACTTCTTTTCTCATCTCTTTTCCATGGAACCAAACTTTTCATAACCATTTTGACCTCCTTTTAATTCTCTACTTACTCCTTTGCAGCTTTAACTGAAATCTTTTGTGTTACTTTCTCAGATTTAGGTAGTACCAGTTTTAATACGCCGTCCTTCACTTCCGCGACAATTTTTTCCTGGTCAATTTCGTTTGACAGGTTGAATTTCCTTCTGAAACCGCCAATACCATATTCAGCATACATCAATGAATAATCTTGCGGTTTTTCAGCCTGCACCTCAGCATCAATGGTGAGAACATTTTTCTCCAGAGTAATGTCGATAGAATTCTCATCCGCGCCGGGAATATCTGCCAGGATATGAATCGCATCATCGGACTCGTATATATCTACTCGCGGAACGTACATGCGACTTTCTCGAGTGCGTTCAGTCTGTTCCTGTTCTACAATTTCTTGTTTTTGTGTTTCAGGATTGGATAATTGTTCAGTCATAAATCACCTCCTGTTTATATTGCTTTAACCGTAATCTTGCGGGGTTTGTCTGATTCTGCTCTTGGTAACCAGACTTTCAATACCCCTTTTTCGTAATTGGCTTCTACTTTATCTACTTCAATCGCGAAAGGTAATTGAATGGTACGTGTAAAACTTCCATATCCCCGTTCCTGACGATGATATCGAATATTTTCATCATCCACCGGTGCTTGTCTTGATCCACTGATTGTCAAGGTCTCACCCACCACTTTGATATCCAGATCATCCACATTCATGCCAGGAATTTCAGCTGTGATGACCTGCCCAACGTCTGCCTTCGTCCAGACATTCATGGCTGGAAAATCGTGGCTGTTGATCGGGCGATCAATCAGACGATTCGTGAAGGCGCTATCAAACATCCGATTCATCTCTCTTTGTAATTTGTCCATTTCTTCCCATAAAGAAGGTGAAGATGTTCTTCTATATATCATAAAAACCTCCTCGTTAATTGATTTTTTCTACTGCATAATTTATCTCGAAAATATTAGAAATGTACAAACAAAATATTAAAAAAATGTAAAAAAATTTCTTAATTGATTAATTTTTGTACAATACTCTTATTAGCAATGTTATTAGCGTATCGATTCATGGATTAACGCGTCATAAAAGGTGAACACATGTCTATCATCGAAGAAGAAGAAGGTTTGATCTCCAGGTTACAGGCGTTTGATATGAGTGCGATAGAGTCGGTTTTTGATCAATATAATGAAGCAATATACAGATATGGCTACCGGTTATTGGGCAGCCAGGACAAAGCTGAAGAATGTGTTGCTGAAACATTTAGCCGATTTTTACATGCTCTCAAAAATGGCAAAGGCCCTAAAAAGTATGTACGGCCCTACCTGTATCGAATGGCACACAACTGGATAACAGATCAATACCGACGCGCAATTCCAGAAGATGAGGGTCTTCCAGAGTATCATGCTTCGCAAAATGATCATCCGGAAGATATCGTCATTGACAACATTGAAAGTCAGGAAATTCGGAATGTTTTGCGAGCACTTCCGGAGAACCAACGACAGGCAGTCGTCCTCAAATTTCTGGAAGGTTTGGAAAATCAGGAAATAGCTATAGCAATGAACAAACCTGTCGGTGCGGTGAAAGCCCTTCAACATCGTGGTTTACAGACAATCAGAAAAAAATTAGTGGTGAAGCTATGAATAACTGGGAAAATGAAATCAAACAAAAGCTGGAAAAATTGGACGCAATTCCTGAAAGAAATCCTTTACGGGTGCAGTCAGCCAAAAAGAATTTCCTGAGCGAAATGCACCAGTTAGCTGGTGAAACAACGGTTTCTGTCCCAGGAAAATCATGGTGGAACCAACTAAATATCAAGAAGGAGACTTTTTCCATGAAACTGATAACAATCGCAACGATCCTCTCACTCTTATTGGGTGGTGGAATTACTGCCGTGGGTGCACAGGACAGCTTGCCAGGAGATTTACTTTACCCCGTAAAAACCCTGGTAGAAGATATTGAATTGGGTCTCGCAACCGATCCAGAAACCGAATTTGACATTGCTCTCAATCATGCTTTTAAACGATTTGAGGAAATACAAATTTTACTTGACGAAGGCGAAGTTGTTGGAGAAGCACATTTACTAGCCTGGCAGGAAGCATTTCAAAGGGCATTACAATATGGAGTTAATACAGAAGATCCAATTGGCAAATTATTGATGGTTCAACAACAATTAAAATATCAAGAAGAAATGATGAATAAAGGTAAACAAACTGGTGTACCATTCCAAAATCAATTTGAACGCATGATGAATTATCAAGCCGGCTTGGTAGATGCAAGTATTGAAAATCCAGAATTACTTGCAAGCGAACTCGAATTCATGGCAAATTACTCTAATCAATACGGTGAAGAAAAACTAGAGAATGTATGGATGAACATGTATATGTTCGGAGCTCTCGATACTGAAGGAGAAGTCGGAGAAGTTCAAAATCAAGGCGAAGTACAACACCCTGTCGAAGATCCCTTTATGTGGATGCACCTGCTTGGTAACCACCTTACGGAAATTGATCCTGCTGGATTGGATCAGGGAGGTACAACTGGTGGATTCCAAAATTCATACAATGATCAACCCAATGGTGGCAACCAGGGCGATAATGGTAATGGTAACAATGGTGGTAGTGGAGGAAATGATGGCGGAAACGGAGGAAAGTAATAATAATTACCCCATATTTCAATTCACTTCCTGACTAACAGAGAATTAAATTGAATACAATGGGCTGTTTCCCAAAATGAAACAGCCCATTTCTTTTATTTCTCTTTTTTTTTATTTCTCTTTTTTTCCAAATATTGCCGGTAGTAATGGTATTGCCAGAAGATTCAAACTGGCAATGATGGCAAATGTCCAACGATACCCAACCCCATCTGCCAGTAAACCAGCAATCGGCAACCCTATGCCCGTTCCGATATTGGCAATTGCCATCAATATCGAAAACATGGATGCTGCAATCCTGGGGTCAGATTTTCGCATGGAAATTGCAAAATAGACGGTTTCATAATAACCATACGCAACACCAAAGATAAAAACCAGTGGCCAGGCGATCGCTGCTGTAGAGGTGAATGAAAAGATAGATACAGAAACGAAGGAAATCACCAATGCAATTTCTACAGCTCGCCGTTGTCCCACCCGATCGGTCAATGGACCACCGGTAATTCCTCCAACCACAACACCAATCCCCCACACCGTCGTAAAAAATCCCGCCATCATAACGGATATGCCAAAATCTGATTGCAGAAATGGATTAATAATTTCATTGGCAGCATTGATAATCAATGAATACAAAGCACCCAATAACCCCAAGGCGATAATCGGCCAGTGTTTGAATGCCGCAAAAGCCTTCCACTCAAATTTTTGGTCAGCTTTTCTAGGAGGTTCCTTAAATCCAATCAGAAAAACCAATGGTAAGAGCGTCAGAATTGCCAGTAGCCAGAATGCAGCCATCCAGGATACGTTCTGTGCCAGAACTCCAATCAAACTGGATAGCACCACCACGCCCATCGCCCTGCCACCGACCATGATTCCCTGTATCTTCCCAGCTTCATCCTCTGGCGTTGTATCCAAAGCAAGACCATCCGTGGAGGTGTCATACATTGCCATGCCAGTCATCACCAGAAAGGCCATCAATCCATATAATGCAAAATTCTTTCCCGGATCTATAAAAGGAACTATAAATAAACACACTGCCTGAATGATCAATCCGATAATGATATATGGTTTCCGATGCCCCATCTGGAATAAATTGATGCGATCACTCAGAATGCCCAAAAAGATCTTCAGCACAAATGGAGTAAGTGCAATCCCACTGATTAATCCAATCTGCCCTAGATTGAGACCAAATGATAAAAGATAGATTGCGTTTAATGCCGTGAAGTAGCTCAATACCGAACCTTGAGCAAAATACAGGAGACCAAACATACTGTATCGGGTAAAATTTGATGGATGTCTCATATATAATCCTACTTTGCGATAAAATTACGCTATACTTTTGATTGATCAGAAAAGTATAGATTTGATTAAAAAGAATGTCAAAAGAAAAACCTGTTTAAGTTTAAAATTTGATTTTTAGCCTGGCAATTGTTGCTTGTCAACACTTTGCTAGTCTAGTAGACAATGGGAATTTAACAAAATTGAGATTTTCGACCTGAAATTAACGAGGTGTGGAGACGTCCTTTATGAATTCTGAAAAAACAACCAACATGTGGCTTGATAAACCAATCTCAGATTACTTGCCAAAACTAACAATTGAAAATTTAATCATCATTATCATCATTATTTTAGCCATTGTTAGCCGTTTCTATGATCTCGGTGCCAGGGTCATGAGTCATGATGAAGTCAATCATGTCGTTCCATCCTGGGATCTGGCTACCGGAAAAGGATATGTTCAGGATCCAATCACCCATGGTCCGCTTCAATTTCACTTAATCGCGTTATCCTATTTTATGTTTGGGGACTCGGATTTTACATCTCGCATTCCAGCGGCCCTCGGAAGTGTAGCAGCAATTGTTTTAATTTTGTTCCTTTTTAAACCCTATTTGGGGAAATATGGACATCTGATTGGCGGATTTCTCTTCCTGATTTCTCCCTACTTGCTTTTTTATGGTCGTTACACCAGAAATGAAGGGATAATAGAATTCATTGCGGTTTTGATGATTTATGCAACTTTACGGTATTTGGACAGGGGTGATACTTTTTCATTGATGTTGCTGACAGTATCTCATGCGCTGAATTTTGCAGCCAAAGAAACTGCTTATATTTACATGGCAATTCTTCTCCTGTTTTTAGCCTTTCAATTTTTAACCGAGGTTATCCGAGAGCGCTGGCGAACAGCCCAATCCCGGCAATTATTTGTAATCCTGATGTTGATAACACTAGGTTTGTTATTCGCCGGAATTATCCTGGGTTACCTGAATGCAAAACAGAATCCTACCAATGAATTGGGCGAAGTGATTTCGCAATCAGCTTCCAATATCGGCCTGCTTGCCAGCCTATCTGTGCTGGTGGCCATATTGATCGGAATATCCACCATTATTATGCTGGTAAAAGGGATTGGGCTGGATGCAATCCGGCATCTACGCACATTTGATTTGTTGATTCTCAATGGAACTATCGTACTCCCGCTTTTAGCTGCATTTCCCATAAATATCATAGGTTCGCTTTTGGGACAAAACTGGAAACCAACTGATTACACGACCATGGGTATGATCCGTATTGGATTCGCTTTGTTGGTATTCGGTGGTATTGCCGTTGCAATTGGAGTTTGGTGGAACCGAAAAGTTTGGTTCAAAAATATGGCTGTTTTTTGGGCTATTTTTATCGTTTTTTACACAACTTTCTTTACCAATGGAAGAGGATTCTTTACCGGCATTGTTGGTTCATTGGGTTATTGGCTGGAACAACAAGCGGTTAATCGTGGCACCCAACCACCTTATTACTATGCTGTATTGCAGATGCCTTTTTACGAATATCTTACAATTCTTGGATTTTTCATAGCCATCATATTTGGATTGGTGCATTTACGAAAATCGAGTTTGGCTGTTTCTGTTCCTTTAACACCCCTGTCACAGATCAATCTCATCACTCCCGAAATTCAGGCGAGCGATGAACTGGAAGATAATGAAGACTTGTTTATAGAAGAAAATATCCCTGAAGAGAGACAGATTGAAATCATTCAGGAACATGAAGATGGAGAAGAAACTTTTGTAGGATTCACGGAATATTCACCCGACCATTATCGTGTACCCGTGCTATTTCTATTGGGCTTTTTTTCATTGATGAATTTACTGGCGTATAGTCTGGCAGGAGAAAAAATGCCATGGCTGACGGTTCACATTGCTCTGCCATTTGCCCTGACGGCTGCCTGGGGGTTTGATAAACTGATCGGGCAAATTCCATGGAAAAAATTTAAGGAAAGTAAAAGCTGGATCAGTCTCTTGCTGTTACCAGTTTTAATCACAAGCCTTCTAGGCTTTCTTGGAGCTGTTATGGGCTCCACTCCGCCATTCCAGGGTAATTCCCTGGAACAATTACAGGTAACAAGCACATTTATCACATCGTTGATTGTGCTGATTTTTTCTGGCTATGGATTTATTCACTACTTGAGAAATTTTTCATGGATGGGTATAGCCAGGCTTTTAGTTTTAGCGTTTTCGATCTTATTATCATTTTTAACGATCCGTACTGCCTTCATGGCATCTTTTATTAATTATGATAATGGAAAAGAATTTCTTGTTTATGCTCATGCAGATCGTGGACCAAAAGATATCCTGGAGCAGGTGGAAGAAATTTCCAAACGCACTGTTGGCGAAAAGAAAATCAATGTTGCTTATGATAACGACTCATTGTATCCATTCTGGTGGTATTTCCGTGATTACCCAAATAAACAGTGGTATACCGATAAACCAACCCGTGATCTGCTAAATTCCCCCATCATTCTGGCTAGTGATCAGAACTACTCCAAAATTGATTCATTGGTCAAAGATGATTATGTCAAATACGATTACATTCGACTGGTATGGCCAACCCAGGATTATTATTTTCTAACCTGGGAAAGAATTGTCTATGCAATCACAGATGCCGACATGCGCTCAGCTCTTTTCCAAATCTGGCTTAATAAGGATTACAGCAAATATGCAGACATTAAAGGCAGAAGTGATCTCACGATCTCCACCTGGTCACCTTCTGATCCCATTCGCATGTACATACGCAAGGATGTAGTCGGACAAATTTGGAATTATGGTTCGATGCCTGCCATTATATCCGAGCCAGTTGTCGATCCTTATGAAGGAAAAATACAATCTCTGTTACCAGATAAGATTATTGGATTTTATGGAAAAGGACCTGGTCAATTAGATGCTCCACGTGGAGTCGCGATTGGCAATGATGGATCGATTTATGTAGCTGACTCACGTAATCACCGTATTCAACGCTTTGCCGAAGATGGAACATTGATGAATAGCTGGGGCAGCTTTGCGGATATCCTTTCTGGTGAAGCGCCACAAGGAACTTTCAATGAACCATGGGGAATCGCAATTGGTCCGGATGGATCAGTTTATGTCACAGATACCTGGAATCATCGTGTCCAAAAATTTACTGCAGAAGGTAATTTCATCACCATGTGGGGATACTTTGGCGCAGCAGAAAATCCAGATGGTTTCTGGGGACCACGGGGGATTATTGTGGATGATGCAGGTCGTGTCTATATTGCAGATACAGGGAATAAACGCATAGCTGTCTTTGACTCAAATGGCAATTTTCTGACTCAATTCGGTGAGGCAGGGTTCGATCTGGGACAATTGGATGAACCAGTTGGTCTCGCCATGGGGTTAAATGGTGAAATTTACATTTCTGATACCTGGAACCAACGCATTCAGGTATTCATGCCAGATTCTGAGAAAACGAGCTACTATGCCATAAATTCCTGGGAAGTCGTTGGTTGGTTTGGACAGAGCCTGGATAATAAACCATTCCTGACAACCGATAATTTTGGAAATGTGTACACCACAGATCCTGAAGGTTTCCGGATATTAGGTTTCCAACCAGATGGCCAATTTATAATGGGCTGGGGTGATTACAGCCCAGGTACGGATGGATTTGGATTACCCATTGCCCTGGCGTTTGATCGCAACAATGGTGTTTGGGTATCTGATGCCGGTAATAGTGTGTTGTTACATTTCACCTTACCGTAATTTACTTTGCTCATTATCTGATTAAATAATCCAATAAAACAAGCAAGGTTTTTCATCCAGAAAGATCTTGCTTTTTTGTGTCAGTTACGAATTCTTTAATACGAATTTATGATTTTTTATCCTGTTTTTTATATCCGTCAATAATAGTGTCAAGGACGTCACCCAAACCAGCACCAAGCGCAACTCCCATTGCCTCTGATCAGCATCGATTTCTCACCTTTTATAATTCTCGCCAATTCATTTTCTTTTGCTTCACAGTAAGCCAGATGTTCCATTTTCACCTCAATTTATTAATGATTGCAAGTTTCATTTATTCCTTATCAAGATAACATGCACCCGCAAATTAATCCCTAACCAAGCAACCAGTACTTTTCAGACGAAGGTTCAAAAAGATTCTCAAACTTTTGGGGAGATTTGGTATCAATCGACCCACTTCATGGTAAGATACATCGATTTGAGTAGATTGGAAAATTATGGGCGAAATTGCGGCCATTTCAGCAGCTTTCTTATGGGCATTATCATCGATATTGTTTTCGTTTTCAGGTAAACAAATCGGTTCTTCCTCCTTAAACCGTATCCGATTGAGTTTTGCTTTCTTATTTCTGATCATTACACATACGTTGGTTTATGGAACTCCTATCCCATTTAATGCAACCTATGAACAATGGATGTGGTTAGGTTTATCCTCCATTATTGGACTGGTGGTGGGAGATCTGCTTCTATTTCAATCCTTCATCATGGTCGGACCCCGTTTGGCAATGCTGGTAATGGCCGTCAGTCCGGTAATCAGTGCTTTGTTTGCCTGGATTTTCCTGGGGGAGATCCTGTCCATCCTGCAAATTAGTGGAGTTATCCTCACCATTGGGGGTATTGCAGTTGTAATTATGGATCGTAATAATTCTCATACCCAGATCTATAGTGATCGCCATAAATGGATTGGGATTCTATTTGGCGTTGGGGCAGCTATAGGCCAGGCCGCCGGGCTTATCTTTGCCAAAAAAGGTTTACCGTCAGAGTTTCCCGCTCTTTCTGGTGTAGTCATTCGCGTTCTGGTAGCTGTAATTTCTGTTTGGTTTTTTGCCTTATTAACCAAACAAGTTAAAAAGAGTTTTCAACAAATCAGGCAATTTCCCAAAGCGTTCAGATTTGCATTTATTGGAGCAATGGTTGGACCATTCCTGGGAGTCTGGTTGTCTTTGATCGCTGTTCAATTTGCAAAGGTAGGAATCGCATCAACCCTCATGGCATTAACCCCCATTTTCCATTTACCGATTGGCACGATATTGAAAGAAAAGATTTCAAAACAAGCCATAGCAGGCACTGTTATTGCGATGGTCGGTGTAGCCATAATCTTTTTGTAATTGAACTGATTTCGCAGTTTGTCAAAAAAAATCAATGACAAGTTAAACTTGTTTTATTTATTTGGGTTTTGTATCATTTTAAGGCAACCTGGTCAGTAAATTATGCAGATATGTATTAAATTGTTGGCGAATTACCGTAATAATCTTCCAGAAGGCACAAACGGGGATCAAATTTCCATTGATGTGCCCGAAGATATTCGTCCCGAAAAGATCCTGGAAATGTTTTCAATTCCACCAATTCCAGAAAGTGTCGTATTAATCAATGGTCGAACCATGGTTCCTGGAGAACCATTAAACGAGGGTGATGTTGTATGTGCCTTTTCCGCAATGGCTGGAGGCTAATTAATTTAAGAGGAGAGACAAAAATGTTTGCCTGGCATGGAAAAATTTTAAGAGTAAATCTGAGTACAAAAACGATAAAAGTCGAAACTGTTGATAAAGATTTCGCCGCAAAATATCTTGGCGGCCGTGGATGGGCGATAAAATATCTTTTGGATGAAATGGATCCGAAAGCTGAGGCGCTTTCACCAGAGAATATGATGATTTTTGCCACAGGTCCACTCACTGCGACGGTTGCTCCAACTGGAAATCGCTATATGGTTGTCACCAAATCTCCTCTCACGGGAGCGCTCAGCGACTCAAACTCCGGCGGTTTCTTCCCAACTGAAATGAAACGCACCGGTTTTGATATGTTCATCTTTGAAGGGAAGGCTGAAACCCCTGTTTATTTATGGGTGAATGACGATCATGTTGAACTCAGACCAGCTGACCAAGTTTGGGGAAAAATAGTACCCGAAACCGAAGATATCCTCCGCTCAGAAACGGATCCGAAAGCCAGAGTTGCCTGCATTGGACCTGGAGGTGAGAACCAGGTTCTGTTTGCTTCGATTATGAATGATAAACATCGAGCAGCCGGGCGTTCAGGGGTTGGCGCAGTGATGGGTTCCAAGAACCTGAAGGCAGTCGTCGTTCGCGGTTCACACAAAGTTGATGTTGCACATCCTGAAGAATTGGAAGCGTATTGCAAAGCGATGGCCAAAAATGTTGGCGATGTCATGAAAGCCGGTGGAGCCATGCGTGTGTATGGAACCTCTTACGTGCCACCCATTACCAATGAAATGGGTATCTTGCCGACCAGGAATTTTCAATCCGGCCGTTTTGAAGGGATTGCTGGTATTACCGGAGATGTCATTAATGAAAAATACCTGAAGAAGTCAAAACCGTGTTTTCGCTGTCCAATTGCCTGCGGTCGCGATACCAAAGTAGATGATCCAAAATATGCGGGTGAAGGTGAAGGTCCTGAATATGAAACCATAGCTGCTTATGGAAGTGGATGTGGTATCGATAACATGGCTGCTATTATTAAAGCCAACTATCTGTGTAATGAGTATGGATTGGATACAATTTCTGCGGGAATGACGATTGCCTGTGCCATGGAAATGTCAGAAAAAGGGATTATCCCAAAGGATACGATTGGGTTTGATCTGAAATTTGGTGATCCAGATGCGATTATTACACTTACCCATCAGATTGCGAACATGCAAGGATTCGGGAAAGAATTAGCTCAGGGAAGCTTCCGATTAGCTAACAGTTACAGGCATCCTGAGTTGGCGGTTACAGCCAAAAAACAGGAATTTCCAGGATACGATCCACGCGGATCGAAAGGAATGGGATTGCTCTATGCAACATCCAATAAAGGTGCATCTCACATGGCTGGCGATTTAGCCTACAGTGAAGTCTTTGGTGTCCCACAAAAAATTGATTCATTATCCCTGGAGAACAAACCCGAACTGGTGAAACGCTTCGAGGATGCTTTTGCGGTTATTGATTCAACTGGATTATGTGTTTTTCTATCCGTGCGGTATATGTTCGAAGACAAAGTGGAATTATGGCCAACACCGCTAACAGAAATCATGAGATTATCTACCGGACATCCATTTACACAACAAAGTTTGTTGGATGCCGGTGATCGCATATTCAACATGGAAAGACTTTTCTTGTTGAAAGCAGGATTCACGAAGGAAGATGATACACTTCCTCATAGAATGTTACATGAACCTCTCCCGGAAGGACCCGGGAAGGGTCATGTTGTTGAGTTGGATAAAATGTTACCGCGGTTTTATGAATTGCGCGGTTGGAGCCAGAACGGTGTTCCGACCAGCGATAAACTGGAAAGTTTGGCGATTGCTGAGTATCAATTTATATAGTTTGATTGGCAATTGCTTCATTTTAACATTTATCTATGAGAACGTTTCTTCAGATCATCCTTGAATAAACCAGTTAATACAAAACTGACAATGCTGACGATAATAGCGCCGATCAGTCCTACCCAGAAATTATCAACGGTAAATCCCACCTGAAATTGAGTGCCAATCCAGCCAGCCATTAAGAACATCAAGGTATTAATGACCAGAGTTCCCAATCCTAAAGTTAGGATTAAAAGCGGACAACTCATAACAACCAGTACCGGTTTAATGATGGCATTTACCAAACCAAAAATTAATGCCAGCCATACAAAACTCAACCAGTTTTCATTTTGAGGATTGATGCCACGGCCATCTAATAAAGCAACAGCTGCATATAATGCGACTGCATTGATTCCTAATCGAATAAGCAATTTTTTCATCATTATCTCCTATATTAATTAAATACGATATTCTTCTGTTAAAGTTGCAATTACTTAAGTGAGAATCCTGGTGGAATAATCGTCTCTTCCATCCAGATCAATGTGTGATTTTTTTCAAAGCCTAAATCCGTAAATGCTCTTTCACCTCGACCAACAGGATAATTGATCGATAGAGGTCGCGTGTTAATCGTTGATGAACGTAAATATGGTACTGCAGCGGAAATTACTTCATCATCATGATTATCTTCTGCCACAATCCAAAGATTATCGGCATACAAAGTTGTTCTTTCCAGGGATGCAAAACCAAGCAACTTATTTCCATGATAAATGCTGATATTGGTAATAGACATCCCGGATAAAAACCTCGATAATCCATGCCAGAAACCTGGTAATAATCTTTTTTCTCTTAAACCCACATTCCAGCGGATATCCTCAGGATAGAAAACCTGTAACAGACTCTTTTGTTTTTCCCATTCTGAATCTTTTCTTTTCCGAACCTTGATTTCCTTTCCGTGTAATTCCGTCCATCTTTTTCTGGATTTAATTGTGTATGTTGAACGCCGGCATCGTTCGACAAATCCCATTTGTGTATACAGATCTATGGCGGGTGGATTATCATCCCGAACCTGAAGCCAGGTACTTTTAGCGGATTTTTCTCTGGCATATTTCAGCGCTCTGGCTGTTAAGTCAAAAGCAATCCGTTGCCTGCGAAATTCTGGGTGAACCGCCACATTGGCGATAAGATAAACAAAATCTCCGTTTTTGTGGAAGGGTATCATGGATAAATTTCCAACAATTCGTCCTTCAACCTCATACACAAATCCCTGAATCGGGGCGAATGTATGCTGTGGTCGTCCCAATCCCAAATATAAACTGTTATTATCAGAGGCTAATTTTCGTAGATAGCGAATATAGTCTAATCCATCTTCATCAATCGTGTCTATAAAACACATCTCAATCAGATCAGCAATCGCTCGCAGATCAGTACTGGGATTTAACGCCCGAATTTGTCCTGCCCTCTTTCCTGTTTCATCATTCATGCGATTTTATTTTACACCACTGAAATGGATACACAAAATGAATCAATTCGTTAAATATTTTTTTCGATCATCCCGATCTGTTTCCTGAAACAGTAATAAAAATGCTCTATCGAAATTCTTATAAGCTTCTAATACAATTCTGGCAATTTTAAGGATTGTATTTTGATATAATCCTACATAACAAAGAAATGTATGATGCATATGTAATGGAAGGACAATACCCATATGATGAGATTTGACCGATTTACAGAACGTGCTCAGGAAGCTGCCCAAAGAGCAGCTGAGATCATTCAAAGATATGGACATAATCAGATTGATACCGAGCACATTCTTTTAGCCTTGATTGAACAACCAGAAGGTGTAATACCGCAAATTTTAGAGATTTTAAAAATCGACCCCAGTATTCTGGAAGAACGATTGGATTATATTCTACGCACCAGCCCAAAAGCCAGTATTTTTGGTGGAGGAGCAGGTCAGGTCTTTATTACACCGCGCGTGAAGCGAATTATTGATCTTGCCAATGAAGAAGCCAGTCGATTGAAAGATGAGTACATTTCAACGGAACATATTTTCCTGGCAATTCTCAGTGAAAAGAATACCCCTGCAGCTCGCCTGCTGGAGGGCTCAGGCATCAATCGTGAAAGAGTCGTCGAGGCAATTAATCAATTACGTGGTGGCCAAAGGGTAACCGATCCGCAAGCCGAGACCCGTTATCGCAGTCTCGAAAAATATTCTCGTGACCTGACCACACAGGCTCGGGAAGGAAAATTAGACCCGGTTATTGGCCGAGATAATGAGATATTACGTGTCATGCAGATCCTTTCCCGTAGAACGAAAAACAATCCTGTCCTCATCGGTGAAGCAGGCGTTGGAAAAACGGCAATAGTCGAAGGATTAGCTCAAAAGATCGCTTCTAATGATATTCCTGAAATACTGATGGGTAAAAAGGTTATTTCATTGGATCTCAGCGCCATGATCGCTGGTTCGCGCTTTAGAGGTGAATTTGAGGAGCGACTTAAAGCCGCCATAGAAGAAGTTCAGCGCTCTGCAGGTGAAGTAATACTTTTCATCGACGAATTACATACGGTTGTTGGAGCTGGCGCTGCCCAGGGTGCCATGGATGCATCTAACATGTTGAAACCTGCCTTGGCACGTGGTGAATTGCAATGTATCGGTGCCACTACATTGGACGAATATCACAAACACATAGAAAAAGATTCTGCTCTGGAGCGACGGTTTGCTCCTGTATATGTAGATGAACCAACCGTGGATGATACCATTCTGATGTTACAAGGTCTACGCGACCGTTATGAAGCTCATCACAAAGTTCGTTTTGCAGATGAAGCCCTTGTTTCTGCTGCCAGACTATCTTCACAATATGTCACGGACAGAAGATTGCCAGATAAAGCTATTGATTTGATGGATGAAGCTGCAGCAAAATTAAGGGTAGCGCTATACTCCCTACCAGCAGATTTGAAAAAAACAAAATCTGAGTTAGATCGATTAGCCGCTGAAGAAGAAAAAGCGGGGGTGGAACGCGATTATGAACGCGCTGCCCGCATGAAAGCGGAACGATTACGCCTCCAAACAGAATTTGATGAGCAACGTGATAAATGGGAAGCCGATCATCAATTGGATGAAGTCGTGGATATCGATGATATTGCGCAAGTCGTAGCCCAGTGGACAGGTATCCCGGTCAATCAGATGATGGAAACGGAATCTGAGAAATTATTGCATATGGAAGAACGATTACACGAAAATATCATCGGGCAGGAAGAAGCAATAAAGGCGATCTCAGATGCCATTCGACGTGCCCGCTCCGGGTTGAAAGATCCCCGCAGACCAATCGGTTCATTTATCTTCATTGGACCCTCTGGTGTTGGAAAAACTGAACTTGCCAAAGCCCTGGCTTTATTCATGTTTGGTGATGAAGATGCTCTGGTGCGATTGGATATGAGTGAATATCGCGAACAACACACAGCCTCGCGCCTGTTTGGTGCTCCTCCTGGATATATCGGTTACGAAGAAGGTGGTCAGTTAACCGAAGCTGTTCGCCGACGTCCTTACCGGGTGATCCTGTTCGATGAAATAGAAAAAGCTCATCCCGAAGTTTGGAACTCATTACTCCAAATTTTGGATGATGGCAGACTCACCGATGGGCAGGGTCATCAGGTTGATTTCCGCAACACGGTCTTGATTATGACATCTAACCTGGGAACGGAATTTGTGAAAAAGGGTGGTACGCTGGGCTTTTTGTCCAGTGACAGTGATGAACGAGATGCTCATGAGAATATTGAGAAAGCCCTGAAAAGCACTTTTCGTCCGGAATTTATCAACCGGGTGGATGAGATTATCATGTTCTCACCGCTCACAGTCGATCAGGTTAAAGATATCGTCATTTTACAAATGAAGGAGATACAGGATCGTCTCCAGGAGAATGGTATTCAAGTTGAGTTAAGCGAAACTGCACGGGATTGGCTGGCAAATGAAGGTTATGATTCCATGTTTGGTGCACGACCATTGCGTCGAGCCTTACAAAAATTTGTAGAAAGTCCTCTTTCAGTCAGCATTCTGGCAGGTGAATTCCACGATGGAGATGTTATTTTAGTCGACCTGAACACTGAATCCAATAAACTGGAATTTCTTAAGAAAGAAAAACTAAAAGAAACCTCTCAGGAATCCGAATAGAGTTTATCAATTTTAAGCATAAAATCCAGGTTTGATTTTTCTTCGAACCTGGATTTTTCTTTCTCAATATGAATCGAAACTAATGATAAAATTTCTACGCAACACCGAATTCATCATATTTAATTTTCAAAAATTCAAACTGTTTGACAGTCACCTTGCCTGTCGTTATACTTGATTTCAACTTGAAAATAGACTTTTACCCACATTAATGGGTTTCAGGAGGTTTCATTGAAAAAAGCACTTATCACAGGAATAACTGGCCAGGATGGTTCATATTTAGCCGAACTATTATTGTCTAAAGGATACGAAGTTCATGGGTTGATCCGTCGAGCCAGCACCTTCAATACACGACGTATTGACCATATCTATCATGATCCGCATAATACTGGTGAGGAGGTTAAATTAACGCTCCACTATGGCGACGTATCTCAATCAGAAGCACTTCTGGATGTTATTTACAACATCCGACCTGAAGAGGTTTATAACCTTGCTGCACAAAGCCACGTTCGCGTAAGTTTTGACATGCCCGAATATACGGGTGATGTAACCGGACTTGGGACCATAAGAATTCTGGAAGCCATTCGAAAAAGTGGCGTGAAAGCCAGATTTTATCAGGCTTCTTCCAGTGAATTGTATGGTTCTTCGCAACCTCCCCAAAATGAAGATACCCCGTTCCGTCCTCAAAGCCCATATGCAGCTGCAAAGTTGTATTCATATTGGGTCACAAAACAATACCGGGATGGTTATGGGATTTTTGCCAGCAATGGAATTTTATTCAATCACGAATCTCCACGACGTGGCGAAACCTTTGTGACCCGAAAAATCACCCGTGCTTTAGCCAATATTGTGAAAGGCACTCAAAAACACCTGTATCTGGGAAATCTGGACGCCAAACGTGATTGGGGGTATGCCCCTGATTATGTTGCAGCCATGTGGAAAATGATGCAACATGACGAAGCTGGTGATTTTGTGATCGGAACAGGAGAAGCCCATTCTGTGCGTGAATTTCTGGATGAATCTTTCGGTTATCTCAATCTTGATTGGCATGATTATGTACGCATCGATCCGCGCTATTTTCGACCCAATGAAGTCGACTATTTGTTGGCAGACCCCTCAAAGGCAATCCGGGAAATTGGCTGGACGCCTCGGGTTTCCTTCAAAGAATTGGTCAGAATTATGGTCGACGCAGATATGGAATTGGTTGACTTAGAATCTCCAGGTGAAGGTAAATCGCTACTCGAAAAACATCATGGCCGCTGGCATCGTTGGGATAGCCAGGTCGTCAGTATGGACCGCTAATATGTCAAAAAAGAGAGCCATTCTTTTTGTTTGTACCGCCAATCAATGTCGTTCCCCGATGGCAGAAGCAATGATGAAAGATTATATTACAAGAATGGATCTCCCAACCAATTGGGTCGTTCAATCCGCAGGTACGTGGGCTGAAAGTGGTCATCCTGCTACCCCTTCAGGTGTCAAAGCCATGGCACAACGTGGATTAGATACCAGTTCACATCAATCACAAACCATAACAAAAGATTTGCTCAACCAGTTTGATTTGATTCTCACTATGGAATCAGGTCACAAAGAAGCCATTCAAATTGAATTTCCTGAATTTTCAAAAAAAGTGTTCATGTTATCAGAAATGTCTGGAGCTGCGATCAATATCGAAGATCCCATCGGTGGTACATTCGAGGATTATTTGAACACAGCAAATGAAATTGATGAGTGGATTCGTAATGGGTTCCCTGGAATACTCGAAATATTGGAAGAAACAGAGCACGAACAATCAGCTGATTAATTTATAAGGGTAAAGTGAGGACAGATGGGGAAAGACATCAAACAGCTAACTGAAGATATGAATAATTTTGTTACTGCCAAAGGATGGTACACGCCGGATAGCAAGCGACCGCAAACACCTAAAAATATTGCCGTTTCTCTGGTTCTGGAAGCCAGTGAAGTTCTGGAACATTTTCAATGGAGCGAAAATGATTTTGATATAGAAAAACTAGGAGGTGAAGTAGCAGATGTTACTCTTTACCTCTTTCAGCTCTGCCAAATATGTAACATAGATCTGGAAAAAGCCATTCATCAGAAACTGAAACAGAATTACGAACGTCAATGGGATCAAAATACGGTAAAATAGCACGTATTCTTAAAGGATAAACTATGAAACTCACCATATTTGGCGGTTCATCTCCGCTCCCAGAAAGTAATGAATATCAATTTGCCTACAATCTCGGGTATGCACTGGCTTTGGCTGGTCATACGGTGTTAACGGGTGGCTATATGGGAACCATGGAAGCAACATCGAAAGGCGCTGCTGAAGCAGGTGGGCATGTGATTGGAGTCACCTGTGAGGAAATTGAACGCTGGCGAAAACGCTCACACAATCCATGGGTAAAAGAAGAGTGGAAGCTGGAAACATTACATGAGCGTATGATCAAGTTGATCGATTCATGTGATACTGCTATTGCGCTACCTGGTGGCCCCGGCACCCTGGCTGAAATCGTGCTTATGTGGAACAGAATTCAAATCGAAGCAATTCCTTCAGTCCCTATCATTCTGGTTGGTGACGAATGGAAGAAAATCTTTTTATTGTTTTACCAGGAACTCAACGGATATATTCCTCCCGCCAGTATTGAGACGATAAAATTTGCCAATACAATTGAAGAAATCAATTCATATTTACCATTTGAAACAAGAATTTAATTCATCAAAATAAACAGGAAAGAAGCGAAACATGAGCGAAGAAAAACTCCCTAAACAAAGCGAAAATTTTTCAGAATGGTACAACCAGCTTATCCAACGCGCTGAATTAGCCGATTATGCACCGGTACGAGGTTGTATGGTCGTACGACCATATGGTTGGGCGCTCTGGGAAAATATTCAAAAAGCATTGGATAAACGATTCAAGGAGACCGGTCATGTAAATGCTGCTTTTCCGATGTTTATTCCCATGTCATTTTTGGAAAAAGAGAAAGAACATGTTGAGGGATTTTCACCTGAACTAGCAATTGTTACCATTGGGGGAGGTCAGACTCTGGAAGAACCATTGGTTGTGCGCCCAACTTCTGAAACAATCATTGGTCACATGTATTCCAAATGGGTTAAATCCTATCGTGATTTGCCGATTCTCATTAATCAATGGGCAAATGTTGTTCGTTGGGAATTGCGCACCCGCATGTTTCTGAGGACACTTGAATTTTACTGGCAGGAGGGCCATACAGCCCATGAAACAGCAGCAGAAGCCGAAGAAGAAACATTGAAAATCTTAAATTTATACGCTGATTTTGCCATCAACGAAGCTGCCGTCCCGGTCATTCCTGGCATTAAATCAGAAGCGGAAAAATTCGCCGGGGCAAACAAATCATATACCATTGAAGCTATGATGCTGGACACAAAAGCCCTCCAGTCCGGAACATCGCATAATTTAGGTCAAAACTTTGCCAAAGCCTTCGATATCCAGTATCTTGACCGCAATAACGAGCTGCAATATGCCTGGACAACCTCATGGGGTGTTTCAACCCGTTTTGTGGGTGCCATCATTATGTCCCACGGTGATGACCAGGGATTAATTCTTCCTCCCAGACTGGCTCCAATTCAAATTGTGATCGTACCTATTTTCAAAAATGACGAAGATCGCGAGAAGGTAATGATAGTTGTCAGGAATCTTGAAAAAGATCTAGCTCAATTCAGAGTGAAAGTTGATGATCGGGATAATTTAACCCCGGGGTTTAAGTTCAATGATTGGGAAATGCGCGGCGTTCCATTGCGGATTGAACTTGGACCTCGTGATGTGGATAATCAAACCGTTGTGGTTGCTCAAAGAGATATTCCCGGGAAAAATGGAAAATTATTCTTGCCCTTGGAAAATCTTGCCAGCCAACTTGAAACAATCCTGAATGATTTTCATGACCGATTACTTAAAAAAGCCACTGACTTCCGTGATAGCCATATTTTTGAACCAAAGGACTACACAGAGTTTCAGGAAATCGTGCAAAATGGTTGGGCGTATGCTTATTGGTGCGGAGATGCGGTTTGTGAAACCGCCATAAAAAATGAAACCAAAGCGACTACTCGTTGCCGACCAATTGATCAGGAAAAATCCGATGGAAAATGTATTTATTGCGGAAAACAGGCAGAGTATAAAACTTATTTTGCCAAAGCATACTAATCGTAATCAAGGTTCGACAAAGTAGAGATCACTGGGATGCCTGCAATTCAAATTGACCGGTTGGTTCAACAAATTAAGACCATATTTGAACCAGAATCTTCTGGCCCGATTTTTCGGGAAAATTTCAGGTCTTTGTTAGATGTCCATGCAAATCTGGCATATCAACCAGGAGTTGAAATTCAACGAAAATCATTGGTCCCAAAATTACAGCTGGCACCGATCGTGATGCATCATTTACAACAACAATTTTCAGCGTTGGCTAAAAAAAAGCCAGAGTTAGCGCTTGAATATGCAGATCAACTCTGGTTAGAAGACTTGTATGAAGCCAGATTCTTTTCTGCTGTAATTCTTGGTTCATTACCAGTTGTCTATAACCGTGAAATCATCGAACGATTTGTCGCCTGGGGATCCAAAACCTCAGATAAGGAAATCCATCAAGTTTTATTTAAATACGGCACGCAAACGATCAAACAATCGAGTGCTACGAAATGGTTAGATACTATTCAGACCTGGGTAGATTCAGCTGATGTACCACAGGCAATCACTGCCATATATGCATTACAATCGCTTATAAATGATCCATCATTTGTAAATCTACCAAGAGTTTTTCGTATCCTGACCCCTTTGTTTTCTATGAACAACAGGAAGATTACTACAGGTTTAACATTGTTGGTTAATGATCTCGCTTTAACAAATCCAACCGAAACATCACATTACTTATCAAATTTACTATTGAGCTCTTCATATCCCTCCCCCAAACAAATCATCAGAAAAAGCCTGAAATCGTTTCCTGAAGAGGGACAAAAAAATCTTAGGGCGGCATTATCAAATATTTCTGACCAGGAATCCTGATTTTCTTGATTTCATTGTTTTTAAAAATAGAAAACATGATTTCCACCGAATTTGTAGCCCCCTGTACTTTGGCTGGAATCCTTGATATAATTCTCGATCAGTGACTGGTCCTATATCCGGAATAATCTGGGTGTATGGAGACCTGCATAAAATAAATTTTAAGGAGCACATGTCATGTCATTAACATTAGAACAAAAAACCGCGATTATCGATCAATTTGCTCGCCATGAAGGCGATACTGGATCACCTGAAGTTCAGATTGCTTTATTAACAACACGCATCAAAGAACTTACCGAGCACCTGCGTGCTCACAAACATGATGAATCTTCCCGCCGAGGTTTGTTAAAATTGGTCGGAAAACGACGTCGTTTACTAGCTTATCTTCGCGCCAGTGATTTTGGCCGATTCAGTGCAGTAGTAGAAAAACTCAGTCTGCGCGCAAAATAAGTTTATCGCGAGAATGGAAAGGTAAACAAATTGCCTTTCCATTTCTATGAATCAACTCGCAGGTTGGGTATTGAAACCTGTTCAGAACAATTGAAGTTCTGGATAATTTTCAGTTCCTGACCAGGCGGGACATTTTAGTTAAGAGGGAAAAAGTATGAAACCCGAAAGTAAGTCTTATAGCGTCCCCATGGGGGAAACCGTGATAACCATTGAAACTGGAAAGCTGGCTCTACAAGCTGGTGGAGCAGTAACAATCACTTGTGGAGAAACAATGATTTTTGCTGCAGCAACGATGGATAAACAACCAAAAGAAAGTACAGATTTCTTTCCTTTGACCATTGATTATGAAGAACGAATGTACGCTGGTGGCCGCATCCCTGGTTCATTCTTCCGGAGAGAAGGTCGACCCAGTACAGATGCCATTTTGTTAGCCAGACTAACGGACAGGCCAATTCGTCCATTATTCTCAAAAGATATGCGCAACCCTGTCCAGATCATTATGGTCTCATTTTCATCAGATGGTATCAATCCAATCGATATTCTGGGTATCAATGCAGCATCTGCGGCTTTAACAATCTCAGATATTCCCTGGAGTGGTCCAATTGGTGCCGTTCGTGTTGGTCGCATCGATGGGAAATTTATAGTCAATCCCACATTCGCACAAATAGATGAATCCGATCTGGATTTACGTGTTGCTGGAACAAAAGAAGCCATTTCGATGGTCGAGTGTGGCGCCAATGAGATTCCTGATGATATCATGGTAGAAGCACTGGCATTTGCGCACGAAGCCATTCAGCCAATTATCGATCTTCAATTGAAGATGGCTGCTGAAATTGGTAAACCAAAAACTGTTGTTCCATTATTCCCGGCCGATGAGAGTCTTGTCAGCAAAGTGGAAGCTCGCGTGGCTGCGGACATCGAAAATGCCCTGGCAACACCGCATACCAAAGCAGAATTAAACGCTGCCATTGATGAATTAAAAGCAAAAATGATTGAAGAATTCGCAAGTGAGGATGAATCCCTTTCCGGTGCTGTTTCAGAAGCATTTGAAGTGAGCTACAAACATGTCGTTCGCAAAAGAATTCTGGATCTGGGTTTTCGCCCGGATGGTAGAAATCCGGAAGAAATTCGACCAATCTGGTGTGAAGTAGGTTATAGCCCGCGTGCACATGGTTCAGCCATTTTCACACGTGGTGAAACACAAGCGTTAACATTAGCCACATTGGGAACTCCTCGGGAAGCCCAGGAGATGGATACACTGGCTCCCATGGAAAATAAACGCTATATGCATCATTACAATTTTCCTCCTTATTCAACCGGTGAGGTAAAACCCTTACGTGGTCAATCCAGACGGGAAATTGGTCATGGCGCATTGGCAGAACGTGCATTGGTTCCTGTTATTCCTGATGAATCTGAATTTCCTTACACAATTCGTCTGGTAAGTGAAATCCTGGCTTCCAATGGATCCAGTTCCATGGCATCTGTTTGTGGATCTACCTTGGCTTTGATGGACACAGGAGTTCCGATTAAAGCTCCTGTAGCTGGTGTGGCCATGGGATTAATCAAAGAAAATGAAAAATTTGCCATTCTGACTGACATCCAGGGCTTGGAAGATCACCTTGGTGATATGGATTTCAAAGTTGCTGGAACGAGCGCAGGCATCACAGCTTTACAAATGGATATCAAGATTGCTGGTATCACACCAGAAATCATGTCCATAGCGCTTAAACAAGCTTATCAAGCCCGGCTATCGATCCTTGATAAAATGCTCGAGGTGATCGCAGTCCCCAACACTGTTCTGAAAGCCCATGCTCCCAAGATTACAATCGTGAAAGTTCCTATTGACAAGATCGGTGCGATTATCGGACCAGGTGGAAAAAACATCCGTGCCTTGCAGGAAGAAACCAACACCAAAATTGATATTGGAGAAGATGGTAGTGTCTTCATTGCAGCAGCAGAAGGATACGGCGCTGATATCGCTCGTGAAAGAATCGAAGCCCTCATTGAAACACCTCAAATTGGCAGAATTTACACCGGAAAAGTTGTTCGGACAGTGGACTTTGGTGCATTTGTAGAAATCATTCCCGGAACAGACGGATTGGTTCATATCTCCCAATTGGACACAGAACGTGTCAATTCTGTGGAAGACATTGTGAGTGTTGGTGATGAAATCACAGTTATGATCACAGATATTGATAGCAATGGCAAGATCCGGCTTTCAAGACAGGCTGTTTTAGAAGGTTGGACTGTTGAAGAAGCCAAAGAGCGCGATCGAGGTGGAAAGCCATCAAGTGGACGTCCCGGTGGACAACAGCGTAGTGGTGACCGCAACAATCGTGGAGATCGTGGCGGAAATCGAGACAATCGCTCTGGAAGTCGTGGCGGACAAAACCGATATTAAACCTTTAGCGCAATTTTTAAATTCAGAGACTTTTAAGTATTAAATTTTATCTGTAATTTGAAGAAACTAAACCATCTCAGTAATAATAAAACCTACTGTATCTAGCTGGTAGTGTAAGAAAATATGTCAAAGCGGTGAAAATAAAATCTCACCGCTTTGCGCGTCCTGTTTATTATGTTTGTTGATTATTTTATATCAATAACTATGTCACCGACATCAAATGGATCGCCACATTCTGGGCAGAACTTTGGAGGGCGAGTTTTATCATCCGGTTCCCAACCGCATTTGTCACATTTGTATTGTGGTATCCCAGCGGGTTTTGCCCTTCCACATTCAGGGCAGAATTTACCTTTGTTGTCCAAACCACAAGTACATATCCAATAATTTGTCGCAACAGCCTCAGTCGCCACTTCAACAATCTCACCTTCTATTTCTGAGTCTTCCACGTCTACGACAATAGCAGCTTCGTATTCGGCAAACTCTTCCGGCGACATATGAGCCAATGTTGAGAGATGGCTCTTTAGCCTATGAGCCATTGGCTTAAACGTTACCAGTGTGAGCCCACCAGATGCAGCTCCGCCAAGTATTGGCACAGCTTTTGATACTCCCTTGGCAAATGTTTCCTTCACCATTTTTTGCCCCAACATTGCCGTAATTTTCTTCACAATTGGATAATACCACGTCTTAGTGAGTGCTTTTGTAGCAATCTTTTTTGTAACAGCCCTCATTGCTGTTTCACCGAACAACTTGGTCACGACTTTGTTAGCGGCTCCTACACCAGACATCACGCCGATAAACAAAATTAGTTGAGACTCCATTTCTGAATCAATCTTAGACGATTCGGTAAATATCTCGGTCCATCCATAGATGTATGCCAATTCTTGTGCAATGCGGATAACAAATCCGTAGAACTGCACCAAGTCAGCCGGGATAGTACCCACCATAGCGAACCCGCCTGGTATGCCTGCAGCTGTTGATATTGCAGTTACTCTGATGGTTTCTGCATTTATCACAGCGTTTGCAAGACTATCCAGTTTTGCAATCGGAATGCCGGCATGAAGCGTTCCCTCAACGATAGCTTTTTGCAACTGCCTGTGAGTACACAGCTTGTTGAGGTTCTTAGTCAGAAACTCTTCTCGATTGATATGGACAAGTGGCAGTTTTGACGCACTCTCAATAACAGTGGTGAATGATGGTTGTTCCATAATGATCCTTCCTTAAAATATTTTTGCGTTATTGGCGAATCTTGTTTTGCGGACAAAGGCGTTTCTTTATAAGATGTGTAATTTTTGCGAGTAATCTAGAATATGATTGCAGAAATAAATAATAAATATTTCATAATCTATTTAAAGTTTATTATAGCTTTACATCTGTGCGCATACCATACTTTTACAGGATCTCATATAACAATGGGAAAAAAAGTGCATGAAGTTTTTACTTAATGTGGCGCACGCACTATGTTCGCTCTACCGATCATAAATATGTTCAATCGATTTTTTTGTCTGTAACAGTGGTATCGTCGTTTGGTTTCTCTTGGTACCGCTCCATACGGGAGGTCTTTTTTTTAACCAGAGGAATCATTTTCATGCCTGGTGGGTGGGCAGGTAAGGCATTTCCGGACCCGGGATATTTAATAATTTGGACAAGGCCGCTCGCATTGCTGTGCGGTCATCCCAGAGATATTCAATTTCCCCGAAACACATGGATTGTTCATGACCTTTTCCACATGCTATAACCAAATCCTCTACTTTTGCCATTTGAACACCTAATTCTATTGCATTCCCCCGATCAGGTACAACAAACAGGTTTTTACCCAGAATAGCTCCCTGACTTTCTGCTGCATGCTGCATTTCAGCCAAAATTGAATCCAGGTCTTCTGTACGAGGGTCTTCGGCAGTAATAATGGTGATATCCGCCAATTGGGCAGATTTTTCTGCCATTAACCTTCTTTTTTCCCGATCTCGTAACCCGGCAGAACCAAATATGGTGATTACCCTTCCATCCGTTATTTTCTGCACTGTTTTTATAGCGTTTTCGAGTGCATTCGGTGTGTGTGCAAAATCAACAATCGCCTGGAAGGGTTGCCCCATGCGTATCTGTTCCATGCGTCCGGGAACTGACTGCATATTTTCTATTCCTTTTGCAGCAAGGTCTGAATTGATTTTTAAACCAAATATTCCTACAGATAATGCCGCCAGAACATTCGAAATGTTGTAATCACCTGGTAAGTGAGAATGTACATCCACTGAAAAATTAATACCACTAGCTTTGAATCGGACTCCATCTATTCCCATTTGGATTTCTTCTGCCCAGATATCATTTTTTTCTTGAATAGAGTAAAAAATCTTAGCAACATGCGAAATGCTTTCTAAATAATCACTGGAAGAATCATCTTTGTTGATGACCGCCAGACGATCCGGGAAGAATGATTTTACAGCTGTCTGATGGAGTGATTCAAAGAGACGTCCTTTGGCTTGTAAATAGGCAGGATATGACCCATGATAATCTAAATGTTCATGGGTAATATTCGTTACAACAGCAATATCAAAATCACATCCAGTCACCCTGTGTTGCGCCAGACCATGCGATGTTGCTTCCAGAACAACATGCGTCAATCCAGCTTCTTTCATACACCACAGATAATGCTGCACAGCAGGCGCTTCAGGTGTGGTCACATGAAAACCAGTGTCAAGCACTTCCTCCCCTATTTGTGCATTTACTGTCGAAATCATACCGGCTTTAAATCCAGCTGATCGTAATATTTCATAAATCAGGTTGGATGTTGTTGTCTTTCCATCTGTGCCTGTTACCCCAATCAAGACCATAGAACGAGAAGGATATCCATAATAACTGGCTGATAATAATGCCAATGCCTCACGAGAATTTCTGAATTGAAGATAAGGAATATTCAGATGTTCCCAGTTCTCGATTGATTGAGATCCTATTGCAGCGACTGCGCCATTTTTTGTAGCAGCTTCAATGTATTTATGCCCGTCAACATTTCCTCCCTCAAGTGCCACAAAGATTTGCCCTGGTTCAATCAAACGCGAGTCGTATTGAATACCCTCAACCACAATATCAGGTTGAATTGAAGTACTGTTATAGGAAAGGGGAAGGTCTTCTAGTATTTGGTTTAATGTCTGTTTTTGCATATTGTCATTATATAAAAAAAGGTTGGAAGCAAGCAAATACCTCCAACCGATGTTAATTAAAAATTATTTGTTACTGTAATGATCTTTGTAAATTCGACAGTTGCCCAGCGACTGATCCATCAACGACACGATCACCAATTTTTACTACCAATCCACCTAAAATGGCAGGATCTACCCTGAAACTGATGCTGGCTGTGTTGCCAATTTTACTGAGAACGTCCTGTTTAACAGTCTGTTGTTCCTCAGATGTCAATGGTAAAGCACTGGTAACTTCAGCTCCTGAACCGGAAACTGATTGATCTTCAATGACAACCACTCTTCCATTTTTCACACCACTGAAGAATTCGGCCAGGAGAGTTCTTTGACGCTTCTCATCTAAAGCTTCCCCAATCAATTTCTGGGCTGCAGCAATAGCGATTGCAGAAACGTCACCACGCATCTCACTTAATAATCTAACGCGTTCTTCTTCAACTTCGGACAAAGCATTTTCTCTTTGTTTGTCAATACCTTGTTTGGCTTCTGCCACCATTTCTTTTTGAAGAGCTTCTGCCCGCGAGGTAGTTTCCCGAATAATCTCATTGGCTTTTAACTGTGCATCGCCAATAATTTTATCTGCAGCTTTTTCTGCGGTCGCTCGCGCATCAGCGGCAATACGTGCATCTTCAAGACCCTGGGCAATTTTATTTCTTCGATCTTCCAGCATTTTCGTCACAGGACCAAACACCCAGGCACGCAACACAACATAAACAATCGCAAAATTTATGATGTGTACCAATAAAAATCCCAGATTTAAACCAAGCTTTTCCAATGTTCGCTCCTTTCTTGTCTAGAGGACGAACAACATCATGAAGGAAACAACCAGACAATAGATCGCGATTGCCTCAGCGAACGCAATACCTAAAATCATAGTCGTTAATATGTTGCCATATGCATCAGGATTGCGAGCCATACCATTCAGTGCGCCCTGGACCAATAAACCGATACCAATACCTGCGCCTAAGGCTCCAATCATTGATAATCCGGCACCAATAAATTTTGCAGCTTGAATTAATTCACCTTCCATTATTCCTCCATAAATTTGCAATTAATGATCAGCGTTTTCGCCATGCCCTTGTGTGGCCTGAACCATAAAGACCATGGTTAACATACCGAACACAAACGCCTGGATTGCTCCCATAAATAATTCGAACAAGAATATGCCAGCAGGGGCAAATATGGGCAACATGGATCCCAATAAAGCCACCAACACCGTTCCTGAAAACATTACGCCAAATAGACGGAATGTAAATGATAATATTTTTGCAATTTCTGAAATTAATTCCAAAAAACCCACCAGAAAATCGATAAACCCCAATGCAGGTTTTTTAAATATTGTTCTAACATTCAAAAATTTTGAAAAATAACCAATACCTTGCGTTTGCACCCCGATAACCTGAGTCATAAATACTGCGATCAGCGCGAGTGAAAGGGTGAAATTAAGGTCTGTCGATACACCACGGAAGAAGGGAGTGACGATATAACCCTCACCCTCATGGGCTTCGACAGGAAGAATGTTGTACCAATTACCACCTAAAGCCTGGGTTTCATATCCATGATCGTAATGATGGAGCACACCAATTGTCTCCATACCAGGAATAATTTTCATAAAATTGGCTACAATCACAATAATCATGATCGATGCAAACCAAGGAAAGATCTTCTTGGTATATTTCCCGGCTGAGGTCGCAGTCATGTTGTAAAGAACTTCAACCAGCATCTCCATAATTGATGTAATGCCTTTGGGAACCAAATTTCCACCCTGCAATGCTTTTTTCACCGTTAAAGCCATCAATATGATGATAATATCCAGCACCAGCAATGTCGGCAAAGTATTTACCAGATAAAAATCACCAATGACTGGAAGGGTGAACAATGGTTCTAATAAAATTCTTTCCGGAGCAACCTGAATGTGTGGTTGAATTGGAGATGCTATAAAGGTTATAGAAATCCAGGTAAGGATTAGTAAACCTAACACCCACCATCGGTATTTTCCCCACTTCCACTTACGAGTTTTTTCCAAGTTCTACCTCCTTATGTTCGGGATTTCCTTGCGGTTGAGATGTTTTAATCCTGGAAATTGCTACACGCACAACTATTAACATAACACCCAAAGATATGGGTATACTGACAATCATTAATCCAATTGTGTACATTGGCTTTGTATCGAATCGATTATCTAACCACAATCCCCCAAATAATGCGCCAACTACTATTAATAAGGTTAAGCAACCTACCTGTCCAGCAACACTGGCAAGTGTCAGATTAAGAAATTTTGTTTTTGAATTATCCGTTGCAGGTTTCTCAGGTGGCATATTAGAAAATTATATCAGATTCAAAAAATAGTATCAATGAAGCAGCATCAAATTTGTAGAAGCAACTTCCAGCCAATTCAACCAGGGAGTAAAAATCACACCCATAACAATGATCCCAATCACACAAACAGTCAATGCCAGCTTCCAACCCAAATATATGGTTTGCGATTTTGTTTCCTCGCTATCTGCAAATGTGATTCTGAGCACTGTTAGATAATAGTATAAGGCAATGATCGAATTAATAATACCGATGATCAACAACCAGATTAAGCCTGCATCCATGGCTGCCATAAAAACAAGCACTTTACTTATAAATCCACCAAATGGTGGGATTCCAGCCAGTGATAAAACTGCGATGAGGAATACAAGTGCAATGCCCGGAGATTGTTTCATCAAACCCTGGAAAGACGCAATCTCACTGGATTTCTTGGTTTTTTCAACAATTTGGATAACACCAAATATGGCCAGGTTGGTAAACAAATAAGCCAGCAGGTAATACATGGAAGCTTTGAAACCCATTGCAGTTCCAGATGCCACTCCAATCAACATATAGCCAGCATGTGCAATCGATGAATATGCAAACATACGTTTGATATCCTTCTGCACCAAAGCGAGTAAATTGCCAACAAACATGGATGCGGTAGCCATCAGTGCTAATAACAATGTCCAGCTTTGTGGTTCTGGTGAGAAAATTGAAACCATGAACCTCATAATAACAACAAAACCTATTGCTTTTGATGCGGTGGAAAGATAACCAGCAATCGGTGTCGGTGCCCCCTGATATGCATCTGGTGCCCAAAAGTGAAATGGAAATCCGGAAATTTTTGTCCCAAATCCCACAACTGTTAATAACAAAATGAATATCAACAACCCTGTAGAAATTTTTCCAGCTTCAATCGCTGCCAGGATTTCAGGGAAATGTGTACTGCCGGTGAAGCCGTACAAAAGACTGAATCCATACAATAATACAGCTGATGTGAAAGCGCCAAATAGGAAATATTTCAAACCACTTTCAATTGAAAAATTATTTTTCGTAAGAAATCCGACCAGAACATAAAGGGGAATCGCAGTCGTTTCAATCGCCAGGTAGAGCAAAATAATATTAGATGAGGCTGCCATCACACTCATACCGATCACGCTCAATAACAACATGGCAAAGTATTCGCCTTTGTCATTTACTTCCTGATGATACATGGAGAATAAAGTCGTGATCGCTGCACCCACCATCACAATTAATTGGAATGTAAAACTGGCTGCATCCACCCGAATCATCCCACCCCATGCAAAACGGGTGGTATTTCCTGGAGATAAGAATAAAAGAGTAACCAGAATAATAATTAACAGACCCAAAAACGTGATCCAACTTAATGTGTTTCCATTAACATGTTTTTTTCTAAAAACATCAACGATCATCACGATGGCAATCAATCCAAGTAAAAGGATATCTGGCAAAATGGCTATCAAATCAAAATTAGTGATCATATTCGACCCCATTTATGCACCTCCCAGAATTGCCAGAATATGATTTACGCCAGTCTCTATCAGCGGTACCATCAGACTGGGTACCAATCCGATAACGATCATAAACAAGCTGAGCAATCCAATAACGATTTTATCTTTGACAGTGATATCCTTTACTTTGCCTTCGAATTCTTTTGGTAGATCTCCAAAGAAAACCTTGCGTACAACCAGCAAAATATAGGCGGCGGTCACAACGATGGAAATCACAGATATGATCGCCACAATCGGTGCTACCTGCCAAACACCCATATAAATGGGTATTTCTGCAATAAAACCGGAAAGACCCGGCATACCCATCGATACCAGACCACCAACGATAAATCCAACCATCGCCCATGGCATTACTTTATATAAACCACCCAATGATGCGATATCACGGGTATGTGTTCGATCATATACCATACCAACAATAGAAAAGAAGAGAGCTGTCATGACACCATGCGAGAACATTTGTAATCCAGCGCCTAATAATCCATTGTAATTTAAGGATGCAAATCCAATTAACACCAACCCCATATGTGACACCGATGAAAAACCAATCACATATTTAAAATCTTTTTGAATCATGGCGATAAAAGCGCCGTACACCACATTGATCGTCGCCAAAACCATTATCCAGGTAGCCCAATGCCTGGCGCCTTCAGGCAATAACATGATCCCTACTCGTAGTGCTGCAAAAACGCCAACTTTCATCTCGACACCTGCCAATAACATTGAAATCGCTGTTGGGGCTGCCACATGACCATCCGGTGCCCAGGAGTGAAATGGGAAGATACCTCCTAATATTGCAAATCCAAGGAAGACAAATGGGAACCAAATTCTTTGCATCTCTACGGAGAAACCGGCGTTTTCAAGCAACAAAAGATCGAATGTCTTCTCAGGTGAAGCCTGGTAAATAGCCAATGCGCCAATCAAAGCCAGGACAGAACCAATAAATAAGTATAGTGTAAGCTTCATACCGCCATAATTACGGGTTTTGGGGTATCCCCATATCACAATCATCAAGTACTTCGGAAAAACTGCTAATTCGAGGAAAAAGAAGAGCAAGAATAAATCCAGTGAGGAAAAAACACCTAAAACACTGGTAGCTAAAAACATAAGATAGGAGAAGAATTCGTTTGGACGGTTATCAATATTCCATGAAACCATCACACCCGAAAAAACAACCAGTCCTGTCATCACCAGCATAGCAACACCAATACCATCTACACCCAGATGGTAGGATATTCCCAATTGGGGTAACCACGGGAGGTACTCTGTGAATTGATAGCCTGCTTTCTCGATACTATAACTCGCCCAGATAAGGAGGGTTAATAAAAGCACAAGACTGGAAGCTGCCAGTGCTATCGGCCTGATCCAACCGGGTTTCTGACGCCCAAATAAAAGGATGATCAGTCCGGCGATTAGTGGTATAAAAATGGTTACACTCAGGATAGGAAAATCCATTCCATCACCTCTTTAGAAGAAAAAATTTACTGCATGATTGATTAAATTCAATAATGATGCTGGCCAGATTCCAATCCAGAGCATCAAAACCATCAATGGAGCGATCACCCAAACTTCCCGAGTACTGATTTCCGGGATCGCCAACCAACGATCATTTCTTGGACCGTGTAAGACACCGGCAATAGCCTTCAGAATATAGACGCCTGTAAAGAACAAACCGATCATGGATAAAGCTGTGGCAAGCGGGAAAATTCCCCAGGCACCTCGCACCACAAGGAACTCAGAGACAAAACCATTCAATCCTGGTAAGCCCAAAGCTGCCATTGCTGTAAACACAAAAATGGCTCCATATTTGGGTAGAATTGGCCACAAACCACCCAATTCATCTAACTGACGGGTGTGGGTGCGATCATATATGACACCTACCAGGAAAAACATTCCTGCAGATGTTAATCCATGGTTGAACATTTGAAGAATGGATCCGTTTAACGCGATCGTGCCGCTTTCAATAACCCCGTTGTCTGTTGATTGCCAGGCAAAGGCAGCTGCAGCAATCCCTAAGACAACAAAACCCATATGATTGATGGATGAGTAAGCCACCAACCGTTTCAAATCTTTTTGCGCAAAAGCTGCCAGAGCTCCAAAGATGATGGCTGCTGTGGCTAAAACTGCCAATGCTCCAGCATAACGATTCGCTTCGACCGGGAAAAATGGAATAACCAGTCGAATAAACCCATAAGCGCCTAATTTTAATAGAACACCAGCCAGGATCATTGATCCAGCCGTGGGTGCTTCAGTATGGGCATCCGGTAACCAGGTATGCACTGGCCAGATCGGCACTTTGATGGCGAATGCCAACACGAAAGCCCAAAAGGCGATTGTCTTAACTGAAGTTAATGAAAGCCCTAACGGTATTGCATGTTGGAAATTTTCTTCGGTTAACGTTGGCCATAATTGGTATATTTTTACCAGATCGAAACTTCCTGTTGTGATACCAACAATTTGTATCGAGAGTAGCAATCCCAGGGACCCTGCCATGGTAACCAGGATAAATTTGAGAGCAGCATAATTGCGTTTTGCCCCCCCCCATTGGTTGATTAGAAAATACATGGGGATTAAACCAATTTCCCAAAATAAGAAAAACACCAATAAATCTAAGGAAATAAATACACCCAGAACCCCTGTTTCCAGGAATAAAAACAGTGCCATATAAGCTTTGACCTGATCCTTGATTCCATAGGAAGCCAGGATGGCTAATGGAGTCAGTATTGTTGTCAGGAGAACCATTGGTAACGAAATGCCATCCACACCAAAGTGGAAAGATGATCCGATAGCAGAAAACCAGGGTAAAAATGTCTCAAATTGAAAACCAGGTTGGGTTTTGTCAAACTGGAACCATAAAAGAATCGATAACAAGAACGGAATTAAGGAACTTCCAAAAGCGACCCATCTAATCGTGTTTTTGTTGCTTGTTGGTAAAATAACAACCAGAATAGCTGCCAGGGTTGGAAGTAAAAGAATGTAAAAAAGTAGATTATTTTCCATCATATTTTCCTTAATCAATCCCTAAAACAATATCCAATAGAAGATAAAACCACCCAGTAATGAAAATGCGAGCGCAAGTATCATATAGTCCTGAATCCGGCCAGATTGTGTGACTTTGAGATTGGTTCCGATTTTCCTTGTCCAGGACGCGATGTTGTCACCACCGCGATTGATCACCGGTAAATCGAACCAATATCTGAATTTATCACCCAACCAGATGCTTATGCTTCCTATTCCATGCAGGAAGCCATCAAAAATCTTTTGATCAAAGAATTGATAGACAATTTTTTCCGATACCCATTGGGCGGGCTTAATGAATACCAATTGATAGAACTCATCAATATAATATTTGTTTGCCAATACTTTATAGAATCCGGAGAGTGACCACTCCAATGGATCTTTATCGGTTTCTTTGATCCTGCGGTAAAGGAGTCCACCCAGGAATAAACCGCCCAGGCTAACAACCAGGGAGGTGATCAATGGGATAGAGCTATGATGTTCAACCACAGCATGTTCTCCATGCAGCATGGTCCCTAAAAATGTCTCGAGCCAGTTAGGAACCAGACCTCCAATGACAGGGAAGTATTCTGGTATACCCACCCACCCGATTGTGATGGCAAAAAATGATAATACGACCAATGGAACTGTCATAGTACTGGGTGTCTCGTGCGCATGTTTTGCAGCTTCAGTACGTGCTTCACCTAGGAATACAAGCGAAATCTGCCGCATTATATAAAAAGCCGTAATAAACGCGGATATTGCCAACACCCAAAATACAATACTGAAGCCCCCATTGAAAGCTCCGGAAAGGATTTCATCTTTGGACCAAAAGCCTGCTGTTATAAATGGAAAACCTGCCAGGGCGAACCCTCCAATAACAAAGGTTGCAAAGGTTTTCGGCATTTTTTTATAAAGTCCGCCCATGTTATACATATCCTGAGGATCAATGTGTTCCTGTGTATGTAATATCCCATGCTCCATGCCGTGGATAATCGATCCTGATCCGAGGAATAACAAGGCTTTAAAGATGGCGTGGGTTACCAGATGAAAAGCTGCGGCAACATAAGCGCCAACGCCTAAAGCGGCAATCATGAATCCCAATTGAGAGATGGTGGAATAGGCAAGCACTCTTTTCACATCTCTTTGGGCAACCGCAATTGTCGCAGAGAATAATGCAGTAAATGAACCAATCACGGCCATCACCAGCATGGGTGTGGTGAGTGCTGCTCCTCCATCCCAACCTGCTGACAGCACCGGGAAGAACCGTAACGCCAGATAAACACCGGCTGAAACCATCGTGGCGGCATGAATCATTGCTGAAACCGGGGTTGGGCCTTCCATTGCATCCGGCAACCAAACATGCAATGGGAATTGGGAGCTCTTGCCAACTACACCCATAAATATGAGCAATCCGATCAGCCCAGCCCAGGACAAACCGAGAACTGGCGACATGGATGTGGCGAGATAGTGAATAACATCCTCAGAAAAAATTACTTCGTATTGAAGACTGCCTGTAATGGTGTAAAGAGCTGCCAGACCAATCAACATAAAAACATCGCCAATACGGGTAGTTAGAAAGGCTTTTTGAGCGGCAGCTTTTGCGGATGGTTTGGCATACCAGAAACCGATCAACAGGTAAGAGCATAAACCCATAATTTCCCAACCAATATACAGGGTCAGTAAATTGTTGCTAACCACCAGCAAATACATGGCAAACGCGAATAATCCAAAGAAACCGAAAAACCTGGCATACATCGGCTCGATCGAAGGAACATGCTGATGTTTTCCTTCTTGATCGATGATTTCCGCTCCATGTGGTGGCAGTCCAGGTCGATCATGATCCCCTTCAGGTTGACCAAAATTATGATATCCAACACTGTAGATAAAGATCATTAGAATGGTCCAGGAGACGAAGAACAAAGTGATTGTTGTAAGGGGGTCGACCTGCACACCAATTTTCAACCATGTTTCACCAGTTGGTAACCAGGAAATTGAACTGGTAAGCCCCTCTTCAATGACCTCCTGATTCGTTACTGCAAAAACAAAAATGATCATACTGAGCAACCAGGAGATGGCAGCTGAACCGATGGCCAATGAATGGCTCAGGCGATTGTTTTTATAGGTTACCAAAAAAATGATAAAGAAAGCCAGAAGTGGTGCTAATGGGATCAACCAGGTGATGAGTTCATAATTCATTGATATCCTCCATTAACCTTTGAGTACATTAATATCTGAAGCAACAACGGTTTTTCGCAGCCGGTATACAGCAATGATGATTGCCAATCCAATTGCTACTTCGGCAGCAGCTGCGATGATCACTACAGCTGCAAAAACCAATCCGTTGATTTCTGTGTATCCAAGGGATTGAGAATGATAATGCCAGAATGCCAGAATATTAATATTGACTGCATTTAACATTAGCTCAATACTGATCAACACAGCCACAGCATTCTTTCGGGAAATAGCGCCAAACATGCCAACACTGAATAACACTGCGGCTAAAATTAAATACCAGGAAAGTGGGATCATTTGTTCTCCCCTCCTTTTTTGTCCATGGCAATATAAACACCCCCAACCAGAGCCCCTAAAAGTAATAATGACGCAAGCTCAAAAGGTAGAGCATAACCTGCCGGGTCCAGTAATCCTTCTCCAAATGCGATGATGCTCTCCTGTCCTTGAAATTCCAAAGGTACCAGTGTTGTACTGATTACAGCACTGCTGGAAAGCTGACTGATGAAAATCACAGCAAATATCAGAACAAGTAACATCACAATCCCCCATGATCGATTGATTTGAATTTCGTCATCGCTCATAATGTTCCTGGTTAACATGATGGCAAATATCAAAATAATAGCGATCGCCCCGATGTAAACAAGGATTTGTACTGCTGCAAAGAAACTTGCCTCTAATAAAGCAAAAATGATCGCTACACCCATCAATGTAACAATCAGCCATAAAGCTGCATGAAAGATTTTCCGTAAACTGACCACAAATATGGCGGAGAGAATTGTGACCAGAGAGACGAGGATAAAAACAATTTGTAAGGGAGTCACATTAACCTCCTGTTTCCGATTGAGTAAATGGGTTTGTTGGTTGTGCTAAAGCTCGCTTTTTAGTAGAGACTACTTTTCGCTCTTTTTCTTTTTCACACTTCCTGACGATCGCAAATCCAACCACATATAATGCCACATTAATCACCAAAAAAATTAGAACTTGCAGCCATTGATTCGTGCCTTCAATCAATTTTGTTACAAAAGCGACGACGATAAACAAAGCTAAAGCCAATGGTGTCAGAAATTTCCAGGTGATTGCCATCATCTGATCCACACGGAAACGTGGCAAGCTACCTCGAATCCAAACACCCAGGAACCAGACAATTACAGATTTGATTAGCAAATAAACAAAACCCAAAATCGGTATTTGCTCAGCGCCTGGACCTCTCCATCCGCCGAGGAATATTGATGAAAAGATCACCGCGGATGTAAATGCTCTTAAGAAGTCAGCCACATAAAACATGCCGAATTTAAGACCGGAATATTCCACATTAAAGCCTGCAACCAGCTCTGACTCAGCCTCGGCTAAATCAAAAGGCGCACGGCCATTCTCTGCAATTGAAGCGATGAAGAAAATAAAAGCACCTAACGGAAGAAAGAAGATATAAGCTATATTTTGCGATTTTACAATATCTCCCAGTGCCATGGAGCCTGATAATATGACTGAAGTCAACAAAACAATCGCCATTGGAACTTCGTAGGAAATCATCTGCGCAGAGGCGCGGAAAGCAGCCAGCATGGAATATTTGTTGTTGGATCCCCAACCAGCCAGAATGACACCAAGCTCTCCCAACCCTCCTACACCGAGGATGAACAACAAAGCGACATTGAGATTCGATCCACGTACACTATCTGAAAAAGGAACGACTGACCATAATAAAAGAACGGATGCAACGGAAATTATGGGTGCGAGATGGTAAGGGATAGGATCAACTTCATCAGGAATGATGTGTTCTTTAATAAATATCTTTAACATGTCTGCAACGGGTTGAAAAATTCCCCATGGACCAACTCTATTTGGACCTAATCTATCCTGTAGTCTACCGATGATTTTTCGTTCAGCCCAAATGAGGATCAATGTAAATAACAAAGCCCCTGTCCCGAGAATGGCTGCACCAATTAAATACACAATGAAGGTTTGCCACTCTGGTGCGACCCCCCAATTTTCCAATAATTGCACAATCCAGTTTTCAATTCCAATGATTGGGTCACTTAAGAATTCCAGTATTTTCATGCTATATCTCTCTTTTGGAATTATTGCCAGGTTAAAGCATCTTTTCGCCACACATATAAATACCCACCTAATAGGATGAGTATAAATATGATAGCTTCAACAACTGCAAATAATGCTAAATTCCCATAAGCAACTGCAAATGGGAACAAAAACACTATTTCCACATCAAAAATTAAGAAAATTAATCCATACAGATAATATTGGATTTTAAATTGAATCCATGTAGGGTCAAAAGTTTCCATCCCACATTCATAAACCGAATTCTTAATTTTTGTTGGTTTTTTGGGTGATAAGAGGCGTGCCAGAAAGATGGCTACTGCCGGTAAAAACATTGCAATGATGAAAAATATACCTATATACAGCCATTGATTTAGCATAGACTCTCCTCAATTTTTTTCAAAGCTGTTGATAAATCTCGCCCAACCCACCGACGTAAGTTCATTCTATCACAAAGGATTTTTATTAGTTATTTTTTGAATTTGGGAATTTCTTATCAATAATGATAATTAATTATAATAGTTTTTTTTGAAACGATTAAAGACATTCTTTTTTTTTACCGATCTAAAGTGTCCTTTCAATAATTAGCGGTCAGGGTGTTTTTGGCGTGCGGACGCACGCCAAAAACACCCGTTTGCCCCGATTTGTTGAGATGATACGATCTAAACAAGTAAATGATATTTAGAAGGGTGAACAACGATAAGACCCATTGAATTGTGCCAATTTTCCAACCGAAGACATTTTTAATGTTTATTGAAAAATTTTTAGTAAATAAGAGTTCTCTTTGATTTTCTGCTTCATCGACGTCAGAAAAAGTATTAATATATATCCAGATAGTCCCAATAACATCCTGATCTGTGGTTGGTTCGATCTCCCAATTCATAATTATATCTTTCCCCTCAATAATCGGCGTGATGGAAATACCAGGAGGGGTTAGTTCTGCTCCTGTCAAAACAACATCAACTTCAAAATTTTGAATTTTTCTGGAGTCAAAATCAGATGAATTTTGTTTCTCATTCGTAGACCCATTTTGAGAATTGTCATTTAATAGCTGAATAATGATATTTTCTGATTGGCCAAACCAAATTTGTTCAGGAAGGTCTAATGTCAAAACATATTGGTTTGATGATTCATTTGTGATAATGTTTTCACTCATCAATCTTGGATTTACAAAATTAAAAATAATCTGCAGGATGAGAAACATCAGTAGTAAAATAAAAGCCACAAATTTTCTTTTTTGCATTCGCATTTATTCATTATATCTGGACAGAAATTTAATTTGTTCATCCAAAATCAAAATTTCAATCTACCCATGAAGAAGTTTGAAATTAAATCAAAAATGCATCCGGATAATGGGATGCATCATAGTAGTCAATTCATTAACCTATGTAAATTTCTACCTTCGTTCCATCATCGTCATCGACATGGACATACAAGGGCTCATCCTTCTTCAATTGTTGATCAATTGTCAACAATAATTCTTCAATATCCAGACCTGAAACATTGGATGGCACCTTTCCTTTGAAGATTCTCAGAAAAAAACCAATTAACTGAAATGGCAAAGGAAATGCTAATAAAATTCTTTGTGGACTTTCTCCTTTAGGCTGTTTTATATGCAAATGGATCCATCTGGCACGCTGTAAAATCCATCCAAAATAAATCAAAAACACGCCAATGAAGAAAGGTATCCAGGTTAACCAGAATTTAAAGCCTAATCCTGAAGTTAAATATTTTTGATATAACCACGTTGAGGAAAATACTGTCAATAAAATCCCAAACAACATTGGAATAATCCAAAAAACAATCGACCAGGCTGGTTTTTCCTTTTTTTCAGAATCTGTGGACTTATTGTTTATGATTTGCTCTTTGTAAATCACCTCAGGTTGTTCCTGGATAGCCACCTGATTTTCTTCAAATTCAGACAAAAGGTCAGACGCTTCCTCTAATGAAATTTCACCGAATTCGACTTTCTTTAAAATATTCAATCGATTCTGTTCCATGTAGATTTCCTTTTTCTTTAGGATTGTTCCAAAGCTCGCAATAAACGATCTGCTTCTTCTGCAGTTATTTTCTTATCCTGTAACATTTGCAAAATCATCATTTTTTCTTCAGTGCTGATCGGTGATGATTTTGGTCCTCTAGGCTGTGGTTCAACCGGAGGTCGAGGAGGACGCGGAGGGCGTGGCATACCAAATTCTTCTTTGAAGGAAAATTTTCTTTCCATTTTCTCCATAGCTTTTTGGATCTTCTCATCAGCCATTTGGGTTTTTTCTCGAATCTTTTCACTTATGTCACCGTCTATATCGAATAGATCAGAAAAATCAAATCCACTGCTTTGCAATGCTCTCAATTCAAATTTTTGTTCAATCCCGTCCACATAAGCATCATCGACTGATCCAAAATTCTGATTAATTTCAAAATCAGCTTCTTCATCACTGATTTTTATGTTTCCTCCAGCTTTTAGTTGGACCTCTTTCTCACCACTACCGAACTTCTTTTCAAATTTACCATTGGTAAATTTATCATTGGACTCCTGATAATTTATGGTGACAATTCCACCCGCCCTGGCATTGATAACCGTATTGTCGAGATCGGAGATATTGAGTTTAATCGACCCGCCAGCACGTAATTGATTTTCATTTCCTTCAAATCGATTGGTCATAATTTTTATGTTTCCGCCAACGGAAGTGGTAAGATTAACACTATCTGCCTTACCGGATAAGTTTCCTCCCACACCATGAATTTCCATTATCCCATTTTCGACGATGAAGCTAAGATTTCCCCCAACATTACGAATATTTGCACTGGAAGTGATGTGACCTATTTTACAATTGCCACTGACGTTCTCTATAGTCAACCTTTCTGTTGATTGAATTGAACAATTTCCATTCACATTTTCAATTAATATTTTCCCCAAATCGCCCACAGTCTCCAGGTTCCCATAAATTCTTTCTATGATAAATTCGATATTTTTTGGAACTGAAAGGATTAAATAACTTTTGGCAACGATATCAAGAACATCACTATCGAGATTGAAATTACATTCCTTGTTCGTGGGATAGCGGGCTTCCACTTGATCATTTTCCCATCTTCGAACCAACACACTTTTTTTGCAATTTATCGTAATTGTATTAACTTCCTTGAAGGTTGACGTTTCCATATAAAGCTCCCATCCAATGATTTCTAAAATTAGTTTAGCATAAATTGAAAAATTGTCAATATATTTTTAAATATATTATAAATATATATCAATATTTTTAATATTCGACTAATGATTATAAAAATTTACTTGCCATTAAATAATTTCACTAATTATTTTGAAAATAAATAAATATCATTACACTTAGTATTAATAAATCAAAGAAGGAGAAAAAATTATGAACTATCAACCTGAGCCTTTCAGAATAAAAATGGTTGAACCTATACGGTTAATTTCGAAACAAGACAGAGCTGCTGCAATTAAATCGGCAGGCTACAATCTTTTCAATTTAAAAGCGGATGATGTTTATATCGATCTTCTTACTGATTCTGGCACAGGCTCAATGAGTCAATATCAATGGGCAGCTATGATGACCGGGGATGAATCATATGCCGGGGCAAAATCATATTTCCGGTTTTCGGATGTTGTGCAAGAGATATTTGGATTTGAATATTTTGTCCCTACGCATCAAGGTCGCGCTGCTGAGAATATTTTAGTCAATATTTTAGTCAAACCAGGTCAGTTTATACCTTCTAATATGCATTTTGATACAACCGAAGGAAATATTCGTGCTGGAAAGGCTTTTCCGGTAAATCTTGTCAATGAAAATGCATTTGACCCTTCTAATCTCGATCCTTTCAAAGGCAATATGGACCTGAAAAAATTACGAGAATTTATTCAAACAACCGGACCAGAAAATATTCCTTTTGGTTCGATCACGATTACCAACAATGCTGGAGGTGGACAACCTGTCAGCCTGGAAAATATTCGTCAGGTCGCCGAGATTTATCACGAATATGGGATCCTTTTCTTTATTGATGCCTGCCGATTCGCTGAAAATTCATATTTTATAAAACAGAGAGAGACTGGTTACCAAAACCACTCAATCCTGAGCATTGCACAGGAGATCTTCAGCTATGCTGATGGTGCCTGGATGAGCGCAAAGAAGGATGCTTTGGTGAATATTGGTGGTTTTCTAGCTGTTCGAGATAATAACATTTATCAAAAAATTTGCAATGAATTAATTCTCAAAGAAGGATTTATCAGTTATGGAGGTCTTGCAGGTAGAGATCTGGATGCCGTTGCTGTTGGTCTGCAGGAAGGTTTGGATGAGGATTATTTAGCTTACCGCACCGGGCAAACGGCATATCTGACTGAGAAATTATCCTCGAATGGCATTCCTGTTATGCAACCGGCTGGTGGTCATGCCGTCTACCTGGATGCAGGCGCGTTACTTCCTCATATACCTCCGCATCAATTCCCCGGTCAAACGCTGGCTGTGGCTCTATATCTTGAAGGAGCTGTGCGCGGGGTGGAGATTGGATCGGTAATGTTCGCTTACCCTGACCCTGACACCGGTAAAATGGTTCACCCCCGCTTGGAACTGGTACGTCTGGCAATTCCCAGACGGGTTTATACCCAGAGTCATCTGGATTTTGTTGTAGAAACTGCAAAACAGGTATATGAACAAAAGAACAACTATAAAGGGTATGAGTTCACCTATGCACCGGAATTGTTAAGGCATTTTACTGCCCGGTTCAAACCTTTATAAACCTGATTCTTTTGCCTGATCCCAAAAAGCATCTAATTCTTCCAATGAAAAATCCTTCATGGACTTGTTCATCTTCTTGACCTGTGTTTCAATAAAATTGAATCGTTTCCTGAATTTAAGATTGGTTTCGCGTAATATTGATTCGGCATCACCACCATACCAACGAATCAGATTTACAATCGCGAATAATAAATCACCTAGTTCTTCGAATTTAGATTCTTTATCCTTGGCATTCGTAATTTCATTTATCTCTTCATGTATCTTTTCGATGACCGGTTCCACTGTATCCCAATCAAATCCTACACGCGCAGCACGATTTTGGATTTCCAGTGATTGCGCTAAGGCAGGATACTCATTTGGTACCCCTGATAATATACCGTTTTCCTTTTTATTTCCATTTTCAGCTCTTTCTGACTCTTTTATTTTTTCCCAATTGGTTAAGACATGATCAACACCATCCACCTGGACTTGCGAAAAAACATGCGGATGCCGTCGAATCAACTTTTCGCTGATACCTTTGATCACCTCTGCCATGGAAAACTCGCCATATTCTGAAGCAATTTGAGCGTGTAAAACAATTTGCAATAACAAATCTCCTAATTCTTCTTTTAAATGATCGGGGTTTTCTTCATCCAGAGCAGACAACAATTCATACGTTTCGGAGAGTAAATGTGGCCGAAGCGACTTATGATCCTGTTCGCGATCCCAGGGGCACCCATCCGGAGCGCGTAAATGTGCTATGATCTCCTGAAATTCTTCAAAAGATGTGTCTTTTTCCAATGGTTCCACATATAAAGAAGTCAATATCCCAATATGTTTGCTGCGATCTATCTCATATAAAGGGATGCTTTCAACCTTTTGTTGTTTGGTCCCAGCTGCATGAATAAGTTTTACCGGGTGTTCATCCGGAAAAACTTCCATTAAAGTTTGTTTCACTTCAGAAGCAATCATTCTGGAATAAATTTGCGAAATTAATACCGGACGGTTGGGAGGAAATTGAGGAAAATTTGCGTTACCCACATCAAAAGCATCTATTAACGTGATACTACTAAATGGATCAATTTCCAAGGCGGTAAAGGTAGGTTCCAAAAAACTAACTGCTTCAAAAACTCTGACAGGAATCCCTGATTGTTTCGCACGTTGGAAAATTCGCGGTGAGGTTGTCTCGGCCACAAAAGGATGACCAGGCACAGCATAGGTGATCGATTTTCCTCCCCTGGCTTTCTCAATGATCGTATCTACAATTTTTTCGTAAACTTCATCAAAATCATCGAATATTTGATAGTACTCATCAAAGCTTATGATTTGAATGTTTTTTGGAAATCCACCCACTGCTGGATGTTGCGCTGTTCGTAAATAAATTACATCTAACTGGTTTAAAAATTCCCAGGTTTGTTTTGTGATCAGATCAATACTTCCCGGGCCAAGACCAATAATTGTTATTCCTGTAAAAGAGTCCATGTTGTTCACCTGATTATCTATTTATTAATCGAAATACTTCATTTTGTCAGAATTCTAACCCAGTTTTATTAAAACAACACAGAACCTGATTGCAAAACAACTCAAGTTCTGTGATTTTTTGGTATGAATATTGAGAGAATTAACGTTTTGTATAAGTAGGTGCTTTACGGGCTCTCTTAAGACCTGGTTTCTTGCGTTCCTTAACACGAGCGTCTCGGGTTAATAAACCAGCTTTTCGGAGTGAGGACAAATAGTCTTCGTTCATTTTTACAAATGCGCGTGCCAAACCCAATCGTACAGACTCAGTCTGACCACTCACACCACCACCACTGACTTTGACAGTTACATCAAAACCAGAATTATCCTGATCTACCGCATTGAAGGGCGACAAAATTGAATCCATATCACCTAAGCGGCCAAAATAAACATCCAGCGGTTTTTCATTAATGAGGAACTTACCAGAACCAGAAGTGAGTCGAACACGAGCAGTACTCTGTTTTCTTCGTCCTATACCTTCATAATATTGTGCCATAAATCAATCTCCTTTACGCTACAGCTTCAGGTTTCTGAGCTTCATGAGGATGCTCAGCACCGGAGTAAATTCGCAGGCGTTTGATTAATTTTCGCCCCTGTTTGGTATGAGGGATCATTCCCCACACAGCTGCGCGAATAACACGATCCGGATAAATTTCCATTTGGCGGCGCATAGTTACGCTCTTCAAACCACCCGGGTAATACGAATGGCGGTGATACATTTTTGTATCTAACCGTTTTTGATCAATATCAAGATCTTTTGCATTGATCACAACAACAAAATCGCCCATATCAACACCTGGCGTATATGTCGGTTTATGTTTTCCCAACAAATAACTGGCTATTTGCGTGGCCAGGCGTCCGAGCTTCTGATTCTTGGCATCAACCAATAGCCAGTTTGATTCGGGTGTGCCTTTTATGACATACGTCTTTTCCACGGTCATCCTTTCTCTTATACAAAAAGGTTTTTCCTTTTTTATTCATCAAAATTTTTATTTTGATATTGAACCTGTACCAATTCCAGCCCATTCGGAATTGCCAATCCTGGCAACTGATCTACCTGATGGTAAATACCTTCACGTAATTGATCAACTGTCCAAACACCTTGCGCAATCTTTACTTGCAGAAAAACAATTTTTCTTACCATATGGTAAAGAAAAGCATTTGCTTTTACCCGGAAAAGAAAATCCTCCTGGTAGCTGCTCCAATCCGCTTCATAAATTGTGCGTATCGTATTGCCACCTTTTTTGGGAGGTAATCCGAAAGCCGCAAAATTATGCGTACCAATCAGTTCCTTTGCTGCAAGTTGCAGATCCTGTAATGATACCGAAGGCCATACTCTCCATGCATATCTATCTCGCAATGGATTTCTGGTAGGTTGGCAGTAAATGCGGTAATGATAGCAACGGGAAATTGCTTCAAAACGGGGGTGGAAAACCTCATTTGCCACCTTTACCGCATGTACTGCGACATCCTCTGGTAGATTAGCATTCAGTGCATTCTTTAGGGTTTCCTCTGAATGTTTCCATTCAAAGTCAAATGCTATTACCTGACCTGAGGCATGAACTCCAGTATCCGTTCTACCAGCTGCAGTTATCGATTGACCAACCCATCCAATCACTCTCAGGGCGTTTTCGATCTCAAGCTGCACAGTGCGGGTTTCTCCCTGGCGTTGAAAGCCAAAGAATTCGGACCCATCGTAGGCTATTTTGACTTGGTAACGTGCCATTTCTTCCGGAAATCCCGGAGGAATTATTCTTCCACCAACTCCAATAACACCATTTCAGCGGCATCTCCCAAACGGGGTCCCAGTTTAAGAACTCGGGTATAGCCACCTTTTCTGTTACTGAAGCGAGGTGCAATATCATCAAATAATTTTGTTACGATTTCGGGAGCATTCCCGAGACGCGCAGCTACCAAACGGCGAGCATTCACTTTATCAATGTCACTACCTTCGGCGCTATTGCGCGCAACAGTAATTAGACGTTCTGCTTCTCCACGAATGGAAGCTGCTTTGGCACGAGTAGTTTGAATTCGCTCATGTTCAAAAAGCTGCCGTATCATAGTTCGGCGTAGTCCTTTGCGTTGGTCAGTTGTACGACCAAGTTTGTAACCTGCTACACGATGACGCATAGTTGCTTACTCCGTCTCATCTTCTTCTTCATCTTGTTGTAGGAAACCTTTTTCGATCATTTTTTGGCGTAACTCATCCAGGCTTTTCTCACCAAAATTACGAATGGACATCACTGCCTCTTCACCTTTTTCCAGCAAGTCAAGTACATCACCAACAGTGGTTACACCAGTGCGTTTCAATGAATTGAAAACGCGAACTGATAAATCGAGGTTTTCGATCGGTGTTTCAGCAGCTTCACTGGTTAATCGACTTCCACCAGTAGGCTCCTGTTCACTACTTACAACAAAAGTTTCTTCCGAAATACCAGAAATGAAGCGTAAATGGTCAATCAGAACTTTAGAAGCTTCACCAAGAGCTTTTTCAGGTTCTACTGTTCCATCTGTCCAAATTTCCAGTTCCAAACGATCAAAATTAGTGCTTTGACCAACTCGGGCAGACCCCACAATGTAGTTTACACGTCGAACCGGGCTGTAAATTGCATCCACAGGTAATTCACCAATTGGTAAACGACCACTTCGATCGGATGCAGGAGAATATCCACGACCACGTTCAACAGTAAAGTCAATTTCTAACCGAGTTTGATTATCATCAACAGTAAATAAATACAACTCTGGATTCACGACTTCCACTTCAGCCGGTACTTGAATATCTGCTGCAGTGACCACACCTTCACCGCGAACCTCCAGGTGTAAAATAGCTGAATCAGTATCATGCAGAATTAAGTGTAATTGCTTAATTTGAAGCATCACCTGAATTACGTCTTCCCGTACTCCCGGAATGTCGCTAAACTCATGCAGGACATCCGAAATCCGTACGGAAGTGACCGCTGCTCCATCCAGCGAGGAAAGCAGTACTCGGCGTAATGTATTGCCAAGGGTGACACCGTATCCCCTTTCGAGGGGACTGATGATAAATTTACCGTAATTTCTCGCTTCGGCTTCTCGTTCTACTTTCGGCGTTACCATACTACTTAAGGCGCACACGTTTCACCCCTTCCAGATAACTCAGTGAACTCATTTTATTAATTCTCATTAGCGTGAGTAATACTCAACAATCAACTGTTCATCAAGGGTGCCATCAATCTCGGCGCGTTCAGGGTAGCGAGTGACTTTGCCACTCATTTTACCTAAATCACGATCGAGCCATAATGATGACGCTCTTTTTTCAGCTACTTCAGCCATATCCTTGAAGAAATCAAGTTTAGCTGAACCTTCACGCAATGTCACAGCATCCCCAACCTTTAAGATCATGGAAGGAATGTCAGCTTTAATACCATTGACAGTGAAGTGGCCATGATTGACCAGTTGACGTGCCTGTGCGCGGCTATCAGCCAGACCAAGGCGATATACAACATTATCAAGACGTAATTCTAACAATTGAAGTAAATTCAAACCTGTCAAACCACGTTTTCTCGAGGCGTCTGAATAATAACGTCTGAATTGACGTTCCAAAACACCATATGTGCGCCGAGCACGCTGTTTTGCACGCAGCTGTCGTGAATAGTCGGAGCCTCTCTCAGAACGAGCTGATTGAGCACGACCATGAACGCCAGGGGCATAATTGCGTTTTTCTAAAGCACATTTAGGACTGAAGCAGCGCGCACCTTTTAGGTAGAGCTTTTCTCCTTCGCGCCGACATAATTTACATACCGGACCGGTATATCTTGCCATAACTACCCTCTCTTAATCTGATTTAGACGCGGCGTTTCTTCGGTGGCCGGCAACCATTATGAGGTACCGGTGTAATATCTGCGATTGAACGGACTTTAATCCCCATGCCTTGAATGGCACGGATTGCAGATTCACGACCAGGTCCTGGACCTTTGATAATCAGATCCACTTCCTGTACACCCATTTGTTGTGCGGTTTTAAGTGCTTGTTCAGCAGCCAAACGTGCAGCAAATGGTGTGCTTTTCCGAGAACCTTTAAAACCCGCTGATCCAGAACTCGCCCAACAAACTGTGTTTCCCTGTAAATCTGATACAGTCACAATTGTGTTGTTGAATGAAGCAAATATATGCACCTCGGCGGTGGATAATTGTCGCTTCACTTTTCGAGCCGAAGCAGAGCGTCTAGCTGTTCGTACGTTTTGAGCCATTTTTCCTCACTAACCTCTTAATTTAGTTCTCAACATCATAACCTGTTTGTTCGTTAATTGGGTTGCCGCGGTATGTAAGAGGGGTGTTATACCATTCCCAATCAATTATCCAATCAGGATTATTTCTTCGTTGCGCCTCTTCGTCGACCACGACCCGCTACTGTACGTTTTGGACCCTTACGGGTACGAGCGTTGGTACGAGTTCGTTGACCACGCACTGGCAGACTGCGTCTGTGGCGTAAACCACGATAGCAGCCAATTTCAACTAACCGTTTAATGTTCATCTGTACGGCACGTCTCAAATCACCTTCGACAACAAAATTCTTAGCAATGTATTCACGGAGTAAGTTTGCATCGTCTTCTGTGAGATCACGTACACGTGTATCCGGGTTTACCCTAGTCAGTGCTAAAATTTCTTTTGCACGGGTAGGTCCAACACCATAAATATAGGTTAAGGCAACTTCAATGCGCTTATTGCGCGGTAAATCTACACCTTCAATTCTCGCCATAAGTCCTCTTAGCCCTGTCGCTGTTTATGCTTTGGGTTTTCGCAGATCACAATCAATCTGCCATGTCTTTTTACAATTTTGCACTTTGTGCATCTTTTTTTAATCGATGGTGATACTTTCATCACAACTCCTCAATAACTCGCTAATTTACAGCCAAAGCCGCAATTATACCTTTACTTACAATTTTCGTCCAGGCTTGCTTCCGTCCTCAAGCAGAGTCAAAATGACAGGTCCGTCTTCTGTAATTGCTACGGTATGTTCATAATGAGCTGTCAAAGAACGATCAGCCGAGATTACTGTCCATTGATCCTTCAAAACACGGGTTGCAGGGGTACCAACCAGCACCATGGGTTCTAAGGCTATGGTCATTCCAGGACGAAGTAGAATTCCTCTTCCAGGTACTCCATAATTTGGAACCTGTGGACCTTCATGCATATCTCTACCAACACCATGTCCTGTGTACTCTCTGGTTACAAAGAAACCTTTATCTTCAACAAAATTTTGAATTGCTGAAGATACATCTCCAATCCGATTTCCAGGTGCCATTAGTTTGATGCCAACGTACAACGATTCTTCTGTTACCGTCAAGAGCTTGCGTGTGAGTTCGGAAACTTCACCGATCGGTACCGTGATGGCTGAATCTGCTACAAATCCTTCATACACAGTTCCACAATCGACTGAAACAATATCGCCCTCTTTCAATACTCTTTTTCCTGGGATACCATGCACCAACTCTTCATTCACACTGATTGTTGTGCTGGCTGGGTATGGATATGCACCAGGGTAATGAAAAAATGGTGAATAAACGCCATGTTTTTTAAGTACGGCATCAGCAGCTGCATTTAATTCTGCCGTTGTAATACCAGGTTGAGCCAAATCCGCAACAACTTGTAATGCTTCAGCATTGATTTTTCCCGCTGTTCGCATTATTTCCAGTTCTCTTTTAGATTTAATCGTAATCTGACGTTCCCATGACATCATCAGGAATTTCTCCTTTGAATTGAATCAAGTAACTGGGTGGAGACATTCTCAATTGCCTGGGTACCATCAATTTCTAACAGCAGATTATTCCGTTGATAGTACTCAATCAATGGAGATGTCTGTTCCCAATAAACATCAATTCTTTTCTTCACAGTTTCAACTTTGTCGTCTGCACGTTGATAAAGTTCGCTTTGGTCTTTATCACAGATTCCGGGTTTGATAGGGGGATTAAATTTTTCATGATAGACAAATCCACAGGTAGGGCATGACCATCGTCCACTTAATCTCTCTATCAAAACCTCAGCTGGAACATTTATGTAAGGTACACAATCAATTTTTTGATTTGTCTGACTCAACATTTCGTCGAGTGCTTTCGCTTGCGTAGGTGTCCTGGGAAATCCATCCAACAACGCTCCATTATTGCAGTCCGAACGACTTAAGCGGTCTTGAATCATCGCAATTGTCACATCATCAGGGACAAGTGCACCTCGATCCATATAGGTCTGTGCTAATTTTCCGAGTTCAGTTTGCTTTTTCAAATTCTCACGAAAAATATCACCAGATGAAATATGGGCTAGATCCAATGTCTTGGATATGATCTGTGCTTGGGTTCCTTTTCCAGCTCCAGGAGGTCCGAGTAATACAATAAACTTTGCCATTCGATTGATTCCTTAACTAACCTTTAATCAAACTTTCTTCATAGCCATGTAGCTTCAATTCAGTCTCAATAATGTTGAAGGTATCACGTACTACACCAACAACGATCAGCAAACCCGCAGAGTTGATGAGGAATAAACTTGAGCCACTAATGCTTTGTGGCAAAAGAAGGCTGACAATATATGGTAATACCGCAACCAGACCGAGGAATAAAGCACCTGGGAATGTGATTCGACGCTGTACTTTTGTAAGGTATTTCTGAGTTGGTGCTCCTCTTAAAACGCCTGGAATTTGAGCACCCTGGCGTTTCAAATTGTCACCATAGTTTTGTTGTGCAAAAAGCACATCGGTATAGAAGAAAGTAAACAGAACTACCATCAGGAAAAACATAATTGTGTAAGCAATACTCTGTCCATTGAACAGGTTGTAAACCCCGGTTGAAAAATTTGCTAACCAGGTGGTATTGCTATTCATAAAATACGAAGCCAAAATTGCCGGGAATGTAATAATTGATTGCGCAAAAATCAACGGGATCATACCAGCCATATTCACCATTAATGGTAAGGTACTGCGAACTGGCATTGACATGCGGCTTCCAATACGTCTTCCAGGGAAAAGTACCGGTACATGCCGGCGGCCTTGTTGCACAAACACAATTGCGAAAATGGTTAATACAAGAATAACAATTGTCATCAGGAATAACCACCAACCATTTGTTTGATCAGCAAACAAGCTCACCAAATTGCTTGGAATTTGAGCAACAATACCCGCAAAGATGATTAATGATAGACCCTGCTTCGGGATACCATACTCCGAAATTAATTGTCCCAGCCAAATACCAAACATAGTACCGGCCATCATACTCAGTAAAATGGTTAAAGTTGGAATTAAATTTCCTTCTGCAAAACCAAACTGAAATGTGAGAACCGATTGACCACCCAATTGTTGGGCCATTGAATTGAAGATATTAATCTGACCAACAGCGGAGAGCAAAGCCATGGGCACTGTCAGAATAACTGTCCAGCGTTCCATCCACTTTTGACCTTCACGTGGGTTTTCTTTCATCTTCGCTTCCAGGGCCGGGATAATCGGAACTAATAATTGGAGAATAATTTGTGCTGTAATGTAAGGATAAACACCCATTGCCAGAATGGAAAAATTGGAAATTGTTCCACCGGAAAGCAGGTTAAGCAATCCTAATAGATTGCCTGTTGCTCCACCCTGGCTTACTAAGCCTGCGATTACCTCACGGTTAATCCCAGGAACCGGTACGTTGGCTGCCAACCGGTAAATTACCAGTAACAGCAATGTCATCAGTAATTTCTTACGAATATCCTCAGATTTGAATAAATAGCGCCAAGCGGACCGTTTCATTTGTTGGTCTCCTTTAGTGATTGCTCTCAGGCAATCAATTCCACTTTTCCACCAACCGCTTCAATTTTTTCTTGAGCGGTTTTTGTTATCCGTTGAACCTTCACAGTCAAAGGAACTGAAATTTCACCACGACCTAATATCACGACTGGATTGCTGTTTTTGTGCAACATATTCAATTCAGCTAATTTTTGAGGTGTGACTTCAGAATTGGCTTCAAATTTTGCCAGTTGACTGAGATTAATTTCATTGTATTCAACACGATTTGGTGGGGTGAAACCTTCACCACGCATGAACGGAAGACGGCGGTAGAAAGGCAGGTTACCACCCTGTCGGTACAGGTTACCACCTACACCAGAACGAGAGTTCTGACCTTTAGTTCCTTTACCGGCTGTCTTACCCTGACCCGCAGAGATACCACGCCCAACTCTCTTGCGAGATTTTCGCGATCCTTCATTGGGGATAAGATCATTCAGTTTCATTCTTCCACCTGCTCTTCAATTTTTACAAGATGATTCACTTTTGACAACATACCACGAATGGTTGGGTTATCTTCCTGAACCACCGATTGATTCATTTTTCTTAAGCCTAATGCACGAACAGTTGCTTTATGGCGCTCGGAATAGCCGATAGCACTTTTCACCAACGTAATTCGCAACATCTTTTTCTTTTCTTCAGCTTTTTTCCTAGGCATTCTTCCTCCGATCCCAGAAAGGCAACATTTCTTTCACGGATTTTCCGCGACGAGTTGCTTCCTCTTCTGGTGATTTTAATTGATCCAGAGCGTCGAATGTAGCCTTTACAACATTGAGAACATTAGCACTTCCAAGTGACTTGGTTAAAATGTCTCGAATTCCAGCAGCTTCTAACACAGCGCGAACACCACCTGCGGCGATAACACCAGTTCCACGTGAAGCGGGTTTCAACATTACTTTAGCACCAGCTACTTTACCATTAACGATGTGCGGGATAGTTGTGCTGTAAACTGCAACGGTTCTCATGTTTTTATGAGCACGTTCAGTTGCTTTTCGCATGGCGTCAGGTACAGCATTCGCTTTACCTACACCGAGACCAACACGACCATTATTGTCACCAGCAACAACCGCGACACGGAATTGGAATCGACGACCACCTTTTACAACTTTGGCCACACGGGCGATTTCAATTACGCGTTCATCATACTGTTGTTCCATACTAAGAAATTCTTTCTTTTCCATATGTCAGGCCCTTTCTTTTCCTAAAACTCCAAGCCAGCCTCGCGGGCTGCCTCTGCGAGGGCCTTGACTCGGCCGATGTAGCGAAAACCACCGCGATCGAAAACGACTTTAGTGATTCCTTTTTCTTTCGCACGTTCTGCCACCAGCTTACCAACCAGGCGAGATTTTTCAGTCTTGGTTTTACCATCAACCTGATCACGCAATGCATGATCAATACTTGAAGCAGCGGCCATTGTATGACCTGCAATATCATCAATCACCTGGGCGTAAATTTCTTCACTGCTGCGAAAAACTGCCAAACGAGGGCGTTCTGCATTACCACTGATATATTTACGCACACGTGCATGTCTTCGCAAACGTTGTTCTTTACGACTCAGCTTTGCCATTTACGTTCACCTATTCTATTTCTTTCCAGATTTACCAGCTTTACGGCGAATCCGCTCACCCTGATAGAATAAACCTTTACCTTTGTAAGGCTCTACTGGGCGAATCTTGCGAATATTTGCCGCAACCTGACCGACCTGCTGTTTGTCAAATCCCATCACTTTGATCAAGCCTGCGCGAGTATCAACCTCAAAGCTAATACCTGTTGGTGGCTCTACTTCTTTTGGATGTGAATATCCAACATACAGCATCAGGTTCTTACCATTCAATTCGGCGCGGTAACCAACACCTTGAACCTGTAAGACAACGGTGAAGCCTGTGCTTACACCTGTTACCATGTTTTGAATTAATGCCCGGGTCGTTCCATGCAAAGATCGATATGGAGCTTCTTCAGCCAATCGGGAAACAATAATGTCATCACCTTCACGTTCAATCTTGACTTCCGGATTGAATTGATATTCCAATTCACCCTTGGGACCTTTGACATGAACGTGCAAGCCATTAATTTTGACTTCCACACCAGCCGGAACGGTTACCGGTAAACGTCCTATACGCGACACGTCCTACCTCCTTGACATTCAGGGTTACCAGACTTTACAGAGGATTTCGCCACCAACGTTCAGTTGACGTGCGCGTTGCCCTGTCATCACACCTTTCGGCGTGGAAAGAATGGAAATACCCATCCCTGAGAGTACCCAAGGAATGTCTTGTTTCTTTGTATAGTATCGGCGTCCAGGGCGGCTAACTCGCTCAATCCCTGAGATCACCGGTCGTCTGAAACGACGTTCACCAACATATTTCAATTTGACTCTCAATGTAGCCAAATAGGGCTTTTCACCTTCAACCACTTCGTAGTCCTCAATGTAGCCCTCTTCCTTCAGGATTCTTGCGATTTCAACTTTCACTTTTGAATTTGGCATCGCAACTGCTGCCTGTTGGATCATCAAACCATTGCGAATACGTGTCAGCATATCGGCAATTGGATCGTTAACACTCATGCTAATACCTCCACTTGAGAACTACCACGATGATTTCTTTACGCCTGGAATTTGACCTTCGAGCGATAATTCGCGGAAGCAAATACGACACAGACCAAATCGACGAATATATCCCCGCGGGCGACCACAACGAGCACAGCGATTACGCACCTGCACGGAGTATTTTCGACGTTTTTCACGATATTCCATACACTTCTTTGCCATATTAGTCCTTTCTGAATGGCATGCCTAACAAGCCTAATAATAGTCGAGATACATCATCGGATTCTGCGGTAGTTACAATTGAGATTTCCAATCCACGAACTTTGTCAACTTTATCAAAATCAATTTCAGGAAATATTAATTGTTCTCGCAAACCAAGTGTATAGTTTCCACGTCCATCAAATGAATCGGGGGAAATTCCTCGAAAGTCACGCACACGGGGAAGCGCAATGTTGAGTAAGCGATCCAGGAACGCCCACATGCGATCTCCGCGTAAGGTCACTTTTGCACCGATTTCTCGGCCTTCACGAAGCTTGAAAGCAGCAATACTTTTAGAAGCTTTGGTAACAACTGGTTGTTGCCCGGTAATCGTTTTCAAATCGTTTACTGCTGCATCCAGTGATTTGGGATTATCGAGTGCTTCACCCATACCAATATTGACAGCAACTTTACTGATTCGAGGTAATTCGTTCGGGTTTTTTAAACCTAATTCCTTCATTAAAACAGGCACAACTTCGTTTTTATACTTTTCTCTTAATACATTCATACTCTAACTCCCAGCTGGCCTATTCATCAATTAAGGCATTGCATTTTTTGCAAATTCTTGACTTCTTCTCACCCTGGTCTGATTTTCCAACACGGGTTGGTTTTCCACATTTTGGGCAAATCAACATCACATTAGAAATATCAATAGATGATTCGAAGCGCACCATACCAGGGTTAACGGTTCGTCCTTGTGACTGAACTTGTTTTTGGTGTTTGCTGCGCAGGTTTACACCCTGCACCACAACACGGTTATCTTCAGTCAAAACTTTAATGACCTCACCCTTTTTGCCTTTATCTTCTTCACGACTTGTAATAATTATTACTGTGTCGCCTTTACGAATTTTTGTACTCATTGGCTATACTCCTACCTTTTTCCTAAAGAACTTCCGGAGCCAGTGAGACGATCTTCATAAAGCCTTTTTCACGTAATTCACGTGCGACAGGCCCAAAGATACGGGTCCCTTTTGGATTCTGCGATTCGCCATCAAGAATTACGGCGGCATTATCATCAAACCGGATGGTTGAACCATCTTCACGACGCCATTCTTTTGCACAACGCACGATTACTGCTTTGACAATATCACTCTTCTTTACAGAACCTTGCGGTGCAGCAGATTTTACTGTCGCTACAACAATACTTCCAACTCTGCCATAATGAACCACTGAACCACCCATCACATGGATTACCAGAAGTTCCTTTGCTCCGGTATTATCAGCAACTTTTAGTCTCGACTCTTGCTGGATCATACCTATTCTCCTTCAACAATCTTTCCAGCATTAGCTGGTTCTCCGGTGCGACGGATGATCGATTGCACAACCCAGCGTTTTTCCTTGGAAAGCGGTCGGCTTTCAACAATTTCGACCTTATCACCAACACTGCATCCTATTTCATCGTGGGCTTTATAGCGTTTTTTGCTATGAACCACTTTTTTGTAAAGAGGATGACGAAATGTGCTTGTAACTTCAACAATTACGGTCTTCATCATTTTATCGCTGGTGACAACACCGGTTAATCGACGTCGACTATTCATGCTTCACCTTCCTTAGCCCGTTCCAGCTCTCGTTCATGAAGAATTGTCTCCAATTGCGCGACCTGGCGGCGAACTCTTTTTAATCGACTCGTATCTGTTAGCTGACCAGTAACAACCTGAAACCTTAGGTTCATTAATTCCTGGCGTGTATCATCGATACGGCTTCGAATTTCCTCATCGGACATGTTTCGAATATCAGCTGTTTTCATTCTTCTTGCTCTCCTACTGTCTCTTCAGTGCGGCCCACAACTTTTGTCTTAATTGCAAACTTGTAACTAGCTTGTTTCAAAGCGTGCAATGCTGCTTCTTCCGGCACTCCAGCCAACTCGAACATTATGCGACCTGGTCGGACAACCGCCACCCAGTATTCCACATTACCTTTACCTTTACCCATACGGGTTTCGGCCGCTTTCTTGGTATATGGCTTATCGGGGAAGATTCGGATCCATACCTTACCACGTCGCTTCATATAACGCACAATCGCTCTACGGGCAGCTTCTATTTGTCGAGCTGAAACATAACCAGGTTCAAGAGCCTGTAAGCCGAATTCACCATTCTGCAGTTCTGCTCCTCGTAATGCTTTTCCGCGCATACGACCACGCATTTGCTTACGCCACTTAACACGTTTTGGCATCAACATAGCAATTATTTCTCCTTACTACTCACTGACGTATACGCCTTCGGTGCGTTCGAATTTCTCTTCCGCCTCAGGCAATACGTCTCCTTTGTAAATCCATACTTTGATACCGATTTGACCGTAAGTAGTCAAGGCTTCATAACGGGCGAAATCAATGTCGGCGCGTAAGGTCTGCAATGGTACGCGACCTTCTCGCAACCAGACTGTGCGTGCCATTTCAGCGCCAGCCAAACGGCCAGATACCTGAATTTTGCAGCCTTTACCGCCCTGTCGAATTGCCTGGCTGATCGCACGTTTCATGGCGCGACGATAAGCAACACGACGTTCAATTTGTCCGGCAATATTTACAGCAACCAGGAAAGCATCCAGATCAGGATTCTTAATTTCTTTGATATCCAAATCAACTTTTTGCCCGGTTAAGGTTTCTAAATCACCGCGGACTTTTTTGACATTTTCACCTTTACGACCAATCAAAATCCCTGGTTTTGCTGTGTGGACGATCACACGAATTTTACTCGGGAAGCGTTCAATCTCAATTCGAGATACGCCAGCTTTCACCGAGTATTCACTCAACATCTTACGAACTGCAAGATCTTGATTCAAGTGCTCGCCATAGTTGTTGTTTTTTGCAAACCAACGAGCGTCCCAGGGCTGAATGATGCCCAATCGGTACCCTATCGGATGAACTTTTCGACCCATATTTTCTCCTACATTTCCTTTGTTAACAAATGATCACGCAGATCTTATTACCGTTCACGTAAAACCACATTGACATGTGAAGTGCGACGTAAAATCGGCTTGAATCTGCCACGCGCACCAAATCGACGCCAACGTCGTGTTGGTGCTTCATCTGCGGTGATCATATAAACAAATAAGTCATCCCGGCTAATACCGAAATTTTCTTCCGCATTGGATACTGCTGAGGTCAACAATTTTTCTACAGGTTTTGCTGCACTTTTTTGCAGGAATTTCAATGTATTGATTGCTTCCACTACAGGTTTTCCACGTACAGTGTCCACCACCAGGCGAACTTTCTGCGCAGAAATCGGTAAATAGCTTAATTTTGCACGAATGTCAGTTGCCATTTCTTATCTCCCTTTTGAAGATTTTTCAGCAACATGGCCGCGGAAAGTTCGGGTTGGTGCAAATTCACCTAAACGATGACCCACCATGTTCTCAGTTATGTAAATCGGAACATGCCGGCGACCATCATGAACTGCAATTGTGTGTCCCAGCATCTGTGGGAAGATCACACTCGCGCGACTCCAGGTGCGGACCACCTTTTTTTCTCCACGGGCATTCATTTGCTCAATTTTCTTTAATAATTTTGGCTCAACAAATGGCCCTTTTTTCAACGATCGAGACATAATTATCCTCTCAAACCTTTAGCATCTTTCTATCCGCGTTTACCGCTTGAACGACGACGAACAATGTATTTGCTCGATGTTTTATTCCGGCGGGTCTTGTATCCCAATGTTGGTTTACCCCACGGAGTTTTAGGTCCTGGCATACCAACAGGTGAACGACCTTCACCACCACCATGTGGATGGTCCCTTGGTGACATCGCTGTTCCACGAACAGATGGGCGGATACCAAGATGGCGTTTGCGGCCAGCTTTACCCAGTTTGATGTTCTTGTGGTCCAGGTTACCTACCTGACCGACGGTTGCATAGCAAGACTGTCTAACCAATCGAACCTCACCTGAGGGTAAACGTACCTGTGCAAAATCGCCTTCTTTTGCCAATAACTGAGCTGCAGTACCTGCAGATCTAACCATCTGACCACCACGTCCTTCTTTGAGTTCAATATTGTGAATCATTGTTCCCAAAGGAATACGTGAAATGGGCAAACTATTACCAGGGCGAATTTCTGCTTCTGATCCTGAAACAATTGTATCTCCAACTTTCAACCCAACCGGTGCTAAGATGTAGCGTTTCTCGCCATCAACGTAGGTCAACAAAGCGATACGAGCAGTACGGTTGGGATCATATTCGATAGCGCTAACATTGGCAGGAATATTGGTTTTGTCGCGTTTGAAATCAATCAGACGGATATAACGTTTATGCCCACCACCACGATGTCGAACGGTGATACGACCGTATGAGTTTCGCCCTGAGTGAGCTTTACGAATGACGATTAGTGAACGTTCAGGTTTTGATTTGGTGATTTCTTCGAAGCTGTACCCGGTCATATTTCGTTGACCAGGGGTTACTGGTTTATAAATCTTGATAGCCATTATTCAACCCCTTCAAAAATCGCAATACTGTCTTCTGGTGCAAGCGTGACAATTGCCTTTTTGTAACCTGGGTTGCGAACTGCTAACCTTCTGCTACGAGCTCTTCGGGTGCGTTTTGCGGGAACATTGATAATGTTCACGTTCAAAACTTTTACATCGAAAATTTGCTCAACTGCATCTTTCACCATCGAGCGAGTTGATTCACCAGCAACTTCAAAGACGTATTGATGTAATTTGTTTACCTGGTAATTGGTTTTCTCAGTCACCAAAGGACGGCGGAGAACTTCATAAATTGATGTCATAATTTACTCCTACCTACCCTAGTAAACTTTCTACCAAACTCAGAGAAGCTAATGGAAATACCACTTTTTTATATTTCAACAAATCGCGAATATTGAGGTAATTAGCTAAAAGCACTTTTGTTCCAGGCAGGTTACTGCTTGTGCGAATAACTTCCTCAAATGCTGCTTTTTCCGGAATGAGAACCAATGCGGTTTCCTGACCAACCAGGTTGTTCAGAACACCAGCCATTACACGGGTTTTGGCTTCCGGTAATTTCAAATCATCAATAATCACGATTGCATTCTCTGATGCTTTTACGGACAGTGCGGAACGCAGAGCGGCACGTCGCATTTTTCGCGGCATTGCCTGAGCGTACGAACGTGGATGGGGAGTATGGATGCGGCCACCGCCTTTCCACTGCGCAGCACGAATTGAACCTTGACGGGCACGGCCTGTGCCTTTTTGACGCCACGGTTTACGACCACCACCAGCAACTTCATTTCGAGTTTTGGTGTCACTTGTACCAAGCCTTGCATTCGCCATCTGGCGCAGGAATGCCTGGTGCATTAAATCTACGTTGATTGGGGCTTCAAAAATTGCAGGAGCTAACTCCACAGTTTTTACTTTTTTACCCTCAATGTTTAAGACATCTACTTTCATAGTCTCTCAGCTCCTTAGTTCTTTCGTGCCTCTTTAACCAGCACCACCCCACCTCGTGGTCCAGGCACTGATCCGCGCACACCTATCAGGTTGCGTTCTGCATCTAACAGAACAACCTTCAAGTTTTGTGACGTAACCCGCTCATCACCCATATGACCTGGGCCTCGCGAGCCTTTATAGACACGACCTGGAGTCGTTCCCGCACCTCGAGAACCTGGGGCACGGTGTCGATCCGATTGACCATGAGTCTTGGGACCACCACGGAAATGGTAACGTTTCACAGCACCTGCAAAACCTTTTCCCTTAGAGGTACCGACTACATCAACAAACTCGCCAACAGCAAAGACATCAACAGACAATTTATCGCCTTCATTTACCGCAGGGGTTTTAACGCGAAATTCGCGCAAAAACTTGAGAGGAGGTAAATTCAGGTTATTGCGCTTCAAATGCCCTTTTTGTCCGTTGGTCAAGCGTTTTGGTTTTGCCTCACCATATCCCAGTTGCACAGCAGTATAGCCATCACGTTCTTCTGTACGTACTTGGGTTACATAGCAAGGCCCAGCTTCGATAACAGTTACCGGCACGGCGGCACCGTTTTCATCGAAAATCTGGGTCATACCGATTTTCTTGCCAATTAGCCCTTTCAACATATCAGTTTTCTCCTTGTTTTATAAATTGCCAGGACTGTCAGCTTGGGCTAAGCTGCATCATCCCCGTATGCTGGGCAGTCAGTTGTTCGCTGCAAGACTCCGCATCTTTTCCAGTCCGCTCACGATACAACTCTTACTCAGCCTAAATGAAGCAGGTTTCGAGAAACCCGCAACCTTTCAAATATATCATAATTATTACATTTTGAGAAGGATAGCGTCGCCATCCTCCTCGGTTTTATTGCTTATTTAAAGTGCCGAAAGAAACGTACTAAATCTTTATTTCAATATCAACGCCAGCGGGTAAATTTAATCGCATTAACATATCAATTGTTTTTGAATCCGGTTCTAAAACATCGATCAGACGATTGTGAGTCCGAATTTCGAAATGTTCATGTGAATCTTTATCAATGAAAGTTGAACGGCGCACGGTGAATCGCTCTTTTTTGGTAGGCAGTGGAACAGGTCCCACTACTTTTGCACCAGATCGTTCAGCGGTATCGACAATGCGTTTTGCTGATTGATCAAGAACTCGATGATCATATGCTTTAAGACGAATACGTATACGTTGTTTAGCCATTTAACACCTACTTAAGAATCTTTGTGATCACGCCAGCGCCTACGGTCAGGCCGCCTTCGCGAATTGCAAATTTTGAACCCTGTTCCAACGCCACCGGGACGATCAGTTCGACCATCATGTTG
>PHBY01000036.1:0-2273 GCA_002840735.1 Chloroflexi bacterium HGW-Chloroflexi-2
AACGACCACCTGGTCCCCCACTCCAGCTTCCCAATAATGTATTTTTATCTTGCCAACATTGACAAACTTCGATTCCATTTCCATTTTCATCTCCCTACAATCAGATCCTGGATAACTTAATCAACAAATCCACCTGTCTCCCCTGCCCTTCAGGTTAAAATGCTTAAAATTTTCGCCTCAAAATTTCGTGTATGTTAATATTTTATTGAAATGAGATGAAATTGCAACCAAAAAGAGCATTCAGCCGAGATTGAAGACATACTTCTACATAGGTGCAAGGCACTTTTGGTTTCAGAAATGATTATTGTTTATTCCAGGATTGAGATATCTAGAGGTGCAAGGCACTTTTGGTTTCAGAATAATTTTGCATTTACAATGAATAAATCTTAATTTTTTAGAACAGCTATTGAAAAAATTTATTTTTTGCCTTTATCTGCTATTGAAAAAATTTATTTTTCTTATATAATTTTAATTAATCCTCTACAAATTATCATTACATAGGTGGAAATAATAATGAGGTTTAAATGAAAAAAATATTTATATTAGTAATAATTGTTCCATTATTTTCATCAATTTCTGAAGTAACTGCAAATTGGTATTCTGGAACTCAAAAGGCGGATGTTTATGGGATAAGAGCGTACATAAGTGCCCCTTCTATAATAAACATATACTCAGAAGGAGAAAGTAATTGGGTTTCATCATATTATGAAGATTCAAACGGGAAGGATTGGATTCAAACGGGTTGGCGTTATTACTCTGACTTTATTTGGAATCCAAAACAATATGTAGAATATTGCTATAATTGTAATTCGTCAACCCCAATCTATTTTATGGATGATAGTTTTGCTTCTCATATCAGAGGTACAACTATTCATTATCAAATAAACCGCACAAGTAATAACGATTGGTGTGCATACACGGAGGGTTATTTACGGTATTGTGCACAATCACTGCATACAATTCCAATAATTGGAATGGCAAAATCAGAAATTCATGGGAGCAGTTATAACTCATTAGATACAATTTACGATGTTGTTGAATACTTGGATCCAGCTACAAATTCATGGAAAATATTAGAATATCCACAAATTTGGCAAAAGGATTTTCCTTACGATATCAAAATTTATAATCTGTCTTATTTTCGTACTTATAGGATGGATACAACTGAAATATATTTTCCTTTGATCCAAAAATTAAACTAAATTTAATAGGAAGATGATATGAAACAGAAAAAATGTTCAATTTCAATTTTTATAATCCTATCTATAACAATTCTTATTACACTACAATTTATACTTAGAGTTAATGCTCAAGAAAAAACTATACAAGATCTCACTTATCGGTTAGATCAATTGGAAATCCCTGTCGTAGAAATAAAAATAATCAGCGAACAACCATTTCAGATAGAAATTACCTTGCAAAGTGCTTCTGAGGATGGAAATGCTACTGTTGATGATCTTTGGAACCTGGTTATGGCACGGCGGCAGGCAAATCTGGCAAGTAGAATTGGATTGCACCTGGATAGTTATACAACCCATTTAATCGACACATCAGGAAAGACAATCCTGAAAGATACTGCTTATATCTATGCCACCGATATTGATCAAACGACCACTGGTAAGGAAGTAAAACTGGACCATGAAGACTCTATTCGAACTGTCAACCAGGAACTCGATTATGGAGACCTGAAAGTAGATTTATTGGATATTTTTGTAAATCAGGAGATCAATGGTGGCGGACAAACCTTAATTTTAGAATTGTCCGGTGAGGATATGGCATCGATCAACCAGGATTTACCTGATTTTTTGCACTCATTATTTCGATTATTCGAAACAGAACAGAGTTTTGGTTTGGGTCTGGCGATTTGTCATATACGCGTTATCGATGCAAGTGGAAACATCATGTTGGATCTTGTCAGAGATTTGGAGAGTGGCATCAGTCAATGGACAATGCAACCAGGTGTTTATGATGAATGGTTCCCTAAACCAGCACTCGCTCCAACACCTACTGTTACGTCACCTTTACCCTTGCCAGGTTATCCAGCACCGAAAGAAAATAAAACACCATTACCACCTGAGACAGGCTACCCCTACCCTTAACTCTTTTCCTCTCAGGAACCGCCGAACAAAAACTCTCTCACCACCTTGTTAAACTCCTCCGGATTGTCCCGCTGTGGCCAGTGACCACAACCTGCCATAATTTTAAATTCTGAACCCTGTATCAACTCATGCGCTTCGCGAGAGGCTTCCAGAGGCACCAGGGTATCTTTTTCT
>PHBY01000036.1:2423-17890 GCA_002840735.1 Chloroflexi bacterium HGW-Chloroflexi-2
AACGACCACCTGGTCCCCCACTCCAGCTTCCCAATAATGTATTTTTATCTTGCCAACATTGACAAACTTCGATTCCATTTCCATTTTCATCTCCCTACATTCAGATCCTGGATAACTTAATCAACAAATCCACCTGTCTCCCCAGACCTAAGACATAAATTTTTTGAAAATTAAACTCAAAATTTCGTGTATGTAAATATTTTACTGAAATGAGATGGAAATGCAACTAAAATGAGAAGTCAGCGCGGAGAACAGAAATGATTATTGTTTATTCCAGGATAGATATCTAGGTACAAGGCACTTTTGGTTGCAGAATAATTTTTCGCACTTTCCAGGATTGGTGAATTCAATTAATGCCTAAGTGCCACGCACCTTTTTCCGGGTCAAATTTTACTGTCAACTTTCGAATAATTTTCGGTTTTCTGAAGATAAGCTTTCTTCCAATCTCATGACATTCTCCTGACTTCGTTTTTAGTTATTATAAACTCTCACACAATTTCGTCCGTCGGCTTTGGCTTGATACAATGCCTGATCGGAAATCTGGATCAACTCATCCAATGATCCCATTTCGATCTGCTCCGACGAAGCCACCCCCAGACTTACAGTGGTTTTAACGATTAAATCATTGTTCTGTATTTTGAGGTTTTCAATTGCCTGGCGAATGCGCTCTGCAATTTTCTGAGCTTCTTGCAGGGTAGTATCTGGTAAGACAATTGAAAATTCCTCGCCACCCACCCGGCCAGTCACATCTTTTCCCCTTAATATGGATTTAACCACTTCAACTGTTTGTTGCAATACCAGGTCCCCTACTTGATGACCGTGGGTATCATTCAAGCCTTTAAAGAAATCAACATCCATCATAATCATGGACACCTGTTTTTTGTCTTCCTCACTTGAATTAAGGATATCTTTGGAGATGTTATGAAAATAACCTCGATTGTAAATTCCCGTCAGCGCGTCTGTGCGAGCCAGAAATTCCAGTTGATGGATCAAACGCACATTTTCGAAGCCGATCGCCGCCTGAGAGGTAATCATCAGGATCAATTTGAAGTCCTCTTCATCAAAAGCATGTTCGTTTTGCAGATCCTGGGCAACAATTGCACCAATTACCCGATCTTTGATAATCATTGGCGCTCCCATGAACGTTTTAGGGAAAGGACCAATGTTGTTTCGCTGGTTTCTCACAAGAAAATCTTCCACTTCATGCGCAGAGTGCAAAAAGATCGGTTTTCCGTATTGGACGATATAACCGGTCAACCCATTGTCATGAGGATATTGCTCTTCAATACGATGTTCCTGAACGTCGTAGAGATCGATAAAATAATATCGTTTTTCTTCAGGAACATTTTCAACAACCAGTACACCTGGCGTTTTGATAAAACGATGGATTTGGCCGGTAATTGCTCTTGAAAATTCCAATTTTCCCATGTGACTCGCCCCAATGCGGATGATTTCGTTCATGATGGATTGTTCTTTCAACTGCCGATTAACCTGGCTGTATAATCGGGAATTCTGCAGAGCTACAGCAACCTGAGATGCATATGCATCCGCAATGGATAAATCCTCGTTTGAGAAGTAATGCTTTTTGTTGCTCGACAGGGTTAAAAAACCCAGAACATCCTCTTTGGCATACATGGGAATACAAAGCATCGAACTTACTTTGTCTGGCAGACTACGGTAGTAGGCTGGAAATTCTTGTTCGAGATCGGAAAACATCACCGGATGTCGATGGATCAAAGCTTGCTGATGTGGGCTATTATCAAGCGGGATTCTCAACCCGATGATTAATTCGGGATTTTGGTACCCTCGCTGAAATTCGATCACCCTTTCATCTCCGGATAAGACTGAGATATTGGCGATGTTGTATTTAATGATTTTTCCTATCTGTTCAAGCGCCACGTTAAGCGTGTTCTGCGGATCCAGCGTGGAGTTCACCACCATAGCGATTTCATGCAGTGATTCTGCTATCTTACGGTTGCGGACTTCCGCTTCCATGATTTGCACTCGATCGGTGATATCGAATAAAAATACCAACCAGCCCTGAGATTTATGATCACGGTTTTCCAGTGGTATTTTCTGCACTTCATAGACATAACGCTGATCATCCAGACACAATTCCACTTCATTTTGCGCAGGTTGGTTTTTGAGCACATGGTCTGTAAATTCAAGCCAGTTGGAAAAAATGGATTGTAACTTTTGCCCTATGAAGAGTTTTCGATTATTTAAGCCTGTGCTACCTGTTACCCGGGCAATAATCGACTGCATGGGATGATTGAAATCCACAATACGATATTTTGTATCCAGGATTAATAAAAGTGCCCGCATCTGGTCGAGCACAACTTCACGACCGATGGGCGAGAGATCAAAGAATTTATGCTTATTAAAACTCCACACCAACAAAGAACTCAACATAGCCAGAGAAAAAGGTGTGGGATCAAATCCCCGCCAACCCGGAAACAATTCAAACACGTACAGTATGTTGATCAGCAAGGACAGGGGTACCATTACCATCAAAACCGTCATATTCTTGCGATAAATATACCGAAATTTGAAAGCAGTCCAGATGATTAAGAACAGGGTAAATACTAAACAACTGTAAAAATAAATGATCAATCCCCAGAATCCCAGCCCACGTTCATAAACCAGCGTACTCCCAAAGAGCGTGGATCTGTACGTGAAACCGGTCCAGATCAAATTATGTTGTTCATTGGTCAGAATCAGAAATAAACCAATAAATGGGATAAACCAAAGAAAAAAAATTCTAAAAGGGTTCAAAAATTTATGATTGCTGGTGTAGTAAGTTGCGAAAAGCAATAAGTTTACCGGCAAGCTCACAATCCCAAAATAAGATAATTTTGTAGCGATTATTTTATAGGAGATGGATGAAAACCCGGCACCCAGTCCTGCAAATAGTGACCAGACAATCAAGGATAACAAAACCCCCACAAGAGCAAATCCGCCTGCTTCCTCCCGTTTCCTTAAGGCAATGGTTAATAGGAACAGGGAAATGATAGCAACCAGGAATAATAGTAGGGCATATGGAGTGAATGAGAAAAACATTTTATGAGTATAGCAAATTATCTAATGAAGGCAAGAAATCCTATCATTGTTTTGTTTACCTTCTTTATAATAATTTACTGAAAATCAGTGTCAAACTGGAATTATTCGTGATTTAATCAGGGCAATTTCGGACCTGCGGCCAGCACTTCGGGTGGCACTCCATCGGCAAATTGCTTAAAATTTTTCTGAAACATGGCAGCGAGTTTCTGCGCCTGTTGATCGTATGCTGCTGAATCTTTCCAGGTATTGCGAGGATTTAAAACTTCTTCCGGTACTCCCGGGCAGGTTTGTGGTATGCGCAGCCCGAAAACAGGATCGACTTCATAAGCTACATTGTTTAATGATCCAGACAGTAATTCATCCACCATTTTTCGTGTATAGGCAATTTTCATGCGCTCACCGGCACCATAAGGTCCCCCGGTCCATCCGGTATTCACCATCCAGCAATCCACCTGATGCTTTTCGATCTTTTCGCCCAATAATTTCGCATACACCGAGGGATGATGTACCATAAAGGGTCCCCCAAAACAATTACTGAAGGTTGCCTGGGGTTCTTTGATGCCCTTTTCGGTACCTGCCACCTTGGCTGTGTACCCGGACAAGAAATGATACATAGCCTGGTCGGGGGTTAATTTGGCAATGGGTGGCAGAACCCCAAAGGCATCCGCCGTCAGAAAGATGATATTTTTGGGATGATCCCCCAAGCCGGATGGTTCATAATGTTCCAATTCGCGCAACATATACGAAGCGCGGGTATTCTCGGTGATCGTGTCGTCATTCAGATCAATCTTTCGGGTAGCCGGGTCAATGACAACATTTTCCAGGATGGTGCCAAACCGACGGGTCATCGAATAAATTTCAGGTTCGTCCTTTTCTGAGAGACGAATCACCTTGGCATAACAACCGCCTTCAAAGTTAAAAATTCCATGATCACTCCAGCCATGTTCATCATCACCAATCAAGCGTCTCTTTGGATCCGCTGAAAGGGTGGTTTTTCCTGTGCCACTTAATCCAAAGAATAAAGCCGAATCACCTTCTTTTCCAATATTGGCTGAACAATGCATCGGGAAAATTCCCTGCAATGGAAATAGATAATTCAACACAGTAAAAATGGTTTTTTTAATTTCGCCGGCGTAACGGGTTCCGGCAATGATGGCCAGTTTCTGACCTAAATTAATCGCCACAACCACGTCGGAACGGGTTCCATCAATTTCCGGTTCGGCTTCAAAACCAGATGCTACCAGCACAGTAACTTCCGGTGAAAATTCCTGTGGTGATTTAGCCTCTGCATGGATGAACATGTTATAGGCAAACAGGCTTCCCCAGGCAGTATCGGTAATAATTCGTGCCGGGAAACGATAAGCGGGATCAGCACCCCCATAACAATCCTGAATGTATAATTCTTTTTGCTGATAATATGCCAAAATGCGAGCTTTTAATTTTTCGAATTTATCGATGGCAAATGCTTTGTTGTCTTTGTTCCACCAAATATGGTTCTGGCTGGAGCTTTCCTCCACAAAAAATTTATCCTTGGGAGACCGTCCCGTGCATTTACCCGTGTAGATGACCAGTGGACCAAACTCAGCCACCATGGCTTCGTTTTGTTTGATGATGTGTTCATAGAGCAATGGAGGGGTCAAATTCCAATAGGTTTTTTTGGCCTGTACCTGTGTTTTCGTAACCAGATCAAATGAAGATGGCATGGATATTCTCCTGATTTATACTTATTCGCAACCTGTTAATAAGGCAATGATTGCCATCCGTACTGGTCCGCCATTGGCAGCCTGTCTGAAATAAGCCGCTCCTTCATAATCATCAATTTCCCGATCGATCTCATCAGTTCTCGGTAGCGGATGCATGATGGTAATGCCGGGTTTGGATTTTTCAATCAATTCGCAATTGATAATATGACTGCCTTTTAGCCGTTCATACAAATCTAAATCCTCAAAGCGTTCTTTTTGCAGGCGAGTCATATACAACACATCACTCCTGGATGCAGCTTCATACAGATTATCCGTTTCAATGATTTCAATCCCATCGTTACGTAATGCCTGCGTGATCTCAGCGGGCATTCTGAGTTCTTCTGGTGAGACAAAATAAAAGCGAGGTCCAAATTTTCCCAGTAACCAGGACAATGAATGGACGGTACGGCCATTTTTCAAATCACCTGCCAGGGTAACAGCCAGATTGTTGAGTCTGCTGCGTTCCTTCTGGATGGTGAAAATATCAACCAATGCCTGGGTGGGGTGTTCACGCGACCCATCGCCACCATTAATCACCGGAATACTGGCACCATCAGCAAATTCTTGCGCACTTCCTGGATGCATATGACGAATAACCGCAATATCAGCATAACCGCCGATCATTTTTCCGGTGTCGAACAAGGTTTCCCCTTTGACAGCAGAACTGGTCAAAATTCCCTGTAAGGGTGAAACAACATGCCCCCCCATACGCAGCATGGCAGTTTCAAAAGTTAAACGGGTATGCGTAGAAGGTTCGTAAAACAATACGGCTAATACTTTACCATCCATATTGGTTAATCTTCCCCCTAACGCCAACACCTGTTCGAAACGACTGGCTGTTTCTAAAATCAGGCTGATATGTTCAAGTTTGATATCTTTGACATGTAAGATATCCTTCCCTGTCAAACCACTTGTCATACAGAATTTCCTCCTGGATGCAATCTTATTTTCTATTCTAGCACAGCGTCAACCGTCATTCAGGTGTTTTCCATCCTCACATCTTAAATTTTTGTCAGGAAACACCACCAAATAGGTAAATTTGGATACTAATTGACCTTTACATCACTGTAATCTGGATGCTTTTCGAATTGTTTTTTTGCATATGGGCAGACAGGAATGATTTTCATCTGATTTTTTCGGGCAAAATCGACTGCGTAAGCTACGAGTTGCTGTCCAATCCCCTTCCCCTGCAAGCTGGCTGACACTTCGGTGCTCAAAATCGTCAAAACGTTTTCACTAATTTGAAACTCAATTTGTGCAGACGGGTTCTCTGGTGTTTCACCAACATAAAATCGATTTTCAGCTTCTTTAATGGTAACCATGATAATCCTTTCTCAGGAAACGATCTCGCAACCTGTGCTCTCTCAAGAAACATTCGCTATTATGTTAAATACATTTAGTGCTTTTGGCAAGAGCAATCTACAATCATTGCAAAACAAAAGGCTCCACTTTTATTAACCAATCCAAAATTAAGAAAATGAATTTTCTTGAGGTTAGCGTGAGTGCAAGTAATGTTGAGTCGTCTGCTACAGCAGTGATAACTGAACCATCTACAAAGTAGCTTACATTCCCCTGGGATATTTAACCAAAGAACAAACCGAGACAGTCTGGGAGTGGGTCATCAACGGGGTACCTGAATAAGTACCACACCCTTTTCTGCTTTATAAATCGTTATTAATATTTCGACCTCCGGTTGGATTGTTGATATAATTTGAAAACTTGACCTACTGGAGGTGTTTTTTGATTTTTGTCGACAACGAGAACAACTCTGATCCCCGTATCAATCTGGCCATCGAGGAACATCTCGTTCGTAACGTAAATGTTGGTGAGGATATCTTACTATTTTATATCAACCAGCCATCTATTATTATTGGGCGAAATCAAAATACCCTGGAAGAAATCAATTTCCCGTACATGGAAGAAAACCAGATCATCGTGGTAAGGCGGCTTTCTGGTGGTGGTGCCGTCTATCATGACCATGGCAACCTGAACTTCAGCTTTATCAATACCAATGGCAGAGAGTTTTTGCATAATTTTAAGAAGTTTACCCAACCTGTTGTGAATGTCCTCAATAGCATGGGCGTGCCAGCTGAAATCAATGGTCGCAATGACATTGTCGTGGAAGGACGCAAGATCTCGGGGAATGCCCAGTACGCCATTGGAACAAAATTGGTCAGCCATGGCACCCTGCTCTACAATTCCGATTTGAGCAAAGTCTCCGAAGCTTTAAATGTTAATGTGGAAAAAATCGAATCTAAAGGGATTAAATCAGTTCGCAGCCGGGTGGCGAATATCAGCGAATACATTTCCGAACCCATGGATGTGTTGGAATTCAGAGAACGAGTCAAGCACGGTATCCTGGCTGAAGCCAATAACGGTGAATATAAGCTCACCCAACAGGACTGGGAAGAGATCAACAAGATTTCAAATGAACGATATCAGCAATGGGAATGGAATTTCGGTCGCTCCCCGAAGTTTAACATCCAGAAAACTCAACGCTTTTCCTTCGGTCAGGTTGATGCCCGTATCGAAGTGCATAACGGTGAAATTCAAAACGTCAAGCTATTTGGTGATTTTCTGGGATTACGGGATGTAGCTGATGTCGAATCAAAACTGATAGGAGTTCGTTACGATAAAAATCACTTAGAATCAGTGCTGGAAAACCTGGAATTGAAAGATTATCTGGGAGGCCTGACTGCCCAGGAATTGGCGGTTTTTCTTTTCGCCTGAGATCCTGCTCCCCTAACCTTGTAATTCGGGTTTAATTCTATAATTGCATTATATATGAAACAAAAGTGCCTATGCGCATTGTGTCAATTGGAGTTGCCTGATGCAAGAAATTCCTTTTACTCAAGTTAAAATCAACGATCCTTACCCGGATTCCGACACGGCTGGTTTTTTGCTGATTCTGATGCTTATAAATGGTTGGAAGCTGCTATCTGTGGCTACGCGAAATACCCCGATGATGCTTTATGCAAGCTGATTAATGACTTTATCCTTCTCTTACAGTCTGCTCAAGCGCAAGACGGTTATCTTTACACGTATAACCAGCTCATTTTCCCTGAATCGCGCTGGCAAAACTTGCAAATTGAACATGAACTCTATTGTCATGGATATTTGATCGAAGCAGCTGTTTCGCATTTTCAGGTAACCGGTGAAAGTAAATTCTTGACGGTCGCTATCAAAGCTGCCGATTTACTGGTGAATACGTTTTCAGGCAAAGGATCCCTCCATACACCAGGTCATCAAGAGATTGAAAGTATTTCCAGCAACACAAACCTGTCATCTCACAAACCCAACCTGTGGGGCACGCTGTCCGGTTTGCTTATTTGCAGACGGCTGCTGCTAAATATTCCCATCTACGCTTGAATAATTCCTGGTTACCAACTTTGCAAAAAAGTTGGGACCGCATGGTAACCCGGCGCATGGCTGTTACCATCCGAACCGAACAATCTCAGCCTTTTAAACTCCACTTGCGCATTCCATCCTGAGTTGGGGATGCCCATCCAGATCCACCTGGTGCATCCCAAAGTAAAAAGCTACCTGGGAAAAGCAGCTTTATCAAGAGGACCAATTGTTTACTGTCTGGAAGGTGTAGGCAATCCGAATATTAATTTGGAAACCGTCTCAGTGGATCAGGAGAGTTTGCATCCGATCTTCGATTCCGATCTGTTCGGTGGCGTGATAACAGTTATCAGAAAAACCGTCTCAGGTAAAGATCTGAAATTTGTTCCCTATGCCTGGTGGGCTAATCGCAATCCCAGCCCAATGACCGTTTTTTTTAATTTATAGATTTTACGCTGCCAACAAACTTCTGGCTTTGGCGACTGCCCGGCTGGCGTCTTCTGCAAAACCATCTGCGCCAATCTGATCTGCATAATTTTGTGTAACCGGTGCGCCACCGATCATCACCTTCACCTTATCACGTAAGCCAGCTTCTTTGAGCGCTTCGATGGTGTTTTTCATATTGGGCATGGTGGTGGTCAACAGTGCAGACATGGCAATAATCTGTGCCCCATTCTCATTAACCGCCTGTATGAAACGCTCGGGAGAAACATCCGTTCCTAAATCAATTACTTCGAAGGCAGCTCCTTCAAGCATCATCGCTACCAGATTCTTACCGATATCGTGCAAATCTCCTTTGACGGTGCCTATCGCCACTTTCCCAGGGGATTGAACATCTGCTTCTGTTAGATAGGGTTTTAATAGCTCCAGACCTTTTTGCATGGCACGCGCAGCAATCAGCATTTCAGGGACGAAATACTCCCCTTCTTCAAACAGTCGCCCAACCTCACCCATGGCTGCAATCATACCCTGGTTGAGGATATCCGCCGGACCCATACCAGCATCCAGTGCTTTTTGCACTTCTGCCACAACTAAATTCGCATTTCCATCCAGAATACCTTCAAAAATTTTTTCTAAGCCAGCATCCATTCAAAACCTCCAGAATATTTTGGGATAAAACATAATCAATCGAATAATTATTAATGAGGAATTTTCCCTATCACGGAAAACAAAAAGACTGTATTATTATAATCGAAATTCATCAAACTATGTTAAAATGATGACAACGTTGTCTTAAATATGAACAAAAATCACATTTCCCCCCAATTCACCATTGATTTTGAACCTGTTGGAAAACGTGTTCTGTCCCACCCTGGTGAAACCCTGTCCGACTGTGCCTTACGCGCCGGAATAGACCTGATCACCTCCTGTAACGGCCTGGGGGTCTGTACATCCTGTAAGATCGAAGTGATGGAAGGAAAGGTAACTTCTCCCACGACCAATGAACAGACCAGACTGAGCAAACTGAAACACAATGCTAATCTACGGCTTGCCTGCCAGACTACGCCGCTTAGCGATGTGCGCGTTTTTATTCCAGCAGGCTCGCTCACCCAGGGGCAACAACTTCAGGTCGATGGACACTATCATCCTACCGAATTAAGTACCCCTTTCTTGACGAAAACCATCGAAATCCCACCCCCCTCTTTACTGGATTTGCGTGGTGATTGGGAACGCCTGCAGGATACTTATCTCAATTTGAGGAATATCCCTTTACAGGCTTCGTTACCCATGCTCAAAGAAATCCCGGAGCAGATTCGATCGCTTAATTGGACAGTGAAATTAGTTGTTCGCGATGTCGGCATGCATCATGAACTCATCTCCCTGTTACCACTGGATGCGACCTATTATGGCATCGCCTTTGACATCGGTTCCACCAAAATCGCTGCCTTCCTGATTAATCTGGAAAGTGGTGAGATGATTGATCAAACGGGTTTTATGAATCCGCAAATTGCTGTGGGTGAGGATATTATCAATCGCCTCAGCCATGCCATGCATACCACGGATAGAGCCAGAAAACTACAGGATATGCTGGTTGATCGAATTAATCAATATTTGCAAGAGACAATCCACAAATTCAACCTCGAACCAGCGCAAATTGTGGATATGGTCGTGGTCGGAAATACCGCCATTCACCACCTGTTCTGCGGGTTACCTGTCAAATCCCTCGGAGAAGCACCCTATGTACCTGCCATCCAATCCAGTTTGAGTTTCCCTGCCATCCACCACGGCATTCACATCGCTCCGGGAGCACAAATCTATCTACCACCCAACATTGCTGGCTATGTGGGTGCCGATCATACAGCTGCTGTTCTGGCAACCCGCATTCAGGAAAGTGAAAAGACATTATGCCTGATCGACATCGGAACGAATACAGAGATTAGTCTGATTCATCAGGAAAAAATCCACGCCTGTTCCTGCGCCTCAGGGCCAGCTTTTGAAGGAGCTCATATTCAGGACGGCATGCGAGCTGCGCCTGGCGCGATTGATCAGGTCAAGATCGAGAATAATCAGATCCAGATATCCACCATCGGACAGAAACCCGCCAGTGGTATTTGTGGATCCGGTATCCTTTCCGTGATGGCAGAAATGCGCCGCAACAACATCATCGATCAGCGTGGGGTATTTAATCGTGAGCATCCACTGGTGGATCCAAAACAAAAATTATTGATTTTGAATCGCAATGAAAATAGTCAGGAAATAAAAATCTCCCGCAAAGACGTCAATGAAGTCCAGCTGGCCAAAGGTGCCATTCGCAGCGGGATCGAGATCCTGTGCCAGAAGGCAGGGATTCAACCGGACAAGATTGACCATTTTTTGATTGCCGGTGCTTTTGGCAACTATCTCGATTTGGCCAGCGCCATAGAAATCGGCATGTTCCCGGATGTTTCCCTCGAGCGTTACACCCAGATTGGTAACGCTGCTGGCGCAGGTGCCCGTATGTTGCTGGTTAACCATGCCCAACGAAAGCTGGCAGATCGAATAGGGCGGGAAATTCATTATGTGGAATTAACAGCCGAACCCACATTTAATGATACCTATGTCAGCGCTCTTTACATGGAAAAGAATGGCAACCTCAACCAACTCCTATAATGTCATCGCCTGCGAAGCACTGGCACGCGCTGTTTACTTTTACGCTGCCCAATCCCCGCATCGCATTAATCTGACTCTGCAAAAAATCGGCTTGCATGACCGTCCCACCAGCCTGCGTGAGCATTTGCAGAGGCTCATCGATCAAACACCTTCTGAGGATTATGATGCCATCCTGCTCACCTATGGACTGTGTGGCCGCGCCATTGATGGACTGGTTAGCCGTGACCTACCCCTGGTGATCCCCCGCGCGCATGATTGCATTACCCTCTATTTGGGAAGTCGCGATGCCTATGCGGAGCAACAGAACAACCAACCCGGTACCTACTGGTATTCACAGGATTATCTGGAACGCTCCGACCGATTTGGCGAAAACATGGCTTTGGGTAGCGCTTTACCTGCTGACTTGAACAATACTTACGATGAATATGTGCGTAAATACGGGGAGGATAACGCCAAATATCTCATGGAAACCCTGAGTGGCTGGCAACAGCACTACACCCGCGCGGTGCTGTTCGAGACTGAATTTGGCGTAGACGAGGAAATCCGCCAGAGAGCCAATGCAGAAGCAAACAAAAATGGTTGGCAACTGGAATCCATCCCCAGCAATTTCAAATTGATAAAGAAACAAATCTTTGGCGAGTGGGATCAGGATTTTCTGTTTGTTCCACCACAATATCAGGTTCAGATGACGGCCGATGAGCGGATTGTGGAAGCGATTCCAGATTTTGCTTTGCGAATTAATGAACACTAAAATATAAACGGCTATATAATCTTATGAGTCTGTATCTCCATTTCTTCAAAAATTTTCTACCCTGAATATCGAAACAAAATCGTAAGCATTTAGAGGGGTTCGATGAGAAAATACTTTAGCATCATCATTGTGTGTGTGTTAGCTTTGCTAATGGTTAGCCCCGCTACCGATCAGCGTGGATATATCCGCCCGATTGAATTTTAGTATCCATGGATTTGAATCCATGGAGAGTTCGTAAATCTACACATCCCCCCCTTAAATTTTCGGAAACCTGTCCGTCGGCTTTGGAAAACCCGGGTGGAACGATTTCATGCCAGGATGGGTGTTAGTGGTATCCTATGAATCAATCCACAGGATAGGTATTCATAGGATAATTAATTTCAAACCATTTGAAATTGGTTCCGACTGACATAGTATCCATGGATTTGAATCCATGGAGAGTTTGGACAACTCGTCCTTTTTACCTCAAATCTTCGCGAACCTATATGTCGGGTTCGGAAAACCCGGGTGAAAGGCTTCCTCAGTCAAAACTGTCACTTTCACCTTGTTTGCATCAAAACTCTCTGCCAAACAATTCTGGAATATCTGCCGAATTTGCTCCTGTGAACATTCCACTCTGGCATTGACCGTCAATTCAATTGTCGGACCCCACATCTCAGGTTGATCGATCATCAAGTCAGGGTTATCATCTCCACTGACCAGGCTAATTTTCTGATGGTGCACTCCATCACTCAACAGAAACTTCAGATGCCCCACCGGAATACTCTGCTCACTTATCTGCTGAACCACCATTCCCAAAAAATCCTGCACCCATGCTACCGCTGGTTTGCTCCCTGTTTCCACCCTGAGCCTGGCATCGTACCAGGCGAGCTCCTGCTCTCCAGATCCATATATTTTATAACTGATCTTCAGTGGCGCACTTGCATACTGTAAAGTATTCTGCAGGCTCTCCAGCCAGGGTATGATGCTCTCAGATGTTAATGAGACCAGTGGGAGGACCTGCTTCTCCGGAAAGCGCTGAGCTGTACGATCCAATAAATCGCCCAGGACATCATCCGCCAACAAATCTACCTTATTGACCACCAAAATCCCCGCCTCTTGAATCTGCTGTTCGAAGATATAGATCACATTATCCTGAAAAGGCAAATCGCCACCTTCCAGATAAATCTTCAGTAAACGTGCATCGGTGAAAGTGGTTAGCGTGGTGTCTTCCTCATGAGCTGTCTTAAATTCCATCAAGGGTTTAACCACCGTCGCGACAATATCTGCGCACGATCCCACTGATTCAGCAAAAACCACATCCGGCTTGATTTCCTGGGTAATCTGCTCCAGACTCTGATTAAAATCACCATAATTACAGCAGAAGCAACCGCCATTGACCTCCACCGCCGGGATGTCATTCAGGCGCATAAAGTGCGTGTCCACCAGGTACTTACCCTGGTCGTTGGTGATCACACCAACCTTCTGCCCCTGCGCCATTAATGCTTTCGAGGCAGAAATGATGGCTGTTGTCTTGCCACTGCCCAAAAACCCGCTCACCAGATGTATTTTCATTGTGTTAATCATAAATCCAGTTTATCCAATTCAAATTCATATTCTTCAAAGCATTGTATAACCGTTTGTCAGCGGTCCAAAACGGAATATCCAAAGAATCTGCTATTGCTAAATAAAAACAATCATAAGCAGTTGCTTTATTTAATCGAAATGCCCATTCCAAAGCAAGCTGACATTGCATTCTGTCAGGTTCAACAACTTCAACATCTAAACTAAGCGCAAGCTGCAAAGTGTCTTTGCTTTCTTGTGAGCTTATCTGCCTAAAATTGACAAATTTTGCCAAAATACTGGTAACTTCAGTAAACCACAACGACGGAATCAGTAATTTTGATTTTTTTAGTTTATTCAACAATAAGAGACATTGTCCTTGATCAGGATTTATGACATGTGCTTTTAAAAACACACTTGCATCAATGATTGAATAAAAATTATTCATAACGTTGGTCTCGTTCATCCTGATCCATCGCTATAAAGGCATCAACATCAATCATTTTGTTGCCATGACTTTCACGAATTTGATTTGCTAAAGCTCGTGAATCAGCTAACCATTTCTCACGATATGCAAAACGACCCTTCTCTTCCGCTTCCTTTAATCGAGAATAGTCATCCAGACTAACCAACACAGCTTTCGGTTTCCCACGGGATGTAAGCACTATTCTTTCTCCACTATAAGCTACGCGATTTATCAATTCAGATATATCTCGTTTGACCTGTCCAATACTCACATGAATTGTCATATACACCTCCTTTAATTGCAATATCCTGATATTACAATTATATGAAATTTTTTTCCAATGGTCAATAGACAAACATCCATCCCTTAGCAATAAGGTTAGTTTTCCTGCCCAGTGTGTCCCCTACTCCCTATCTCCTATGAGCTAACAGCTAAATCAGTTACAATTAACTCATCTCCCTTCGAAAGGACCTCATCATGAACTCAAGCGAATTCCTCTCCTCACTCAATCAAAAACAAACCTTAGTCCTGGATGGTGCGACCGGCACCAACCTGCAAAAACGCGGCTTGCCAGTCGGCACCGCTCCAGAAACCTGGTTATTCGATAACCCGGTTGGCATCAAGCAGCTCTACAGCGACTTTGTTGAAGCAGGCTCGGACATCATTCTGACCTGTACCTTTGGTGGAAATCGCACTCGTTTAGCGCATGCCAATCTGACTGAGAAAATTATTGAAGTCAATCAGACAGCCGTCCAATTGGCGAAAGAAGTGACCCGTGATAAAAATATTCTGGTCGCTGGTTCGCTTGGCCCGACTGGGGAGATGATGCAACCGTTTGGCAGCATGAGTGAAGATCAGGTGTTTGAAATTTATGCGGAACAGGCAAAAATTCTACTTGCATCCAATGTAGATCTGCTGGTCATCGAGACGCAGTTTGATCTGAAGGAAGCCCAGGCAGCTGTGCGTGCAGTGCGCTCCATGGATACCGAAATTGCTTTGGTATGTTCGTTCAGTTATGACCGTGGGGTACACACCATGATGGGCGTCAAACCGGTTCAAGTTGCCGAGATATTTAACGATCTACCTGTGGTTGCGATTGGAATCAATTGCGGCAAGAGTCTGGAAGACAACCTCGCCGTTTTAAAAACGCTTAAAGAAAATACCACAAAACCAATCTGGTTCAAACCCAATGCGGGTCTTCCCACCTCCAATCCGGACGGCAGCACCAGCTATGATGTCACCCCGGAATTGATGGGGGCCCAGGTCAATCCCTGGATCGATGCAGGTGCCCGACTGGTGGGCGGTTGCTGTGGCACCAGTCCGGAGCATCTGGCAGCCATTGCTGGAGCTGTTAAGGGAAAATAAATCCACAATTCTCTACATTTGAATTGTGTTGATTGGTTATATGGTAGGGGCGAAGCAGGTGATATGGGATTCCGTTTTCCACCCGAGATTTCGTTATCACCTGCTT
>PHBY01000013.1 GCA_002840735.1 Chloroflexi bacterium HGW-Chloroflexi-2
TACCCTTTTCAACCTATCCATGGATTCAAATCCATGGATATTCATTTTCAAACCGAATGAATTCGGTTAATCCTCCTAACCATTTTCAAATGGTTTTTTGTTTTTCTATCCTATGAATTGATTCATAGGATTCCTTCATTGGATACCTTCATAGGATACCTCCATTGGATACCTTCATTGGATACCTTCATTGGATACCTTCATTGGATACCTTCATAGGTTACCATCCAAAGTCATCTTCTTCCTTTCACTCCCTCTCTTCACATCATCACAACCAATCCCAGAAATCGGGGTTATAACTTACATCCTATTAAATTTGGCGGTAGACACCAATCATAAATCCTTACTGGTAGGTGTTATCGCTTGTCACGACGAATGTATCCATTCCCACTTCCTTCTTAATAGTCAGCAATAGGCAGAAGTGGATAATGCTATGATTAGAGGTAAATGTGGATTTTTTGAAGAATATTAAGCTTATTCAAGGTGGAATGGGGGTTTATGTTTCAAACTGGCGGTTGGCGAAAGCCGTTGCGATGGAGAAGCCGGGGATTACCGCTGGCACTGTCTCTGGCACAGGGCTGGATTGGGTGTTTGTTCGCCTTCTGCAATTGGGTGATCCGGGTGGGCATGTGCGCCGGGCGTTCAAAGCCTTTGATGATAAGTTCCTTACAGGCATTGGAAAAAAGATCCTGGATCGGTATTTTATTGATGGTGGGAAAGCACCAGCCAGTCATTTTAAAAATCCTCCGCAGCAACTTGTACGCGCTTTGGATGGCAGTGATGTGATCCCAATGTCTTCCCGACCGGAGGAACCAGTCCCACTTGTACTGGACAAAGACAACATTGAACTTCTGATTGCCACAGGTTTTGCTGAAGTCTGGTTGGCAAAAGAAGGTCATCGAGGCAATATTTTTATTAACTTCTTAAAAAAAGTGGAATTGCCTCTGGTCTACACCATGTACGGAGCAATGCTGGCCAATGTGGATGGGGTCATCATCGGCGCCGGAAACCCGGATGGTTTAGCAGCGATCTGTTCCCAATTGGTTAATCATGAATTGGTTAGAATTGATATTCAGGTACACACAAACCTCTTCATCGACCAGCCATTTTGGCCATTGCTTCTCTACAAGGACTGGTACAAATTTTAGCTGAAAGCTTAAGCGAGCCTCCCGATGGCTTTATTATTGAACATCATACAGCCGGTGGGCATAATGCCGGACCCCAGGGACCTATGAAGTTGGATGAACTGGGTCAGCCGATTTACAGCGAATTAGACGAACCGGATCTGCAGGCGATCCGGGGAATTGGTATACCCTTCTGGTTAGCCGGTGGTTATGGAAACCACGAAAAAATTCAGTTGGCGCTGAGCCATGGGGCTACCGGAGTTCAGGTAGGGTCTGTTTTTGCCCTGGCGGAGGAATCCGGCATGAAACCGGCTTATCGCACAGCCATCCTGAATGAGATTAAAAAAGGCACAGATGATGATGCATTGGTTCGGACTACCCTTTTCTCGCCCACAGGTTTCCCGTTCAAAGTTGCTCAATTGGATGGCACATTAGCTGATGATACGGTTTATCAAACCAGAACCAGGTTATGCGATATTGGACTGTTACAACAACGCGGTTTGAGCAAGCCAGATGAAAATGGGAAACGCAGGTTGTTCCATCGTTGCTCGGCTGCGCCGGTTGAGAGTTTCGTGAAAAAACGCGGTTTACCGCACAACACAGAATCCCGCCGTTGTCTCTGTAATGGTTTGATGTCCACGGTGGGATTAGGACAGATTAAAAATCAGGTGGAAGAACCAGCGATTGTTACACTTGGAAATCACCTGGATAGTATCCGGCGACTCTCGCACCAAGGACAACATCCATATTGGGTTAGTGATGTTGTGCAGGATTTGTTAGGGGATTGAGGAAAAATCTCATCTATAATTAACCCATCCCATGAAAAAACTCGCTCGCCTGCTGCCCCTGTTTTTCTTCCTGCTGGCATTCAGCGCACGCATGCTTCCCGGCCCGCGCACGATCGATGATTCATACATCACATTCCGTTATGCCCGCAACATTTTAGCAGGCGCAGGATTTGTCTACAATCCCGGCGAGGCAGTATTAGGCACCACCACCCCACTTTACACCCTGGTTATGGTGGTGATGGGAGCGGTTAGCGGCGGTACACATGCGCCTTTCCCGGAATTGGCCTTGCTGGTCAATGCACTGGCAGATGGACTGACCGCTGTTCTGCTTTACCTGTTGGGCAAACACTTTAAGCAAACCCTGGCTGGAATCGGTGCTGCCCTGGCCTGGAGTGTCGCGTCTCACAGTGTCACCTTCGCCATTGGTGGCCTCGAAACCAGCCTGGTGGTGCTGCTACTGGTTGGAACGTCCTATTACTACCTGACCAATCGTGTCACCCTGGCAGCTTTTCTGGGTAGTCTGGCTTTGCTCACCCGACCGGATACAATTTTGCTGGTGGGATTAATCGCGCTGGATCATTTCATCCGGGTATTGAAGAAACAGCAAAAACTGTACTGGTATGACGTGGTCGCTCTCTTACTGCTTCCTTTAATATGGTATGGTTTTGCCACCTGGCAATTCGGATCCCCCATCCCGCATTCCGTTCAGGCTAAATTGGGAGCTTATCGACTATCCCCGGAGGAAGGACTGATCCGACTGCTGCAACATTACAGCACACCCTTCATGGCAGACAGGTGGTTTGGGGCTGCTTTTGCGGTGGGATCAGGTCTGCTTATGTATCCATTCCTTTATCTGGTTGGTGCGCGATCATTTTTCAAGCAAGATTCCCGCAGCCTGGTGATCATGCTCTACCCCTGGTTATATTTGCTGGTATTCGCGATTGCCAACCCACTGATTTTTCGCTGGTATTTAACTCCTCCATTACCATTTCTTTTTATCGGAATTCTGGCCGGTGTACAGGTATTCTTTACATCTATCTTTGAATTTCCAAAATTTCACTTACCAAGATTTATTCGGATGACTCTCCTGGTTCTATTGGTAGCAATCCTTCCTTTTGTGAGCCTGTTATGGAACTGGACATTGCACCCAGATCACGGGCCAGATCGTCCTGCACCCGGGATGGCGTGGTTCGAACTGGAACTCCTCTATCAAAAAGCTGCACAAATCGTACAACCATTCCTGACAGCGGATACCACACTGGCTGCCGGGGATGTAGGTGTGCTTGGATATTTCACCCAGGCGAGAATTCTGGATACGGTGGGTCTCAACTCTCCTGAAGCCCTGTCCTATTATCCTCTGGATGAAAAGTACTATGTCACCAATTATGCCGTTTCGCCAGACCTGATCATCGATCAGCAGCCTGAACTGGTAGTTCTGATGGAAGTGTACGGCAGACTGGGATTATTCCAGGATCCGCGTTTTATCGAACAATATGACCTGTTAGCACTCATCCCCAGCGATATTTATGGTAGCGAGGGTATGCTGATTTTCATCCGCAAGTAACACGGATTATTCAAATAACATTGAAAGAATGATGATGATGGTGGTGGAAATGGAAGCCAGGAAAATGGGGATCAACACCCAGAAGACCACCACCTGCAAAGGATCCTCTTCATTCTGTTTGCTCCAATGTTTTTTGCGATGATCAATGAACTGCAGCTCCTGAAAATAGGTCTCTGCATATGGATCTGGTTGGTTATCATTCTGTTTCTTTTTCCCAATGTCGAACAAGGTGAATCCTTTGTGATTGATATCTCCTATTTATTGTAGCGCATGTTTTTTAAAATAGAAATATGGGGTGGCATTTCTTACTTCCCATTAATTTCCTTCAAATAGCGTTCCCGGTTGGCATACCTTGAATTCTTCCCACTGGATGTTTTCACCATCCAGCCTGGATTTACCAGATAGACATGCCGTAATGCAATCGCTGAGCCGCGTGTCACCACGGCACGGATCTGATCACTGATGCGCTGGCGTTCTGCTTCATCCTGGGTATCAACTTCCGCCACCAGGATCACATCTTCGGTGCCTTTTTCCTCATCGAAGATACCAAACACGCTGACCCGGCCGGGATGGACGCCATCCACTTCCATGGCCAGTTGTTCAATGTCCATGGGATAGACATTCTTGCCACCCACGATGATCAAATCTTTTTTTCTGCCGGTGATGAATAACTCCTCCCCGACCTTGTAGCCATAATCGCCGGTCAGGAAATATCCATCCGGCAATAACGTCTCTTTGGTCGCATCCGGGCGATGGTAATACTCATTCAACATGCAGTTGGATTGAACAGCCACCTCCCCCACCCGCCGGTCTTTAAGCGCATTGCCATTCAGATCAACAATTTTCACGCTCACATTGGGTACCGGCTTTCCACACGAAACCATTCTCACTGAAGCGTTGCTATTCGAGGCAGGTAAGGCAAATTTCCGGGTTTGCAGGATTTCGCGGTTAATATCTTCAATGTATAAAGGTTCGCCAATTCTGGTTTGGGTGACTGCAAAGACATTCTCTGCCATGGCATAGCTGACGGCCAGCGCGTTTTCCGAGAAACCGTATGGACTGAATTTTTCCACGAAGATCTGATGCCCATCATCCCGCACCGGCTCCGAACAATTAATCACCGCCCGCCAGCTGGAAAGATCAACCCCTTTCATATGACGTTCACGGATTTTCTGAGCGCAGAAATAATAGGCAAAGTTTGGCAACCACACCAATGTGCCTTTGTATTGTGAAACAGCCTGAAAAAGTCGTTGCGGTGCCTTAACCCAATCAAATGGTGAGAGCAAAACCAGGTGAATCCCGGTCAGGATCGGCATGATGAACCCGGCAATCAGTCCCATGTCATGGTAAAGTGGCAACCAGGAGACCACCACATCCTGCGGGGAAAGTTCCAATGCAACTCCCAAGTTCTCGAGCTGATGAAAGACAGCCTGATGCGATAAAGCCACACCTTTTTGCAGTCCGGTGGTGCCGGATGAATGCTGCAAAAGGACAATGTCCTCAGGATCGCGCTGCAACCCTGCGAATTGGGTGAAATCCGGTACACCTGATGCTTCAATGCTGTCACTCAGGATCAAAGTGCGTACCGAATCGCCTGGTTTGAGTGCCGGGCGAACTTCTGTTTCAAAGTCGGGATAGGTGACAATGGCGGCCGGCTGGGTGACAGAAATGAGCGCTTCCAGATCATGGCGGTATCGTTCGGGTAGTAGCTTTTCGGTCAGATAAGGCATGATCGCAGGAATGGCTCCATGAAATACCGCTCCCCAAAAGGCGAACACCAGATCCACGCCATGCTGCAGGATCAGAATCACAACCTCGCCAGGTTGAATACCCTGTTGCGCTAAGGTTTGGGCATACCCGTTAGCGCCTTCCAGCAAATCTTTATAGGTGATGGGACGATCGGGAAATCCAGCCTGTTGTAAGGTGATGATCACCTGGTCTGGTTTGGACTGATAAGCGGATTGAAGCACTTCGGAAAAAGTTGCCAATTTTTCTCCTACTGTTTCGACTGGATCAATGCAGCCAGTTGCTCGAGGGTGTCAAAGCTATCCGGGTTCAATTCGGTGTCATCCACCACCACACCAAATTCGTCTTCGACCAACAATGCAAGATCAACCAGGCTGAAGGAATCGATCAGACCGCTGGAAATTAAAGCTTCATCCGCTTGGATGGTGCGATTGGGTTCTTTCAGGATAATTTGAGCAATTTTCTGTGCAAGTATAGTGATCATTGCCTGTGACATGTAACCTCCAGGAGATTAGGATGTGATGATTTTATCAGATTATTGGGATACGTTTCAATTAATCATCGAGGCCGTTTGACAGATAAACCTAAGTTAAGCGATAATTTATAAGCTCCGACTTTCATCAAACAAGAACTAAAAACCATGGTTTCTTTGCAAATATATTTACTCGGTAATTTTCAAATCTTATTTAATCATCACAAAATCCTTAGTGATCTTTGGCAGAGTCGACAGCTACGAACGATCCTAAAAATTTTAATAATTCAACGCGGTAAACCAGTCCCTGCCAGTCAGATCATCGAGAAAATTTGGCCTGATAAAGATCCTGAGCAGTCCGCTCAGCATCTTTATGTTCGCATCAGTCAGATCAGAAAGCTTTTGAAAAATTTCGGTTTTCAGGATTGCATTCAAACAGTTGCTGGTGGTTATATTTTTCAATGTGAACCTTTTCTAGAAGAGAATGAAGAGCATTCCATCTGGATTGATGTTGTCGAGTTTGAACGAATGGCAGACCAGGGACGTGAACAGCTGGAAAAAAAGGAGTTTAATCAGTCAATCACACGCTTTAAAAAGGCTCTCAATCTTTATAGAGCCGATTTTCTGATCGAAGATTTGTATGAAGATTGGTCAATCACAGAACGCGAACGCTTACGTGATCGGCACTTGATGGTGCTGACAGAGATGGCAGAAGCCTATGCCCAAACAGGCCGTTATCGGCATGCCATTGACGTCAGTCAAAAGGTATTATCAGTCGACCCTTGTCGAGAATCGACTTTTGTTCAACTGATGCTCTACTATTACCACCTGGGAGAGCGCTCTAAATCTCTGGATGTTTTTGAAAGATGTAAAACAGTATTATCTGAAGAAATGGATGTAAATCCAGATACCTACACCGAAGAACTGGCTCAAAAAATCCGCGCAGGTGATTTAGGCGAGAATAATGGGAATGGAAAGTATCCCCCATCCGTGTATACCGGAAGGTTATTTGAAGTCCCTTATTCATTAAGTGAAACACCTTTCATTGGCAGGAAATTGGAGTATTCCTGGTTGGTTCAACAATTGCAAAATCCCTACCCAACCATTGTTTGGGTCAAAGGCGAATCTGGTGTTGGAAAAACTCGTCTGCTGGAAGAATTTATCCATCAAATTGATGAAAGGAAAATAAAGGTCGTAAAAATCTATGCTCGTACGATTGAAAATAGCCCGTATGCGATCTGGATAGCTCTCCTGAAAAAGTATTCACATGCCCTCGACTCACTTAGTTTACCGCCCGAAACCCGCACAATCATCGATGCTTTACTCACAGGAGACAGTAAAGAATCGAGTTTATTTACCAATCCTGCAATTAATTCCACCAACCAGCAGTTCCAAAATACGATTGAGACTGTCTTTCAACTAATGCTTCCTCATGGATCAATCATCTGGATTGATGATATTCATTTAGCAGATCCTGCGTCTTTATCATTATTGAAGATTTTGGAGAAAAATTTTTTTATCCTGATCTCAAGTATGAGCGAGGAAGAACATGAATCCCCTCACTTTGAAGATTTCCTGATCAACCAATCTAAATCAATAACTACATTAACATTACAGCGCTGGCAAATCTCACAAGTAGCGAGCTTTATTGAAAATCTCAGCGGCAATGCCATGCCAACATTAAGTGAGAGTTTGTTTTCCATTACCGGCGGTAATCCTTTATTTTTAATTAACACCTTACAACACTTATTCGAAGAAGGTATTCTCTATGTTAACCCTCAAGGAGATTGGCAACAAACCCAGCCGATCCTTCTTCAAAATGTACAAACACTCAAAAATTTAATCCCTATCCGATTGAACAAGAACACAAAAGACGAACAAAGATTATTGGATGTGATCGCGGTAGCCGGTGGGGAATGCGATTATGAGATTTTGCAGGATGTGCTCGAAATTCAGGAATCGAGACTTATTGATTTGACCGATCGCCTGATTCAACGTGGTCTTCTGATTGAGCCAAGGAAAATTGGTGAAGCCGAATTAACATTTTCACACTTTATCTATAAAGATGTTATCTATCAGTCTTTGCCAAAACCACGCTTAAAACGTTTCCACAAACGTATTGGCGATGCGATGGTGCAGGGCGGACGTAGTAGCGGACAATATGCCGAGATCTTGGCTAATCATTTTGCATCAGGTGGCGACTATGGAAAAGCAGCCCGATATTCTTTAGCTGCTGGGGAATATTTACGGAATTTGTATGCACCTCAACAAGCCATTCCCTATTACGAAAATGCCATTCAATGGTTCTCAGAGGAAAACAATCCTGACACAATCGCACAATCCCGGTTTGGCTTAGCTGAAGCGCTCCGCCTGACGGGAGAAAGTACCCGCGCCATAGAGAGTTATCAATTGGCTCTTCCATTGCTGAAAGGTGAGATCAAGCAAGCAGCCATTTACCAAATCTTTCAATTACAGGTTCTTAAGGGTAATCCGCTTTCCACCTACCAGGAGATTGCAGATAAGGCCGAACACTCAATTTCAGAAGAAGGCATATCCTGGGCATTGCCATTATTGTTCTGGTCGCATAGCTTTGTTTTCCTATTGATGGGCGATTACAATAAAACCCGGCTCTATCATGCGAAAGGTTGGCGAATCGCACGCCAATTATATGCTTCTGGTAATATTCCACCAACATGGGTTTACAATCGTGCCCTGACGTTAATGATGCGAGCGCATAATCAATGGGGTAATTACCAAACAAGCATCCACTTTTCCCAAAAAAATCTTGCTCTGCTACCTTCCAGCACGCAGGATGTAAATACCAGGGCAGTTATCGATGCTTCCCTCGCTGAATCGTATTACAACCTGGGTGATTATAAGCAGGCAACAGATTATTTCCATCAATCTTACAAGCTAGCAAATAAAGCGGGTGATCTCCGGCTGCAGGGAGAAATTCTCATTGGGTTGGGATGGCTAACCTTTGAAATTGGAGATTTTACTGAGACCCAGACCAATGCTAAAAAAGTATTGAATTTGGTAGAAAGAAAACCTGATATTCTGAGACACAGTCAGGCAAAATTCTTACTTGCAAAAACTGCATTAATACAAAACAAGTTGACATCCGAATATAAAGCTCTTGAAAATATTTTATTAATCGCTCGTTTTCAAGGTGCAGATCCTTATACCGCGCAGTGCTTAATCATTCTAGCAGAAATTTATTTGAATATCGGACAGCCAGAACAGGCAGAGATTTTTGCCCGGGAGGCAAAAGAAATTGCCGAAAGGTGTGGCTCAAAAAGGGTGCTCTGTACATCCCTACGCTCTCTTGGGCAAGCCAGGCTGCAGCAAGGAGATCTCCAGAATGGTCTCTTATGGATTGATAAATCTGTGTTTCTGGCGGATCAAATTCAGGTACCTTTCGAAAAAGGCTTATCGCTACGAGCCCGTGCTGAATGTCAGGACGATCTAAAGAAGTCTCTTCAAGATGCCCAACAGGCTTTGAAAATGTTTGAAAAGATTGGATCAGAATTTGAAGCTCTTCAAACACATACCCTCTTAACAAAACTGAATTTGAAAAACACAGGGGATCAATCCATTGCCTGATAATGAGCAAGATAGTAAAGTGCAAGTTGGTAAGCATACTATTCTGGCGCTCGTCCTTTTTTCTTTCCTCAATCTGATTAACCAAATTGATCGCAGAGCTTTGGTCACTATCTTTCCATTACTTAAACTGGAATGGGGGTTGAGTGATGCACAACTCGGTTTGGCTGTATCGTTGTTCACAATAGGCCGAACACTGAGCAGTTTACCAGCAGGCTGGTTAGCGGATCGCAAAGGTATTTTCCTGGTTTTACGCCCGATGGTTCTTCTCTGGTCGCTCCTGACAATTGCTTCAGGATGGGCTGGTCGTTTCTTCACGTTTATTGCCTTACGAATGGGTGTCGGCCTTATGGATGGTGCCAATGGTCCCCTGGACCTGGCATACCTGGGTCGGGTTAGCCCCAAAAACAGACGTGGTACCTTCCTTGCGATTTACTCGATTGCTTTGTATCTGGGTTCCGGGTTAGGTGTAATTTATGCCGGTGCAGTTGGTGAGCGCTTTGGCTGGCGTTGGGTTTTCATTATTCCGGGTATATTAGGTCTTTTGGCAACCATCGGGTTATTTTTACTCCCAAGAGATCCGCAGATGAAGACAGAAGTTGAAACATCTTCCGAAGAAAAGTTTCACAGCTCAGGTTTTTATTGGCTTATCCAACAACCATTACCAGGCATCTTTGTGGGCGGAGCATTAGGCGTATTTGCATCGACTGCATTGGTCTCCTGGTTACCCACCTACCTGACTCGCCAATACAGCTTAAGCCTGATGCAAGCCGGGTTAATCACTGGGGGTATCATCATCCCAGCCAGTATGGTAGGTACATTAATGGGTGGTTTTCTGAGTGATCGCTTCGGAAAAAGGTACCCAAAACTTCGCTTTCAAATCTCGGCAGCTGGTTTGGGACTGGCTATGGTATTTGGGTTGGCAGGTTTATGGAGCACCAGTATGGCTGGAACCATTAGTTTTTTCCTTCTTACTGCAATCAGTTTCACGCTTCCCGTCAGCCCCTTACTCGTACTTGTTCAAGAATCAGTTCACAAGCAAGAATTGGCAACCGCACAGGCTGCTTTCGGGATAACGACCCAACTTCTAGGGGCAGCACCTGCTACAGGATTGGTCGGCCTACTCTCTGACCAGCTTGGACTTCAAATGGCGTTGGTGCTTCCTTTTGTGGCTGTTGGTCTGGGGGCTATTGTGATCGCTCTTACCGGCAATGTTAAACAAGGGACCGAAAGAAAATTGTAAGGATGATCCTGTAATCTGTTAGCAGAAAGGAAAGCTCCCGCTGTTTTGGCCTGGATACGATGCAATCTCCTCTGGAACGAAAAACCATCATCTTTGTTGTGCGCGTCTGGCAGGAGGATCTGAGGTATCAAGATTCTGCTGTATGTGGTGAGATTGAAAATGTCACCAGTCAGAAAAAGCGTTATTTTTGACGATCCAGGAACTACAAAAAATTATTCAAGATGAAGGTCTGCAGGATTTGCATCAGGAGCAACAATAAATTAAGGTCCGTGGTAATAGTCTCGGAGTCATCTTAAAAAAATGAGACAAAGGGGTAACTGGAATAAGGTAAAGCTCGTACTTATAACCTCATTCCAACTACCCGCCTCAAATAACCCAACTTACCCTCTACCTTTACTTTACAATCAAAGGAAGATAGATAAAGAATGGAGCCTCCAGAGTGATATCAATCTCTGTGAATGAGTTTCCACCTGAGATTTCGATAACATCAGGCGCACCATACCATGCATGCGGTTCATCTGGATCAGGTGGTCCATCACCAGACTCATTTTCATCCAGCCATGCACCAACATAATAAGAACCATCAGGTAGATCATCGAAGCGATAATCATCACCACAGGATATATGAACTGTGTCAACCGGGGCTGTTGTTGGGACTATATGTAAATCCACAAAGAGTTCGTATGGTGACCCACTCAGGCTACCTACACAACTGACAGTCCCGCTGATTGAACCAAGAGCGGTAGAAGAGGGTATCTTTAATAACAATGCGGTTGGTCCATATTCCAATATCCATTCAAGATCACCAGACAAGGAGGGAAGATTTTCCGTATCAAATTCCCCTGAGCGTGATGCATAGGTCATGATCGTAAAATTTTGGTCTGCTGCAGGTGTAAAATCAGGAATCAAACTGACATCGAGGGTTCCGCCAAAAGTCACCGCCCCTGTCACTGCAAGTTGATCATAGCCAGAGCCCGGGGTCGTCCCGCCCAATTCTATCGCCAAGGTACCGGAAGAATCCTGGGTGTAATCGCCATCCACTGTAATGATCCCAGGTGACGCACCTGGGCTGACGGTGCCGGCATTCTCCAGATTGCTATCGAGTGTGCCCGAACCGATCAGGCTGTCACCAGTATCCAGAATGAGGGTATCACCTGGATCCAGAATGCCCCCGCCAAGGTTAATGGTCGTATTTTCACCATTATCCATCCCCTGTTGAAAAACCAGGCTGCCAGCATTGACCAGGACAATTCCATCGTTGGTAAAAGGTACATTCATCGTGGTGGTTGTACTGGCAGTATTCTTGTAGAAATTTCCATTATTAATGAATGATTCGGATGCCCCAGCACTCATGGTAGTGTTGGCATTGGCATTAAATGTTCCATTATTTTCAATTACAGCGTTATTGAGAAGGGTTAAATTACGGTTATTCCAATTTGCCACGGCATTGTTGACCAGATTGTGACCATCAAGGGTAAAATCATTCTGGGAGTAAGAAGATATTCCCATAGTAAAAACTGTCCCGGTATTAATTGTCGTTCTACCAGTGGCACCACTCAATTTTCCTGACCTCCAGTCAAATTTGTTGTTGACCGTCAAGTCACCCAGGACTTTAAGTTCTCCCCCATATTCTAAAGACAACTTTTCCATTGTGTAGTTATACGTCTGTGCTTCCAGGGTCAATTTGCTTAAATTATTTATATTCGTCGTTTCTGCCATTCTTATTACATTGGCACCTGTCTTGAAATTGACGGCAACGGTTCCCGCTGAAGGATGCACGGAAAGATAACTAGCAGATACAGGTGGAGAATAACTCCCTTCAATATTTATTGTTCCTTGATGGGCAAACAACTGGGTAACACGGATATCTGACTCGCTATTGAAATTATAAGTTTGTCCTGCTACATCACCACCAAGAAACAGGTACTTGCCTTGGAAGGTTCCGGTGTGGTTCCCACCACGGAGTAATACAACACCACCATCATTAGTTCCACTTTCATCGAAAATTAGTTCACCACTATTATTAAAAGTAGAATAGAAAATTAATTTATCAGCACCTATCTTTGAGATGGTACCAAAGTTGTTAACCACACCACTGCCAGTGCCAGCATTGTAGTTAATGAATATTGGTGAATCAGCAGCATTTGCAATGAGTGATCCGTTTATTGTCCAGAGCGCTGCATTCACACCTGAACCCTTCATAATGGTCAATGTAGCACCCGAATCAATGGTGATGGAAGCCACAGTAATACTTGACATTATTGGAATAGTTGGACTATTCGTCGTAGCAGCTGGGATAACCACATTATCGGAAACCCCTGGGACACAAAAGTCAGTCCAGTTTGACGGGTTGGTCCAATCAATGGAAACAGATCCATTCCATGTGCAGGTTGCCGCCTGTACATTCTCCGTCAATCCTCCTGTCAGACCAAGACAAATCACCAATACAACCATGCCCTGGAAAATTTTCCTGAGTTTTCCTTTCATAACAACATCCTCCATTTCTGATTTGGTAACAAGGTTGACAGGGCTCCCCCTCTGCCCTTTGCCTGGTCCCTCCTGAATTATCTTTCCCTTTGTCTGCCTATTGCCCATAAAAAAAGCTCTTGACAGATCATCTTGTCAAGAGCTTAGCATACGTACCTTACAATTTTCTTACAATCATTTAGAAACCCCGCTGATTTTTCCATATCTGGCATTTGGATTTGGGGGATTCATTTTGTTACTAACTACCAGGCGAGTAAACGATACCCAATAATTGTAAGATTTCTGTAAGGGTGAATTTGTAAACTGTTGGCAGAAAGGTCAGCAAACGGTTTATAAATGCCTACCCCCCTGCAAAGAGAAACGCTCATTTTTATTGTCCGTGTGTGGAAGGAATATTTGAAGTCGCCCCAACCACAGATGCGTGGCGAGGTTGAGGTGGTGAATTCGAAGGAGAAGCAATATTTTGCTGACCTGGATGAGCTTGAGAATTTATTAAAGCGGAATTGTTATACGGACGGGGAAATCCCTGAAAAGTAATTATTTTAAAGGAGATGTGAAATGAAGGTCAGATTGATATTGCGGTTATTATTTATTGTTAGTTTTAGTCTTGGTTTGGGACAGCCAGCTATGGATGTGCAGGCGGCGACATGTACATGGACAGGTACTGTGAGTACAGATTGGAATACGATTGGAAACTGGTCGGGATGTATAAATTTGGGGGATGGGTCTTTAAATCCCGGCGAAACTCTGGCCCTTGAGGCAGGTGCCCTTTTGGTTGGTTCAGGTACATTATCCAGTAACCTGGTCAATGGTGGTACCGTTAGCCCAGGCGCATCGCCAGGCATCATCACAGTTGATGGAAACTACACACAGGAATCCGGTGGTATCCTTGAGATCGAACTGGGAGGAGACCAGGCTGGTTCAGGTGTGGTGAAACATATACCTTTGAAAATGTCCCGGATGGTACATACTTCATCAATGCATTCCTGGATGTGAATGACTCAGGAGATGGTCCCCCTGACCCGGATGAACCAGTCAGTTGGTATGTCGATCAAAATGGTGATCCCAAAGCAGTTGTGATCTCGGGTGGTAATACAGTTTCAGATGTGGATATCACCCTCGAAGACAGCACGTTCAAGATATTTCTACCATTAATTCTGAAATAAGGAGAATTCGAACCGAGGGGTATCTGAATTCTTAGTCTCGAAAAAGCCTTGGTGGTGAAATTACCAGGGCTTTTTCATTTTTAATCAACTATCGCAGATCGGTGACGGTGGTGATAAAGCGTTGCATATCGAAGTAGCTTTTGATCTCGCGCCGGCTGAGGAAGAAGATACGCTCCTCCTCATGAATGGTGAAACTGCCATTCCCCGCACCGGAGGAGTAGCCGCAATCTTTGACGGCTTGAATAGAAGCTTCATCTTTGGCAGCATACGGGTATGCAAAGCTATCAAAGGGCAGATCGTATTTCTCGATCATACGCGCTCGTGAGGCACAGACTTCAACTTCCATATTTTTGCTGGAAGGCAGGTAGGCATGCGTGGCGGAGTGATTGCCAAACTCCCAACCGGCTGTAGATAGTTCTTCAATGATTGCATCTGAGATGTAGCCATGATCATTTATGGCATTCTCGATCAAATACATGGTGGCGGTATAGCTGGCTTCCTGCAGGATCGGATAGGCGTTCTGATAGACATCCAGGTAGCCATCGTCGAAGGTCACAATGATCGGTTTATGTGGTAAGTATTTGCCGTATCGAATCGCTTCCACCAGGTCAGTAATCGTAATGGTCTGATACCCCTCATCTTTCAGCCATTGCACCTGTCGTTTGAACTGATCGACAGAAACTACATATTCGGAATCCGTTGAATAGGGTTTCACATGGTGATACATCAGAACCGGCGCCAGTACTGGTCCCGGACCCGTGAATGTCAGGTTGGGATCCGGTGTGAGAGTAGGTGTAGGAGACGGAACAGGTGTGGAAGGTGTGAATGGGGTCTGGGTAAGCGTCGGGATCAGGGTTGGTGATGGCGTAATCGTCGCTGAAGGGAAAACAGTCACAACCTCACCCCCCAACCCTCCATTCCCCAATTTTGAATCTGCAGCTACATTCACCGGCACACAACCGGCAGTCAGTATCAGCAGGCAACATAGCAATCCCCAGCACAATTTTCTCATGGAGTTAGCAAACCCTTGCGGACCGCATCCAGCACCTGCAGGGCAGTCAGGTTGCGCTGTACCCAACCGCGTTTGAGCTGGATGGAACTGCTGAAATCGTTGATGCCATTCGTCAGATGAAAACCATCTTTTTGTAAACCGTGCGCCGGGATGGGTTGCACCGCCAGCCAGAAGTTCCACAGGGGGAGTTCATACTCATATGCCAGATTGGCTATCGCGCGGTTGATCTCATGATCACCTTCCAGGTTGTCAGCCTTGGTAGCCAGCACCGGAACAGCCCCATGCTCAATGACCGTCTCCACAATCCTGCGCAGGTAAGTCTCATATTTGGAGACATCCCCGTTCCACCACTCTTCCATGCTGATCAGCACGATGGATGGCTTATGCAGGCGCAATTCACATGCCAGCGGGGATTCGTTCTTCTCGCAGACTTCCTTATCGCTGAAGATCGGGTTGAAGACTGAAGCCACATTGAATCCGCCCTTGACCGATTTGCTCTCGCGTGACCAGGAGCCGGCGAAATAGTCGATGGTATCCTGAAGACCAGCGTATTGATCACCCAGGGTATACAGATCGGGATCATCATAAATCGCCAGGAAGTAGGTGGAGATGTTCTGGCAGTCACCCAGCTTGGAAAAATGGGTTGGATCGTTGCCCATTGCCAGTCCCTGCTGGTAGATCGCGCGAGCACGCTGGCTGATCGCGGTAGGGATGATCGGAAATTGCTGCCAGTCGTCCGGTCCCAATGTGGGACGTGAGGTGGGCTGGATGGTGGCAGCTGCTAGGTTTGCTTCCTTTGCAGATACCAGACCAACAGGCTTTTCCGCAGGAACTTGCGTATTTTCTGGTGTAGCTGTTTGATTATTGTCCAGTTCTGCCTGACTGACGGGTTGTTCCAACGTGGCAGCACCTTGAGAATTGGGGGTAAGTGTGGGTGCAGTCTGGCAGGCGGTTATCATTATGGCAGCCACACAGAGGACAGAAATGAGTTTCCAACTGGTTTTTATAGAGATAAATCGATGCATGAATGAGTCTCTTCAGTAGTTTGGTTTATGTTGTTGTGACGATATTATAACAGTCCAATTATTAAGGGCAAAGACCATCCAGAATCTCAAGCTTGAGTTCCTCTGCAAATGTATGCTCGCCGTCCGGCGTGAGGTGGATGGCGGAGTTGGTGAATTCGTGTGGATCAATCCAGTCCCAGGCGTCGATATAGGGAATGGCGAGGTGCTGGGTGCGGATGGCAAGTTCTGTACGGTACTGGTCGTAAGCCCAACGTGGGTAGAAGAAGTTGTAGCGGATATCGCTATTCGCACCGGCGCTGATCATGATTGGTTCGTTGACAATCCAGAGCGGAACATCGCCAGCCAGATCGAGAGCAGCCGGGAGTGCCTGCCAGAGCAATTGCTCATTCGGCAGATTGGGTGGGGAGAATTCGTAGTAGTTCTCGTCAGGTTCCAGATCCCAGGCGGCCGGTTCGTAGTCCGTGTAGAGCTGATCGACACCGGTAGCAGCCCACATGACGCCATAGACCTGCAGACGCAGCCAATCCGCCAGTGAACGGCGCTGACCCATGAGCGTGCGTGACCAGAAGTCCTCGGCCAGCGGGGTGACCTCGAGCGGCAGGTTGTAGCGTTCGACGAGTGGCTGGATACGTCCCGGATTGTTGAGCGCCAGCGGGGATGCAAGTTGCTTCTCGAGTGGGAAGGCTTCCAGGGTGGTGAGCCAGACGATCAGATCGGGCTGATAGCGCATAGCTCGCTCCAGGACCATTAGATCCTTGGTGAGCGAGATGGTCGGATAGCCAAGGTTGTAGAATTTCACCGGTACGCCCTGGCAGCTCAATCCCGCTGCGTTCAGACGCCCGGCTAAAGTCTCCTCCGGTTTCAGCAAAGTGCCCCAGACAGAGGAATCCCCCAGCAGGAAGACCCGCAATTCGTCTTCGCTCCCGCTACGCGCTGAGACCGCGTGCGATGAGAACATGGCGTCCAGATCGTACAGGCTGAAGTTGTAGGCTTGCTGCGGCGCTTCACCGAATGGGAAACGTTGCCGGCCAGGGACCAGATGGTTGTAGAGCGAGAGCTGATCTTTGCCCGGGGTGCGAGGAAGAAAGGCCAGCAGCAGGTTAAAAATGACGAAAAGCAGCAGGGTTTTGAGGAGAACATTGCGGTAGAAACGGGTATCCATGCGGTTCCTTCCTTTAACATCCTATCCCGAACAGACGGGCAAACACCTGCAGGGAGGACGAAACCTGTGGCAGGGCAAACCAGACCCATCCCAGCGCGACAAAGTTAAATGTGACCAGCACGTTCAGCACGTTCATAGCCTGCTGCAGTCGCGGACGATCCCCCCAGCGAGCCATGCGTGGTTTTACCCAATCGGAGTAGCGATTGTGGACAAAAAGTCCCAGCCCATGCCAGACGCCCCACAGCACGAAGTTCCAGGTGATGCCGTGCCAGAGACCGATCAGCAGCATGGTGCTGAGCTGGGTGATCAGGATGATCCAGGTGGGAGAGAGCTGGCGATAACGGGTACGCAGGGAGCGGGTGAAGGGGTTGAAGAAGTAAGCACGGAACCACTGCGTGAGGGTCATGTGCCAGTTGTTCCAGAATTGAGTCAGGTTGGGCTTGAGGTAAGGGCGGTTGAAGTTCTCGGGTAAGCGGATACCGAGCAGCCTGCCCAGGCCGATGGCGATATCGGTGTAACCGGCGAAGTCGAAGTAGATCTGAAAGGCGTAGGCATACACCAGAATCCAGCCCCAGCCGTTGGATTGAACCTGCGCGGCGTTCTGGGAGTTGAGCGCGACCAGCGCCAGGGTATCGGCGACGGCATATTTCTTGAAGAGCCCGAGGAGGATGCGGTAGAATGCGTCCGCAAAGCTGCTCAGGTCACGGGTGACGGGTTGCAGCAGATCTTTCGTGAAACGCTGGACTTTATCGATCGGCCCGGCGCTGATGGCGGGGAAGAAGATGACGTAGTTGACGTACGCCTGCAGGCTGACATCCCCCAGCCGACCGGCCTGACGATCACGCAGGGTGTGGATCAGACGGAAGGCGACGTAGGAGAAGCCCAGCCAGCGGATATCCAACGCAGAGGCATTGGCAGTGGACTGCCCAACCCAGCCACGCACTGTCCCGCTCAACCACAAAGTCAGATCCGGCAGTTTGAGGAAGATGAACACCAGCAACAAAGCCAGAATACCAACGCCCTGCCAGCGCGCCGTGGACTTACCCAACCAGCCCAGCAGAAATGCCAGCACGGCCAGGATGCCCAATCCCACCAGCACCTGCAGTGTTTGCGGGGGACGATTGGCAGTCAGGACGCCATCCCAACCCAGATGGCGCGTGAGGGCAACCAGCAGGATCAGCAGAAAGAGGAAAGCAGTTGTGACGAGCGTCTGCTTTGATCGCACCTGCTCTTTCTCAGCGGTCAGCAGCCAGGAGCAGAGGGTGATAGCCAGGGTGAGCACCGGCAGCCAGAAATCCAGAAAGCGGATGGGCATGGCGGGTTGCAGCCAGAAGATGGCCAGCACCGAGAGCCCCAGCAGTATCCAGCCGCGCAGGGCTGCCCCCCAACGAGAGGAGAGCACCAGGCGGGTGAGGACAGCGACCAGGGTAAGCAGCAGAACGTCCGCGACGCTCAATCAGAACCCCTGATAGATCCAGAGTGGCGCAGAATCGGCCGTCAGGATGATGAGCAGCACGATGATCAGGAACAGGGCCAGCGCCCAGCGATTTTCACGCGTCCACAGCCGGCGCCATAGCTCTAACGGTAGCCGCAAACCAGCCACTCCCCGCCTTGCTGCACCAGCTCATACTCGCGCGTGGACAGGTCGATCTCCATCGCCTCGCCATCGTAACTGGTGAGGAAGTGCCCACTGCAGGTGACCAGGGCAGTGTCGCCATCCGTGCCGGATTGGGTGCACTGCATATCGACCAGCGAAACCTCGACGCCCTGGAATGAATCCAGCTCGAGCCAGGCATCCTCTTCCCACTCGGCGCAGGAAAGGGTACTGATTTTGGTAAGATCGGCTTCGACAATGGCATTCAGGTAAGCTTCGACAGCCTGTTCGGGTTGGGTGTTGCGGGTGGAACAGGCAGTGAGGATTATCAGAAACAATAAGCCACCTACCAACAATTTTGAGATTTTTGACATGATATCCTCCGGGCTGTTTTCGATTTGGGAATTAAGTATTATTGGATTATATCCCGTGGTAATGCTTGTCGCAAGTAGGGAGGTAGGGGTAATAGCTTGTCCTTACCCCGATCCCCGGACCTATCCTTAACCCGATCCGGGGCAGAGTCGAGCCTCAGCCCCTACGGTTACATCCGGCCACAGGACTAGTCAAGGGTTCTTTCCAGGCTAACCTGTGGTTTGTACCCTTTCCAGGTACAAGTTGCTGGTTGTAGATACCGCTCGCTTTGCACGAGTTCATCGTTGCTCATACCCGAAGGGCATCACCCGCATTTAATCTTTTTTCCTAACTTCACGGATTTCTTTTACCATATCAACCACATCGTCTATATCCTTCAGTCCAAGTTTTTCAGCTTCCCCATCATAGGCTTCCTGGACTTCTCGGATTGCTAGGAGTACCGGATTGATGAGTATGTATTGACCATTTCTTTCAATAAAGGCTACCTTGTCACCGTCTTTCAATTTTAAAGCCCGTCGAATGCTGATCGGTAGGGTTATTTGCCCTTTGCTGGTTATTTTTGCTAGTTCCATCTCAATCTCCTTGAATACAAGGTTTTCATTGTATTCCTTACCTTATTATAGCAGGATAAAGAGAAGTTTTCAAGTCGCTGGTTCAAGGCCCAAACTCTAAGACTGATACCCGAAATGTTCGACATAGCTGATGGCACACAGCTGGTCTCAGATAATTTATATTTTTATTATTTCTACAATAATACTTATCAAAATCATCTCATTTTACTTCCCTCCTTCCACCAGCATGCGTGCTGTAATTCATGATGGTCTGGATTACCTGAACGACCAAATCCATCCCAAATTAGGGCTGCTGCGCGAATCCCCGGAGGTAGCACCCAACAGGTACTGGTTAACCAACGACAATGCTCTGGCTGGTTATACCTTCTCTCAATTCGGTTATAAAGATACCCGCAGAATGATCCTCCGGAACCTTGATGATTATGGAGATTTTGAGAATAATTATATTGAGGTGGTAATGGGGCATGTAGTTGATATGCCACCCAGGATTCCAGAAGCAGTTCTTATCACTAAGATTGGCGATGCGGAGATTTGGACTGAAAAACACGAGTCCGATAGCAGGTATGAGGACTGGCAGGAGTATGCCAATCTGGGTTTTATGATGGTGTTGAATTCTGTTAATCAGGACAATGTAGACCTGGCACGAGAACAAGTTTTGACCACGAGGCAGATGTTTGACGAAAAAGGTTTCAAGGATAAGGCTTTCAATGGTTCATACGAGACCTACAAGCTGGCATTGGCTATTTATGCAGCCAGTAAATGTAAGGTTGAATTACAGGATGGAGAGAAAATTCTCGAAATCTTACTTGAAATGCAGGATAAAAATGGTGGTTTCCATACGCATTATGATGAAAATTTGAATCCTATGGGGGATACCAACACGGAAACAACATCTTTTGCGCTGCTGGCTATACATACATTGGTTTATCGATAAGCGGGGTCATTTTTGGTCGTACCAGAAAGGCATGATTTGACCCGTGATTCGGGCTTAATCCGATTTGGGGTATACACAAGCCATCGGGCAGGGACAAGGCACTGGGCAGGCACAAGGCACTGGGCAGGCACGAGGCACTGGGCAGGCACGAGGCACTGGGCAGGCACAAGGCACTGCCCCTACTCCACCTCCGGGGGGAGGTATTTCACACAGTGGGGTTCGCCGTTGATGAGGATGGTTTTTTCCTCGAAGATGAGAAACTTTACCATTTTCTTGATTTCTTCGACGCTGAATACGCTGGTTGTAATCGCAGCGGTGTTTTCGATGGCCGTATTCAACACTGGATTGGCAAATGCTTCTGCAAAAGTGCTGTAGTCCTTCAAGTCATCTTCAAATTCGTAGTCAGAAATAACCAGATAAAATTTCTTATCAAAAAAGTAGATCGAGTGACGCTCGGGTCCATAATCCATTTCAAATTCGATGGTGTAGATTTCTTTTCCTTTGGCAAGGATTTCCTGCTTGAGTTGGCGGATTTCATCGTACACAATCAGAAATTTACCTGATTCTGGCAGGTGGCAGGCATGCGCTTCCAGAATCTCGTCCAAATCTCGCTGGTAAAGCTCACATACCTGTTCGCTGCTGATCCCCTGGATTTTATAGCGTAGATCAGTGGCTTCCATATGCCAATCCTGCTCTTCATTTGGACAGTAAAAAAGATCATGCAAAACATCAATATCTTGCATGCCTTCCACATGAAAAGTGGGTCCCATCTGATTGCGCTCGACAATGTTTAGGGTGCCACAAACCGGGCAATAAATTTCTTTGAAAGTGTTGGGTTTGAATTTTGGCATGAAAATACCTCCCGACATAGCGTTGAATGGCTATGATAACATGATTATAGCAATCAGATTGGGAATGGGGTTTGGTTATCATGCTGGCCGTCAACGAATGTTAATCGAATAGACGAATATTTTCCAGAATAATTTCGATGATGAGGAAGACATATATACCCGATCTACCACTTTTCTGTGGATTCTGTTCGATGTACACCGCATTCCGTTTAAATTCCAGCTTGTCCCTGATGATCTTCGTAAAAATTGCAGTGTCATATAGTTAATCCTGGTGTATTTAGTAGTTTGTTGATTTTGTGAGATGTGATGGATTTAAAGTTCTGAACGATTTCGGAGATAAAACCTGTTTCGCTGGCCAGGCGTCTGGGTAAAGCATTCGATCCGTGATTTATAGTTTTATTTTGATCAGTAGAATGATTATGTTTTAGAATTTTTTGATAAAGCCAAAAATCGAATGCTTTACCCTTACCCGTGCCGGCCACTCCATCTGAGATCAACACTATCCGATTCCTTCGGATATGGATTGGCATGATCACCAAGGCATCCATGAGTATGTTACTGAAATTTTTTTGAGGTCTGTTAGCCATTCTTCATTCGTGAATTCATGTTTATATATCACCCTGTGGATTCGCGGACGGCAACGCGAGGCTCCTATTTTGCTAGCCAAATCATTTATGTTTCCATGTATAAGTCCTTCGCTTCAGGAAAGCAAAATCATAGTCCATCATGTAATCACAAAAATCAAAGTTCGGGGTTTATCCCAGGAGTTGCATCCGTTCGAATTGGAAACGGGCGGGTCTTGAACCATGCCAAAACGAGTAGACGGCGAGGGTGGCGGGATGAAATCATAGTCCGTCATGTAATCATCAAAAATCAAAGTTCGGGCTTTTTATGAAAAGGTGCAATGCTCCGGAGGTAAGGATAGTAACCGAAGGGTGTGATACGGGTAGCTGACCATACACTACGAGTCGACAAGCGATGAATGCTGGGCGAAGCATCGGATATCGGGATTTTTGGGTAGTAGCCGGGTCTTATATCCGATGCTTCTCCCCTACGGCCGGGCAACAATCCCGTTTGGGCACGAGTCCAACCTGTAAAACCTGTCATCAAACACGGCAAATCAACAATCCTCACCTGCAAATTTATTCAGGAAATCAAAAACCAGGGAATCCTGTAAATCCCGGTTCGGACTTTTTTTAACCCAAGGTGCAACGCACCTGAGGGAAGAATGGTGGGGATCCCATCCCTAAGTGCATCGCACCGGGGATAATTGACGGCAGAGCTTGGACCACGCCACTACGAGCCACGAGCTACTAGCTACCAGCTACCAGCTAACCCCCTACCCCCTGAACGTCGCTTCTTCGACGTAGGCCAGGCTCTGGTGACGGAAGTAGGTGTTGTATAATTCGGCGTAGTGGCCTGCGGACTGCATCAGGCTATTATGGTTGCCCTCTTCGATGATACTGCCCTCGCGCATGACGATGATGCGGTCGGCGGATTTGACGGTCGATAATCTATGCGCAATGAGAATCGAGGTGGTTTTCTCCAGAATCAGGTTCAAGGCTTGCTGTATCTGCCATTCGGTGAACGGGTCAATGCTGGCCGTGGCTTCATCCAGGATGAAGATGGCTGGCTGCTGCACCAGCACACGCATCAGCGAGACCAGCTGGCGCTGCCCCATCGAAAGCCGCGCTCCGCGTTCTCCCACCTCGGTATTCAGCCCATCCGGCAGTGTCTCCAGCCACTCGCCATTCCCAATCTGGCGTGATAGGCGCTCCACCTCGGCCGGGTTGGCCTGCGCGCAGGTATAGCAGATATTATCCAGCACTGTACCGGAGAACAGGAAAGGCGATTGCGAGACGATCCCCAATTTGCGCCGGTAGCTGTTCAGGTTGAAAGAGCGGATGTCCATGCCATCGATCAGGATCTTGCCGCTCTGGAACTCGTAAAAACGTGCAATCAGCTTGGCGATGGAGGACTTCCCTGCGCCAGTATGCCCCACCAGGGCGACGGTTTCCCCGGGTTGGATATGCAGGTTGAAATCTTTCAGCACCGGTTCTGTATCTTTATAGTGGAAATTCAAATTGCAGAACTCAATCTCACCCCGCAGTACCGGTACGTCGCGATCATCCGTCTGCACCACGTTGGGATCGGCATCTATCAGCGCAAACACACGTTCCGCTGAGGAAAGGCCATTCTGCACATTCGTCCAGAAAGATGCCAGGCTCATCACCGGAAACATGAAACGCTCCAGGCTGAGGATGAACAGATACCAGGAACCGGCGGTCACTATCCCCTGTGAAGTAGTCAGGCCGCCGGTGTACACCATCACGGCTGTAGCCATGCCGCCAATCGTGTTCAACGTTGGGAAAACGATCGAGAGTACCAGTCCGCGGTTAATATTGACTTTGTAAGAGACCTGATTGGCTTTATCGAAGATCTTGAAAATGCTGGCTTCCTGGCGGAAATTCTTGGCCACCGCAATCCCGCTGACAGTTTCTTTGATGGTGGCATTCACATCCGCCATGGCGCGCATGCCCTCGCGGGTGACCTTACGAGCCAGTTTGCGATACAGAATGGTGAGCCCAAAGATGACCGGCACCAATGCCATGGCTATCAAGCTCAACCGCCAATCGATGCTGAAGAGCACCACCGCCAGAATCAACGACTCTACCAGCTGGGAGGCTACATCCGTCACCAGCGACACCAGCTCGCCAAATGCCAATGTATCGGATGTGATACGGGATGCGATCCGCCCGGAAGAATATTGATCGTAAAACGAGAGATCATGTTCAGTGGAGGCTTCAAAGGCATCGGTTGCCAGACTCACCAGCAAATCGGCAATCACGCGCACCATCAAACGCCGGCGGATGTAATTCATCAGCCAGCTCAACACACTCACACCCAGAATGGCGACCGCAATGGCATAAATACGCTCCACCAGCGGGTCGCTGCCTAAGAGGTCCAATCCACGCGAAACAATGATCGGTTGCACCGCGTCACTACCCGAAACCATCAAAGTGGCGATGACCACAATGATCATGCGCTTCACAAACGGGCGGAAATAGGTCAGGATCCGAGCTGCCAGCTGGCGGTCGGTATATTTGCGATCATATTTCTCTGCGTTCAAGCCTGAAAAAAAGCCCATGGGTTAACCCGGTTCACAACCAATCTGCGCGAACCTGCACTCCTTTATTCACTGAATATCCTCCGGTACGCTTCAGAGGTTTTCATCAAATCATCATGACTGCCCGCAGCCACCAGCTTGCCACCGCGCAATACCAGAATCTGATCCGCCCAGCGAATCTGCGAGAGGCGGTGCGTGATGATGAAGGTCGTGCGCCCTTTGGCAGCGGCGTAAATAGCGCGTTGAATCTTATCCTCAGTCTCCGAGTCGATGGCGCTGGTCGAATCATCCAGAATCAGGATGTGCGGGTTGGTCAGAAAAGCGCGAGCCAAAGCCAGGCGTTGGCGTTGCCCCCCCGAGAGGGTTACCCCGCGCTCGCCGATCACGGTCTGGTAACCTTCGGCGAAGCCCTCAATGAACTCATGCGCCTGCGCATTTTTGGCTGCCTGTATGATCTCCTCAGTGCTGGCATCGGGTTTACCAAAGGCGATATTCTGCGCGATGGTCTGCGAGAACAGGAAGATATCCTGCTCAATGATCGAGATTTGCTGGCGCAGCACCTCCAGGTCCCATTCGCGCACGTCCATGCCATCCACCAGCACCTGTCCTTTTGAGACGTCATAGGTGCGGTTGATCAGGCGTACCAGTGAAGTCTTGCCTGAACCTGTCTGACCCACGATCGCCACAGTCTGGCCTGGTTTAACGCTGAAATCAATCTGTTCCAGCACCGGATCATGCTCATCATAGGCAAAAGTCACATTCTTAAAGATAACCTCGCCCCGCATAAGACCACCATGACCGCCTTCATTTTGATCCAGGTCGGTGGTGCGGTTGATCAGTTCCAGAATACGACGCGCCCCGGCCATACCCAATGCAATCCTCGAATAAGCCCACATTGAGGAAAACACCGGAAAACCGAGCATGGAGAGAATACCAAAGTAAGAGACCACATCTCCCACGTTGATGGCACCCTGGCGGTAGAGCAGCATGGCGTGCAGTAATCCCGCAGCAATGGCAAATCCAAGCAGCAAGAGGGGCAGGAAGCGCGCTTCCACATCGCCCTGGCGCACCATCTTGTTGCGATAATTATTGACGTTCTTCCCGAAGCGTAGCACTTCCTGGCTTTCCTGCGCGCTGCCCTTCACAATCTCGATGCCATCCAGGGCTTCTGCCAGACGCGTATTCAGCTGACCGAATGCCAGGCGCACCTGCATGGTGATGGGGTTCAGTGTCGACAGATAATGCCATAGAGACAGCGCATACAGCACGGTGAAAATAGCCGGTGTCAGGAGCAGATCGGGATGATAGCGGGAGGAAAGCAGCAACGGCATGATCAGGAAATTGAGCGAGCCAATCACCACATTCCAGCCTGGGCTGAACATATAGTTTACCTCGCGCACGTCATTGGTGGCGCGCGCCATGGTATCCCCCACCGGTTGCAGGTTGTGGAAAGTCATGCTCTTGCCGAGCAGGTTGGTGTAAAGCTCGTAACGCACCTCGCGTTCAATGCGTTGAGCGGTGAACTCAAAACCATAGTTACGCGCCAGTTGCAGCAACCCACGTACCAGTTGCGAGCCAGCCATCAACAATGCCAGCTGCCCCAGGCGCTTCAGGTCTACATCCCCTGAAAGCACCATGTTGAAGGCCTGCCCGGTCAGTATAGGCACCACAGCCATCATGGCCGCATTCCCAAATGCGCCGATGAAGGCGATCAGGATAAATAACCACTGACGAATGGCATGGGACCAGACCCAACGCAAAGGACTGCGCTTATCAGTGGCATAGTGCTCGGGGATACGAAATTCAGCTGATGCTCGCACATTGTAAGTATAATTCCAAAATGACAAATGTAAAGACAGGCGCTACAATAAAGTGACATACAGATGGAATTTTTCTGACAGAAGGAATGGATAAATCAGATGATCAATTCTATTTATTTTCTGAACGGAGTTACCAAAACTGACCTGACTCAGGATGAGATCAAGGAGGTTTTGCAGCGCAATCAGGGTGTGCTGTGGGTTGATCTGGTGCAAACGCCCTATACGGAGGCTGAGCAAGTCCTGCTGGAGTTGTTCGGTTTCCATCCGCTGGCGGTTTCGGATGCGTTGGATGAGATGCATGTCCCACGCGTGGATGACTGGGGTGATTATCTATATCTAGTGTTACACGACATCAAGTTTGATCCTGCCCAGGAAGAGGTTTTTCAAACCAATGAGCTGGATATTTTCCTCGGAAAACATTTTCTGGTCACCTACCAGAACAATGCCATTCCGGTGGTCGAAAAAGTACGACGGCTCATTGAGCGGGATGCGCGCTTCCTGCAGCGTGGGGCAGATCACCTTTTCTACAAACTGGCCGATGATCTTGTTGGAGAGACTTTACCAGTGGTTGACCAGATGGATGACGCTATTGATACCATTGAGGACCAATTGTTCAATGGCAGCAATCAACAACTGCTGGAACAGATCTTCACCCTGAAACGTTCATTGTTACATCTAAGACGGATCCTGATGCCACAGCGAGAGGTCTTCAACAAGCTGGCGCGGGGCGATGACCATGTTATCGACAAACAGGAGCGCGTCTTTTTCCGTGATATCTATGATCACATGGTACGGCTGTATGATATCTCCGAAAGCCTGCGCGATCTGATCAGTGGTGCGTTGGAAACCTACCTCTCGGTGATCAACAACCGCATGAACGATGTTATGAAGACACTGACCATCATTACCACCCTCTTCATGCCGATCTCCTTCCTGACCGGCTTCTTCGGGATGAACTTCTTCGCCGCCGATCCGCCATTTACCGGTTGGACATCGCAACCGGTGCTGGTGGTTCTGCTATGTATCTTCGTGCTGATGCCGGTGAGTATGTTCGTCTGGATGCGCAGCCGCAAGTGGATGTAGACACTGGAATTCCAGGAGAACGCAATGAAATTATCGAAGAACGCAGAAAAAATACAGGCAGCCCTGGCAGCATTTGGACTGGATCTGGAGGTGGTGGAGTTTCCCGAATCCACGCGCACTGCTCAGGAAGCTGCTGATGCCATCGGATGCTCGGTGGAGCAGATCGTGAAATCGCTGGTGTTTCAACGCATACCAAGCCGGCAACCGTTGATGATCGCGGCCAGTGGTGGCAATCGTGTGAACGAAAAACGCATCAAGGAATTGCTGGGTGAGAAAATTGTGCGGGCTGATGCTGAGTTTGTGAAAGAAGTGACCGGGTACCCGATCGGTGGTGTCCCTCCCCTGGCACATACCCAACCAATCGAAACCTTCATCGATGAGGATTTGTTGAAATATGAAGAAATCTGGGCTGCGGCCGGCACGCCGAACGCTGTCTTTCGTCTAAGTCCGCAGGAATTGGCACTGATCACCAGGGGGAAGGTCGAAAAGATTACATAATCTTCAAGCAATCCCTTGCCACTCAGATCAATTTTTTTCGGATATCATGAACACATCACTCATTCAGTTAGCAATAATGCTTTTGAATCAGTAGCCTTCAGGTATAAAGCATAGCCAAAATACATCAGGGGAAAAATCAGGGAAATAATTGCAATCGATGAACTGGGATTCCATACCAGGATGATTAAAAATATAAAATACACGATTGACAGGCTTTTTGTCAGCCTGATTTTTCCAGGGGTGCTGAATGAGACAAATTTGAACGGAACAAAAATCATAATCGCCAGAATTACCAGAATAATGCCATTGATGAACACTGGCCATTGGAATGTAAATAAATACAAAGCCACCAGGTTCCAGAAATTCGGAAACCCGGTAAAGTATCCATCGTCCGTTTTAGCTTCTGATTGACAAAAACCATACACCGAAGCTAGCAATACCAGCGGAATGACGAAAATCCAGGCTGCGGTTATCAGCTCAAATCGCCAGATAAAGAAGACCGGTAAAAAGGCATAATTGAGGTAGTCGGTGATGTCATCCAGTTTGCGGCCATCAAATCCAGGCGTCCAGTGTTTGATGTTGAATTTTCTTGCCAGGGTACCATCGGTCGCATCGACCACCAAAGCAACTCCCAGCCAGAAAAAAGCAAGTTTAGGATCATTTTTGATCATGGCATTCAAGGCCAGAAATCCACATATCAAACCAAGGCCGGTGTACAGGTGAACCAGCCAGGCGCGTGCCAAATTCCAATTCATTTGCATTAAATAATTCATAAATCAACTTTCAATGCAGGGATTTTCGAGAAAAACTTTTATATAACAAAATCCGGATGCTTGATTTTACCAAATTCAACGCATTTATGTTCACTCATTTTTAATTTAATTAACAGGGGTAACCGACAAATTAACCCGACAGCCAAGACACAAAACATCAAAGCTATACAATACGCCCAAAACACTTGTATTTTACGCGTATATGCTCTATATTAAGAAAGGTTCAGGCGTGAAGTCTGATAATTATTTCCAGATCAAGATCTGGAAAACAATAAATCCCAATTTAAGAAGGAGATATTCCATGGATTTTGAAGGTTATTGCGTTAAGTGTCGTGCAAAGGTTCAGGTAAAAGCTGGAACCGTAAAAGTATCTGAAAATGGGCGTAAAATGGTACAGGGTGTCTGCCCTACATGTGGCACCAAGGTAACCCGATTCTTACCCAACAAATAATCGTATTTCTGTATAAAAACTACCAACAAGGTGATTTTGAAATTCATTCAAAATCACCTTGTTGGTTAAGTTATTCAAGTACCGTTGTAAAATTACTCTGAATTCTGCCACCCAGTGGGGTAGAGTAACTTGTGCATTCCGGCAAGGCAATTATCTGGTTACCGGCAAACATGGTGTAGAGAATTCCTTTTCTTAAATTTTCAAGAGGATGGATGATCACCCAATCATTATGGTACACAACGGAGCGAATTTCGAGATAAGCATTTACTTCCGTTCCATTGCGGCAGGAATTTGAGCTGGGGCTTACCTTCTGACAGATCACGATATGACTGGTATTGCCATAGGTTAAAGTGGATGCATCCATCGATTGATTAAAGACGATAACAGGAATGACATCCAGCGGTATATTTACACTCCCATCCGAAGGCCACATGTATTTCAATAAATCGCCGCCGGTATTTATGTTACAGGTAGATATCGTTGCTGTTGGGGTTGGTGTAAGCGTAAAGGTAGAAGTTAAAGTAGGGATGGGGGTCAATGTAGATGTGAATGTGAAGGTTGGGGTTACACTGCTGGTCAAAGTTGGTGTGAAAGTCTGCGTTGGCGTAAATGTCATGGTTGGTGTGAATGTAAAAGTGGGAGTAGGGCTGTTGGTCCATGTTGGCGTAAATGTGAATGTAGGGGGTAACGAAGGTGTGAATGTGGGTGTATGAGTTAAGCTTGGAGTCACGCTGCTGGTCCAGGTCGGTGTGAAAGTATGCGTTGGCGTAAACGTCAATGTTGGGGTAAAGGAAAAAGTCGCTGTGGGGCTATTGGTAGATGTCGCCGTAAATGTGAATGTTGGAGCCACGCTGCTGGTCCAGGTAGGGGAGCCCGTAAATGTTGGTGTCCAGGTCGAGGTATTGGTCACCGAAGGAGTCAGGGTGAAGGTAGATGAAGTTCCCGGTCCCTGGGTTCGGGTGCTGGTACCAGTGACAGGGATCAAAGTATTCGTCGCTGATTGGGTGAATGTGGCAGTTTTGGTCGCGGTAAGTGTATTTGTGCTGGTTGTTGTGGTAGAAGGACTGACCGTCAACGTATTGGTTGGTAAATTTAGATTCCCTGTTTCGGTTGGTGTGGGAAGATTGTTAACAACCTCTTCATTTGTCTCCGGGCGATTTGTGGCCTCGGGAACAGGTTGCTGGAGTTGTTCTTCAACCAAAGAGATCCGCTCTTCCAGGGAAACTTCATTTTCGGAATTAACGTTTGCGTCTCTCAGGACTTCTTTTACAATGGCTAATTCCACCCCAGGGAAAGCAAATTGTTCAACACCGTCTCGGTAATTGGCTTCTTCAACTGCCTGAACCACAACCGGAATTTGGAAGAATTGTTCCTCATTTGGCGCAACAAAAGTTGTTACTGTACCAACTACCACACTGCTAATGATGATAAAGCTTAATATCAATGAGCTAATCCAATACAGATTATGAAGCAGTATCCCAGATGTGATTTTTTCGAAGAATAATTTCATTAATTCATCCAATTTTGATTGTGTTTATTCACTTACCAACTTTAAAAATCTTTCTGCGATTTCAGGATCAAAATGGGATCCAATTTCACTTCGAATCGTATTGACGGCTTCATCTTTCGTCATTGCCGATCGATAGGGGCGGTCGGTGGTGATCGCATCCCAGGCATCCACAAGGGCGAATATACGCGCCTCAATCGGTATCTCCTCACCCTTCAGACCCTGCGGATACCCACTACCATCCCAATGTTCATGGTGACAATATGGAATGTTCAGAGCAGGTTTTAAGAACTCGATGTCCTTTAGCATCTCGCAGGCATAAACAGGGTGCTGTTGCATAATCCGCTGTTCCTCTTCGGTGAGAGCATGCGGTTTGTTCAAAATCATATCGGGAATTCCCATTTTTCCGATGTCATGGAGCAAGGCACCACGGCGGATATGGTCCATTTTCGATTCTTCGATTCCCAATTCTCTGGCAGCTTTGAGCATTAATTCCAGGACGCGGTCGGTATGACCTTTGGTTTCTTCATTGCGGTACTCCAATGCTTTAGACCAACCCTCCAGGGTACTATCATAGGAAACCAGAATCTGGTTTTTCGATTCGCGCATGCTGATAATCATTTGATTGAAATTCTCGGTTAGCAAAGCTAATTCGTCCTTGCTGACAGACTTGACATTGACATTCAGATCTCCGGCTTTAACTTTCTTGGAAGCATCCACCAGCTGCATAATAGGATGGGTGATCAGGATGGAAAGATTGACCCCAAACATAATGACCAGCAACAACAATAAGCCTGTCATGATGGTGATTTGTAAACGAGTGACCCTGGTGGTGCTGACAAGAAATGACTCGCCTAATGCCACCCCCATGACACCTAAATTGGTCTCACCGCGGACTTTCCAGGATGTCAACAATTCCCGGTAACCGATATTGCGAACATTCATATCCCGGCTGCTACTGGAACGAATGAAGCTGGCATTGGTCTGGTTGAGAACGACGTTGCGAACTTCCTGATTCGCCAATTCCAAGGGTGAAGTAAATGTACTCGCCAGGATTTTTCCCTCAAAATCATACAGGGTGATTTGAGCCAATGTTTCTTCCCGCAGCTGACTCACCAGAGATGAAATAGGCGTGCCAACCAGAATGACACCAGCAAATTCATTATTATCTGAATAAACCGGACCTGCGACATAAAAATAATCACGGCCATCGTTCTTTACATAGCCGGCATATTTATCTCCGCGAGCATCCGCCTGTTGTAAGAGAGCGTTCTGAACAAATGCTTGCTCTGAAAAAATATCCCCACCACCGCTGCTGAAATCATAATTTTCAATATTTTCACCCGTACGATGATTTACCGACAATATCCGTTTCCCATTGATATCCAGGAATTCGACTGCCTCGGTCTGGTTATTCAGAATGATGCCAAAGGTTAAAGATCGCAAATTTTCGGGATTTTTCTCAGCCAGTGCATCCGGAACGCCTGTGCTGTAAGCTAACAGACGCAATACTTTCAGCATCTGATTTTCTTCTTCGACCATTCTGGTGGTCGCGAGACTGCTGGATTCAATCAATTGATTGGTAAAGCGTTCTTCGACAGTATCAAAGACGACCTGGGTAACCACATAAGCTGCTCCGAACAATAAAATAATCGAGAGAAAAAGATAAGGTATGGTTACTTTCTCTCGAATATTGAGGGGCAGCTTATTGAAAGCTTTTGAAAATGTCTCTGTAAGGTTCATATAAACGACCTTTTTGCATGAGTTGATATGAACCTAAAGTTGCAAGTTTGTTACCAGTTAACAAATTTGTAAGGTTTGGTGGGGTTAAGGTGCGATGCACTTAGCGAGAAGAAATCACCACCGAATGGACACTTTTCATCATCAATCCAGAATCCAAAAGTGCGTTGCACCTTTCTGGTGGGGAGTTAAGAACAGGTGCATCGCACTTCTGGTCTTGTGGTAAATAGGAACCGCTTCCAGGATGTTTGTGTTTTGGTGCATCTCTAAGTGTACCCAAAAGGGCAGACGACAACGCACCAGGTTGGGGTTAAGGTGCGATGCACTTAGGGACGGGGAAGATACCTGGAATAAACTTATGACGAGTGATCCTCCAGAAACCAAAAGTGCGTTGCACATCTGGTGGGGAGTTAAGAACAGGTGCATCGCACTTCTGGTCTTGTGGTAAATAGGAACCTCTTCCAGGATGTTTGTGTTTTGGTGCATCCCTAAGTGTACCCAAAAGGGCAGACGACAACGCACCAGGTTGGGGTTAAGGTGCGATGCACTTAGGGAGAAGAAGTCTACATAGCATGGATTCTTTTCATCATCAATCCAGAATCCAAAAGTGCGTTGCACATCTGAGAAGAAATCACCACCGAATGGACACTTTTCATCATGAATCCAGAATCCAAAAGTGCGTTGCACCTGGTGTAGATGTAAATGCACTTAGCGAGAAGAAGTCTACATAGCATGGATACTTTTCATCATGAATCCAGAATCCAAAAGTGCGTTGCACCTTGTATACAGTATAAGTAATTCCGGGTAGATCCGGATATAGATGGAGCGGGAGGTTATTGCACCATACCGGATTGAAAAATCACGGCTGGGTCGAGACTACCTCCCGCAACTTTCTCCCATAAGGGCTTACCTCGCACGATTCCCCTAAACCGATGTGGACTACTCCAGCAACCGGGGTAGGGCGCTCCACGCGGTCGTGAGGGCTAATTGCCACAAGGATGCCATCAGAGAAACATTGTGGGATACCCGCTCCAATTGGATTGTAACCAAATATTGAAAGGAGTTCAACTTGGAAACCTACCAAAGGATAAAAGTCGGTATCGATGTTGGCAGGAGCAAAGTAGACTTCGTAATTCTTCATCCAGATGGACATCGCCTTGAGAAAAACAGTTCATTCAATAATTCTCCAGAGGGAATCGAACAGGCAAAACAATTACTCATAAGGATTATGGAGAAACATGATTTCTCAGGAGTTGACATTGCCGCCGAAGCTACAAGCTTCTACTGGCTACCCTTATTTATCCAACTACAACAAGATACTGAATTAGCTCATTATGCACCTCGTCTGACATTACTCAATGCTGCGTGGGTAAAATGGTATAAAAAAGGTTTTCCACCAGATCACAAATCGGATCAGGTGGACCCTTTTTATATAGCAGATCGATTGCGTACTATGGTCAACCATACATGGTGGTATTATGATGCTCATTGGCTAAACTTACGTTTTTATACCCGGTTGCGTTTTCACCTCAGCCAAAGTCTTATGCGAGAAAAAAACCACTACCACCTCTTTTTGTTTCTCGGTCATAGCGCTTATAGCCAAAAGAGAACAAAACCGTTTACCGACACGTTTAGCCGTATCAATGAAGTACTACTGCATTCCCCAGGTCTTTTGGACCATTTACAAGATCTTGAAGTCGATGACCTGGCTGTCCAACTATATGAATTAGCTGGACACAGGCTAAATGATCCTATGCAATCGGCTAAGAAATTTCATCACGCCCTTCAAGAAAGCTTTACTCCACCAAAAGAGATTGAACCAGCGATTCAAACGGCTCTGGATTCTTTGATCACAGTTATTCGGCATTTGGAAGGTCAAATTAAAATTGTTGAGAACCATATCGCTGAAGTTGTGGAAAATGATTATCCTGAGGTAAGCTGGCTTCGCTCTATTCCCGGCATTGGTGCCATATTTGCTAGCAGTATTGCAGCTGAGATTGGCGATTTGCACCGTTTCTCTGATCGTTTACGCTGGGACAATAAAAGGAATTGTTATCGTCGACGAAGTGCTCGTGAAGTCGAAGATGCAGTTGCTAAATTTGCTGGTTTGTGGTGGCCAAAAAATGATTCTGGTGATTTTTCTGCGGAAGAAACACCTTTGTCAAAACGAGGAAATGCATACCTGAGATATTTCATTCTTCAAGCTGCGGATCGCATGCGCCTGTATATCCCCAGCTATTCTGCTTACTATTCTAAAAAATATATTCAAGCCACGAAACACAATCATAAACGTGCGTTGGTGTTAACTGGCCGAAAGGCTGTAGGTCTCATTGTGGGGTTGCTCCATCATCATGAGTTCTACCGGCCTGAGGAGGTTTCTCCTCGAACTTAGTACTACAACTTCATATGTGAGTGCCTTGGCTCATTAGTGGTACTATTCCAATCGCTTTTGTAAAGCCTTGGATTGATTCAATGCGTCTTTTTTTCGAACCATTTGGGTAATTATTTGGTACTTGACTTATACCGCACTCTCTCTGGTGGGGAGTTAAGAACAGGTGCATCGCACTTCTGGTCTTGTGGTAAATCGGATCCTCTTCCAGGATGTTTGTGTTTTGGTGCATCCTTAAGTGTACCCAAAAGGGCAGACGACAACGCACCAGGTTGGGGTTAAGGTGCGATGCACTTAGAGGTGAGGAGATACCTGGAATAAACTTATGACGAGTGATCCTCCAGAAATCAAAAGTGCGTTGCACATCTGGTGGGGAGTTAAGAACAGGTGCATCGCACTTCTGGTCTTGTGGTAAATAGGAACCTCTTCCAGGATGTTTGTGCTTTGGTGCATCCCTAAGTGCAACGCACCAAAACACACCCCTGATCTATGAATATTAACAAAAGGTTGTATAACCCTGATATTCGTGTTGACTCAGAAACTTGTGGTTCTATAATTTCAATACATAAATATGATGCCAGAGGTCACATTGATGTGGATTTCATGGAATAAAGGTTTGATATCTCCGTATTGGAAAATCAGACCTTAAAAATCTTTTTGGAGGTTATAAAAAATGAAAAAAATGTTGTTCAGTATGTTATTAGTCGTTGCATTGGTACTGGGGAGTACAACGACAGCGATTGCTGCACCGGATAAAATGATCGGTGTGAATGTGGTGCTCAATACAGACATCACAGATGCCATTCTGACCGAACTGGGTAAGCATGGAAAAGTGCGGGATTTGATTCCAGCAATTGATGCCGTCACCATGCAGGTGCGGGAAAGCAACCTGGCAGCTATTCGGGCTTTACCATTTGTGGCAACCGCCAACCCGGATGCGGCAAGGAATGGCGCACCGGTAGATCTTGTAAGCGCGAACGATTTCAGCGATGGTATGAATACCTGGGATCTGGATGCAGTAAATGTGACAGATTTTGGATCTACCAATCGTCAGGTAGCTTATGATGGTGCCGGAGTGTATGTGGCGGTTTTGGATACCGGTCTGGTGGACACCTGGCGTATGTATTTCCCGCAAGAACGTATCGCCTCAAAATATGCCATTGCATTTGGTGGTGGCGGTGGTGAGATGGGGTTTGTGTCATCGCAACCGAACAAATGGGAACATGATCAGAACAGCCACGGGACTCATGTCACCAGCACTATTTTAGGATTTCAATATGGTACAACAAAGGTCAACGGTGTTGCCCCAATGGCAACTGTCATTCCAGTGAAGGTCCTTAACCAGAATGGGTCCGGTTGGTCTTCGGTGGTTGCCCGTGGCATTACGTACGTTGCAGAATTAAAAGAAGGACCGTTGGCTGATCATCCGGTCGTGATCAATATGTCTTTGGGTGGATCAGCACTGGATGTGGTAGAAAAAGCAGCGATTGACCACGCAATTTCTGTTGGTGTCATAATCGTAGCTTCCGCTGGAAATGAAGGGATGTCCGGAATGGGTTATCCTGGAGCTTACGAGCCAGTTATCTCTGTTGCTGCCTCTGGTTGGGTTGGTGAATGGACTGCTGGAGGTTGGTGGCGGACATTAGATGTCGCGGATCCTACTGATCCTGATCATTTCTATATTACTGATTTTTCAAGTCGAGAACTTGCTGGGCAGGATCTGGATGTTGCAGCACCTGGATCATGGATCGTTGGCCCATATAAGATCAACAGTGGAAATCGTGCCAGTTATTACTATTTAGGTGGAACCTCTATGGCTTCCCCGCATGTAGCTGGTATTGTGGCATTGATGGCGCAAAAGAATCCTGGACTCTCCGCATTTGAAGTGGAGACGATCCTTGAAACTTCAGCCATTCCGCTACCAGCTGGTTCCCGAAACGTTGTCAGTCCATATGGTTTAGTTACAATCAGCTGGGGAGACGATGCCACTGGCGCTGGTCTGGCAACCGCTGACGCTGCGCTGGCTGCTACGCCGTAACTTTCAAACCAATTTGTATTTTTTAGCCCCTGAGATGCGTTTTCCAGGGGCTTTTTTATGTCTGACCACACAATTCCTTTTCATCCATACCAGGTGGCATCATTTTCGATATTCCAGAGTCTATAATTCATTATGACAAAATAAATTATTGAAATCCAACCTTTAACTCAGTTTGACTAAGTATAATTAGGCAATTATGCATTCTGAAAAAGATGGGTAAACACTAAACTATATTGGGAAAATAAAATGATCAGAAATATAGAATCCAAAGACATTCAACGCGTATGCGATATTTATAACCATTACGTTCTTACCACCAACTCCTCCTTCGAAATCGATCCCATCCCGGTGGAGGAGATGGAGAGCAGAGTAGCGGAGTTCACCCGTGTGTTTCCCTATCTGGTGTATGAGGAAGGTGGAGAGGTGCTGGGATTCTGTTATGCCTCCAAATGGCGACCACGCCCTGCCTATCGCTACACAGCAGAAGTCACCATTTACCTGGATAAAGAACATCTTGGTAAGGGGATCGGCAAGCAGCTCTACCAGGAACTCTTTGCTCGTCTAAAAGATCAGGGGATGCATTCTCTTATTGCCGCCATCGCGCTCCCCAACGAAAAAAGCCAGGCGTTACATGAAAGTTTTGGTTTCAAGCAAGTTGCTCACTTCAAAGATATGGGGTATAAACTCGATCAATGGATTGATGTGGGTTACTGGCAAAAAATTTTGTAAAGAATATTTTGTCATCTCAATTTGTCACTTTTTTCGATTAGTTACGACTTAGATAGAGCTCAAAATTAGTTAACGCTGGCAGGATCTATGATCTATACGTAAAGGAGATCAATGGCAGAAAGGACAATTATCGAATAAAAAACCTGCTGCAACAAACAGTGGCTAAGAACTATTCAAAATCAGATATCGATTGGATCGTTGAAAAAATAAATTATTAATTTTTTAAACATCCAATGGGGACAACTAACACTCCGTTTTTTTGTTTTATGGCAAAACCATTTCCAGTAAGTACCAACAAAAAAGAAGGGGGTTGCATTTTCTCTTCATCTACTTTTTCTTTTAGTTTCAAAAGATTTTCAGAGGCAATTCCGATTTGTTTTTGACCAAGTTTTATCTCGACTGCTCCCCAACGACCATCATTAAGCGCAACGATTGCATCTACTTCCAATTCGGTTTTATCTCGAAAGTGATAGACGTAACCACCAATACTCTGAGAATAAATTCGCAGATCTCGTATACATAATGATTCGAACAGCAGTCCAAAGGTATTAAAATCTTTGAGCAATCCTTCAGGATTTGTTCCTAAAGCAGCGACAGCAATTGATGGGTCAACGAAATGTCGTTTCGGAGAAGTCCTTATCGCTGTTTTCGATCGCAAAGCAGGTTCCCATGCAGGTTGATCCTCCATGACAAAGAGTCTTTCAAGCGCATTTATATAGGAACGTATTGTTAAAGTGGATAGACTCTCGTCCCCACCTTTTATGTCATTTCGAATAGTTTCTAAAGAAGCAGTACTGGTGATATTTCGAGCAATAGATTTTAAAAATGCCCGAACTCTGGAAGGATCTCTACTCACTCCATCGACCTCAGAAATGTCCGTTTCAATAACAGCTTCCAAATACTGATTAGATTGTGCCAATGCTATTTTATTAGAAACGCCAATAGCTGCTGGCCATCCTCCTCTTGCGGTGACAAATGCTAATTCTTCAATATCCATATTTGTTTTCCCAAATGGTTGCTCCCCATTAAATAATTCAGTTAATGATACCTGTCCGGTAGACTCTCCAGACTCAAACAGGCTCATTGGACGCATTAACATTCTTGTAATACGTCCAGTTCCTGAATGCTTAACTTCGTGATCTAATGGAAGAGTTGATCCTGTTAAAATGAATTGCCCAGTGTCAGCACGATTATCGACGGCATATCGGACAGCATCCCATAAAACAGGCGCCATTTGCCATTCATCCAATAACCTCGGTGTTTCTCCTTCTAGTAATAATGATGGTTTTACTTCAGCGGTGCGCAAATAATTAAATGTTTGGTCAGGGTCCTGCATCATAAGTGCACTTTTTGATTGTTGTTTTGCTGTCCAGGTCTTTCCACACCATTTTGGTCCTCTAATCCATACAGCTCCGGATGTTTCTAATTTTTCCTTTAGAATCATATCAGCAATTCGAGGTATATATTTTCGCCCCATAATTGGTATCTCCATCATTAATAAGTTTTACAATATTACACCTATTTTATCACAATTATATGATTTGGACGGTTTTTGTTATATGATTTGGACGTATTTTATTATATGATTTGGACTGTTTTTGTTATAAGATTTGGACATAATTTATAATAGTTTTTGATATCGCGATGATTGAATTCGATATTGATCGTGTTTTTGATAAAGTTATATGTCAATGTTAATTGGAGTCAAAACTCGATTCTGATCGAAAATAAGGTTGATACTTCGAATCATAATCAATCTCATTAAAAGTGTTATAAAACCTCTCATTAATGGAACAGTTAATTGAATGTGGTCAAAATCTAAATAAATAGAGTCAAATTTGAAAAGACACACCCCTCTTTTTATTATGCGACGCTCGATACTTCTTGAACGGCAATTCAAAATTTGCTATACTTTTAATCAGGATGGATACTTAAAGAAACTTAAGATCGGGATAACATGGAAATCATAAATATCCGGAACAAGTTGGTTTTATATAACCAATAATTTATAAAAATTACCAAATTCCTTTATCAACTTTTATAAATAAATTGAAATCCTTATCGGTACAACTGGAGAGTCCTTTAGCCCTTCGTACAGTTTTATCTTTCCACGGGAATTATTGCTCAAAAAGATTTAGTTTCATTTGGAAAATGATCAAAATGTCTAAACCAAACGTTTTTCTAAAATCCACTATCCGTCAACCAATATTTTTAATTTTTCTATTTCTATTAATTGGTCTAATTTCCTTCGCATTTGTCTCCAAAGTCACAGAGTACCTGGTTGTCCAGCGAGAAACAAAAAGATTAGGTGGTTATTACCGTTCTATCGGCAGCCTGCGAAATATATCCGATCCTTATGGCGATATCACTGAAGGTGCAGAAATCATCGAAGAAAGTCCTTATCTGGCTTATGCAGACTACCGTCGGGAAATATCGGCAGTTATGAATGACATATACAATTCCGACATTGATGCACTGGGTTCAGAAACCTATGGGCCACATCGAGAGTTATTTAAGACCCTTACCAATAATAACTTCTGGTTCTATGGCACATTGGATTCAAAAAAAGAGATGATAAAAAGCCTTGATTATAACCAGCCTTCAGCAGGCTATTCACTCACATTTTCTGTGGATCAGGTGGCTGCCGGTTACCCGGAGCACATCGAGGAAGGACAGGAAATAACTTTATTGTTCCTGCTGGATGAATATCCCACGTCTTCTCCATTAATTGAGGAGTTTGAACCTGGTCAAAGCTATTTAATTCGCGGGTTCTTAGATGCTTATTTCACGCCCAATCCTACCTGGACAAATGCAGATTCCAGCCTAATTTTAAAGCCATTGGATGGAGAAGATACCTGGTTTTTACCAGTACTGGACCAGTCAGAAATTGATCTGAATAAACCAGTGTTAGAAGAAATTAAAAATGAGATCGAGATAGACCAACAGCAACAACATTCTCTGTTGGTCCAAGCAACTGTAGATATGAGTGCCATGCCCAATGCGCAGGAAGTCTCTCAGTTTCTTCACCTGGTATCTGGCAGGTGGTTAAACCATGAAGACGAATTAAATGCCAGTAAGGTCATGGTAGTGAAGAACTCATTTGCCCAACTACGGGATATTCAAATCGGGGATACGATATCATTAATTTTCCGGGATTTACAATCCAATTTCCTAAAAGGATATATTTATAGTGAATACGACCGCCAGAATTGGCGGGATTATCCAACGTATCCGGATACATTCGAAGTCGTTGGAATTTTTGAATCCAGGGTGGGAATTGAGCCTAACCTCGTATTTATTCCTCAATCTACAATACCCGTCGAAATTGGAATAATAGAAGATGAAGTGTATCCGATGAATTACAGCTTTGTGCTGAAATCTTCCAAAGACCAGGATGCTTTTATTAATGAAACCCAAGCCAGGCTGGCTGAAGCAGGTATCGAAGTATCCTTCGTTGAAAATAAAGGCAAGAACTTCTGGGCTGGGGTTGATCCATTGCGACAGGCAGCCATAGCCAATTTGCCGGTGTATGGACTGGTTTTACTTTTATCCTTTCTATTGGTGGTTTTCCTTTATCTGCTGCAACGCAGACGTGATTATGCCATTCTGCGTGCATTAGGCGTTACCCAAAGAAGTGCCAACCGCCAATTATTGATACCTTTACTGTTGATAGGGTTCTTATCCATTTTGGTGGGTAGTGTTTCAGCCTGGAAATTTGCGCTTAACAAAGCAGCCGAATCGCTATCAACATTACCACTGCCTTCGGGAGTTGCACCTTCGGCAACTTTACCTCCCGGGATACTTATGGGTTTAGGTTCGGGAATATTCATTTTACTACTGGTTCTCACAGGGACTGGCATTGGATTGATCGCCAGAAGAAGTGTATTTGAGCTTTTACAGGGTAAAAATGCACCCAAAGTCAAGACACAAGCTGCCCATCAGAACGAACAAGACGAAACTATGTTACCACCTCCAACTGCAATAAAAATACAAACCCCGCTTTTCGCCCAAAAGACACCCTCATCAGATTTTGCCTGGATAAAGCCGGCTGAAAATATGGTGTCCAGACCAAAAAATAATAGCACTGTAATAAGATTGATGTTGCGCTGGACCGGACGGTCCGGGTTGAAATCTGTTCTGACAATTGCGGTAGCGGCAAGTTTTATCCTCGCGATCGGATGGCTGCGCTGGATGATTGATCGCAATCAAGCAGAAGTAAATCGGCTATACAACACTACGGTTGTACAGGCTGAAATCTTGTACAAAAACCCGGATGTTTCAACCTCACTCGGTTACGGTGTATTTGGAATAGATGTGGTTGAAGGAGTACAACGTAGTGGCTTTGTGGAAAGTGCATACATAGAAGCTATTGCCCAGCGAACACGGATAAGCGGAATTAACGGGGAAAACGAAAGTTACCAGGCTGATATTGCATTGAGAGGAATAAATCAGGCCGATACATTCTTTAAAATCAAGCTTCAAGGTGCAGCAGTGGAATATGCAGACGGATGGGATGGAAATTTATTCACCAAAACCTGGACAGCGGAAGAGCTTCAAGCTTCAAAAATCCCAGCTGTTTTTCCAAAGGATTTTACCGAGCAATTTAACCTCATGTTGGGTGATACAGTTGTCCTTACTGATGAATATAATGTTTCTTATTCCTATCTTGTCGTCGGTAAATACTCTGAAGTGTACGTTCGTTCCGGCGATAATCCGATCATACTACCCTTATCGGCTTTGGAAGTGATGGAAGGAGAGAGATTGCTTTATCAGGTGGCTCGGTTCTCTTTGTTCCCATCCAAGAATAGGAATTTGGAAACATTTCGTACCAGGATGGATTTGTTGCTTGCTAACCACAACCAAAGAGGATTGCCATTGAAAATGGTATATTGGGATGAAGAACTACGCTCAGTTGTCCAGCCACTGGAAAAAAGCCTGTCTTTACTGCAAGTGTTATACCCGGTGACCGTGATTGTGGCAGTGCTGATCGGGTTAGGGCTGAACCTGTTGCTGGTAATGCAATCAGCAAGAGATGCTGCCATTCTTCGGGTTCTCGGTGTATCCGCCGGTCGGGTGCGTGGAATGTACACAATACAGCAATTATTGCTTTCATTGTTTGGTGTTTTTATGGGTTTGGCTGGTGTAGCAATCCTACGTAGTCAACCGGCAGCGTTACTAGAAAAGCAACTCATTTTCGGGGTTCTATTATTTCTTGGAGGTGCTTTGTTCGGTGCTTTGCTTGGGGTATATCTGACCACTAACAAGAACCCATTGGCGTTGTTACAGGTTAAGGAATAAGGAGGAGAACATGTCTACATTAAAACTGGAAGAAGTCAGTTACCAATATAAGAACGGTGACCGAAAAGTGGTAAACAATGTGTCCTGCATGTTTGGTAGTGGAAAGGTCAGCGCGGTTGTTGGCCCTTCCGGCAGTGGGAAGACCACCCTGCTCTCCCTGATGGCCGGGTTGGACCAACCCACAGAAGGAAGAATCCTCCTGGATGGCGAAGACCTTGCCAACATGGACCTGGACCAATACCGTCGTGAACGGGTAGCCATGGTTTTTCAGGCCTTTCACCTGTTTCCACTATTGACAGTGCTGGAGAATGTCTGTTTCCCGATGGAATTGAATGGTATCTCCAAAAAGGATGCAATCGCGAAAGCAAAAGAGCTGCTGAAATCCGTTGGAATCGGGGCTGAAAAGCACAGACGTTATCCATCCAACCTGTCCGGTGGCGAGCAGCAGCGCGTGGCCATCGCGCGTGCCCTGACGAGCGGTGCCAGGGTGATCCTGGCCGATGAACCGACCGGCAACCTTGACAAAGCCAATGGAGAAAACGTGATCGAGATCCTACGGCAGCTGGCGCACCAGCAGCGTTATTGTGTGGTGGTGGTCACCCATAACCTGGAAATTGCCGAGCGATCGGATAAGGTTTGGAGCATGTCGGATGGGGTTTTGGTGGAAACAACGTGATTGGGTGGTTCAGAATATGAAATGCAAATCTGGTAATATAAAAAAATGGGAAAATGATCTAAATGTCTAAACCCAATGTTTTTCTGAAATCTACTTTCCGTCAACCAATCCGGTCGTTTTTATTACTGGTTCTATTTGGTTTAATTACCTTTGGTTTTATCACCAAAGCGGTCCAATTTGTTTTGATCCAGCGTGAAACGGGAGTCCTGGGCAGTTATTACCGCTCGATCGGTACCCTCGAGAATATTGAAGATCCAGTCCTGGGGGATATTTCCGTCGGGGTTGACCTGATCAGTACCAGCCCTTATTTTGCGTATGGAGACCGACGTGAGATCGTTTCCGGGGTCATGTCGCAATTTTATGTTCCAAATAATAGAATTTCCAACAATGCGTGGTTTATCACAACTTATCCTGAAGAACAATGGCCGAACGTCCATATGACCGATATGTGGTTCATCGGCGAGTTAACCCTGAAAGAAGAGGCTGTGACCGAGAGTGGAAAATCGCTGGGGTATTACCTGGATTTTCACATCGATACCCTGTTTGCCGGCCATCCGGACTATATCACTGAAGGCAGGACGATCAAGTATGAATTTATCTCCGAAGATTATCCGGATTCCATTCCGTTCATCGATGAAATGGTCGTCGGTCAAAGATATTTTATCCGCGGCTGGGAAAATGTTTTGGGAAAGACGTTAAATATTACAGACAATTGGTTTAAAATCAAGCCACTGGATGATAAGCAGCTCTGGTACATCCAATTGGGGGACGGAGAAAGCATCGATCTCAGTGACCCAGCCCTGGCATCAATCAAGAACCAGATCGATATTCTAAACGAGAACCTGCACACGCAATGGATTTATACCACCGCGGATATGAGCGCCATGCCGCAGCTGCAGGAATCCGCCCGGGTTTTTTACCTGCTTGAAGGCCGCTGGCTCAACCACCAGGACCATCTTGATGTGAATAGGGTCATTGTTATACCCGAAGGATTAGCCAGGCTGAATGATCTGCAATTGGATGATGAAATGGAATTTACTTTCCGGTCATTAACCGATACCTATTACGGGCGTATTCGGGATGGGGTGGATGCGGAAAATTGGAGGAGCTACCCCACCTACCAGGATATTCTTACCATCGTCGGGATTTATGCCAGTACAAGTGGCAATGCCGGGATCGCCTACATACCCGCGAATAGTCTGCGTCCCGGTTTTACCTCAACCATGCAGGATCAGTTCAAATATGAAAACAATTACAATTTTGTGCTTAACTCTTCAGACTATCAGAGTGAGTTTGTGGATGCATTCAAAGAACCTCTCCAGGAGATAGGTATTCGCCTGACAATGCTGGAAAATAACGGGGAAGCCTACTGGGCTTCGGTAACCCCCATCCGCCGGTCTCTATCATCAGACCTGCTGGTTTTCGGTGTGTTAATGGTCGTGGCGTTTATGCTGGCGGTTTTTCTGTATCAGATGCAACACAAACGCGAATATGCCATCTTGCGAGCATTGGGGATCCCCTCCCGGCAGGCCAACCACCAGTTTGTCCTGCCCCTGTTGCTGCTGGGTGGGATTGGGATCATCGCCGGTGGGATTCCCTCCTGGACCTATGCCCTGGATAAAGCTGCTGAAACCCTGTCCACCCTCGCGACGCCGAGTGGGGTCACCCCTTCGGCTGAACTCAGTATTCTCACCCTGGTTGGTTTATGTGCTGGCGCAACCCTCCTTCTGGCATTATTTTCCTGGTTGGGAGCCGTTTCTCTGGCCGGCAAACCGGTCTTCGAACTGCTCCAGGGGAATGTTGCCAAACAGTCAGACCGGCAAAAACAAACCAAAACCGGAGAACCCACACAACCCTTACCGGAAATCCATGCAGACGAGGTCAGTGAGCGTGATGGCGAAGCCATCCCACAGACAATCCTGACAGCAGCTACGCTTGACATGGAAGGCAAACAAAAATACACACCTTCCTCCCTGGGGCAGTATGTACTGCATCATATGCTGCGTTCTCCGCTGAAGTCCTTGTTGACACTGGTTATTGCCCTTGGTTTTGTGCTCGCCGCCGGTTGGATCCGGCAAACCATGGAAAACAGCCGTTTGGAAGTGGACCACCTCTATGACTCCTCCGAAGTGGAAGCTAATCTTTTAAAGACCAGTTCGACAACCAGGGAGATTACCAATATGGGGGATGGTGTCATATACCGCAAAACCATCGATGACGTTTTAGCCAGCGACTTCGTGAAACGCAGCATGTTGGAAGCTGATACAACCTGGTTCAGAATGAAAAAAGAAGGTTCTTCACGTGAAATTGATCCTGAGAACCACTTTCGCGTCTACGCCTTTGACAACCCGGAAACTTTCTATGCAGGGCTGGAAAACCCGGACTCTCTGAAGTTTGTAGCAGGTTGGGATATGGATCGCTTTGCAAAAACTTGGACGCAAGAAGAAATCCAAAGCGAAGCCTTCCCTGCCATTTTTCCGATAACCCTACTTGAGCAATTTGACCTCAACCTGGGCGAGATGGTTGAGATCACCGGTTTGGGTTATTCCTACAACTGCCTCATCGTTGGGAAATATACCGGCGGGTTGGAGACAACCAATGCAATTATCAAAGCTAATTTGCTCAACACCAAAGGAGGAGCATATATCCTGACCCCGCTTTCGGTATTGGAATCTTTGGAAGGCAGCCGACTGACATACACCGTGGCGCAATTTGTTCTTGACCCAGCCAGGAACAGGGAGCTATCTCAATTCAAAGCCGAAATGGAAGAAGTATTGAGCCTTTACGACGGTGAAATCCGGTTGGTGGTTTGGGATGAGGAATTGAGGATCGTGGTCGCCCAATTGGAGAAGAACATCTCCTTGCTGGAGGTGCTCTATCCGGTGGTGATTGGTGTTTCAGTGCTGGTTGGCGCTGGGTTGTGCTTTCTTATGCTCCTGCTAGCTACGAAGGAAGCTGCCATCCTGCGCATTCTCGGGACCACCCGCAGATCCGTTCGACTGGTATTGTTCAGTGAACCGGTGATCCTTTCGATGATCGGTGTCATCATCAGCCTGGTGATCACTTCCCTTTTGTGGACGACAACCGGCAAGGTCTCAATTGGATCATTATTGACCAGCACGGGTCTGTATCTGCTGGGGGCTTTGATCGGGTCGATCTCCGGTGCCATCATGGTCACCAATAAAAAGCCATTGGAACTGTTACAGGTTAAGGAATAAGGAGGAGAACATGTCAACATTAAAACTGGATGGGGTTAGTTACCAATATAAAAATGGTGACCGGAAAGTGGTAAACAATGTGTCCTGCATATTTGGCAGCGGAAAGGTAAGCGCGGTGGTTGGACCTTCTGGCAGCGGTAAGACGACCCTTCTCTCTCTGATGGCCGGCTTGGATCAACCCACAGAAGGAAGAATCCTCCTGGATGGAGATGACCTTGCCAATATGGATCTGGATCAATACCGCCGTGAACGGGTAGCTATGGTTTTTCAGGCGTTTCACCTTTTTCCCCTGCTGACCATGCTCGAGAATGTCTGTTTCCCGATGGAGTTGAATGGCATATCAAATTCTGATGCGAAGGCAAAAGCAAAAGAACTGCTCGCTTCCGTGGGAATCGAAGCCGAAAAGCACAAACGCTATCCAGCAAACCTATCCGGTGGGGAGCAGCAACGCGTTGCCATCGCGCGTGCCCTGGCAAGTGGTGCACGCATAATCCTGGCAGACGAACCCACCGGCAACCTGGACAAAGCCAATGGAGAAAACGTGATCGAGATACTGCAGCAGTTGGCTCACCAGCAACGCTACTGTGTTGTGGTAGTCACCCACAATCTGGAAATCGCCGAGCGCTCGGACAAGGTTTGGAGCATGTCGGATGGTGTGTTGGTGGAACAGGTCGCTCAACCTGCGTAAATATTATTCAAGATCAACAATTTCAAAGACTCTTTGAAGTCGGGTGGTAGCTGGATCATAGCCATAAACAATCTGCCTCATCACCTCGATTGCTTCCATTCGTTCTTGAGGTGTTTTTGAATGCCAATACGCTACCTCATCGCTCTCTTCGTGAAGAGAAGATATTGTTATGGTTTTTTTATCTAATTTGGGTAATTTCTTGTTTTTCATTTCTTAATTATATAACACCTCAGTGTTAATAAAGAGCTATTCACAGCGCAATCCCGTCCTGGTCAATCGCATCGCGTAGCGAGGCTTTACAGGTCTCAGCATCTATCAGATCAACTTTGAATTCTGCACTTAACCCGGTAATCGCAGCGACAGCGGCATAAAATCGATCGGCAGGCACCCCAAAAACTGCCAGGTCAATGTCGGACCATAAAGTGAAGTTTCCTGGGATCGCCAGAGAACCGAACAACATCACTTTCTTTGCATCAAACTCTTTACGCAACAATTCTGCCGCCTGTCGGGCTACCCGCAAAGCTTGTTTACGCCGACGCTCCAGCTGAGAATGAGTGGCAGACTGGCGCTGGAGAATCGCTTGGATAGGCTGATACTTCTTCCATTCTTCAGGTGGTAAATCCAGGGCTGTCCGGTGAATCAAATCTGTCATGCTTATATTATAGCAAACAATCCTGCTCTTACCCTGCCCTCTTTGTTGACTGCTAATTTATCCTGAACAAAAAAGTTTCAACCGATCCTTACAGCAGAGGCTTTCTATCACAATTTCAGAAGTGCGCTGCACAAGCTGTTGGTGCGTTGACGTCTGCCCTTTGGGTACACTTAGGAATTTACAACTACCATCCATTTTGGTAGAAGAGATTGTTTAACACGAATCCAGAAGTGCGATGCACCTGAAGCTGTTGGTGCGTTGCACTTAGGGATTTATAACTACCATCTATCTTGGTAGAAGAGATTTTTTAACACGAATCCAAAAGTGCGATGCACCTGAAGCTGTTGGTGCGTTGCACTTAGGGATTTATAACTACCATCTATCTTGGTAGAAGAGATTGTTTAACACGAATCCAAAAGTGCGATGCACCTGAACTAAAGCCAACAACTATGATCTAGAGTGCAATGCACTTTTGGTATCTTGATTCTCATTCTTAAAACCCTATTCAATGTAGACTTCTTATCCCTAAGTGTACCCAAAGGGCATCTGCGACAACGCACCTTTTTTCCAAGTATTCTAGATTTTCTTCATGACAGGAGATAAAAAACAAAAAACTTTATTCTTTTAATATAGCAATAATATATAAAATATGATATTATCTATATATGAAAAGAATTTCATTAACCAACACCGACATTGAAATTTTAGAACAAGCCATCATTAATTTTGGTTCTGTGGTTACGTTTCAACAACTTATTTCTTTATTTGAGGAAGATGTTGAATATGCAAGGATTCGCATTAGTAAGCTGGTCAATCAAGGCTGGCTCACAAGGATAAAAAATGGTGTCTATGTTATTTCAGAATTTTCCTCGCGAGGTTCGCTATCGATTTCTCATCTTGCCATTGTCAATCACCTTGTTGAAGATTCATACATTTCGTTTGAAAATGCTTTGCAACACCATGGATTGTTTGATCAGTATTTATCATCTGTCAGCACAATTTCGTTGGCACAAAAGGTTTCCAGGACAATTGATGGGATTTCCTATCACTTCATTCGAACGAAATCGGATTATTTTTACGGTTGGGAAATTCATGAAATTGATCACCAGAATGTAAAAATCGCCACAGTTGAAAAAGCATTGATTGACCTCATTCAATTCCATCGCACACGTTATTCGGCTGACCTTGTTCTTGAGAAATTAGTAGAATATAGAGGGGAAGTTGATTTTGAAAAATTAATTGCGTTTTTACAAAAAGCAAATTTAACCACGCAGCGAATATTCGGATTTTTATTGGATCTGGCACACATCAACAGCGAACCCTTATACAATTTACTCCGGAATTCCCAGAGCATATCCAATCTTTCCAGGTCAGAAAGCAAGATTTATAATCATAAATGGAAGCTATATTATGACGAATACTTCAACCAATACACCAAAGAAGAAACTAACACGACAACAGCTTGAACTCATCAATCGAAGAAGCTTGAAGTATCGACTTGATATTGCACAAAAAGATTACTTCCTCGCATTGGTCCTTGAACTTATCTATGACTCTCCCTTGAAAAATAAATTAATTTTCAAGGGTGGCACTGCTTTACATCACTGCTATCTGTCACAAAAAAGGTTCTCAGAAGATATTGATTTCACTTCGCTGGACAACGAAATTTCATTTGAAGAGGTTAAGGAAGTAATTGAGGAAGATGGTACTTTTGTTGTTGATAAAGTGTTCGAATCGAACTACACAATCAAAATTGAACGGTTAAAGTACGAAGGACTTTTAGGGCAAAACGGAAGTATCAAGATTGAAATTGATCGTCACCAAAATGTTGTCCTTCCCGGTAGAGAAATCCAATACAAAAATGTTTGGAACGTTCCTGTATCTCCAATTCTGATGGATGGAAGAGAAATTCTTGCAGAAAAACTTCGAGCAATCTCCCAAAGGGCGAGATATCGAGATTTTTACGATCTCTATTTCCTTTTGGTTGAACTGAAATTTGATTTGAATTTTTCGATTGAATTGCTAAAACAAAAAGAAATTCGTAAACCTATTCTCAGTAAAAACATAATCAACAACTGGCAAATTGCCCGAGAAGAAAAAGAAAAGGATTTACATACGATCTTTGTTTCAGAATCTGTTGAAGATGAGGTTATTCAAGAGATCTTGGAAAATATTCAATTTGAAGATATTCAGTAAAAGTTAGTGATTGTTATCTTCCTGAGTCGCTTTTATCAATAAATAAACCTGTGCGATTATACGATTCGGACGTGTTTTGTTATACAATTCGGACGAATGTTAATTTCCGTTTTAGCCAGAAGTTATAATTATTTTATACATTGTGGTGATTCTATTTTTCTTCGATCACGTTTATGTTTCTCGACATATGTTGTTAAAGTAACGGGATTTTTCTCAAAGTAAGTTGAACACAATACCCAATCTCAATCAAGAAGCGCAATTCGTGAATATCATGACCTTTGGTCATTCGTGATTCTATTCGTGGATGGCTCTTCAGGTTCATTTCCAACCAATAGTGTTATAAAACCTCACCTTTAAGGAACAGTTAAATGAATGCATTCAAATCCAACATGAATGGAGTCAAATTTGATTGAACAACAGAACCAAAACATACAGAAGGACGATGTTGAAACGCTTGAATTCAGCAGTGATGACGCCATCATTCAGGCTACCCGTGAGGATAAAACCAAATTTGTGCATCTTTACCACCGTTATGTGAAGGATGTATACCGCTATGCTTTCTCTCATCTGAATCATCCAACTGAAGCGGAGGATATCACCTCGCAAACATTTCTGATCGCTCTGCAAAACTTTGATCAGTATCGGGGTGACGGGTGCTTCGGCGCTTATCTGACCGGTATTGCCAGGCGGTTAATTGCCAGATCCTTCCGGCACTCTCAAGATGAATGGGGAAATGAAGCTGATCTCATGGTAGAAACGAAAGCCATTTCAGAGGAGGAGATCTCTCAAAAAATGACTCTCGAACAGGTGATCAACGAGCTTACAACCATTCCGGACAGCAGGGCAGAGGCGATCCGCTTACATTATTTTGCCGGATTACAGATGAAGGAAGTGGCCCAGGTGATGCGCAAGAGCGAGATGGCGATTCGGATGCTGGTTCATCGTGGAATTGTTGATTTGAAGAAAAGATTGGTAAATGGAAATGAACCACAGGGTGAGAAAAATGAAACAAATCATGAATAAATTATTCAAAAGAAACTTAACGATCAATGAAGATCAGGTGGAACTTGATCCCACCTTCGATCTTGATCTCAGAACGATGGTTGCTGCTGTCATCCCGGGGGAAAGCTTCGAGAAGCAACTGGAAACACAAATTCTGGAAATGGCTGCAGCCAAAAATAAAAACAATGCCCATGGGTCAACTCAAAAACAGGCTGGCTGGTTTTCATTGAACACGCCATTAAAGAAATTCTCAATGGTGGGATTAACGATTGTGTTGATTATTGCCGTCAGTCTGTTGGTCAGTCCCTCCTTGCGAGTGATGGCGGAAAATATATTCAGCTTCTGGAAAAAGGTCGATAATCAACAGGTTATCACACCATTTCCGAAAGTGCCTGCAATTGATCCGGAAGAGATACCTGCCATTGTGGAATCATTACAGGAGGAGATCAAAAGCACCCAACAGGCAACGGTGGCCAACGCTGAGGAAGAATACATCCTCAAATTACCCACTTTATTACCGGAAGGTCATCGCATTTTAGTCGTGGATAGGGATCCTAGGGGCAATGCAATTTTGGACCTTTCTGGAGGACGTGTCCGGATGACCATAACGATTCGACCCGCAAATGAAATGCAAGGAAAAATTCTTGGTCCTGAGGACAAGGTAGAAAAGGTTACCATCGGTGACATAACCTATGAGTACGTGCGTGGGGGATGGGGAATTGGCAATTCATTTTCCAGCCTGATGGACTCTGACGCAGTTAAAGACCTCTCATGGATTGATGATTATGATGGTATTCATAAATTAAGCTGGTTTGATGGAAACATGAATTACTACATGTTAGTTGCTGGAAGTAGTTCTCCGGGTACTGATTTGTATCTTGGTAAGAACGACCTGGTCAAGATCGCTTCAAGTTTTCATCCCCTGGAAAATGGAAAGCGACCACCTTTGGATTTCTTTGAACCTGATCATGGCATAGATGAAAAACCCTTTGAGTACATAAAAGACATTTCTGTTTTAGAAGAATTGGTCAGGTTTAATATACCAGAAGCAACGGTTCTACCTGGAAATTTTAGCTTCAAAAACGGTATGCCCGTGTTTACAGGAAATCACGTCATAATGTATTACTCTTGCACAGACGATGCTGTAAGTTCAGAGGTAATGAAGGAATTTGAGTTTGAATTTACAATTGGTCGTTACACCGAGTCAGGTCTGGCAAAGGAATTTGAAATGTTTGGTGGGTATGAAGTTGGTGAAGATGCCATTATTGAAACAGTTTTGATAAATGATATGGAAATCCAATATGTGAGAGGGGGGTGGACTTACAAAGCTGGAGAAAGAACATGGGATAATAATAAAAAACAATTCATAATGGTTTGGTATCAAGATGGTCTCTTGTACTTCTTGCATAATCCCAATGTTTTTCAGTCTGATGATCAGGGTTTCTGTGCACTATCCAAAGAAGATCTGATCAAGTTTGTGGAAGGATTGCAATAGGATGAAAACCAGGGCAGATTCATGAATCTGCTCTGCTTTTCTTAAAGAACATTTTGCCAAAGATTGGGCATCGTGAAAGGTGAAAAAACGAATGCCCAATTCTTTTTCTTCTTAAGGTCACTTTGATTGATTTGTAAATATGTATCATACCTTATTATCATTTATTCCATACTTCGGTAATAAGGCAACACTCTTATTATCATTTTCTTGTGAAATCGGTAATAAGGCAATACCCTTATTATCACTTTTATGGGAATTCAGTAATACGACTTATTCCTTATTATCATTTTTTTGGTTTCAACGCTGAGAGGTTAATTCCCAGGTACAATGCACTTTTGGTTTCCTGATTCACAGTCGCAATTTCCCGTTCGATGTAGACTCATTCTCTCCAAGTGCACCCGAAAGGGCGTCTTCGACAATGCACCAAAGATCTGATAATTTTTTCCCTTTCAACTTTCACCTTTAGACTTTAACCTAACCCAACCATCCACACACCCAACAACACCAGCCCCACGGGTGTAATACGGTGCAGCAAACGCAATAATTTATAGTCCAGTTTGTCCAGGCTCATCAAAGCCCCACTGGCAAACAGGATGATCATCATGATTGCAATCAAGACTACCTGCAAGATCCATTCAGGCTGAACTTCTCCTGATTTGAACCAGTTGCTGAACTGCAACCCAACCAACACAACTGCCGCAAGTGCTATCAGTTTATGGATATTAAACACAACCTGATGATATGGTTTACCCAAACAGCTCAACCAAAACCCAAAGATGACTGTTAAAACAAATGCCACACCGGGGTATAGGATTAAACTTAATGAATACATTCGCTAACACTTTCTACCAATGGAATAGATTACTTGTTTTTTCTTTCAACTTTCAACTTTAAACTTTTTGCTCACTTTTACCAATAATGATGGACAGATTCCCGTATTCGGGTGGTGTAAATCTGTTCGATCTGCTCCATTACCTCCTGAGAGATAGCTGGCAGATCTGCGGCAGCGGTATTATCCAGAGCCTGTTTGGGGTTCTTTGCGCCGGGAATGGTACAGCTGACAACTGCATGCATCAGAATCCAGCGCAGGGCAAACTGCGGCATGCTCCAGCCCTCCGGCACCAGTGGACGCAGTTGATCCACCACCTGTAGTCCTATCTCGAAGTCCACGCCGGCAAAGGTCTCGCCACGATCGAATGATTCGCCGTGACGGTTGAAGGCGCGGTGATCATCGGCTTCAAAGGTGGTGGTCGGCTTCATCTTGCCGGTCAATAATCCGCTTGCTAGGGGAACACGCACAATCACACCGATCTGCTTGCGCACGGCTTCCTTAAAGAATAGCTCCGCCGGGCGTTGCCGGAAGATGTTGAAGATGATCTGTACCGTTTTGACATTAGGGAATTCAATCGCCTTCAAAGCTTCCTCCACTTTTTCCACCGACACGCCATAATGCCGCAGTTTGCCAGCCTGTACCAGATCATCCAGCACCCCGAAGGTCTCCGGCATGTAATAGACCTCGGTGGGTGGGCAATGCAGCTGTAGCAAGTCGATGGCTTCAGTGTCCAGATTCTTCAGGCTGCGTTCGACGAAAGCGGTCAAATTCTCGCGGTTATAGCCACCAGCAACATGCGGATCCAATCTGCGACCAGCTTTGGTGGCTACATGAATTTTTTCTTTGCGCTCCTTTAATACCTCGGCTACCAGCCTTTCGGAATGTCCATCTCCATACACATCGGCAGTGTCGATGAAATTGACACCGCAGTCAATCGCTTTATGCAATGCCGCCAGCGATTCTTTATCATCCACACTCCCCCATGAACCCCCAATCGCCCAGGCTCCAAATGACACCGTCGAAATCTGCCAGCCAGTTCTTCCTAATGCTCGATATTGCATGCTAAACCTCCCAAGTTCTTCTCCCCTTGATTAATAACCGATTCTTCCTTTAATTATAGCGAATTCCCCTGATCACTTCTTCAATCATCGAGACAGCCGTCTTAACGCCATCGGGTTGGCTGCTTATGGTTCTACCCAACTCGGCTGCTTTTTTGATCATTTCTTGAGACCTCATCTGTAGGATTGCTTCAGTCATATTGCTTACCGATAATTTATCACGTGCAATCGGTTGGGGTCCCACACCTAAAGCCGCTACTTTCTGTCCCCAGATGAACTGGTCGATGATATGAGGTATCACCAGCGCGGGAATCCCGGCTTTGAATCCAGCCGCTGTGGTACCAAAACCGCCATGGTGAACCAGTGCACTGGCACGTCCTAACAGCCAGTCATGTGGGATGGGGCCAGCATGGAAAACCGTCTCCGGGATACTCAATTGTTTCATCGGTTCATCCCAGCCCTGTATGATGGCGCGCACACCTGCGTTCTGAACGGCTGCAAGTGTGATGGTGGAAGCTTCCAGGGCATCCTCGCCACTGATTGCCATGGCTCCCAGACTTACCACAACGGGAGCTTCACCGGCATCCAGAAAAGCTAGTAAATCCTGAGGAGGTGTCCAATTTTGCGGTGCCGGGGTATACCAGAAACCGGTCACGCGATGACGCGTCTCCCATAAGGGATTGGGAGGTATGATGGCTGGACTGATGGGAATCAAGTTCAGTCGTGTGGATGTAATGCCGTTGGGTCCCATTTTGGGTACGCCCACTTTTTTGCGGATCTTATCCAATGGGCGGGTCATCATCATGCCCATCCCGGCGCCAGCAACCTTCATCACCATCTTTTTGACCAATGAATCCTGCGGGTCATTGGCGGGTATAGCTTCCGGCATCAATGTCACGCTCACGGTGGGGATGCCCAGTTGATCAGCTTCAATACTACCAGCAGCGGTATGGGAGACAATCACCAGATCCACGTCCTGACACAAAGCACGCAGATCTGGATGTGCCTGCTCCAGCATGGAAAAAGAAAACTTCATCACGCGCATGAACCCAATCATCCAATGTGGAGATTTTCCACGAATGATGGCCGTTTCATGGGCGATATCAATATCCGGACCGATGGATGCAAAATTGACCCCGTACGATTCGACCAATGTTCGCATGCAGGGATGGGATGCCAGGGTAACTGCATGACCTGATCTCTGCAATCCCAGTGATAAGGCGATGTAAGGCTGCACATCCCCGCGGGTGCCGATGGTGGGAATAACAATGTTCATAGGTGTGATGCTCCTTTATTGATGTTGATGAAAAGATTCAGAATTGGAAGAATAGGACGATTAATGATTGATTTTACACGAAATCCCCTTCCGATATTTTTATTAATCTTCAGATGTCTTAAATGTATAAACAATCTTCTTGAACAAGGAAATATATGAGATATGATATTGAATATGATAAAAAAGATGATCATTCTCATATTCACTATGTTTTTACTTTCTGTCGGAGTGGCTCATTTGCCTGCCCAGGCACAGCAAGCCCCAACAGATTCGATTGTTTTTCTACCATTGATCTCAAAAGGCATCCCTCTACCCCCTGCTGATGCTGCCAGTCAACGAATCCAATTGCCAGCCGGTTTTCACATCCGTATTTTTGCCGATAACCTGGGTGGCAAACCACGTTTCATGACGATTGGTCCGGATGGACACCTTTATCTCACCCTGATGAGCGCCGGTCAGGTGGTACGATTACCGGATCGCAACCAGGATGGTTTGGCGGATGGGGTTGAAGTGATTGCCAGTGGGATCGATCGTCCACATGGATTGGAATTCTACGATGGGTATCTCTACATTGCTTCAGGAGACAGGGTGCAACGCATGCAGGGTCCCAATCAAAACGGTAATTTTTCCGCTTTGCAGTTGGTGACCGATAATATCCCCCCACCCATCGGGCACAGCTCGCGCACTGTTCATTTTGGATCAGATGGTAAGATGTATGTCAGCGCCGGTTCCAGCTGTAATGTCTGCGAGGAAACTGATCTTCGCCCTGCCACGATCATGCGCTTCAACCCGGATGGATCGATCCCGGCCGATAATCCCTTTGCCAATGATCCCGATATTCGCAAGCGACCCGTTTATGCCTGGGGATTGCGTAACAGTGTCGATTTTCTGTGGTCTCCCTTAGGTCAATTGTGGGCCAACCACAACGGCAGCGACGGATTGGGTGACGACCTGCCACCGGAAGAAATTGTCATCCCGGTGCAAATGAACAAATCGCATGGCTGGCCTTATTGTTATACGCCTGGTGTTGGTGTGGTGAATGCAAACGAGATTCGCGATGATCTTCTTGCGCTACCTTCTGGCTTCACCTGTGAGGATGCCATCCCAGCCATCTTCACCGCCCCTGCTCATTCTGCCCCCCTGGGGATGGAGATTGCCTCTGGCAACAATTTTCCAGCTGAGTTCAGTGATGATCTCTATGTCGCCTATCATGGTTCCTGGAATACAACAAATGTTAATATTCGCGATTGTAAAGTAGAACGTGTGATCCTGGAAAATGGTCTTCCAACCGGCAGCGAAACCTTTGCAACCGGTTGGCGCGAAGATGGCAAAACATGTGGCGATCCTTCCACCTACGGCCGCCCGGCGGATGTGATTTTTGGGGTGATTGGCGAGATGTTTATTTCGGATGATGCCGGGGGCAGGGTGTATCGGGTGGTGTATGGTAAGTAGCTGAAAGACTAAAGACAAAAGCCGAAAGGGATAAAACGGTGCGATGCACTTAGAGAGAAGAAGCCTACTTCGAATGGATCCTAACCATCATGAATATAATACACAAAAGTGCGTTGCACCTTGTATACAACGATTTGAAACCAGGTGCATCGCACTTCTGGTCTTGTGTTAAATAGACACTTCATCCAGATTGTTTGTATGTTGGTTCATCTCTAAGTGCAACGCACCAGTCCAGTCTCAAGGTGCGATGCACTTAGGGAGGAGAAGTATCCATCGAATGGACAAATTTCATTATGAATCTGTAAACCAAAAGTGCGTTGCACCTTGCCTTAGAGACAGAGACTTGTGATCGGGTGCATCGCACTTCTGGTCTTAGGTTAACCTTGAACCCCTTCCAGAATGTTTGTTTGTTGGTTCATCCCTAAGTGCAACGCACCGAAAGATGTCTATTTGTTGGTTCATCTCTAAGTGCAACGCACCAACAATCAGAATTTCCCCTTTTTCTTTGTTATAATAAATTAGGAAATCATGATTACGGTAATTATTATTTCCTTAGGAGTCAATATGTTTGTCAATCGGGTTTCGGAATTAGCTTTATTAAATAACCTATTTCGTTCCGGCAAGGCTGAATTAATCGTCTTATCAGGTCGTCAACGTGTTGGAAAGACCGAATTTTTATCCAATTTCTGCAAAGACAAGAAATCAATATTCTTTCTTTGCGATTTGGGGTCTGAAATCTTAATGAGGACATCTCTATCCTTCAATATCAATCAGGTGCTGTTTGGAACTGATCGGATACACGCAGTTTTTAATACATGGGAGGATGTTTTTCAGGCACTGGGGAAAGCTGCAGAAGGAGAGCGCCTGGTGGTCGTCTTGGACGAGTTTCCAAACCTTGTATCCGCTCACCCAGAGATTGTTCCCATCCTGCTAACAATGTGGAATCAGACACTACAGAATGCAAACCTTCTACTGATCCTTTCCGGATCTGAAATTGAAAGGATGCAGACGATCATTCCGCAGTTGAATATGGGTATGCCAGGTAACAGTATCCATCATTATTTTCTGGAACCATTGTCGTTCAAGCAAGCCCGGTTGTTTTTCCAAAATTATGAAGAGCAGGATCAGGTCAGGGCTTATGCAACGTACGGCGGGACTCCTGCATATTTATCTGTAATTGACCCGCAAACTTCTTTACAAGAGAATATTCTTAACACAATCCTCAATCGTGAAACTTTTTTATATGATGAAGCGCGCTATGTTTTACAACAGGAAATCCGCGAACCTCGCCAATATTTTGCCATTCTACACGCAATTGCTACCGGAAAAACGCGATTGAATGAAATCAAACAGGCAACCGGGATGGATGGAGCGCATGTCTACTTGGACGCACTCCGTAACCTGCATTTAATAGAAAGGATCGTACCGGTCACCGAATCCCAACCGGACAAAAGCCGTAGAGGGTTATATAGAATCAAGGATCATTATCTGCGTTTCTGGTTTCGCTTCGTGCTGCCCAATCGCTCTCTCTTAGAACGCGCTGTTGGCCGGCTGGTATTGGAAACGCAAATTTTGCCGGAGATTGATCATTTTTCCGCGCTAGCATTTGAAGAAATTTGCCACCAGTATTTCTGGGATATAGGCATTACTGGTAGATTACCTTTTTTTCCACAGTCAATTGGAAAGTGGTGGGATAACCAGAATAAAATTGACCTGGTCATTTTGGGTGATCAAATGGCTGAACTGGTCGATTGTAAATGGAGTAATCAAGCGCTTGGTTCAAACGATCTGATGGATCTTGAGCGCAAAGCGGAACTTGTGAGACCAGATCTCCCGAGGCATCAAATCCGCTTTGGGTTGTGTTCGCGATCTGGATTTACGCGTCAACTGGTTGAAATCGCGCATCAACGCAAAGATGTGGGCTTGTTTTCGTTACCTATGATTTTAAAAGGATGAGCAGGATTCTGAAAGCAGATTTCTTACTTCTTCAATTTACCTTTGACATATTTCTGTACCCAAAATTGCATATCAGGATTTTCTTCGACCAGCTTTGATATCAGAACAATCAGGTTTTCACGGTCCATTGGTTCTATTAAAGTAGGAATATCCTTCAGCTCGATGAATTTTTCTTCTTCAAACTGTCCGGGACTAACCGGATTACTTCTATTATCTAAGGTTTTTCCAAGCTATAGCTGTATTGTATACAAGGTGCAACGCACTTTTGGATTCTGGATTGATGATGATAAGTGTCCATTCAATATAGACTTCTTCTCTCTAAGTGCATCGCACCTTAAGACCGGATTGGTGCGTTGCACTTAGTGGTGAACCAACATTCAACTTTTTTGGAAGAGGTGCCTATTTAACACCAGACCAGAAGTGCGATGCACTCTGATCTCAAGTCTCTCAGGCAAGGTGCAACGCACTTTTGGATTTTAGATTGATGATGATAAACGTCCATTCGATGGAGACTTCTTCTCTCTAAGTGCATCGCACCTTAAGACTGGATTGGTGCGTTGCCTTAGTGGTGAACCAACATACAAATAATCTGGAAGAGGTGCCTATTTAACACCAGACCAGAAGTGCGATGCACCTGATCTCAAGTCTCTCAGGCAAGGTGCAACGCACTTTTGGATTTTAGATTGATGATGACAAACGTCCATTCAATATAGACTTCTTCTCTCTAAGTGCATCGCACCTTAAGACCGGATTGGTGCGTTGCACTTAGGGGGGAACCAACATTCACAAGGTGCAACGCACTTTTGGTAGATTGTTAATGGGGAATTTGCTCCAGAATTAGGCGTTGTGGTTGTTCACCAAGTGCAACCCTTCGGGTCACAAGCAATGCACCGACAATAAGGAAATTACCTATCAGCAATCAGCTATGAGCCATCAGCTATCAGCAATCAGCTAATAGCTATCTCTTGACAATTACTTAACCTATCTATATAATTCAGCGATCTTAACTAATAAGAGGGCTTATGTCACCACCTTTAGAAAAAACAATAAAAGACTGGATGAATCTCAACATGCGCAACTCGCTTGGCAATTTCATGCGATTTGCCAGGGAGAAAAATATCTCTCTTGCCCAACTAAGCTCATTGATTCATCTTTCGCAGAATGAAGAATGCAATATTTCCGATTTGGGTACAGAATTCGGCGTGTCTATTGCTGCCGTCAGTCAATTATTGGAGAAGATGGTCCAACAGGGGTTGGTACACCGCAGTGAAGATCCGCAAGACCGCCGCAATAAAGTACTGGTGTTAACTGAAGATGGAAAAAAGATTGCCAATGAAGGAATGAACGAACGTCATAAATGGTTGTCTAATTTGATCAAAATTCTTACAGAAGAAGAGCAGGATCAGGTAGACTCAGTATTGCGGTTACTAATTGACAAAGCCGCTCAGATTGAAGAAGCAAAAACTTAAAAGAAAGCTAACTTAAAGAGAACACTGTAATGCTTAAATTATTTCCCTATATCAAAAAATATTATTTGATGATCCTGGCTGCGATTGTATTGCTTTTTGTGCAAGCCAATGTGGATCTAACCCTGCCGGATTACCTTTCACGCATCGTGAATATTGGAATTCAACAGGGTGGCGTGGAGAGTGAAATTCCCTCTGCCATGCGAGCGAGTACCTTTGAACGCGTGCTGCTGTTCCTCTCCCCAGAAGAGACAGAAATTGTCACCGCTGCCTACCAGTTGGTGGAACCAACAGCCTCTGATTATGCACAATATCTGGAACAATATCCATTAGCAGCGGGACAGGTGCTGTATGTACTCCAGGTGCTTGATCAGAATCAATTGGAGACTCTCTCCCCTATTGTCAGCCGTGCTTTGATTACCGTCTCGTTTCTTGAGCAAGCGACTGCGAATCCTGAGAATGCTGCCGCCATGGCAGAGAATCTGGGATTTGATATCTCACAATTGCCAGCCGGGATGGACCTTTTCGCTGTGTTGGGTAATTTGCCAGCACAACAACGAACCCAAATGCTATCAGGAATTCAGGATCAATTTGAAACCCTGGGTGAGAGTATGATCTCGCAAATGGGTATTGCAGCGGTCAAAACCGAATATGAAGCCATGGGTGTTAATACCGATTCCATGCAAACGGGCTACATTCTGCGCACAGGGGGCTGGATGTTGGTGTTGACTCTCATCTCGGTGATCGCGACCATAATGGTTGGTTTTCTCTCTGCCCGGGTTGCGGCAGGTGTTGCCCGCGATCTGCGCGATTCGGTATTTGTGCGCGTCACCAATTTTGCCAAAGCGGAGATAGAGAAGTTCTCAACCGCTTCCCTGATCACACGATCCACCAATGATATTACCCAAATTCAGATGGTCACGATGATGATCATCCGCATGGTGTTTTTCGCACCGATCATGGGTATTGGCGGTATCATCCGGGCATTGGATAAGGCACCTTCCATGTGGTGGATTATTGCCGGAATGGTTGTGCTATTGATCGTTGTCGTCGCCATCGCTTTCACAATCACCTTACCCAAATTTAAAATTATTCAGACCTTAATTGACAACCTGAACCGTGTGGTGCGGGAAAATCTTTCCGGAATGATGGTGGTACGTGCGTTCAATCGCCAGGATTTTGAAGAAAAACGCTTCGATAAAGCCAATCTGGAACTGACCGGTAACATGCTGTTCGTCAGCCGTGTAATGGTGATCATAATGCCAATTATGATGTTTTTAATGAGCTCAGTCTCCATTCTGGTTGTCTGGGTTGGTTCACACCAGGTTGCCCAGGCGCAAATCCAGGTCGGTGATATGATGGCTTTCATTCAATACACCATGCAAATTTTCTTTGCATTTATGATGATGGCCATGATGTTCATTATGCTGCCAAGGGCTTCGGCCTCAGCTGAACGTATCGTTGAGGTATTGGAAACCGAACCATCCATTCTTGATCAACCCGAGCCAAAACATTTTCCCGAGACTTTTCGTGGTGTGGTTGAATTTAGAAATGTTTCCTTTCATTACCCGGATGCAGAGGAGGATATCCTGCATGATATTTCCTTCAAAGCTTGCCCGGGCGAGACGACTGCATTTATCGGCACAACCGGATCAGGAAAATCAACCATTGTCAATCTGATACCACGCTTTTTTGATGTAACCAATGGTGCCATTCTGATCGATGGTGTTGATATTCGGGAAATATCCCAACATGAATTACGCTCGAAAATCGGGTATGTTCCACAACGCAGTAACCTTTTCACCGGAACCATCGAATCTAATCTTCGCTTGGGAAATGAAGAAGCTAGCCCCGAAGAACTTCGGGTGGCCATAGAAATTGCCCAGGCAACAGAGTTTATAAAAGAACGCGATGATGGCTTGCAAGCCGAAATTTCACAGGGCGGCACCAATGTCTCCGGTGGGCAACGGCAACGACTTGCCATTGCGCGAGCGCTGGCTAAGAAAGCGCCTATCAATATTTTTGATGATAGTTTTTCTGCCCTGGATTACAAAACTGATGCTGCCTTACGCAGGGCATTGCGAAAATATGTCGCAGATAGTGTTGTTTTCATTGTTTCTCAGCGAGTGGGCACCATCAAAAGCGCTGATCAGATTATTGTTATGGATGAAGGGAGAATGGTAGGCAAAGGTCCCCACAAACAATTAATGGAGACCAATGAGGTCTATCGGGACATTGCCCTATCTCAATTAAGCCAGGAGGAATTAGCATGAGCACCACAAACAACAAAAATTCCATTCCCAACGGCAAAGATGACGAGACCCCGAATAAAACCAAAGCCCCACAACGGGGTCGTCATAGAGGTCCCTTCGGTGGGGGTCCAATGGCTATGATGAAAGGCGATACCGCCCGAGACTTCAAAGGCACCATGAAGAAATTAATTGCCTATCTGGGACCCCATAAACTGGTAACCGTCATCGTGATTATTCTTTCGATGGTTTCAACTGTCTTCACCATTTTTGGGCCGAAGATCCTGGGTAATGCGACCACCAAGCTCTTCGAAGGTGTGATCGAGCAGATCAGCGGCTCCGGACCTGGTATTGATTTCAATGCCATTGGTCAGATCCTGCTGACTGCATTGGGATTATATGTCCTGGCTGCAATTCTGTCCTATGTACAGGGCTGGATCATGGCTGGCGTTTCGGTGGATATCACCTATAATTTGCGTCGAAATATTGCCACCAAGATCAACCGCATGCCTTTGAAATATTTTGACGGCACCAATCATGGCGAAATCCTCTCCCGCATCACCAACGACGTGGATACCGTCAATCAGACACTCAGCCAGAGTCTCTCCCAGATCATCACTTCTATCACCAGCGTGGTGGGTATTTTTATCATGATGTTGACCATCTCATGGCAAATGACTCTGGTCGCTTTACTGATCATCCCGATGTCATTGGTGATCGTTCAGTTCATCGTTAAACGCTCGCAAAAATACTTCCGCAGACAACAGGATTATCTGGGAAACGTCAACGGACATATTGAAGAAATGTTCAGCGGGCATGTTGAGGTGAAAGCTTTTAACGCCGAGGAACGCAGTATCAAAACCTTTAGTGAATTGAACGTAAAGCTTTATGACACAGCCTGGAAATCACAATTCCTATCCGGCATCATGATGCCGATGATGAACTTTGTGGGCAATCTCGGGTATGTAGGCGTGGTCGTGGTGGGTGGATACCTCGCCATCCGCAATCTGATTACTGTGGGTGACATTCAGGCATTCATCCAATACGTGCGCTCCTTCACCCAACCCATCACCCAGCTGGCTAATATCTCCAACGTGCTGCAACAGACGGCGGCGGCAGCAGAACGCGTCTTCGAATTTCTGGATGAGGAGGATCAGGTGGCAGAGGTTGAGAACCCAATCGATATATCCGGAGTGGAAGGCCGTGTGGAATTCAGAAATGTGCGCTTTGGGTATGATCCAGAAAAGGTCATCATCAACGATTTCTCAGCCAAAGTGGAACCGGGTATGCGTGTTGCGATTGTAGGTCCAACCGGCGCCGGGAAAACAACCCTGGTGAAATTGTTAATGCGTTTCTATGATGTCAACAAGGGTGCCATCCTGATTGATGGGCATGACATTCGTGATCTGCGCCGTGAAGATCTGCGTTGCATGTTCGGCATGGTATTGCAGGACACCTGGCTATTCAATGGCAGCATCATGGATAATATCCGCTACGGTAGCGAGAACGCCAGTGATGAACAGGTTTATGAAGCGACCAAAGCCGCCCATGCCGATTACTTCATCCGCGCCCTGCCAGGTGGGTACAATATGATATTGAATGAAGAGACCACCAATATTTCCGCTGGACAGAAACAGCTGATAACCATCGCGCGCGCCTTTCTGATTGACCCGGCCATGTTAATTCTGGATGAAGCCACCAGTTCCGTGGATACTCACACGGAGTTGCTGATCCAAAAAGCTATGCGCAATCTGATGCATGGCCGCACCAGTTTCATCATCGCCCACCGTCTTTCCACCATCCGGGATGCAGATTGGATCCTGGTGCTGAATGAAGGTGACATTGTGGAGCAGGGAAAACATGAAGATTTACTGGAAAAAGGCGGCTTCTATTCTGAGTTGTACAATAGCCAGTTTGCCCCGGTGGTGTAACCTCAGGTTTAAAGTTTAAAGTTGAAAGTCAAAAAGAAAAAAACCGTCGTGATATGCAAAATCACGACGGTTTTTTCATTGTATTTTTTTTAAGTATTTAGATTTCCCATCTCAGCTCACCAGATTTCCATTATCCTGAGGGGCAACATGCAATCGTAAACCCAACGCCTTAATTACTTTGAGTACTGTGGCAAATTCCGGGTTGCCATTTTGAGAGAGCGCTTTATACAAACTTTCTCGACCTAAACCTGTTCGATTTGATATGTGAGTCATGCCTTTCGCTCTGGCTATATCGCCTAAGACAGCTGAAATGATGGATGGATCTCCATCTTCCAAGGCAGCATCCAAATATGCAATGATATCTTCTTCAGATTCGAGGTGATCGGACGCATCCCATAAACTGGTAGTAATTTTTTTCATGAATACCTTTTCCTACAGATTTTTTATCTCCGAAATTTCCTAACGAAATTCTCCTGATTCGGACATCAATCCGAGCTCTTACCTTTTTATCTTTGAGGTTTTCAAACCATTTTTTAAATATCACTGTTTGACGAATCTCGATGTTCATTGCCTATATTGTATCTTGCAAGATACATATTTTCAAGTAGAATTAATAACAAGATCAATTATGGAATGTTCTACAAGCATTATTCACCACTCTTGATATGAATCAGTTTTATTATTAGAATAAATTACGTCTTTTCTAGCATTTGATGTTCGCAAATTCCGAGACATTGCAGTATGCATTACGTATGAAGAATAGGAGAAGAGAATGCAAAAATCCGAAACTGTAATCCGTGAATTGCTATCACTCCCACAAATTGAAGTTAATGGAAATAACCCTTGGGATATTCAGATACATGATGATCGCTTTTATGAGCGTGTCTTGCGAGATGGTTCGCTTGGTTTGGGAGAATCTTACATGGAAGGTTGGTGGGATTGCGCTGCGATTGATGAATTAATCACACGGGTACTCAGAGCTCACCTTGATGAAAAAGTGAAGAATGAGACACACTATCTCTTTGAAGTACTGCGCGCAAAAATCCTTAACCGGCAATCTGCAAGCAGGGCTTTTGAAGTAGGCATCAAACATTATGATCTTGGTAACGACCTATATCAGCACATGCTGGATAAACGCCTGAATTACACCTGCGGGTATTGGAAAGACGCTCAGAATCTGGACGAAGCCCAGGAAGCCAAGCTGGAATTGGTATGTAAAAAGATTGGTGCCAGACCCGGTATGAAAATTCTGGAACTGGGTTGTGGATGGGGTGCTTTTGCCAAATTTGTAGCAGAAAAATATGGCGCTTCAGTCCTTGGATTAACAATTTCCAAAGAACAGGTTGCGCTTGGTATGGAATTATGTAAAGGATTACCGGTGGAAATCCGCTTGCAGGATTACCGTGAAGTGCAAGGCAAATTCGACGCTGTTATTTCAATCGGCATCATGGAACATGTAGGATACAAGAATTACCGTACGTACATGCAGGTCGTCCAGCGTTGCTTGAAAGAAGATGGGATTGGCTTTGTGCACACGATCGGCAGTAATAATTCTATTACCACAGGCGATCCCTGGTCGGACAAATACATCTTTCCCAATGGTATGCTACCCTCGATCACACAACTTGGTTCAGCGATGGAAGATTTATTCGTTATGGAGGATTGGCATAATATTGGTCCTCACTATGATCCCACGCTTATGGCATGGCATGCGAATTTTGAACAAGCCTGGCCTAAACTACAACAGAAATATGGTAATACATTCTATCGAATGTGGCGTTATTACCTGCTGAGTAGCGCAGGTGGCTTTCGTTCACGTAGTTCACAACTCTGGCAGATTGTTTTCACTCACATCGGCACACCACAGCCGAACTGCAGAGTCAGTTAGTTATGATGAAAAATGTAGATGTCATCATTGTTGGAGGTGGTCCTGCAGGTGCAGCCTGCGCCTGGAAGCTAGCCCAGCATCAGGTTGACTTTCTTGTGCTGGACAAAGCCATCTTCCCACGCGTGAAGCCCTGCGCTGGTTGGATCACCCCACTCGTTCTTCGCGACCTGGAAATCAATCCGACGGATTATCCATTCGGCATAAAACACTTCACCAATTTTCAAGTATCGATAAAAGATTTTCAGTTCAAACTGCGCACCAACCAATACGCGATTCGCAGAGTCGAATTTGATGATTGGCTTCTGCATCGATCTGATCCTGCGATTGAAAACCACACCGTTAAGGAAATAAGGGTAGAGGATGATCGCTATCTCATTGACGATATGTTTTCAGCGAAAACGATTGTCGGTGCAGGTGGAACAAACTGCCCAATCCAAAAAAACTTCTTTAAGAATGTATTGGATGGCCATAAAGGTGATTTAATCGTCGCTCAGGAAGAAGAATTTGCTTATGAATACCAAGACGACCGCTGTCACTTATGGTTCCTGCAAAATGGACTACCAGGCTACGCCTGGTATGTGCCCAAAGCAAATGGATTTGTTAATATTGGCCTGGGTGGTAGCGCAGCAAATCTGAAAAACAAGAATGACACCTTAAAACGTCACTGGGGATTGCTGGTTGAGAAACTGGACAAAATGGGTTTGGTTAAAGGTCACGAGTTTAAACCAGTCGGGCATTCTTATTTTCTGCGTGGTAAAAATGCTGTTTTACGGCAAGGGAATGCATACATCGTTGGCGACGCCATCGGCTTAGCTACTCGTGATATGGGAGAAGGGATTGGTCCTGCGATCCAGAGTGGTATACGGGCGGCAGAGGCTATTCTCTCCGGCCAGAGGTTCTCAGTCGAATCGATCCAAAAATATTCTTTTCCTTCGCTGCTTGGATTTCGATAAGTCAACAACAATACTTATTTTCTTTCGGTTTTTAGCTTTGAGTTATTAGTGAAAACTGGAACAATTTTTTCTCCATATTCGTCTATACAATGGATCCTGATTGCACAGATCCCATCAAAGGGGAGAGCGTTTCCCTCCCGTGCAGTCATCAGGAAAGTACAGAAATGTCCTTAAAAATCCTTTTTCCCCTGTTTGCATCGATATATATTGCTGGTAAATTAAGATTATAATAAATTTATTGATTAAATTAGTATCATTTCAATTAATCGTGGTAAGCGGGTGTTTTTGGCGTGCAGGTGCACGCCAAAAACACCCTACCGCTAATTATTGAGATGATACTTAAATTAATCAGTGTCTTTGTAATAAGGCGATTATTAATTATCTCAAGCGGCAGTGATTATTGACTTTTTATTGATAGAGACTTATAATCTCACGCTTTGTAGGATGGGGTTGAATTTTTCAATTCCAGGATTAGGTAACGATGAATATTGATGACAAAAACGGGATGACCGTTCAGGTTCGAAATACGGACTTTAAACCTAGACGTAGTTTGACAAATTGGCTGATCGGAAAACCCTTACAAACAGCAGATGCACCACACCAGACGATTGGAAAACTGATCGGTCTGGCTGTTTTTTCTTCGGATGCGATGTCATCCGTGGCTTATGGACCACAGGAATTGATGATGATGCTGGCAGCTGCCGGGATGGCATCCTTGCAGTATTCTCTTCCGCTCGTTCTTGGCATTGTCGGTTTATTAACTATATTAACCATTTCATATCAGCAAACTATCCATGCCTACCCGGACGGTGGTGGAGCTTACATTGTTGCCCGTGATAACATTGGTGTAGTACCGGCTCAAATTGCCGGGGCGGCGCTCTTAACAGATTACATCCTTACGGTGGCTGTCTCGATTTCGGCTGGGGTAGCACAAATTGTTTCCGCTTTCCCGGAAATTTTTCGTTGGCGTGTGGAAATAGCTGTCTTTTTTATTATGTTCATCATGCTTATTAATTTACGCGGGGTGAAAGAATCCGGCATCACCTTTGCCATTCCTACATATTTCTTTGTTGTCGTAATGTATATGACCATCATAGTAGGCCTCGTTCGTTATTTTTCTGGCACACTTGGTCTGGTAACCAATCCTCCGGAATTAACCATTCTTGCTGAACCGCAGGCTTTGAGTTTATTCTTGATTTTGAAAGCTTTTGCCAGTGGAACTGCATCAGTAACCGGTGTGGAAGCCATTTCAAATGGCATCACAGCTTTTCGTGAACCTCGCAGTAAGAATGCTGGCACTACATTAATTTTCATGGCAATGATACTTGGATCCATGTTAATCGGCGTTACATTCCTGGCAGGAAAAGTCGCAGCCATCCCCTCAGAACACGAAACATTGGTCTCACAGATTGCCAGAACTGTATTCGAAGGGCGTGGCATTCTTTACCTTGCTACGATTGTAGGTACCACGGTAATTCTGGTAATGGCTGCAAACACTGCCTTTGCGGATTTTCCCCGCTTAGGAGCTTTGACAGCCAAGGATGGTTTCTTACCACGCCAACTTACCTATCGTGGTAGCCGTCTGGTCTATTCACGTGGAATCGCAGCTCTGGCTATCATTGCATCCATTCTGGTAATCATCTTTCAAGCCAATGTGTCGAGATTGATCCCACTATATGCCATTGGTGTATTTCTTTCATTTTCTCTCTCACAAGGTGGGATGGCGCATCGCTGGTGGAAAAGTGGTCACTTAAAACCCGGTGAAGAAAAAATTGAACCGGGATCTGTGGTTCGTTTTGAAAAAACCTGGTTATTGAAGATGATTATCAATGGTTTTGGGGCTGTCGTGACCTTCTTTGTAATGATCATTTTCGCTGTAACCAAATTTGCGGATGGCGCGTGGGTGGTGGTAATCTTGTTACCAATCCTTGTTTTGATCTTTATAACCATTCACCGGCACTATGTAAATTTGGCAGCTCACCTCAGCCTGGAAAAATATGCCGGTCAACATCATATCGGCCGTCATCGCGTGATTGTACCCATTGCCGGTGTGCATCAAGGAACAATAAAAGCGCTTAAATACGCTGAGTCTTTGTCTAAAGATGTTACGGCTGTGCATGTTTCTATTGATGATGACGAAGCAATTAAATTGCAGAATAAATGGGAAACCTGGGGTGATGGGGTTAGACTGGTTATCTTGGAATCCCCTTATCGTTTAATGATTGAGCCTCTGATCGATTATGTAACCGAATTTTCCCTCAATCGTTTAGAAAATGAGATGATCACTATCGTGATTCCACAATTTATTCCCCACCGATTCTGGACGAATGCGCTACATATGCGCACAGCAGATACAATAAGGAAAGTCCTGCTGGGGCAAAAAGATATTGTGATTGTAGAAGTACCCTATCAGGTTGATTAGAAGAAGGAAGATATGAAAGTATTAATCGTAGGATGTGGACGTCTGGGTTCAGAACTGGCACAATTACTTTTCCAACATGGAAATGAAGTTTCCATCATTGATTTAGAAGAGTCAGCTTTTGACATACTCAAACCTTCCTTTAGAGGTCGATTTGTTGAAGGCGATGCGCTCAGTCAGGATGTATTAAAGCGCGCTGGTATTGAAAGCGTGGATGCGGTGGCTGCTGTTACCAGTGATGACGCTACCAATCTTGTCATTGGCCGGGTTTCGAAAGAAATATTCAAAATTCGTAATGTGGTGGCCCGAAATTTTGAACCCAATGTTGGCAAGATTTTTGAACTTTTCAATCTTGAAACGATCAGTGGTACCAGTTGGGGCGCTTCCCGTCTGGAAGAAATGATTCTCAATGAACAATTTAAGGTGGTTTATTCATTTGGTGATGGTGCTGTGGATTACTATCAGGTTATTGTCCCGGAGCATTGGGTTGGAAAGAAAGTAACAGATTTAGGACAAAATCCAGGTCAGTCTGTTCTGACATCCATCACCCGCTGCGGGAAATCCTTCATTCCCAATATGGAGGATGTAATCGAATCCGATGACCATTTGTATTTCAGCGCAACCCATGTTGGAATTGAAGCTTTACGACAAAAATTTGGTAACACCGACCAGGAGGTTTGATATGTTTGTTATTATTGCAGGTGGTGGACGCACCAGCACCTTTTTAGCTCGAAATCTCCTAAAACAAGATCATAATGTGCGTGTTATTGAATCAAGACCAAAGGTACTGGCAAGTTTACACAAAGAATTGCCTACCGAGGTAATTATTGAAGGCAATCCTCTTGATCTAGCCATATTAAGCCAGGCGGGTTTTGACAAAGCTCAGGTTTTTGTAGCAGTCACCACCAATGATGAAGAGAATTTAGTGTTATGTTACATTGCTCGTGAGCAATATAAGATCAATCGAACCATTGCCCGTGTCAACAATCCGCGCAATGCCTGGTTGTTCAACGAAATTTTTGGTGTGGATGTGCCTGTAAATCACGCAGAGATCATGTCCAGCCTGATTGAAGAAGAAATGTCACTTGGCGATATGATGACCCTGCTCAAATTGCGCAAAGGGAATTATGCCCTGGTAGAGGAAAAAATTCCACCCAAAGCGATTGCTATCGGGCAAGCCATTAAAGATTTGAATTTACCCGAACAATGTGTTCTGGCAGCCATTTTTCGCAAAGGAGAAGTTGTGATGCCACATGGAAATACGGTCTTTGAAGTTGGCGATGAAGTGCTGGCGATCACCGATCGTGATGGAGCGGAACAATTCCAGAAAGTATTCTCGGATCTGAACACCTTGAATGGGAAAAGTTAATAAGGGGTGAAGGATCGGAGAACGCATCCCAGGGTGGAAAATGGTGTCTATTCTCCGATCCTTCACCCCTACGAGCCAATTTACCATTCCCCCATCAACGCAATATACACCTGCGACATTCGTGAACACCGTGCCATTTCCCATCGCGTTCCAACTTGTGGATGACATGCAACCCGCAAAGTCCGTCAACACTACCCCGATCAGGATAAAATTCACATTGACATGGGATATAATCAAAGGTATGATAGCAACCTTTGGAGAATTAAATACAAAATAGATGAATAATAACCTTTTCGTTTTGAAATTTTTGCTTAATTGGCACTGCCAGACACTACAATTTTGTCCTGGCACTATTCAAGCACACAAGAGCAAACAGCCAAAACGGAATCATTTCGGGGGAAATATACCCATAGAATCGTCGCGATCCATTGCCTGGAAGCATTTTTCCGGGATTTATCCACCGCCTGCTGCTCATTAATCAAATAACAGAAAGTCTAACTATTTAAACAATTTAAGAATAGTTGGCCTTTTCTGCAGGCATTTATTTAATTTTTTTATTTTTATTTGTTTATATTGATTTTTCAAGGAATTAAATTATTATGGGTTTTTCAACAATTAAACGTATTCTCATTGGAGCACCATTCCCCACCAGCCATGATACACATGAACGTCTTGATAAAAAACGTGGTTTAGCCATTTTTGCTTCTGACCCGATCAGTAGTAATGCCTATGCCACAGAAGCCATCATGCATGTTTTGGTGGTATTAGGCAGCGGCGCACTTGCCATGACCATGCAAATCGGTTTGGCTGTCGCAATGCTGGTTCTACTTGTCATCTTCAGTTATGTCCAAACGATTATGCATTACCCTGAAGGTGGCGGATCTTACATGGTTTCCAAGGATAACCTGGGGAAAGTACCTTCACTGGTAGCTGCAGCAGCATTGCTGGTCGATTATACCCTGACCGCATCCGTATCTATTTCCGCTGGTGTTCGTGCGGTTACCTCTGCATTTCCCGAATTATTTGATTTTCGTGTTTACATTGCACTGGTAGTTTTGATCCTGATTACCTGGATCAACTTACGCGGTGTACGCGAGAGTGGCACTATTTTTGCGATCCCTGCGTATGCCTTTGTGGCTGGTGTTCTGGCAGTCATTCTGGTTGGATTGGCACGCTATTTTGGGCTCTTTGGGATGACACCCATGGAAATCACTCCCCATATTGTTGAAGCACAGGTAGAATCTTCGGGTTTTCTGTTTATTTGGCTTATTTTGCGGGCATTTGCCGGGGGATGTACTGCATTGACGGGTATTGAAGCCATCAGTGATGGCGTCAAAGCTTTCAAACCACCAGAATCAAAGAACGCAGCCATCACAATGGTTGCCATGGGTATTATTGCCATGACGCTTTTTATTGGCATCACTTTCCTGGCTACCCACCTTCTTCTGGTTCCCGAAGAAGCCGAAAGTATTCTTTCTCAGCTCACGCGCCGTGCTACCGGCACTGGTTTTCTCTATTTTTGGGTGCAATTCTTTACCGCTGCCATTCTGTTCCTGGCCGCCAACACCGGCTTTCAGGATTTTCCACGCCTTTCATTTTTCCTGGCACGCGATAATTTCCTGCCCCGCTGGCTGATGATCCGGGGGGACCGCCTGGTGTATAGTGCTGGCATCGTGACCCTCTCATTGTTGGCTGCCATTGTCATTCTCATCTTCCAGGCAAATGAAATTGCCATGTTGCCACTGTATGCATTGGGTGTGATGTTGGGTTTCAGCCTATCGCAGGCCGGTATGTTCCGTTTGATGGGAAGAATCGGGAAACTGAAACCCGGTCAGGTTTTGCATACCAAAGTTACCAAAGTTCATTATGAAAAAGGCAGCAGTTGGAAAAGAGCTGTGAATGCATTGGGAGCCACCGTTACTTCACTCGTCTTTATTATTCTTCTGGTCACAAAATTTATTGAAGGTGCCTGGATCGTCGCGGTCATTATTCCACTTGTGATCCTCTTATTTTTCTCCATTAACAAACATTACGAAAATGTAGCACACGCACTCACGACCCAGGGCATGGCATTGAAACAGAGTTACGGTGTTGCGGACGTTGTCATTGTCCCGGTCGCAGATGTCCATCGTGGCACTTTACTGGCCATGCAATACGCTGCACGTCTCTCAAAAGACGTACGTGTACTTACTGTCTTTACCGATGAAAAAAGTAAAAATCGTTTTGAAAAACGCTGGAAACGCTTCAATGAGATCACTGATGGTATGCAATTAATCAAAATTGAATATGATTATCGAGATATTCTCAACCCGATCATTAATTATATTAAGAATGTCAACGACCATGAATTCAAAGATCAATTGACAACTGTTGTGGTTCCAGAGTTCATTCCGGAAAGCAAATGGGCTTCCTGGTTACATAATCAAACAGCTTCCCGATTACGTAACCTTCTGAGAGATGATAAAGACATAGTCTTGATTGAAGTTCCATTCCATGTCGATGATCGTCCCGGCCACCAATATGAAGAAGAATTAATCCATGATGAAGATGATTTAAATGGAGAAGAAGTGATTGAAACACTTATCATGGTCGGTGGTGATGATCAGGACAACTCTAAAGAGAAAACAGATACCAAAGCACATGAGCCAAAGGATGATTTTTCGTCCTCTGATGAATACATTGACGATCTGAAAGATTAGGTTATTTCAGATTAGCGTAAATGCGGAGGTAGTGTCAGGAAGCCAGTCTTGCCACTACCTTTTTCATTAACGCTAAATGGGAACTTTCGCACAATGAATTCACAGGCTTTATCACCGGTTGCTGAACATGCCAGCTCCTGTACCGGATATTCATCGCGTCCAAATAGATAATGCAAACCACCACGGATCATGCCCACTGTATAAAAACAGACCGGTGATGATTTTCCATGCACACCCCAACAGGCAACACATTGCTGAATGGTCAGGTGATAATGACTGGAACTTTCCTCGATTTTTATTTTTTGATCACTGCTTGCTTGCAATAAATGACTGATTGTTTCCAGGCTGACTCGTAATCGCAGCGTGCTCTCTGTATTTTTATGCAGCCAGTGCAAGGTATCACGCACCACTTCTGTTCCCCCAAAACTGCTGGCAAAGCTGCGTTTCGCCGAAGAATACACCAGGGTTTTTAATGCTGTATTTCCAAAGATTTCCTCAACCTGTTGATTAATGTCGACCAGTGCTTCATAAGGAGCTGTTTTTTCGTGGCGGGTATTCACAATTTTTCGAACATGATCTATCCACCCAGAGCGTTTTAATATCATGATCACACTCTTCTCGCCTACAAGAGACACCAGCTCATTCAGGTAGGACAGGAGTATTTTGCCAGAGAAATACATATCACTGCCTGGCATTACGCTCATCTTGTTCCTTTGATAAATTGGGACTGAAATATTATTCTGCATACATCTGTATCCACAAATTCTCTACTTAGATTATAGATTTTTTTCAGTCCAAAAGTCATCATTTCTCTTTACAACCTGAGAGAATCGAGAATTTCTGAATTAACAATTCTGTAAGGTCCTTTCTACGCACTTATTGTACCAAATATAACCTGTTGAATGTGCTGAACACTTTCCTGAAAGCAAGAGCTCTTTTATGATATCTTGCAATATTGAAGCATTAATGAAACGGCTGTCAACAATATTTTATATACATCTTCAGGAAAAATATCACGGTGTTTACCCATTTTTGCATACTGCTTAATAAAACGAATGCGTATTTTTTGAGCAGCTTCCACAGCTTCGATGACAAAATCACTTAATCTGGTTGGCATCCCGATGCGATTGAAAAACACCTCGGTGGCACGGATGGCTTCCTCCACCAGGTCATGTTCGGGGGAGTTCACACACCTTCGTTCCCTGTAGCAAGAATCACTTTTTGTATGACTTCACTCAGCGGAATCTGGTGTTCAAGGGCAATTCTGTGGCAATCTTCATATTCAGGGGCAAGTTGAATCACTTTTCCATCCTGCCATTTCCTTTTGACTCTGACATTTCCCCACTCCGTGTGAATATTCAGAAAATCACGTTCGGCTTCATAGCGTCGGATCGGATAAACCCGTACACCAAATGTCGTTGATTCCTGTAATAATAATTTTGCCAGTTGCGCTTCCTGTAAGCGATTGGCGACAATCGAAATCTTCGTTGCCGGGCGATTCTTCTTCATAAAGATTGGTTCGTAAGCGACATCTAATGCTCCAGCTGCGAAGCAACGTTCCATTAAATGCCCGTACCATTCAGGGTTCATATCATCAATGTTGGTTTCAATCACGATGTGTTCAATATTGTTACCTGACAAACTTTCGCCCATCATCACGCGCAGAATGTTCGGCCATGGGGTATCCTTTGAACCGGCACCACTCCCCTGCCTTCCCAATGTCATGGCAGGTTTTTCAAATTTTGCGAAGGCAGCCAGGAAAGCGGCACCTGTTGGGGTAATCAACTCCAACGTAGCTGAAAAAGGTCGCATTTGAGCTTTACACGCCTGTAAGAGAGCCATGGTCGCTGGTGCAGGTACCGGCATAGGTCCATGTTGTGTGTTGACTGTCCCTTCACTCCAGGGTATTGAGGAGGAATACACTTCATCGATCTGAAAATAATCCAAAGCAGTGCAAATACCCACTATATCGAGAAGCGAGTCGGTCGCACCCACCTCATGGAAATGCACTTCCTCCGGAGCAACACCATGGACATTCCCCTCAGCAATCGCCAGCAATTCAAAGATTTTCAGACTGTATTCTTGCACCCTGGGCATTAATTTACTGCGAGTCAATAGTTGACGAATATCAGACATTATTCGGTGAGGGTGATGAGAATGCTCATTTTCTGCATGTTCGAGTTCAATCTTAAAATACCCGGCTTGAATGGCGCCTTTCATCACCGGATGAAAAGAATAATGAAATGTTTCAGGTAAATCGAGTGATTCAAAAGCTGTTTTTAAAACATCGATGGGCAAGCCAGCATCCAGAAATGCCCCCAGAAGCATATCTCCACTGATCCCGGAATAAGCATCTACATATAATATCTTCGTCATATCAATCCCTCATTCATACTACCGCTACGAAATCCCTGCAAATCCAGTGTAACATATAGGAATCCACAGTTTTTCACCGCTCCAATAATAATTTCTCTCTGGGCTATAACGCTATCAAATTCCTTCAGTGGCACTTCAATCCTGGCGACACTTTCGTGATATCGAACGCGTAATTCTGTAAATCCGATTTTCCTGAGGATTTCTTCTGCGCAGGCAATCTGTTGTAAACGCTGGTGGTTGATTTCAATCCCATATGGGAATCGGCTCGCCAGACAGGGTGTGGAAGGTTTATCCCAGACGGGAATTACCTGCCATTTTGCCAGTTGGCGTACCTCTGCTTTATTGATGCCTACTTCTGCTAAAGGACTCAAAACGCCCAATTCAAGCAATGCCTGCCTGCCCGGCCGATAATCACTGAGATCATCCGCATTGGAGCCATCCACCAGTTGTGTGATTCCAGACAAATCTGCCTTTTCCTTGATGATCTTCAAGCGTTCCCTTTTACAAAAGTAACAGCGCCGGGGTGGATTGGAACGAATATCCTCGATTTCCAATTCATCCAGCGGGATCCTGAACAGGTTAACACCCAGACTTTCTGCAATCTGCCTGGCATCCTCAACTCCCTGAGTTAATTCCATCGGGGATTCTATAGTGTAAGCAGTGACTTTTTTTGTCCCCAAAGCCTTAACAGCCGCGGCGCAAACCAGGGCACTATCCACTCCTCCGGACAATGCAACACCAATCCGATCATAGGCCTGCAGCCATTCAATCAGACGCTTCCATTTAAATAGCGTAACTGAATCTGGATCATTCATGCTGACCGGTACTTGTTTGATTGCCGGTTGATCAGAGCTGCCTGATAGCCTGCCCCAAAGCCATTGTCAATATTGACCACCGAGACACCGTTGGCGCAAGAATTGAGCATTGCCAGTAACGCAGCCAGACCATTGAAACTGGCTCCATAACCCACACTGGTTGGTACGGCTATCACTGGCGCGCTCACCAACCCGGCCACCACGCTCGGTAAAGCCCCTTCCATGCCTGCCACCACCACCAGCGCTCTGGCAGCATGCAACAGGTCGATTTTGTCCAAAAGACGATGCAACCCTGCCACCCCCACATCGAAGAGTCGGGTTACGCTGGCTCCCATCATTTCTGCTGTGAGGGCAGCTTCCTCTGCTACAGGGATATCTGCTGTCCCGCCGGTTAACACCAGCACACAGCCTTTGCCTGGCTGGGGATTTGACTGCCAACTGAGCATATGCGAAGTGGGATGATACTTTACCTGAGGGAAGGTTTCCACAATTTTAAGGGCTGAATGTTCGTCGATGCGGGTGATGAGCAGATCGCTCTCCTGCGATAATATCCTTTCCGAAATTTCCAGTAGCTGCTCTTCATTCTTACCTGCACCGAAAATCACCTCGGGGAACCCGCAACGTAGTTCCCGCTGTTGATCCAGGCGCACGGCATCCCCAATATTTTCATAGGGATAGTTTCTGAGAGACTGTAAAGCCTCTTCAATGGAAATATTTCCATTCTGGACTTTTTGCAGCAAATTAACCAGGGATTGTTGGTTCATAATTGGTTGTTTTAATCAGCAATCCAATAGCGGATAATACAATAGATCGCCTGAAAGCCATCCTTCCAGCCAATTTTCTTGCCTTCAGCGTAGGATCTGCCAAAGTATGAGATTTGTGTTTCGAAAATCCGCCAGCCTCGCCGGGCAATTTTAGCAGTCACTTCCGGCTCAAAACCAAAACGGTTTGATTTCAGAGGGATCCCTTTTATCACCTCAGCCCGAAAGACTTTATACCCTGTTTCCATATCCGTTAAATTCAGATTGGTAGTGATATTGGATAACAGGGTCAGGAATTGATTGCCAGCAAAATGCCAGAAATACAACACACGGTGAGGCCCACCCAGGAAACGCGACCCAAACACCACATCCGCTTTGTCATCCAGAATCGGTTTTAATAAGGTCGGATAGTCCCCCGGGTCATATTCCAGATCAGCATCCTGAATCAGGATAATATCACCACTGGCTTCCTGAAAACCACGGCGTAATGTGGCCCCCTTACCCATATTAACAGGTTGTTGATAGACCTTGATTTCGGGATGTTCGGCCGCCAGATCATGTAAAATCTCGACTGTGCGATCTTTGGAGCCATCATCTACGGCGACAATCTCAATGGATACCTCTTCCAGCTTCACATCCAATACGCGTTGAATGGTCGTGGAAATATATTTTTCTTCGTTATAAACCGGTATGACAACACTGAGTTTTTTCATGATCTCTCATTTCAAATTTTAATCAATTGTAGGAATTCTAGCGGTAGATATAGGTAATACCCGGCTAATTTTACTATGAATTTACGAGAAATAATTACTTTTCACTTAATTAAAACGGATATATAATTCGAGCATATCGATTTATCGTTTTTCGCGTCTTAAGATAATAGAGACGAGTGATTTTCCATTTGTAAAGAAAGAGGATAATAATGAAGTTAACTTTGTTCGTGCGAAGTATCATATTGATTATCGCTTTGCTTTTTGTTATGGGTTCTATTACTCCGGCATACAGTGAGCCGGAAGTGCGAGTCTTTGTGGAGTATCGTGTCGGTCAAAAGGCTGCTGTGCAAAATACACTGAAAAATGCCGGGGCAGCCGTCCATTATCAATTTGATGAACTGAACTCATTTGTGGTCAGTTTGCCAGAAAGTGCCTTGAATGGCATTCGTCGCAATCCGAATGTGATCTCCATTGAAGAAGATCCGGTACGTGAGTTGGTACGCAATATGCCCTCCGAAGCGGTAGCTGTGTCCGCAGAATCCATTCTGCCGGAACAAGTTGTACCCTATGGCGTCGACATGGTGCAGGCACGTGATATCTGGGACGCCAATCGGGACGGCAAGATTGACAAAAAAGCCCCCACAGGCGCTGGCCGAACCGTCTGTATCATTGATACTGGTTTCTATACAGAACATGAAGACTTTACGGGCGTCGATGTTCTGGGTGGTTATTCACAAACAAATGGCGATGATACATACCTATGGACACTCGATGGCTATGGTCATGGAACACACGTAGCCGGTACGATCGTCGCGCAGAATAACGATTACGGTGTGGTAGGGGTCACTCCTGGAACTGCGTCCCTTTACATTGTTAAGATTTTCGGTGATGATGGCTTATGGGTTTCCAAAGCACATGCTTCTGATCTGATCAAAGCTGCCTATATTTGTGCAGATAACGGATCCAATATCATCAGCATGAGTCTTAGTGGTACCAATAAGAGTGGAAAAGAAGAGCGTGCCTTTAATGATCTTTATGCAAAAGGTATTCTTTCTGTTGCTGCAGCCAGCAATGATGGCGAACCAACCTACCATTACCCTGCGTCATACAATTCAGTCATCTCGGTTGGTGCGTTGGATGAAAATATGGTAATTGCTGATTTTTCCAACTTCAATGACCAGGTAGAACTGGCAGCTCCAGGTGTGAATGTGCTCAGTACAGTGCCATTCCTTTCAACCGCCTCTGTTTCGGTTGATGGTGTTTCGTATGAAGCCTTAGGGATGGAATTTGCCGCTACAGGTACTGTCACTGGCGATCTGGTAGATGGTGGTCTCTGCTTAGCTTCAGATCCAACAGCAGACTGGTCAGGTAAAGTCGTTTTATGTTCCCGCGGTTCAGTCTCTTTTCTTGAAAAAGTCACCAAAGTTATGAGCAATGGTGGAGCTGCTGCTGTTATTTATAATAATGCACCCGGTCTTTTCTCTGGGACTCTGGGAGAAGCAGGTGATTATATCCTGGCTGTCTCCATCAGCATGGAAGATGGATTGTACCTGGTTCAAAATGAGCTTGGATTTGAAGCTACCGTGGATAGTACCTTCGAATTTCCTGGAAGTGGTTACGAAGCCTGGAGTGGCACCTCCATGGCGACACCGCATGTCTCCGCTGTTGCTGCCTTAATCTGGAGCTGGAACCCCTCTCTGACCAATGTGCAGATTCGTGAAGCCATGTCTGCCACTGCCCTGGATCTGGGTGAACCTGGCCGCGATATATACTATGGATTTGGTCTGGTGCAAGCCAAAGATGCTTTGAAATACCTGGGTGGTGGAAAACCCGGGAAAAAATAACAATATCCGAGGAACTTCCTTAAGTTCTAAATTGCCATAATCCTCGTCCCTATTCTAAGCCTGATCCCCTACTCTCCCCAGGATGGGGATCAGGTGATTTAACGGATAATAGGTTTTACTTATAGTTATATTAGTTGGATATATTACACCTATGCGCATTAATATTAATGAAGGCAACTTATCAAATAGCCTGTGTGCATATTTTGCATTCTGGCCTGCGTGCAATTCTTTCTTTAAGGCCTTAAGGCAAATGTTACCTGTTGGCCAGCGTGAAAATTTTGCATTAAGGCTGCCAGCGTGCAAAAATTGCCCTCCTACTGAGTGCAATTCCTGCCCGACTCGTGAGTGCAATTTTTGCACGTGATTCATATGACTACTTAATTACTACTATTAACTACTCTTAATGAACCAGGTAGAAATCTTTTAATTCCTTTGATGATTTCATTGAATTCTTCATTTACGAAATAAGCATGTGTTGATTTGTCCAGATACGATAATGACAATAAATATTCCCCTAATCCCCTTTTCAATATTTCTGCGCTTTTTGGGTTAACGGTTTCATCATGGATGGATTGAAATAGAATCACCGGTACATTTACTTCATGCAATATCTTTTCTGTCTGGTTGGCAACCCGATTGACATCCAGCAATCGGGGGATCCATAAAGGCATTGTCCACCAATCGGATAAACCTACACTGAATGTTTCCCGATAGGTACGAATCATAGGATCATCGGCTTTTCCTGAACTTAATAATACCCGCAGCGACATGGATATCTGCTGAAGGCTGATGCGCGTTTTGATCGGCGTATTCAGTAAGACGATCCCATCCACTGGATATAGGAGAGCAGCATTCAACGCCAGCAATGCACCCAGAGAATGTCCAATCAGGATTATTCTTGAGTAATTATTCTTTAAATGATGTATTTCTTGATTGACATGAGTCTGCCAGATGTCCGCGCTGGATCTGGCGAAAGCATTACCGTTACGCCCATGGCCAGGCAGTAAGAGAGCTTTGAAATGAATATTCTCATCTTTAAGTGCTTCTGCAATTCTCCGGAACTCCAGTGGAGACCCCATGATTCCGTGAATATACAGGATGGCTAAATCAGAAGGTCCTGATTCGATTGAAAATGGCTCGTGGTTGTGATTCATTAATTCTAATTCTAATGTGAATTGATAAAAATTGTTTACCCTCTGGCACTATAATAATTTATTAATGATATTCATGTAAAATCGAAGGATAGACAGACCCAACCCATATAATCCGCTCAGGAACCATGATAAAAAATTTACAAAATATACAGCCAATATCTTTCAGTAAATTAATTCATGCCAAACATATTGCCATACCTTCCGAACATGGTGCCTGGATTTTTCTTTTCAGCCCCTTGTTGATCGGCCTGGCAATTGGAGGATTATCAAAAGGAAGTTTCCCGCTGATGTTGGCAATGCTGTCTGCCTTTCTCATCCGACAACCGGTCACGATGTTTGTAAAGATTATTTCTGGCAGACGACCCAAAAATGATCTGTATGCGTCTTTGATCTGGTTTCTGAATTATGGCGTAGTTTTGCTTATCAGTCTGGTTATATTAATCCTGCAAAAATCCATCTTTATTCTCTTTCTGGCAGTGCCTGCTATTCCGGTTTTCATCTGGCATCTCTGGCTGGTCAGTAAACGGGCTGAGAGGCGTCAAATATGGATTGAGATCGCGGCCAGTGGTGTTCTGGCATTGGCAGCCCCAGCAGCCTATTGGGTTGGTCTACAACGCTATGATTCGATTGGATGGCTATTATGGGGATTATCATGGCTGCAAGTGGCTGGAACCATCCTGTATGCTTATTTACGCTTGAATCAAAGGCAGCTCAAAGAGAAACCAACGCTAAGAGAATTAATCAAGATGTCTCGTGATTCTTTTCTGTTTAACACTGCCTTATTTGCCGGTGTTTTAATTCTGGCATTTGCAGGTTGGGTACCCACGTTCTTACCGCTCGCATTTCTCATTCAACCTTTGGAGGTTATCTGGGGTACCTATCACCCGGCCATTTCGGTAGCACCTAAGAAGATTGGCATCCGCCAGTTGATCATCAGCAGCCTTTTTACGATTGTATTCATCATCACCTGGCTTTTGGTTTGAAAAAATTCTTCATGCATTGATCCCCTCACATATGATTATTAGTGTCTTGCCGTATGAATTAAATTTATAACGTAGAAAAAATATTCTAATATGATATTAAAATTACATATTTTGTTATAGAATATATGTGCTAATTAAATATCTTAATACCGGACTGGATATTTTGTTGGAAAATGTGCTACTACAAAAATAAAAACTCCCCTACCCTATTCTTACTAAAGTGTAACCGCGGTTACGAATTTTGCCACCATTCTGGAGGAAATTCCAATTTCCAATCATAACGTGGGCTTTTAGACGGTTTCTTGTATTTGGAAATATCAATCTGTCCGGAAGTGTATGCTTCCATAAAGCGGTGCAAAGCCAGCGTTACCAATTGACTGGCGGGTAAGGACAGTGATTCTGCCAGATCAAACACCGCCTGTTTAAGTTGTGGGGGAAGATCGTACGTGACGCGCTGATCCCTGCGGGCACGGATTTTAGCTCTTTCTTTGGCTTTCTTTTCACGCTCCCGGCGGGGTAAACGAGCTTCTGCCTGTTTGTTCTCCATGCCTGCTAACAAATCAGCTACAGCTGGATCCAGAATTGACCTGCGTTGAAAATTACGATTAGCCATCGATCACCTCCAGTAGACGATCCACAATCTGTTTATAACCCCCCACCTGATTTTTACCATCCTGATAACCAATCATGGCTGGACTGTTGGGAGAATATTCCCAAAGCGTTTTACCATAGGCAGCGGATTCGCGTACGCGAGTATCCTGAGGTATCGGGGGCAATACCTTACTGCCGAATGCATGAACGATATCCTGAAATTGAGTTACTGTTTCGCGGGTGGTACGGTCAAAAAATGTCGGTAATATCGAATAACCTGCAAATTGATGTCCCCGTTGAGTGATTTCACCCATAGTTAACAAAATTTCCTTGACGCCGTCAACTGCCATGGCATCTGGTCGGGTTGGGATCAGGACCCAATCACTGGCAATCAACCCATTGATGTGCAACACATCCAGAGATGGCGCCATATCTAATAAAATTACGTCGTAATACGAATTTCTTAAGCGGTCAAACAAAAGGGTCTCACGAAAATCCATCAGGGTGATATGCCTTTTGACGCTTTCTGTGCGTTTATCACTGGATAAAATGTCCAACCCAGGTCTGACATTTTGAACGACCTCTTCGAGTGGCTCATCCATTACCAACCAACGATATAAACCGGGTGTCTTTTCAACACCAAAGGAAAAAGCAATATGACCTTGCGGATCAAGATCAATCAACAATGTATTTTTTAGATGCAGAGAAAAACCGCTGGCAAGTGTTACCGCGGTTGTTGTTTTACCAACACCACCTTTTTGATTTGCAAGGGCCATGATGAACATGATTGACGAGCGCTCCTTTGAATTTGTGGAAAACTGTAATGTTGTGACACTAAGGGGTGACCCTGATAATTGTACCCTTGAAATCGTCAAAATGTCAAGAGGCGACCCTAAGGGTATACTCTGTAAATATGACAGTGTATACCCTTTGAGTAAATAAGTCAATTTACAGCTGTTTTAAAGGTAACAAGGAGTATTTATTCAAAGATTAAATAAAAGTGTAATTTCCCGGGATTTAGTATTCACGAATTTCGAAGATCCTTCAGATAATTTTTCAAGATCTAAAAAAATGGTTGGAATACGTAGATTTGTGAGCATTAAAAATTATGGGATGAAATTAAATTACATACTTCTGACAATTATACTAGACAGGGAATCATCTCAATAAATCGGGGCAGGCGGGTGTTTTTGGCGTGCGTCCGCATGCCAAAAACACCCTGACCGCTAATTATTGAAAGGACACTTGACAGGTATAAAAAAATAAAAAATACCTGCTAATCTTGTGATTCGTAACCGTGGTTACGAATCACAAGATTAGCAGGAAAATGGATTTTCGTATCAGATTCAACAAAAATACTATCTTCTTTTCAATCTTGCCTGAATTAATGTTAATAATTCCGACAGGATTTCAGCTGCATTTTCTGCCTGACCACTGACGAACAGGTCATCGGCGAGTGAATCCAGTATTTCGGATTGTTCCAGATGATCGATACTGCGAAAAACTTTCGTAAATTTACGCAGTGAGCGGTAAGCGTTTTTCTCCGGCGTTGAAGGTGTGCGTGGAGAACTCTCTTTTTTGCTTTCTGATGTGGTTTTATCGTTGATCGCCTGGTCAGCGATTTCTTCCGATGTGAGACTATTTTGGATGCTCTGATGGATCAAGGCATCCCAATTTTTCTGTGGTTGGCTGAGGATTTCCCTCAACACGCGCTCTGGTAAGCGAAAACGATCTGCCATTTCGAGTAAATTACTGGGTAACTGCAAAATATTCAATAATTGCACCATTCTGGGGCGAGTTAATTGCATAATCGGTGTGATGCGGTCCCATAATCCGGCAGGCATGCGTTGGGCACGTGCCAGCCGAAAATAATCATAATCATCCTGAACTTTTCCATCTGGCAGGATGCCTAACTCAGCCAGGATTAAGGCCGCTACTTCACAGGACTGTTCAACGGCTGAGGGGGATTCTGCATGGCGGTTCTCCAGTACCTGGCGTTGCCGGGTTGGATTTTCAACCACTTCCACGCGCAATAACGGTTCTTCCTTAATATGATTGGCGCTGACCTGTAAGCAGGCTGCCCAGAAACGACGTTCGCCCGTTTCAATTAAGAACACAAAATTCCCATTGAGGTCATTATTCCATGAACCAGTGATCGCTTTAATCTGACCGTGTTCATCAAAGGAGTTTCCCAGTGATAAGAGACGCTCCACCTCTGCTTTGACGCCACTATCATGCTGGGCGTATTTTAACCATTCAGCAGCAGCCTGATAGCAATCAATCTCACCTGAGAAAAAAGATTGACGGATATGCATAGGCAATAAACGGCGTGGTTGGAAACGATCAGGCATCATTTCGCTGGGTTTCAGCCGTTCAATCCGTTCGATATCACGGACAGTATTCTCAGGTTCCTGAATGGATTTCAGGATGGAGATTGGTTTTTCTTCGGTTGTTGGAAAATCCTCAAAAGCGTTAAATCTCTTTTTTTTACTGGGTGCCATTATTCCTCCTTACCATGAATGATCAGGCAAGTGTTCGTTGAATAACAATTTCAACCAGATCACCATACTCTTTGGTGGCGCGTGAACTGGATGCAAGTTGACCAGGCTGGCGTTGTCTGGGGGGTTTGTAGGTGAATATATCCATATGGCTGGAATGGGCGTAAGCCAGATCGGAGGCCTTGTGAATGGGTCCGAGCAACTGGTGAGGATAGCGTTGCTCCAGTTGTTCCAGGATCTCACGAACTTCGATGCGTTGTTCCTCGCAAATAGTAGGAAGATATCCCAGGATATGGATATCCGGGTTGAAATGCAATCGCACCTGCTCAATGGTGTTCTGCAGCTCCCTCAAACCGGATACGCCCAGGTAACTGGGTTCAACCGGGATGATAATATGGTCAGCGGCTACCAGCGCATTCACCAGCAGGTCGCCGGTGTTGGGCGGTGTATCGATAATAATGAAGGCAAACTGATTTCGAACCTGTCGCAAAACCTGATTTAAGCGTGATTCATTGGCCATTAATGTTGGTAATACCCGGGCAGCGTCCACCATGGCTGCGCGATTGGATGGCACAACATATAGATTGGGATGATGCACCGAGATGCGCAATAATCTTTGAATAGAAGGAGGTGGTGATTCCACCAGCAGAGCGGAGAGCGATTGCTGAGGAGGGGCGTCATGTTCTCCAAATGCGGTGGCCAATAAAGCATGTCCCTGTGGATCCATATCGATCAATAGTACCCGATTATTAATTCCAGGTTGATCTGCCAGATATAGGGAAAGACCGGCAGCAAGATTTACGGCTGTTGTTGTCTTTCCTACACCACCTTTTTCATTTGCTATTGTGATAATGACTGCCATAATCCCTCTTTCTGGAAATAATTAGCGTAATTCTCAGAACAATCTTTTTAATTACTTTATTTATGTCGATTTAATGTATATTAGCATATATTAGGGTCAATTTCAACTTATTTACGTTAATTAAATGGTATTTAAGGTAAAATAACGGTAATTCTCTTGATTTTTTGCAAAATTAATGCAATAATAGGCGCAGATTAATTAGAGGAGTGAATATGTTCAACTCATTGAACGATGAAGAGTGGCGCGTTGCAAGAATGGAACGGTTAGGTCTCAAAGAAGATCCTTTCAAATTATCCGCCGATCCACGCTATTTATACCTGGGACCTGAACATTTAGCCGTCTACCGGCAGGCGCAGGGGGTTGTCTCCCGGCGCAGGGGATTGGCTCTCTTCTCAGGTGACATGGGTATGGGTAAAAGTTCATTGGCTCGGCGTATCTATGATTTGTATGCAGCTGAAGATTCGGTGGTTATCAGTTATATTCACACAGCTTCCTTTAAGTCAGGTATGGATGCTGCCCGACAAATATCCCTGTCACTTGGACTTCCAACACAACGAAGTTTTCAGCGGCAAATGGATACGTTGGAACGTTTAATGGCTGATGAATACACCCGCAACCGCAATGTAGTAATTATACTGGATGATGCTCAGATGATGGAGCCGGAAGCGCTGGAAGTTTTGCACCGGCTCTATAACTTTGATTATGACTCCAAAGTAGTGCAGATTCTGGCATTTGGGCAACGTGAAATGAATAGCCTGTTCGAAACAAACAAAGCCGTCAATGCCCGTGTTTTTGTTCGGTTGGCATTGCCACCATTAACCTTATCCAGTTCATTACAAATGGTTCTGTTCCGCCTGAATGTTGCTGGAAGGAGTGAACCATTTATTGATGATGATGCTTTTGAATTGTTGTACGAGCGTTCACAAGGTGTTCCACGAGAAATTATCCGATATTGTGCCCTGGCCACTGATTTAGTACTGCAATCAGACGTATCCACCATCACGATTGATATCGTAAGAGAGGTAGTAGCATATGAAGCATGATTCCCACTCCGTATCCAGTAACGCCTGGGTTCAACTCTATCAGGCTCGCCGGATCACATCCGATCCACAATCTCGCCCACCCGGGAGACCACCATCATTGGTACCCCGTCACAAAGTTGGATTAACCCTCTCGAAGGGGGAAATGGCTGAACTTACCAAATGGCAGAATCGCCTGGCGAAGATGTTAGGTCGCAAAATCTCTTTAGGGGAGACGGTTGGCATCATATCACGAATTTGTAGTGCGCGCTTACAGCTGGTACCAGGCGAAAAAGCACGTAATCTGGAAGAATTGGTTCAAATGTTGATCGGTACGGAATAGATTTTTCTACCAAAAATATACTTAATTATCGGAAGAAATAATTATACAAAAAATCAAGATCAAATTTGCGTGTAGATTAATAAAATGGAGGTAAGTGAGTGAGTATAGCAGGTGTTCAGGCGTGCAATCAGCTTGAGTTTGAAGGAAAAAATCTTTTCCTGCGAATGAATATTGGCGATTCTGTGGACATTTGCCGGATTAGATATACGAATAAATGGGTGCATTTTTATCAGATAAACCACACTTTTCCACTTATCCAAAGAGATTCTCCGGATAAAACAATTAACTGGAACGTAAATTACTGATGCTGACGAATACTGACCGCAGGATTATAAATGGAAACCAAAATAGGTAATTCAGATCATAAAGAAGCCTGGCAAATGGTTCTGGGTCAATTACGCCCTGAAATGAACCGGGCTGACTTCAAGACCTGGGTGGATCCTATCGTTCCATTAGGATTCAATGGGAATCCTGATAAATTTAGAATAGCGGTCATGAATGATTTCAATAAGAAATTTATCAATAGCCGATTAAATTCTCGTATATCTCGTTTGTTATCAGGTTTATATAAACGGGATGTGGAAGTAGAAGTGATTGTTTCGAATCAATTCGCAGAAAATGATGTTAATGAATTGTTTTCATCTCCCGAGCAGGCTGATCAAGATGAATTTACTCCAACCCTTCCCACTCGGAAAAAACCAATTAAAGGCAATCAGGAAAATTCTGATCAGGATGATGACCTCCCCGCTACCAGCAAACGCAAGTTCATGCTGCAACGTGCCTACGGCAATGAGCGCGCCAACATCATTCAACCGGATAAAGGTATTTACGTAACCAAATATTTTCTGGAAAAATGGTTGCCTCTGCTAGGTCACTCCGCCTTAATCGTCATCATGATGACCAGAAAGGTTTGTTACTGGAATCCATACACTGGAGAAAAGCGAGATATTCTCGAAACAGAAATGGGGGAATTGGCGGAACAGGCCTGCGTCAGTGTGCGCACACTCAAGACGGTATTAAAAAATGAGCTTGTCAAACGCTATTTTATTCGATATACCGTGCGCAGAGTCATGACGCCCAATGGCATTCGTACGGCAGGTATTCGATTACAGGTCAGAATGGATGATCCAGTCACCCCTGAGGACCAGGAAATTAGAGGTATATATGAAAGCGATACCTGGTTTTCACCGGAATTCGAAGACGAGAGCGAAGATTACGAGTTGTAATTCTTATAGATTTACCATCCCAAAATTTCAATAAAAACAATTAATTTAGAAGCGCAAAACCCTGAGCTTGTTCAGCAGTTATGTTGATTAATTTCCTCAGGACTGCATTTTCTCTGCGATACAAGCGCTCCACCGTATGGCAGATTTCCACGGCTGATTCTGCATTAAGCGCTGGTTGTTTTTCATGCGCCGGAATTTGCAGCAAGGAAGCGGCTAGAAATATTAATGTGAAGGGATCATCTGGCATCTGAATCTGATCAAGATCAATGACCATATCTTCGAGCCGGTTGATGGTGTGCAAATAAAATTGTACCTGATTGCGAAGATGTCGAATACGGCGGTAAACATCCAACGGGCGTTTAAAATCAATTGGATAATCCTCAGTTGTCGCAGTCAGATAAGGATTCTCATCACTGAATGATTTAATTTGGAACCTTTTTTCTCCAATAACTGTCAGGTTAAAGCAGCCATCCTTGAGAGGATCAACTTTGAGGATGCGGGCTGTTGTTCCGATCAGATAAGGTTCTGCCAGAGGCCCCAGCGATTCTACGCCCCGTTTGATTAATACCACGCCGAAAACAGGCTCCTGATTCATTAATAGATTCACCATTAACTTATAACGATTTTCAAAGATATGCAGATGCAGAGGCATCCCAGGAAATAGTACAGTATTTAAAGGAAAGAGGGGCAAATGATTGATCATATTTAGGCTTATTCTAATTTCGGTTTGATAATAAATCTATTCTATATATAAGGTTAAAAGGATATCCTTGTCATAATAATTCCTGACAAAAATAACTTTGTAAATTTTATAAAATTCATTCTTTTGGGAAAATGGGAATTCTGGATCAACTTAGATGTTTCACTTTATAATAGACGTATCCTATTGAATTTGGGGTTTCATGTCTGAAATTCTAAAACGGCATCATATTAAATTAACCTATTTCACTGCAATTGCTGCTTTGGTGGCTTACGTGATTCAGGCTTACCAGGCAATGAATAGTTTACGACCTTCATTGGATGAAGGTGTCTACCTTTTAAAAGGTTATTTGCTCGCCAGTGGTGTATTTACTCCTTATCAACCCTATGGTGTCTGGATGAATAAAATGCCGCTTTCATTTTTGATTCCGGGTTGGGTGGAAGTGTTATTTGGTCCAGGGTTGATTACCGGGAGATGGTATGCATTCATGCTCAGTATCCTGATATTACCCGGAATCTGGTTGATTGCCAGACGTTTTTCCGGAGAGAAAATCGCTACTTTGATTCTGGTTTTAATCGCTGTAAATCCAATTGGTATTAAGTTTTACGCCCAGGCAATTTCCCAGGTTTTGATTGCATTCCTCCTGGTATGGAGCTTGTTTTTTTTACTAGGGGAGAGGAGAAGCGTTTGGCAAATCGTGGCTGGTAGTTTTCTGGCTGCCATTATTGTTTTCACACGCGAAAACATGTTACCTGTTATCCTGTTTATTGTGATACTCATGTTCTGGCAGCATGGAAAAAAAGCAGGTTGGATTTCTTTAGCCACGATCAGTATACTTCTTTTGATTGGACACGCAATATATTTTCCAGAGATTCTAACCAATTGGGTTAAATGGATACCCCAATCGATCACACCATTTTTAGACCCCTGGCGTATTCGAAATCCGGATGAAAAATCGTATTCTGAGTCCATTTCTTTGTTGAGTTATATATTCATATTCATGCAAGGATTAAGATGGCATTTTTTTGTTTCTGTGGGTCTGGGAATCACAGGTTTACTCACTTCAATACAGAAGCTAAAACAAAATTCATGGAAATTTAAAACTGTTATCGTCCTCTCTGGATTATTCGTGGTTTTATTTCTTTCACATGTCTGGGCTAGTTTAGGAAATGATTATTGTAAATTTTGTCTACCGGGTTATATTTCATTTTTCAGTCCGATCGGTTACATCCTGCTTGCCATATTAATTCCTGCTCTATCAACATCCATTCTGCGGGGATGGGGGTGGATGATATCAATATTATTTGTGGTGACCACAACACTTTTTGGATTTGCTACCCATCAGGATTTTGTTCGTTTACCTACTTATTCTAAATGGCTGGATGGTTTTTTTGGGTTCCCTGTACCCTGGATGCGAAAAGGACAACTAATTCTGGGGGAAGTAAAGTTCTGGCAGATTTTGGCCAATAAATATAATTTAAGTTTTGAACAGGTACGTTTGGAGGTGTTACCGGTCTTAATTCCAACGATTATGGGATTCGTCGTTGGAATTGTATGGATTGTTCTGGTATTTATCCTTTACCGTTTTCTTAGAAATAAAAAAAATGTCAGTATGAGCTTTATATTACTTACATCTTTCTTAATGGTAGGAATTCTTCTTTCGCCAACCTGGATTTTTGGTGGTGGAGTGTTTACCTATGATTGTAGAAATGATGTGATTGATCAAATTGACCAATCCGGACAACAGCTGGCTGATCAGATTGAACCAGGCGCAAAAATAGATTGGCGGGTTACCAGTATGTCCCCTGTGATGCTGTTGTATCTGGAAAACCCGAAATTATTACCAGCCCAAATTAATACGACTTATTCCTTTGTGAATGGTGGAGAAACAGACTTTCTCTTGCGATACGGGTTATGGAATAAAGAAGCTGCGAATGATTGGTTATCACAGGCAGACTATTTTCTGGCAACACCACCAATTTCTCCTGAGGTCTGGCTCCAATTGCAAGCTTTTGGATTTCAAGAGATTCCTCCATTGTCGCCAGCTCTGCAATGTGAAAATGAACGCTTTGAGATTCAAATTTTTTCAAAAAATGATGGTACTATAGATAATTAAGGCGATCTGGCTCCGCATAAATTTATATTTTGAACAGGTAATCTTTTCCTCATTGCCCATTTATTTGATAGAATTACTTTCTGCATCAAGGGATTCTTAATTATAAAAATAGGTGAAAAAGTGCGAGATCATTATATTGCAGTGATCATTCCAGCTTATAAAGTTGAAACAAAAATAAGCCGTGTGATTCAATCCATTCCCGATTTTGTTAGATCAATTATTGTCGTGATCGATGGCAGTCCGGATCGAACAGCAGAAATTATTCAGAAGATTTCTGATCCTCGTTTGGTTGTTATTAATCATGAAAAAAATCAAGGGGTTGGTGGTGCAATGATTACTGGGTATAACAAAGCACTTGATTTAGGGGCTGATATCATGGTTAAAGTAGACGGTGATGATCAAATGGATACGACAAGAATCATTGACCTCATACGTCCGATCATAAAAGGCGAAGCTGACTTCACTAAAGGTAATCGTTTTATGCATGAATTACAAATGAAGTCAATGCCTCTTGTTAGAAGAATAGGAAATTGGGGCCTCACATTTCTGGTGAAGGTTGCTTCCGGTTATTGGAATATTTTTGATCCCAGTAACGGGTTTACTGCCATTCATGCCCAGGTATGGCGATTTATAAACCAACAACGAATTGCGAAAGATTATTTTTTCGAATCCAGTCTTTTAGTGGAATTAAGATTTTTAAATGCAGTTGTGCAGGATGTCTATATCCCAGCGCGTTATCAGGATGAGGAAAGTTCCCTTTCCATTTTTAAAGTACTGTTTACCTTTCCATCACGATTAATAAAAGCAACCATAAGGAGATTTGTTTACCAGTATTACTTATATAATTTCTCTTTTGGATCTTTGGCGTTTATTGTTGGGCTGATTTTTGTGATTTTTGGATTTGTCTGGGGAGTAGTATATTGGATTAAATCCATTAACACAGGAATACCAGCAACAACTGGAACTGTATTGATCGCTGTACTTCCAATAATATTGGGAGTACAACTCCTGTTACAGGTAGTCTCCCAGGATATAGCAGAGGTGCCTCGAAAGGTTATTCATAATTCCCTTTTGCCTAACCAGGAATAAAGCCATTAAATAATTTCAGGATGTTTTATGTTTTTCTTATCAGCTTTGTTAATTGCTTTATCATCATTATTTTTTTCGTCAATTATGAAATTCAAATCAAAAATTTCATATTTGCTAACGATCTATATTTTTGGTTATGGAAGTATTGCATTAATTGGAAATCTTGGTCATTTCCTCTCATTGTTAGGTAACAGGTTTTATTTTTTACTTTCTCAATTCATCTTACTATTGGTTGTCATAACCATCTGGACAAAAGTGGGAAGACCTAACCTTATTGGTCCATTTAAGAATTTCAGATGCCTAATCCGTTCTTTCGAACTAAAAAAGTTTTTCAAACAATATCCAGACCTAACATTGATGCTTTTAGGTGTAACAATTGGTTACATTCTACTTGCTTATATCGGGTATCAGGTCCCTCCGAATAATAATGATAGTATATCCACCCATTTGCCTCGAGTAATTTATTGGATACAGCATGGTAATTTCGCACCTTGGGAAACAGCACGGATATTTCAACTAATGTATCCGGTTAATTCTGGATTGCAATTTCTTTGGTCAATTTTACTTTCTAATAGTGATCATTGGGTTGGGTTGGTTCAATGGTCAGCTGCAATTGCTGGGTCATTAAGCATCTATGGCATCGCTGGACTCATGGGTGCGAAGTTCGCCTGGCGGTTATTTCCAGGATTAATCTTCTTGACATTACCATCAGTTGTAATGCAAAGCACGACTACTCAAAACGATTTGATCGCAGCAGGTTTGTTCGGTATTTTCTTTTATTTTTTACTTAAAATGTTTAAGAATAACGCAATTAATAATCTGTTTTGTGCAGCATTCACCATGGGATTATTAATAGGAACAAAACAAACGATATTATATTTACTACCTGGCTTAGGTTTGTTATTTCTTATCTATTGGCTCTATTTCAAATCAATAAAACTAAAAGAAATCCTATTGTTTAGTGGTATTACGATGACAACTTTCTTGATCATTGGCTCAGTGATTTTCTTTATTAACTGGGATTATTTTGGACACCCTTTAGGAGGAAAAGAGGTTGTTAATTCTTCAATTCAGGCGACTAAATCAATTCAATCCTCAGTTTCACAAATTGGGATGAATTCCATCAGATTTTTGTACCAGATGGTTGATCCTACTGGTTTATCTTCTCCTCTTTGGAGATGGGGGATAAAATTACGTACAATAATTGGCGGTGAATTGTTCCGATTTTTAAATATTCCTATCGAAGCTGATATTTTTAATACCTGGCCGCATAAATTTTCTTTATCAAAAACGTATTTATTTCAAGAAGATGAATCATGGTTCGGTATTTTGGGGTTTTTTATTCTAATTCCGACTTTCATAATCCAAACAATTGTTGGATTCAAGAATAAAGAGCCTATCCGAATCAGTATTTTTGTGTTAAGCATTACATTTATGATTTTTTTGACCCTTCTGCGACCAGGGTGGGATCCATATCAAGGCAGATATTTTCTTCCAATTGTGTTAATTTGTTCAACACTTTCATATACCTGGTTTTCTACAAGGTTCCTTCGCTGGATAATGGGACCTTTATCTTTGATAATTGGATTAATGATTTTGTTTAATGGAATTTTATATAATCCTGCCAAACCAATTCTGGACAAGCCTATACCGATTTTCTATCGGTATCCGGAAGATCCGGGATATGAACAAATCCGTAGAGGTAACAGAATAGATGAACTGAATCGTTTGGAGAAAATTTCCCTTCAAACTTTTAGTAATTATAAATTATGTGACTTTGTTGATAGAAATGTGCCATTGGATGTAACACTTGGTTATGCTATTAATGAAAATTACTATCAGGAATATTGTTTATTCGGACCAAATTTTTCAAGAAAACTAATCCCAGTTCACCCATTTATCAAGATCCTTGATGAGTCTTCATTAGTAGAAATGAATTTCGATTATCTATTGATTTATAAAGCTACTAATTCTAAAGATTTATCTTTCAATCAATTTACCTTATTTGCTCAATCTGAAGACCCGGACGTTATTCTATTCATGAATAATTCGAATAAATAATGAATATAATGTACAATTTGCTTGCTAACGAAATCCTTTGATAAAATAAAGATAAAGAAAAAGATTTCTTTTTTTTTCTCTCTTAATAAAAATTTGATTACATGTAGGGTCTATGAATTTATCCATAATCGTACCAGTCTATGACGAAGAAGAAACAATCCTTTTGCTACATCAGGCAGTGGCGGAAGCCATGCAACCTATGCAGGAGGAATGGGAACTCATTCTGGTAGACGATGGCAGTAAAGATGGTAGTTTTACCAAATTAGAAGAAATCTTTGAAAAAGACCCTCAGCATGTGCGTGTGATTGGTTTGCGTCGAAATTTTGGCCAAACCGCTGCTATAGCTGCAGGAATTGATCACGCCAAAGGTGAGATAATTGTCTTAATGGATGCGGATTTACAGAATGATCCACAGGATATTCCATTGTTGTTGGAGAAGATTTACAGCGGTTATGATGTGGTCAGTGGATGGAGGGTTAAAAGGAAAGACACTTTTATCACCAGAACCCTACCTTCCTTATTTGCAAATAAATTGATTTCGGTTGTAACGGGTGTTCACCTGCATGATTACGGCTGTACTTTAAAAGCATACCGGCGAGAAGTTATAACCGGATTCCGATTATATGGGGAAATGCATCGTTTTATACCGGTTTATGCCAATTCAGTTGGTGCAAAAATAATGGAGATCCCGGTTCGCCACCATCCCCGTAAATACGGTAAAGCCAAATATGGATTGGAGCGAACCATCAAGGTAATTCTGGATTTGTTTACCGTGAAGTTCCTTAATTCATATGCAAACAAACCCATTTATTTGTTTGGTGGTACTGGTATCCTGATAATGGGAATTTCCAGTTTGATATTGTTGTATCTTTTTTTTAGAAGGATCTTTTTTTCTGTTTCTGTAATTGCTTCACCCTTATTCATGATCAGTAGTATGTTTTTTATTCTGGGATTTCAATCGATTCTGATGGGGTTGATCGCTGAACTGTTGGTCAGAACTTATCACGAAGCCCAACATAAACCTACTTATACCATTCGCAACACTGTCGGTTTTGAATAAAGAAGCCAGAGCAAAACACAAGAATAAGGATTTGATTTGCATATATTAACCTTATCACATGAATATCCACCCATTGGCGGTGGAGGGGGCAAAGCAGCACAGGATTTATGTGGTGGGTTTGCAAAAATGGGGCACTCTGTCAGGATGATTACTGCCCATTATAAAGATTTGACAATGAAAGAAACCCTGGATGGGGTGGAGATTCTGCGTGTCCGTTCTTTACGATTAAAACCTTACAAGGCAGGTGCAATCACCATGGCTGCATTTGTGCTGAAGGGATGGATAAAAGCCAGAAATGAAATCAAACGCCAGAAACCCGATCTAATCCATGTTCATTTTGCAGTTCCGGCAGGATGGATTGCCTACTTGTTGTGGAAGGAATTCAAGATTCCGTACATTATTACCACGCAATTGGGAGATATACCCGGTGGCGTTCCGCACAAAACTGACCGCTGGTTCAGATGGGTGTTCCCTTTCACACCAGCCGTATGGAAAAGTGCTGTCCGTGTAATTGCAGTCAGCGCATTCACTCGCAATCTTGTTCTGGCAAAATACCCTGTGGATGTGCAGATTATTCATAATGGTGTTCATTTGGAATCCATTAATCCAAATAATCTGATCGTGCAAAATCCACCAATGATTGTTTTTGCAGGTCGTTTTACCCAACAAAAAGATCCCATTCAAATTATCAGAACACTTTCGAAATTGAAAGATATACCCTGGCGCTGTACGATGGTGGGAGATGGTCCTCTCCGGTCGGAAATAATGCAAGCGATTGATAAAGCCGAAATTAATGATCGATTTCTATTTACTGGTTGGGTATCTCCCACAGAGGTGCGCGAAATATTTTTAAATAGTGATATTTTATTCATGCCATCTTTATCAGAAGGGTTACCACTGGTCGGGGTGCAGGCTTTGGCTGCTGGACTGGCACTGTTAGTCAGCGATATCGGTGGATTTATTGACCTGATTGAAGCAGGTTGCAATGGTTACAAATTACCGCCTGGGAATCATGATGATTGGGAAAAAATGTTACGAATGATGTTAACCGATCCAGAATTAACGAAAGAGTTTAAGAAACACAGTTTCAAATTGGCTGAAAGATTTGATATTAATCGCATTGTTTGCCAGTATGTGGAAATTTTCATGCAGGTTGCAAACCAATCTGAGTAGGCACTCCGGATGAAAAATTATCTGTCTTTGGATGAATCTATGCGGAACAAGTCGGACAAGAAATCCACATTTTTCCGTGTATTTCAGTGGGTGATCACGTTTCTTTCAGTTGTGCTTTTAATCTGGTTAATTTCCCGTCAAAATTGGGATCAAATTTTGCAAACTCTCATTCGAATCCCGATCTCGACAATCGTTATCGTGTTGATGTTAAATTTTGTTGGGCAAGTACTGAATACCCTGAGATGGTCTATTTTGCTGAACGCTCAGGACATTCACATCAGCAAATGGCAACTAATCAAAATTGTTCTTGCAGGTGCTTTTGCATCCAACTTTTTGCCTTCAACCATTGGGGGAGATGTGATTCGGTTGATTAAGATCAACCAGTTCAGTCATAATCAGGGCTTAAATTTTGCTTCGATTGTGCTTGACCGATTTGTTAATGTGGTTGCTTTCCTGACCATTCTACCGTTATCCTACTCCATCTGGTCACAGGCAGTAGCTGATAGAAACACTCAAGTCATGATGATGGCTACATTGAATCTGTCTGTCATTAAAAAATGGTTTCAGAAAAGTTGGTCTCAATTCATCTCTGCATACAAGAATTGGGCACAAAAACCCTGGGTTGTTTTCCAGGCGTTTGTTGTTTCCTGGTTTTCAATTTTTGTAATATTTATCGGTTTATGGCTGCTGAACCTTGGTCTTGATATCCAGGTAAAGCTGGTTCAGGTGATGGGGATCAGTGCCCTATCTTACTTCATCACCATGCTTCCAATTTCGATCAATGGATATGGCTTGCGAGAGGTTTCAATCACCTTCTTTTATACGCTGATTGGTGTCAGTCCTGATCAGGCGGCGATATTTGCGGTTCTTTCCCGATTTTTAATTTTGTTTGTCACACTCCCTGGTGCGTTTTTTCTGGGTAATTTCAAAGATTTAAAACAAATACGGGCGAATCGAAATTTATAAATTTTCATCATCAATCAGCATCAAAAATGGGATTCGCATGTCAGCACATTATCTTTTGGTTTATTACAATATTTCCCGGGTCATGATGCTTTTATTCTTCACCTCCCATATCTGGGTGGCAAATCCTTCAATAAAGTAGCGGTCATGTACCACAGCCAGGATGGTGCCTTCAAATTCAGATAATGCTTTCTCGAATTGGGTACGGGAAGGGATGTCCAGATGGTTAATCGGTTCATCCAGTATCAGGAAATTGCAACCTTGCGCCACCAGACAGGCAAGTGATAGGCGAGCCCTTTCTCCATAAGAGAGTTTTTCGACTTTTTTAAAAACATCATCACCTTTAAAAAGATACTTTGATAAAAAGCTGCGATTTTCGGTTTCGTTCTGGGATAATATTTTACTGATAGTTTCAAGAACATTTGATTCGGGATCAAGTTCACTCTGTTCCTGGGACATGTAACCGACATGTACCTGACTTCCCAAATGGAAATTCCCATTTAACGCGGGAATCTCTCCCAGAATGGTCTTGATGAAAGTTGTCTTGCCAGATCCATTATCTCCAATCAACGCTACCCGTTCTCCAAAGCGCAATATCAAATCAATATGATTGACCAGAGCCAGATTACCATAACCAATGCTCAGGTCATCTAAAATCAAGACATCTCTACCAGAGTTGGGGGTTTCCTGAAAATCAACCCGCATCTGCCATGTCCGGGTAGGTCTTTCAATCCCTTCATTCATTAATTTCTCAACCCGCTTCTCGATATTTTTGGCTTTTTGAATAGTCTCTTTGGTGCGATTGGCAAAGAAACCAATACTGAATCCATCGGTTTTGGAAGGATCGGTCTTGCCTCCTTTGCGATATTTGGCTTTTGAACGCATTTCGGAAGCAGCTCTGCGCAGACGATCAATCTCTTCCAGCTGGTCCTGATATGCATGCATTTGTTTGTCCTGTTTGGCAATTTTCTGATCCAGGTATTCACTGTAATTGCCCTGGGTGAATGAAATCTTGTGAGAGTGTTCATCCAGTTCCAGAATCCCATTAACCGTATGATCCAGGAATGTGCGGTCGTGGCTCACCAGCAATACAGCTCCCTGAAATTGGTTGATCCAATTTTCCAACCATTCGAGCATGCCGATATCCAGATGATTGGTTGGTTCATCCAATATCAGAAGTTGTGGATTCTGCATGAGGACTTTTGATAACATCAAACGCGTTTTTTGCCCACCACTCAAATGAGCAACCGGTGTATGGAGATTATATTCTCCCAATCCGAGTGCGTTTAAGATGACTGGAGCCTGATGTTGAATTTCATGAATGAGATTAATTCGGTTTAAAATCAGATCAAATTGGGATTGATCAGTCTGATTTTCAGGATGATTCGCTAAAGAGTTTGCCAGTCGTCCCAGATCCTCTTCAAGATCTGATAACTCCTCAGGATTTCCACCTAAGAATAATCCAATGGATGAATTTTCATCAATATTCATTCCTTGTGGCAAATAACCAATTCTCAGAGTCTGTGGAAAGAAATTAACAGCCCCTTTATCCGGGGTTTCTTCTCCAACAATAATCCGGATTAAGGTTGTTTTACCGGTACCGTTAATCCCCACCAGACCGAAACGATCGCCAGGGTTAAGTGTAAAATTTATATCTTCTAAAATGGGATCCAACCCATATGTTTTTGAAAGTTGAGTAACTTGAAGCATAGTCCTACCTGTGATTAAAAAGAAAAACAAACAAAGAAAATTCCTTTAAGAAGTAATCAATTTTCACAGGTTGTCAATCATTAATCCTTCAAGCCTCCTTATTGATTTCTACATTAATTATAAGGAATTTTCGTATCATTTCAATTAATCTTGGTAAGCGGGTGTTTTTGGCGTGCACCTGCACGCCAAAAACACCCTACCGCTAATTATTGAGATGATACGAATTTTCCAATTTTGCACCTGTTGTTTTGGGCAATTTTTTCCTGGTCTAATGTACAGATTCTAAAATGGATGAATATGGATTGTGACAAAAAACATCATGATGTGATGACAATTATTTTTGACAGTTAACATTATTCTTAGACGACTATACTATAATTAATTATCAGAAATTTATTGGGAGGGTATGTCATGCACGAAAAAAGTATAGTACTACTGAATAAAGCTGTTGCAGATGAATTATTTGCTGTTCATCAATATATGTATTTCCATTTCCATATGGATGATCAGGGATATGATCTTTTGTCATCCATGTTCAGAAGAATCGCCATCGTTGAAATGACCCATGTTGAATTGCTGGCAGAACGTATTTTGTTCCTGAAGGGTGATGTCGAAATGGAAATTGCTGAACCTGTCGAAAAAATTCAGGATGTGAGTGCAATACTAAAGAAAGCCATCAAAATGGAAGAAAATGCAGTCATGAACTATAACAAATGGGCAAATGAATCTGCGGCCAATGCTGATTCAGTAACCAAGAAGTTATTCGAACAATTGGTTACGGAAGAAGAAGGTCATTATGATCAATTTGATTTGCAGAATGACAAGGTCGAAAAATTTGGTGAAAGATATCTGGCGTTACAATCCATCGAGCGATCAAAAAAATTAGAAGCTGGATTACCCCCTGAATAATTGAAAAAAAGATGAGGGTGCCCTGAGTCTTTCTTCTTCTCAGGGTTTTTTAATCCAACCCCGGATTTCGTCATGTCATTGCTCACCAGAATATAGGATAAAAATAATATTATTGGTCAATATTACGTTTTTGTTATTTGTCTTAATTGCCAGTACAAATTATAATTTCACTATCCAATGGATTTGATTGATTTGAATGAATTGTTTGAAAATTCATTGGTCAGAAACTATAAGCTACCATTTTAAATGGTTTTTTGTAAAGGCACATAAATGCAATCATTACCGGTCATTCCATTGGCTGATCTCAAATCGGGAGAAAGCGCTACTATCAGTGCACTGAAAGCTGGTAGAAATATAAACGCACGTTTATCCACCCTGGGGTTTACGCCGGGGGTCATGATTTACATGACGCATAATTATGGTCATGGTCCGATTGTGGTTACTGTACGAGATACAAGAATTGCACTTGGCAGGGGAGAAGCACAGACCATCCTGGTAACAAGAGAAAAAGAATGAATTTGTACCACGAATTCAGGCAGCGATCCGACTTGAATGGTATCAAAGCTGACACCCTTACAATTGCATTGGCTGGTCAACCCAATATGGGAAAATCCACCATCTTCAATCTCTTGACCGGGCTCAACCAGCATGTCGGAAACTGGCCTGGCAAGACGGTGGAGAAAAAAGAAGGTGAATTTCAACACAACGATCATACGATTCACCTGATCGATTTACCCGGCACCTATAGTCTCTCCGCAAATTCCCCGGAAGAAATTATCGCCAGAAACTTTATCCTTAAGGAAAAACCGGATCTGGTGGTGGCGGTTGTCAGTGCAGCCAATTTGGAACGCAGTCTTTATCTGGTTTCAGAATTAATCGTTTTGGAAACCCCCTTAATGATTGTATTGAATATGATCGACGTGGCTGAGCAGGAAGGTTTTACGGTGGATGCAAAAATACTTCAGGCTGCTATTGGCGTACCGGTCATTCCCATGATTGCCAGCCGTGCCAGTGGGGTCAGAGGTCTACTGGATTATTTTGATCAATTCATTGAGGGAAAATTAGAGTTTTACCCAAGACTGCCCAAGATCAGTGCAGATCATCAACATGTAAAAGAATTGATCGATCAGTTGATTGATGGATTTGTCCCGGATTTTTATCCCAAAAATTGGGCTTCTATGAAATTACTGGAAGGGGACCCTGAAATTTATGACATCCTGAAATCAGTACTTCCATTGGAACGTTGGGAGATGATTGATGATATTCTCAAACAACATGAGGATGCCGGTTTGGCGATTGCTTCGGGTCGATATGAATGGATTGAAAGAAATGTTAGGGCAGCTGTCAATCGTCCTAAATTAGGACAGGTGGGATTGACCGATCGTCTTGATCGATTTGCCACCCATCCAATTGGTGGGTTAATCTTACTTGCGGTTATTCTCGGTCTGACTTTTTGGCTAACGTTTTCCATTGGAACACCTATCCAGGAATGGATGGATAGTAAAATTCTGGTTCCACTGGGCACCTTAGCACAGGTCTGGCTCATTGATGCTCCAGCCTGGGTGATCAGTCTTGTGGTGGATGGTGTCATCGGTGGTGTCGGGGCTGTAGTTACCTTCCTTCCTATTATTATTATTTTCTTCGCCGCATTTGGATTTTTGGAAGATATCGGGTACATGGCACGTGCTGCCTATGTCATGGATAATTTTATGCATTGGATGGGGTTGCATGGAAAATCTTTCTTGCCTCTGTTTCTCGGGTTTGGATGTAATGTACCGGCTGTAATGGGCACCCGGGTGATTGAATCCTGGCCAGCCAGAATTCTTACGATCATACTGGCTCCATTCGTGCCCTGTTCAGCTCGCTTGGCGGTTATCGCCTTTCTTGCTCCAGCATTTTTTGGATCTAACGCCTTCTTAATCTCCTGGGGTTTAATTCTTTCGAGTATTGTAATTCTCATGATCGTTGGTGTGATTTTGAATAAAATCTTCTTCAAAGGTGAACGAACTGCCTTCATCATGGAATTACCCCTCTATCATATACCCAACTTGCGTTCAGCCATGCTCCTTATCTGGCAGCGTTCCCTCTCGTTTTTGAAACATGCCGGCACGATCATATTGATGATGTCGATTGTGGTGTGGGCATTGTCTGAATTTCCCGGAGGAAATCTGGAAACCAGTTTCCTGGCACAAATTGGAAATTTCGTTGCGCCTGTTGGTGAATGGATGGGACTGGATTGGAAATTGACGGTAGCGTTAATCACCAGCTTTATGGCCAAAGAGAACGCTATCGCAACCTTAGGTGTCTTATATGGCAGAACAGCCGAGTTCGGGTTGCTTGAAACCATCTCGATGACATATTCGCCAGCGGTTGGCCTGGCATTTATGGTGGTCACCTTATTATTCATTCCCTGCGCAGCAACCGTCGCTGCCATTAAACAGGAAACAGGTTCCTGGAAATGGACGATGGCAAACATCGTGTTGATGCTGGCTGTTTCTATTGGGGTCGCCAGTGGGGTGTATGCGATCGCATCCAGATTGGGGTTGTAAGCATGTTAAATAAATTATTAGATCTGATCAATCAGGGTGGATCACTGACACCCAATACGTTAGCCCAACAACTGGATACCACCCCAGCCATGGTGGAAATGATGATTGAAGAATTAACCCGGCGTGGTATGTTGAAAGTATCTGAATTCGAAAAGAATTGTGATTCTGAGTCTTGCGGGTCCTGTTATTTGTCTAAAACCTGTCATTCGAATACCCAAAGGGTGTGGACTTCGACTACACAGAAATAGTAATTTAGAATGGAGGTGAACGCACCTCCATTTTCTTTATTTTTTAAACTTGTCTTTAATCGCAAATGGGGAATAAAACAGCAGAATAAAAAATGCTGCCAATAATTCGATGATCACAAGGTAATATGGCCAGGGTGGTAGAACATCCAGCAGGCTGGCTGTTTCCGGTTTATGGGCAATAAACAGGTAATTACTGCCGATGATAAAATTCAGAACAAAAACGAACAGGAAATAGATATTTCCATAAATGGCTACCCGTTTGACAGAACCCCAGGTTAGACGATATCCTTCCACAAGGGTCATGTAGAGTGCGGAAATAATGATCAGGCCATGCGATAGAAAGACCTGAAAATATCGGAAATGGGGAAATGCATATTGACCCAGATCAGGCGTGAGCACAGCCTGCAGAGCGCCGGCTATTCCGATCAAATATGCAAATTCATATATCGTTCTGTTTTTTGTCACCAGCATATAAGCACATAACCAGACCAGGACACTGCATAAGTGTAGCGGCAGCATGGTTTGGATGGACCATTCACCAATGCTGAAGTTCCAGATATGCCACAACGATTCATTCACAACCAGCAAAATGGCCATCACCCAGCGAACGCGTAAGCGTTGTTGCGGTGCTGCCCGGCGTTGGATAAGAATGATCAGCGTTCCAACCAGGATGATCCCAAAAATGGCGATCAGATGCTGGGTCGAAAATAAAACAAATGGACCATCTATAAAATCTTTTCCAAAGAATGTTTCCATATTCACCTGAGATTAGTGGAATGGTGTAATTGTAAGGAAAACGACAAAAACGTCAAATGCAGAATCATTCCAATTTTTCGGGCGGTTTTAGATGAGTAGATAGTCCAAATCACTTAATCTGACGAGGAATTGAGACAGGGTTCCCCTTAATCAGCATCCTCTGATAGAATCACATCGAATCATTATCATGGAGATTACAGAATGACATACGCGGATATTTTAGCCAAACAAATAGAAATTTCACCCAGACAGGTACAGTCAGTCATCGAAATGCTAGATGAAGGCAACACCATTCCTTTCATCGCACGTTACCGAAAAGAACGCACGGGTAGCCTGGATGAAGAACAACTGCGCAAGATTGAAACAGGTGTAGAACGCTTACGTAGCATGGATGAAAGACGAGCTACTATTCTAAAAACCATTGAAGAACAGGGAAAGCTGACCGAAGAATTATCTGCAAAAATTAATGCAGCGCAGAGCCTAACAGAATTGGAAGATATTTACCTGCCCTATAAACCCAAACGACGCACACGAGCCATGATTGCCCGTGAGAGAGGGCTGGAAGGATTAGCGGAGTGGATTCTGAGACAACCTCTCACCAAAACCAGTCTGGATGATATTGCCAGGCCCTTCCTGAATGACTCGGTACCGACGGTAGATGATGCCTGGCAGGGAGCCAGAGACATTGTGGCTGAAATGATCAGTGAGCATAGCGATGTGCGATCACAGACTCGTGAAAAAGCTTTGCAATGGGGGATGCTGCATTGTCATAAAATCGAAGATGCCCAGGATGAAAAAAGGGTTTATGAAACCTATTACAATTTTGAATACCGGGTGGATCGTATCCGACCGCATCAAACACTGGCAATCAATCGGGGAGAGAAAGAAAAGGTAATGCGTGTAGGTATATCAATGGAACAACGCGACTGGGAGAATGTGATATTTGGTTACTTCCGTCCTAACCCAAAATCGTCATTGCATGAGCAGATGCGCGCAGCCATTCAGGATGCAGCCGAACGATTATTATTGCCAGCAATCGAAAGGGATGTGCGCCGGGCGTTGACAGAGGTGGCAGAATCACATGCCATCACTGTATTCTCCACCAACCTGAAAGGGCTCCTGAGTCAACCGCCGTTAGCCAACCATGTCGTGCTGGCAATTGACCCGGGATATCGCACCGGTTGTAAAGTGGCTGTGGTGGACCCAACCGGTAAGGTGCTGGATACGGTTACCATTTACCCGCATCCACCTCAAAATTATAAACAGGAATCTTTGAAAATTCTTGAGCATTTGGTTGAAAAACACCAGGTCTCACTGATTTCTATTGGAAATGGAACTGCCTCTCGCGAAAGTGAACAACTGGTGGCTGAATTGACTCGCAAGAAGGGAGGAGTGAGCTACATGATGACCAATGAAGCCGGGGCCTCGGTTTACAGTGCCAGTCCCTTGGCACGGGCCGAATTACCCGATCTGGATGTATCCATGCGTGGTGCAGTTTCGATCGCCCGTCGCATACAGGATCCCATGGCTGAACTGGTCAAAATTGATCCGAAATCGATTGGCGTGGGTATGTACCAGCATGATGTTGATCAGGGAGAGCTTTCCAAAACCCTGACAGGTGTGGTGGAAGATGTGGTCAACCGGGTAGGGGTGGATCTGAACACAGCTTCACCTGCTTTGCTCTCTTATATCTCTGGGATTGGTCCAAAATTATCCGAGAAAATTGTCGCGCATCGTGACCAGAAAGGCACGTTCATGAGCCGTGATGAAATTCGGAAGGTCTCCGGGATGGGACCCAAAGCATTCGAACAATCGGTGGGTTTTTTACGCATCCGTGATGGGAAAGAACCTCTGGATGCCTCTGCTATTCACCCGGAAAGCTATGCCATTGCCAGAGAGATCATGAAAAGATCCAAAATCAACCTGAAAATGCCGATTGATGATCGAAAACATGCGTTGGAGCTGCTCAAACGCCAGAAACCACTGCCTGAATTGGCAGCCGAATTGAAGACAGGTGAACCAACCCTGTTGGATATTTTTGACCAATTAGTCCAACCTGGCAGAGACCCGCGAGAAGATTTGCCACTTCCCATTCTACGGAATGATGTGCTTTCGATGAGTGATCTGAAGGTTGGAATGCAACTGAAAGGCACAGTCCGCAATGTGGTCGATTTTGGCGCATTTATCGATATTGGTGTAAAGCAGGATGGTCTTTTACACCGTACCCAGATTCCACGTGGAGAAATCCTCGAAGTGGGACAGGTATTAACAGTCACAATTCAATCGGTTGAAGTGGAACGCGGCAGAATTTCACTGGGCTGGGGAGCTGCCTGAAACGCTGGTTTTTTCCAAAAATGAATTCCCAACATTGCAACACCAGCCAATATCAGGTTTATCATAACCACCCAGATCAACACCTGATTATTTGCTCCGTCGATAAGTTGACCCACAATCCAGGGAGAAATCATCACTGAGATACTGGCTGCAACAAAGATCAGGCTGGTGATACGTGCTGTAACTGCATTCAATTCTCCTGCCAGGTTCATACCGGTTGGGAAACCTGTGGCGACAAAAAAGCCAAGTGCGGTTGTGCACACCCATAAAACCCAGGCAGAATTTGAGAATATCAGCATTACCAACAGGGTTAAATAACCACCGATTAAATCAAACCAGATGATCTGATGGCTGCTAAAACGTCGTGATAAACCAATCCCTAAAAATCGGCCTACCATGAATGCACCCCAAAAAGCAGAGGTGAGGTAAGCAGCGCTTTCCACATCTACAAAGCCCGATTTTAGACCGTGGGTATATATCCAATTGGCAAAAGTAATTTCAGCACCAGAAAAGAATACAAAATACAGAATTAATAATGCAATTAACCCAATGGGAGATTTGAGACGGTTGGACTCTTCACTTGTTTGAGCTCTTAATTCAGGGTTCACTGGAGATTTTAACCTGAACAAAAAGGGGACGGGTATGAGAATCAAGATTGCGATTATCCAATATGCCCAGTTGATCGCCTGAGTTCCTTTTAATGATTGAGCTATAATCAGTGGTGCTGTAAAAGATCCAATGCCAAATGAGAAGTGCAGACCATTCATAAATGGTGCTACTTTATTGCCATGCAGCCAAACCATCAGGGTATTTTCACCCACATCAATCGAAGATTGCATAATTCCAATCAAAAAAATTAAACCGACTAATAACCATAAATTCTGAATAACTGGCAACAGACCCATTCCAATCGCCATAAGAATCAAAACAACGACCAGTATCTGATTACCAGGAACTCTATTGTAAAGGAATCCAGCCAGGAATGAACCAGCGATATAGCCGAATGAGCTGAAGACAAACAGTGAACTGATCTCATTGAAAGCGCTGGCAGTATTTTCAGCGAAAGATGGAATTGATGGACCAAAAGCTCCACTGACCAGACCCAAGGCAATAAAAGATAAAAAATAGGAGAATGTTAAGATTTTCTTTTGAGCTTCCACTTCGATGCCACCTTTACTGATGGCAATGATCTTACCATCACAATCATGATTTGAGGAGTGATAAATGCTGAGATTGAGCATTGGAGGCCAAAAGATACTCACATCAGCATTTAGACTAAAACCCTTTTGGTGGAAAGAGAATTTCTCTGTATTGAGAAATTGCATATAAAGGTATATTCACCAGCCAACCCTCATCCCGAAAATTAGCCATGGATGTGCGTATTGTTTTTTCAGGTTGATATCGATCATAATAACTTTTAAGACTTTTTCCTCGTAAATTGTGGGTAGCTTTTACCTCGATAGGCACAACAAATCCTGAATCTTCACTAACAAAATCAATTTCTGCTGTGCCCTTATCTGCAGACCAATAATAAGGAATTAAATTCTTTTTTGATCGCAATTCCTGAAATACAAATTGTTCTGTCAATGCACCTTTGAACTCTTCAAATATCCGATTGCCTTCCAATAAACTTTTCATATCAAGATTACTGAATGTACTCAATAAACCAACATCGTTCATCAACAGTTTAAATGAATTGGTATCCTGATAAGCACTTAATGGAATATCAGGTTTTGAAATACGGAAAATTTTGGTAACCAGATCCATATCACTCAACCATTGTATGGCTATTTCATATTCTCTTGCCCTGGCTCCTTCTTTTACCAACCCATAAATAAATTTTCGGTTTTCCCGGGCGAGTTGGGCCGGTATTGAATTCCAGGCAAGTCTCACGCGTGGTAATATGCTTGAAGGTACATGTTTTGAGAAATCCTGCTCATAGGCATATAATAAGCGCTGGTGTACTTCACGAACCTCATTTAGATCGCTGGTTTCCTTAAACATGAAAATCGCTTCTGGCATTCCACCAATGAAATAATATTTTTTTAATAAGTCGATTAATTTATCTTTAAAAACATTCATCATAGCGAAATTATTTGTCTTGATGAGCTCAGCAAGCTGTCCATTATCACTGGCATGGAGAAATTCCAGAAATGTCATCGGATAAAGATCCAGAAAATCAACTTTACCGACCGGAAACGAATACCCTTCATGCAGGGTTACGCCAAGAGCGCTCCCTGCAGCCAATAAATGGTAATGAGGTGCATTTTCATAGAAATACTTGAGGGATGTAAGTGCTTTTGGCACTTCCTGAATTTCATCAAAAATAATGAGTGTTTCGCTGGTGATTTGTGTGTTTGCTTCAATTTGCAGACCGAAAACAATCCGGTCAAGATCATAATCATCCTGGAATAATTGCATCATTCGATCATTATTTTCAAAATTAATATAGGCTACCGAGGAATAATTTAGTCGACCAAATTCTTTCATCAACCACGTTTTTCCTACCTGCCTGGCACCTTTGATCACCAAAGGTTTACGAAATTTGGAGTTCTTCCAACGAACTAAATCCTCGAAGGCATCTCTTTCCATAATCCAAAACCTCCATATCTGAAAAAACTATTCAAACCACCGTCTTTCAAATTATATCACATAAATCAATTGAAAAATGTGTAAATACACACATAATACATATGTAATATGTGTGATAACACACAAAATACAAAGGAAAAATGTGAGAAATTACACAAAAATCAAAAGTAAAACGTGAAAAGTGCCACAAAAATCAAATGAAATAAAATGCTTAAACAAAGATCCTTTGTGTGAGTCCGAGATTTTGTGAAGGTTACCTCGGCCCTATCCTATGAATCAATTCATAGGATAGGTATTCATAGGATACACAGAACCAAACCATTTCAAAATGGTTCTGGGAGGTAACCGATTTGAATCCAAGGATAAGTTTTCCAGATCTCAAAGGATGGAGGATTGGTGTTAGCGATATTTCTGATTTACCCTATCCTATGGATCAATCCATAGGATACACAGAACCAAACCATTTCAAAATGGTTCTGGGAGGTAACCGATTTGAATCGGTTTG
>PHBY01000014.1 GCA_002840735.1 Chloroflexi bacterium HGW-Chloroflexi-2
CAACATGATGGTCGAACTGATCGTCCCGGTGGCGTTGGAACAGGGTTCAAAATTTGCAATTCGCGAAGGCGGCCTGACCGTAGGCGCTGGCGTGATCACGAAAATTCTTGAGTAATTTATTGTAAAGGAGCTAGGCGCAATCGGGTCTTATGGCTGGTTGCGCCTGTGAAAGACTATGGCATCAAAGAAAGATATCCGCCCAGTAATCACATTTGCGTGTGGTGAATGCAAAGAGAGAAATTACACCTCTCAGAAAAACCGCCGCAATGATCCGGGCCGTATGGAATTAAGTAAATACTGTCCACGTTGTCGGAAGCACACTCTGCATCGCGAGACGAAGTAAGCTCAATGGCAGTTGGTTGTAGGTTTCTTGAATGAAAATAGCAACTGACGGTCAACCTAGGCGAGTAGCTCAATTGGCAGAGCACCGGTCTCCAAAACCGGGGGTTGCGGGTTCAATTCCTGCCTCGCCTGCCTGAAAGCCAGACAGCGCCGTCCGACCAGGCGGCGTTTTGGGTGTAAAAAAAGGAGAGAAAATTGGCAGCTAAGTTTCTGAAACCAAAAGAAAAAGAAGTCACAAAACGTTCAAATAAAGCCTCGAGCTCAGCAAAGAAGAAACAGAATCGACTAGCTCGTTTTTGGCGTACCACGATTGGAGAATTGCGCAAAGTTAGCTGGCCAACTCCACAAGAAGCCTGGAAATTAACGAAGGTTGTGTTGGTTGTGGTTTTTGTTATGGCAGCGATTTTGGGATTATTAGATTTTATATTTTCTCGCTTGATCGCTGCTTTGGTAGCTATTTAACAGCTACAGTAAGTTGAGGAATAACCGATGGATGATTTTATAAACGATCAGATAAGTCCAGAAGAAGAACCAGAAAAACTGGAACCGGATGAAGTTGTAGAAAAACCAGAATTGGATACGCTGGACTCTGATTTACGTGATGGTGATGCACACTGGTACGTGATCCATTGCTATTCGGGTTATGAGAACAAAGTTCGCCATAACCTGGAACAACGAATCGATTCCATGGGTATGAAAGACAGAATTTATGATGTTGTTATCCCGACACAGGAAGAAATTGAAGTTAAGGATGGTAAACGTCGTACGGTAGAACGACATGTCTTCCCGGGTTATGTTCTGGTTAACATGGTCATGAGTGAAGAATCATGGTATGTAGTGCGCAATACGCCGGGCGTCACCGGTTTTGTGGGTATGGGTAACGAACCAACCCCACTCCGCAGTGATGAAGTATCCCAGATTCTACGCCGTATGGAAGCTGAAGCACCCCATGTTAAGGTGTCTTTCAAAGTTGGTGAACGTGTCCGCATTGTGGATGGTCCCTTCAATGATTTCCGTGGTACTGTGGCAGAGATTGATCTGGATCGTACCAAAGTGCGTGTGATGGTTAATTTCTTCGGACGTGAAACCCCGGTAGAACTGGACTTTTTGCAAGTAGAAAAATCGTAAATCTGGCACTTGTTTGAGTGCCTTAATTTAGTGGGAGGATGAAGAATCCGATAAAACCACGAAGGAGAAATAGTGGCAAAGAAATTTAAAGCATTTGTAAAGTTGGTGTTGTCTGCTGGTAAAGCAAACCCTGCACCTCCCGTTGGTCCTGCGCTTGCAGCGCATGGTGTCAATATTATGGCGTTCTGTAAAGAATATAATGCCCGCACGCAAAACAAAATGGGAGAGATTATTCCTGCAGAAATTTCCGTTTATACGGATGGTTCGTTTACATTTATCCTTAAATCGCCACCTACTGCCTTTCTCTTGAAAAAAGCTGCCGGAATCGAAAAAGGTTCTGCAGTACCGAACAAGGAAAAGGTTGGCAAGGTCACTCGGGACCAGGTGCGTGAGATTGCTGAAACCAAGTTCAAAGATATGAACGCAGTTGATATGGAAGATGCAATGGCCCAGATTGAAGGCACCGCCCGCAATATGGGCATTACGGTGGTTGATTAGTTAATTGTGGGAGGGTGACCTGTGTTGCCCGCTGGAACCACAGAGGAGAAAAAATGGCAAAAGTAGGAAAGCAATTTAAAGCAGCGCTGGAAAAAGTGGATCGTCAGAAATACTATGAACCTCGCGAAGCGCTGGAATTAGCAAAAGAATTATCTTTCACAAAATTTGATGGGACGATTGAAGTCCATTTACGCACCGGTTTGGATCCCCGTCAGGCAGATCAACAGGTACGTGATGTCGTCGTTCTACCCCATGGTCTGGGTAAAACAGTCCGCGTTTTAGTCTTTGCTCAGGGTGAAGGAGCCGCATTGGCTCGTGAAGCCGGCGCTGACTATGTTGCTGATGACGATGAATGGATCAAGAAAATTCAGGATGGTTTCACCGATTTTGATGTCGCGATTTCAACCCCGGATATGATGGGTAAGGCTGGCCGTTTAGGTCGTGTGTTAGGTCCACGAGGTTTGATGCCGAATCCGAAAGCTGGCACCGTTGTTCAGGCACAGGATTTACCACGTGTTATCGAAGAATCCAAAGCTGGTCGTGTGGAATTCCGTCTGGATAAAACCGCCAATATTCATGCCCCCATTGGTAAGGTTTCTTTCGATCTGGATAAACTGTATGAAAACTTATCCGCTTTGATGGAAGCTATTCGCAAAGCCAAACCAGCTGGGGCAAAGGGAAGTTATATCCGACGTGTCACCATTGCCTCCACCATGGGTCCGGGTATCAAAGTGGATGCCACGGTAGCGCAGGCATTGAAGATTAAAGAGTAATTAGCATTTTTAACATTGTGAATACCCCTGGTTGTGTTACAATTAGGGTTCACCGAAGAAAGCAGGAGCCTTAGGGCTTAAAATTTCCCGCCGAGGTGGAGACTGAAAGACGAATTACCTGTTTCAGGTTGGATTGTCATGTTTGAAGTCTTTACTTTGGCGAAAAAGTAAAGACTTTTTATTTTAATTTGAAAGGAAGGAGGTAGGATTGGCATTCACAAAGAAACATAAAGGGAAAATGATGGCTCAATATGAGCAGTGGCTGCAAGGCAGTGAAGCGGTTTTCTTTCTTGAATATCAGAAAATGAGCATGAAAGAAATCGATGACTTGCGCAAAAAAGTTCGTGAGACTGGCAGTGAAATTCACGTCGTGAAAAACACATTGTTATCAAAAGCTTTCCAGAACACAGGCATTGACGCTGAGTTTGATATGGAAGGCACCACGATGGCCGGCTTCGCGTTCAGTGATCCGCCCGCTTTAGCAAAAGTTTTCAAAGAAGTCACTAAAAAATCTGAGGTTTTTGCAGTTAAAAGTGGTTACCTTGGTTCCCGTAAGATCAGCCAGAAAGACGTTGACTCACTGGCAGAATTACCCGGTTTACCGGTATTACGCGCTACCCTGTTAGGTTTAATCAATTCACCAGCCAGCAAATTGGTACGTACCATTGCTGAACCTGCTCGTGGATTGGCAGCTGTTGTAAAAGCTTATTCTGAACAAGGATAAGTAAGAAATTAATTATAAATTTATAAATACACTTAAGGAGTGATTAGAAATGGCTGATTTAGCTAAAATTGTTGATATGTTGAGCGAGCTTTCTGTTTTAGAAGCTGCTGATCTGGTTAAGATGTTGGAAGAAAAATGGGGCGTTTCCGCCGCTGCACCTGTCGCTGCCGTCGCTGCTGCTGGTCCTGCCGCTGCTGTTGAAGAAGTTGAAGAACAGACCGAGTTCGATGTTGTTCTCAAAAATGCTGGTCCCAAGAAAATTGAAACCATCAAGGTTATCCGCCAACTCACCAACCTGGGTCTCGTAGAAGCCAAGAATATGGCCGAAGCTGCTGACTCAAAGGTACTCACCGGCGTTTCCAAAGAAGCTGCCGAAGATGCCAAGAAGAAATTGGTTGAAGCAGGCGCTGAAGTAGTAGTTGCCTAATTCAACTCGGATAAAAACTAAAAAACGGCTGAATAACTCAGCCGTTTTTTGATACTTATCAATGGCAAGAAAAGGATCTAAGACAGGAGAATGTAAATTTTACAAAATTTCGCTTTTGTATTGTCGAATCACCATCACAACTTTACCCATGATGCGTAATGCTTCGGGATTATCGATGTAGATTGGATCCATGGTGGGGTTGGCAGGTTGTAAACGGATACGGTTTTTCTCTTTGTAGAAATATTTCAGGGTGGTTTCGTCTTTGTCATCCAGCCAGACAGCGACCATTTCACCGTTGACAGCCTGATTGGACGGGCGGATGATGATCAGATCGCCATCATTGACCATGGCATCGATCATGGAATCACCCTGCACTTCGAGGGCGAAAAGTTCACTGACCCGTTCACGGGCGGGTAGAAGGCTGCGGGCAATTTCCACGCCACTTTCTGAATCGTAATAATTGAAATCGGAAGTTGGCATGGGAATCGGGGAACTGGCGACAATACGACCACGTAACGGGATGTTAACCAGATTATCCACCGCAGTGTTGACTGAGCGGACGGTATCCCGCACTTTGGTGCTGATAGCTTTGCCAGCGGAGCGCATCGGTTTCAAAACACGGATACTGCGGGAGATGCGTCCTTCACGCGAGATGTACTCTTTTTCTTCCAGCTGGTTGAGGTAATAATCTACCAATGAGGTTGATTTGACATCGATGGAATCACCGATTTCACGAATAGAGGGGGAATAGCCAAATTCATCGATGAACTCGGTCAGATATTCCATTATCCTGCGATGGCGGTCACTGAGACCTTCTCTTTTTCTAGCCATTTGAATTCTCCTTAATAATCGAATATTTGTACTATATAATAACACGAACATGTGTCCTAAGTCAAGTACTATTTTTAGCTTAAAGCTGATGGCTGATGGCTGAAAGCTGAAAGCTGAAGGCTGATTGTGAATGGCCCTAAAATCATGAAAAAAGATTTAAGCTCAACACCTCAACACCTCAACACCTCAACACCTCAACACCTCAACACCTCAACACCTTATATATAATTATTATTAAGACCTCTGACAATCAATTTAATGATACAGGAGTAAAGCATGGAGTCATTTCATGATACGATGATGGAAGAAGCAGCAAATGCAGCGCGGGGTGGTGCCCTGGGTTTATCGGGGCATTATAGAGTATATGCTGGGCTTGTTTTCATCCATGAAAGCTGTCAATTTGAAGCCTGGTTGTTTGGGGTTAACAAGCAGGTTCAAAAACAATACTGGCAACGGATCAAAGATAGCGGCTGGAATCAATATCCATTGGTGGCGACTACGCAAGGGGAGGATGCGATTCTCAAGCACGCATTGACAGAAAATCCGAATTTTGATGATATGGATGCTGTGACCGAACAGATTGAAATTGGAGTAGTGAAATTTATTGAGGATGTAGAGAGATTCTTGAAGGCTTATCCGGACTGATGGTGTTACTGCGCAATCCTGGAAGTTTTATATATGAAAAAACTGCCGGAGCTACCTCCGGCAGTTACTGACTATGATTGTGGGTCACTTACAAATTGTGGATTGACTGTCAATAAGCGATAGGCTTCATTGACATCCTGTCCTCATTTCCTCTCGTATTTCTTGCCAACAAGCTTACGCCAACACGAATCGAAAATCTTCGACATAAGTAGGATTTAAAACAGAGTTAACGCGGAATTATTCTATTTTTGACTTGAGCGCATCTATATCAAGAATTCGAATTTGATGCCGATTTACCTCAATAAGCCCCTCATCTACAAATTTTCGTAACGCACGGTTCAACACATCCGGTACGGTTCCCAAACGGGAAGCCATTTCATTTTGAGTTGCCCATTTGTGGCGGGTAACAGTTTTCTCTTCCATGCTTTCCACCAGAACCCGTGCCAGGCGTGATTCGACACTGCGTAACGACAAATCCTCCACCAGGCTGACGAGATGCAGTATGCGACCAGCCAGATCAGCAATCACCTGTTTCGCCAGGGCTGGATGGGTTTGTATCAGCTCCAGGATGGTATCCTGATCAATCCACCATACATCGCTGTCTTCGAGTGCGATGACGGTTGCCTGGTTGGGGTGATCGGTAAAAACGGCAATGGCATTGAACACATCGCCTGGTCCGAGGAAATTGAGAACCTGCTCGCGACCGCTCATAGACATTTTGATCACTTTCAACCAGCCGCTTTCAACAACGTATAATCCCCCACTGATATCACCTTCCATCACCACGATCTGTTCGGCGCTGAATGAGCGTTTGTTAGCCTTATTCTGGATAGCCAAAAAGTCTTCCGTGGAAAGGTGGGAAAAATAGGAGACTTTGGAGAGAATTAAGTTCATAAAATGGAATTCCGGATTTATTTTTTATTATAGTTGTTTATTGGTCGAGGATATCTCATTAATAGATCTCTCATGCCGGTCAGGGTTATGTTGGACAATTCTGTAGGGGTTTTCGGCCGAAAACCCCTACAGAAATATCTATTTGGATCTTAATTTAAATAGAAAAAAATTTCTATTTATAGTACAATGAAATCAACTTATCCAAAAAAATTTAGGAGTTGATATGTTCCCTTTTTTAGAGTTTTGCAGGAACACACAGAAATCATTGTCTGAATTTTTTAAGGCTTATTCTAAGCTTCCAGATGATCCTACAAATCATACTTCTTTGAGATTATTTTTCATCATGAATTTTCTACAAGGATTTACCCTCAAACATTGATATTGCTGCTGGTGAAATCGTCGATTTTACAGGTCGAAAATCATCGAAACAAGACATTGTTCTGTATCGATCCAATTATCCAGTCTTTAGATCGTCCGATTACCAAAATACCTACTTGCTTGAGAGTGTTATTGCAACGATTGAAATATTACCCAGGAATAAATCGAATGAATTAAGACAAGCTTTTATTAGTTGTGCCAGTGTAAAAAATCTGAAACCCACAAAACACAATATTATGGCGAATAATTCCCAGGATTACATGGAACTGAAATTAAGAACCGTCCCAAAGACCTTTATTTTCTCATTTTGTAATTCGGTAGATCAGGATGAATTTGTGAAACTTTATCAAACAGCCAAAAAGGGAACTTCAGGCGTTGTGCCAGATGGCGTTTTTATTCTGGGTGATCCGGCAATCTATGCACTATATGACATGTTTACACGGAAAACTACTTTTATGACAAAAGACCCTTTCATCCACTTTTTTCAACATCTTTTTACGATTTTCATGGCAGAAGTAAGCCCATCCATGCTTCTACCGGATATCAGTGCGTCTATTCGTTATGATTTTTCGAATTATTTTTCAGATCTCGATAAGCAATTGATTGAGTTTACATAAGTTTAAATTTTTTTCGGTGGTGTTGCTGGATTACAAAATTGATAAGTTTAGAACCACAAAAAATCCCTATAATGAACTTATCAGTAATTCCCGGGAAAAATGAATGAATAAAAATTTAATCATCATTGGGGCACTAATAAATTCTCTGGTTTGTTTTACTTTGGCAATTTCCAGCGTTCCTTTTGATCGTCTGGTAACCCCAACCCCTACCGTTCATAAAACGAAAATCATTTTACCTACGCTTATTCCCACCCAAACACCCATTCCGATTCCGACCGTAAACCCATTCCAGGGAGAGATTTATCAGGAAGGTCTTTTCGATTTTATTTTTGATTATCCTGAAGCCCAGGCGTTAATACTCGATCAGGAACATACTGATTTAATTACCGATGAAGGCACCAGAATGTTTTATGTTCGTTTCGTTAATCCCGATAAAAATGAAGGAGAAATTGGTTCTCTACGGTACAGTATTGTTTATTATCCAGAAATTTCGGAAGCCATAACAAAATACGATCAATCATACAACTTATTAACAACTGGCGGGGAATATGCTTTAATCAGTGAGACTACCATTTTGGATGGTTATCCAATTTCCTTGTTTCTTAAGACGGATGATGAAGGGGGATATGAACTGAGGTTTCTAACCAGAACCAATAATAGTAACTTTGATACAACTGGCTCCATAATCATATCTGCTTCATCTGATCGTGAATCAACCGTAGGTGCGTTTATGGAATTAATGAATAGCCTTCATTTCCGCGTGGTTGATGAACTATCTCTGTTTTAGAACTATTGATTTTTTAACAGACCCTGCCCCGATTATTTCTTCAGCAACTCCAACAAAATCTGTGTCGCCAGCTTGGGATCGGCTTTACCGCGCATCTCACGCATGACCTGTCCAGTAAACCAGCCGATCAGAGTCTCTTTACCTGCACGGAAAGTCTCAACCTCCTTGGGGCTGGCTGCCACGATCTTCTCAGCCACAGCCCGGATGGCAGAATCATCACTGACCAGACCCAATCCTTCGGTCTCCACAATGCTCTTAGGGGATCTGCCACTGCTTTCCACTTTCTCCAGCAGGCTCTTGCCGGTGGAGGTGTTGATCTGCCCGGCATCGACCATTTTGAGGATCTCTGCCAGGTAGGCAGGCGTGAGTTTCAACTGGTTGGCTGTTTTACCGCTCTCGTTGAGCATGCGTAAAACATCATTCATCAGATAGTTGGAGACCTTCTTGGGGTCTCCGGCATACTGCTGCACGGCGGTCTCGAAATAATCGGAGAGATTGCGTTCGCCCGTCAGGATGTCGGCATCGTATTCGGGTAGTTTGTATTCCGAGATGAAACGGGATTTGCGTTCCAGGGGGAGTTCGGGAAAGTCTGCCAGAATTTCATCCAACCATGCCTGTGTCAGATCCAGGGGTAGCAGATCCGGTTCACGGAAGTAACGGTAATCGGCTTCGGTCTCCTTGGAGCGCATCTTGCGTAACTCGTTCTTCTCCTCATCCCAATCCAGGGTCCAGGCATGCACACGGTTGCCGGCTTCCACCTCGCGAATCTGGCGTTCAACTTCGTGCTCGATGGCGTTTTTCACATTGTCGATCGAGTTGACGTTCTTGATCTCAGTCTTGGTGAAGAGCTGATCCGAGCCTTTGGGGCGGATGGAGACGTTCGCATCGCAGCGCAGATGACCTTTTTCCATGTCAGCTTCGGAGATGCCCAACCAGCGCAATAGCTGGCGCAGGCGAATCAGATATTGTGCGGCTTCATTGGCCGAGCGCAAATCCGGCCCGGTGACCATTTCGACCAGTGGGACACCACAGCGATTGAAGTCGATCAGGCGCAGGTTGCCAGCATTTTTGGTCTTGCCAGCGTCTTCTTCCATGTGCAGTTTGTGGATGCTGACCCGGCGGGTGTAGCCTTCCGGCATGGGGATATCCAGATAGCCGCCACTAGCCAGCGAGAGGTCATATTGGGAAATCTGGTAACCTTTGGGCAGGTCGGGATAGAAATAGTTTTTACGGTCGAAGAAGGAGCGCATGCGGATATCGGAATGCATGGCTTTCGCCAGCAGGACGCCTTTCTCCACCACCGCTTTGTTCAGCACAGGCAATACGCCAGGCAATCCGGTACAGACCGGGCAGATATTGGTGTTGGGTTCATCATCCCAGGAGTCAGCTTTGCAGGCGCAAAAGATCTTGGTTTTGGTATTCAACTGGATATGTGTCTCCAGGCCTATTACAACTTCGTAATCTGTCATGCAATCCTCCTGGAGCTAATTTGAAAGGTAGATCGGTTATCGTTTTTCATGTTACCACCTCAGCGTAAGAGCAGGCCTTTGTGAACGCCAGGCTTCATCCTGCGTACCGATTTCCAAAGATCGCCCCATTTGCAGGAGGGTATGCTCAGAGTAATCCGGACCCAACAACTGGACACCAACGGGAAGACCATCAGCAGCGATACCGCCTGGCAGTGAAATTCCGGGGATGCCGGCGTGGTTGGCGGTGACAGTGAACTGATCGGCGTATTGCATCAACACTGAGTCACCATAGATCGCACCAATCGGGAAGGCAGTGGTCGGGGTGGTGGGGGTCAGGAGAGCATCCAGCCGGTATTTTCCTAGCGGATCGAAGATCTGATCGAAATCGCGGCGCAACAAAGCCCGTACTTTGAGGGCACGGTTGTAATACTGTTCGGAGTATTGGGCAGCACTGACGTACATACCCATCAGGATGCGCAATTTGGGTTGTAAACCAAAGGCCTCGTTACGGGTCTTGCGGTACATGACGCGCAAATCATCTTCGGCGCTGGGGGTACGGTAGCCATATTTGACACCATCATAACGGTGCAGATTCGAAGCAGCTTCCACCCGGCTGATGACGAAAAATGCCGGGATGCCATAACGGGTGTTGGGCATGGGAACATCCTCGATGATCTCTGCGCCCATCCTTTGCAGCACCTCAGCAGCATGATAGACCGCGGCGCGGATATCCTCCTGAACTGGTTTCTGGTGGATCTCGCCACTTTCGGCATCCATATAGCTAATCTGGAAATAGTCTGGCGATAAGCCGATGCGTTTGCCTTTAACACCCTGCTCGAGAGTTGCCAGATAATCCGGTACGGGCACATTGGCAGCGGTGCTGTCACGTGGATCAGCGCCAGCGATGGCTTGCAACATCAAAGCGGCATCGGTGATATCACGGGCGATTGGACCCGGGCAATCGAGCGAGGAGGCAAATGCGATGATGCCATAACGTGAGACTCGGCCATAGGTGGGCTTGACACCCACCACGCCACAGAAGGCAGCTGGCTGTCTGATGGAACCTGCAGTATCGGTACCGAGTGAGAGTGGCACCTCACCAGCAGCTACGGATGCTGTACTGCCACCGGAAGAGCCCCCCGGTACACGACTGGTATCCCAGGGGTTGCGTGGGCAGGGCTGAAAAGCGGTTGACTCGTTGGAAGAGCCATAGGTGAATTCATCCAAATTGACCTTACCCAGCATGATGGCACCCTGCTTCTGCAGGCGTTCCACGGCAGTAGAGGTATAAGGGGCTTTGAAATTTGCCAGGATTTTCGAGGCCGCGGTGGTATAGGTATCTTTGACACAGAAGACATCTTTGGCTGAAAAGGGGATCCCAGCCAGAAGCCCAACCGGTTCACCTTTTGCCAGTTGCCGGTCAATAGACTTTGCCTGATCCAGCGCCTGTTCGGCTGCAACAGAGATGAAGGCGTGTACTGATTGCCTGTCCTTTTCGGTTTCTTCCCCTGATTCCAGACTGCCTGGGCGTCCATCTACCGCAGCAATGCGTTGCAGGCTACTTCTTACAATTTCTTCAGCAGATACCTGCTTACTGCGCAATAACTCCAATAATTTGTGGGCTGAGCGATCACAAAGTTCCATGGCTTAATCCAGTTTCTCGTGTGGGATATCGGGCACGATGATGTATTGTTCATCCACCTGGGGAGCTTGCGCCAGAATTTCATCCGGGTTAGGATGCGGTAACCAGGTGTCCTCACGTAAAGCCGGGCTGTTTGCCAGATTGTAGGAGACACCATGGGTAGTGACCTTCAAATCGGCGTCCAGGGGAATGGCTTCCAATTCATGGATGGCTTTCAGTTGCTGGTTCAACTCGCGGCGCAAATAGGCTGCCTGTTTTTCGTCCAGCTCCAGAGCAGCCAGGGTGACAAGATGATTGAAAATTTCGGGGGTGATTTCTTCACTCATAATACCTGCTTTTGTTCTCTTTTTTCATCAATGCTCGTTGAATTGATGTGCCTCTAATTTTACGGCATTTTTGAGGATAATCCCATTTTTCTACCGAACTGATGTGAATCCTTTCAATTATTAGTGGCTAGGTTTTTTTTGGCGTGCAGCTGCACGCCAAAAAAACCCAATTGCCCCAATAGATCATACACTGATGCCATATGTCAGTGAGTCAGCTTAAACTCAAAATGCTATAATCAAAATGAATGCAAAATGACACCCAAAATTCACCCAAACCTGATTTGACCACTCAAAAACTGGTGGATAATAAATTGATCATTGAAGTCAATCTACCACCCGATCATGAAGTCGAAGTGATTTGCAATCATCTCGATCATGAAGGTCAGGTTCGTTACACCGAGGTGTTGAGACCCACCCGTAGGCAGAAGCAAAAACTGGCAGGCAAGACATTTCCATTAAAAGGAATGCAGGTATCCAAACTGGGATTTCTGCTGGCATTGCTGGTGTATCTGCTGGTGCGGTTGGTCGGGATTGAAGATTTTCCAATCAGCTTTTTAGGGGACGAAGCCATTCAAAGTGTGCGCGCAGCCGATCTGATTCGGGATAATTTTTTTGATCATCGCGATGAATTTTTACCAACCTTTTTTGAAAATGGCGGCCAGTACAACCTGAGTACCTCGGTCTATTTTCAGGTCTTACCAGTGTGGATATTTGGAAAAGAAATCTGGGCAACCCGTGGCGCAGCCGCTTTGTTGACGATTCTGGCAGCAATCAGTGTGTCTGTGATGATTGAAAAAGGTTATAAACGTAAATTAGGCTGGCTGGCGATTTTGGTCCTGTCTCTAATGCCGGCCTGGTTTTTGCATTCCCGTACCGCCTTTGAAACCGCCATGGCAGTCTCCTTTTACGCTGGATTCGTCGGATGTTATGTGTTGTATCGAAATGGCAATTTGCGTTATTTGTATGCTGCGGCTGTTCTGGCAGCTTTGGCTTTTTACAGCTATAGCCCCATGCGCCTGGTTTCAGGACTTACTTTATTCGGATTCTTACTGAGTGACTGGCGTTATCACTGGCAACACAAATCCGTTTTTCTGAAGGCAATCGGGATAGGGCTGGTGTTTCTGATCCCGCTCCTGCGTCATTCCCTGAACTATCCAGGAGAGACTCAACGACATCTGGAAATATTAGGTTCCTATTGGGTGCAGGATATCCCCTTGGGTGAGAAATGGTTGAACTTCCTGCGTGAATATGTGCGTGGATTGAATCCGCTTTATTGGTATCTGCCAAACGATGTTGATTTGCAACGCCATCTGATGAAAGATTATGGGAATTTATGGCTGCCCGGGTTGCCATTCGCTCTGATTGGCATCCTGTGGTGTATCCAACACATCAAACAAACCTTTGCCAGGTTGGTCCTGATCATGCTGCTGGCAGCTCCCAGTGGTGCTGCACTGGTGCAATTGGGCATCACGCGTGCATTGGTGATGGTCATCCCCGCGACTGTCTTGACCAGCATGGGATTGATCACATGCTGGGACTGGTTGGAAAGAAAGATGCGCAGTCGCATCAGTCATTCTGCTCTGAAAGCTCACAGTATTGGGATCGGTGTATTTGTGTTATTGAGTATTTTGAATATCAGCATGCTCACAGATGCCTTACGTAACGGACCGACCTGGTTTACGAATTATGGCTTGTACGGTATGCAATATGGCGCCAGACAGGTGTTTGGAACCATCGAAGAAGAGTTGCATAACAACCCGGAGAATAAATTCTTTGTGGCATCGACCTGGGCGAACAGCGCGGATGTATTGGCGCGCTACTTCTTTGATGATCCTGTTCCGTTTCAAATGGGAAGTATCGATGGATACATCAGCGCGTTCAAACCGATCGATCCGGAAATGGTATTTGTAATGATTCCGGAAGAAATGCAGAATGTGCAGGATAGCCAGAAGTTTACGAATATTCAGGCAGAAAAAGTGATTCAATTTCCGAACGGAGAGCCAGGTTTTTACTTCACCAAATTAGCATATGTTGAGAATATCGAGGAAATCTTTGCGACAGAACTGGCTGCCCGACGCATCCTGAACAAAGCCACAGTTTCCTTGCTGGATGGGGAAGCAATAGAAGTCGAGTATTCCACGCTGGACATGGGAGCGATCCAGGATGTCTTTGATGGGGATCCGTCTTCGCTGGCACGAACCTGGGAAGCAAATCCGTTTCAGGTGATTGTTCGGTTTTTACAACCGCGCCAGATTTCAAGAATAAATCTGCGGGTGGGAGGAGAACCTACAAAGATTGAAATCGTGGTCTGGCCAGATGGAGCAGAGGAACCAATCCCCATGCTGATGAATCTAAATGAAGCTTCTGAACTGCGTTTCGTGGAACTGGCCTTGCCGGAATCGATCTCTGTGGCGTGGGTCGATGTAAGGGTCACCAACCTGAATAATGCAGAACCCGCGCATGTACATTTATGGGAATTACAGTTTGTCCCATGATCCACGAAGAGTAATAAACAACTGAGAAAGATGATACGAGTTTTTCTGCCTGACCGGACTTCGAGTACAATTCCTGCAGGACGGAAAGATTGAAAAAGAAACGACCATTCTTACTGAAGCTCATCATATTCTCGCTCGCTATCATTGCTGTGATGGGCTGGCTGCGGGTTTACCAGAGCATCTATCAATGGGAAACACTGCTGCGGTTTGGTGTCCAGCCAGGTCCGTGGTATAGTTTGATCAGTGGTGCGGTGATCGGGGTCGTTAGCACCATCGCTGCGCTCAGCACCTGGCTGCGATTCGCATGGAGCCAGAAATATGTTCAAATCAGTATTGTGATATTGGCAGCCGGCTGGTGGCTGGATTATTTGATCTTTTCCCGGAGCAGCATTGCTTTTTATAATTTGCCATTTCGGATTTTGGCAACCAGCATTTATTTAGGTTTTGTATTTGGCTATTTTTACCTCACAAAAAATAAGTTGCCAAAAGGATGATAAATGAAGAACAACAATGATGTTGAAATTGAAGTGAAATTTTATGTGCTTTCTTTGCAAGAAATTGAGCAAAAAATTCTGGAATTAGGCGGTACACTGCTACAGGAACGTTGTTTCGAGTCTAATTTACGCTTTGATACAGCCGATGGACGTTTACGCAATTTGCATCAGGTATTACGGTTGCGAAAAGATACAGAAAATATCCTGACATTCAAAGGTGCAGCCGAATCTGGTAAAACAGTCAGCATTCGCCAGGAAATTGAAGTGCTGGTGGATGATTTTGATACTGCCCGGACATTACTGGAAGGACTGGGATTTGAAGTGGTGATGGCATATGAAAAATATCGTACCACTTATTCACTGCTGGATACCCTGGTGGTGCTGGATGAATTGCCTTATGGGAATTTCATCGAGATTGAAGGTCCTGATGGGAGTAGCATTCAAAAGGTGGCCCGCAACCTGAACCTGAACTGGAAAGTCCGGGTGATGACCAGTTATACCTATTTATATGAAGCGTTGAAAAAAGAACGACCTGAATTGGAAGGCAAGTACCTGACCTTTGAAGAGCTCAAAGGTATGCGCTTCATGCCGGATGAATTAGGTGTCAGCCCGGCAGATTTGCCTTAAAAGACACAAGCTAAAACTAGAAAAAAAGAATAATTGTCTTTTCTCAAAATAATTATAATAAATTTATTCGTAAAAAATATCTTATTAAATATGTTCCATATAATATTATGGGCTGACACCATCCAAAAGAATATATAATAAAAAAAGATTTTTAAAATCCTAACCATTTTATTAGAGAGGGTGAATGGCAGTAATGGATTTAACAACTGTTATTACAAAAATACTTGATATTGGTATAAAACAAGTGATTGCAACAGGGAAAAGATCAGAATCGATATTACGAATATTGAAGGATTTAGGATTTAATCCAAATAATTTTCCATCAGATTTTGATGGTTTATATGTGTATTCTTTGGTTGAATATGGTGTTGGTAAACCTCGACCAGTTCTTGAATTTTTTAGGAATGAACACATAAAGAATTCTTTTAAGAAATCATTTGACGAAGATGATATTTCGTATTTGATAGAAGAAACTGACCATTTATTGGAATGGCACAAAGTTGGTGGAGAATTTCAAAAGATGGACGTTGATATAAGATCAGAATTTGATAATTTCAGAGAAATTTTTGAAAAATTATTAAAAAAATCAAGAACACCTATCCAGGTTGTTCAAGATAAAAAAATTACATATGTACAGTCAAATATTGAGGAACTCCGTAAATCTTTGGATCCAATCATCAATCAATATAAGGAATTCAATCTAAAAGAAACTCAAGGTGACCAATTATCCGTTCTACCATGTTTGCCAGATTTTTATGTTGAACGAAATCAAATATTAGAAAAATTGCGTAATTATGTTGGATTGACTGAGACAATAAATGGAGATTTACCTAGATTAACTGCAATTACCGGAATGCCAGGATCGGGAAAATCAATATTAGCGATAGCATTGGTTAATCAAAAAGACATTAAAAGACATTTCCCTTTAGGAGTTATTTGGTCTACTTTAGGTTCCTCGATATGTAGTATAGAAGATACCGAACATATTTTGGTTGATTGGATGAATATTTTTAATATTATTCCAGAAGATTATCCAAGTGTTGAAATGAAAGTAAGAATATTGAAACAATTATTCTTTGAAAAAGAATTTCTAATCGTATTGGATGATGTTTGGGAAATTAATTCCGCAAAATTATTAATTTCATTATTAGGAAAGCGAAGCAGGGTAATAATTACCACTCGGAGCAAAGAGTTAGCTAGCAAATTATCTGTCACTAATATTCTTGAAACCCCATGTTTTTCAGAAAAAGAAGCCAAAGAATTAATCGAGAAAAAGACAAAAAAAGTTATTTCAGATAAAGAATGGAGGATCAAAATCAAACCATTCCTCGAAAATATAAGATTTCATCCATTAGCGACATCCATTTCAGCTGCTTTGGTTGGGATTGGTGAACAAAATTGGGAAGAGATTAATTTAAAACTAATGGATAAAAATTCAAAATTTCCAATAAATTTCACTGAACCAAATTCTAAGGATGAAAGTGTTTCTTTCTCAATAGATTTGAGTTTGCAACAATTAAATGAAGAAGATTTAGAAAAGTTCCTTAGATTAGGGGTGTTAGCTAAAAACGAATATTTTTATGAAGAAGATGTTGCAATGTTGTGGGCAAGTCTTTATGATTTTGGCCCAAAAAATGAAAGTGAATCAATAAAGGATTATTTAAAAAGAAGTTTTGAACACAATAATATTGTAAGGAAAGAATCTAAGTTAATTCTAGACAGGTTATACAATTTAGGACTTATTGAAAGATATAACCAGGAAGATGGTGTTAGAAAATATAGACTTCATAACTTGATTCATGAATATATTTTTAAATTATTAAATGAAAGTAAATTTAAGGAGGACGCATTTCTCCAACATTTAAATGTATATTTTTCTTTATTGTTATCTTGTTCACCTAATCAAAATGATGATATTTTTCCTTTTATCGAAAAACAAGTAATTAATATACTTGACAGAGTATGGAATACATACCAAGGTGAAAATGGATTAATAATCTCCGATAAAGAAATTGCTAAGATAGTTATTCTTAATTCAATATATGTACTTGAAATTTATTGGAAATATGGTGGAAAAATTAATGACTTGATTAGCTTAACTAAAAAAGCATTGATTATCAGTCGTAATGAAAATAAAATGGAGTCAGAAAAATATTGTTTAAGTTCATTGGCTTTTTGCTTTTCAAGACTAGGAGATTATAAAAAGGCAATAGAGTTTGAATCAGACTCACTTGTTATTTCTAATGAATTGAAAGACAGATTAGGGATTGCAGAAAACTTTTCTTCGTTAGGGGGTTATTTTCTTGGTTTAGACGATTATGAAACCAGTTTAGAATATTCTGAAAAAGCATTAAAAATTTTTGAAGAATTGAATCATGAAGAAGGTCGAGGAAAAGTATTTGGAAATATTGGCAATGCTTACATTGAACTGAAAAACCCAGATAAAGCCATCGAATATTTAGAAAAAGCATTATCCATAGCTGAAAGTAATAATGATTTTGTAAATATTGGACAAAGATCAGGAAACTTAGGTAATGCTTATCGAGAGAAAATGATTCAATTATCATTAATTTCAATATTTCATTTTCGTAAAAGTATTCGATTGGCGAAATTAACTGGTAACAAAGAAAGTGAAGGAAATCATAAAGCCAACCTTGCGCTTTTGTATTATTCATTAGGTAATAAATCAATTGCGAAAATTTATTTAGATTCATCATTAAAGATCCTAAAGGAAATTAACTCAGTAAATTACCAAAAAATAAATATATGGAGCCAAATAATTAATGAGGAAAAGCAAATATTCAAGATGTTTTTTACAGAAGATCAGATGTGTGAAATGACTTATGATATTTGTATGGGGGATGAAATTTCTAAATTAGAATTAATTCCGTTTCTGGAAAATTTAAAAGAATCGCCTTCAAAAGGCCACGAAAATCTTCTAGCCTCATGTTTATTAGATATTATTAATGGGAAAAGAGAAATAAATGAATTAGTTAAAAAATTACCAGATTATTTATCTATAAATATTCAATCAATGATTGTGTCATTGAAGGATCCTGAGAAAGGTATGTTTTTAAACTACATTATGAGATTATTTTCAAGCGTAGATGATCCAAAACAAAAAAATATCATAGATGATTTCATAAACAAAGTCGATATAAATGATCATAGTGATATTGGACAAATTATTAATGATGTTTCGGTCTGTTTAAGCAAATTTGCGTCTGGTAACCAAAATATTGATAAATTAATAAGTGAAATTAACGATGAAGAAATAAAAATATTCATTCAAACCTTATTAAGGGACATAATAAGAAAAAAGAATTCGGACGTGTATGAAAAAAAGGAAAATAAATTAAATTAATTCGTACGAAGTGCTGATTTCTGCAGTAGCACGTACCGTAGCGGAGACAGAACAATATTTCTCTTCCGAGAGTTGAATGGCCTTTTCAACCGCTTTGTCGGTTAATTCTGCGCCTTGTAATATGTAATGGATGTGAATCTTCCGGAAGGTCCAGGGTGGATCAGCGTCCTGCTCTGCGCTGACCTGGATTTCAAGCCGATTCAATTGAAAGCGTTTCTTTTCCAGAATATTGACTACATCCACGGCCGTACAGGATCCAACTGCCACCAGTAACAATTCGGATGGCTTCATGCCAATCCCTACATCGGGTGTGGATAACACTACAGAGTGATTGGTTGAATCAATGCCAATAAAGGTCTTTCCACCCGGTTGCCAGATTATTTTTGCATTTGCCATAATTTCCCTCCCTCAGGGGGTCTTCCCCAGCATTTGAATAAGATCTTTTAATAGTTCATCCCGCTCCTGGGGATTTTTCTCCTCCAGGTTCACAAAACAATCCGACATGTAATCTTCGAGCAGAAGTAAGCTTACTCCCTGTACGGCTGAACGGATGGCGCTTAACTGCTGTAAGATATCACGGCAATTACGTTCATCAGCTATCATCGCTTGAACGCCGCGCACCTGACCTTCAATGCGGTGTAAGCGGTTGATTAAATTGTCTTTAGCCTGGTTATCGGTGAGTTGCATATGATTTCGATTTCTGCCTGACACGCAGGCGATTTATCCCCCTCAGCGAAAGCGGCTGGTGGGGCTGCTGCCGCAACTGGAGGAACTCGATGAGGAGGACGAACCTGAACTGGCAAATAATGAGATCTGTTTACTGGTATTGTTTCCAGCGCAGGTTGGGCAACTGGGGGATTGATTTAACTCGCTAAAGCGCATCATTTTTTCGAAGGGCTGTCCACAATCATTACAAACATACTCATATAATGGCATTCATTCACCTCAATTTCAAGATTTACCAATATACCCCCACGGAGTATATTGATCTGGATTATACATGCAGGGCGGAACACTGTCAAGATGGGGCTGGATGAGGTTTCCTCTCCTTAAGACCAGGTCATAATCACCCTGCTGAAGGATTGACTGCGTTTGGAGTAAGTACTTGAATTAAAAAGATAAAAACAAAAACTTATCTTCAAGACCTTTCTGGATGTTTATCCTGCCCAAGTATTGACAAATGTCATATAAAATGGTTGAATCTATTAACTAATTTTCCAGATATTTTAAAATTTAATAGGAGGTGAAGTTAGCTTAGTATTTTGATCCTTTATCTACATGTACCCAAATCATAATAATTACAATTTTTAGGAGGAAGAAGATGAGATCCAAATCGCTTTTTAGCGTAGTATTTATGTTATTGGTTGTCAGTATGCTGGTGGTTGCCTGTCAACCTGCAGCGCCAGCCGAACCAGCCGAACCAGCCGCACCTGCCGAACCAGCTGCGCCAGCTGAACCAGCCGCACCCGCTGAACCCGCTGAACCTGCTGCACCTGTAGAACCTTCAGTAGACTTTGAACCAATGTCTTTAGCAGCTCCCGATTGTGAATACGGCGGATTGATTAAAGAAATTGCTGCGGTGGATGAATTCACTGTTCAATTTAGCATGTGTGCTCCAGACCCGGCATTTCCATCCAAAGTCGCATTCTCTGCATTCTCCATTCAACCAAAAGAGTGGATCGAAACTGCAATGGAATCCCGAGAAATCCTTGAAAAACCCGTTGGAACCGGCCCCTATGTTCTCGATTCCTGGAATCGTGGTGACAGCATGGTCTTCAAGAAATTTGCTGATTATTGGGGAACACCAGCTGTCACGGATACACTTGTGTTCAGATGGACATCCGAAGGTGCTGCTCGTTTGCTTGAACTCCAATCCGGCACGGTTGATGGTATTGATAACCCATCGCCAGATGATTTTGAAGTTATTGAAGCCGACTCTAACCTGGCACTTTACGAACGTGAAGCTTTGAACATTTTCTATGTCGGTTTCACCAATTTCTTTCCACCATTCGATGATGTGCGTGTTCGCCAGGCAGTTGCCATGGCTTTGGACCGTGATCGTATTGTTGATAATTTCTACCCGGCTGGTTCTGAAGTCGCCAGCCACTTCACCCCTTGCGCCATTCCGAATGGTTGTGTTGGTGATGTATGGTACGAATATGATTTGGAAGCTGCCAAAGCTTTATTAGCTGATGCCGGATATCCGGATGGCTTCGATACCAAGATTTTCTATCGTGATGTAGTCCGCGGTTACCTGCCAGAACCTGGTCTGGTTGCTACCGATCTCCAGGCGCAATTAAAAGACCTGGGTATCAATGCAGAAATCGTTGTGATGGAATCTGGTGCTTTTCTGGAAGAATCGTCTGCTGGTCGTCTGGATGGTATCCACCTCTTAGGTTGGGGTGCTGATTACCCGCATGTGACCAATTTCCTGGATTACCATTTTGCTGCCAACAACCTGCAATTTGGCCAGCCATTCCCGGAAATCTATGAAACATTAATGGCTGCCTCTCAGGTGGCTGATCCTGATGAAGCTGAACCGCTGTATGTGGAAGCCAACAATGCGATCAAAGAATTGGTTCCAATGGTACCCATCGCCCATGGTGGTTCTGCTACCGCTTTCAAAGCTGAAGTTGCTGGTGCACATTCCAGCCCATTAAGCAATGAATATATGGCTGTTATGGATCCCGCTGGACGTGACACATTGGTCTGGATGCAGAATGCCGAGCCAATTTCACTGTACTGCAATGACGAAACTGATGGTGAATCACTGCGTGCCTGCGAACAGGTTTTGGAATCCTTACTTTCCTATGAAGTAGGAGCCACGGCTGTCAATCCTGGTCTGGCTACCTCCTGTGATCCAAATGAAGATTTGACCGTCTGGACCTGTAATTTACGCCAGGGTGTCAAATTCCATGATGGTTCCAGCCTGGATGCCAATGACGTGGTTATGTCCTGGGTAGTTGCCTGGGATGCTTCCAACCCGTTGCATGTTGGCAACACCGGTGCTTTCGAATACTTCACCTATCTGTGGTGGAATCTGTTGAATGCTGATTAATCAGCAGCCTATTGGTTAGTCCGCGGGGTGGCACGGGAAACTGCGTCCACCCCCTTTAATTTCCATAATCCATAGAAGAGTAGCTTATGATTCAGTACACTATCCGCCGTTTAATTCTGGTTATTCCGGTTTTATTGGGCATCTTAATCGTTACATTTGCATTGGCGCGTATGATCCCGGGTGAACCGTGTAAAGCCATGCTTGGGGAAAAAGCTACACCAGAGGTCTGTGAGCGCTTTAATGTCCGATATGGGTTTGATAAGCCCATCACGACCCAATTTGGCATTTATCTGCGAGACATTCTGAGTGGTGATTTTGGACAATCGATCCGGTTCAGTCGCCCGGTAACGATTATATTGATTGAAAGACTACCACTGACTTTAGAGTTAGGCTCGATTGCTTTACTCATTGCAATCTCCATTGGTATCCCTGCGGGCATCTTATCCGCCGTGAAAAGAAACTCTTTCTGGGATGTTTTTACGATGATTGGGGCGAATATTGGTGTTTCCATGCCAGTTTACTGGCTGGGTTTAATGTTACAGTTTGCTTTTGCTATTTTATTAAAAGATACTTTTTTACAATTACCACCTTCTGGAAGATTGGCACCAGGTCTGGCCGCAATTCCCTTTTATGAAGTTTGGGGTTGGGAATTTGCTAAGGAAACCTTTGGATACCACTTCCTTGAATTCTTCTCTAATTTTTACATTTTTAATTCGCTTATAACTGGGGATTGGAAATTGTTTGGTGACGCGATTAAACATATGATTATGCCAGCAATGGCTTTGAGCACCATTCCCCTGGCTATTATTGCCCGTATGACCCGTTCGAGTATGCTGGAAGTGATGAAACAGGATTACATTCGCACAGCTCGCTCAAAGGGGCTCAAACAAAATAAAGTAATTTTTAAACACGCATTCCGTAACGCTTTACTTCCGGTTGTTACGATTATCGGCTTACAAGTAGGCACGATTTTCGCCGGAGCTGTCTTAACAGAATCTATTTTTGGTCTGGCAGGGGTTGGCAGAATCCTGTTTGAGGCCATCACTGCCCGAGATTATCCCATCATTCAGGCATTTACTGTCGTGATCGCTGCAGGTTATGTGTTTATCAACCTGATTGTTGATTTATCCTATGTGTTTATTGATCCACGGATTCGATTGGAGTAGCCATGCCACCCGTATCACTTTCCAATGAAAAACAAAAAGACTACCGCTCGAATAGCCTGTGGCGGTTGACACTCCGCAGGATCTTACGCCAACGCAATGCTGTATTAGGTTTGATTATTTTAACCTTCCTGTTATTGATGGCGGTTTTTGCCGATGTGATTGCTCCTTATGCCCCAGAGCAGGTGTTGATTGGTCTGGAAGAGGGCATTAAAAAACGTCAGGATCCCTGTATCCATCTTTTCGGATGCCCGAAAGATCAACCTCAACACTTGATGGGAATTGACGGAAATGTTCGTGATCAATTCAGTCGCGTGGTGCATGGTTCGCGTATTTCTTTAATGATAGGTTTCACCACCATCGGATTTGCGATTATCATGGGTACGATTTTAGGTGCTATCTCTGGATTTTTTGGAGGTTGGGTAGATAATCTCATCATGCGTATTCTGGATGTTTTGATGGCATTTCCCAGTTTATTGCTGGCAATTACGATTGTTTCCGTTCTGGGTCCGGGTCTGCAAAATGCTTTACTGGCAATTGCGATTGTTACCATCCCGGTGTATGCCAGGGTGGTGCGTGGAAGTGTGTTATCAATAAAGGAAATGCCGTATGTGGCAGCTTCACGCGCTTTGGGAGGGAATTCCTTCCATATCCTGATCAACCGGGTATTACCAAATGCTATACCACCTTTGATTGTCACTGGAACATTGGGTATTGGTACGGCTATTCTGGATGCTGCTGCGCTGTCCTTCCTTGGACTGGGGGCGCAGCCACCCATGCCTGAATGGGGAACTATGTTGGGCAGTGAGCGAAATCAGGTATTTACAGCACCTCATCTGGTTTTTTACCCTGGTATAGCCATCATGCTGACGGTATTATCCTTCAACCTGTTGGGGGATGGATTGCGCGATGCGATTGATCCACGCCTGGGTCAGTCCCAAAATTAGGTTGGAGAGAACAATGATGCAAAATGATACAAATCCCATTCTTGAGATAAAAGGTCTGCAGACCTATTTTTACACGGATGATGGCGTTGTTAAAGCAGTGGATGGTGTTGACCTGCAGTTACATGCTGGAGAGGTGCTCGGATTGGTTGGTGAATCAGGCTGTGGCAAGAGCGTTACTTCATTTTCTGTTATGCGCCTGGTGGATTCACCCGGAAAAATTGTGGGAGGTGAGATCCTTTTTGAAGGTCGCGATTTATTGAAACTTGACGATGAAGGTATGCAGGCTGTACGCGGCAATCATATTTCAATGATTTTTCAACAACCACAAACCAGCCTTAACCCGGTTTTCACAGTCGGTGATCAAATTGTAGAAATCCTGCAAATTCACACCAATTTTGACAAAAAACAAGCCTGGGATCGGACGGTTGAGTTATTATCTCTGGTCGGGATCCCGGATGCAGCCAGTAAAGCAAAAGCCTATCCGCATGAAATGTCGGGTGGGCAGGCGCAACGTGTGATGATCGCCATGGCGCTGGCGTTGAACCCCCAGATTCTGATAGCTGATGAGCCCACAACCGCACTGGATGTAACCATTCAGGCGCAAATCCTGGATTTGATGCGTGGTCTACGCACAAAAATCAACACAGCTGTGGTGCTGATTACGCATGATCTGGGTGTGATTGCCGAGATGGCGGATCGGGTTGCAGTCATGTATGCCGGGCAGATTGTTGAGGAGAGTGATGTTATCACCATCTTTGAAAATCCTATGCATCCTTATACCGTTGGTTTGATCGCTTCGGTCCCGGTTCTTGGCCAGGTGAAAGAAGCACTGGATACCATTCCCGGCAACGTACCAAATCTGATAAATTTGCCGTCGGGATGCCGCTTTGCATCGCGCTGTAAAGCCAGAGAGGAACATCATCTGGAAGAAATCTGTGATCATAAAAATCCGGATTTAATCCCGATCGGAAAAGCTCACACAGTTCGTTGCTGGTTATATCAAAATACTGATGGTCATCAAGCACCAATTCAGATGTAGAGAAGCGGAAGAGATAAACATGATAGAACAAACAAAAACAGTATCCGAAAATCTGATTGATGTAAAAAATCTGGTGAAATATTACCCGGTTCACGGCGGTATTTTTAAACGTGTCGTTGCCAATGTCAAAGCGGTGGACGATGTCAGTTTTTCGATTCGAACAGGTGAAACATTGGGTCTGGTGGGTGAATCGGGTTGTGGTAAAACAACGGTTGGCCATACCATGTTAGGTCTATTGAAACACACCAGTGGATCAGTGATCTACAACAACACCAATGTTTTTGAATTAAATGCGCAGGAATCCAAACAGATGCGCCGGTATATGCAGATCGTATTCCAGGATCCGTACGCATCTCTGGATCCACGCTTGCCGATTGGAGACTCAATTGCAGAAGGCTTAAAAATTCATAAAATTGGGAACAGTCAGGAACGCTTTGAGATGGTACTGGATGCATTGAAAAACGTGGGTCTGGAAGATTACCATGCCATGCGTTATCCCCATGAATTCTCTGGTGGTCAACGACAACGGATTGGAATTGCACGTGCGCTGGTCATGAAGCCAAAATTCATCGTCCTGGATGAGCCTGTTTCCGCGTTGGACGTATCCATTCAAGCGCAGGTGCTGAACATTTTGCGCGATTTGCAGAAAAATTTTGGTCTGACCTACCTGTTTGTGGCGCATAACCTGGCAGTGGTCGAGCATATTTCGGACCGGGTGGCAGTCATGTATCTGGGGAAGATCGTGGAACTGGCTGACCGGAATGAGTTGTTTCTGCGTCCAACACATCCTTACACCAATGCGCTTATGTCAGCGATCCCGATTCCAAATCCAAAGCTAAAACGCGAACGGGTTATTCTGGAGGGGGATGTGCCCAGCCCGCTGAATCCACCCAAAGGCTGCCGCTTCCACCCGCGTTGCCCGTTTGCCAAACCGGATTGTTCTGAAACAGAACCCGAATTAAGAGAGGTTCTGCCCAATCACTTTGTGGCCTGTCACTATGCGGAAGATTTTATAAAGTAAATGATTTTTAAAGCAAACCTGAGTAACCAATGCTCAGGTTTTTTTATGTAGAACCTCGTTTGTTTTTTGATGTCAAAACTTGCTTATAATGCTAATTAGAAGAATATGAGCACAGCGAGTTATATCATTCGAAAAGCAACCAGAGAGGACGCTGCCTTCATCCGGCGATTAATCTGGCGGGTGGGGATCAATCCGCTTGGGCTGGATTGGCAACGATTTGTGGTAGCTGTGCATGAACATGGGGTCAGGATTGGTTGTGCGCAGGTAAAGAGCCACAAGGATGGATCTTTGGAACTGGCATCTGTGGCAGTGGTGCCCCTGTATCGTCATCAGGGGGTGGCAGAAATGATGATCCGCGAGATCTTAAAAAATCAGAATCCACCCATTTATCTCACCTGCCGCAGCTCGCTGGTTTCTTTCTACGAGCGCTTTGGGTTTACTGAATTATTGGAATTAGAAACAATGCCAGCTTATTTTCGCAAGGTGAAAAGAGTCTTCAATTGGTTGGAAAAGCGCAAACGGGTGGAACGACTTGCAGTCATGTCGTGGAACTGTGAATGAGTAATTCCTAAATTCATACATATTTTAAGATAAGAATCAAAAAATTCTATTGAATTTGACATCAAAATTTGGTATAAGATTCATAAATCCAAATTTTCCATTACACCTATCATTCATTTCGAAAAAGGCACTCCCATTGTGAAATGGGGTCGCAAAGTCATGGGTCTATTTTTCTAAATAAATGAAGAATAGACAGCCAGACCGCCGATTTTCTCCGGCGGTTTTTTTAAAGCATAAAGGAGGTTATCTGAAAAAGTCAATCCTGGGTTGAAAAAAATTAAATGGAGGGACGTAATGAAAGGAAAATTTTCGAAAGTGCTTGGTATTGTGTTGTTGTTGGGGGTTTTCATAACTTCTTCGGTATTTGCCAGTGATGTTGGCCCTGTTGAACCATTATCACCAGTGCCTGTCATCGAGAGTTATGAAATGGTTGATGAAACACCGTCAGCCTGGTTTGTGGAATTTCGTAGTTTACCGTTGGCTGCAGGTGGAAACATAAAACAAATCAAGGCTGAGAAAGATAATTTCACGAAAGCAGCTGCCAAAGAAAAGATTGAATTTACACAACGTTATGAATTCATTACATTATGGAATGGGATTTCTATTGAAATAAAACCATCTCAATTAAATAGATTGTTCGCTCTTCCAGGGGTGGTTGGGGTTTTCCCGGTTGAGGTCATCTCCATCCCGGAGAATTTTGAGAGCCCTGCTCCGGATCTTTACACAGCTCTGGCGATGACTGGAGCGGATATTGCCCAGAGTGAATTGGGCTACACAGGAAAAGGTAAGAAAGTAGCCATCATGGATACTGGTATCGACTATGATCATCCAGATTTAGGTGGTTGTTTTGGACCTGGATGCCGGGTTTATACCGGTTGGGACTTTGTGGGGGATGCCTTTAACGCGGATCCCACATCACCATCCTATAACCCGGTACCGAATCCCGATCCGTATCCGGATGATTGCAACGGGCATGGTACGCATGTTTCTGGCATCGTGGGTGCCAATGGAACCGTTGTAGGTGTGGCACCGGAGGTTAGTTTTGGCGCTTACCGTGTGTTTGGATGCGAGGGATCCACTACCGCTGAGATCATGATGATGGCCATGGAACAGGCTTTGAAAGACAAGATGGACATCCTCAATATGAGCATCGGTTCTGCTTTTCAATGGCCGCAATATCCAACTGCCAAAGCAGCCGACCTGCTGGTTGAAAAAGGCATGGTAGTGGTGGCATCCATCGGGAATAGTGGCGCGAATGGCCTGTATTCCGCTGGTGCCCCCGGCTTGGGTGAGAAAGTGATTGGGGTAGCATCTTTTGATAATTCGCATGTCTTCTTAAACTACTTTGAGGTGAATGATCAGAAAATTGGCTACATACCAATGACCTTCTCAGGACCAGTGCCAACATTTGGGACAGAAGAAATCGTCTACATAGGGCAAGCCTGTAACACGGACACTTTATTGGCTGACCCATATCGTAAAGTTGCACTGGCAGTGCGAGGAACATGCGTTTTCGGTGAAAAAGCATTGAACGCATTTAAAGCCGGTGCAATTGGGGTAGTGATTCATAATAATGCTGCTGGCGTTTTTAATGGGACACTGGGTGCACCAATTCCAGGTTATGAAGATCTACCAGTTGTGGGAATTTCCCAGGCTGATGGCTTGTTCATTCGAGCACAGGCAGCACCCATAACAATGACATGGACTGACCAGTTGGATTCATTTATAAGTCCAACCGGTGGGTTGATTTCCTCCTTCTCCTCCTACGGACTTGCGCCTGATCTAACCCTCAAGCCTGACATTGGAGCCCCAGGTGGCAATATTTATTCAACCTATCCGCTGGAGAAAGGTGGTTATGCCACACTGGGTGGCACATCCATGTCTTCTCCGCATGTGGCTGGTGCAGTGGCTTTGTTGTTGCAGGCAAAACCCAAGCTCAAAGCATATGAAGTCAGGGATATTCTGCAGAACAGCGCTGACCCGAAAGTCTGGGGGGGAAATCCCGGGTTAGGATTCCTGGATAATGTCCATCGTCAGGGAGCGGGTATGCTGGATATTGATGATGCGATTCTGGCAACCACTCAGATCCTACCTGGCAAAATAGCCGCTGGAGAGGGAGAAGCCGGACCATTCACACAAACCTTGCTGATCACCAATAACAGCAAAGAGAATGTGACCTATGATCTTACTTATGTGAATGCTTTGTCAACCGGTGGTGTGATGGTACCAGGATTTACCACATCGAACGCTTACGTGGAATTTGAGTCATCCAGTATTACAGTACGGGCTAATAAGACCGTCAAACTGAACCTGACCATTACTCCTGCTACAGGTCCGATTAATGGACAATATGGCGGTTATATTATTTTGACCCCACAAGGAGGAGGACAGGTGTATCGGGTTCCATTTGCAGGTTTTGTGGGTGATTATCAGGGAATTCAAGCTCTGACACCTACTGCCAATGGGTTCCCATGGTTGGGTATTTTATATGCCGGTTCGTTTTATAATTTTGCTGAAAATGACTTCTGGGTTTACTCCATGCAAGGTGATGATGTGCCTTACTTGCTGGTTCATTTTGACCATCAGATTGAGGTATTCAGAGTGGAAATTATTCAGGCAAAAAGTGGACAGTTGATCCATCCAGTCTTCAATGCAGCTATCTATGAAGAATATTTACCGCGTAATTCAACGGCTGGTGGATTCTTTGCCTTTGCCTGGGATGGAACCCGAATCCAGAGCAATGGTTACAATGGGGTGGGTAACACGCAGGATTTGACCATCCCCGTGCCAGATGGCATGTATAAATTGGTGATCAAAGCATTGAAAGCCAATGGCGATGCTAACAATCCGGCTCATTGGGAAATCTGGGAATCTCCAGAATTTGAGATTGACAGACCGTAAATTTTAGCTTAAGATGCAAAAAAGGAGCAGGTAGAAATATCTGCTCCTTTAAATTACTTACTACCGATCGACAGCTCCTTCGGAATAGGGAGGATTTGGATTTTCGCAGAGGAGGCCATAGCCTCTTTGATTGGCATGATAATAATAGGCTTCATCGTCGACAACCAGAACCACACGATAGCCATCCGTAAGCACCATCAGGTAATTCATATCCGGTTGCGGACATCCCAGGCTGGAATCGGACCAGACCACCGATTGGACGCTGATCAATGCAATCTGATCTTTCTGGATGGATAATTTTTCCGCCAGTGCAGTCATAGCTTGTTCAGCTATATCCTGGAAAATCAAGGGGAGATCAGTGGGAGAAATGGGTGTCATATCAATTGGCTCTTTTCCTATGGGAGCGATGGGGGTGAGTTTATCAAATTTATCCGGTAATTCTCTGGTAACAACCTCGCCGGTGGGATTTACGGGAATCTCAGTATTCTGCGGTGGCATTGTGGCTGCAGGAACAGGTTCCTGGTAGGTAGTGCAGGCTGCAAAAACAATGGATACCAGAGAGAACATCAGTACAATTTTAGGTAAAATTTTCGTTTTCATATGATTAAGACGTCCAAACCCCTCAATTTTGTTCCCATTATGCACAAAGATCAATTCTTCTTCGAAAACCCAATTTAACTAGTAAACCTATTTCAGGACAACAGACTCAACCCTCAACCCTCAACCCTCAATACTCAATACTCAATACTAACCCCTAATCCCTAACACCTAATCCCTAAAACCATGCTTTCTTCAACCTCTGATAGCTGACCTGCAAATCTTCCGGCAGCACACGGGTATTGGAGGTGACCGACATGAAGTTACTATCCCCCCGCCAGCGCGGCACAATGTGGAAATGAAAATGGGGGGCAATCCCGGCGCCGGCGTCCTCGCCGATATTGGCACCCAGGTTGAAGGCGTTCGGGTTGTATACTTTCCGCAATACTTTTGTGGCTGTATTGATCAACTCCATCATCTCAGCGCGGGTTTCAGCGGTCAGATCCTCGTAGGATGGCTGGTGTTCATAGGGAAGCACCATCAGGTGTCCGCTGGTGTAGGGGAAGCGGTTGAGCATCACGAAGGCATTCTTACCACGATGCAAAATAAGATATTCCGCTTCCTGTGTTTGATCTACTGCATAACAGAACACACATTGTGGTTCTTCCGCTTTATTATTGATGTAATGCATACGCCATGGTGACCAGAGATGATCCATTCCTTACCTGCCATTGTAAACTAATTTGATTGTAGCAGAAAATTAATGTGCTAATGGAATAATTTAAAAAAATCATTCGGTCACACAAAAGTTCAACGAAATTTATCTGACAGGTAGGCATGATTTTTGATTGACACAGGACAACATGTTCGGTATTCTTAATTCGATGGCAGAGCAAATGAGTTTATTTGGACCCAGGGTATTAACCGTCAGTGGTATGACGCAGTACCTGCGCGCTTTATTGGAAAGTGACGATATTTTACGGGATGTTTGGGTGGCTGGTGAGATTTCTACACTCTCCAAACCCAGTTCCGGACATGTTTATTTCAATCTGAAGGACAGTTCTGCAACGCTGAAATGTGTGATCTGGAAGCAAAATGCCATGCGTTTGCGAACAAGCCTGGAAACGGGTATGGCTGTGGAAGTGCATGGCTATGTGAGTGTCTATGAAGCTGGTGGACAGTATCAGCTGTATGTAGATACGCTGCGCATGGCCGGCGAAGGGTTGTTATTCCAGGAATTCATGCGTCTGAAAGCCCTGCTGGAAGCGGAGGGATTGTTCGATGCGGAGCGAAAACGAGCCATCCCGGCTTTTCCCAAAAAAATTGGAATTGTGACCTCCCCCACCGGTGCAGCTTTGCAGGATATGCTCAACACACTGAAAGGACGTTTTCCCCTGGTGGAAGTCATTCTTGCGCCCACGATGGTGCAGGGCGAAGAAGCACCTCTAAAAATTGTGCAGGCCATCCGGGACCTCAATCAGCTGTTGGATGTGGATGTGATCATCGTCGCACGCGGCGGCGGTTCCATGGAGGACCTGTGGGCATTCAACGATGAACGTGTGGTGCGTGCGATTGCAGTATCCAGAATCCCGGTGGTGACTGGCATCGGTCATGAGACTGACACCACCCTCTCGGATTATGCCGCTGATTTACGGGCACCTACCCCCACCGGGGCGGCTGTATTGGTGACACCCAATAAAGATGATTTATTGGCTGATCTGGTGGGGTTGCAGGCTGAATTGGACGACGTTTTTGACCGAAAAACCAGACAATATCACCAGAATCTATCATCCCTGCAATCTCAGCTTAACTTTCTATCCCCACTCAACCGTATTCGCAATCATCAGCAACGCTTGGATGAAGTAATCATGCGGTTGGAACGGGGTTTTGATCACAGGACCAGCCTGTACCAGTCACGTCTGACAGGTCTGGATGCCCGCTTGAAATCCCTCAACCCATTACAGGTTCTGCAGCGCGGGTATGCGATTGTCAGTGATGAGAATGGAAAAATTATCAGTTCTGTCACTGAGGTGCAGCCAGGCAATCAGGTTGCTGTTCGATTAATGGATGGCATCCTGGAATCTGAAGTAAAGAAAATTAGCCAGGATAATCAATAATAGGTTAAAATTACCAGCCTGCCATCCGGAATAATTTTAAGTGAATGGAGTGAATAATGGAAAAATCTTCGGTTGATGAATTAAGTTACGAACAGGCATTTGCCGAATTAGAACAGATTGTTAACCGCCTGGAATCGGAGACGCTTAATCTGGATGAGTCATTAACTTTATACGAACGTGGTCAGGCGCTGTCTGCCCATTGCGCAACTTTATTAGAGTCAGCCGAATTAAGGGTACAAAAATTACGATTGGAGAGTCAGCTCCCTGAAGATGAGCAAGATGATTAATGGGTGAAGAGTTATTACGAAATCAGGTATTGTTTGCCGGTCTGATCGGCTGGTTTTTTGGCCAGTTTTTGAAAGTGCCGATGGAATATTTACTCAACCGCCGCATCAATTGGGGGTTGTGGTTCAGCAGCGGCGGAATGCCGAGTACCCATTCCTCGTTAATGGTATCCGTAACCCTATCGACGGGGTTAAATTATGGCTTTGATACTGCGCTTTTTGCGGTAGCATTTGCCATCACCATGATTGTGGTGTATGACGCTTCTGGAGTGCGCCGACAAGCAGGCATCCATGCCCAGAAGATCAATCAATTATTTGAAGAATTTCTGAATGGTGAACCGATTGAAATTGAGAAGCTGAAAGAGGTCTTGGGGCATACACCCTTGCAGGTGGTAGTGGGTGTTCTGCTGGGTACTGCGGTCGCTCTGACAGTCTGGTATATGTGGTAAATCAAAAGGTTGTCCTCATTGTTGGGACAGCCTTTTTTATCAAAAAATTGTATCATGTCAATAAATCGGGGCAAGCGGGTGTTTTTGGCGTGCAGACGCACGCCAAAAACACCCTGTCCGCTAATGATTGAAAGGACACCAAAAATTTCATTACGGGCTGACAAAATCGTATATCGGATTGCTCAATCCCGAACCCAGATTGGCAATTTCGATGCTGGGAGTGGATAAAGTTCCCATCCTGAGCTGGTAATTTATTCCCGATTGATAAATAAACACAAACTGGTCGGAGGTAATCCAGGAGAAATTCATGACAGTGCTCACGTCCAGGGCGATTACCCCTGGCGCACCTACCTGACCGATGAAGATCTCGCGCGGATTCCAGTTAATGAAATAAAAATGGCTTGAATCTGGAGCCCAGGCACCAAAACCCAGTGAACCAGTGGTGAATTCAATCGGGGTACCCCCAGAGAGGTCTGAAAATTTAAGCGAGAACAGATTTTCGGCTGGTTCCCCTAATTGTTCCTTAAAGGCATAATGATGCAAGTCTGGGGCAAGAAAGGCGTTTTCCAACGGGGCAACCACCAGGGACGCCAGTAAAGTGGCTGGAGATCCATCGATGGGTAAGTGGTATATGTTGACCGGAGCGCTTGCATCACCCAATGGGTCCTGAGGTGGGATGCTGACCCGCAGGTAGCTGCTATCCTGCGACCAGATCGGGTTGGCGTGATAGGTATATTCACTGTAAGTATAGACGAAGGGGTAGGTCAGAACGCCAATCCTGCGGTTACTACCATCCGTATTGAGCAAATCAATGCGTTCCGGAGTTACCAATGCCATCTGTGTACCGTCCGGACTGAAGTAGAAATTCCCAGCCTGCCCTTGGGATAAGAACGAGCGCTTTTCGGCCGTATCAAGGTTGATGAACCACATGTCATTATTAAGGAGCAGACCTGGTGCATTGAATCGAGGATAGGTGTTGAAGGCTATCGTGTGAGTGCCGGGGATGAAGTCCAGCATGTTGGGAGAAATCGTGACAATTTCATACACATCTATGACCTCAGGATTCACTGACATAGCCATAAAATCCGCATGGCTGACCAGCAGTTTCTGATCGCTGCCATCAAAACGGATCGCCCACAGGCTGATGTCAACCCCATCCGTAGCGCTGCGTGTGTAAACAATCCACTCTCCATCGGGAGACAGCACGGCTTTGGTTACATCACCAGTGTTGAGGAGTAAATTCAGTCCACTTTCTTCCTGCCAGGAGGAAAGGTTGTTGACGGAATCAATGATCACCATGCGTAATTGATCCGGGCTGGTTTTGATGATTGGGGTTGGATCTGCTTCGGGAATGGGCTGGGTGTCTGGTTCTTGCGTTGGGTTCTCGGCGGGGGGCAAAACAGGAGGAGCCAGCGCTGTCAGAGTGGCAGATACGGCTGCCTCCGCGGTTGCGGATATCTCCTCGGGTGAAGGTGCGTTGTTACCGAAGGGTAATGAACATGCCAATGACGTGAGGAGAATCACCACCAAAGCAAAAAGGATTTGTTTTTTTCCGTGCATCATTCTCTCCTGGTGAGGGATTGGTAATTTATTATGATTGTATATAAGTTTTATATAGAATACAAATAATTAGATTCGTAGGGGCGTTCGGCCGAACGCCCCTACGAAATGGTATCATGCATCGAAGCCTAATGATTTGATCAGGTCGTCGGTGGATCTGGTTGTGACATCTGCCTTGCCGAGCAATTCATCCCAGAATTTTTGATCATAACGGCGCGAGCGCAGGGGAATGGGCATGGGGACTCCCCAGCCGAGCATCAGGACTTCCTCTTTGGGTTGCAAACGGGAAAGCATGCCCCGCAAGGCATCCCGGCCAGCCAGACCGGAGAGCACGGAGGAGATGTCGTCTTCATCTCCCAGCCAGCCACTGATACGGGTACCTAATTGCGACATGACTTCGTCGTAGATTTGCGAGGGGCGCTGGTCGATAATCAACAGGGTGACGTAATACTTGCGCATCTCTCGGGCGATGGTGCTGAAGGTGGTCTGAGCAGACATTTCGCGATTGAGGAGTTTGTGGGCTTCCTCCACGACGATCACCAGCGGACGCGGCGCCTGGCTGTTTTTGCCACCACGGAAGTCGTTGGTTTTTTCCTCCCAGGATTTACGAATTTTTCTTGTCAGCAGATTGGTGACCAGCAAATAGTCCAGATCGCGTTCGAAATCTCCAAAGGAGAGAATGATGTGTTTGCCCTGTTCCAGGTAGCGGATGATGTCCTGCAAGGGTTGTCCGGGAGGGTTCTGGCTGATGTACGGCAGGTTGAAAATGCGGTTCATTTTGGTGTGTAATGCCTCGGCAGCCATGGCGTTCATTCCATTTTGATTGGCCCAAAAAGCGACACTGTCCGGGGCAGGCACTTTTTTACCATCATCATTTTCGATCATGGCACCATTTTTCAGTTGTTTGAATTCATGAAACCAGTGTTTTTCCCCGAAGTGGTGCACAAGGGCATCCAGGGTGGCAGCGGTGGTCTCGCGCAGGTTTAATTCACGGGAAAGCATCAGCACATCTTCGGGTAAAATATCCGATTCAGCCAGCTGGAGATTGAAATCTGCACTTTTGCCACGGATGGTAGCACCAGCACCCAGGCCAACCACTTTGACCTTGAGTGGGAATTTGGTGCGCAAACCGGCTACTTTCAGGTTGGTATCCGAAGATGTATCGTCATAACCATACTCGTTGTGCATATCGAAGACAAGCAGGGATGCCAGGTCGTGGTGGATCAATCCGGAGAGGATGATGCGGGTCAGGAAAGATTTGCCGGTACCGGTGGCACCGAAGATCCCGGAGGAACGCTGCACGAATTTCTCCAGGTTAAGAACAACCGGATGATTTTGTTCGCGGGTGCTGCCAACTACAAAATTGCCCTTCTTCTGCGGATCACCGAAGATCTGCGCCACGTCCCCGGCATGTGCTGCCCGGGCAATGGCGTGATGAGCCGGGATGGTTTTGACTGGTTTGGCGCGGGTTTCATCATCGGGATTCTGTGCGCGCCAGGCCGGGTATTCGGGCGAACCGGGATCGGGTCCGCGATCGAGCATCAACATGGGCATGACCTCGAGATTGGTGAAGAGCGTCTGCCCGTGTAGCAGGCTGGATAAATGGGCAGGCAGTCGGTTTTCGCTCTGCTCATCGGCAAAGCGCGGATCGGTGCTGCCGAGCTGCAGGTCGGTGATCAGTCCGTAAAAATTGTCGTTGCCAGCTTCAATGACCACAAAGCTGCCCTCCTGTACTTCATGCGCGGGAACGGTCAGCCGGACATTGAGATTATTTTTAAGCCCACCGCCAACCACATAGCCGATGTTTTTACCAGGATCAATTGCCATATCAACCCTCCTCGTGTGTCAATTTTGCATCCGCCAGCGCACCCAGGACATTCATCAGGGTGGCGTAATCATCCCGTAAAAGCACGATCAATTCCTGAATGGCAGTGTTGATCCAGTCTGGTTCGTTCTGTGCCTGATGAGCCTGGGCAGTCAGTTTCAAATGGCTGACCAGAATTTCGGCTACCGGGTAATCCTGCCCTCTGAGAATGTGCCGGAAATAACCAAAGCGAGCCGCAGAGGTAAAGGTACACAGTTGTTGATCATTACAAACATAGACTTCATCCAGTGTCAGGGGTGGACGGGGTGGCAGAAGATGAAAGACCTGGTCATTGTGTTGGTAACCGCAAAAGACGATACTGATTTCCACCGGGACGGTGCGATTGTTGCGGTTATCGGCGATGACTTCCGGTTTGATATGTTCGGTGGTGACGAGTTGCCTTACCAGTCCATCATCATCGATGTGCAGATCATAAATCAAGCCGAAGATCTGTAGGTCTCTGGATGGCTGTATGGTCACCATCCCACCGAGCTGTGGTAAATCCAGTGATGCCACCCGGCAGCCTGCGATACAACCGCTGGTGCTGGCGCGCAGCAGAAATCCAATCTGATTGGTGTTCATGAACGATACCTCGTCTTTCCACTTAAGTCTTTATGATACTGTTTGGAGGATTTATCCCCGGGTTCCAGACCCTGACTGAGTAAGGTTTGCTGCAACAATCCCAGTAAATGCTGGCGCTCCTGATAGCTGACCAGGGCGATCTCATGTGCGCGGTGCAAAATATACGGGTAGGCTTTCACGCCCATGATCTGGCACTGATCCAGCAGGTGATGATGAATGAGATCGATGTTTTCTGGCTTTATAAGCACCCAGGATGGGATCTCCACACGAGCGATTTGCGGTTTGTTTTCACGACCGATATTGAGGTAGAAAAAGTGAATTGCCAATGGCCCATGGAAGCGTTTGGCACTGCTGGAATTCAAGCGGAAGATGGCAGACCGCTGCTGGGGTTGTAATACCCGGCTGAACAGATCCGCATCGGTGATGCCAGGTAACTGCCGGACGCGTCCTGCTTCGGAGAGACGATCTTCTGGCAACAAGGTTAATTCCAGGCTGCGAATGAGCAGGTCACTGCGTGGTTTATCAACGTAACCAGCTGTCAGTACTGCCAGCTGCGCCATTTCTGCCAGGATGTTGAGATAATCTGCCAGCAGGTTCTGATATTCTGCTGTTTCTCGTCCCTCGCGGAACAATTCCAATGGCCCATCGGTCAGCGTCAGGACGGTCTGGCTTTCCTGTAAGGCTGCCTGCAGGAGATGACTGCGCTCTTTATGATCCCGTCGCAAGGCGATCAGTTCTTCCCCAACCAAAAAACCTTGTTCGTTATAAATATCCTGCGCGTAGAGAAGATCGCTTTCAATGTTTTCGCGGGGTGTTGTATCTGGTTGCATGCGCATCAAGCCGACATTAATGACCCCAAATTGAATGGCCAGGTGTTGATCGGGGATGATTTGCGATCCATCCGCCGCCAGCAGGACGATGGGTTCAGAGGAAGGAGTAGTCGCGTGAGTGAAATCCAAAGGTTCACTGGTGGGGAGGGCACAACGTAAATCCGGATTGGCAATCAATGTCGAATGAATGCGCTCCTGGAGTTGTTCACTTTCCTGGCTAGATTGTCTGAGGATTGAAAGAGCAGTTTCCAGGTTTTGTTCCCGTAATTTTGCCTGAACCGGGGCTTCCTGGCCGAATTTCTGGATGGCAGAACGGATTTGCTGGAAATTAATGGGCATGCTGACCCCTTTGTTGCTTGATCATTGATGAATTATAGCAGAAAGGCATCTGTCCACGAATGGGTCTCTTGCCTGGATTTTTGGATTTGTTTAGACTCGTGCTTGACTCTGATCCATTGCGGGGTTACAAATTTGTTAAGTAATTCCGACAAAAAATGTCATAAAATTAGATTAAAAGATGAGCATTACCTTTACATCGTTGTTTATTGGTAAGTTGGAGAATTAGAAATGAAAAAGATTGTCATCGGATTGATTGTATTGAGTTTCCTGGCCGGGTTCATAGCATATGTGCCAGTATCCGTCGCAGGCTCAGCAGCCCTGGCGGTAACCAGCACAAATGTCCCCACGCAAGCGACAAAGACCAGTACAGCTGAGACAACTAATGATACGGATACATTTCCAACAGGCATTAATCCCTTAACAGGTTTACCCGTGACGAATCCCGAGAATTTATTGCTGCCACCCGCCATGGTTTCGATCACCAATTTCCCGGTCAGTTCACGACCCCAGGCTGGGTTATCCTTCTCTCCCTTTGTATTTGAGATTTATATTGGTGAAGGCATGACTCGTTTTCTGGCTATGTTTTATGGAGATTTTCCACAAATCCCAGAAGACTCTGAAAATGCTGGTAGTGGGACAAGCGTTGGATCGGTAACGGATAATATGATGGTTGGTCCCATTCGTTCCGGCCGCTTGCCGTATGAAAGCATGCGCAAGTTATACAATGGTTTTCTGGTGATGGCTTCGGGCTCTTCCCAGGTAGTGGCGAATTTAAGTCAATACGCCAATATCTATGGATCGGATGCCGATAACATCAATTCCGCCATGATTGATGTGACCAAACTGGAAGAGATCGCCGAAAAGAATCAAAATCGATTGGGAGAAGCCAGCCTGAGTGGTTTGAGTTTTCAACAGGAACCTCCGGCTGGGGGCAAGGCTGCTGAACGCATCTGGTTAAAATATGCTTACCTGAACCAGATCAACTGGCGTTATGATGAAGAATCAGGAGCCTACTTACGCTTTCAGGATCGCGCCGATGCCACTACCTTCGAATTGATGACCGATCGTCTGACGGGTGAACCCCTGGCATTTGAAAATGTCGTGATCCTGTTTGCCAACCATGAAGTGGTCACACCGACCATCATTGATATTGATCTGCTTTATATGCGCAAAATGCCTGCCCTTTTATTTCGGGATGGTCAGATGTATGAAATATTCTGGACCACGAAAAGTGGTGCATACGAGGTGCAGACTGGCAAGCTGCGCCCCATTCGCTTCATAGATGCAGAAGGTAAAGAATTTCCACTGAAGCCCGGGCAAACCTGGGTACAGGTGGTTCAGCCCTTTACTCCTTATTATGAAGTACCGGATAGCGAGGTGTATTACGACCTGCTCAATAAAAAGGAACCCGGTTCAGGGGTCTGGGCAGTCAGATGGTACCCACCGGCCGGTGCCCGCTAAAATTACAGAAAGGGATCCCTGAAGGGTCCCTTTTTATTCGCTTTATACACGCTAAAACCCCACCTGGAATCATTGATACAATTATTTTCCAGGTATTTCAGGTGGAGGATCGTATGGATAGAAGCGTGTTTCAAGGCATTTACAGTCAACAAAAAGCATATTTCAACCATCAGATGACAAAATCATATGAACAGCGGGTTGAAGTCCTCAAGGATTTAAGAGCACAGATCCTGAAATATGAATCGCGCATCATCCAGACCATGCAGGCTGATATGGCAAAACCGGAAACGGAAGCAACCGGCCGAGAGATCTGGTACGTCCTGGAGGAGATTGGATATACCTTACGACAATTGAAAAGTTGGATGAAGCCCCAAAGAAAGCGAACACCACTTTTGCATTTCAGGGCGTCCAGTGCAATTTACCCCGAACCGTATGGACAGGTATTGATCATGGCACCCTGGAATTATCCTTTCCATTTATTGTTTTCTCCGCTGGTGGGAGCTCTGGCAGCAGGGAATACAGCCATATTGAAACTCTCAGAACTGGCCGGATATCGCCCTGCGCTACCCGCCTTATAAAATCAAAAACAAAACCATGAGAAAACTATTTAAGATTGCCAGCTGGCTGGTATAGAAAACAACTAAACTGGTTTTAATTTTCTATGTTTTATTACATTTTTTTTGGAGGAGAATGTAATCTCTTTTGATTCGTTTTTAGGGGTACACTTAATACAGGATGGATGGTATTAAGGAAGGGTTGTAACATGTCTGTTCATCAAACCAGTACACAAAACCCTTTTGTCCTGAAGAAATCGGCCTCTTTATGGCAATTATTAATACGGGTCTATGGGTATTTAAGACCATATTGGAAACGCACTGCCGCTTCTTATCTCTCCTTGCTGGGGATAATAGCGCTGAGTGCATCCATTCCGCAGTTTATCCGCTGGATTATTGATACGGGGATCGGGATGAACCAACCTGGTGTGCTTACCTGGTCGGTGCTGGCATTATTAGGTTTAACCCTGGTCAAAGGGGTGTTGAATTATTTTCAAGGTATTTTAAGTGAAACAGCCTCGCAAAATGTGGCCTATGATCTGCGTAATGAAATTCAGAAAAAGCTGACACAGCTTTCCTTTTCATTTCATGACACGTCCGAGGCAGGAGAATTACTATCCCGTGCCATTCAGGATGTAGAGCGATTACGCTTTCTAACGGGTAGAGCAACCATTCGCATTCTGGATGGCATTTTGATGATCATCGTTACCATGATCATTTTAATTGTTATGGATTATCGCCTGGGTTTATTCGTTCTGGTCAGCATGCCGATTCTTATCCACAGAGCCTATTATTTTGGTTCGCGTTTTCGGCCACTTTCCCTGATGGTACAGAAACAGGTGGCACGGCTCACCACTGCCGTGGAGCAAAATTTACGCGGCAGCCGGGTGGTCAAAGCCTATGCACAGGAACCAAAGGAAATCGAACGCTTTGAAGAAGAAAATCAACGCTGGTTTGACCTGACAAGAAGCGCTGCCCGTTTGCAGGCTGTGAATGTCCCGTTGATGTTTCTGTTATCCAATATCGGTATGGTGGTGATTGTCCTGTTTGGTGGGTATCTGGTCATTCAACAGGAATTGACCTTTGGTGTCTTGATTGCTTTCATCACCTATATGGGGCAACTGGTCGAACCTGTGCGTCGGCTGGGGATCATCATTCCGGCTGTTGCCATTGCCGGTTCGTCTGCAGAGCGCATTTTTGATATCCTGGATACTGTGCCGGATGTTCAGGACGAGCCGGATGCACAACCCATGGCAATTCTGGAAGGCCATGTGAAATTTGAGCAGGTTTCCTTCAGTTATGGACGACAAACTGTTCTGCATGATATAGATTTCGAAGCCCTACCCGGCCAGATTGTCGCATTGCTGGGAGCCACCGGATCAGGCAAATCGACCATTATCAGCTTGATTCCCAGATTTTATGATCCAACGGCCGGGAAAATCCTGGTGGATGGAAAAGATATTCGCCAGGCAACCCTGAACTCTTTACGCAGCCAGATTGGGATTGTCTTGCAGGAAACAACATTGTTTGCTGCCAGTATTCGGGAGAATATTGCCTTTGGGCAGAGCAACGCAACCGAAGAAGACATCATTGCTGCAGCAAAAGCAGCCCAGGGGCACGAATTCATTGTTCGCAGCCCAAAAGGATATGACACCTATGTGGGTGAACGCGGGATCACGCTTTCGGGAGGTCAGAAACAGCGCATTGCCATCGCCCGGGTCTTATTGATGAACCCAAGATTACTGATTTTGGATGATGCCACGGCTTCGGTCGATACTGAAACGGAGCATCTCATTCAAACCGCCTTTGAGAACCTGATCAAAGGACGTACCACCTTTGTGATTGCCCATAGGTTGAGCACCGTGCGCAACGCCGATCTGATCCTGGTGCTGGATCACGGCCAGATTGTGGCGCGCGGAACTCATGAGAGTCTGTTGAAAACCTCCAAACAATATCTGGAAATCTACAATCGCCAGCTCAAGCATCAGGAGGTGGCGGCATGAGTTTCTCCATCGGATCATCATCAGCTGGCATGGGACCACGCTCGGTTCTGGAGCATTTCGGCAGCAATCAACGCGAAGGCGAGATGTTCAACCGCGAGGTGGTGACTCGTATGCTTCAATACTTGAAACCGTATCGCTGGCGCATGGTACTGGCATTGTTCCTGACCATCGTGGAATCCGGATTAACACTCCTGTCTCCCTATTTATTGAAGGAAGCGACAGATAACCATATCCTGACGGGTGACTTCCCTGGATTGGTGCGGATTGCGATTTACCTGGGTCTCACGTTTATCGGTCTTTATTTTGTGAGTGCCGCCCAACGCTATGTGGTCTCCTGGGTAGGTCAACGCATGCTGGCGAAATTACGCAGCGATTTGTTCCGGCACTTGCAACGCTTACAGCAGGGCTATCATGACCGCAATATCGTAGGGGTGACAGTCTCACGGGTGATTAATGATGTAGCCGAGATCAATGAATTGTTCTCGCAGGGTGTGATCACCCTGATTGGCGATCTGTTGGTCTTGATCGGTATCATTGTGGTGATGTTGACGATGAGCCCCAAACTGGCATTATTAACCTTCATTGTGATTCCATTGATGCTGTTGGCCACCTGGATTTTCTCACGGCAGGCCAAGAAAGCCTTCCGGGAAACACGCTCCAAAGTGGCGGCTGTGGTGGGTGATCTGGCGGAGGATATCAGTGGCATGCGTGTGATTCAGGCCTTTGCGCAAGAGAAAGCCTCCCAGGAACGCTTCGATAAAGTCAATGTGGAAAATCGTAATGCCTATATCAATGCAATGTCGCTTTCCTTCGTATTCTTGCCTGCCATTGAATTCCTGGGGATGCTGGCGACCGGTATTGTGTTGTGGTTTGGTGGTCGTTTTGTGATTTCAGAAGAGGTAACTCTGGGTGTGATGGTGGCATTTTTATCGTACGTTACCCGCTTCTTCAACCCCATACAGGAATTAAGCCGCATGTATACCACCCTGCAATCCGCCATGGCTGGGGGTGAGCAGGTATTGAAATTACTGGATACACCCATCGAGGTGGCAGATGATCCGGACGCCATCGAACTGGAAGAAGTCGTTGGCAAGATCGATTTTGAGCATGTGACTTTCCAATACCGGCAGGATACACCGACTGTGCTGGATGACATCATTCTGACGATTCCACCCCGCAAAATGGTAGCGATTGTCGGTCCGACAGGTGCCGGAAAGACGACCGTAGCCAACCTGGTAGCCCGATTTTATGATGTCACAGAAGGCGCGGTGCTGTTGGATGGAGTCGATTTACGCAAGATCAAACAACGCTCGCTGCGCCAGTTTGTGCGCATTGTCTCACAGGATCCGTTCCTGTTTTCGCGAACCATCGAGGAGAATATCCGTTATGGAAAACCGGATGCCAGTGAAGAAGAAATCATTAATGCCGCAAAAATGGGCAATGCGCATGGGTTCATCAGCAACTTGCCGGATGGATACCAGACCAGAATTCATGAAGGTGGCGTCAATTTATCGGTGGGACAACGCCAGCTGTTGGCTATAGCCCGGGCGATTTTGACAAATCCGAGGGTATTGATTCTGGACGAAGCAACCGCCAACATCGATACGATCACGGAGGTACTGATTCAGCAAGCGCTGGAGAGGTTGTTGTTTGAGCGCACTGCCATCGTGATTGCCCATCGACTCAGTACCGTGCGCAAAGCGGATTGGATTTATGTGATTGACCAGGGTCGTATTCGCGAGCAGGGCACCCATGCCGATCTATTGGCACAGCAAGGCATGTATTACGATCTGCATGAGCGCCAGTTTATGGGAGAGTGAGTGGTCTGTTCTTATTGACCAGAGATCCAATCCTGCAGGAATGCCTGGTACATGACCGGATTAAATTCCACAAATTTGTAGGTTGCAGCTTGATGTTGGTGATAGGGATCATTAAAGAAGAACGCCTGGATTTCCTGCATGGAAGGCGCGCGTGCGATCACGATCCCTCCCGTTTTCGGTTGCCTGGGTCCGGACATTAACAGCCAACCCTGGTCATAACCCGTTTGTAGAAATTTACGGTGTTCGCTGACGATCACATCAATGATTTCAAGGGGGGCGGTATATTCGATATCAATCAGAAAATGTTTCATATGTACACCTTTTAGATGATTGTTCTTTATAGATGTTAATGCTGTATTAATGATAACCATTTTTTAGAAAAACAAAATTAGTAACAATGCTATTAATAAAAATACGAACCGCCAATGATTGGAAAGGAAAATTTGTTCATAATTTTGGTTTGATGTTAATCGAATATCCTGTACAATTATTGTGAATTACGATACAAAATGTTTCCGACGTTCGTCTAATTTGAAAACAACACAGCCCGTGTTGGCTCAAAACCGTTGCCGCATCGAAGTTCTCGATGCGGCAAGAAGTTTACTCTTGATTTGCTCAATCACAAAAGGTATCTGCCAGGTATTGATTACCTGTAAGAATAGCTGGGTTCGGGTCATATTCTTTCTGGGAGAAAATCTGGCAGGCTTGATAGCGATAAAAGGGTGTTTCGTTGATGATGGGAGCTAATTGATTCACTCCATCCTCCATCCCTAAATACGCATAAGCCTGCAGGAAAGGAAACCACTCGATATGATCATAGGGTCTGAGATCTTGTTCGCGCGCTTTTGCGTGTAGATTTGCTATTTCCTGCCAATCACCGAATTGACGCGCCAGAGACGCTTTTTCATAGATATAACACCAGGTGAGGTCTGGTTCCCCAACACCAAATAGTTTTGTAAACATTTCCTGATTCAGCGTGCTTGTTTCAGTGATTTTTTCGATATTTGAATAGGGTGCCACCAGCGAAATGAGTGGGTCATCAAACTTTGAGATTTCGATTTGATTCTTATCGATAAATCGCAGACAAGATTTAGTAGTTTCTTTTGAAAAAACCAGGGTATCTGAATAACTAAGATCAAAGGAAAATGAGCGATGATTTTTCTCAATTGTTCTGCTCATTATGATTTCTTGATAGGTGTCATAGTTCAACACCTCTGCTCCAAGATGTATCTCTGGTGATGAGAATTGATAGATTAAGTTCACTGGAGCCCAAACAAAAAAACCTTCCTGAATAGGAGCGGTATAGAAACCTGTCAGCATCGAACCATTTTCTATCCCTGGAACACGCCATACCCATTCCTGCCAGAAATTTTGTGTTTCAACCCAACGTTTTGCAAAGTAGTCATTATTGGTATAGTGGGTGATGATCGCAGTAAAAATGAGTAATGAATAGAGAACGGTTTGATATTTTTGTTTTAAAAGGAACGAAATAATTGCTATGGTAGTCATGGAAACGCCGATGGCAGAAGGGAATGAAAAGCGGTTGAAGGTGGGGAAAGAAACATCTCTTTCCGCAATGTTAATAGGAATTAAACAGATCACTGCGCCTAGAAAACCAATGATGGCAGCCTCAAGAGCCCAATTCTTATCTGATTTGTCTGGATTTACCCTGGATTGCTGGGTTTTCCAAAAAAATAAGAGAAGTCCCACTCCTATAGTTGCTAACAGAATTGCATAGACGAAATCAGAGCTTCTCAAATCCGAGAGTTTATTATAAGCAGGTTCAGTCCAGATTGACACGAAAATATCGCTCACATCCATAAACCACCGTCGCAATATATTTAAGAGACTTAATAGTGGAGATTCGAAAATTTCTGATTTGATTCTGTCAATATCGGTGGTGTAGCGCGACCCTTGAAACAGATAAATTCTCCAGAAAAGGAATAATGACATTGGAAGGCTGAAGGGGAGAATCTTGAGGAAATATTTACCAATATTCTGTTTAAGCTTGGCAGGATTGGCTTTGATTTGCAAGTAGCCTAATATTAACCAGCGGTATGCTTCCATTCCGAGATAATAATCCATCAGAAAAAATGTGATCAACGAAAATAATGATGAGAAAAGAAAATATACAATTCTGAGGGTTGAAGATTTTTCCTGGATAAATTTCACACTTAAACCAAGAGAGAAAATCATAAAAGTCATCGCAAATTGATGGGAAATATAATCAAATGCATTGGGTTGCTCTAAAAATCCTGGATAGATAAGAAAAAGTAAGCTCATCAGGAAAATTTCCTTTCGCTGGTTTTTCCAAATGAGTGATAATGTCCACAATAATCCCACTGCTCCTAACCAACGAATTCCCAGTCCGACCAATTGGTAAGGAAAAATCTCACTTCCGAACAAGGAAAATAATGGTGCATGCAAGTACATGCGTGCTGGACGATCCGCACTGTACATAGCTTCAAATCTCTGTGTCCCAAAATTTTCTGCCCCATAAATTTGCCACCAATCATCATTGTAATACCCCATGTGATTGATTTTTGGCAGGTATGTGATACACAAAAATACAAGCAAGAAAAGAATTGCGATCCAGGTAGAACGATTTGATTTTTGCATGTAAAACTCCCGATAAAACAAAAACTTGCTTAAATTGTAACCCTTTAAGAAGAGCAGATTTCATGGAATTTTATTCCTCTTGATAACACCTGCTTCCTTTAAGTGTTGGAAAAACAAGATCCTGTTTGTGTTAGAATCACTGAATGATGGATCAGTCTTGGATTTTGGCTTCGAATTCACCGGTTGCAATTAATTAATCTATCTGAATGATACCCGTGTCAAGAGACCCATGAAATAACTATCTTGTAAAAAACAATCTTTTTCATGTCTCAACCCATTATTTGTATTTATGTCAGACCGAGAAAAATCATTTCCAATGTTCGATTTTGGTAGATGAAATGCTAATAAGAATATTAAATGGAGGAAATTATCCTAAAAATAGGTGACCTCAACCACAATCACCATCCCTTTGGGATGGAAATGTTGGTAAAATTTATACGGTAAGGAATCCGGAAATTGGATTTTCTTAAGTAGATTTTCAATTTTTTCCAATTATCTCATTATTGCCAGGAGATGATCAAAAATGATCAAATTATTCAAAAGTATTAAGGGTCAATTTTCAGAAGGTCCTTTGCTAGCCATCATTATGATCAGCTTGACGGCAATATTGACCTACGGAATCATGATCCCAAACCTGGGTTATTACTATGATGATTGGTACACAATTTGGTCAGGCGTTTCACGTGGTGCGGAAAGCTTGATTTCTCTTTTCAGCCTGGATCGCCCTTTTATGGGAATCATTTATTCGTTCTTCTTTCGAATCATAGGCGAGAATGTCGCAGGGTGGCATATTTTTGCATTAATTTTCCGGATAAGCGGCGCATTTGCATTTTATTGGATTCTGAAACTTGTCTGGCCAAAACAAAGAGAACTCCCCATTTTAGCTGCCATGTTATTCGTGGTCTTTCCAGGTTTCCTTGCCCAACCCAACGCAGCTACCAAGATCAACCACTTGATCGGCTTCGCCAGCGCACTTTTTTCGATTGGGCTAAGTCTTTTGGCATTGCGAACTCGGGACCGTCTCCGGCGATATTTCTTGATTCTCCTTTCTGCGTTTTTGTTGATGTTCTATGTCTGGATTTATGAATATATGATCGGGCTAGAAGTAATGCGAGTAACACTACTTTTCTTTGTACAATGGCAGCTCCATCCAGAAAAGGCTCTTCAAATTGTTAAGAAATTGATCAGATTTTATCTGCCCCTGGCAGTGGGAATTGGAATTTTTTTAATCTGGCGCGTCTTTATATTTGAAAGTTCTCGCAATGCCACCGATCTTTACGGTCTGGTGAGCTCCTACCGTAGCGATTTTGTAACCATGGTCTTAAGGCTGATCTTTCAGACTGTAAAGGATTTTCTCTCCGCATCCGTATTCGCCTGGTTTGTTCAACCTTATAAACTTCTCTCGATTTCGGGATTCAGCCAAATACTGAAAGCTTTTTTAGTCGGAGCGGCTGGCGTTGTTCTTGGCCTTATTTATCTTTACCTTATTAAACATCCAATAAATGAAGAAGAAGAAAGTGAAAAACCGTGGATTTGGGTTTTGATCGGCAGTATCATCGTACTGGGTGCTGTTTTACCCGTTGTGCTTTCAAATCGCTTCTTAAACCTTAATGATTCCTATAAAGCTTATGCCTTGCATCCTTCTGCTGGTACGATCATCATCCTGCTGGGTATTTTACTGGTGATGAAACCTAACTATCGGAAAATTGGTATGGTGACTTTGATAGGCTTTTCGGTCATGGTTCAAACGCTTAATGGCCAGACCTGGAATGGTTATTGGGAAAGCCAACGAAATTTCTGGTGGCAATTAAGCTGGAGAGCTCCTGCCATTCAGGAAAATACACTTGTCATGGGTTACTTGCCGTCTGATTTCTCATTTCATGAGGATTATGAAATCTGGGGGCCAATTAACTTAATCTACTTTCCTGAACCACTATCTTCTCTAGCTATACAGGCGCAGATCCTTAACCTCGAAAACGTTGGATACGTAGTAGAAAATGAAATACGTGAAGGAAGAGTCAGAGATATCTACATGCTCCGAAATTACGCCAACTTAATATTAATTGGACAACCTTTTGCTGGAGCATGTCTGCATGCCTTTGACGGAGATATGCCGGTTTACTCTTCCAACGAGAGACAATACGTTAATATAGTTGCAAACTTCTCAGATCTCAGCCGAATTGTTACCAACAGCCCGGCACCTGTACCGCCGAAGAACATTTTCGGAGAAGAACCAGATCACCTCTGGTGTTATTACTTCCAGAAAGCATCTCTGGCTAGGCAGGAAGGTAATTGGCAGGAAATTGTCAATATCTACGATACGGTGGTCGCAGCTGGATACAAACCAGTTGATGATTCAGAGTATTTTGTTTTTGTTGAGGGGTTGGTTAACAGCGGACAAAGCGAAAAAGCCTTGCAAATCGTCCAAAATCAGATAGGAAGCGATAACGCTTTAAGATATTCATTATGTCGGACTTTACAATCTGCACCCGACTATCCGTCTGGTTTTGGGTATGATAAAAAGACGATCACTGATTTAATTTGCCAGTGATAAAACCAACTTCTGATGATGCAGGAATAAACGCCACCAGTTAGAATAGAATAAGTTTTGAGCTGTTTCAAAATTTTGATAAAAAAAGTTAAAAGTTATTTACCCCTTGGAAGAAAATCCATCTAAAAAATAACCATCCATAAATCTCCAGACCCACATAATATTCCACAAAGAAAAAGCAACCATGGAAAAAATGGAAGAAATTAATTTGAAAAACTATCTCAAAAATGACCTATTGAAAGTGCAGCATCCTGTTTGTGTTAGAATCACTGAATGATGGATCAACCATGGATTTTGGCGTCGAATTCACCACGCAGAAGAGCGTTGCTGGGCTTATTCCAGCAGCCATTTCTGGTGGTTCCGGCTGATATTGATGAAACAGAATATACCGGGGAAGCACCCGGTGATTATGTGTCCCGTCTGGCAACAACAAAGGCGCAAGTGGTTGGCCTGCAATTTCCAAATGCCGGGTTAATCATTGCTGCGGACACAACGGTAGCGGATGGCAATGAAATTCTGGGGAAACCTGTTGACCAGGCAGACGCCAGCCGCATGCTTCAGCAATTACGCGGCCGCAATCACCAGGTGTACACCGCCATTGCTTTAATAGTGCCGGAAAAAGGTATTTTGGCACAGGAATTATGCCTTTCCCGGGTTCCCATGCGCAATTATTCGAATGAAGAAATAGAGACTTATGTGCAAACAGACGATCCAATGGATAAAGCCGGCGCGTACGCTATTCAACATCGAGGTTTTCACCCTGTTGAGGATTTTCAAGGGTGTTTTGCCAGTGTCATGGGTTTCCCTGCCTGCCATCTGGCACGCAGCCTGAAGAAAATTGGGTTAATGCCAGACCTCAAAATTGATTCCGCATGTCAACAATATTTAGATTATGATTGCCACATAGCCGAATTGGTCTTGACGGGAGTCAACATAGGATGAGAATAATAAACTGGGGTAATCACCCCGGGAGGATTGCATGAAAAGGTTGATGAGCCTGATCTTATTTCTGGTGGTACTGGTCAGTGCCTGTACACCTACGACTGCAGATTTACCAACTGCGACTGTTCCGTTTTCGACGGCAACCTTACCTGGTCCTCAAATCAATACGACGCGTCCACCGGATGTAAAACAATCTGCACAAACGTACTTGAACATGTGGGCGGATGAAAATTATGAAGGTATGTACGCGATGCTCAGCCGCTTGAGCCAGGATGCATTCACCAAAGAGGATTTTATCAAGCGCTATCAGGATACGACCAATGCCCTGACCCTGATTGAATTGACCAGTGAAGTAACCTCTGCGCTGACCAATCCACGCGATGCGCAAGTTGGATACACCGTGAATTTTGAGACAGCCCTGGTGGGCACCATCAGCAGAAATATGGTGATGAACCTGACCATGGAAGACAATCTCTGGAAGGTGCAATGGGAAGAGGGAATGATACTGCCCGAATTAAAAGGCGGTAATTACCTTTCCATGGATATTAGCGCACCTGCGCGTGGCAATATTTATGACAGGGATGGAAATGCACTGGTGGCGCAATCCGAAATTGTGGCATTAGGCATCACCCCGGGGGGTATTGGCGATGAACAACATGGCGCATTGGTCAGCTATCTGTCTGAATTAACCGGATTGAACCCGGATTACATTCGTTCTTTGTATGAATATGCAGGGCCGGATTGGTACATTCCCATCGGAGAAACAGCCCGATCCAATGTAGATCGCTACTACAGCACATTATCAACCCTGGGTGGCTTGAACATGAATTACTATACTTCACGCTACTATTTCAATGGTGGTGTGGCTGCCCATATCACCGGATATGTACAATCCATCTTCCCTGAGGAACTGGATGAATACAAACGCATGGGCTACCGCGGCGATGAAAAGGTTGGCCGCACTGGTTTGGAAGCCTGGGGAGAAGAAGTGCTGATCGGTAAAAAAGGTGCCTCATTGTATGTGGTTCGCCCGGATGGTACGATTGAAACCAGAATCGGTTATTCCGATTCGCAGTTATCGCAATCCATCTATACCACCATTGAGCAGGATTTTCAGGCGGAAGTGGAACTGGCGATTAATGGATTCCGCGGAGCCATCGTGGTGCTGGAACGGGATACTGGCCGTGTGTTGGCGATGGCTTCCTCCCCAACGTACGACCCCAATCTGTTTGACCCCAACAACTTCAACAGTGGCTGGATGTTAGCAGATACGTTAAATCCGAATGAAAACCGCTTGCTGAACCGGGCTGCTCAAAGCGCTTATCCTTTGGGGTCTGTGTTCAAAATCATTACCATGGCAGCAGCGTTAGAGACCGATACATTTAAAGCCGATGATGTCTATTATTGTGGGCACACCTTTACCGATCTGGAAGGGTTGACCCTATACGATTGGACTTACGAGAAGGAATTGCCACCCAGCGGTGATTTAACACTTTCAGAAGGTTTGATGCGCTCTTGCAACCCCTGGTTTTATCACATTGGATTAACCATGTACCAACGTGGTCTGACCAATAGTCTGGCAGAAATGGCACGTGACTTTGGGCTGGGTTCCCCAACCGGAATTGGACAGATCCAGGAAGTTGCCGGCAATATTCCTGACACGGTCACGGAAGGCGATAACGTTCAGCTGGCAATCGGTCAGGCCAGTATGCTGGTTACGCCGCTTCAGGTAGCGACGTTTATTGCAGCTGTGGGAAATGGGGGCACGCTATACCAACCCCAACTGGTGGAAAAAATCGCACCTGCCAATGGTGATCCTACTTATGAATTTGAACCCATCGAAACAGGAACTTTGCCTGTTTCAGAAGAAAACCTGGCGATCATCCAGGCTGCGATGCGCAGTGTGGTGGCGAATGCAAGAGGAACAGCCCGCAACCCGATGTTAGGGTTACAAATCCCGATTTATGGGAAAACCGGCACCGCGCAGAATCCTCCTCTGCGCCCACACGCCTGGTTTGCCGGTTATACCGATTTAGGAAATCCTGATCGACCGGATATTGCTGTTGTTGTACTGGCTGAAAATGCCGGGGAAGGATCGGAGATTGCTGCACCGATATTCCGGCGCGTGATCGAACTGTACTTTTATGGAAGACCCTCCCGGATTTACCCATGGGAATCATCTTTATATGTAACCCGTACACCTACATCACTGTACACGAACACGCCTGCACCAGAGCAAACAGAAGAAACACCGGAGCCATAATTGGAAAATAACCCATTCATCCAGGGACGGGTGATGAGCCTGCAATCAGGTTTCTATCATGTTTTCCTGGAAGATGGCCGCGAGGTGGTTTGTCATCCCAGAGGCAAGTTAAAGAAACGCCGGCGTGATGCAATACGGGAAGATATCATCGCCATGGGTGATTTGGTGCAGGTTGCCATGCAATCGGATGGCACAGGTGCCATTGAAGAAGTGCTGCCGCGTAAACAGGCTTTGATTCGTTCTGCACCAGATGCACGCGGTGAATATAAACAGGTTTTCCTGGCAAACCCGGATCAGATTGTGCTGGTATTCGCCTGCGCGCAACCCGAGCCACACTTGCGAATGTTAGATCGCTTTCTGGTGATTTGCGAACAGCAAGGGATTGATGTGTTGATTGCCGCGAACAAAGTCGATCTGGTGGGTGAGGAGACCGCCCACGATCTATTTGGCATGTATCAACACATCGGATATAAGGTGGTGTATACATCCAGCATCACGGGTCTGGGTGTGGACATCTTACGGGAGCACTTGCAGAACAGGTTATCCGGGCTGGTTGGACCTTCCGGTGTAGGTAAATCGAGCCTGTTGAATGCCATTCAGCCTTCCTTAGGATTAGCCATCAGTCATGTGAGCGAATCCACCTTCAAAGGCACCCATACCACCGTGGTACGACGCTTATTTCCTTTGGATGTGGGTGGTTTTGTGGCCGATTTGCCAGGGATTCGCATGCTTTCTCTTTGGGATATTGAGCCGGAGGAATTGGATGGATATTTCCCCGAATTAAGCAAACGAGTGGCGGATTGTCAATTCAGCGATTGTTCGCATGTCAACGAACCAGGTTGTGCCATCAAAGCGGCAGTGACCAGTGGAGAAATTCATTATGAACGCTATAAGTCATATTTACGCATGCGTTATGGTGACGTTGATGAATGGATTAATGAAATAGATCTAATTTGAGGTTCTTGCATTTATTCGCTTCTTAAGCTAGGATTTTTAAATGAAAAAGGCTGCCAGTGAATAAACAACGCTTCGTTTGGGAAAAGATAACGCTGGAATTAAAAAATCCTAATCGCATTGCCTATGGGAAGAGTAGCAAATTCCTTATTTATTGGATCCGCCTGGCAGGTGATAATGGTTGGGGAGAGGCTGCTATCCCCTCCGACGGTGGAAATTCTGATAAAGAGATGCTGGTCTTCTGGGCAAATGCAGCCCGGTCGCATGTACACTTCCCGGTATCCATTCACCAGGTGCAGGGGTGGATTGGTGAAGGTGGACCTGCCCCGGCGCGCTGTGCACTGGAATTGGCATTGTTAGATCGCATCGGGCGCATTGAAGGCAAGCCACTTTACCAGGTTCTGGATCTGCCGGAACCAGAACCACTGCCCACATCCTTTACGATCGCCTTGGACACACCACAAAAAATGGCAGAAATTGCCAGAAATGAAAAAGCTTACCCTATTCTCAAGTTAAAACTGGGCGGCGAAGATGATGAGGATTGCATAGCCGCGATTCGGGAAGTACGACCGGATGCAAAATTACGGGTGGATGTGAACGCCGCCTGGGATTTGCCGAAGGCAATCAAAATGGTCCGGCAACTATCCGTTTACAATCTGGAACTGATCGAACAGCCACTGGGGCGTGACCAGATTACAGAAATGGGAATATTGCAATCGACCACCCATATACCGATTGTCGCGGATGAATCCGTTCAAAACATTGAAGATGTGCATGCATTGGGTCTGGCAGGGGTGGCAGGCATCAATTTGAAATTAATGAAAACAGGTGGCATCCTGCCTGCCCTGGAGATGATCAGGATTGCCCGGGATTACAATATGCGCATCATGCTGGGATGTGTGATCGAGACTTCTCTCGGCGTTACCGCGATGGCGCATCTCAGTGGGTTGGCTGAATGGATTGACCTCGATGCTCCTTTGCTGATAAAAAATGATCCGTTCACTGGCTTAAATTATGACAGGCATCTAAAAATAAAGCTCTCCCATCAGCCTGGTATTGGCGTTCAATTACAATCTTAACTGTATCCTGGGGGGTTTGAAACTATTTCAATCATTTCTGGAAGAATTTATTGAAAGCCAGGAGGATCTTTGTTGGGGAATGGTAATATGATGTTGAAGTTTGCCAGTGGGCATGGCAATGATTATAATGAAGGGGATATGTGGAACAATCATCTCAAGGAGGAACCTTTGAACCTTTCCCGCTTACAACGGTTTTCATTTTTAATGGTAATTTGTATCATGCTATTAAGTGCCTGCCAACCGCAGGTAGCGCCTACATCTGATGTTCAAACCGAACCAGAACCGCCAGCAGTGGTTCTACCGACAACGGAACCGACGCCTGAGCCACCCAGTAGCCTGGTGATCTGTATTGGTGAAGAGCCACAGACATTGTATCCTTATGGTGGCAATAGCAAAGGCATGTGGTCGATTTTAGAAGCCATTTATGATGGACCCATCGATACGGTCAACTTTATGCCCGAACCAGTGATCCTGGAAAAGATACCGGATTTTGAGAGCGGTGATGCGCGCATCGAGACGGTGACGGTGGCTGCTGGCGAACGTATTGTGGATGCGAACGGCTCGGTGGTCGTGCTTCTGGCAGGAGTTCGTTACTTACCGACTGGCTGCTCCGATACGAGTTGCGCTGTTGAGTGGGATGGACAGAATGAAGTACTGATGGATCAGCAAAGCCTGCGTTACCAACTGAAACCAGGGTTGTTATGGTCAGATGGGCAGGCATTAACCGCCAACGATTCCTTTTACTCCTTCCAGATTGCCTCTGACCCGGCTTCCCCGGTTCATACCTATTATGTGGACAGAACTTTCAGTTACACCGCCGGCGATGATTTGCAGACCGAATGGAAAGGTCTACCCGGATTTACATCACCGCACCTGGGCGATTTCTTCTGGATGCCGATGCCGCAGCACGCCTGGGGGGCATTCAGCGCAGAAGAATTATTGACCGCAGTGGAATCAACCCAAAAACCATTGGGTTGGGGACCTTATCAGATTGATAACTGGGTGAGTGGCAGCCATTTGGAACTGAGCAGGAACCCGAATTATTTCCGGGCGCAGGAAGGTCTGCCAAAATTTGAAAAACTCGTATTCCGCTTCTTAGGTCCGAATGCGGATAGCAATCTGAAAGCATTGGAAATCAATGAGTGCGATTTTGTGGATGCCACGGTGGAATTAGATCAACAGTTAACCGATGTGGTCGAGCTAAGCAATCTGGGTGAGATCAAAGCCTATTTTGCACAGGGACCGGAGTGGGAGCATCTGGATTTCGGCATTGTGCCCTCCAGTTATGATGATGGTTACCAGTTTGATTCGGACCGGCCAGACTGGTTTGGCGATGTGCGCATGCGCACAGCCATGGCTTACTGTACTGATCGTTTTGCGATTGCCAGCCGCTATTTTGTCAACCGTTCTTCCGTGCCGATCAGTTTCTATCCGCCTTCCCATCCAGCCTATAACCCGAGTCTCAACAGTATTCCCTATGATGTTGAAATGGGCAGCATGCTGCTGGATCAAATTGGCTGGCGCGATGATGATAATAATCCCAACACCCCGCGTATTTCGCAGGGCGTGGACAATGTTCCGGATGGGACAGCGCTGGTGCTGGATTACATCACCTCCCAATCCACGTTGAGACAACTGGTATCGGCGGATATTGCCAGCTCTTTGATCACCTGTGGCATCGAAGTTGTGGTGCAAAATGTTTATCCAACTGAAATGTATGCACCGGGTCCGGAAGGCGTTTTATTCGGGCGAAACTTCGACCTGGCTCAATTTACCTGGCAGGCAGGGCGAACGAACCCTTGCTTCCTGTATAGCAGCAATCAAATACCCAATGCAGACAATCTCTGGGTAGGCGCTAATATCACCGGGTATGCCAACCCACAATATGATCTGGCTTGCCAGCAAGCGCAAACTACAGCTTTGGATGACGCCGAAGCACAGGCGGAGATTCAAAGCCTGTTTAATGAAGCCTTACCCGTGCTGCCGTTGTATTATCAGCTAAAAATTGCTGCCAGCCGCACAGATTTTTGCGGTTTTGAAGCCGTGGATGTCAGCAATCGCAGTATTCTTTTTGAAATTGAGGGTTTTGGATACGCAGATTTTTGTAAAAATTAACATTTGAACACGTTGGTTTGTAATGATTTTGCCTTACAAAATACCTGATTTTCCTCTTAAATAATCATAAAAATCCGTATGATCTGTTGACTATATGGGCACCTTATGCTATATTTACAGCACAAAATTGTGTTGATGAAATTGAAAGTTGAGGGATGACGCCATGTTTTAGCCAATAAAAAGCGGTTATTGGCGATTTATGGTATTTCATTGGCACAAAAAAATCATATCGTTCGATCCAAATTTATTAAGGAGGAGAATAGAATGAAACGAAATACCCTTATGTTGTTAGTAGGTATGGTCATCATTGCCAGTATGGTATTGGCAGCCTGCCAACCTACACCGGCTCCAGTGGTTGAAGAACCCGCACCTGCCGAGCCAGTCGTTGAGGAACCAACCGCGGTTCCTGAAGAACCAGTTGTTGTCGAGGAACCAACTGCCGAACCGACTCCAGAACCAGTTCGCACCACCCGCAAAGGTGGATGGTTGGACGAAATCGTGGTATCTGTAGTTGACAATTCATCAGCCATTACACAAATTCAGGCTGGCGCTGTTGACATTTATGCCGCTGGTATGTCATCCGATGCACTGCCCGAAATCGAAGCCGCTGGTTTGGATTATGCACAAAGCAATGGACTGTATTATGAATTAACCTTCAATACTTACGGACCATTCTTTGATCAATCCACCGGTAAAGTAAACCCCTTCGTGTATGCAAAAGCACGCGAAGCCATGAACTGGTTAATTGACCGCGATTACATCAATCGTGAGGTTTACAATGGCGGTGCACTGCCCAAGTTCTGGAGCATTATCACCAACATGCCCGATTACACCAAAATGGCAGAAACTGTTCGCCGTTTGGAAGCAAAATATGCTTACAATCCCGAATTAGCCAAAGCTCAGATGGATGAGGTTATGCTCGGTATTGAAGGCGTGACCATTGAAGATGGCAAATACATGTTCAATGGCGAGCAAGTCCAATTGATCTTCTTGATCCGCAATGACTCCGATGGCACCCGCGTTCCGATTGGTGATTATGTTGCCAATCAGCTCGAGAGCATTGGTTTCGCTGTTGATCGTCAATACAAACGTTCATCCGAAGCCTCCCCGATCTGGGTGGGTGGTAATGTTGCTGATGGTCTCTGGCATCTTTACACCGGTGCCTGGTCTGCCACAGTTATTGATCGTGACGAGGGTGACAACTTCGAATTCTTCGATACCCCACAATCCGCTTATGGTTTCTCATCTACCTGGCAGGCATTCACATCCACCGCTTTAGGTACCCCCTATGGCGATCTGGCTGATAAATTAGCCTATAACAAATTCACATCCATCGAAGAACGTGATGCGGCTATGGCAGAAATGCTTGAACTGTCTTTGGAAGAATCCATTCATATATGGTTAATCGATGGTAAAAACTTCACACCTTATGCCCAGGGTCTGGCAGTAACCTATGACCTGGCTGCTGGTGTGGACGGCTCCATGATCTGGCCATACACCATTCGTTGGGAAGGCGAAGAAGGTGGTATGCTCAAGTGGGGTCAGCCAGACCTGTTTGTTGATCCCTGGAACCCGATTGCCGGCTCCAACTGGGCATTTGACCAGGCTATTGGCCGCGCCACCTGGGGTGAAGCTTACATGATTGATCCTCACACTGGTCTCCTGTGGCCACAGCGCTTTGACCGCGCTGAAATCACCATTCAGGAAGGTTTGCCCGTTGGTAAGACGCTGGATTGGGTTGACCTGTCCTTTGAAGATGAAATCGTAGTACCAGAAGACGCCATCGTTGACTGGGATGCTGAAAATCAGGCCTTCATCACTGCTGCCGAGAAATTCCCCGAAGGTACAACTGCCCGTGTCAAGAGTGTGGTTTACTATCCAGCCGACCTGTTTGACACCGTAAAATGGCACGATGGTACACCGCTTGATCTGGGTGACTTTATCTACGGTTGGATCATTGGTCTTGATATGGGTAAAGAAGCATCTGCCATTTATGATGAAGCTTATGCAGCCAATGCCGAAGCAGTCCTGGCTAACTTCAAAGGCTTCAAAATTCTATCTGAAAGCCCTCTGACAATTGAAGCCTACAGCGATGCCTATCAGACCGATGCTGAATGGAATATCACCACCATGTGGCCATCCTTCAGTTATGGTGAAGCCCCATGGCATGTCTTAGCGATGGGTGCCCGCGGTGACGAAGCTGGAGAACTTGCATTCTCAGGCGATAAAGCCGATGCAAAATCTACTGAGACCACGACCGTTGAATGGTTCAGCGTGATTGGTGGACCCAGCCTGGAAATTGTTTCTAAATGGCTTGATACCAGCATTGAAGAGACTTACATTCCTTACGCCAACGTGCTGACTGCTTTCATCACCCCCGAAGAAGCTTTAGCCCGCTATGAAAACGCCAAAGCTTTCTTTGCCAAATACGGTCATTACAATATCGGTACCGGCCCCTACATTCTCGATGAAGTTTATCTGACCGAGAAAGTAGCCACCTTGGTTCAAAATCCTGACTTCCCGGATCTTTCAGACAAATGGTCACAATTTGGTGATCCAAAAGTAGCTGAAATTGAACTGGATGGTGACGGTAGCGTAGTTCTGGGTGGTGAGTTCGCCTTCGATGTCTTCGTGACCTTCCAGGGTGAACCCTATGAAGCTGACGAGATCAAACAGGTTATTGGTTTGCTCTACGATGCTACCGGTCAAATCGTCAAAGTGCTTGATGGTGTACTGGTTGAAGATGGTTATTACACCATCACCGTTCCTGCTGATGTTTCAGCAGCCATGGAAGCTGGCGCCAGCAAGTTAGAAGCTGTTGTGGTTCCGTTCACTGTAGCTATTCCGTCCTTCGTTTCATTTGAATTTGTGACCGTCAAGTAAGAAGCTTAATCACAAATTCTCACAACAGTTAAATTAAGTTACTAAAGGTAGGGGCAAGGCGATCAAACTCCTTGCCCCTTCCCAATCAATAATAGGAGGTAAATTCCTATGGGGTCGGATGTTGAAATTACAACGCCCAAAGAAAAAAAACAAAAATCCGGGTTTGTAACCACCCTCACCAGGGTTTTGAAGTATTCGGGTGTCAGGTTACTTTCACTTTTTATCACTGTCGTCATCGGTATTTACCTGACGATTATGATCGCCAACATGGGTGGTTATGTGGACCAAATGATGAAGTCCGAGATCCAGGAACGCATCACCATGCAGATTCAGATGAACCCTGCATTTAAAACTATGGATCCAGCCACCAGGAGTCAGTTAACGCAGGAAAGAATTCAGAGCGAAATTGATCGTTTGGGACTCGAACGTCCATTGGTGATCCGCAGTATGGGTTTCTTAAAAAATGCATTAACATTAAATCTGGGCCGCGCTCAAAATATGTCAAGCGATAGTGGCTCACGCAATGTGAAAGCGATCATTTTAGAAAGAATACCCTATACCCTGTTGTTAATGGGGACTGCCAACTTAATCTTATTCTTCAGCACACTCTTCTTAGCCCTGGCATTATCACGCAAATATGGTAGTTTTTGGGATAAGTTTGTCATCACACTCTCGCCTACATCGTCGGTACCACCCTGGTTTTATGGTATTTTCTTAATTCTTATTTTTGCTGCCGTGCTGAAAGTTCTACCGTTTGGCGGTGTCATTGATGCGCCAGTGCCCAAGGATTTCCTGGGCCGGGCATTAAGCGTCGGCAGACATTTAATTTTACCAGCCAGTTCACTGATCTTATCCTCATTCTTTTTGAGCATTTTCAACTGGCGCACCTTCTTTTTAATTTATTCCAGTGAAGATTACGTGGAGACAGCCAAAGCCAAAGGCTTACCTTCCCGCGATATTGAACGTCGTTATATTTTGCGCCCAACGTTACCCACCATCATCACCGCCTTTGCCTTATTGTTGATCGGTTTATGGGCTGGTGCTATCATTACCGAAACCGTGTTTCAGTGGCCTGGATTGGGTCGGGTTACCTTCCGGGCGATTAATCTGTATGATACGCCTGTGATTGTGGGCACCACCATCATTTACGCTTATTTATTGGCAATCACTGTTTTCCTGTTGGATTTTGTGTATGCTCTGGTAGATCCCAGGGTGAAAATTGGTAGTGGAGGTGGACCCCAATGAAACAGCTAAAAAATAATTTCCGGGAATTACTTAAATATCCCTCCGCCATTTTTGGCTCAATCATTGTGTTGACGTTGATCATCGCAGCTATCGTTGTTATCATCAAAATCCCCTACAATGATGCCATTGACACCTGGCGTGGTGGGGAAGCAGTTGTCGGAAAGAACCCCAGAAATGTTCCTCCTAAATGGTTTAACTGGTTTCGGCAGGATAAGTTGGTGGAATCTCTCGATCTAATCGAAGGCGACGAAGGAGTAACCGTTACGGAAGAAACCACGGAAGGTGGCACACTGATTAAAACCACCACCTTTGCCTTCGATTATGAATACAAAAGTTTTCCCACTGAATTAACCATGTACTTTACCTCAGAATTCGAGGAAAAACAACCATTTGTTTCGTTAAAATGGATCACCCCGGATGGGACTGAAATAAAAATTAATAATTTTGCCATCGGTAAAACACATACCTATCCAATCAACCAGGAAGAAAAATTAAAGAAACGCCTGGGAAATGTACCCCCGGTTATAGGTTTGTTTCTGGATCCGGAATCTGAATCCAGGCTTCCCGTAAAGGGCACCTATCAACTGGTGGTTGAACAAATTTCTTTTGAGCCTGAATCGACCGTTCAGGCTGAATTTGTTTTGTTAGGAGAGGTCTTCGGTTGGGCAGGCACTGATCATATGCGCCGTGATTTACTCCTACCAATTTTGTGGGGCATACCCATCGCGCTGGCTTTTGGTTTGATAGCAGCATTAGGGACCTCCGTATTGACCATGACGATTGCTGCCATTGGCACCTGGTATGCCGGTATTGTGGATGGCATCATCCAGCGCATCACCGAGATTAACCTGGTGCTACCATTCCTCTCGATTCTGATCATGATCGGTACCTTTTATTCCCGGAGCATTTGGACTATTCTGGGTGCTACTGTGGCATTAAGTATTTTCACGGGTGGCATCAAACAATATCGCGCAATTTTCATGCAGGTAAAAGAATCAACCTACATTGAAGCAGCCCGGGCATATGGCGCCAGTGACAAACGCATCATTTTCCGCTACCTGATTCCAAGAATCATCCCGTTGCTGATTCCTGGTCTTGTCTCGGCGGTCCCGGCTTTCGTCTTCCTGGAAGCTTCGCTGGCGTTGTTAGGTCTGGGTGACCCGGTTCTACCCACCTGGGGTAAGACCATCAACGAAGCCTACGCCAATGCTGCTCTGTATCGCGGCTGGTATTACTGGATTGTTCAACCAGCTGTATTATTGATGATTACCGGTCTGGGATTTGCCTCATTAGGTTTTGCGCTTGACCGAATCTTTAATCCACGTTTGCGAGGTATGTAAAAAATGAAAGATAATAATACATTATTGCATGTGGAAAATCTCAAACTCTACTTCAAAGCCTCGAAGGGAATTGTCCAGGCTGTTGATGGCGTTGATTTTAACTTACCCAATAATAAAGCCGTGGTCATCATTGGTGAATCAGGTTGTGGTAAGACTTCCATGGCAAAAGCATTGTTACGTCTTTTACCGAAAAATGTAGCTGAGTATTCCGGTAAAATTCTTCTCAATGGCGTTGATACCATGCCGATGAGCGATGAGAAATATCGCACGGATGTGCGTTGGGTGCGCATGTCCATGGTACCTCAGGCAGCGATGAACTCTCTCAACCCGGTATTAAAGGTTGGTGATCAGGTTGCTGAACCGATCATTGTTCATCACAGTGTGCCTAAAGAACAAGCTCTGGATCAGGCTAAGACCATGTTCCAGAGGGTAGGCGTTCCGGTTGATTTTCTGCATCGTTATGCATTTGAGTTGAGCGGTGGTATGCGCCAGCGTGTGGCCATTGCCATGTCTCTGGTGACTGTACCCGATCTGGTTATTCTGGATGAACCCACCTCAGCGCTGGATGTGTTAACCCAGGCAAACATCATGAACCTGTTAAAACGCATCAAGAAGGAAATTGCCACCAGTTTCATCCTGATCACACACGATATTTCCACTTCGAGTGAGTTGGCCGATGATGTAGTGGTCATGTACGCCGGGCAGATCGTTGAGGTTAGTGATAACCGTCGCTTTTTCACGGCCCCATTACATCCGTATTCTGCCAAGTTGATGGCATCGGTTCCGCGCTTGAGAGGTAAAGAACAACCTGACTTCATTACCGGTCAACCACCCAGTCTGATCAATCCGCCAACGGGTTGCCGCTTTGAAGAACGTTGTCACAAACGCTTCAGCAAATGTTCAGAAGAACCACCGACCGTCAATGTGGATGGTATCCTGGTAAAGTGCTGGTTATACACATAAGACAGGGAGAAGAAATGGCTGCAAAAAAAGATAAAACACAAAAGAAAGAATACCGACCTATCAGCCCGGATACTTTACTCTCCATTCAGGACCTACATGTCTGGTTTGAGCTTAGAAAGTTTGGTTTTGGTCATGCTGGTTACGTACGCGCTGTCGATAACGTCAGTTTTGATCTAAGACGCAAAGAAACGATCGCTTTGGTGGGTGAAAGTGGCTGTGGTAAGTCCAGCCTGATGAAAACAATCCTCGGCATTAATATTCCAACCAAAGGTGATGTTCTTTATGAAGGTAAACCGATGACCGGTTTCTCCAGGAAAGAATTAAACTGGTACCGTTCTAAGGTTGGCTATGTTCAACAGGATCCCTACGGAGCGCTGGCACCCTTCATGAATATCAAGTCGGTCATGGAAGAACCTTTAATCATTCATGGCGTCAAAGATAAAAAAGAGCGTTTAGAGCGCATTCATAAAGCCTTCGAAGAAGTAAAATTAACCCCGGTAGATGAATTTCTGCCAAAATTCCCGCACATGCTCAGCGGTGGTCAACAACAACGTGTTGTCATCGCGCGTGCAATGATCTTGAATCCAACACTGCTGGTGGCGGATGAACCCGTTTCCATGCTGGATGCTTCCGTGCGTGTTGAGATTTTGAAACTGTTGCGTGGATTGCAGGAAGCGCATGACCTGGCAGTAATTTACATCACCCATGACCTTTCGACGGTCCGTTATTTCTCAGAACGTATCTTTGTGATGTATGCTGGCAAGGTGATCGAAAAAGCCAATGTGGACGAGATTGTTATGAATGCACAGCATCCATACACACATGCTCTATTGGCTGCAACTTCTGATCCGGATGCTAAAAATGTGGACGAATACCAGGATGTGCCACCTGGTGAACCGCCCAGTCTGGTGAAACCGCCCGCGGGTTGCCGTTTCCATCCGCGTTGTTCCAAAATGATCCAGGGTGTTTGTGATGTCAAGGAACCCCCGGAATTTGAACAAGTCAAAGATCACTTTGTGCATTGCTGGTTGTACGAATGAAATATATTACCCCGAAACGGTTAATGTTTACTGGCTTCCTATGTGTATTGATGGGTGTTGTATTCCCATTTTTAATGGTCATGCAGGTATTAGAGTCAACATTTTTTCTTAATTTTTTCTCTTTTACCATCTCACTCATCGGTATTATCATCGGTGTCATTGGATCGGCTTACTACTTCCGCATTAACCGTCGAGATCGGTGATTTTCAACTCAAATAAATATAAAAACTTTCCAGGTCATACACTGGAATGTTTTTTATTCAGTGCTGCTTCTGCTATAATCAATATTAATTTCACTGCTCAAAATCCTCATTTAATCAACTTCCAAAAGACTGGAAGGAGTGCAGAAAATGGCAAAAAGAAAAGTATTAATCATTGATGATTCGTTTGATATTACCAGGGTCTTGAAATCCGCTATCTTTACACTTGATCCTGACATTGATGTGATGGTCACCCCTTCTGCGGAAGAAGCAATGCTGGAAATATCAAGAGAAAAACTGGATTTGATCATCACGGATATTCGCCTGCCCGGTATTTCCGGTTTGGAATTGTTAAGAAAAATCCGTGACCGGCATCCAAACGTAAAAATTGTCATGATATCCGGGATTACTGACCGGGACATTGAAGAGAAAGCGCGTGACGCTGGCGCGAATGTTTTTCTACGAAAACCGATTGAAATGCCATTATTTCTGAATACAATTAGCTTGATACTGGATTTGACCTCTTCTGGGGATAAGACAGGTATTCCTATCATGCCTGAATTTGAATTATTGAATGATGAGGGTTATGAAAAAAGCCTGGCGGACTCTTTGGCTTCATTACGAAAAGAAGTAAATGCCAGTCATGTCTGGTTGTTAAGTGAATTTGGCCGGTTGGTAGCCCAATCCGGTGAGAGCACGCTCGCTGATTTCGAATCGCGCTGGGCACCATTGATCATGCCCATCATGTCGGCATCTGATACATTCATGCAAAATATCGAAGGCAAGCATTCATACCAGGCTGTTCTGAGCTTCGGCATCAAGGATTACAATCTGTTTATGTCGCCTGTGGGTGATTATGCGCTGGTTCTACGTGTTGCTACGGGCAGGGGCATGCAACGCATTCCATTGGTGGTCGATAGCATGCTGGAATATCAGGGTGAAATCATGCAAATATTGAACCGTATGGGTGTGCTGCCTTTTGACCAGAACATGGGTATGCCCGTCGAAGAAAACCTTGATTTCATTCATGAAATAAACGGTGAAGAAGATGATGATGTTTTCAAAGCTTTATTGGAAACAAAAACGGAGATGCCCGGAGTGGATAAGTTCTGGGATGAAGCCGATATTGCCAGGGCGTATGACCTGGATAATCCTGAGATCCTGACATTTGATCAGGCTGCCAAACTGGGACTGGCACCTGAGAATGATGAAGATGAATAGTTTTTCTGGTAGAATCATTAAACTTGTGTTAGAATCGTTCCTTGCTTGAGAGCACTGGGGCGTGGTGCAATGGCAGCACACCAGACTTTGGATCTGTGGATCCTGGTTCGAGCCCGGGCGCCCCAGCCTATTTTTTTTGAAAGAAAGCAATGCGCTCTAAAAGAAAAAAACCTAAAAGTACCATCCTCAACTCAGGTGAGCTTTCTATCTCATGCCTGCATATGATACGAGGCTCTTTTGATTTAAAGCCCTGGTGCTTTATGGGGGGATTTCCATTCAATATCAATCATAGGAGACATGGGGAATGAAATTAGCATCGATCGTCCTGGCGGCCGGTAGAGGCACGCGCATGAAATCCAGTCTTCCCAAGGTTTTGCACCAGGTTTGCGGGAGACCGATGATTCACTATGCCATCAATGCCGCCAAAATGAGTGGTGCAGAAAAAACAGTGCTGGTCGTTGGGCATGGCGCTGAAGAAGTGCAAAATTATCTGGGAGAACGTGTGATATATGCTCTCCAGCAGGAACAATTAGGGACAGGGCATGCGGTTCAATCCGCTTTACCTGCCATTTCAGAGGATTATGACACGATTTTGGTGACCTATGGTGATATGCCATTATTAACCGAAGATACGCTTCAAAAATTATTGCAAACGCAGGCGAAAAACAGCGGACCTCTGTCAATGGTCACCATGATTTCGGAAGACCCCAAAGGGTTTGGCCGCATCATGCGGGGGATGGATGGGTCCGTGGTCGCAATTGTAGAAGAAGTCGAATGCACCCCGGAACAGCTTTCCATCCAGGAATTGAATGTCGGAGCGTATTGTTTTGATGCAAAATGGCTCTGGCAGGCGCTGAAACGCTTACCTCTTTCCCCAAAAGGGGAATATTATCTGACGGATGTGATTGGCATTGCCGTTCAGGATGGTTTACGGGTGGATGCATTGACGGTAACCGACAATCAGGAAGCATTGGGAATTAATACCCGTGTGCATCTGGCGGAAGCAGAAAGCGTGATGCGCCAACGAATATTGGAAAATTTGATGCTGGAAGGCGTGACCGTGATTGACCCTGCCAGCACGTATGTGGAATCAAGTGTCAGGATTGGCATGGATACCATCCTGCAACCCAACACGTTTTTACGGGGTGATACCGTCATTGGTGAGAACTGCGTGATTGGTCCCAATACGATCATCACCGATTGCCAGGTGGGTAATCGCTGTGTGATCCTGGCAGCGGTGATGGACAAGGCGATTGTGGAAGATGGCGTCGATATGGGGCCTTTCGCCCGACTGCGCAAAGGGGCGCATCTGGGTCCCGGTGTGCACATGGGCAATTTTGGTGAGGTGAAGGATTCTTATCTGGGTGCCGGGACGAAAATGGGACATTTTTCATACATTGGAAATGCGACCATTGGCAAAGATGTCAATATCGGCGCCGGAACGATCACCTGTAATTATGATGGAGAAAAGAAGCATCCGACTATCATTGGTGACAGGGTGTTTATTGGCAGTGATACGATGTTGGTAGCACCCCTCACGATTGAAGAAGATGCCAAAACAGGCGCAGGCGCTGTGGTGACACACGATGTAGCAGCCGGAGAAGTGGTAGTAGGCGTGCCTGCAAAACCGATAAGGAAGTCAAAAGCAAGTGAATAATTATCTGTGGATTGTATTTTTTGTTATTCTGGGATTGGATCTGTTATTTTCTATTGTCAGATCCAGTTTACTCAATAGCCGCCCGATGCAATTGATAGGCATGCGTGAGATTGATCCGAAAGGGGTTGAACTGGCATTATCCGTGCTGGATAAGAAACGTTTACGTGTTTCCTTACGAATCAGTATGATCCTGATGCACTTTATCATCAGTGCATTTATCTACTTTATTTTCATCAGCTTAATCCCACAAATGGCAATCTGGTTGGTGTTTGTGATGGTAATTCTGGCCGCATTCCTCATCTTGTTGGTGGAATTTGCGCTGGAAGGCCTGGTGCTGCATGCTCCTGAAAAATGGGCCATTCGGATTGCGTGGCTGGGCGATGCAATGCGCTTTGTGTTTTCTCCGGCGGCAGCTTTGATGATGGCGGTATTGGGTTCTTCCGAGAATTTGCAACAACGTTTGGGACCTGTGACAGAAGAAGAAATACGAACCTGGGTGAATACCGATCAGGGTGATAGTGGATTGGAAAAAGATGAACGCGAGATGATCTACTCGATCTTTCAGTTTGGTGAAACACTCTGCCGGGAAATTATGGTACCGCGCATCGATATTACCGGATTGGAAGTAAGTGCGACCGTTCAGGAAGCGATTGATGTCTTTACAAAATCGGGGCATTCACGTGTTCCCGTTTATGAAGAAACGATCGATGAAATTATCGGTCTTCTGTATGCCAAAGATTTGTTACGCACTGACCTGACTGAAAAGGAAAAAACAGAAGTACGACCTTTCTTAAGAAAAGCCTATTTCATTCCTGAGTCGAAGAACGTGGATGAATTGCTGCGCGAAATGCAGGCGCAGGGCGTTCATATGGCGGTCGTGGTGGATGAGTATGGCGGGACGGCGGGTCTGGTGACGTTGGAAGATATTGTCGAGGAAATCGTAGGTGAAATCCGTGATGAGTATGATCAGGCGGAAGAACTTGAATTTCAGCAAATGTCTGAGGATGAGGTTGTCTTCTCCGGACGCATCGATCTGGATGATGTCTATGATATTCTGGGTGTTGATCTGACCGAAGATATGGCGGATACACTGGGGGGATATATTTATGGTCAGATCGGCCGTGTGCCCGTGGGTGGCGAGCAGATCAAAGTGGATGGCTGGCTGTTGACCGTCTCACAGGTCAGTGGCAGAAGAATCCGCAAGGTTCTGGCTAAACGGGTAGGTCATACGCCGGAAACGGAGCAAAGCGATGCAAATTAATGAAGAACAAAAAGAAACATTAATTCAGGCAGCGATGGCAGTCCGGCACTGGGCGTATGTTCCTTATTCCCATTATCCGGTTGGTGCGGCTATCTTAACCACTTCTGGAAAAATTTATGATGGCATCAATGTGGAAAGTGTCGCATTCCCGACCACAATGTGCGCCGAACGCGTGGCTATATTTAAAGCAGTCTCAGAGGGAGAACGGGATTTTGTGGCCATCGCGGTGGTGACCGATAATGCGGGTAGCCCATGTGGTGGATGCCGGCAGGTGATGGCAGAATTTGGTCTGGAAACAATTGTTCTAATCGCTGATGGTGAGGGGAAGATCAGCCAGGAAACAACCGTATCCGGCTTACTGCCCGGCGCATTCACGCCCAAAGATCTACCGTCACTATAAAGGAAAATGATGGCATCGCGTGAACGCAGTCGCCGGGTGGATGCATTGATTTTGCGCCACCAACGCTGGGGAGAAGCCGATCGACTGTTAACCATTTTTACACGTGAGCATGGAAAATTAAGGATCGTCGCTAAAGGGGCACGCAAGACCACATCCCGCAAAGCCGGGCATCTGGAACCCTTCATGCGTTCCACACTGCAACTGGCTCAGGGGCGGGATCTATGGATCGTCACGCAGGCTGAAACCATCAATGCGTTTTTACCCATCCGGGATGATCTGCAGCTGATGGGCGTTGCTTCCTATGTGATTGAATTGCTGGATAAATTCACCTACGAAGATGGGATCAATGCTCCATTGTACCGATTGGCAGTGGAGACACTCGAGCGGTTAAGTACAGGTGACCCGGTTTTTGTAGTGCTGCGATATTATGAAATGCGTTTACTGGACATATTGGGTTATCGACCACAGTTATTTCAATGCATCGGCTGTCAGGAAGAGATCAAAGCCGAAGATCAATATTTTTCCGCATTGGTGGGTGGGGTGATCTGCCCAAGGTGTGGGCATAAATATGAGGATGTGCGAAAAATCAGCATGGCATCCCTGAAATATCTACGCCATTTTCAACGCAGCACTTATAAGGAAGCGCTGGCTGCCACACCGGGGGAAGGTGTGATGCAGGAAGTGGAGAGAATCATGCAGTGGTACCTGACGTATCTTTTAGAGCGAGCGATTAATTCTCAGGTTTTTCTGCAGCAGATTCGGAAGGACACGGCTGATTGAGTGGTCAGAATACTGGAAAATTAATTGAAATGTTATAAGTGCATTGCACTTCTTCAGTGCGGACGGGAGATTGACGACGGCACGGTGCGATGCACTTAGGGATAAAGAGTCTACATCAATCGGAAATTAATGATCGGAAATCCAGAATCCATCTGCGTTGCACCTTGTAAACAATAGAGCTGGATTAGGGAAAGGTGCAGCGCACTTCTGGCAGATGAACCCACTCTCCAGAGCACATCTACTGACCACGCGCTTCTGCTCGCTGCCGGACAGGTCGGTGGGTAAAATTCAGTCCTGGTTTTTTGATCTTAACTGCCAATCCTGATCAAAATTGGCCCATTTTATTGTCGAAAACAGGAACACTCAAATTAGAATCCACTAAACTAAGGGATGCGACAAAAAAAATCCATTGCAGGCTGATTGATTGGTATAATTGCTACACGATTTAATGATTTAACTGCGATGTTTTGCACAACATTTTCGTTTGGAGGAGTATGAGCCTGGATTTTCAATCCATCATCTTGAAATTACAACAATTCTGGAATGACCAGGGTTGTTTAATCTGGCAACCTTACTACACCCAGGTAGGTGCCGGTACCATGAATCCAGCTACCTCACTGCGCGTATTGGGCCCGGAACCCTGGCATGTGGCTTATGTGGAACCATCTGTTCGTCCGGATGACGGCCGTTATGGAGAGAACCCCAATCGTTTACAGATGCACACCCAATTCCAGGTCATCCTGAAGCCTGATCCGGGCAACCCACAGGAAATTTATTTGAAATCATTACAGGCTTTGGGAGTCAATCCGGCTGAACACGATATCCGCTTTGTGGAAGATAACTGGGAATCCCCGGCATTAGGCGCGTGGGGTCTGGGTTGGGAAGTCTGGCTGGATGGTCAGGAAATCACCCAGTTTACCTATTTCCAACAGGCGGGGGGCATGCCCATGGAACCCGTCTCGGTAGAAATCACCTACGGTCTGGAACGAATCGCCATGGCATTGCAGAAAGTCAATAACTTTAAAGATATTCAATGGAGCCCTGATCGCACCTATGGAGATGTGCATCTTAAAGGGGAACAGGAACACAGTAAATATTATTTTGAAGTGGCGGATGTCACTCGTTTGCGTCAGATGTTTGATTTGTTTGAAGCCGAAGCAAACGAAGCACTGAGCCACGGATTGGTTTTACCTGCCCATGATAGTGTTCTGAAATGCTCGCATACATTTAATGTACTGGATACGCGTGGCGCGGTAGGTGTCACTGAACGCCAGGCTTTATTCTCGCGCATGCGCGAAATATCGCGCAAGGTGGCAGAAGCTTATTACAAACAACGCGAAGATATGGGGTTCCCATGGAAGGCAACAATTGCTGAACCGAAGAAGTCAGATGCGCAAACACAAGCCATCATTGTGGATGTTGATCAACTCTCAGGCACTGCGCCCTTCCTGTTTGAAATTGGCTGTGAAGAATTACCGGTAGGCGACCTCAAATCTGCTCTTAACCAGCTCAACGAACGAATACCCACCATGCTGGATGAATTGCGCTTAGCATATGCTGATGTACAGGTGTTGGGTACACCCCGTCGTCTGGTTGTCTCGGTGGATGGACTGGGGTTAAGACAGGCTGATCTCGTGCAGGTTGTCAAAGGTCCACCGGCTGATCGTGCGTTTACCCCTGATGGAATACCAACCAAAGCCGCCGAAGGTTTTGCGCGTGGAAAAGGTGTGGATGTCTCAGAGCTGAAGATTTCTGAGATCGATGGTGGGCGCTATGTCACGGTTCAGGTACAACAAACAGGCCGTGCAGCTATTCAGGTATTGGCGGAAGTACTCCCCACTGAGATTGCCAAATTGAAATTTGATAAATCCATGCGCTGGAATGAATCCAATGTGGCTTTTTCCCGCCCGATTCGCTGGCTGTTGGCCATGTTGGGAAACCAGCTGATCCCATTCCAATACGCCGGTCTCACCAGCAGTCTGCAAACGAGAGGGTTACGTTTTCTGGAACCGGAAATTGTTTCCATCGAAAATCCAAACGAATATTTCAAGGTGTTGGAGAAACAGAACATCCTGATTGACCCCGTTAAAAGAAGAACAGAAATCGAGCAACAGGTAAAAACAAAAATCAGGGAATTGGGTGGTGCCGAGAACAAGCTGGATGAAGAATTGCTGGATGAAGTCACCATGATGGTGGAATCTCCGACCGCGTTTGTAGGCAGTTTTGAAGAAGAATATCTGGCATTACCACCTGAAGTGTTGATTTCGGTGATGAAGAAACATCAACGCTACTTCCCCGTTTTTGATCTGAACAGCAACCTGATGAAATTCTTTATTGGCGTGCGTAATGGCGATCAACAAAACCTCGATCAGGTTGTGGATGGAAACGAACAGGTTGTGCGGGCCCGTTTTTCGGATGCAGCTTTCTTCATCAAAGAAGATTTGAAGAGTAGTCTGGCAGAAATACGTCAATCGCTTTCCGGATTAACCTTCCAATTCAAATTGGGCACCATGCTGGACAAGACCGAAAGAATTGAAAAAGTTCTTCCCAATCTGATCAAATTCTTTAATCTAACAGAGATCGAGTCACGGGTTACTCGTCGTGCTGCGCATCTGTGCAAAGCCGATTTGATGACCCATATGGTGATTGAAATGACATCCTTGCAGGGTGTGATGGGACGTTACTATGCCGTAAAATCTGGCGAGTCGGAAGAGGTTGCCAAAGCGATTTATGAGCATTACCTGCCACGCTTTACCGGTGACCAGATGCCAGGTACACGTCCCGGTATGGTGCTGAGTCTGGCCGATCGGCTGGATACGCTGGCTGGCTTATTCGCTGCGGGATTGGCACCCAGTGGTACCAAAGATCCCTTTGCTCAACGACGTGCTGCTTTGGGATTGGTGCAAATGTTGATTGCCTGGGATCTGGATTTTGACCTTCGGGAAGGGATCAATCTGGCGGCATCCGTTTTGCCACTGGAAATGAAACCTGAAGACATGAATGCCTGCCTGGAATTCATCAATGGCCGCTTGCAGAGTAGTTTGTTAGAACAGGGCTACCGCTATGATGTTGTCGCAGCGGTGCTGGTTGCGCAAGGACATAACCCAGCGGCGGCTGTGCGTGCCATTAAGACTTTATTGGATTGGATCAAACGCAGCGATTGGGAAAAGATTTTACCAACCTACTCGCGCTGTGTGCGCATTACCCGCGATCTAAAAACTGTATACCAGGTAAGCCCTACACTTTTAAAAGAAGACTCAGAACGGGAACTGTATGCAGGTCTCGTTTCGGTTTCCAATTTTGAACGCAGGCCGGGTTCCATGGCTGATTTCTTCCATATATTTATGCCTTTAATGCCGGTGATCAATCAATTCTTCGATGAAGTATTGGTGATGGCCGAAGATCAGGCCGTGCGGGAAAATCGGCTGGGAATGCTGCAGGGTATTGCCTTGCTGGCACAGGGAGTGGCGGATTTTTCGCTTCTGGAAGGTTTCTAGCTCGGTTGCCAATAATTTTAAAAAAAATCATGATTATGATTGGGCAGGAATCTGCTTTCTGATATAGAATCAAACCGAGGCGAGGATGACAACTGTTGATGAGATTAAGAATCGGATAGACATACTCGATCTGGTCTCCGATTCTGTAAAGCTACGACGCTCTGGGAAAAATTATCTGGGCTTTTGCCCGTTCCATGATAACAAGCGCACGCCTGCTTTTGTTGTCTTCCCTGATTCAGGCACCTGGCGTTGTTTCGGTCAATGCAATGAGGGTGGCGATATCTTCAAGTATGTCATGAAAAAAGAAGGCTGGGATTTTGCAGAAACCCTGCGCTATCTGGCTGAAAAAGCTGGCGTGGAACTACAACCCCAAACCGAAGAACAAAAAGAACAGGACGAACAATACGACCACTACCGCCAACTGCTGGAAGAAGCGGTAACGTTTTATCAGCATCAATTGTTGCAAGCACCTGAGGGGAAATATGCCCTGAATTATCTTTTGCAACGGGGAGTTACCCGCGAGACCATCGAAACCTTTGGATTGGGATTTGCACCAGCTTCGTGGGATATTACCCACCAATATTTTTTTGGCAAGGGTTACTCTGAACTGGACTTGATAGAATCCGGACTGGTGACTCAACGCGAAGGGGGCGGGGTCTATGACCGCTTCCGCAACCGATTGATGTTTGCGATCCGCGACATGGGTGGCAGGATGTCTGGATTTGGAGCACGTATACTTGATCCGGATGATGTACCTAAATACCTGAACTCCCCGCAAACACCTTTATTTGACAAAGGTCGTCTGTTATATGGCTTGAACCTGGCTCGAAAAGCCATCCGCGCCGAAGATCAGGTGGTGATTGTCGAAGGATATATGGATGTGATCGTTCCCTATCAGGCAGGTTTCCTGAATACGGTCTCCCCCATGGGAACTGCTTTGACGGAAGATCAGATGCGCCTGTTGAAACGCTTTACCCGCCGGATTGTTCTGGCCCTGGATGCCGATGCTGCCGGTGAGAAAGCCACACTTCGGGGGCTGGAAGTTGCCCGGCAGGCATTGGATCACAGCGAAGAGATCAGCTTTAATCCACGTGGTTTGCTGCGCTATGAAGCGCGTCTGGAAGCGGATGTGCGTGTTACCACCATTCCGGAAGGGATGGACCCGGATGAGATTGTCCTGCGTGACCCGGAAGAGTGGCGCAAGATTGTGGAATCTGCCAAACCTATTGTGCTGCATGTGATGGAGACCCTCGCCGGCCAGAAAGACCTGGATGATCCCAAGGTGAAACGGGAAATTTCCACCCGAGTGCTGCCGTTAATTGAGGATATTCCCAATGCTGTGGAACGGGATGCATATCGACAACGCCTGGCACGCTTGCTGAAGGTGGATGAACGCGCTTTGGTTGGGGATGGTTCCTCTACGCGTACTACTTCGACCGTTCGTCGCAGACCCAAAGAACAACAAGCTGTGGAAGTTGAAGCAATCCCAGTGACAAAAACCAACGAACTATTGTCAAGATCACTGGAAAAACATTGTCTGCGACTGCTCTTGCAGGATCCGGAGTGGCTGCATGTACTGGATCGGGCTTTACAAAAGAATGGTTTGAACCGCATGGATGTGACCGATTTTGAATACGTCGATTTTCAAATCCTGGCTCGTTTGATCATGCAATCTCTGGAGCAGGATCGTCAGGAACCTCAGGCTTATCTCACAGAACATATTCCTGAAGAATTAACATCGCTGGTAGATGAGTTGCAAAATGACCCAAGGCTTGAAAACAAGAACGCCCAGAAATTGCAGGAAGATTTGATCCGAACCTTAATGAAATTACGACTGGTAAGGGTGAATGATGGAATACAGCAGATGCGTTTTTTGATGGAAGAAATGCAGGAAGCAGGTGAAACTGGCATCAATCCTTATCAGGATAATATGCTCCATTATACGCTGATGAGGTCACGTCTTGACCTGGCATTGGGGCGTCTGATTCAACTTGATTAAAAATAAATTATGGTATAAATATCCTATGCCCAAAAAGAAAACGCCGGAAAAATTAAATACATCTGATCATGATTTGGAAAATGATGGTCCATTGGATGATCGTATGGATGACCCAATCGACGATCAACCGGTTGTTGAGAAAATAGTACAACCTAAACCGCGTAAACCAACCCGTGGGCGTAATAAAAAGAAAGAATCACTTTCATCTGAAAATGAGGATGGTGAAGAATGGAAGGAAGACGATACCATTGAAGCTGAATCCAATTCGGATGAGGACGAAGAGGTTATTGACGATCCCATCGAAATTCTGGAAGCGGCTATCTCAGGAGATTTATCCGAAGATCCGGTACGATTGTATTTAAAGGAGATCGGTCGCATCGATTTGCTGGATGCAGACAGTGAATTTCGCCTGGCGGCTCGCATCGAAGCAGAACGTTTGCTGGATCAGATTCTGACCCATGTGGATGTAGAAAAAGGGGCAACCGGTTACTATACTGCTATTTACGTCACAGTGGTTGATAATTTATATGAATCCTGGAAGGCTTTGATGGGGGATGTGGATAGTTATGCAAAGGGTGAAGGACCAGATATTGATCTGGTTCTGCTTGAATCGCAGCTTTTACGGCGTACCTGGCAGGCAGATGAACCTTCATATTTACGCTCCTATCTGGATAATGGTATGTGGGGCAAAAATTCGGATTGGGATGGTCTGGTACAGCATGCCTTCAAAGGCTTTTTGTGTTTATATTTATTACCCATCGAGACATCCAGCAAATTGATTCGTTACCTGCAGGAAAAGAAAAAATTGCCGCGCCGCAGTTCCTTCGATAAATTCCTGCCATCGGAAGATGTGTTGACCGTGGAGATGGATCAAGTACGCTGGCTGGCAGAAGAAGCCAATCAGAGCCTGATTCGTGCTAATTTACGTCTGGTGGTCAGTATTGCCAAACGCTATCTGGGTCGTGGCATATCCTTCCTGGACTTAATTCAGGAGGGCAATCTTGGTTTATTAAGGGCAGTGGCAAAATTTGACCCTACCCGTGGATTCAAGTTCAGTACGTATGCCACCTGGTGGATACGCCAATCCATCAGCCGTTACATAGCCGAGCAGGCACGCACCATCCGTATTCCCGTGCATTTATTTGAAGCGATCACGCGTCTCTTGCGTGTACAACGCACCCTGGTACAGAAGTTAGGCCGAGAACCCAGCCATGAAGAACTGGCATTAGAATCAGGCTTTCTCTCGGAAGTGGATACGCTCGAGATTCAACACTGCCGCAAACTCGATATCCCGATTGATTTTGATCTGCAGGCACGCTGGTCAGCAGCGACTGCTAAAGTACAACGGATCTTACAATCGGCTGAAGAACCAGTTTCCCTGGAACGCCCGGTGGGTGATGAGGATAGCAGCCAGCTGGGTGATTTTATTGAAGATGACGATGCACTCGAGCCGATGGATGCAGCTGCGCGTGAGATGTTACGCGAACAGGTGCAAAATGCCCTGGGTGCTCTTTCGGAACGCGAACGACAGGTGTTGGAGTTGCGCTTTGGTTTGATTGATGGCAAAGACCACACATTGGAAGAAGTCAGCCGGTATTTCAATGTAACCCGGGAACGCATCCGCCAGATTGAAGCCAAAGCATTAAGAAAGTTGCGTCATCCCACCCGCAGCCGGCATTTACGCGAATATCTATCCTGACAAGAAATCAGATCTGTCAAGATCATTGATTTGATTTTTTTCCAACACATGATCTTATCCTACCCTTTCTCAGAACATTTACTCCTGGCTGCAACTGCCATTCTGGTGTTGACGCTTCCAGGGTTGGTGTGGATCTTATGCTTTAAAAATGACGGCCGTGATATAGCAGAACGGTTGGGGGATATGATTGGCTTGAGCATCTCCAGCATGGCGATTCTGGCTATGAGCTTCTTTTTTCTGGGCTGGCGGTTTTCCGGGGGATTAATCGTGACTTTGATTGTTATAATGGCGATCATTGCCTTGTATTTGTTGATAAAACATCAGGCGCAATTCCAGCGGGTTCATCTGCGGTGGTTAATAGGGATTGGACTGGTGTTGTTGCTGGTAGTGGCTTTTCGTTTTTATCAGGCAAAGGACCTGGTATTCCCGGCCTGGGTGGATTCGGTGCATCATGTCTTGATCACCCAGAAGATTATTGATTATGGTGGACTGCCTGAGACACTGGCACCAGAGTTGGATGTGCCTTTGTTTTATCATTATGGCTTTCATTTAATCGCAGCGTTGTTCAGTTGGATCAGCCAGCTGGAACCGGTTCAGGCGGTGTTATGGTTCGGGCAGGTGATCAATGGTTTGGTGGTGGTTGGGATTTATCGTCTGAGCAAATCGATTTGGCGGCAGACTATTCCCGCACTTCTGGCGGCTTTACTGGTGGGTTTTGCGTTTCAAATGCCAGCATATTACGTGACCTGGGGTCGCTACACATTGCTGACCGGGCTATTGGTAATGTTGCCAGCCATGGCAGTAGCGTATGAACTGCTGATGAATGGGTTCTCAAAGGAACGAGCCGCACGCTTGCTGGTTCTGACGGCTGGGTTGGCATTGGTTCATTATCTGGCATTGTTTTATTTTGGGCTATTCCTGTTCAGTCTGGTGGTCGAACGTGGGGTTGCCTGGTATCGCAGTAAAGATCCAGAGGATCGCAAGCGGATCTTCAAGAGCGTATGGCCAATGGCGCTGGGTGCTGCAGGGGGAATTCTGATTGCCCTGCCGTGGTTGCTGCGCATGTTGAGCGCTCAGGCATCTCAGGTGAGTGTTCAGGTAGTGCTACCAAAAGCAGAGAACCTGAATTCCTATCAATACATCCTTTATTTGCTGGGTCCTACGCACAATTATTTCCTCATGGGCGGAGCATTGTTGGGCTTGATTTTGGTCTGGTGGCAGAGGAAAAGCCGTGGCATGGCCATTTGGGCGAGTATGATGGTTTTGATATCATTACCGTGGGGATTGCGCTTTGGTCCTTTCCGTCCAGATCACATGGCGATTGTGTTATTCATCCCTGCAGCCATTATGCTATCTTATGGTTGGGTGTGGTTGTGTGGGGAGTTGCAACGCCGTATTCATCTATTCTTAGGTTTTGCTGTGCTGGTGGCAGGCGTTATTGGCATGCTGGGTTGGGGTATCTGGCAAACCAGAAATGTGATCAATCCAGTAACGGTTTTAGCTGATCAGGCTGATTGGACTGCAATCAATTGGATTGATGATAACCTGCCCACTGATGCGAGATTTCTGACCAATACAACCATCTGGCAATACCAGACATACAGAGGTTTGGACGGGGGATATTGGATCCTGCCGAAAACGGGGCGATTTGCGATTGCCTTGCCGGGTTTGTATGGTTATGGAACAACAGAAGAAAAAGCACAATGGGTGAACTGGATGGAACGGGCTTCTGTGGTGCACGCCTGTGATGACGGTTTCTGGTCCCTGGTTAAAGAAGCTAATCTTTCACACGTGTATTTACGGGTTGGGAAAGGGTCTTTACAACCGAATGCGATGGTCGCCTGTCCGAATGTTGAGGTGGTTTATCAGCAAAATGGGGTCTGGATTTATGAAATTTTAGCTACCGAATGAACCGCTTTCTGAAATAATTCACAATTAAAGCCTGTAAACTGTCAATGATTCTCATGATAAAACAGATCAAAATTCTGACAATTTCCTCGCAATTTTTGCTTGAAACTCAGCCAACTTTAATGTAAACTTGATGACAATCTGGAAGATAATAAACCAAAATGGTAAAATCAGATTATGGTATTCAACGAACAAAAAATTTTTTAGTGTCTTAAAAATTTTTTGTTGGGTATTAATAAATCGAACGACTACCCTTTTTTTGAGCGATCAATGACGGTCGAACGTGAGAAAATTTTGTATTTAGTTTGTGAAAATTGCCACCAGACTGTTCGTGTGTTATACTGGAGCGGTCGGAAATTAGACTTTTTTGGTAAGGATTGCCTATGTTGATGGAATTTCTCCCCTTGCTGATTATCCTGCTACTGGCTGTATTTATTGGAGTCTTTGTTGTTGTTTTGGGAAGTACGTTTGGTCCCAAGCGACCTGGACAAAGGAAGAATTCACCGTATGAATCGGGAATGGTGCCGTATGGGCCTGCCAAAAGGCGCATATCGGTGCGCTATTACCTGATTGCGGTGTTGTTTATATTGTTTGATATTGAGGTTGTCTTCCTGGTGCCCTGGGCAGTCGTCGTCCGCCAGATTGGTGTGCCAGGATTGGTGTTTATGATCATTTTTGTGCTGATTTTAGAGGTAGCGCATTTATATGCATGGAAGAAAGGAGCACTCGAATGGGATTAGAACAAAAAGCTGGAAATATGGGGATTGTTACCACGTCCCTGGAAAAAGCAGTCAATTGGTCACGGACCAATGCGATGTGGCCGATGTTATTTGGTTTAGCCTGTTGCGCCATCGAGATGATGGCTGCTCAGGCTGCTGATTATGATATGAGTCGTTTTGGAATGGAATTGATGCGTGCCAGTCCACGCCAATCTGATTTGATGATTGTTGCAGGACGTGTTTCTCGCAAGATGGGGCCAGTTGTCCGAAAACTGTATGACCAGATGCCTGCCCCGAAATGGGTGATTGCCATGGGTGATTGTGCTGCTTGTGGTGGCATTTTCAACAATTATGCCGTTTTACAGGGTGTTGATGAGATCGTCCCTGTGGATGTATATATAGCGGGCTGTCCACCACGTCCAGAAGCGCTGATTCATGGTGTTTTGACCTTGCATGAAAAGGTTAGAAAAGAAAAGATCAAGGATTGGGCGTAATATGAGCGAACATCTTCAAAATACGATTACCATGATTCAAGCTCGTAACCAGGTTGAATTGGAAGAATTTCGAGGCGAGTACACCGTATTTGTTGATCCGGAAAAAATTCAGACCTTCATGCTGGAACTACGAGATCAGCATGACTTTAATATCTGTATGGATGTCACTGCTGTGGATTATTACCCGCAGGAAACCCCACGTTTTCATGTAATTTACCTGTTATATTCAATGCCGCACAATGTGCGTTTACAGGTGCGTACGCGTCTTGATGGAAATCATCCAAAGCTGGACAGTGTGCAGGGGATCTACACCAGCGCGAATTGGAAAGAACGTGAAGTATATGATCTGTTTGGGATTCACTTCACCGGACATCCGGATTTGCGCAGAATGTTGATGCCTGAAGATTGGGTAGGTCATCCATTGCGGAAGGATTATCCACTGGGATATGAAGAAGTGCAGTTTACCTTCAATTTTGATGAAATCATGATCAATAAACCCCATCCAAAAGACTAATGGGCTGAGGGAGAAATAAATGACAGATATTCGAGAAGTATCGGTAGATGAGTTAAGACATCTGGTTTCTGACCGTGCCATGACTGGCGAAACCATGTTACTCAACATGGGACCTCAGCACCCCAGCACGCATGGTGTTTTACGTCTGTTGTTGGAACTGGATGGCGAAGTGGTTGTGAATGTCATTCCGGACATTGGCTTTCTGCATACTGGTGTGGAAAAAAATGCGGAATCGAAGAATTACCAGCAGTCAGAGGTGATGACGGATCGCCTGGATTACCTTAATCCGATGGGAAACAACCTGACGTATTGTCTGGCGGTTGAAAAATTGACCGAACTGGATGTTCCCCCACGGGCACAGGCAATTCGTGTGATTCTGGCTGAATTGCAGCGCATTTCATCGCATTTATTGTGGCTGGGTACCTCAGCATTGGATCTGGGTGCTATGTCCGTGTTCTTGTATTGTATGCGCGAACGTGAATTAGTGCTGAATATCTTCGAACTGGTTTCTGGCCAGCGTATGATGACAACCTTTATTCGCCCGGGTGGACTGTGGCGGGATGTGCCGGTTGAGTTTGAAGCTACGGTACGTGATTTTCTGAAAGCCATGCCCAGGCGCATCAAAGAATACGATGATTTATTAGAGAAAAATGAAATTTTCCTTGATCGTACCAAAGGAATTGGGATTTTAACGAAAGAAGATTGTTTCCAGTATGGGTTATCCGGTCCTGTGATTCGCGGGTCGGGCGTCGCACATGACCTGCGTAAAAAACAACCTTACAGCGGTTACGATCTGTACGATTTCGATATCCCCACCCACCCGGAAGGCGATGTTTATGCCCGGTACCGAGTGCGCGTTGAGGAAATGACTCAATCATTACGGATCATTGAGCAAGCGTTGAACAAGATGCCTTATGGTCCAGTACGCAGTAACAATCGTAAGTATGTGCCGCCGCCACGCTCGGAAATTGGTGTGAGTATGGAAGCATTGATCCATCATTTTAAGTTATGGACCGAAGGCTTCACGCCACCTGCCGGTCATGTATACGCTGCTACTGAATCCCCGCGTGGCGAACTGGGCGTTTATATGGAGAGCGATGGAACCGCCAAGCCATACCGGGTGCACCTGGTAACGCCAACCTTTGTAAATTTACAGGCAATACCGGTTATGAGTAGAAAACATTACATAGCGGACTTGATTGGTATTATTGGATCAATCGATGTTGTTCTGGGAGATTCGGATCGGTGAACAAACTATATAACAAATACGAAAAAGAAATCCTGGGAATATTGGCGCGTTATCCGGCAGAGGGAAAACGTTCTGCTGTGATGCCTTTACTATTCCTGGCGCAACGCGAAACTGGTTATGTTCCCACTGAAGCGTTGTCGAATATTGCTGAAATCACGGGTATATCAGAGACGGACGTGGCTTCGATCATGGGTTTTTATACTTTGTTCCATGCAGAACCAGCCGGTCGTTATCGCATTCAGATCTGTACGGATTTACCCTGTGCGTTACGCGGCTCTGAAAGTTATCTGGAGCAAATTTGTGAAAAACTGGGTGTAAAAGAGGGCGAGACCACAGCCGATGGATTGTTTACTGTCGAAGCAGTAAAATGTCTGGCAGCCTGCCATCGAGCACCCATGTTCCAGTTGCAGGGTGATGGTGAGATCAAATATTACGAAGATCAGAACGTGGAAATCACCATGCAAATTGTGGAAGAAATTCGCCACAAGGTTGCAGCAGAGCAGGAGGCATAAGATGGAAAAATATATTCTCTTGCGCCACCGTGATGTTCCCGAAATCGATCAACTGGATGTTTATAAAGCCAATGATGGCTTAGTGGCTTTTGAAAAAGTCGTAAAAAGCATGCAACCTGCTGATGTAACCCTGGAGGTCAAGAACTCCGGGTTGCGCGGCCGTGGTGGGGCAGGTTTCCCGACCGGTATTAAATGGGGATTTTTACCGAATAATTCCTGGCCACATTATGTGGTAGCCAATGCGGATGAGTCGGAGCCGGGCACCTTTAAAGATCGTGAGATCATGGAAAGCAATCCATTCCAGTTCCTGGAAGGATTAATGATTGCCAGTTATGCCGTGCAGGCGAACCAGGCGTATGTATATCTGCGTGGAGAGTTCTGGCAATTAGCAGCATTCCTGGATGAAAAAATTAAAGACCTGGAAGTCGCTGGATACCTGGGTGAGAAGATCCTGGGAACGGATTATTCTTTGAAAATCAACACTCATCTGGGAGCAGGCGCTTATATCTGCGGTGAGGAAACAGCGCTATTGGAATCGCTGGAAGGCAAATTGGGACAACCACGCTTGCGACCACCCTTCCCGGCTGCCGTTGGCTTATATGGAAAACCGACTTTGATTAACAATGTAGAGACGTTGACCAACTTGCCCCTGATCATCCAAAAAGGTGCTGATTGGTACCGCAGTTTTGGCACCGAGCAAAGCCCAGGGGTTAAGATTTTCTCGCTGTCCGGCTGTGTCAATAAACCTGGTAATTATGAATTGCCGTTAGGTGTCACCTATCAGGAATTGATCTTTGAGCATGGTGGCGGGATTGTGAACGACAACAAGATTAAAGCCGTGATGTCGGCAGGCGCTTCCTCCGATGTTGTGGTTGCGGATGATTTTTGTCTACAAACACCTCTGGCTTATGAAACCTGTTTAGACCGTATCAAAGCCCCATTGGGTTCAGCTTCGATTATTGTCCTGGATGAGACCGTGGATATGGCCTGGCTGGTGAGTAAGACCGTAAATTTCTTTAAACATGAATCGTGCGGTAAGTGTACTCCCTGCCGTGAAGGGACATTCTGGATGGATAGCCTGACAAAACATATGATGGCGAATGAATCCAGAAGCGAAGATATTGATTTATTACGCAGTGTCGCTTTACAAGTGCAAGGCAAATGCCTGTGTGCGTTGGGTGAGTTTTCAACCATGGCTGTGGTAACGGCGGTTGATCGTTTTCGCGCAGATTTTGAAACGCATGTGAGGAGTTAATCATATGGCTGATATGGTAACACTGAAAATTGATCAACAGATCGTTACAGTCCCTGCCGGGACATTGATTGTAAATGCTGCCAGAAAAGCGGGTATTAATATTCCTGTTTTCTGTTATCACCCCAAAATGGAACCGGTTGGCATGTGCCGTATGTGCCTGGTGGAAGTTGGTTACCCACAACGCGACCGAGTAACGGGTGAATTGGTAAAAAATGAAGATGGCACCACGAAGATATCTTTTGCTCCCAAACTGGAGACAGGTTGTACGACTCCGGTTGTGGAAGGCATGGAAGTACGAACCACGACAGAAAAATCCAACGAAGGCCGCAAAGCTATTCTGGAGTTTATTCTGACTTCCCATCCTTTAGATTGCCCTATCTGTGATAAGGGCGGTGAATGTGCCTTACAGGATCTGACCATGTTGCATGGTCCAGGTAAAAGCCGCTTCATTTATGATGATAAGAAACTTTTTGCTAAACATGTTCCGTTAGGTGAAATGATATTACTGGATCGAGAACGTTGTATTCAATGCGGTTTATGTGTGCGTTTCCAGCATGAGGTGGTGGACGACCCGGTTCTGCATTTTTACCAACGTGGTCGCTCCCTGGAGATTCGCACCTATTCAGAACCTGGATTTGACTCGATCTTCTCCGGTAATACTACCGATATTTGCCCTGTGGGTGCGTTAACAACGGTGGATTTTCACTTTGCTGCCAGACCCTGGGAAATGGAAAGAGACCCATCCATCTGTGCACACTGTGCTGTAGGATGTAATCTGATCTATAATATTCGCCGGGAAGCGAAGAGTGGTGGCAAGACCGTGATCAAACGCGCCATGCCACGCCAGAATGAATTTGTGAATGAGCTCTGGCTATGTGACAAGGGTCGTCTGGGATATCATTATGTTGCTGCTGCAGAGCGTCTAACCCAACCCTTATTACGCAAAGATGAAAAACTGGTACCGGTCAGTTGGGAAGAAGCCTACCAACGAGTTGAAGATAAATTAAGAGCCGAACAGGTGCGTTTGGTGACGCTGGCAGGTGGACGACTGACCAATGAAGACCTGTTTAATTTCCATCAATTGAATCAATCGCAGAACGGGAAAGCTGTTCTATACAGCCAGATGGCTGGTGGTGATCTGACAGCTCAGATTGGTCTGGGGAAAGGTTCAAATTTCTCAGACATGGGCAAAGGCACTGCCATTCTGGTGGTTGCCAGTGATTTACACGAAGAAGCACCATTGTGGTGGTTAAGAGTGAAACAGGCAGCCCAGCGCGGCGCGATCCTGATTGTTGCTAATGCCCGCCCCACCCGCCTGGATAAATTTGCAAATCACGTATTGCGGTATGAGTATGGACAGGAAGCAGCTACCATCAATGCTTTGCTGGATGGCAAGGGAAAAGATGAATTTACACAGGCTGCCAAAGCGTTTTCTGAAGCAGAGAACGGCCTGGTAATTTATGGCAGTGATGGTTTGGGTCTGAATGGCAGTGAGCAATTAGTGAAAGCCTGTGCAAAATTGCTGGTTGAACGTGGCTATTATGGCAAACCCAACAATGGCTTGCTGGCAGTATGGGACAAACCCAATATTCAGGGAGCCTGGGATATGGGATTCCATCCCGATCGCAACCTGAAAGGCACGTTACGAGAAGCAGACGTGGCGATGATTGCCGCCGCTGATCCGGCTGGTGATAACCCCATCCTGGCGCAGGCTTTGGAAGAAACGGATTTTGTGATCGTCTTCGAGATGTTTATGACCGAAACGGCTAAAATGGCGGATGTGGTCTTCCCAGTGCAGGCACAGATTGAGCGCGAAGGTACTTATACTTCTGGCGAACGCAGGGTGCAACGTTTTGATATCGTTTTGCCACATATCGAAGGACCAAAATCGGATTATCAAATCGCTGCACAATTAGGTCGTTTGATGGGGCTTTCAACCGAAGATCGTTCACCGGTGTTGGTGATGAATAAGATCAACGAAAAAGTTAAAGGATACCAAGAAATTACATACAGCCGTCTGGCAGAGCGAGCGGAGCAGTGGCCACTGATCAGCCGGGCTGATTCTTATTATGCAGGCACCGGTTATGAGAACGAATATGGTGTCGGTATTCAAATTTCCAGCAGTGCAGATCGCGGTGAGGAACTGTCGCTGGGTACATTGATCCTGGTTGAACCGCAGGAAGAAGTTGCTACTGGTATAAAAGTAGTACCGGTCACCGCACTGTATGACCGTGGACAGTTAATACAACCCAGCCAGATTCTTGCGAAACGCTTAACCCCTCAGGTTCTGTTGATGCATCCTGTGTTGTCTAAGAAATATCAGTTACAGGATGGTGATCAGATCAAAGTGAAAGTGGCAGGGAATGAAATTGTCAGTGGTGTGAAATTAGATGCAGATGTGCCACAGGATGTGGCACTGGTTGCGCGCAGCAACGGCTTCCCGATTTCATCACCGGTATTTGTTCAAATTCAGCGACTGGTTCCGGAACCAGAAGCGTAAAGCAGAGGTTGATTCATGATAGATGCTGCCTTAATTTGGGAATGGATCATAAAATCCCTGATTTTGATTATCTTCTTAACCGTGGGGTTTATGTATGTGACGGTGTACGAACGCCGTTTCTTGGCGCGCATTCAATCGCGGATTGGGCCGAACCGTGCTGGTCCATTTGGATTGCTGCAACCAGCCGCTGATGGTCTTAAGTTGATTTTCAAAGAAGAATTAATTCCGGCCAATGCTGATAAGTTCATCTTCCTTCTGGCTCCCATTATCACAGTGATCCCAGCGCTGATTGTTCTGGCAGTGATCCCCTGGGGAGAAGCGATGGTGATCTTTGGACGACAAGTGAATTTGTTCATTTCGGATGTCAATGTGGCCGTTGTTTATATCATGGCAGTCACCTCCATTTCTGTATATGGCATCACATTGGCAGGCTGGTCTTCCAATAACAAGTACGCTTTATTGGGTGGCTTACGTGCGACCGCGCAAATGATCAGTTATGAACTGGCATTGGGGTTAGCCTTTATGGGACCGGTGGTGTTGGCTGGTTCGTTGAGCATGGTGGATATTGTAAGAGCCCAGCAGTCCAGTCTGTGGTATGTTGTTTTACAACCGGCTGCCTTCCTGATTTACTTCTTTGCCAGTATTGCAGAAATCAACCGAGCTCCTTTTGATATGCCCGAGGCAGAGCAGGAATTAACAGCTGGTTACCATGCTGAGTACTCCGGTATGAAATTTGCGCTCTTCTTCATGGCAGAATATATTAAAATGATCGCGATTTCCACGATTGGTGCGACTCTGTTCTTTGGTGGCTTTGACGGACCTTTTGTGGATCAGATTCCCTGGTTAGGTCCGATTTATTTATTGGCGAAAGTTGTTATTTATCTGGGTGTGTTGATCTGGGTACGTGCATCCTGGCCCCGTATCCGCTACGACCGTCTGATGCAATTGGGTTGGAAAATCATGTTCCCGCTGGCATTACTTAATGTGATTATCACGGCTGTGGTTGTGGTCTTGGTAAATTAGGAGATTAGGACGATGTTAAAAGGATTATTTACCACGTTAAAAATAGCACTGGAAAAACCAGTGACGACACAATATCCCGAACAGAGGCGCCCGGTACATACGCGCTTCAAGGGCCGCCATACGCTGAAGCGCTATGAAAACGGGTTGGAAAAGTGCATTGGTTGCGCGTTATGCGCGGCTGCTTGCCCGGCGGATGCAATTTTTGTGGAAGCTTCAGAGAACACCGACGAAGAACGCTATTCTCCTGGTGAACGCTACGCTTCCACGTATGAAATCAACATGTTGCGTTGCATTTTCTGTGGTTTCTGTGAAGATTCCTGCCCAACCGAGGCAATTGTGCTGGGTGATCAATATGAAATGTCGTTCGGTGATCGCCATTCTTCGATTTATACCAAAGAGTTACTGTTGGAACCGGTTAGTGGTGATGCGGAAACCACACCACAGAAAACCAAACCCGGTGAATTTACCCGTTCTGTACCTGTTATGCAGGATCCTCAGGATTAGGGAGGGAGTTTTTATGCCAGTTATTGGAACCATTTTTTATGCTTTTCTCGCAATCGTGGCCGTAGGATCTGCATTAGGCATGTTGATCAATCGCAATGCGATCTACTCGGCCTTGTTCCTGGTGCTGAACTTTGCAACGGTGGCTGTGCTTTACCTGGCCTTAGGGGCACCTTTCATTGCCTTATCGCAGATCACGGTGTATGCCGGTGCGATCATGGTGTTGTTCCTGTTTGTGATCACCCTGCTGGGTGCTGAGAAACTGCCAGGTTATGAACCCATCAAAGGCCACCGAATCGTAGCGATCGGTTTGGCTTTCGTGTTTATTGCGGAATTGGTGTTGTTTTTCTTTTTCCGCAATCAGGTTACCGGCCCGATACCCCTGATTGGCCCAGAGTTTGCCAGCCCCAGGAATATTGGTGTGCTGATGTTCACAGAGTATTTGCTGCCATTTGAAGTGGTGGCCTTTATTTTATTGTCCGCGACGGTTGGGGCGATCATGTTGACCAAACCTGAACGAAAATCAACGACCAAACTGTCTCAACAACAGGATTAAGAGGGAGGTTTTATGCCACTCGGTTATTTCTTGGGTTTATCCGCCATCATGTTCACCGTTGGGGTTTTGGGTGTGATTCTGCGTCGCAACGCCCTGGTGATTTTCATGTCGTTGGAACTGATGTTTAATGCAGCCAACCTGGTGTTTGTTACTTATGCCAGCTATTACCAGATCCTGATCGGACAGATTTTTGTATTCTTCGTCATGGCTGTGGCTGCAGCTGAGGTGGCAGTGGGTTTGGCTTTGATGGTGGCGATTTTCCGGACGAAGCACAGTATTGATATTGACCAGATGAGCAGCCTGAAAGGCTAGCAGGAGCATGCCGATGTTGTTTCAAGAAGCAGTAATGAATTCAACTTTTTCCCTGGTGCCCCTGGTTGTTTTTCTACCTATATTGGGCATCTTATTGAACTGGCTGTTCGGAAAGCGATTGGGTGAGAAGGGGATTGGCAGTATTGCCAGTCTGGCAGCCGGAGGCTCATTTGTTGTATCTGTGCTGTTAGCGCTGGCATTGCTGCAAAACCATGAAGGAGCGCATATCCCCCTGTTTACCTGGATTTCTGTTGGAAATCTTGATCTGAGCTGGGTATTCCGCGTCGACACACTCTCGGTGACCATGATGTTGGTGGTGAGTGGTGTGAGCACATTGATCCACGTTTACTCAATCGGGTACATGCACGAGGATGTGCGCCATCAAGGTGAACCCAAGCGCTTCCGTCGTTTCTTCATCTTTATGAATTTGTTCGTGGCAGCCATGATGATCCTGGTTTCCGCCGATAACTTCCTGATGTTGTTTGTGGGTTGGGAAGGTGTAGGGCTTTGTTCTTATCTATTAATCGGGTTCTGGTTTGAAAAAGGTGAAGGCGGATTGGGAAATGCCAAGGCTGCCAAGAAAGCCTTTATCACCAACCGTATCGGCGATTTTGGTTTGTTAATTGCCATCTTCCTGATCTTCTGGAATTTTGGCACCCTGAACTTTGCGCAGGTTTTCGAAATGGTACCATCTGTGGCACAAACACAGCCTGGTGTATTAATGGCGATTACGCTCTTTATGCTGCTGGGTGTCACCGGTAAATCGGCGCAAATTCCTTTATATGTCTGGTTGCCGGACGCGATGGCTGGTCCTACTCCGGTGTCAGCCTTGATTCATGCCGCAACGATGGTGACGGCTGGCGTTTATTTGATGGTGCGTACGCAGGTCATGTATATGGCTGTTCCCGGGGCACAGCAGGTGGTGGCCTGGGTGGGCGCGATTACCGCCTTGTTCGCCGGTCTGATTGCCCTGGGTCAATTTGATATCAAAAAGGTGCTGGCATATTCCACCATCAGCCAGTTGGGCTTCATGGTGGCGGCAGTGGGATTAGGCGCTGAAGTGGCTGCTATTTTCCACCTGACAACGCATGCCTTCTTCAAGGCGCTGCTGTTCCTCTCGGCTGGTTCAGTGATCTTAGGGATGGAACATGGATTGGAAGCCGGAAGCCATGGACATGGTAGTAACCATACTGATGGTAGTAACCATACTGATGGTATTCACCACGATGACCCGCAGGACATGCGCAATATGGGTGGCATCCGCAAAAAGATGCCGATCACATTTATTGTATATCTGATTGGCGCTTTGGCGCTGGCAGGCATTGCACCGTTTGCCGGTTTCTTCTCGAAGGATGAGATCCTGGTGGCTGCTAATCAGGGTAATATGCTGATCTTCGTGGTGCTGGTGGTTGCTGCCTTCCTGACTGCATTCTATATGGGACGACAGGTATTGATGGTTTTCTTCGGTGATGCCCGAAGCGATGCAGCTAAACATGCCAAAGAGAGTAGCCTGTTGGTGACCGTACCGCTCATGATTCTGGCACTGCTTTCCGTGCTGGGTGGTGGTTTGAACTTCCCGGGTGTGCACACACTGGAATACTGGCTGGAGCATACACTGGAAATTCCGCATGCGACCGAGTTCATTGTCCCGATTGCTCTGGGTTCTCTGGCGGTGGCGCTGGTCGCCATCTTCCTGGCGTATCTGGTCTATGGCCGCAAACCATTAGCCAGCGCCAAAGCAGCGGATCCGTTAGCTAAGCCACTTGGTGTATTCTTCCGCTGGATGAATCAGAAATTCCTGGTGGATGAACTCTACCAGGCTGTTGTGTTGGGTCCGTATAAAAAGTTGGCGGATTTCTTTGCCTATCCGGTGGATCAGGGTGTGATCGATGGACTGGTGAACGGAATGGGCTCGTTGACGGTTTCATTAGCCGGTGCATTGCGAAAATTGCAGACTGGTTTTGCCCGAACGTATGCACTTTCGATTTTTGTCGGTATTATTGCGATCTTGGTTTATTTATTGACCCGGATATAGCAAGTTGGGAATGCCATGATGGTAATTTTTTCTGAATTTTTGAAGAATGTTTGAGGACAGGTTATGGAATTTGGGATCAATCCCTTAGTGCTGATGACCTTTTTCCCGCTGGTGGGGGTGCTGGTTCTGGTATTTTTGGCCCCACAACAGAAGAACGCAATGCGCTGGACGGCATTGGGTACTTCATTGGTGACTTTCGCCATTTCGTTGTGGGTATTGTTTTTGTTCGATCCGAACAAGGCCGATAATTTACTGGTTCAGATACCCTGGTTCAGACTGGCGGGAGTGCCCATTCAAATTTTGATGGGCGTGGATGGCTTAAGCATCTTAATGGTGCTATTGACCACCTTCCTGACCCCCATTGCAATCCTTTCCACCTGGAAAGCAGTGGAAGAACAGGTGAAAGGTTTTATGATCTTTTTCCTGTTACTGGAAGTGGGCATGTTAGGCGTTTTTCTGGCGCTGGATCTGGTTTTGTTTTATATCTTCTGGGAATTCACCCTGATCCCCATGTACTTCCTGATCGGGGTTTGGGGTGGCAAGAACCGGATTTATGCGGCCGTGAAATTCTTCCTGTTCACCATGGCCGGCTCGGTCTTGATGCTGCTGGCAATCCTGTACCTGGGATTGCAGGCGGGCAGCTTCTCGCAACCCGAACTGGTAGCCAATCGCAGCCTGTTCGCCGGATCGCAATTGCTGCTCTTCCTGGCATTTGCAATTGCTTTTGCCATCAAAGTGCCGGTGTTCCCCTTGCATACCTGGTTACCGGATGCGCATGTCGAAGCCCCAACCGCCGGGTCTGTCATCCTGGCAGGCGTGTTGCTCAAGATGGGAGCCTATGGCTTCCTGCGCTTCAACCTGCCGCTATTCCCACAGGCAAGCGTCCAGGCAGCACCGGTGATGGCTGTTCTGGCGATTATCGGGATTCTGTATGGTGGCGCAGTAGCATTTGCCCAGAAAGATATCAAGAAGCTGGTGGCTTATTCCTCGGTGGCGCATCTGGGCTTCGTGATGCTGGGTATCTTTGCCCTTAACCCGGAAGGATTGTCTGGCGGCATTTTGCAGATGGTCAACCATGGAATAAGCACCGGTGCCCTGTTCTTGCTGGTGGGCATGATCTATGAACGCCGGCATACACGTGAAATGAGCGAATACGGCGGTCTTTGGAAGGCTATGCCGATTTTTGGCGGTATCTCACTGGTGGTGGTGTTATCCTCGATGGGTTTACCGGGTTTAAATGGTTTCGTGGGTGAATTCACCATTCTGTTGGGTGCGTTTGGTTCAAAAGTTTTAGGCAGTCCCTGGTTTGCCGGCATCGCAACGCTGGGTGTCATTCTGGCAGCTGCTTATTTGCTGAAGATGTTTGAGAAGACCTTCCTGGGTCCAATCACCAAAGAAGAAAATAAAAGTCTGAAAGACCTCAACTTGCGTGAAATCATCACCATGGTGCCTTTGCTGGTGCTCATCTTCTGGCTGGGCATTTATCCACAGCCATTCTTCAATCTGATCAACCCAGCAGTGGAACAACTGGTTCAGCTGGTTCAATCCGCCGCGTTAGTCCTGCATTAATGGAGCATGCTTATGACCAGAATGATTGACATTTACTCAATACTCCCCGTGATGATCGTAGCAGGCTGGGCTTTGCTCTTGTTGGTGGTTGATCTGTGGATTCCACGGCACCGCAAAGGAATTACAGCTTTACTGGCGGCTATTGGACTGGCCATTGCGCTGGGCTTTGTGCTGGCCAGCAGTGGCAACACCATTTTAGGTTTCAACCAGATGGTTGTGCTGGATGGCTTTTCCAGCTTCATGCAGGTGCTCTTCCTGGTGAGTGGTATGGTAGCCGTGGCATTGGCTTATGATTATATTCAGCGTATGAACATCAACCATGGCGAGTTTTACGTGCTGATGATGTTCAGCATCGCCGGCATGATGTTGATGTCGCAGGCATATAACCTGTTGATGGTCTTCCTGGCGCTGGAATTATTATCCATTCCCTTATATGTGTTGACCGGCTTTGCCCGTACTCGTCTGGAGAGTGAAGAAGCCTCGTTGAAGTACTTTTTACTGGGCGCCTTTGCTTCCGGATTTGTTTTGTATGGCACGGCTTTGATCTTCAGTGCCACCGGACAACTGGATTTTGTCGGTATTGCCGCTGTTGTTACAGCTGGCAGCGCTAATTCGGTGCTGTTCCTGATTGGTGCCGCACTTCTGCTGGTGGGTTTTGGATTCAAGATTGCCGCGGTACCCTTCCAGATGTGGACACCGGATGTTTATCAGGGTGCTCCCACCCCGGTGACCGCTTTCATGTCGGTGGCGGTAAAGGCGGCTGGTTTTGCCGCCCTGATGCGCGTCTTCCTGGTGTTATTCCCGAGCTTGAGTGAACACCTGACACCCATTTTGTGGGTGATGGCAGCCTTAACCATGATCGTTGGAAATATCGTGGCGCTGGCACAGAATAACATCAAACGTATGCTGGCCTACTCCGCCATTGCGCATGCCGGTTACATTCTGATGGCATTTGTCGCCTTTGGCAATGGCGAGGTTGTGGGTAATACCGTGGCAGCCACCCTGTTTTACCTGGTGGCGTATGGACTGACCAGCTTCGGCGCCTGGGCGTTGGTGATAGTGATTGAACGCGAATATGGCAAAGGTATTCTGCTGGATGACCTGGCGGGGATTGGCAAACATTATCCCTGGCTGGGTGTCGCCATGCTGGTCTTCATGCTCTCGTTTGCCGGCGTGCCGTTGACCATGGGCTTCTGGGGAAAATTCTACCTGTTCCGTACCGCTGTGCAGGCCGGATACATCGGACTGGCCATCATCGGCCTGCTGACCTCCGTCGCCTCCGCTTACTATTATTTGCGGGTGGTGGTCTACATGTTCATGAAGCCGGGTGAGCCTAAATTGCAGATCAATCCGTGGGTATCCTTGGTGATTGGTGTGGCAGCCCTGGCGGTGCTGCTGTTGAGCCTGATACCCTGGACGATATTGGAGCTGGCATCACGGGCAGTGTTGCTGTTGCAGTAAGGTTAACAAACGGAGCGAAGTATGAATTTCGCTCCGTTTTTTGCCAGGAAGTTGAGGAAGCAACTCCCCGGCTATTCGGAAATGATCTGATTTTTTCAAACCAGATCTCCTTTTACTAACGACTGATGAGTGGCATATAAAACTTAAACATGTTGGTATTGAAGATCAGTCTGCCTTCAATGATGGGGTGAATAGGTTCGCCGGTAGTGTCGGTTAAGTGAGAGACATATTCAATCACTGCGTCGCGGACATAATATTGTGTGTCAGCAACGATCTGATCCAATGGCCACAAGGTCTCACCTGCATCACTGAAGTTACAGGCTCCCGCAGCCAGGTAATTGACTGAGGACACACGATAGTATGTATCGGCATCTGTGAAATCAATATTGACACCATCTAAGGTGAGTGCAACCACATTATTGCCATCTGGTAATTCAGGGAATTTATCCCAGTAAGTAATGTTGTTGTCGGCATTGGTATCGAGCATACAGGTGGTGTAATAGGAATAGCCACCATATCCGGGAACATACTTGTAATAATAGTAATTACGGTAAGCGCGTTCCAGAACTGCTTTGAGTTGTGGTCCATTCATTTCCATCACAACCAGAGAGTTTTCATATGGCATGGCAGTGAACATATCCGATACTTTGAGCATGTATGGGGTCGCAATGGTAGCGGTATCAGCAATTTTACGGTTGGTCATGGCGCCAGAGAGATGGAAGTCAACATCAATGCCTTCGTCCTCCAACTTCCAGACAGCGGCATCTGCTTGCAGGTTCGCACCATTGGTTTCCTCAGTAAAGGCACTTAACGCATCAATAGGAATGGTGGTTTCGCCAATTTCGGTGTTGTTGTAGGCGTTAAGTAATAATTGATACGGATCCACAATTGCTTTAATTTCCGGATCTTCATCTGTCGCAATCGGTACACTGATGTATCGTCCTGCTTGAGATACTACCTTATAGGCACCCTTGGTTTCTGATTTCGGCAATACTCCAACCACCACTTCACCCAGATAAGTGTTGTAACGGTACGCCTGGGTAACCAGTACAGGAGTGGCATCCGGTGAACCTAACATGGTGGGTAAGAATTTGAAGTCGCCAAATCCCTTGGATGGGTCAGTGTGACTGTGACTGCCAATGATCACATCGATATCATCCACACTCTGTGCAAGGAAGGTATCCACATTTTCGTCCACTTCAACGCTGGCCGGATTGGTGGTGAAGCCAATGTGGGTGAGGGCAATCACGACGTCATTGCGTTCTGCCAGCATGGGAGCATAATCGGCAGCAGTCTCGATTGGATTAGGGAAGCTCAGACCGGGTATATTTGAAGGCAGTTCGTAACTGGGTACACGATGGTTGCCGATACCCAGAATGGCAACACGCACTGCTTCAGCACCGACGGTCTTGGTTACATATGGTAGAACAGGAACCTGATCGATGCCATAACTGCCATCATCGATGATGTTTGCCTGTAATAATGGGAAGTTGGCATCTGCCAGTGTACTGAAAACCTCTGCTCCAAAATTGTATTCATGATTACCAATCGTCATGGCATCATACCCGACTGCATTGAAGGCTTTGATTAATGGATTGATCTGCAAAGCAGGCGGAAGGACTGTTCCATCGGACGCGAATCCCAGACCGGCTGATTTGAAGTAGTACATCATGGAATCACCCTGGATGTTATCACCGGCGGATACAAGTAGTGTGCGGGTGGGATTGTGTTGTCGTTCCTGATTGATGAGGGTGACCAGTTGGGTGTAACCCTGGTAAGAGCCACTCTTAAGCAATCGTCCATGAGAGTCGTTATGATGCAGGATGGTAATGGGAATAACATCGCCACCAGCATCAGTTCCATTACGTGTTACACGTCCATCCAGTAGACCATCCCCTTCCGGTCCTTTATAGGCTGTCACCTCATCTGAGTGGTTATTAGCTACCCATTCATTTACGAGGTTAAGCATGTCCCCCCAGTAAGTGATATTTTTAACATACTTGAACTGGATGAAGCCATCCTGCCCGGCAGGAGCAAGGAACTCATTGGTGGCGATTTTGTAGGTGGCGTTGGGATCGATAGCTTTCCATTCAGCCACCAGTTTGTCATAATAGACAATGTCATAGGCACCCCATGCCCAGGGTTGTGGTCCAGGCAGGGCATCGCTATAGCGGTAGAATTGATGACGAATACCAGCTATGGAGAGAGCGCCTTTAAAGAGGGTGGCACTCTGGTTGAAGAGGTCAATGACTTGCGCACCGGTCATTTCTCCCACCACAGTGGCATTGCCAAATGGCAGAATCTGGTACATCATGCCGTAAGTGAGCATCATCGGATCATGTGTCCAGACACCTGGCTGACAATCAGCGGATGCACTACTCCAGATATAGGTGCCAGGATTATCAGGGTCTTCTTTATCACACCAATCAACTCGGATGCCACCAGGATTGTTGAAGACAAAATCGACATCGTTCTCGTCAATGTTGTCTGTATTTAGCTGGTAATAGAGGGCATCCTGAATGAAGGTACCCATCATTCCATCTCCATTGTAGTTGCGGTATAGATCCGTTTGAGCGTATCCGACAGGCTCATTGATTAACGCCAGATAATCAGGATCGTTGGCATAAGTTGTCACCAAAGCGTCGATGGTGGGGTCTTTGTCTCCAGTTGTGGATACTACCAGTTTTATCCAGTCGATATTGACTGCATTGGTATCCGGATTGAAAGTGATATCTGCCCGACCGACTTTTCTTCCGGCATAATGTGCCTGCACCACGGTGGTGGAACCGACCACTACTGCTGCCGTAATATCGGTATGGCTGTGACCTCCGATGATCAGATTGACGGGTTTTCCAGCATCATTCAGCATTTTTGCCAGGGTTTGATCACCATAAACGGTGAATCCATACCCATAACCACCATCGGTCCAACCATTGTGGCTGAGAACTACCATCACATCTGCACCAGCGGTTTTCATCTCATCATAATAGTGGATAATGGAGGCCGCTGGATCTTTGAAACATAAGCCTTCTGTAGCTTCAGCAATCGTAATGTACGGTGTTTCAACAGATCCCACACCAATGACACCAACCTGAACAGAACCTTCTGCTGTAGCCAGATCGATAATTGTATAGGGTTCGATCGTGTACGTATCGGATGGGTCTTCCCCAACGAGGACAGCTTTATCCCAACCTGCGCAGGAACCATCTACTTTGGCGGTGATATTGGCTGCCACAAACGGAAATGTGGAACCAGGCAGCAAGTCATCGGCTGCTTCCGAAGCACGTTTTGCAAGAACAGCTTGACCCCAATCAAACTCGTGATTACCAAACGTGGCAACATTGTAGCCAATTTGTTTGTAGTAATCGATGGTTGGAATACCTTGTTGAATGTTTGAAAGTAGTGAGCCCTGCATGATGTCACCTGCGTCCATCACCAAAACATCACTGGGACCAACCGCAGTTCTTACATCGTTAATCACATCTGCTACGCGGGCTGCTCCGGGGTTTGAACCTGAGGGCTCGAGATTGCCATGAAAGTCGTTGGTGTGTAGAATGGTGAATGTGATAGGATCAGCTGCAGATACAGTGGACAGTGGTATCGGCAATGTTAAAGCAAGGATCAAACTGATTGCAAAGATTGAATAAACAATTTTTTTCATTTTTTCCTCCGAAAATATACATAAGACTAATCTTGAAGAAGATTGACACGACAAAGATCAAAAATATCGATTCACCTCCTTTAATGACTGACAGGCAAAGAAGATCCAATTGAATAGACGGTATCCCGACATTTCAAAGAGATCTGTGATTGGGTGGATAAATTGGAAAGCTTAACAATAAAACCAGGTTTTGCCCCACCTTTTTAGACTGGTCACCTCACACACAGAAAATCCCCCCTGGATACAATGACTGAGGTTGAAAAATCAAAAAAGTTGTGCGACACCTGAAACGAATAGGAACTAACATGTTACATTATTATTAATGCATGAATCCAGATAAAAGTCAATAAGGATTTGATTAGAAGTAAAAAAGTGGTTATTGAACGAAGAGAGAATGGGTTTAAAATTAATTATAGTTGACAAAGAGTAAAATTATGGCTAATATAAAAGTATACTGAGACCATATCAACATCGGGGTAATTTTTTCGAGAATTGGATTTCGGTAAAGGGTATAAGGGTTCTTATTGGTAACCTTAATTTAATATCTCAGTCCCGGAGCATCCCCTTATCCGTGACAGTACAAAGAAACTGCGCTCGATAATGTGCGCAGTTTCGATTAATTGCCAGAAATAGGGCATTGCGGTATAATCGGGATGTAAATGCCCTCGTAGCTCAATGGATAGAGTGCCTGACTTCGAATCAGTTGGTTGGGGGTTCGAGTCCCTCCGGGGGCACAAGAGAAACATCAGTTGTGAGACTGGTGTTTTTTGTTTTGTAGGTGGAGTGCGCTGTTGTATGGGTAAAGCATTGGACTTTTTGTGAGGAATTAATCGTGTGATCAGAATAATTTTAGCATTGGAAATCGATTGCAGGCAAGTGGGTCAAATGCTTTACCCTTACTGTGGCTCATCTCTGGTACAGCCAGATCTGATTATCCAGGCTTCTGTGGGTAAGGATAGGATACCTTTCCGCAGTTCTGTTGGTACTAACAGCAACTTCTTGCAGCTAATTGTCAAATACAGTCATCTCTCCTACGGTCTTTGCAGCGGTATCAACATCGCTGGCTGGATGTAATTGTCATCCGGGACGCGCTGGCTGCCGGGTGGCCTAATCCCGCAGCGATATGGAAAGTTTGTTGCAGGTAGCGGCGGTGGGATCATCAAACAGTGGCGGATCGCTATCAGAAATCTCCAGGCAGCAGCTGCCGGTGTATGTTTCCAAACCGTTGCAGACTCGGCTGAAATAATAGACAAGGAATTTATCTGCATTAATCATCCCTGGGACATAATTGTTTGCTGTGTCTGCCAGAACAACGTCGCACGAATGGAAGTACTTGACAGCGCAAATTCGTTAAGCTATTATCTTATTACCATTATCTACCCGAGTAGAATTAAAACTTAAGGAGGAATTTTTCGTGTGGTTGTTTCATTGTGTATTAATTTTTTACACCTTGTGAAATAATGAACTTATTTTCTGTTTTGTTAAGGCTGAGGGAATACCTCTAACGCTATATCATCCCAAAACAGCAACTTGCCAGGAAAAACTCGATCGTCCACAGGTATTTTGTTACAAAGCACAGGGTGAGTTTATGGCTAAAAGAAGTAGAATTACACGCAAGGACGTTGCCGAACGAGCGGGCGTATCAGTGGCTGTGGTGTCGTACGTGGTCAATGCTGGTTCCAGGCCGGTTGCTCGATCGACAAGGGAGAAAGTAGAAAAAGCCATCGAGGAGTTAGGCTACTACCCAAATGAAATAGCCAGGGGTCTGGTGTTACAGCAAAGCTCGACGATTGGGCTGATCACACCAGACTATACCAATCCGGTCTACGGGGAGGAAGCTGAGGCTATCCAGGAGGTCTGTCTCCCCAATGGATACCTGATGCTGTTTGTTTACAGCGGAAATAGCATAGATCGTGAAAGAGAGCTTGTGCTTATGTTTCGGGCTAAGCAGGTGGATGGTGTTATTATCCAACCTGTTTCTTCAGATCCAATCGAAACGATCAAACCATTAAAACAAGCAGGAATCCCGGTAGTTCTCCTCCAGCACGATTGTTGTGATGCACCCTGTGTTGTTCTCGCTGATGTACAAGGAGGGCAATTAGCTACTCAACATTTATTGGATTTGGGACACCGTCGCATTGGCCTTATCAAGGGACGTCTACCCGGGGCTGCCAGGGCAGAGGAACGGTTAATTGGCTATCGCCAGGCACTCCAGGTTGCTGGCATAGAGTACGACCCAGCATTGGTAATCACATGTGATGTTACACAAGATGCAGGATATCAGGCTACGCAGCAACTTTTAGCTTTGCCTGAACCTCCCACAGCAGTTTTTTGCCACAATGACGTATTGGCTGTAGGAGCAATGCATGCTGTTTACGCAGCTGGGTTGTCAATTCCCGGTGACATCTCGGTTGTCGGTTACGATGATACTGCTGGTTCAGCTCATTTAGTGCCACCTTTGACCACAGTACGGTTCTCGCGGAAGGAGATGGGTCGTCAGGCGGCTTCCATCTTATTTCGCTCAATTGAACAGAACGGAAATAATGAAATCTATACGATCGAACTGCCGGTCGAATTAATAGTACGAGACTCAACTGGGCTGTGGAAGGAGCATCGTTCGTGAAACCTATTGCACATCTTCGTAATCGACTATCTAACTTCCCGGAAGTTGTTGCTTTGATCAGTTTTTTGCTCGTATTCCTGTTCTTTGCGATCAAAGCCGAAAATTTTTTGTCGCTTGTTTCTCTTACCAATATTTTGTCAATTGCCAGTATCAAGGGCATTTTTGTAATCGGTGTGGCGATCCTGATGATTTCGGGGGAATTTGATCTGTCCGTCGGGTCAACGCTTGCGGTTGCGGCGTATATATTTGCATTAACCATAGAAAATGGTATGTCGGTTTTGTTAGCCCTGTTGTTAGCTCTGATTGTCAGTGCTTTGCTTGGCTTGATTAATGGGTTGATTGTCACGAAAGCGCGCATCCCTTCATTTATTGCTACCCTGGGGACGATGATGGCCTATCGAGGTATTGCCCGTGCACTTGGTGGTGGTGATTTTGCCCGCTTCACAGGCGAAAAACCATATTTGTTTAAAATATTGAATGGAGAAATTAATTTCATCAACCAGCTGGGAACTCCGGCAGGGAGCGCACGCATGACGATTATTTGGTTCGTGATAATTGTGATTATCGCGTCGATTGTAATGACCCGAACCCGATATGGTAGTTGGGTTTATGCTACGGGTGGAAATCGTGAGGCTGCCCTGGCACAGGGAGTGCGTACGAACAGGGTGATCATTACAAATTTTGTGCTTACCGCTGTTTTGGCTGGGTTGGCCGGTTTGGTTCAATTTGCCTCCCGGCCTTCTGTAGATCCATTACGCGGTGAAGGATGGGAATTGATCGCTGTTGCTTCCTGTGTGATCGGCGGCATTTGGTTAAAAGGCGGTTATGGCACCATTATTGGAGCAGCAATCGGAATTATCCTGTTACAAATGGTCGAGCAGGGTTTAATTTTAATTGGAGTAGATGTTCAGTTATTCCAGGCAACCATTGGGTTGATCTTAATATTGGCGGTAATCAGTAATAACTATTTAAGCCGGCAATAGCAGTTACTATGTTTTCCTCAAGAAAGGAGGTGGAGTAACTGAATGATTTTTCAGATAACTTTTTTACTGGTAGAGGTTGGATATTTGATAATAAATTAAAATCAAATCTAAGGAGTAGAAAACGTGAAAAAGAAAAGTTTGAAATTCGTTGTATTGAGCGTAATTATTATGCTCCTAGCGGCTTGTAGCCAGCAAGCCACTCCCGAACCTGTTGCAGAACAACCTGTTGCAGAACAACCTGCTACGGAACAACCTGCAGCAGAACAACCTGCAGCTGAACAACCTGCTGCAGAAACCCTTGACCCCAACCGTGAGCTAAACATAATTGCCGTGCAACATGCCGAGTGCTCCTGGGATTCCTTCTGGTGCACCGTGCAGGCAGGTATTGAACAGAGCGCGATGGATAATAATGTTAACGTTACCATTCTGGCACCTGATGAGTTCGACCTGGACAAAACTGCTTCCCTGATTGAACAGGCTGTAGCCGCCAATCCGGATGCCATTATGTTGACAGTCACAGAT
>PHBY01000002.1 GCA_002840735.1 Chloroflexi bacterium HGW-Chloroflexi-2
GCAGAATTCATGAATGCAGTTGATGCGTTTATTAATAATTTGCCATAATTCCAGCAGATGATATGTGATTAATTATCTCAATTAAATTATAATTTTTCTGCTTGATTCAACAAAAAAGCCCCCTTCTGGGAGCTTTTTTGTAGTGTTCAAGAATAGGTACTTAATTGCGGACGTGTAATGCATCCCAACCGGCATATTCAGCTGTATCACCGAGTTCAGCTTCAATACGAAGAAGTTGATTATATTTTGCGACACGATCAGATCTGGCGGGTGCACCGGTCTTAATTTGACCTGTGTTCATAGCAACAGCCAAATCAGCAATGGTTGAGTCCTCAGTTTCACCAGATCGATGGGAAGTTACCGCTGTCCAACCCGCACGATGTGTTGTTTCAATCGCTTCCAATGTTTCAGTTAGACTGCCAATTTGGTTAAGTTTGATCAACACACTATTTGCAGCATTTTCTTTTATTGCTCTGCGGATTCTTTCCGGATTGGTGACTAACAAATCATCGCCAACAATCTGGATTTTATTTCCGACTTCACTGACAAACATCTTCCAACCATCCCAATCATCTTCTGCAAAACCGTCTTCAATTGAGACGATGGGATATTGATCTACCCAGTTTTTCCAAAAGGCAACCATTTGTTCAGAAGATAATTTCTTTCCTTCTTTGCGTAGATTGTATGTTTTGGTTTCTGATTCATAAAATTCAGATGCGGCTGGATCCAGGGCGATAGCGATTTGTTCTCCGGCTTTGTAACCAGCTTTTTCGATTGCTTCGAGGATTACTTCAACAGCTTCAACGTTTGCTTTGAGAGCTGGTGCATATCCACCTTCATCGCCAACCAGGGTGGCATATCCACGAGATTTAAGAACACTTTTCAAAGCATGGTAGATTTCTGCACCCCAACGAAGTCCTTCTGCAAAATTTGGTGCTCCTAAAGGCATTACCATGAATTCCTGAGCATCAGTAGATTGCCAGGCTGTATGAGCTCCACCATTCAGGATATTCATCATTGGAACTGGTAATACGTGTGCATGTACACCACCCAGATAACGATATAACGGTAATCCCATAGAATTTGCTGCTGCTTTTGCAACGGCTAATGAAGTTCCCAGAATTGCATTCGCACCTAATTTGGATTTGTTTTCTGTACCATCCAATGTCAATAAGGCCATATCGATGGCACGTTGTTCGGTCGCATCCCAATCAATCAAAGTATCGGCGATCTCTGAATTGACATTTTCTACTGCTTTTAATACGCCTTTACCGCCAAATCTTTCTTTATCACCATCACGAAGTTCTAATGCTTCATGTGATCCGGTGGATGCGCCAGAGGGGACAGCAGCTCGGCCCCAACTGCCATCCGCCAATACAACCTCTACCTCAACAGTTGGGTTGCCGCGGGAATCGAGTACTTCCTGACCATAAATTGAAACAATTGTTGTATCCATATTAACCTCTCATTCAATTGATTATGTAAAATTCCAATTTCAATCCTTTAGTATAACCGTTTTTAGGTTCAATAGGAAAAGAATTAGAATTATTTTTCTTATTTTTTGGTGGAATATTCACTGGCAGCCTGTATAAATTTATCAAATAATGGGTGGGGACGGTTTGGCCGTGAAAGAAATTCCGGATGAAATTGAGTCGCAAGCATAAACGGGTGATTCTTAAGCTCTGCTATTTCAACCAGTTTTCCATCGGGTGATAACCCTGAAAAAACCATACCATTTTTTTCAAATATATCCCGATAACGATTATTAAATTCAAAGCGGTGTCTATGTCTTTCTTCGACAGATTCTGCCTGGTAAGCATTCTGGGCAAGCGTGTCTGGCTGTAAGTGACATGGGTATAATCCTAATCGCATGGTTCCGCCCATATCCGTTATGTGTTGCTGGTCAGGCATTAAATCAATGACTGGGTGTGGAGTTGTGCAATCAAACTCAAATGAATTTACAGATTCATCATTGAAAATAAACCTGCCAAATTCGACAACCATTAATTGCATTCCCAGGCAAAGACCTAAAAATGGTTTTTTGTGGACTCGTGCAAAACGAGCTGCGGCGATTTTTCCTTCAACCCCTCTACTACCAAACCCGCCTGGGACAATGATACCATCTGCTTCAGAGAGAAGATTAAATGATTTGCCTTTTTCTAATTCTGAGGAGTGAATCCAATCAATATCCAAATCCAAATTTTGATTCACTGCGGCATGATTTAAAGCTTCACGAACACTCATATAGGCGTCATGCAATTCAACATATTTTCCTACTAATGCAATCCGCAACTTTTGTCTTTCCCTAAATATCTTTTCAATCATTTCTTCCCATTCGGTCCAATCAGGAACCTGACTGGGTTGAAGTCCCAGGCGTTTGACAATCAAATCACCAACATTTGCTTTTTCTAGCAATAATGGAACCTGATACAAATTCGACGCAGTTACCATCGGAATAACCGACTCACGGCTTACATCACAAAATAGGGCTATTTTTTCACATAAATCATCATGAATTGGATAATCCGATCTGGCAATGATCATATCTGGAGAAATACCGATTGATCGTAATTCTCTTACCGAGTGTTGAGTGGGTTTGGTTTTCATTTCACCTGTCGCACCAATGGTTGGTAACCAGGTAACATGCACAAACATGGTATTTTCACGTCCAAGATCACTGCGCAATTGCCTGATTGTTTCCAGAAATGGTTGAGACTCAATATCCCCGACTGTCCCTCCAACTTCAACTAAAACAATTTCAGCGTCAGTTGTTTTGCCCACTAAAGAAATGCGACGTTTGATTTCATTTGTGATATGCGGAATAACCTGAATTGTACCCCCCAGATAATCACCTCGTCTTTCTTTACTAATTACCTCTGCATAAACCTGACCAGTGGTAACGTTGCATTCTTTGCGCAAACGAATATCAATAAAGCGTTCATAATGTCCCAGGTCAAGATCGGTTTCTGCTCCGTCATCGGTCACAAAAACCTCACCATGTTGATAAGGGCTCATGGTACCTGGGTCAACATTGATATATGGATCCAATTTTTGAACGCCGACCTTGATTCCGCGTTCTTTGAGGAGACGACCAATTGCGGCGGCTGTTACACCTTTACCAACAGAACTTACGACACCACCAGTAAAAAAAATGTATTTGGTATTCATTAAATCTCCCTCAATTGAGTTAAAAAAAATCACAAATTGGAAAAAGGATTTAAACAATTATTAAAAAAACCTTGATAAAAAATTTTACCATTTAATCCTACGTCCAATTGAAATTAATAAAAAAAAGCCACTCTTTAGCGTGGCCTTATACGATCAGAAACTTGGGAGATAAAAAAATTAATTTGTTTTTTGATCCAAAGTTCGGGCTAATAAATCATCCTGTGCAGATTGAGTTTTGGCAACTTTCTTTTTTGATTCTTGTTTTTTTGCGTTAGCTTTATCCATCGCAGCCCGGATGGCTAATTCCATGGCTGTAGGCTCTTCCTCAGCCTGACCATTGGCCAGATCAAATTCCAATGACGAAAATTCTGTGGAATCCTTCTTTCGATTTTTCTTTTCTCGTTTCTTACGAACAGGTTTTTCTCGTTTAGATTGATCATCTGTGTAAAATACAGGGGTTTGTTGATCAACTTTTTCTTCTTTTTCAGGTTCTGGTGTTAGGGCTTTGATCGAAAGTTTGATTTGTTTCTTTTTCCGATTGAAATCAATGATTTCTGCTTCAATTTCATCGCCTTCTTTCATCACATCAGCAGGTGTGCGCACATATCCATGTGCCATTTCACTGATATGAATTAATCCTGGCCGTTCTGCGCCAATTTCCACAAATGCGCCAAAAGTCTCTAAGCGGACAACATTGCCTTTCACTGCTAAACCTGTTTTAATTTCTCGCCATTCTAAATCCAAAGGTTTAATCATGGTGAGTTCGATTCGTTGATCTCGTACTCGTTTTACCCAAACATCAAGTTCTTCGCCTTCTTTCAAAACATCCGTTACAGAAAGAATTGGTTCATTTGAGTTTGAGACCATCTGGGAAACATGAAGCATTGCCGGTTTTTCCGCACCTATATCGATGGCAGCACCGGCCAGTGTAGTTTTTAGTACTTTACCGGTGAATTTCATCTTCTGTTTGATTTCGGAAATCGGTATGCGGCTTGTTTCCGCTGTTACATTTTGTTCCATTAAACACTCTCCCAAGTTATTTTTTCAGCGGAGATTGATTATAATACCCGCAGTAAGAACTGTCAAACACCAATATGGGAGGGACAACACCAATATGGGAGGGGCTGACAGTGGTCTTATTATTTTTTGAATTCATTCCATCAGTCATTTAAGAGCAATTCTAATGCTTTTTCTAATTGTGTATCTCTCTCAGCTTCAATATCTTCTTCGGTTATCTCAATTTCATAATCAGGTGCGAGCCCTAATGAATTGATTTGCCTTTCGTTGGGAGTTAACCAGCGAGCGATTGTCACTCGAATTGCTCCCTGATCATTCTGCAGTGTAACCCAATTCTGGACTGAACCTTTCCCATAACTGGTTTTACCAACTAACACACCACGTCCATAATCCTGAATGGCACCAGCTGTGATTTCTGATGCTGATGCCGTTCCTTCATTGATCAACACGACCAATGGTATTTCGGTGGCTAGTCCGTTCGGTTTGGCTTTATAGGTTATGCGTTCACCATCACCGAATTCTTCGTACATGATAGGGCTTTGACTCACAAATTCAGATGCAACATCGATGGCAGTGTTCAGGTAACCACCACCATTATTTCTCATATCCAGGATCAGTCCAACAGGTTTTTGTTTGAGAAGATCTTTCAATATATTTCTGAGATCCTGATGGGTTTTTTCTCCAAAATTGATCAATTGGATGTATGCAATGTCATCTTCCAACATTTCACCGGTGACACTGGGTATGGTTATTTTTTGACGGGTTATTGTCACTTCAATCGTTTCATTGGTAGTAGGTCGAAAAATAGATAAAGTTACTTCCGTCCCTGCTTTACCCAGAATTCTTCTGAGAACCAAATTGCCTTCTATGCCTGTCATATCTTCACCATCAATCGCGATGATCTGATCACCAGATTTTAAACCTTGCTTCTCAGCTGGGGAATTGGGCATTGGGCTGATAATGATTAAATATTCACCGGTTATGTCTACCCAGGCTCCTATACCTTCATATTCGCCTTGAAGAGGTGTGTTTTGTTGGCGAAACATTTCAGGATCCATATAGGATGTATGCGGGTCTCCGAGAGATTCCAACATTCCGGAGATAGCTCCGCGCATCATTATTGTTTGATCAACGGGTTGATCTACATATTGATCATTTACATAATTCCAGGTTTCCCAAAAAGGCTGGAACAGGATATCCAATTCCTCTGAAGAAGAGGTAGAAAATGTTGAATTTGTGAGTGTAGTCGTTGTTGCGGTGGTATTGTTTTGATTCAATAAAGGAAATGCCTGTCCAACCAGGAATCCTCCTGAAAAAGAACCAAATATGATGATGATCAAGGCAAGTATCAGTAGTATAAATTTCCAGGGACTGGAGTTCATAAATTCTCCTTATTAATTGTTTCGTTTTTAATGTTTTTTACCAGTAATGAAAGTTCTTCTAAATCCTTATTTTCTTTTTTGAAAGGATCTCGTAGTGTATTAGCTGATTTTTTGAGGATATGAATAGAACCTTCTGATTTATTTTTCTTGAAAGATGAAAATAACCACACATTTGTGGCTAAAACCAGTACGATGAAAAAGATGAGAAAAAGCTCTTTATAAGCAGATAAGTTCATTCAGACCACCTGACCTGAGGTTATTTCTGGATAGATATTTAGTAAATCCTCTATTTTTTTGATCTGTTTTCCTTCATAATTTTGAAAATGATTGTTTTCAGTCACCCAAACTGTTTGCATGCCAAGTTTCTCTGCCATTTGTATGTTCCGAATATTATCATCAAGAAATAAAATATTTTGAACATTTAAGACATTTAGTTTTTTCAGCGCAATTTGAAAAGATTCAATCATTGGTTTACAGAAAGGACTCACATCCAAAATATCGATAATTTCATTGAAATGACTTGTAATCATTAATGCATCTGTGACTCGTTTCGAGTGCCATCTATCACCATTGGTAAAAATTACTTTATTTTGCTGAATGTTGGACAACATTCTAATCAATTGCGAATTCGGTAGTAGGTATTCGTGGATTGGGACGTCATGTACAAACTTTAAATACTCATCAGGATCGACATGATGCACGGATTCCAACCCTCTTAAAGTTGTTCCAAATTCTCGAAAAAAATTTTCACGCGCGGAATGAACGTTTTCATGCGTGTATCCTAATTTGGAAATCATGAATATATCGATTCTTTCACGAATCAAAGACCAGATACCGGATGAACTCGGGTATAAAGTATCGTCCAAATCAAAAATCAGCAAATCTACAGCCATACTTTTTCATTTTACTCGAAATGGACGCTTTCATCTATCAGATGTAAAATAACTTGATCAAAGAGATTAAATTATGGGAAAAATTAAAATATTAACAGATGAAGTTGCTTCACAAATTGCAGCGGGGGAAGTGATCGAGAGACCTGGTTCTGTTGTGAAGGAATTGGTTGAAAATGCAATTGATGCTGGGGCCAGCGAGATAATAGTGCGTATCAGTGAAGCTGGAAAAAAGTTAATTGAGGTTTCAGATAATGGGAATGGCATACCTTTTGAAGAGTTAGAATTGGCTGTTGCTCGTCACGCTACCAGCAAGTTGCAAAGAGCCAGTGATTTATTTAAGATCCAGACTCTGGGATTTCGAGGTGAAGCATTGGCATCCATTGCTTCTGTATCTCATTTCTCTCTGCTTTCAAAACAAAATGAAGAAGAACTTGGTGGAAAGATTGAAAATACAGACGGAAAAGAATTTCATGTAAGTCATTATGGTGGTCCTGATGGCACTTCTGTCATTGTTCGAAATTTATTCTACAATGTCCCGGCACGGTTAAAATTTCTAAAATCGGATATTACTGAAAAACAAAAAATTAGTTCCCTCATAACAAAATTAGCGCTCGCGTATCCGAATATTCGATTTCATTTATACAATGAAAGGCAATTAATTCTTCAATCGAGTGGAAATGGTGATAGACGAGAGATCCTGACACAAATCTATGGCATCGAAATTGCCAGGCAAATGCTGGAGGTAAAGTTCGAGGATCATCCATATCACATTAACGGGTTCATCAGTCCCATCGCGATTACGAGATCGAATAGGAGAGAAATAACTTTTTTTGTAAATGGTCGCTGGATCCAGGACGTCGCTTTGAATTCAGCATTATTAAAGGCATATCACACCTTGATCATGGTAGGTCGATATCCAATATCTGTGTTGTTTATTGATTTTCCAGCTGATTTTGTGGATGTAAATGTTCATCCAACCAAGGCTGAAGTGAGATTTTCAAAACCTGATCTGGTTTTCAGTATGGTACAACGAGCTGCGAGAAGAGCATTGTTAGCATATTCGCCAGTGCCAGAAATTTCTCAATCTTTTTGGAAAAGTGATTCTAAAGTTACCAGTGATATTGAAACACAATGGTCGCCGGCAACGATGTTAACCAACACAGACGATCAGCCAATATTTTCACGTTCATCACAAGGTGTAATTGATCATGATAATAAAGAAGATGATTTTGAAAAGCCAATACATTTGCCATTGTTACGGCATATAGGGCAAATTGGGGCAACTTATATTATTGCAGAAGGACCGGATGGGCTTTATCTGATTGATCAGCATGCAGCACATGAACGCATTCTATTCGAAAAAATGATGGCCCAAATAAGCGATGTGGTTCCATCACAACCATTATTATCACCAGAGATCGTACAGCTACCCTTACATCAGGCTGTATTGTTACAAGAAAAATTAGAAATATTGGATAAATTAGGTTTTGAAGTTAGTGAGTTTGGACCAAACACATTTCAGGTTCGGGCAATCCCGGCATTATTGATTGGAATCAATCCGCAAGATGCGATTCAGGTTGTAGTGGAGGATTTTGAGGATGACGAAAAGCCATTAGGTGGGATGGTGGAAACCATTATTGCTGCCAGGATCTGTAAGCGAGCCGCTGTTAAGGGTGGTCAGGTTTTATCTAAAGAAGAACAACGAACGCTTCTAGAAAACCTGGAACAATGTGATGCTCCCAGAACTTGCCCCCATGGGCGGCCAACCATGATACATTTATCGGTTGACTTATTAGAGAGGCAATTTGGTCGAAAAGGAAGTCTTTAATCGTGGTCTAACTCGAACGAGCTCCGGATTAGTAGGCACTAAATCAGCTTACATTCAATTTTTCAAGAATTTTTGGCCAAACCTCTATAACATTATAAGGCAGTAACAAATCTGCTTCTTGATCCATTGGTGTTGTTGAGAATGTATTAATGATTAATTTTGCACCGTTGGAAACGGAAATTTCCGGTAGTTGATTGGCTGGATAAACCTCAAGGGACGATCCGATGACAATTACCAGATCAGCTTTTTGAAAATGGTCGAAGGCAGAATCCCATGCAATAACTGGAAGCATTTCTTCAAACAATGTAATGGAAGGTTTTAAAAACTTTTGACATTGTTCACATTTTGGAATTTCAAACTTGTCAATGAAGTTGTTGACAAAATGCTCATCAAATGCAACTTTGATCCTACAATCAAGACATACTAATTCGGAAATTGATCCATGTATCTCTATCACATTTTTTGCACCAGCTTTTTGATGCAAATTATCAATATTCTGAGTAACGATTGCTTTAAGTTTATTTTCTCTTTCTAATCTAGCCAGTGATATATGGGCGGCATTTGGATCCGAAAAATAAATATCTTTAACAAGTGGTTTTAACCAATTGAAGAAAATCATTGGTTGATTTAAAAATGAACTCAACGAAGCGACCAACATTGGGTCATTTTTTTCCCAAAGACCGGTATTTTTCGTGCGAAAATCCGGTATTCCTGAAGGTGTAGAAATTCCTGCTCCTGTTAAAACAACAATATAATCTGCTTTATCAATTAAATTAGCAGCATATGAAGTTTTACTTTCAAAATCAGACATCATTTTTTAATATTGACCAATAATTGCTCTGCCAGGCGATAGAACTGTTGTGATGCCAGACTCTCAGGTTGTATTTTTATGAATGGTTGGAAATGAATGGCTGCCTGATATGCCTGTTCAGGCGCGGAAGGGACTGCAAGCAGGGGTAATATACCTAATTTTTCCTGAATTTGTGGCTGAGTTAATTGAATATCAGCGCGAACACGATTGACGGAGATCACGCTCACTAATTTATGTTTCCCAAAACCATAATTGGATAATTCTGCCAGAATGTGTTTGGTTCTTTCAACCGAGATAGGAAAGGACTCTGTCACTACAATAATTTGATCACATTTATCAATTACTTCATTCAGATATTCTTCACTTGGAACACCAAGATCCAAGATGGTGACCTTTGAAATTTTTGTTAAGCCATCCAGCAATAAACCAACTTTTTTCAAATTTTCGGTCATTTGAACCTGTGAGAATAATGAAGAAGAAAGCAATAAACGCACACCAAAGAAAGTATTTACTAAATTCTTTTCAATTAATTCAATAGTTATGTCACCTGGTTTACTGAGGAGTATGTTCTCCAAACCTTTGGTATCAGTTAATCCAAGTTCCAGTCCCCAGATACCATTTCCAGGAGATAATTCAACACACACAACGCCTAAATCACTTTTTTCACTGAGAGCTATACCAAGATTAAGTGCAGTTGATGAGATTCCTAATCCACCTTTCGCACCCAATACACCGATGGTAAATCCCTGATTTTTCTGAATCACTTTGCCTGGTTGATACGAAACTCTACGCGTTAATAATGCTTTAATATGCGCAACCAGCTCAACGGGATGGACTGGTTTGGTTAAATAATCATCTGCGCCAGCTTCAAATCCTGCAACTTTGTCATCTACCTGACTTTTTGCTGTAAACATTAATATTGGAGTTTCTGAAGTTGCTGGCTCTGCACGTAAATGTTTTGCCACTGTATATCCATTAACTTCTGGCATCATAATATCAAGGATGATTAAATCAGGTAATTCGTGTTTTGCTAAAGCTACTCCTTCATCTCCATTATTGGCAGTAACCGTTTGATAACCTTGTCTTTGGAGCATCATACCGATCAAGCGTAAGGTTTCTGAATCGTCATCGATAATTAGGATTTTTTCTGCCATAATTTGTGCCTCATTTAAAATTTGTTAGGAAATCTATTATAAATATAGCTTAAAATAAAAAATAAAAGAAAAATACAGTCAACGTTTCATATACAATAAGAAGATGGATATACGATTTCTTAACATTATAGAGAATAATATAAAATTAACTAATACACAACCAGTAGTAATAGCATTTTCTGGGGGAATGGATAGTGTATGTCTATTAAATCTATTTACAAAATTAGAATATCCATTAATTATTGCTCATTTTAACCATGGGATTCGTGAACATGCTGATCGAGATGAGCAATTTGCCAGAATATATGCTCAGCAATTGAGGTGTGATTTTGTTTCTGAGAAAGCGAATGTTTTGGGCTTTGCAAAAGAAAATCATCTTTCTGTGGAAGAGGCAGCCAGAAAAAAAAGATATGATTTTCTGTACCGAGTAGCAAGAAATAATGGTGCTCAATGTATTGCTGTTGGCCACCATGCAGATGACCAGGTAGAAACATTGTTTATGCATCTTATGCGGGGTAGTGGTTTAACCGGTTTAGCAGGAATGAAGGAAATTGCATTAATTCCTGAATTTGATGTAGAAATCAAAATTATCCGGCCATTGTTATCTTTCTGGCGGTATGAAATTGATGAATACTGTGCCAAAAACAATCTCGATTATGTTGTAGATGAAACCAATTTCTCCAATTTATACGAAAGAAACAGGATCAGGCACGAAATATTACCGTTTTTGAATGAACAATATAGTGGATTAAACCAAAGATTATTGAATTTGGCCAACGTTTTACAATCTGAGGACGAATTAATCCAGGAACGTTTATCAAAAATTTGGGATTCAATTTGCTTGCAACAAGAAAGCCGATTTATTCGATTAAATGTATCTGAATTAAAGAAACAACCACTTGGATTGCAAAGAAGGATTATTCGATTTGTTGCTTTTTTGTTACGCCCGGATTTGAGAGATTTGTCATTTAAGAATATTGAAAACCTTTTGAATTTTATGAACAAAAACAAAACTGGAGAAATTGACCTTCAGGATCATTTGATTGCTCTTTTTACGAACCAGGAAATAATTTTTGGTTCAAAATCGAAGGACTGGATTGGGTTATTGTTTCCACAAATTTTCGGTCAATTTAAGATGGAAATTGGGAAGAGTGATTATTTTGAAATTTCAGAAAATTGGTTATTTCAAATTGAATTAATTAATGATTTAAGTAGTATTCGAATAAAAACCGAGAATGAATTCACTGTTTTACTGGATGGAGAAAAAATAAATGAGTTCATTGTTTTAAGGGGAAAGAAAGATGGCGACAAATTTCAACCACTTGGTCTGGAAAATGGGAGTATTAAACTCAGCGATTTTTTTATAAACGAAAAAGTAGTGCAAGCAGCAAGAAAAAATTGGCCTTTAGTCACAAATCCAGAGGACAGGATCATTTGGATACCAGGATATCGGCCATCTCACGAATTTCGTGTTACCGATTCAACAAAAAATATTATTAAGATGTCTGTTATGAAAAAAATTGGTTAAAAATATTTTTGGGACAATCGCTCTAATTTCTGCCCAATTTCTCTCCACTGAATTTTAGATATCCCAAGCTTTTGGCGGATTGCGTCTTTTTCCATCTCTGAGTTGTAATCATAAACAGCACAGGTCCAGCGACACATATCAAACGAAAGGTGTTTTTCTAAACCTGCTTCATTACTCAAATCTTCCAGAATGTATTCCAGGCGTCGGGGCGACCAGGGGAAAACCTGATCTTTGGGATTAAATTGCGATAAATATTCCTGATAAGCTTCTACCCATTCTGTAGAGACGGGTATTTTTCTTTCTTTATAGCGATAATTTGGATTATTATAACGAACGAAAATGAAGGGACCATTTGGTGAATTTAAATCAATATGGTTTAATCCAAGCATCAGACATTCACCTTTTTTTATTCCAGTCTCCAATAATAATTTTAGCAAGGTTAAATATCGGGTATCCGGTTTGGCTGCATTGCGAAAACGATTGGCAATTTCCAATAGTAAATTTGTTTCTGATGGTGTTAATACCTCTGGCAATGGGCTGATAACAGATTTTTGAACAACTTTTTCTGCAGGATTAATGGAAATTCTTCCATTGTTATACAACCACCTGAAAAAAGCCTTAATAGATGTAATTCTTCGCGATAGACTTTTAGGACTACAGGGGACTCCACGACCATTTTCCAGCCATTTCAGGAAAAGATTTAAATCATTGGTTGTTATTGAACCAATAGCTTTGTCTGGAGGAATAAAGCTGGCTAACAATTGCAGATCATTGATAAAAGCTTTCACTGTAAATGGGGATTTGTCCTGGTCTTGCAGAAAAATTTCCCATGCTTGAATTGCTGGGTTAAGGGGGGTAGATGATTGGATATGTGATTCAAAATCAGATTGTGTTTTCATAATCACCTCAAATTTCGTATAGATATTATGAATTTACACGTTTTTGTTGATTTTGTCAATTGATCTACGAAAAATCAGAATAATATTCTATCAATCAGGGTGTAAAAGCTGAGTCGATGATTATCTGTTCGATCAATTCATAGTTAGGTAACAAAACATTTGCACCAGAATTGGGAAGTACATAAGATGAGACATGTTCCGCTCCAATTGCATATCGGCGTAATCTTGATGGATCGGAGAGTAATTGACTGGCTACTGGAACCAGGGGAACAATATCTGACAATCCCAAATCAGTTTCGACAGAACTCAAATATAAATTGTACAACTCCGGTACTCGAGTGAGGGCATCCAGAGACATTAATTTTTCAAATATTGCAAACATTACTTCTTGTGCACGTCTCGTCCGGTCAAAATCACTGGTCGTGTAACGTGATCGTACATACCAGAGTGCAGTATCGCCATTCATATAGTTTGGACCAGCGTAAACAGTGCAATTCTTTGAGGCATCCCCCTGTGGTAATTCACAATGATCCGAAAGATATGATCCTACATTTACAGTAATTCCACCAAGACTGTTTATAATTCCCTTGAAACCCTGGAAATTTGTCATGATGTAATAATCTGCTGTAACACCAAAATTTTCTTCCAGGGTTGCCTTACTTAATGCAAAACCTCCAAAAGGTTGTGCAACGTTGATTCGTTGATTTCCAATACCAGGTAAATAAACGTAGAGATCACGTGGAAATGAGAGAATGGAAGCAGTACCTTCTTTTGGATATATTGAGAGCAACATGAACACATCTGTTCGATATCCTGATTCGGGACGATAGTCAGAACCTAAGACTAAAATATTTACTTGACCATCCGGTCTTTGTGGTTTGTACTCAGTTGGAACAGCTATTTCACCTTCAGTTTTGTCAGTTTCAGGATTTGGGGTAATCACTTCTTCCATGATAGGTAAAAAAGGAGTTGCTGTAGGTGACCCATTTGGATCGGGTTTCAACCATTTCACTTTAGAGCCTGAAGGTAGGGTAACATAACTTCCTAAACCTGGTAAATTACAGGCGGTCAGAAAAATCATTAAGCTGAATAATAAAATTGCGCTTTTTTTCATAATCATATGTTTTTGTAGAACTCAAACCTATCTAATTGTAAACTCATATTCGTGTATATGTAAAATTAAATTCACTTTTTCAAGACGTTGTATAGTTCTGATTGGTTCCTTTTTCTTTATGAAATTCCTGAATATTGACTTTTAGTCTTTTGAAAATTGACAATGGATTCGGCGAATCAAATTATTATACTAACGATAAAGCAATTTTCGGTAGAAAAGGTTGACAAAAATCATTATTCCGATAAAATTCAAAGCGTTCATAAAGAGCCGAAGTGGCGGAATTGGCAGACGCGCTACGTTCAGGGCGTAGTGGGCTTACGCTCGTGTGGGTTCAAATCCCACCTTCGGCACTTTTTTTATTTAAAAATGAATAGGTATTAATTTCTCAAGACTGCTTGAGTTGGCATGGAATATGTATCTTTGATAAAATATAAAAAACACAGGCAAAATGAGTTAAGATGAAAAATCTGCATATTGATATCCGAAAATTTTCGATATACATCGCACTGGTGGTTATCTTCTTTTTGTTAATGGGTTTAAGTGCCAGATATAATGAATTATCCAAATTAAGTGACCAGAACAACTTAATGCAGACCGAAGTTATTGCTTTACGTATCACCAATAGTCACATAGAGACCCAGATAGGCTTTGCTACATCTGAAGTTGCAGTAGAGGAATATGCCAGGGAAAAGGGGTACATGGTAAAACCGGGTGAGGTATTAATTGTTCCATTATCTGCTTCCGAAGTAACACCAACACCGATCCTGCAACCGATTATTGAAACCAAACCCATGCCTAACTGGAAAATCTGGTATGAATTATTTTTCTCTGACCAGAATTAAGATATTACTTCCCTTTTAAGACCAATCAATGTTAAATCGTCACTGGGGGGTTGACCTTCCCTAAAATCGTATAATTCTAAGTCAAGTTTATCCAGGATTTCATTAATGTTGAGATGATGGTTTTGTTTTAAAAAGTCAATTGCCCGAGTTACTCCATACTGTTCATCTTCCAAAGAAAATGTTTCGGTGAGTCCATCTGTGTAAAATAAAATCAAATCTCCAGGTTCGATCGAAAATTCCATGTTTCTATATTGAACATCTTCCATGACACCAAGTGCCATGTCGCCCTGAGGCAATTCTTCGGTTAAAGATTTTTGAGAACGAATTACGATTGGCCGATTATGTCCTGCATTGGCAAATATCAATTTCCCTGTTTTCAGATCGAGGATAGCGAAAACTGCCGTTACAAACATACCGCTGGGGGTATCGCCAACCAATAAGTTATTCACAGCGTTGAGAATTCCACCTGGATCAGGAATTGTCTGACCAAAGGCGCGGATAAGTGTTCTGGAAACTGTCATGTACAGGGATGCTGCCAAACCTTTATCAGCAACATCGGCGATGACTAAACCAACGCGGTGGTTGGGGAGGAAAATAATATCATAGAAATCTCCGCCAACCTCTAAAGCAGTTTCCCATCGTGTCTGAATTTGCCAACCAGGAAGAACAGGTAAAGAATCAGGCAGAAATGTCTTTTGAATTTGTCGAGCCAGTTGAATTTCCTGCTCAAGTTTTTCTCGTTTTACAATATCTTTTTGTAGGAAATAATTTTGAATCGCTAAAGATATCTCCTGAGATACGCCATTTAATAATTCGACCCTTTTCTCGAAGTATTGGGCTGAAAGATTATCTTCTTTGGTTAATAAGATCCCTAAAAGTTCACCCTTAAGATTGATCGGAAATGCAATGAGCATATGATCAGGGACATCAATTTTCATTTCTTGAATATATGGCAAGGGTTTAATGTATTTTATACATTCAATTTCAAAATCTTCATTATTGATGAATGAATAAGCAATCTGATTGAATTTTGAGACAAAATTAAGTAAAGGATTATTTTCACAGAATTCTTGAGAAGAGAAAATAGAAGTGTGATCATCGTTATCTGTATATATACCTACTGCTTTAAAACTTTGATCATCGTCATCATCAGGCATATAAATGATACAGGCATTCACACCAATCAGAATGGGTAACAAATTAACAATCGTGTCAAATGTGTCTGATAGATTAGGTTGGGTGACAACAGCCTGGGCAACCTGTAGCAGAACTGCGGTGATGTAGGCTTCCTCCTGTCGAGCTTCAATCAATCTCATATTATCAAGCGAAACAGCTGTCTGCTGGACAATCCCTTGAAGAATTGAAAGTGTATCATTGGAAATGTTATTCTCCAACGCAGTATTTTTATTCTCATGAAAAACCAGAAATGATCCTAATAAATCTCCACGAGCGCGCAATGGAAGGAGCAAAATCGTGTTGTTGTGTGAGGATTCATCGTTACTCTCAAAGTGTAACTCCTCTTTTAAATCTTGAATGTAAATCGGGTTATATGAATTTAAAACCTGAAAAGCTGCTGGAACTTCTTTGGTCCAGACCGGGTTAGGAGGTGAAGTGAACCCATACTCGGATTTGAGAAAGAAATAATTTTCATAAGGGTTCCACATATAAAAGGCACACTTTTTAACACCAACCAACAATGGTGTCAGACGAACCATTGATTCGAGCAAATCTTCGGTAGTCTCACTATTTTGACAGGTTTGAGAAACTTGCAACATTACTGTCGACATCCATGCCTGTTCCTGAGCATCGGCATACAATCTGGCGTTATTTATGGCTACAGCAGCATAATTTGCGAAAGTAATGCTCATGATTTTTGCTTCATCACCATATCTTCTGGATGTGTGATGTGCCAAAGTTAATAAACCCAGAATCTGGTCACCAATTCTTAAGGGTGCAGCAATGGAAGAATAATCAGAAGGAAAATCGAGGGCGATACCTAAGGGACCATATGGTTGTTCTTCGGATCGGATGGTTGGTTCCGTATCTTTCAGGGCAATTTCCATTATTCCCCAGGTTTCGGGGTCTTTTGTCAACGCCTGCAATAATTTTTCTTTCGAAATATTCCATGTCGCAGCAAGTGTGAGTGTTCTTGGATTCAATTCTTCCAGGTGATCATAACGATTATCAAGTAGCCAGACTGCAGATGCATCACATGGTAAGTTCTGATTTAACTTTTCAAGAATATTACACAACAAAGTATCCAGTGCTGTATTGGCAGAAATCATACTTATAACGGATCTGAATGATTCTGCAACCTGATGTCTCCATTGTTCTGAGCGGAAAAGGAAGGCATTTCGAAGTGCTGATGAAATTGTCGAAGCAATTGCTTCAAAAATGAACAAATCATGCTCATCGATCGCGTTTTTTGTTTCACTTTGAATGTCCATTAAACCTAGAATTTCACCACCATAGATTAATGGAACAACCAACTCTGATAAGTGGTCATGTGGTGGAAGGGTTTGTTTTCCAAATCTTTCATCCTGACTGATATCATTGGAAATAGCAATAATTCCATTTTGAGCTACCCAGGAGATAATCCCTTCTCCATCCAAATCAAAAGCAAATCCTTCTTCAACCAAATTAACACTTTCTGGTAAAGAACCGGCCTGGTAAAATATTTTTCTTCTGCCTGCGTGCACTGTGAAGATGTGTACATATTTAAACCCAAACCGTTTTATGATAATTTGGATGATTTTTTCCAACAATTCATCTAAATCCAAAAATGAATTGATAGCCTGGCTTACTTCAAAAATAATTGAGATTTGCTCCGCACGTTCTGATAAGCTGCTATACAACTCTGCATCCTGCACTGCTAAGGCTATAGAATTTGCCAGAGCGCTGAGAACGATAACATCATTTTCATTGAATGCATCAATTTGATTACTTTGAATGTCAAGTACGCCAAGCGTTTTCTTGTCGATTTTTAATGGAAAAGTAGCTTCGCTTTTTGTGTTTGGTAAATTTGCATAGGGTTTATACAAAGGTTCATTTATCACATCGGGTGCGATGAGTTCTTTTCCATTACGGGCTACATAACCTATTATGCCTTCCTCAATGATCATGGTTGAAGGTGGTAACAACAAATCAGGCTCTAACGCACAGGTTGAAGCTTTTAATTCTAACGATCTTGTTTTCCCATTTAAGAGAAAAATTGCTACAAAATAATAACCAAATGTTTTTTGTATCAGATTTGTAATTTTTTCACACAGAGATTTGAGATCATGTACATTGGCTATTTGTTCAGAAACTTTTCGGACAAGAGATAATTGCTCCATGCGCCAATTTTTCAGTGTAACCTGTCGTATGATCTGCATAGAGACTGCTGCGTGAGTAGAAAAACCCTCCAGAAAATTTATTTCGTGTTGATCAAATGAATGGCTACTTTCCCGCTTGACCTCGAGGACTCCAAGCATATTATCCTGGCTGATTAATGGGATCGCGATATGAGTAGGTTTTGTAGAATTATTATTTCCAATAAAGGGGACATTAATTCCCTGATCAAAATTAATTAATTGTTGATTAAACGTTTTTCTTACCAAATCTGATACAGGTGCATCTGGGAGAATCGATATATCCTGATCACCTGGTAATGGAAAATAAGGTTCAGAAAGCCAGACAGTTGCTTCTGCACCAAGCAAATCTTTGATTGTTTCCTGAATAAATGAACATTGTTTATCTACGGAAGGTTGATCCAATAGACGTTCGCCCAATCTAAGATATTGTTTCCACTCAGGAATAGCTTGTAATTCAGGTGATGGGGACAAAGTCAATCCTTTAAGTACTTTACCAACGTCAGGACATTTTTCTCTTGATTAGTATCAAAGATAACGACATCCATCCATTGTTTCATCATGTAAATACCCAAACCATGATCTTCTCGAACTTCAAGATCTGCATCTAGATCAGGTTGTTTAACATATTTGGGATCAAATGGCTCACCAAAATCTGTCAATGTAATTGTAATTTTCTCGAGATCTGTTACGACCGAAACAACAATGTCCCCAATATTTTCCTGTCCATAAGCATGTTCAATAATATTTGAGCATGCTTCATCAACAGCGGTTTCTATTTTATAAAGTTCAAATCCATCAAAACCGATTGATTTTGCGGCTTGCGTTACAAATTCCCCAATCTTTACAAGACTGGAATAACTACCAGGAAAAGTCAATGTTTTCATGGTAATGAAAATGAATTAAAAATTTCCTACAGCTGCTACTTCACTGTCAAAAATCTTAAATAATGCCGTAAATCCAGCCAGATCCAATGCTGCTTTGATATTTTCAGGAACATTTGAAAGAACTAATTCCCCACGATTAAATCTTTTGCAATTCTTTTGTGTTGAAATCAGTACACGAAGACCGGCACTGGAAATGAAACTAACATCTGTCATGTTAAATACGATATGAAAGTGGTTTTCTTCCAACAATTTATTGAATTCTTCATATAATTGGGGAGCACTCGCGCTGTCGATTCGGCCTTCAACCTTAATAACATCACAACGTTTGTATTGTGTTTTGGAAATTTCCATGTTTAAGCCTCCGATTGGGTTTGGATTATACTTTTTCCTACATTTGGATACTTATGATTATAACATGTGGTAATTGCAAAAAAAAAGAAATCAGAATACAATGATTCAACAATTATGGATTTCGCAAAGATTTAGGAACAAAAAATGAAAAGAGATGATCCAAGAAAATTAATTGCTTCTTATAAAAGAAAACAACAAATGCTCCCATTCATCATCTGGGGATTAGCATTAATCCTTGTAATCGTTGGAATAGTTTTGGTGATCGTTTGGTTGGTTGGTCCGGAAAAACCAAATTTCAGTCTTTTTGCATCCTCCACACCAACTTCTACTGCGACATTTACTCCAACAGAAATTCCACCTACGGCAACTTTCACAATGACGTCCACGGTTACAGAAACACCTACGGTTACTGTCACTCCTACTCGATCGGGACCTATTGAATACACCGTGGTTGACGGAGATACATGCTATGATATTTCTGCAACATTTGATGTAGATCTTCTGGTTCTATTAGCGATCAATAATTTTGATGCGGGAACCTGTCCAATTCAACCTGGTGATAAAATAATTATCCCAGCCCCAAATCAAGAGTTACCAACTGCCACGCCTTGGCCGACAAACTTGCCCCGAGGAACAAAATTAACGTACGTTGTTCAATTTGGTGATTCATTGGACTTAATTGCAACAAAATTCCTGAGCACTGTGGAAGATATAATGGAATTAAACGAATTGACAAACTCTAATCAAATTTTCGCGGGTCAGGTTTTAGAAGTTAGAGTAAATTTGGTTACACCAGTTCCGACATTACCAGCTACAGTTACACCAACACCTTAACCTATAAGACCATAAAAGCCCTAACGTTGATCGAAGGGCTTTTATTATTTAAGTTAGGAATTATCAAATAAATCCTATGAAATTAATGAGATTGATCATTCATATTTATTTTTCAATACCCAGGTAGCAAGGTCTTGAAGTTCAGGATTTTCATCATTGTTCATAATAGATAAAATCGGCTCAACCATTTTAGTGTGGAAATTATTACCAGCAGCAACTAATAAATTTCGTATATACCCCTGATATTTTGCCCGATATATGGGTGACTTTAAATATTTATTTTTGAATTCAGATTTATCTATTTTTAATTCGTAAACGAGATCAAATTTTTTAACGTTTTCACTAGTTTGAAAAAAATTTGGGTCAGGTTCCTTTGAAAACTTGATGTTCCATGGACAGACCTGTTGGCATATATCACATCCAAAAATCCAACCATTTATTTTTTTTCGTAATTCTTCAGGTATCGAACCCCGGTTTTCAATTGTTAAATAAGATATGCATCGGTTGGCGTCAATCGTTCGATTTTGTAGAATGCAATTTGTTGGGCAACTATCTATGCATCGGGTGCAATTTCCACAAAAATCTTTTTCAAATACAGAATCCGGGTCAAAAGGAAGATTAATAAGAATCTCTGCGAGAAAGAAAAATGATCCCGCTTCAGGAATGATCAGGCATGTGTTCTTCCCAATCCAGCCTAAACCTGCTTTTTGAGCGAATTCTTTTTCAAGAATAGGACCTGTATCGGTGTAAATTCGATATTCTATCTCTACTGGATATACCTTAGAAACGATGAAGTTAACAAGTTTTTCTAACAGAACGGGGATGATAATATGGTAATCGTCTCCAATGGCATAATTTGCGATTTTTGGATATTTATTATCACGTTTTTCAAAACCTGGAGGAGTGTAAGGCAATGCTAAGACAATTATTGATTCACAGACAGGTAGGATTAATTTGGGGTCTTTTCTCCTGGCTATTGAATCCTGCCGCTTCAAGTAATCCATTTCAGCTGCATAACCGTTATTAATCCATTCTAAAAATGTATCAAAATGAACCGGATTTTCCGGGTTTGTAAAGCCAATATGAGAAAAACCGAGGCTATACGCTTCGGTTTTTATTTCATTTTTTATGGATTGTAGATCTCCCCGAAAAAAAAGATCCATTACGGGGTTGGGGTAAATGTTGGAGTTGGTTCAGACTGTGTAGCCGTAGGAGATGCCGGGACACCTACAACAAAATTGACATAAAATGTATTTCCAAAATTGGCTTCCTGATCATCAGACAGGATCCAATGAGATATATATTCACCCGTTTGACTTGGCGCAGTGAACTCAATGGAAATATCAACTTCAGCATTTGGTTTTACTTCCTGGGCTAACAAGAATGATGTCGGCGCTCCAAAGCTATTACCGGCCCATAATCTGACTCTGTAATTCGCGGTCCAGGTCGTTGTTCCTGTGTTCTTAAGTCTCCAGGTTTTTACAAATTTTGCGCCTGGTGGGATCACCTGTCCATCAGGAATTGTCACATCGGTAACAAATGCCATCTTGTTTGGATTTGGTGTAGTGCCAGTCTGAGATGTTACTTCAGGCGTTGCATTGGTTGAATTTGATTCAGTGGTTGCAGTTGGCAGTTGAATTGTGGGTGTTAGCGTCGGTGATGGAAGAGCTGTATTTGTGGCTGTGGGTTGACTAAGGGCGGTGCGGGTTAATTGGGCAGCAACAGTTTCTGCGGCTTGCGTGAAGATTACATCCGGATCCAGTGTTGGTTCTACAGGAGCGGTTGGTTTGCACGCGCCCAAAGCAATTGCCATAATAGACATTACTAAGATCCAGAAACTGGTCCTTTTAATTTTTTTATTCATTGATTCCTCCAATTGATTGAACACTCCTTTTTTGATCTTCATTACTTAACATTGATTTTCAATTGAATTGCTATATTCTGTCAAGGTTTTAAAAAATAATCAGGGAAGAAATTCATCAGAAAGTACTATGTTTTCCCAATCTTCAGGTGTTTGAATTGATGGCGTTTCGAAAGAAAAACCAAATTTGTCTCGAAACGAAAAAAATGTAATCGCACCTGGATAAATCGTTAAATCCTTTTTATATGTTATACCATCAATCGTAAAGGATATTGTATATTCACCTGCTGGCAAGTCACTGAGGGCAAGGTTTTCTTTATAAAACTCATCACGATTGATACTATTTGTTGCGTAAGTAAGAACCATCCAGGATTGATTGGTATCTTTACTGCGCACATAGATTTCTTTGAGATGAATGTAATAATTATCTAATGTTTTTACCTGACCAACCAGAACACCCCACCCCTGAGGAGGTGATAGCCATAATTCAGGGTTCCTGGTTCTGTAATAACTATTGGTTTCATAGCGAACTTCAAAATGTAAATGAGGACCGGTTGTGAAGCCGGTATTTCCTACAATTCCTAATTGGGTTCCTGTTTCAACCCTTTGACCCTTTTCAACATCAATCCGATCCATATGACCATAAACAGTCAATAAATTCTTATCTTTATAACCAAAATCGTGCTCAATTGTAACTGCCATCCCATAAGGATCATCTTCATTGTAAGAACCCGTGTATAACCCATAACCTGCCCATATCACTGTTCCTGGGGCTGCAGCGATGACTGGTGTACCACGCTTGGCAGTTATATCTATACCGGTATGAATGATATCCGTTTCAGGAAAGAAATATCCATAACGATAATTTGCTAACGGCCAATTAATTTCATCTGCAGCAATTGGACGGGAAAAATAAAAATGATCATTTGGGGAAATTGCCCATGGAGTCGGATATAAAGGGGGGCGCCAAAGAGAAATGGGAGGATCATCTGGCATGGGTAAAACTAACCCAATTGCTTCTCCTTGTGTGATTAATGGTTCAACCTGACTAATAATATCAGAATTTCCAGCAATTGAATTAATGGACATTTGAGGAAAATTATCTGGAATGGTATTGACTTGCGAATCCAATAAATTTTGGTTCATAGGTGACTTTTGTGAAATACTTCTTCCCCATATTAAAACAACCACCACCCCGAATAATGTTACCAACCAGACCAGTAATAATAAATTCTTTTTCATAAATTTAAGGAATAGGAGTCCAGGTTGGTCTACGAGTTGGGACAAAGGTTTCTGTTGGAGTGAAAGTGATGGTGGGAGATCGATAATATCGGATCGTTGGGCTGACGGTTGGGGTTAATGGATTGGTTGGGATTGGTGTTGGTGATTTAAATGCCTCAATTGGATATAATTCTTTCATAGCGGTATACCAGTCTAAGCCATTAGCATAAACAAATTGGTTGAAACGAGCAGAATTAAAATAGTTTTGCCAGTTGCCTATGGCAGGCAAGCGTTCCCAGGAATGACTGCCAGCTAATTCGGTAAGGTCTATCCAGTAGCCTTCAGGAATTGGGATTTTCATGCCACCTGCTTCATAGGTATTCGGATCGTTATTGAATCGGGCAGAAAGATCGAACGGCATTTGTTTTAATGGTATACCCTGAGATCCATCCTGATATCTGGCTTTAATAAAAACCCGCCAATAGGTTTGCCCATTTCTATCTTCCTTAATTGTAGTCGTCAATCCTGCGTGAATTGAAACAGGATTGAATTCAAAAGCGCGTCCAGTGTAGAGCCATTCTTCAGCCGTTCCCGGAGTTGCGGGATCTGTGATTGGAATAAAAGTTTTGTCTACCTGATTAAGAAAATCCCATCCGGTTGTCATGGCGATGGATGAACGCAATTCGGTAAATGATTCAAGCGCTGAGCTTGATAAATATGGATATTCTGAAACGACATTTTCTAAAAGTACCAACTCGCTTTTATTAATGGAGGTTGAGTCAGATTTCGAACTTTGGTTATTTTCAATGAGCTTTGAATTCTTTTCTAAACGAGAAATTAAGAAGTCATTATTTTTATTCTCATCAATTAAGGTAAAACCACGTACATTACCAGGAATTTCAATAGAGGGAAAAATCATTTGCCCTGAATTATCTTTTGAAATCAAAAAATTTTGATTGGCTTCTAATTGAATAACGGAAAATAAATTTGAAGTCAAAAGTGCGAAATCACCTATGGCAACTTTAGAAATTAATACATTTCCATTGGAAAAATCTGCTTGCATAATCGTAGGATAACCATTGATTTCGCTCGTCCATAACAGTTTCTCACCATCTGTTGACCATAGTGGATTTAAATCAGTGAGTTCTGGTCGATCAGCTACTTTGATAAAACGGTTCTCCACCGCATCCAATTTTGCTGACCAGATTTCCTCATTTCCATCCTGTGTGGAAACAAACGCTATTTCTCTTCCGTTTGGACTCCAGGAAGGAGAAAATTGCGCTCCATTTCCATTCGTTAATTGAATCGGGTTGGCATTCAGATTTTGAAGATCCTGAATGAAAATATCCAAATTTCCATAACGATAAGATTCATACGCCAGGTATAAATCATCGGATGACCAGGTAGGAGATCCATCATATTCAGGTGTATCAGTCACTCGTATCTCAGATCCATCTGTTAAATCCAGCACATAGATATCCCAGTAACCATTTTTTTTGGCACTATAAGCAATTTTTTTATTGTCACGACTCGTGGCTGGGTGAATTTCTTCATAAGGTTCATCAATCAAACGTGTAAACGGAATACCTTCTGGGTGAAATGCATATAATTGGGATTTTTGATTGAAATAAATTGAAAGTATGAATAACGGTATTTCAGATTGAGAAATATCAATGGATGGAGGATCGCCTGAGATTAAAGTAAGGATGGGGTCTTCTTGTAATCGTGCAGGAGTAATGATAGAAGTTTCTATTGGTGAGGTTAATGTGACAATATTGGAATGATCAACCGTTGTACTTGAAAGGATATTATTAAGGAAAAAGAATACCAATACCAGATTCATAATGGCTAAAATAGTCCAAATTATATTGGCTTTATTGGGGGAAGTTCTGTGATTATTATTCATTGTCAATAAATCATAAAGAATCAGAAAAATTCTTTCCTGATTGTAGCATTTAAATTTTAGGTTCGTCAAATTTCACAATTAACGGTTTTGTAAATAATATTCGATGATTTGCATTGGGTCAATCTGATAAAAGAGCCCTGATACACGCCATAAACAATAATTGGAAAGTTCATTTTGAGAAGCGGTGTTGTTATAATGTGACATTTCCTCGAAATTATATCCCATTGGACCAATTCTAAATTCCAGATGTAGATGGGGATTTCCTGAAGATCCAGAATTTCCCACTTTTCCGATTGGATAACCACTAAGAACATGGGAATCAATTTGCACTTCTGGAAGATCGTGCAAGTGTGCATAAAGAGTATAAAGTGAATATGATTCAATTGTTTGAGAATTTTCTGGTAATTGAAAGTCAGGACAACTTAAATTTGTGTAGAATGGGATTTCAGACTCGGTGTTATGCATATGAAGACGGTCTTGAAGAAAAAATGGTAATGAAGAAAATGGAGTTTCAATCATAACCATATAGCCATAGGGAGGACGATTATTAATCACTGACCTGACTATTCCTGAAGTAATGGATTGGACAGGCAAATTTTCAATTTTATCAAACGTTTTATATTGATAAAATGAGAAGTCTGTGCCGTGATGACCATCATCTTTTCCATCACCTGAATAGAAAAAAGGGTTTGAAATTATTTCTTGTAATTCTTCCAAATTGATCCCTTCCAGGGGAGAAACAAACTCGGTTTGAATTGACATTGACTTGTTATTTGTCTGTATCCGTTGATTATTCTCCACTGTAGGAGTCACAGGGTCTTGCTGGAGTTTCGGAGATACTTGGGTAATTGTTGGGGATGAATGGTTTTGAACAGAATCAGTTGTGGGAGAAGAAGTACTCTCTAAATTTTCATTCAATTTAGTACGTTTTTCATTATCCAAGGTTTTACAGCTTGCTAAAATGGTTCCCCATAAAAAGATGAAAAGAATGATAACTATGTACCTTTTTCTCATGTGAATTTATTCGCTTAAAGAAAAACTGATCGTTTGTGAATCAACTTTGCCTATTTCCTCAGAATAAAATATTTCGCCCAATAATGTTAATTGATTTTGTTGAGAGGCGTTTCGTAAATGCATTGTAAACACGATATCGGTATCCACATTTTCTATCAAGGTCACCTCAGAAATAATTTCTGAGTTTTTGTCAGTAATAATAAAATTCAAATTAGGAGGTTCAATAAATTCTGAAATTTGGACAAACACCTTAAATCGCATTTTATCCTCCCAGGGTTCAATTTTCAAATCAATAAAATGAACTTCTTTTGGAGGAAGAGGGTTAGTAAAGTTTTTCATTTCTGGTGAGAACATATTATTCCTTTCTTGTTATTCTTCGTCCCTCCATATAAAAACGTTTTTCATATGCTTCTCCCATTGAGAAAGTTTTACGGGGTAAAGCACCATCCAGTATAACCGTCTTAAATAATTGATTTTTTCCCATTGCAGGAAGATAAAAACTACAATTGCCTGGTTTTGTTCCCAACGAACAAGTCACCTCACTGCCATGAACATAATCAATTTTTTCAGCCTCACCTTTTTGTAAAAACTCATCAAGAAAAGTCTGCAGTGTTCCGACCGGTAAATTTGTAGAAGGGTGGTTTATATCAACCACAAAAAATGATGAGTCGAAGATGAAGCCGAATTTGTGTGAATTACCGGATTGATGGTCAACAGCTTCGATCATTTCTTGTTGATATTTGCACTCCTTTAAGTTAAATCCACTTTTCCAGAAATCTCGCATTTTTTCCAAAATATTGTCTTTAAGATTGAAAAGTACACGATGGATCGGTTCAAAATTCAGTCCAGCATCATGAATATTTTCAATTTCGACCAAAGCGTATCGGGATGGATGATCCATACCTACCTTTAATTTTACACTTTCCCAAATTGATTTTGCTGTCGCCAGCGAATGATTACCATCTCCCATGGCAAAAAGAAGGACTCCGAAATCATCTCCAACGTTGTAATGTTTTTTAAATTGGTCAGGATTTGATAGATTCGCCAATGCATTTTGAACTGAATTAAGATAATCCTCCTGGTTAATTCCGTAGCCGATCAAATGTCCACTATTTTTCATCAGTTCAAAATCATATAATTTATCTAATTGTAGCCTTTTCTCCACAAGTGGCTCAATCACAGTTTTTTCTGGGTCATCAATTAAGACCAGAATATGTGGAAACTCTAATTTTGCACCCTCACGGATGCGGATCCGTGGTGGAAGTCGTTCAATAATAGTGCCCTCCGTGGCTCGAATTAAGGTTTGTGACCCTTTCTGGAAATCATATTTTTCCAGGTCCAATGCCAACATCAAGCCAAATCTGGTTTTATCACCGATAAGTCTCTCCACTAAGATTAAACCTTCAAATGAACGAAAAATCCCGCGTTCGAGATATTCGTCCATCGTTTTTTTCGTTAACTCGATTTTTTTGTGCTCATCTTCTGTTTCCAGGTAGACTTCTGGCAGAATCATATTTAATGTAGACGGGGATGATCCAACAATTTTTTTAACATCAGTCCAATATTCTGGTTGGGATGTGTATTGATCACAGGCAATAACTGCCCATTTTTGAAAATCGATATATTCAACTGGCAATAAAATTTCTGGTATTTGAAATCCAAGGTTTTCGTTAATTTTCATCAGATCATCCTTTCGAATTAATATAAATATATACAAATTCATTTTATCGGAAAAGGATAAAGATCTTTATAAAATTAGTTAGTCTTGTGATTTCCGTCAGTATAAGCAAGGATACTTATCTAAATAAAAAACGTCCTTGCGGACGTTCTTTATTTACATACCGGCCATATAAGCTATTCCGACCAATCCTGGGCCTGTATGGTTCCCTATTACTGGACTGAGATCTGCAATGAATGCTTCAACAATATCACCTTCAGGAAATGATTTAATAACTTTTTCAAGTAAATTTTGCGCCTCAGGTAAAGCATTTGCGTGTTGAATTGAGATTCTAACCGGAAGTTGATCACCAATTTTTGATTTCACAACCTCAATAATTTTATCTACCGCCTTATTCATGGTGCGGACTTTGCCAGCTGCTTCAATTTTTCCTTCACGGAGTTCAAGGATTGGTTTCAAATTTAGCATTGTGCCTAGAAATGCCTGCCCTCCACCAATTCGCCCTCCTCGATGCAAAAATTCAAGGGTTTTAACAGCAAATAAAACACCTGAATTTTCTTTGGCTTTTTGAGCGATCTTCACACAATCTTTATTAGAAGCACCATTAGCAGCAGCACGAGCGACTGCTAAAACTTGAAAACCTAATCCCATTGCTGTGTTTTCAGAGTCAAAAATCTCAATATTGTCTACTTCCAACATTGCCTTAGCCTGTTGGGCAGAATCAATAGTTCCCGATAATTTAGATGAAATATGAATAGAAAATATATCGTAACCCTGGTCTAATAATTCTTTATATAATTCTTTAAAAGTTTCTGGAGTAGGTTGGGATGTGGACGGCATAATTTCAGCATGTTCTAATTTTTCATAAAATTGAACAGGCTGAATATCTACCCCGTCACGAAATTGTTCTTCTCCCCAAATCAACAGTAGTGGTGCAATCTGAAATTTATATTCTGATTGTAGATCTTTTGGAATGTAAGCTGTGCTGTCTGTAACTATAGCTACCTGTGCCATTATTTTCTCCAATTTTAATTCATCTGTTTTGATTGTAAATAATTTTTGTCATTTTACCAATTTAGATAACACTTACCAACAAGATAAGTTGCGAAGTAGACTAAATTATAAATATTCATAACAAAAATTGATAATTCAGATTAAAAACAACCTGTGATAGAATTCCTTGACCAAAATCAGTGAACAAGCTAAAATCTTGCACGCTATAATTTGTATTAATTTAAATTGAAGAAATTTTATGTTTGAGAATTTAACTGGAAGATTAGACGGGATATTCAAAGAATTACGCCGACGGGGAAAACTCTCCGAGGGCGATGTTGACAATGTAATGCGTGAAGTGCGGTTAGCTTTATTGGAAGCTGATGTGCATTTCAGTGTGGCAAAAAATCTTATTGCTCAAGTTCGCGAACGTGCCGTTGGGGCTGAGGTATCCAAAGCACTGAATCCTGGCCAACAAGTTATAAAAATTGTCAATGAAGAATTAATTAAGACATTAGGTGAACCATCTAAGATCAACCTTACGGGAGAAAAACCCTACGTGATCATGATGGTTGGTTTACAAGGTTCAGGTAAAACAACTGCATCGGCAAAATTAGCCAAAAAGCTAAGGTCACAGGGAGAGCGAGTTTTGATGGTAGCAGCAGACCCATATCGTCCGGCCGCCATAAAACAACTACAAACCTTAGGCGATCGTATCGATGTGCCAGTTTTCACCGAAGATGGAAAGAAACCGCCAGAGGTAAGTTTTCACGCTTATGATTATGCCCGAAAAGGTGGTTTTACAGTTGTTATCATTGACACAGCTGGTCGATCACAATTAGATCAGGATTTAATGGATGAACTTCGCGCCATCCAGTCCAGAGTTAAAACTGTCGAAATATTGCTGGTGGTCGACTCGATGATCGGTCAAGAAGCTTTACATATAGCTGAAGGTTTTCGGGATACAGTTTCCATTACTGGCCTTGTCCTGACAAAAATTGATGGTGATGCCAGAGGGGGTGCGGCCATATCAATCCGCAGTGTAACTGGTGTACCCATCAAATTCCTCAGTACGGGAGAAGGCATTGATGCCATGGAAGCGTATGATCCAGGACGTCTTGCTTCCAGAATTTTGGGAATGGGAGATGTGATTGGGTTAATCGAAAAAGCAGAAATGGCTTTTGATCAGAAAGAAGCTCAAAAACAAGCTGAAAAAATGATCAGTGGCGAGTTCTCTCTGGACGATTTTCTTCAACAACTCAAACAGATTAAGAAAATGGGCTCTATATCCCAAATATTGGAGATGATGCCTGGCAATATGGGACAAATGGCGAGGGCAGTAGATCCAAAAGATGCGGAAAAACAATTAAAACAAACCGAAGCCATTATAAATTCAATGACATCGCAAGAAAGAAGATTTCCGGATATACTTAACGCATCACGGAGACGAAGAATTGCTTCAGGATCTGGTACACAAGTACAGGATGTAAATCGCTTAATTAAGCAATATCGTGATATAAAGAAATTAATGAAAACTTTTCAAAAATCCGGAGGGCGTGGATTACCTCGTTTATTCGGTTAGTCTGATTAAATCTGATTCTAAAAACGTCCCCTTCAACGTTTCCTCTCAGAATCAAATTGAGATCAGATTATCAAAAATAAAAAAATATAAAAACAGGAGAAAAAAATCGATGGTTAGGATTCGATTACGAAGGCAAGGATTAAAAGGTCAACCAACATATCGTATTATTGCAGCTGATAAAGAAAGTCCTAGAGACGGCAGATTCTTAGAAATTTTGGGTTTCTATAATCCAAGGACAGAACCTTCAACAATCAGCATTCAGGAAGACCGTGTTTTTGATTGGATGAGTAAAGGCGCACAACCCAGCGACTCCGTTGGACAGATTTTTAGAACGGTCGGGCTCATGGAAAGATTTGATCGATTTAAGAAAGGCGAATCAATGGATGTATTAAAAGAGGAAGCTGAAAAGATTTACGCAATACATACATCTAACCAGAAAACAAATCCGGTTTAATCAAGAACTTATTAAGCGTAGTCAAAAACTTGCTTTAAGAAAGGAATAAGCCGTGAAAGAATTAATTGAATATATTGCTCGTTCATTAGTTGATGACCCAACCCAGGTTGAAGTTAATTGCGACCGTGGTGGCAATAAAACGCGAGTTGAATTACGGGTTGCCAAAGAAGATATGGGAAGAGTCATTGGAAAAGGTGGTCGTGTAGCCAATTCGATGCGTGTTTTACTTCGTGTAGCTGCTGCTCGTGAAGGAAAGCAGGCGTCATTAGATGTGGTAGAACCTCGATGAAAAAAACTCGTCGGGTGATGTCTGAACCTGATAAGAATGGCACAGGCTCGCTCAATATAGGCGAGCCTGTCTATTTGGCTATTGGCAGACTTGGAAAACCGCATGGTCTTGATGGTGGAATAGCTTTTTACATCTTAACCGATTTTCCTGAACGCTTAAAAAAAGGTAGGGAAGTATTCATTGGTGATGAACATATTCCTGCTCACATAAAATCGATCAAGGAGCACTCGAAAAGCTTAATTTTAGAATTCGAGGAGTTTGCCACAATCGAGCAAGTTGAAAATTTCAAAAGTCATTTTGTTTTTGTCGATGCATCAGAACTACCTGACCTTCCAGAAGGGGAATATTATCATCATCAATTAATAGGATTGACCGTGATGGATACCACTGAGTCAAAAATTGGTGAAATAACTGAAATTCTTGAAACTGGTGCCAATGATGTGTACGTGATTGTTGGTGAAGACAAAAAAGAAATCTTATTTCCAGCTTTACTCAGTTTAATCGAAAAAATTGATATAAAGAATAAAATTATGGTTGTAAAACCTTTGGAATACTATAGTCAGGTTTAAGCATGGATCCAAGAAATTATTGGGTTGGATTTAGCTTAATAAAGGGAATTGGCGCAGTCAGGATGAAGGCTTTGGAAGATTACTTTGGTAATCTTGAAACAGCCTGGAATGCGCCGATTTCGTCATTAAAAGAAACCGGTCTGTCAGAAAAGATTTGTGAGCGTATTTTGCAAATCAGAAAAGACTTGGATCTAAATCAATATATCAAGAGAATTCAATCTGCTGGTATAAAAATTTTGATCAAAGATGATATCGAATATCCCAGATATCTCAAGGAAATTGATCAACCCCCTCCGGTTTTGTACCTGAAAGGAGATTTGTCTCTTGAAGATGAATGGGCGGTTGCTATTGTCGGAACCAGGAAAGTTACCCATTATGGGAAACAAATCACTGAAGAATTTTCACACGTTTTGGCAGATCATAAAATAACTGTAGTGAGCGGATTGGCGAGAGGAGTGGATGGTATTGCGCATAAATCGGCATTGGAATCTGGTGGAAGAACGATTGCTGTTTTAGGGAGTGGTGTAGATCGTATTTATCCAGCTGAACACAGAAAATTGGCTGAAGAAATCTCTGGTGCTGGGGCAGTAATCAGTGATTATCCACCTGGTACTGCTCCCGAAGCAAATAATTTTCCACCTAGAAATCGAATTATTTCCGGACTATCCCGAGCAACGATTGTAATTGAGGCAGGTCAAACAAGTGGTGCATTGATTACAGCTGAATTTGCTGCTAGCCAGGGAAGAAATGTGTATGCTGTTCCCGGTAGCATCTACAATGTTCAAAGCAAAGGGACAAATAAATTAATCCAGCAGGGTGCTAAACCATTGTTGGATATTCGAGAAGTTTTACAGGATATTCAGGTGGAACTCATTCAGGAAAGAAAATCATTTAGAAAAGAATACCCAATCGATTTGTTTGAAGAAAAAATTCTCAGCGTTTTATCAAATGAACCTTTGCATGTCGATGAGATTACCAATTTATCGGAGTTACCAATTTCTGAAGTAAGTTCATATTTGGCGATGATGGAATTGAAGGGGCTAACCAAACAAGTTGGTGGTATGAAATACGTAGTAATAAAAGAAGAAAAAGGGGAATATTTATAATGGAAAATTTTCAACATTTTTATGCTGTTATTATGGCTGGCGGTGGTGGAACCAGACTCTGGCCATTATCAACAAAAAAAACACCCAAACAGATGGTTAAGATATTTGGAGAAGAGACTCTTTTTCAAATTTCAGTTAATCGTCTGGAAGGTTTATTCACGCCAGAAAGAATCTTCATTGTCACTGTTGCAGAGCAGGCGGATTTATTGTCTTCTCAAACTCCGCAGATTCCTTTGGAAAATTTCCTGATTGAACCCTTTCCCAAAGGAACTGCTTCCGTTGTTGGATATGCAGCCACTTACATCAAGCAAATCGATCCTGAGGCAATTTTAGTCATTTTAACGGCTGATCATTTTATTCAAAATATTTCTGAATTTCACAATTTATTGAGGTCCGGATATCAGGCGGCACAATATAAATATCTGGTTACCTTAGGGATTCAACCAACATTTGCCGCCACAGGTTACGGTTATATTCATAAAGGTGAACCGGTAAAAAGCTTTGAAGATAGATGGGCATTTAGAGTCAACAAATTCATAGAAAAACCCGATTCTGAGAAAGCCAAACTCATGTTTTCTTCAGGTGGCTATGATTGGAATTCTGGCATGTTCATCTGGCATGTGGATGCGATATTAAAAGAAATTAAACGTCAAATGCCAGAATTAAGCTTGATTCTTGAAGATATTACCAAAACTTTGGTGGAGGGTAATTTTTATGAAATGTTGCCTCATTATTGGGAAAAAATATATCCCCAGACCATCGATTATGGCATTATGGAACATGCAGAGAATGTAATTGTGATCCCTGGTTCGAATCTTAGATGGTATGATGTTGGTAGCTGGGAATCATTATTTAATGTGATGGAAGTTGATAACGATGGTAATGTGGATATGGCCGTTCGCCATATTGGTTTTGACACTTCAAACACTTTAGTTTATTCTCGTTCTGATCAGCATATGATTGTGACGCTCGGTGTTGAAAACCTTGTAATTGTTGAGAGTGATAACACGATTTTGATTTGTGATAGAGAAAAATCACAAGAAATTAAAAATGTTGTAAAATTTTTGACCGATAATGGTTTGGAAGATTATTTGTAGGAGGAATTGTTTTGGAAGCTTATTGTGTAAAATGCAGAACAAAACGTGAAATAAAAAATCCGGAAGCTTCATTCAATAAAATTGGAGCACCTGTAACAAAAGGAGTTTGTTCTGTTTGTGGTACGACTTTATATAGAACTGGTAAAACAGAGGAACATATTCATTTAACTCCTCCTCCATCCGTAAAAAAAGAACCAAAACTTAACGGAAAATTAGTGATTGTCGAATCTCCTGCGAAAGCAAAGACAGTTCAAAGGTATTTAGGGAAAGATTACACGGTAAAAGCCTCTGTAGGCCATGTACGTGACTTATTACGCTCAGAATTATCGGTGGATGTAGAGAACCAATTTTTACCCAAGTACCGTGTTCCAAATGAAAAAAGACCTGTCGTAAAAGAACTAAAACAGTTGGCTAAAACAGCTGAACAGATTTACCTCGCAACCGATCCGGATCGAGAAGGCGAAGCGATTGCCTGGCATTTGATGGAAGCTGCCGAAATTGATGAAAATAGAACCAATCGGGTGGTCTTCCATGAAATTACAAAACCTGCTATTGAAGCCGCATTTGATCATCCCCGAGCTATCAACATGGATTTAGTCAATGCCCAACAGGCCCGTAGAATTCTGGACAGATTGGTGGGTTATAACCTCAGTCCTTTACTGTGGCAAAAGGTGCGTAGCCGGTTATCAGCTGGCCGTGTTCAATCGGTTGCGTTACGTTTAATTGTTGAACGGGAAAGAGAAATCGAAGATTTTATTCAAGAAGAGTATTGGACCATTGAAGCTGAACTTAAACCTGATCATTCGAAAAAAACTTACATTGCTAAATTGTTCCGCATCAATGGAGAAGAACCATCATTAAATAACAAAGAAAAGACACACAGTTTCTTAGGTGATTTGGAACAAGCAAATTATTGGATCACAAAAGTGAAGAAAGGTGAAAGAAAACGGAAAGCACCAGCTCCTTTTATCACCAGCTCTTTACAACAAGAAGCATCACGTAGATTGGGGTTTACAGCCAGGCGGACAATGGCGTTAGCGCAACAACTTTATGAAGGGTTGGATGTTGGTGAAGGCGGATCGACTGGTTTGATTACCTATATGCGAACTGACTCGACAAATATTTCTGAAATTGCTCAAAAAGAAGCGCGCAGTTATATTATGTCAAAATTTGGCAAAGCATATCTTCCTGCAAGTCTCCCACAGCATAAAACCAGAGCTGTTAAAGCGCAGGAAGCCCACGAAGCGATCAGACCCACTTCCGTCATTCGATCTCCAGAAGAGGTAAAGAAATTTATTAAAGGTGATCAATTCAAACTTTATCAACTTATATGGAAAAGATTCGTCGCTTCTCAAATGGAAGCTGCTATCTATGATACTGTATCGGTTGAGATTCAGGCTGATGGTAAAGAAAATCAATATGAATTTCGAGCTTCAGGATCAACATTACGGTTTTCCGGATTTCTGGTTGTTTATGAAGAAGCCAAAGATGAAGACAAACAAAATGGGAATGATACCGGGGTGTTATTGCCAGCTAATTTAGAGGATGGACAAAAACAGGAACTGGTGAGATTAATTCCGGAGCAACACTTTACGTCCCCTCCACCGCGGTTTACTGAAGCTTCTCTTGTTCAATTGTTGGAAGAATATGGAATAGGAAGGCCATCTACTTATGCTCCCATTCTTTCAACCATTCAAGAGAGGGGATATGTGGAACGGGAGAAAAAACGCTTGATCCCGACAGAAACTGGCATAATCGTTAATGATTTGCTGGTGGGTCATTTCAATGAAGTTGTGGACCCTGGTTTTACCGCTTCCATGGAAACGTCATTGGATCAGGTCGCGTCAGGCGATAAAGTTTGGAATTCTGTCATAACTGAATTTTACAAGGACTTCTCTGTCCATTTGAACCGCGCAAAAGAAGAAATGCCGGAGACAAAAACCGAATTAGAAAAGGTTGGCCGAGATTGTCCAAGGTGTGGACATGAGCTGGTTATTCGGTTTGGGCGATTTGGAAAATTCATAAGTTGTAGTGATTTTCCAACCTGCCGTTATACAGAACCAATATTAGAAAAAATTGGTGTCAAGTGTCCAGACTGTTCAACCGGTGAAATTGTAATTCGCAGAACCAGAAAAGGGCGCATATTTTATGGTTGTTCAAATTATCCAAAATGTCAGTTTACCTCATGGAAGCAACCAGTATCGGAACCCTGTCCTAATTGTCATGGAACTCTGGTTGTCACAAATAAACGGGACCTCCAATGCTTAAAGTGTGAAGAAACATTTTTACAATCCGATATTCTTGGTCGAGAAAAAGAAGAATTGGCATAAAATCTGCAACTAAAGATAAATGATTGGATTTGTTGCATCTTTAGACGTTTTGTTCTAAAATCAAAATGTAATAATCCAAATAATATGACAAATCACCAGGAGCAGAAAAATGGATAAGATCCAGGAATATTTAAAGAGACCATTGATTACAGCCGGAATCGGATTTCTCATTGGCTTGATTATCGGACTACCAATTTTGGGTTGGGGATTAATGCCGGTCAGATGGACTGATGCAGACCCTTCTTATCTGAGAACAGACTTACAGGAAGATTATTTCTGTATGGTAATTCATTCATTTATGAAAACCGGTGATTCTCTTCAAGCAAAAGAACGTTTGGAAGGATTAGGGTCTGTAAGTGAAGAAAAATTAGCAAATTTGATGCCTGGCGATTGTGGATTATCTATTACAGATATTGATCAATTCCGGACTGCTTTAGGGTTGGCTCAAACTGTGTTACCAGCAGAAGAAGCTGCTGAGGTAGAAGAAGCAATGCCTGTGGATGAGAAAGAGGCCACTGAAGACAAGAAATCTGCCTTCAATCCATTCATTCTGGTTGGTGTCTTATGCCTGATAACTCTGATCATTGGTGGTGCATTAGCTTACATCTTCTTTGTTCGAAAACGTAGTTTGAATGGAATATTTCCTGTTAGATCAAAACCTGAAGTCTCTGAGACCGAAGTGGATGCTTATGAAGATATTCCTGCTGAGTTTTCAACTCCAGATCAGGATGTACCGATCACTCAATTTATGAGTACTTATGTTAGTGGAGATGATCTGTTTGATGACTCTTTCAGCATCGATTCTCCAAGCGGTGAATTCTTAGGCGAGTGTGGTGTTGGCATATCCGAAACGATTGGTGTGGGTGATCCAAAGAAAATCACAGCTTTTGAAGTGTGGTTGTTTGACAAGAATGATATTCAAACGGTTACCAAAGTCTTGATGAGTCAACACGCATTTGATGATGCTGCAATTGCAAACCGTCTGGCTTCGAAGGGTGAACCGGTTTTATTAGAGCCAGGTGGAAAAGTTTTCTTGGAGACAGCAACATTAGTACTTGAAGCGCGCGTAGTAGATATGAATTACGGACAGGGAGCTTTACCCGAAAATAGTTTCTTTGATCGCTTGACACTGGAATTGGCAGTTTGGCCAAAATAAATTTTGAAAAATAAGAAAAAAAACCGGAGGATCAATTACCCTCCGGTTTTTTTGAATTTACTCAATTTTCGTTATCTTTAATTTTAATTTGCCACCAGGTGTTTCAATATTAACTTCATCACCTAATTGATGGTTAAGTAAAGACTTACCGATTGGGGATTGATAAGAGATTCTGCCATTGGGTGGGTCTGCTTCTTTAGGACCGACAAGATAATAGGTTTCTTCAGGGTAATTTCCTTCCTGAACAGTTACGATGGAACCGATATCCACTTTTCCGTCTCGTCGGTCTTTCTCCTCAATTACCTTCACATTACTCAGGAGATTTTCCAAATCCTGAATTCTTCCCTCCAAAAAGCCTTGCTCTTCCTTGGCTTGAATATAATCAGCATTTTCCGAAAGATCTCCCATTTGAATGGCAGCACGTAATCGCTTGGAAAGCTCGTCACGCACTGTCGATTTCAAGTGAGAAAGTTCTTTTTGAAGTTTTTCCAGACCTTCTGCAGTTAAATATGATGTTTCTGTCATTAATTCACCATCCTAAAATTCACCTGTCTTTTGTTCCCTATCAATAATTTCCTCAATTGAAGGAGAGGATAAATTTTATCATGGTAATAAGGTGGGATCAAATAGCTTCTGATGTTCATCGACTGCAAAACGGTCAGTCATGCCTGCAATGTAGTCACAAACTGCTCTCTCAGGAACGCTTTTTCCCATCCGCTCCTGAACATGTTTTGGTAAAACGCTTGGTTCCTGCATGTAGGTTTTAAATAATTCAGATAATATTTGGTCAGCTTTAAATGCCATTCTTTGAACACGATAATGGCGATATAAATTATTGAAAAGAAAATCTTTTAATACACGATTTCTTCTATGCATTTCTTCGCTGAATCCAACAATATTGAAGGGCAAACGTTGAACTTCTTCGACTGAGCGAATTGAGTGATTTTTCAGATTTGATTCAGTATGATTCAATACATCATCGATTTCCATGCCAATTAATTGACGTATCATGGTATGGCGGGTCAAGTCGTCCATTTCTCCACCAGACCAATTTACATCAGCGCACAGAATTTCCCATAACTCAATTCCGGATAACATTTGTGGATAAATCATCCTGGATCTTAATCCATCATCCAGGTCATGAGCGGTGTAGGCTAATTCATCTGCTACATTTGCGATTTGGGTCTCAATGTTCCCACGAAAATCAGGATTAAAATCTTTTGCATCTGAAACATCATATTCTGATTCGTGTTTCACAATTCCTTCCAGCACTTCCCAGGAGAGATTCAAACCAGGAAAATCTGGATAGCGATTTTCAAGTTTTGTGACAATTCGAAATGATTGTTTGTTATGGTCAAAACCACCCTGATCAATTAGCAGGCGATTTAGCGTCGTTTCGCCAGAGTGCCCGAATGGGGGATGACCCAGGTCATGTGCCAGACAAATGGCTTCGATCAAGTCTTCATTAGCCCCTAACGCCCGGGCAATCGAACGACCTATCTGGGTTACTTCCAGTGTGTGTGTTAATCTTGTTCGGTAATGGTCTCCCTCGTAATTGATGAAAACCTGAGTTTTATATTCAAGCCTTCGAAATGCAGAAGTGTGAATGATCCGATCGCGGTCTCTTTGGAATCGTGTTCTATAAGCCGGTTCACTATCTGGATATAGCCGTCCTTTTGAATCTTTGCTTTTTGATCCATAAGGCGCTAAATATTTTTCTTCATTTCTTTCCAATATATTTAGAGAATTAATAGTCATCAGTTACTCCATTTCTATTAATGTTCCCGTTGATTCACCGAGTACTTCCTTGATTAAACACTCTGATGAAAACCCAGAAAAAATACTAATTTTAGTGCCGGGATATTTTTTGACAAGGTCAATCATTAATTTTACCTTTTCAATCATTCCACCCGTTACATCGACACTGGAAGATTTCCCAATTACCTTTTTTATGTCATCAAAATTCCTGGTGGTAATGGATTTGATTGGGATTTTTTTTTTTGGAAAATCTGCCCATACATAATCTTCAATACCCGCCAGCAAGATCTTTTGAGGATGGTAATAATCCGATAGAAATAAGAAAATATCTTCTGTGGACAGTATTGTACCACCTAACAAATGATCAAAAATTACATCTCCATGAATAACAGGTAAAATGTTTACAGACAAAGCCATTTCCAATGGAAACTGAAAATATTCAAAACCTTTGCCGTTCGAGGATGAAATGAAAGATGAAGGGGAAATAGTGACTGCGGGAAGACCCTGCTCATGTAAAGCCTGGGTGACAATGACATTCAGATTTCTGGCTGCGTGCCAGACCTGGGAGAATCCATTCCAATCTTCTTCTGTTTTTACACCATTTCGGGTTTGATATTTAGAAGCCACTGCGTGACCAAAAGACCCCGAACCGTGTCCGAGGATGATTTTTAAGTCGGGTTTGATCTCAGTTACCTTCTTTATTTGTTTTGCTAAGGACTGAATGATCTCGAGGCGGGGGGTGAAGGGTTTGTCTTTTTCCGTTATCAATGATCCACCCCATTTGATCATCATTAAATCATTCATTCGGCGTTTTCTTTCCCTAAAGTCATAATAATCGTCTGAGATGCACCATTGCCTAATAATAATTCGGACAGGATATCTGCTTTATCTACATCCGTTAAGATGATTATATTTCCACCCAGACCACCGCTGCAAAGTTTTGCGCCTAATCCACCATGCTTCATTGAGATATCGATTAAATTTTCGAGAGATGGATGAGAAACCCCGATTTTTCGTAAGAGTTCCTGGTTTGCATTCATGAGGTTACCTAAAATCGTTTGCTCTCCATTTTCGAGAGCCATTTTTGCATGAGAGGCAATTTCACCAATTTTTTGAAAATATTCCTCGAATAAAATTGTGTTGTTCAGCCAGCGTTCTCTCACCCCGGCGACTGCAACTTTTGTATTTCCGCTAACTCCACTATCCGCAATGATGATTGTGAAGTTTCCTCCCGGGTTGATAAATTCGATATCTTTTCCCTTTTGGAAATAAACTGGTTTTCGATAAGCAACCACTGTATTATCGATGCCAGAAGGGGTGCCATGAAATTCGATCTCAACTTTATATGCCAATTCCGATAAAAGGCTTTCAGAAGCCTGGTAGCCAACAAAACTAAATAAAGCATTGATCAAAGAAACCGAAATAGCAGCACTGGATCCCAAACCCGATGAAATTGGAATTGTTGAACTGAGATGGATTTTGCAGGCAGGGTAGTGAGATATATCCAGGAAATTCTTAACCTGCTCCAGTGCGATACGGAAGGGATGATGTTTATCCAAGTCAATGTAATTCTTCTCAAATTGAATCTGAGGTGCAATAAATTGAATCTGGTCTGTTTGAGATCCAATTAATGGAAAAATTTTTACTTTGGCCTGTCTTTCAGTCACAGGAACAGCAATGGCTGGTTGGCCATACACGACAGCATGTTCACCAAATAGAATCGTTTTTCCTGGGGCAGTTGATATAGTTGCTGGCATAATCAAAATAAATAGAAAATTATTACAACCGATACTGCAAAGAAAAGAAATGTGACTTGTAATGGCCGATCAGACAAAACCAACTCGTCCGGTGCACCACCTTCATTTTTTACCTGAATTAAATATAGATATCTAAAAATTCCATATATAGCAAACGGGATTGTCAACATCATGACATGATTATCTGGCAGGTTTGGGGCCGAAAAAGTATAAAGACTGTAGGAAATGAGGGTTGTTGCAGAAATGATTGTGATTAATTGATCCAAGAGCGGTATTGTGTAACCATCAAGCACTTTTCTTTGTTCATTATTGTTTTGCTGGATGGTTGCTAATTCACCTCGTCTTTTACCAAGTCCAAAAAACAATGCCAATACCGTTGTAACAACATATAACCAGGGAGAAAATCTTTCCACCTGAATAATCGATACGCCTGCAGCAACCCTTAAAACAAAACCAGTCGCGATAATCAATACATCCAGCAAAGGAATATGTTTAAGTTTTAAGGAATACGCCAAGTTGATCAGGAAGTAAATGAGCAAAATAAGTAAAAACGATCTGGATAAAAAAAATCCCCCGATGACTGATATCGAAACAAGAATGATAGCAGTAATAATTGCGATCGGAATGGGTAAAGAACCAGAAGCGATTGGTCGGGATTTTTTTTTGGGATGTTTTCGATCTGCTTCAACATCCATAATATCGTTGATCAAATAGACACTGGATGAAACAAAACAGAACAGAAAAAATCCTATTATGGTTCTGGATAATGGCTCAATCGAAAATAATTGGCGGTCAAAAACCAATGGAATGAGAACGAAAATATTCTTGATCCATTGATGTAAGCGCATTTCTTTGAGGATCGCTTTAAGCATGTATCAATATTATCATATCTGTAAAAATATAACGAATTTTTGTGTCCTTTCAAAATTAACGGTCAGGGTGTTTTTGGCGTGCGGACGCACGCTAAAAACACCCGCTTGCCTCTATTTATTGAGATGATACGAATTTTTTTGATCATTTATACCCGATACTTGATTAACGTAGGGTAAAATCTTAGGAATGGTAAAAATTCGTGTGGATATTTATTTATATGAACATAAAATGGTGGAATCACGCAGTTTGGCCCAACGATTGGTCATGGCTGGCGAGATCCTAGTTAATGGTGAAAAGGTATTGAAGCCTTCGCAACAAATCGATGACAAGTCAAAAGTAGAAATCATAAAAGGTCCAAAATTTGTATCAAGAGGTGGAGAAAAATTAGAAGGTGGACTTATAAGTTTTGGGTTGGTGAACTTAGCGGATAAAATTTGTGTTGATGTTGGTTCCTCAACCGGGGGTTTTACAGATTGTCTGTTACAGAATGGGGCAAAAAAAGTCTATGCGATTGATGTTGGTTTTGGGATTTTACATTGGAAGTTACGAAATGATCCCCGCATTGTTGTCATGGAACGCACCAATGCCAGAAATGTCATTTCGCTACCAGAGGCTATTGATTTAGTCACAGTAGATGCGTCTTTTATTTCTCTAAAAGTATTATTACCTGTCATCAAAAATTGGCTGCATGCAGAAAGCCAAATTGTCATGCTCATCAAACCACAATTTGAAGCAGGTAGAAAAGATGCAGCCAAAGGGGCTGGCGTAATCAGGGATGCAGACATTCACCGAAAAATCCTTGTTGAAACGCTTGAATTTGCAATCATGAATGGATATAAGTTTGAAGGACTGATTATTTCTCCCCTAAAAGGTCCAAAAGGAAATATTGAGTTTTTAGCTCATTTATCGCTTGGTGAGGAAGATACCAGAGAGAAAATTGAAGAAGCCATTAATTCAATCATTTCTGACACACAATAGACCAAATTTTCAAGAATAATTCAATTTGCGGTATACTTCTTACGCCTATGGAAAATGAATTTATTCGAAATTTTTGTATTATTGCTCATGTTGATCATGGTAAATCCACACTTGCAGATCGCTTGCTCCAATTAACCAATACCATCTCAGATCGGGATATGAAAGAACAGGTTTTGGATAGTATGGACTTGGAGCGTGAAAAAGGTGTCACCATCAAATCCTCTGCTGTGCGGATGAAATATCAAGCCAATGATCAGAAAATTTATGAATTGAATTTAATCGACACACCTGGGCATGTGGATTTCAACTATGAAGTAAGTCGAGCGTTATTAGCTTGCGAAGGTGCATTATTGGTTGTGGATGCTTCTCAAGGAATTGAAGCGCAGACTTTGGCCAATTTATATCTGGCAATTGAATCAGATTTGACGATTGTTCCGGTAGTCAATAAAATTGATTTGCCATCTGCCAGACCGGATGAGATCGTCCAGGAAATTTCTAATTTATTAGGTACTGATCCGGATGATGTTATCAAGATTTCTGCAAAATCCGGGATAAATGTTGAATCAGTATTGGAAAGCATTGTAAAAAATGTTCCCGCACCCGTTGGAGATGCAGAAGCTCCGATGAAGGCCCTGATTTTTGATTCGCATTATGATTCCTATAAAGGTGTCGTTGCTTACATTCGAATCATGGAAGGTAAAATGACCAATACCGATGTCATTCGGATCATGTCAAATGGACTTGACTTAAGACCGGTTGAAATTGGTGTATTTGCCCCTGATATGCGGACTGTCACAGAATTATCCGATGGTGAGGTTGGTTACATCGCTACGGGCTTAAAAACCGTATCCGAATGCCGGGTAGGGGATACGATCACTCTAGCTAAAAATCCAGCAACAACACCTTTACCCGGGTACCGGCACCCAAAACCGATGGTATTTGCTGGTATTTATCCCGTAGACGGTGAAGATTACCCGGATTTGCGAGATTCCATTGAAAAACTACAGCTCAATGATGCTGCACTCGAATTTGTACCTGAAACTTCTCAGGCATTAAATTTTGGATTCCGCTGTGGTTTTCTCGGGCTTTTCCATATGGAGATCATCCAGGAGCGATTGGAAAGAGAATATGATCTTGATATCGTTGTGACTGCACCGTCTGTTGAGTATCAGGTTGTTATGAAAGATGGAGAAAAAATCTTTATCGATTCCCCGGCTATGCTTCCAGATGAAGGTGAAATATCCGAAATATTAGAACCCTGGATGAATTTACAAATCATCACCCCAACAGATTATTACGGAACTGTGATGGAAATCGTAAGAAAGCGTAGGGGAATTTATAAAGATCAGGAATATCCAGCAGCAAACAGAGTTCAATTATCATTTGAAATTCCATTATCAGAACTGATTATCAATTTCTTTGACGATCTAAAATCCAAAACCAGAGGATATGCATCGATGGATTATTCTATTGCTGAATATCGACCTGAGAACCTGGTTAAACTTGAAGTTCTGGTTGGTGGTGAGCCTGTTGATGCCTTGGCAGCCATTGTCCATAAGGAAGATGCTTACCATAAAGGGCAGGCTCTGGTAACAAAATTAAAAGAATTAATTCCCAGACAATTATTTGATGTTGCCATTCAGGCATCCGCTGCCGGAAGAATTATTTCCCGAGCGAATGTAAAAGCATTGAGGAAAGACGTTTTAGCAAAATGTTACGGTGGAGACATTACCCGTAAGAAGAAATTGTTGGAGAAACAAAAACGCGGTAAACGGCGTATGAAGATGGTGGGAAATGTAGAAATACCTCAAGAGGCATTCATGGCTGTATTGCGTTTGGAGGGTGATTGAAATTAGAAAGCCAAAAATCTTCATTTAACATCCATAGTATTTGGCGTTGGGTGCCAGGCTTTTTATTGAGTTTCATCGCCATTTTTGCGTTGGTCAACCTTGTCCCGGTTGATCAGGCAATTGATCTTTTAAAGAACACTCCATTTTCATATTATTTATTGGCTGCACTATTTACATTATTTTTTTTGCTTGTCAGAACACTTGGCTGGCGAGCACTTCTTGCTTTCCGTCCAACGTACAAGAATACTTTTATGAAATTATGTTTGGGATATTTCATCAACAACATCTTTCCATTCCGGTTAGGTGAAATAAGCCGGGCAGTATTCATGGGGGCATCCTTAAAAGTAAATCCTGGCAATATTCTATCCTCGATATTTATTGAACGCGTACTTGACCTGATCATTCTGGCTTTCTTCTTACTGATCATGTTGCCCTATGTCGTTGGTATGGCATGGATCAAAACCACTGCCTGGTTTATTTTAGGAATAATGGCCATTGGATTGATCGTTTTGTTTTTGGTCATCCGAAACTCGAAACCATTTGAAAATTTTTTAAACAGATTGGGGAAGAAATCAAATTTACTTGCTAAAGCGATCATTCCTTTTTTTCTCTCATTGCTAGAAGGTTTCAAAACACTCAGAAATCCAAAACAATTCGCAGTCGGATTTTTTGGGATCTTGGCTTCGTGGTTGGTGAGTTTTGTGCAGTTTTCTTTATTTTTATTTATTCTTACAGGTACGTCTGAATGGTGGTGGGGGGCATTCGCTAACACAACCTTAGCCTTGGGGATCGCCTTACCGTCTGCTCCTGCCGGGTTGGGCATTTATGAATCCTCGATTGTGGCAGGATTAAAATTATTCAATATTGATGAATCAATTGCGCTTGCATTTGCATTAATAATGCATGTATCCCAATTTGTTCTGGTAGGCATTCTTGGAATATATGCATTAAACCGGGATGGATATTCACTGAAAAGTCTATTTTCACAACTTGTCCAATTTAAAGATCAATTAAAAGATGAACAAAGAAGTGGAGAAATGCATGACTAGAAAATATTTAATTACGGGCGGTGCTGGTTTCATTGGTTCTAATTATGTTGCCCGATTAATCAAACGAGGCGAGCAAGTTACTATTTATGATAATCTTTCGCGTCCTGGTTCCAAGTTAAATTTGCATTGGTTGCAATCCATTAAAACTGACTCTTTCAGCTTGATTGAAGCTGATATTAGAGATCAGGAATCAATTTACGATGCAGTTAGTGATGTCGATGTAATTGTCCATCTCGCGGGACAAGTCGCAGTGACCACTTCAGTTATTAATCCGCGTGAAGATTTCGAGATCAATGCATATGGCACCTTTAATGTCCTGGATGCCGCAAGAAAATCCAATAAGAATCCAATCGTTCTTTATGCTTCAACCAATAAAGTTTATGGTGGTATGGAAGATATTAAAGTTATTGAGCACGAAACCAATTATCGTTATCTGGATTTTCCGCAAGGGATTTCAGAAAAGTTTCCACTGGATTTTCATTCTCCTTATGGTTGCTCAAAAGGTACAGGCGATCAATACGTGCGTGATTATCATCGCATCTATGGATTACCGACAGTCGTATTACGACAAAGTTGTATTTATGGTCCCCGTCAATTTGGGGTTGAAGATCAGGGTTGGTTAGCATGGTTTATTATCGCCGTTCTAACCGGTAAACAAATTTCAATTTTTGGTAACGGAAAACAGGTAAGAGACGTTTTATTCGTCGAGGATTTATTGGATGTATATGACGCCTGTATCGAGAATATTCATCTCGCAGCTGGTGAGGTTTACAACATTGGTGGTGGTGCTGGGCAGATGATCTCGGTGTGGAAGGATTTTTCGCCAATTTTAGAGGAAATGCTGGGTAAAAAGATACCAGTTGTGTGGGGGGATTGGCGTCCGGGGGATCAAAAAATCTATGTTTCTGATATCCAGAAAGCTGTTGAGGAATTGAATTGGCAACCTAAAGTTACTGTACGAAATGGTTTACAACAATTATTTAATTGGGCTCAGGAAAATGTAAACTTGTTCACTACATAGGTTAGTGCAATGAAGATATTAATCGTATTGACTTATTACCGTCCACATACAAGTGGACTCACAATTTACGCAGAAAGATTGGCGAAAGCGCTGGTCAATCGTGGGCATACCGTGACGGTACTGACTTCTCAGTTCGATAAATCATTACCCAGGAATGAAATTCTTGATGGCCTAAAAATCGTTCGTGTCCCCGTATTGTTTAGATTAAGTAAAGGCGTGATCATGCCTGCTTTTGGATATCTGGCGACAAAATTAGTGCTGGAACATGATGTCATTCAATTACATTTACCACAATTCGACGCTGCTGGCGTAGCCCTAAGGGGAAGGTTGTTTAATAAGCCAACCGTTATCACTTACCATTGTGATTTAATTATGCCTTCTGGAGTGATGGCTTGGTTTGCAAATAAAGCTGTTCTGATGATGAATGAATTGGCAGCACTATTTGCACATAAGATTGTGACCTATACCAGGGATTATGCAGAAAATTCCACCTACCTCAGACGGTACTTAAGAAAATTAAGTGTAGCCCTCCCACCGGTTGTATTACCGGAAATTTCGAAAGAGAAGATAGGAGAATTTCGCGCAGAGCATAATCCTGAGAATCATCAGCCTGTTATTGGTATGGCAGCAAGATTTGCTACAGAAAAAGGTGTCGAAGTATTGTTAAAAGCGATGCCGAAGGTGCTTAATGAGTTTCCTGATACACAGGTACAATTTGCTGGTCCATATAAAAATATTATCGGTGAGGAAAATTATTTCCAGAGATTGTCTGCCAGGATTGAAGCATACGAAAAGTCGGGGAATTGGAAATTTGTTGGGGTTTTAAATCCGGATGAAATGTCAGCTTTTTACCCCAATCTGGATGTTTTGGTTTTACCCAGTTTGAATTCTACCGAAGCATTTGGTTTAGTACAGATTGAGGCGATGATCAATGGAATACCCTGTGTTGCTTCTAATTTACCTGGAGTAAGGCAACCAGTGATAATGCACGAAATGGGAGAAATCATTCCGATTGGAGATTCTGATGCGTTAGCAGATGCTTTGATCAGAGTTCTTCGTAATCCTGATCAATATAAAAATGATTTTAATACCATCAAAATGAATTATATACCTGATATTGTGGCAAAGGAATACGAAAATTTGTTTGCTTCCATAACCAAGGAAAATTCTCATACATGAATGGATCAACAAAAAATCCCGGTAAACCTGAGAAGAAAGATTATTTATGGCTGCAGATAAAGGAAATGCCATATTTCAGAGGTTTGTTACGTGCTGTGGAAGCCCGTGCATACCAGGACATCATTCTTCAAGAACCAATTTTGGATTTAGGATGTGGGGATGGACATTTTGCATCGATTGCTTTTGACCGACCTATTGATTTTGGTATCGACCCCTGGGCAGGACCTGTCAAATTGGCTGCAAACAAGGGAAGTTATAAGCAAGTAATCAATGGTTTGGGAAACCAATTACCATTTCCGGATGAGTATTTTAGTAGTGTTATCAGCAATTCGGTTTTGGAACATATAGAAGATCTTGATGTAGTCATCAAGGAGGTAGCCAGGGTAATAAAACCAAATGGGATATTTATTTTTTGCGTTCCCAACCACTTATTTCTTGAAAATTTATCTATTTCCACTTGGTTCGATAGAATTCATTTACCTGGATTGGGAAACCTATACAGAAAATTCTTTAATATGATTTCCAGACATCATCATTGTGATTCTCCAGAAGTATGGGAAAAACGTTTATCTCAAGCAGATTTTTCAATCGATAAGTGGTGGCATTATTTTTCTCCAGAAGCATTACATGTTTTAGAATGGGGACATTATTTTGGATTACCTTCTCTAATAAGCCATTTTCTATTCAGAAGATGGATCATCACCCCCCAAAAATGGAATTTATTTTTTACCGAAGCGCTCACCAGAAAAATTTACAATGAAGAACCATATCATAAAAAAGGATCTTATTCTTTTTACATAACACATAAAAATTAGCGTCTTTCTAAATCTGAATAATGATTAGTACAATAAATAATATCATCTCAATAAATCGGGGCAAGCGGGTGTGTTTTGGCGTGCGGATGCACGCCAAAACACACTGACCGCTAATTTTTGAAAGGACACAATAAATAAACAAAATGATTGAAAGTTAGATGGGATATAATTGTAGAAATTTTTGACCCATGATGCTTTATGAATGAGCCCAGTTTATTAGATTTTATCAAAGCAAAAATTATGCCTTGGAAATATTCAATTTCTGAGGAGTATCTCATTAATGCAACAATTGAACAAAATCTATCCATCGATGAGGTTAAAGATGGTGAAATTGGTGAAATTAAGGGAAAACCATCTAACTTATTAACAAATTTGGGGCAATATAGATTGGTTCTTGCTCTATTCTTGGCTATTACTGGGCAGTTCTTCATGGAACCACCGGATCGAAATGTGCCGGTGGCTATCATGTTCTTCATTTTAAGTATTGGTTTGATCATTTGGTCAGCCATTTCGAAAGATTCGATCTTTGATTATAAAAATGTGACGAATGCAAAACAATTAGATTTTGAATTATCAACCAAAAAACTTTACTTATTAGGTGCCAGTGGACTGTTGCTTGTTTTGGCTTTTTTTGCATTTCAAAAGAACAGTGCAAATGAAATCCTATTTAATTTTTTGAACTTAAGTTTATGGATAGCTTCTCTCATCTTTTTTTTGCTTGCTGTGTTTGAAGCTGAACAACTCAAAAATTCAATTGAAAATTTCAGACGAGCTATCAAAAATAAGCAAATCTTCATTAAAATCACACCCTGGTTATTACTCATCATTGTTTCAACAATTCTGGTGTTTTATTTTCGTTTTTACCGGTTGAATGAAGTTCTGGGTGAAATGTTCAGTGACCATGCAGAAAAACTGTTAGATGTGAATGATGTTTTGAATGGAAAATTTCCTGTATTTTTCATTCGCAATACCGGGAGAGAATTTTTCCAATTTTATTGGACTGCTTTCCTGGCAATCGTTTTTAACACGGGTATTTCTTTTATGAGTTTGAAAATTGGAACCGCTTTAGCTGGATTTCTAACATTGCCATATATCTATTTATTAGGCAAAAAATTACGAAATAAATGGGTAGGTATTTTAGCCTTTTTATTTGCAGGTATCGCATATTGGCCAAACGTTATTTCCAGAGTAGGACTACGATTTCCGTTTTATCCGATGTTTGCTGCACCTGCTTTATTCTATTTGATCAGGGGATTGCGACAGAAGCGAAGAAATGATTTTATTTATTCTGGGATTGCACTGGGATTGGGTTTGCATGGATACAGCTCAACCAGATTTCTTCCTGTTGTTGTAGTAATTGCTGTCATTTTGTTCTTAATCCACAAACAATCCAAAGGGATTCGCAATCAAACCGTCAATGCCGTCATCATCCTGGTAATTGTCAGTTTTATACTATTCTTACCGCTTTTCAAATATACCTTAGTGAATCCAGAAGCGGTGAGTTACCGGATGATGACCCGGTTAACATCGAGCGAAAGAGCAATCACTGAACCAGCAGGTGAGATTTTTCTGGAAAATTTATGGAACGCTGAGACGATGTTCTTTTACTCAAATGGTGGAACCTGGGTTCATTCCATTCCCAACCGACCTGCGTTGGATATGGTCAGTGCTGGTTTGTATTTATTGGGAAGTATTTTTGTTCTCATTCAATATATAAAGTATCGCAATTGGGAAGATTTATTTCTTTTACTTGCAGTCCCATTGTTAATGATGCCTTCCATTTTGTCTATTGCATTTCCGGAGGAGAATCCGAGTTTAAACAGAACGGCAGGCGCTATTATTCCAGTTTTTATTCTTGTAGCCATAGGTTTTGAGCGTGTTTTTTATAGTGTTTGGCGTATAGCCAGGAGAAATAAATATAAATTTGTTGTTTCTGTAGTTGGATTGGCTTTGTTTCTGATTGCTACATTGATTAATCATGATCTGGTATTTAACCAATTTGACAAGCAATTTATGGCCGGTGCGTGGAATACAAGTCAGATGGGATCAATTATTAGAAATTTTGCAGGATCGACTGGAAATGCTGACAGAGCATATGTCGTTCCTTCTCCGCATTGGGTGGATACAAGATTGGTTGGCATTAATGCTGGATATCCCACAAAAGATTATGCTTTGTGGCCAGAACAATTCAATCAATTGAATATTGATGATGGTGAAAAACTTGTTATCTTAAAACCGGACAATCAGGATGCACTATCACTGTTAAATACAATGTTTCCGAATGGCATTCTTTACAACTATGATTCGGGGTTTGAAGGTAAGGATTTTTATATTTATCATATTCCACCAATAATAATTCTAGAAGAAAACACTATTTCGCCGTAGGAAATTAATTGAAAAACATTAAAAACTCAAAAAACAATAAAAATACAACAATCCTGGTAACTTTCCTATTTCTGATTGTTCTTGCTGGAAGTGTTTTCTTTCGGATTAGGGGTATCTTTTGGGGTGAATACATGTACTTGCATCCAGACGAACGCTTCTTAATCTGGGTAGGAGCAAGTTTAGATACAGTTGATTCCATAGGAAGCTATTTCAACACTCATATTTCATCCTTAAATCCTCACAATCGTGGGCATGGTTTCTTTGTTTATGGTGATTTTCCAGTAATTCTCACCAGGTATGTCACGGAAGGAATTTTCGATTTCGTCGGTTGGACTGAAATCACACAGGTAGGCAGGGTTCTCTCCAGTCTCTTCGATTTGGGGAGTGTCATTCTTTTATTTTTTATCGGAAAGAAGTTGTTCAATCAATGGGTTGGGTTATTGGCATCTGCATTTGCAGGCATGGCAGTATTGCAAATTCAACAATCACATTTCTTTACCGTAGACACATTCGCCACATTTTTTACAACGCTGGCAGTATATATTGCTGTCATCATATCTCAACATGATTTTTCTCGTGGAAAGAACCTCGAGACCGAAAATGGATTGAAGGAAGCTGATAGTTCCATCAAAAAGAAAAATTGGCTTCCCAGTCAGAAAACATTCATATTATCGATTATTTTCGGTATTGTGGTCGGTTTGGCTGCAGCATCGAAAATTAATACGGTTACGATTGCTTTATTGCTTCCATTATCTTTCCTAATCCTTTGGGAAAAAATTCCGATTGATGATCCAGGGAAGAAAGGCGAGCTCATTCTCAGAGATCTGGTCATCGGTGGATTTTTTGCATTATTATCATTTCGAATATTTCAACCGTATGCCTTTGAAGGACCGGGTTTTTTTGGCATTCAGCTTAATTCATTGTGGTTGGATAACTTACGAGAGGTGAGCGCACAATCCAGCGGGAAAGTAGATTTTCCACCTGCTTTGCAATGGGCACGTAGAAATTTCTTTTTTTCTGGGAAAAATCTCTCTTTATGGGGGTTAGGTTTACCACTCAGTATTGTTGCCTGGTCAGGTGTTTTAACAATGGGTTGGCGAATTTTACGAGGTGAGTGGAAAAAATATCTGCTTCCATGGATCTGGACGATGGGTTATTTTCTCTGGCAATCATCGCTTGGCAATTCAGTGATGCGTTATCAAATGCCTGTATACCCGATGTTTGCTTTGATCGCTGCCTGGATGATCTATTTTCTTTTTACTTATCAACCAGAAAAATCAGGATGGTCTAAGCCATTAAAAATCACTGGTGGGATTCTATCCGTTTTCTCCCTGGTTGGCACGTTCATCTGGGCGTTCATGTTCAGCTCAATTTACGTGGAACCAATTACCAGAATTGAAGCATCCCGCTGGATCTATGAGAATGTACCTGGTCCTATCAATTTGATGATTCAGCAGGATGGAGAAAAATATCAAAAAATAATATCTTATCCATACGATTACCCACTCTCACAGGGGAATTCGTTTTCCTCCCATTTCAGTGTTGATGAAGCTGGTCTTCTTGAAGAAATCACATTTGTAAAAATTATTCAACAAGAGGATATTGGTCAAGCTGATGAAAAACTATCCATTTCAGTTTTTGACATGGAAAATTCCGGACAATTTCTGACGAGATCTGAGTTGCAAGGCCCATTTGTTCAATATGATTCAAAAAAATTAAATCAACATTCTGTGAAAATTGATCCTCCGTTAATTCTGGAAGCAAATCATACTTATCAAATAATCCTGGAAAATAAAGGCGCTGGCATTATCACATTACTGGGCAGCGCCACAGCTAATGAATCTGTCTGGGACGATGGTCTACCTTTGCGTACTGATGGTTACGATGCGTATGGTGGTATTTATCAAAAAGATCTTACCTTTGAGATGTATTGGGAAGATAATCAAGAGAAACTCGATAGATTTATCACAACATTATATAAAAGTGATTATATTTTCATTTCTTCTAACCGGCAGTGGGGAACTACAACCAGAGTTCCAGAACGATACCCATTGACAACCCGATTTTATCAAGAATTGATGGGTTGTCCATCTAAAGAGCAGATATATGAATGTTACAGTATCGCCAGACCTGGAATGTATCAGGGAAATCTGGGTTTTGACCTCGTAAAAGTGTTCGAGTCTTACCCTAAAATTGGTAATTTTGAAATAAATGACCAGTATGCAGATGAAGCGTTTACTGTTTATGATCACCCGAAGGTGCTTATTTTCAAAAAATCAGTTAATTATGATCCTGTATCTGTTTCACAAATTCTCAGTGAAGTAGATCTCAGTAAAGTAATTTACTACACACCTGGTGAATTTCCAGATTATCCAGCTGATTTGGAACTTTCTGAAAAACAATTAGAAATACAGCAAACCGGAGGTACATGGTCAGAGATTTTTGATACTTCAAATATTATCAATCAATATCCCATCCTTGCAGTGATACTCTGGTATCTGGCAATTAGTGTTTTGGGCTTGGTGTTTTACCCGATTGTTCGTTTAGGTTTCAATGGTCTTATGGATAAAGGGTATGCATTCAGCAAGCTTTTTGGGATGCTGTTTGTTGCATTAATCGTCTGGATTGGTGGATCTTATGGAGTTTCTGTAACTCAGAGCTTTATTTGGATAGTCATCGGATTTGTTGTTCTTGTTTGTCTACTGATCGGATATTTAACAAAGCAAGCTATCTTTACAGATATAAAACAATTAAAAAATCTCTTCATCTGGATTGAAATTGTCAGTTTAGTCTTGTTCTTAGCGTTCTTATTCATTCGGTTAGGAAATCCTGATTTATGGCATCCTGGAAAAGGCGGAGAAAAACCAATGGATTTCTCCTACTTGAATGCAGTTATTAAAAGCACTACTTTTCCACCCTATGATCCCTGGTATGCAGGGGGATACATCAATTATTACTATTATGGATTTGTGATCATTGGAATTTTCATTAAATGGCTGGGAATCGTTCCTTCGATTGCTTACAACATCGCATTACCAACTCTTTTCAGTTTTGTTGGAATTGGGGCATTCAGTATTGTTTGGAATCTGGTTTCATTTTATAAAAAAGAAAATGATCCCAACTTTATCTCACTTAAATCTATCAAAGAAATCATTAATTCCTCTGAAGGAAAAGCTGGCTTAATTGGATTGTCCTTAACTTTAATCCTGGGAAATCTTGGTACCATACGAATGATATGGCACGGATTACAGAGAATTGGTTCTCCAGGTGGTGTAATTGATAGCGCAAGTTTTTTTCAACGCTGGTTATGGACAATCAAAGGTTTAGGTGGATTTTTTAGTGGACAAAACCTCCCTTTTTACCCTGGAGATTGGTATTGGGTGCCCAGCCGGGTATTACCACAAGAACCTATCACCGAATTTCCATTCTTTTCATTCATTTATGCTGACCCACATGCTCACGTAATTGCCATGCCCGTCACTGTAATGGCGATTGCCTGGTCACTTTCCGTTCTTTTCAGCAAATGGAAATTTAACGAGAATCTTCCAGGTTGGTTTGTAAAATTTCTATTGATTCTGGTTGGCGCCGTCACGATAGGTGCATTACGCCCCACAAATACATGGGATTTTCCAACGTATTTGATTCTGGGAGTGATAGTCATACTTTACACAATTCTTCGTTATGGAAAAGGCTTGCGCACAACTTATCATTTAAGCAGTTTCGTTGCCAGGATCGTTGAAACGATCATGATTCTGGCTGTATTTGTTGCAGCTGCCTTTCTCTTGTATTATCCGTTTACCGAATGGTTTGGGCAGGCATATACAAAAATAGAGCCCTGGACAGGCAGTCATTCACCATTCTGGTCTTATTTCACTCATTGGGGATTATTCCTGTTTATTTTGATTGGTTGGTTTATTAGCGAAACTATAGAGTGGCTGGCAAGTACACCTTTATCTGAAGCGAAAAAATTGCTCAAGTATCGTTTCTGGATTTGGTTAGGATTGGCAACTCTGCTTTCAATAACCATCTTTTTATTGATAAAAGGAATCATCATTGCCTGGTTGGTTTTTCCCATGGCTGTGTGGGCTGGATTATTGATATTAAGAAAAGATCAATCTGATGCCAAAAGATTTGTTCTTTTCCTGACCGGTACTGCTCTGGTTTTGACTTTGATGGTCGAGTTGATTGTTCTTAAAGGTGATATTGGCAGAATGAATACAGTATTCAAGTTTTATCTACAAGCCTGGATATTGTTTGCCATTAGCAGTGGTGCTGCTCTCATTTGGAGTATCCCAGAAATAAAAGAACATTGGTTCCCGGAATTAAAAACGACCTGGCAGATTACATTAATTTCACTTATTGCCTGCACGGCTTTATATCCTATAACAGCAGCGGCTGAAAAAATTGATGATCGTATCAGTGAGAATATTCCACTCACACTGGATGGCATGGAATATATGAAACACTCATCTTACTTTGATGAGGGTGTAAATATGAGTCTGGGCGAGGATTATCAAGCCATTCGATGGATGCAGGAAAATGTAATTGGATCACCAGTTATCGTTGAAGCAAACACAGTTGAATATCGTTGGGGAAGCCGATATTCCATTTACACAGGATTACCAGGTGTTGTGGGTTGGAATTGGCATCAACGCCAACAAAGGGCTGTTGTTCCTTCAACCTGGATTACCGATCGAGTGGACGCAGTCAATAATTTCTACCTGACAACAGATATTCAGGAAACGGAAGATTTTATTAAGAAATATGGTGTTTCTTATATCATTGTTGGTCAATTGGAGAAGGCAAAATACAATGGCGATGGTATTGGTAAATTCCAACAGTTAGATGGCAAGCTTTGGAATTCTGTATATACAATAGGAAGTACTACAATATATCAGGTGATCAATGAAAAATAACAAAGAATTTATCTATCATGTAATTTCACAAATTGACTGGAATGAAATTTCAGAATCTGAATTCTATACTTCTGATTCTTTAACAAGTGAAGGATTTATCCATTTCTCATATAAGGATCAAATTCCAGGTGTAATTGAACGGTACTATAAGGATCAAACAGGTTTGTTGGTGATAAAGGTTGATGTTAATAAGTTAAAATCAAATTTACTCCTTGAAAAGGTACCGGATAATGGATTATTTCCTCATCTTTATGGAAAGTTAAACCTGGATTCTGTTATTGGTGTGTTCCAAATATTGAAAGATGAAAATAACAAGGTATTTTGGTCTGAGTGATACTGATTTTAAGATTCGGTACTCAAAAATTACTTTATGGATACTAAAAGTAGATAAGATAAACAAATGAAAAAAAATTTTTTTACGATTGAATACTTGATCTATGCGCTGATTCTTGTTATAGGAATCGCTTTTCGAATGATCAATTTAGGTAGTTTGCCACTTTCGGATGTTGAAAGCTCGGTATCATTGCATGCTTTGAGCCTGATATCTGGAGAGAAATCTGCGAGCATTTCGGATCAGACTTTTTTATCCAATATCCAGGCGGTTTTATTCTTTTTATTTGGAAATAGCAATTTTATTGCTAGATTCTTTCCTGCTTTAATAGGAGTTTTATTTATTCTCGTACCATTCTTATTCATGAACTATGTCAATCCAAAAATGATGATCATTTTGTCTTTTTGGATTGCTTTGAGCCCGACTTTTATTTCTTTATCCAGGCAGGTTGATAGTACGATATTATTTCTGTTATCATTTTCCACATTTATCTACTTTTTTATTAAACGATCCATCATTCCCAGTACGATATTTTTTGTTGTTAGCATATTATGTGGAAAAATTTTCTTTATGTTTTTAGTGCCGAGTTTGATTTCATTGATATACGTTAATTTATTTCTAAATAAACAAAATAATTTCATTTTTGACCAGATCATTCAGTTAATTAAATCCTTCCAATGGAAAAAATTTAGTTTGTATTCGATTGTTGCCTATGTTCTTCTAAGTACATTTGGTTTCATTTTTCCAGGTCAATTGTCTGGGATTGGATATGGGATATTTACTTACCTCAACAGTTTCACACAAATTTCGATCGTAACTTTATCAGATCTGGTTCGAGGTTTGTTATTTTATGAGATTGCAGCCATCCTGTTTGGTGTGATCGGGACTGTTTATATCATGCGCAAAAACCAGATTGCCGGTTTATTCATAACTGGAATGATCACTTTCAGCTTCGTTCAAATCGTTCTTATGACAGAGAAGACCATCGTTATGAATGAAATCATAACCCTTTCCTTAATGGTTGCAGGATCATTTTTTATAAACCAACATTTGTTCATTCCACGTCAGTTAAAAACAAAAATCGTGGTAGTTACTTTGATTGCCTTGGTTATTTTATTCTTTATCAGTCTGGCATTTATGAGCATGTTTGCTACTTCTTATCAGGGGGAACAGGAAAATACACTACGATTATTTTTCATTATTGCTGGTTTTGCATTAATCATCGGTGCGGGTTTACTGGCAGGGTGGGCAATCAGTTGGGAAATTGCTGGTAAAAGTTTCCTGTTGTTGTCGATTTCATATCTATTAATTTTCACTACATCCGCGTCTGTGAACGCATCTGGATTGCGATATCCTTATCAAAACGAAATTCTCAGTATCAACCTGGTACCTATCGAGCATGACTTGTTAATCCAAACATTGGAGAGTTATTCTGAATGGAATTATGGAGACAATAAATCCATAAACATCCATATTCTCGGAGATCAACCAGCATCCTTATATTGGGCATTGAGAAATTTTGATAATATCTCGAAGGGGAATGTCATTCCAATGGATTTGAAGATTGATGCCATCATCAGCAATGCTGATCAGAATCTGGTACAGGTTGATGCTTTCAGAGGACAGGATATTTTATGGACATCAAAACCAGCATGGAATTCGATGAATGCCAATGAAACTTTTCAATGGTTATTAACCAGGCGAGCTCCTCAGGATATGCTTTTTCAAAAAACAAACATTGTCTGGATACGAAATAGTTTGTTTCCAGGGGCTGATACTCAATAACAAAAAGGAGATATATGAAAAAAAAATCATTTACGATCACATTGGATGGTCCAGCTGCTTCTGGAAAATCAACTTTAGGAGAAAGGTTGGCAGAGTCGTTGGGTTTTATGTATCTGGACACGGGGGTTATGTATCGGGCAGTAACATTAGCGGTATTAAAGAAAAATGTTGATGTAAATGATGAAGGTTTGGTTACCAAAGTCGCTGAAGAAATGGATCTTGATATTCATCCAGCGACAATTGATGATGGCCGCAGCAATGATGTAATTCTCGAGCAAGAAGACGTCACCTGGGAAATTCGATTACCCGATGTAGAAGCACATGTCTCTCAAGTTTCTGCCTATAAAGGAGTTCGTGTAGCAATGACAAAGAAACAACGTGAGATTGGAAATCGCGGGGGGATCGTGATGGTTGGCAGAGACATAGGCACCGTTGTTTTACCTGATGCTGAAATCAAGTTATATCTGGATGCATCCGTTGAAGAACGTGCTAAACGCCGGTATCTGGAACTAATTAACCGGGGAAAACAAGCTTACTATGAGAGTGTGCTGGATGATTTAAAGCGCAGAGATAAAATTGATTCTTCTCGGGTAATCGCTCCATTACGTCCAGCAGACGATGCCATTATGATTGATTCAGATCACATGGATGCCGAAGAAGTTTTCCAATTTATTTTTAATTTGTTAAAAGAGAAAAAGAATCTTCAAGTATAGAAGGAATTTTTTATCGTAAGAATATGCAATAAGTTCATTTTCAAAATGATCCAATCGATCAGGAAGGAATCAAAATGTGTGACACTTTTGTTTTAATGCCAGGCTTTACAGAAAATAAAAAATTTTACTTTGGAAAAAATTCCGACCGTGATCCAAATGAAGCTCATGAAGTGGTGATTGTGCCAGAAAAAAAATATGATAAAGATGAAATGTTAAAATGTACCTATATCTCGATTCCCCAGGTAGAAAAGACGAACAAAGTACTTTTGTGTAAGCCAGTATGGATTTGGGGAGCAGAGATGGGGGTGAACATACACGGGGTTGTTATTGGTAATGAAGCTGTTTTTTCAAAAATTCCAGCAGGAAAAGAACCAGGTTTAATCGGGATGGATTATCTACGTTTAGGTCTGGAGCGTGGGAACAATGCCAGAGAGGCATTGAATGTCATTACATCATTGTTGGAAGAATATGGTCAATCTGGTAATTGTGGATTTATGCATCCATTTTATTACCACAACAGTTTCATTATTGCTGATAAAGATGAAGCCTGGAAATTAGAAACAGTTGAGAAATATTGGATCGCAGAAAAAATTGATGGATTTGGAGCAATCTCCAATGGTTACTCCATTGAAGATAAATGGGATTTAATTTCACCTGATCTTATTACAAGAGTTAAAGAAAAAGGTTGGTTAAAAAAGGAAAGTGAGTTTAATTTTCGTGAATCGATTTCAGATTGGTTATTCACTACTTTTAGTGATTCAAAGCAACGTAGTTCTTGTTCTATAAGAAAAATTAATGAAAGAGGTTCAAAGACTGGACTTGAAGATGTATTTGAGACACTGAGAAGTCACAGAGTTGAAGAAAATTTTCGACCGGATAAAGGAATAAATGGTGCAGATCTCTGTATGCACTCCGGCTTTGGTCCCATTCGTGTCAGTCAGACTACCGGATCAATGGTTGTAGAACAGGATGATGAACGATTAGTCGTATGGGTCACAGGTTCATCGGCACCGTGCCTGAGTATTTTTAAACCAATGTCCTTAGATCAGGAATTGAATTATTTTGGTCAACCCCCTGAATTGGAATACGATAGTCAATCTTATTGGTGGCAACAGGAAAGAATTCATCGCAAGATTTTGCAAAATTATCCAATGTTAAGCCATGAATATATAAAAGATTTGAAAGATCATGAGAAAGTTTTTGTTGGCAGGATGAGGGAATTTGAAGGTCAAATTGAGCTTATTGCGGATTGTTTTGATGATGCCTTTAACTTGCAAAAAAAGTGGATTGAGAAATTTCAAAACGAAGCAAGTAAGGATAAAACTAATTTTCTTTACAGGCATACCTGGAAGAAAAATAATCAATTAGCGAAAATGCCTTAAGACAAACCAGCAATGCTATAATTTTTATAGTTGGTTTTTGGAAAACAATGCCTATTTCTTACACTATCCTCTTTCCCTCAAGGCCTTATTTGACCCCGCCGAAAGATTTTCTTGGTTTTGCAGCGTGGTTTGTATTTTTATTTCTGATCATTCTGATTATAAAGAGGATTTGGCAACCACTTCCAAGCCGGCAACAAAAAAATTGGTGGCTTTTTTACGGGCTGGCAATTCTGGCACCATTTTCAGTCATCCTCGGGGGATTTGAATTTACCTCTTTAAACCCCGGATTAAGGTCATCCGGTTTTATTATATTTCTTTTTGCTACGATACCCTGGATGATTGCAGCTGGATTTTATGGTTTATTTCCTGCAGTTATCGTTGGACTTATCAGCGGAATATCTATGGCGTGGTGGGGAACGCATAATATTTTTACAATTGTTGAAACAATTGGAATGGCTGTGTTATTTGCTTTTCTTGTTCGTCAAAAATACAGAACCCAAATGTTCAGTTTATTAAGAATTCCTGTTGTTGCAGCAGTTTTCACTGGTTTAATATTTATACCGATATTCATTTTGAATCAAATACTAAATTCGAGTGGGTCTTTGGCAGTTCGTCTTGATTATGGTTTGACACAAACTTTTACGCTTTCAATTTATCGATTTGTAGAACTTCTATTAGGTGGATTGTTTTGTAGTGTATTTTACTTATCGAAAAACAAATTATGGTTTACCCCAAAATCCATTTCACCCACACCTATGGAGAAACGTATTGAATACCGGTTCTTAATGACCACTTTACCAGTCATTTTGTTTGTGGTTCTATTTGTGGTGTATGTCGATTGGAGAGTTGCCAGTGATGCAGCCAAAGACTTGGTGGAATCCAGACTCAGGGGAACCGCAGAAATTGCGTCCGAGAGTTTGCCATATTTTTTCGAATCAGGGCAAAATCTAATCATCAGTCTGGCAGATGAAAATTTGTTACAACAAAATGTTGATGTATGGCTTGACCTATCCGAAAAGATTCAGGTTATCCCATTTTTCTCGCAATTATATTTATTTGATCAAAATGGAAATCCGAAAGATGGCTATCCCATTCGGGATGTTGATCAACTTCAATTAACCATGGAAGAAAGAACTGGGATCGATCTGGCTTTAACGGGAGTACACTTCCAGATTTATACATCCCCACCGAAAATATCAGATAAATCTGTCCTGATCACTTTCATTACTTCCATTACAGATAATCAGGGAAGTCCAATTGGTGTACTTATTGGCAGGACTGATTTTCTTACAAACCCATATGTGCAACCCACCATATCTACCTTAAATAATTTTACAAAATCTCTGGGTGAAAGTGTTATTCTGGATGATCAAAGGCGGATTATTTTTCATTCCAATATGAACCTACAGTTATTGTGGTCTATGTATCCTCAAGAAATACCCATTACGGCAAATTTATTCGAAAATTCATCTGTAAGTGGCGGTCAGCAGTTAGTTTACCATCAACCACTTACAGGCCGATCCTGGTCAGTACTGGTAGGTTTACCAACCTCTGAAGTCCAGGAACTGGCTTTAAGAATAGCAACACCTTTATTAGGCGTTTTAGGATTGGTAATTATCCTGGTTGTTTTGGCATTACGATTGGGAATAAAACCAATTACGAAATCGGTGAGGTCCCTCTCAGATCAAGCGGCACTCATTTCGCAAGGTAATTTAGATAGTCCAATGAGCATTAACAGTGTGGATGAATTAGGGCAACTAGCATATTCGTTTGAACAAATGCGCATTCGATTAAGAGATCGATTAGAAGAGCTGAAACAACTTTTATTATCGAGTCAGAGTGTATCCAGGCATCTTGATATTTACGCAGCCATTCAACCGATTTTACAGGCGATGATGGGTAATGATGCATCCCATGCTCGCGCGATTCTCATTCGTCAGGTAACTGCTGATCAAATCTCTTCCGCATACTTATCGATAGGAATCGGCAAGGAAAACGAAGCAACAAATGCATTGGACCGGCAATTATTTGAAATGATGCGGCAACAGGATGTACTTCCAATTCCAAATTTATCCAGGTTTAAGCGGTTTGTTATTCCTGGAAAAGAGATACCGGGGTCAATTTTGGCGATTGCACTTACCCAGGAGAATCAATATTTCGGTGTGATCTGGTTAGCTTACAACTATGCCAGAACCTTTAAGGAAGAGGAAATCCGATATTTTAGAACACTTGCCAGCCAGGCAGGAATGGCTGCAGCAAATGCTCAGTTGTATGCAACAGCTGAATTAGGTCGTCAGCAATTTGAAGCTGTCCTCAATTCAACCCCTGATCCTGTGATGGTATTTGATGATGCCAATAATTTAATCCTCATCAATCCAGCGGCGAAGCAATTGGTTGGACTATTTAAAGAAACCACACCTGGATTAAAGCTTGATGCCGTGATCGAGCATGAAGATTTGTTGGAACTTTTGAAGAAAGACACCATTAATCGGGATACATCCAGGGAAATCCAATTAACCAATCGACGAGTATTTTTCACAACCGTTTCGCCAGTAATCCGCAATGATCAATTGGTCGGAAAAGTGTGCCTATTGAGAGACATTACCCAATTCAAAGAAGTTGATACATTTAAATCAGATATTGTCTCAACCGTTAGCCATGATCTCAGGTCTCCCCTTACGTTGATGAGGGGATATGCTTCCATGCTGCAAATGGTCGGCGAGATCAACGAACAACAACGTTCCTACATAGCGAAAATTGTTTCCGGTGTGGATAGTATGTCGAAATTGGTTAATAATTTGTTGGATTTAGGAAGAATTGAAGCTGGGATAGGTTTGAAGTTAGAGAGAACCAACCCCATTAGCCTTGCCGAACAAGTGGTTCTTGAATTGCAACCACATGCAAACCAAAAGAACATTGATTTAGTTCTGGAATATTCAATTAATCGCGATACCTATATCGAGGCAGATTCGGCTTTGGTGCAACAAGCACTTTATAATGTTGTTGAAAATGCATTAAAATATAATTCTTTAGGTGGTAGTGTAAAGGTTTGCGTGAGTTCAAATGAAAACAATGCTATGTTTGAAATAACCGATAATGGCATTGGTATAGCACCAATAGATTTACCACATTTATTTGAAAAATTTTTTAGAAGTGGCAGGCGGGAGGCATATAATCAACGGGGAACAGGATTGGGGCTCGCCATCGTAAAAACTATTATTGAAAAACATAATGGAAAGGTTTGGGTCGAGAGCAAATTAGGTCGTGGAAGTAGTTTTTACCTGCAACTGCCAATAAGGCAGGGATAAAATATAAAAAATGAAGAAAATTGGGTGAAATTTGTAGAATATTGGTCTTGAAATTAAGCATAAAAATGATTTTTTTGTGATATAATATTCGTTTGCATGTATATGGTTATTTCTTGTTGATTTTGAGGTAAGCGTAGAAATCTATCTAACGCTTATCTTTGTTGTTTTCAGGGACATTTATAAGGAGGCTTTTTAGTGGAAACCAAGAGTCTTGTCGCATTACGTATCAGTCTTGCTTCTCCAGAAACTATTCGCAGTTGGTCTTACGGAGAAGTACTCAAGCCAGAAACAATTAACTATCGCCGGTTACGGCCAGAAAAAGATGGTTTATTTTGTGAGGCTATTTTCGGGCCAACCCGAGATTATCAATGTTATTGTGGAAAATACAAGAATCCACGTTACAAAGGTATAGTTTGTGATAAGTGTGGTGTAGAAGTCACACGTTCAGCTGTTCGTAGAGAACGGATGGGGCATATTGAATTAGCTGCTCCTGTTGCCCATATCTGGTATACCCGTAGAATTCCTTCCTATTTAGGTTTGTTACTTGATATTTCCAGAAGAAATCTTGATCGTGTTTTATATTTTGCCCAATACATCGTCACATTTGTGGATGAAGATGCGCGGCAAAAGGCATTAAAGCGACTGGAAGATGAAATTAGTTTTTCCGAGCGTGAACAAGCAACGCAGATCAACGCCAGAATTCTGGAAGTTAAACAAGCTCGTGATCGAAAAATTGAAGAATTGCGAAAACAGCAAAAAGAAATTCAGGATCGTCGTGAAGAGCAAATTGCAAATTTATTAGCGCCGGTCATGCGGGATGGTCAAACTCTCGAACGGGAATTACAAGAAAAAATTGGAAATGTAGCCAGAACCGATATTATGTTTGCAAAGATCAATAATATTGTGATTGTCAAAGCTGGTGAAACTATTTCCAATCAACATATTGGAATGGTTCAAAAAGCCGTCAAAGAGCATCTTGAAGAATTAGAAAACCAAACACGAGATCAGATTGTTCGCGACATTGAGATGATCAAGATGGAAATTGAGCATGTGAAAGCACAAGCTGATCTTGAAATGGAATCTCTGAGAAATAATCTGGAAGATCAAACAACAGTTTCCCAGAATCAAAATTCCCGCCTACGTGATGAATTACAGGATTTGAAGCCATTCACATTCTTAAGTGAAACCCGCTACCGTGAATTAAAACAACGCTGGGGACAGGTCTTCAGAGCCGATATGGGTGCTGAAGCATATTACGACATTCTCAAACGTCTTGATCTTGATAAGTTATCCGAAGAATTGTGGGTAGAAGTACGAACATCAAAGAGTAAACAAAAAAGAAAAAAGGCTACCACACGATTGAAAGTTGTTGAAGCATTCAGACGATCCAAAAATCGTGCTGAATGGATGATCATGACTGTTTTGCCCGTTATTCCTCCAGACCTTCGTCCAATGGTTCAATTGGATGGTGGGCGATTTGCTACCTCCGACTTGAATGATCTTTATCGACGCGTGATTAACCGTAACAATCGTTTAAAACGATTATTGGAGCTTGGCGCACCGGATGTTATCGTACGTAATGAAAAACGTATGTTGCAGGAAGCCGTAGATTCCTTGATTGATAATTCTCAGCGTGGAAAAGCTTTATCACGTCGTGGCCGTCGTGAATTGAAATCATTAAGTGATATGTTGAAGGGCAAAAAAGGACGTTTCCGCCGTAACCTGTTAGGAAAACGTGTTGATTATTCAGGACGTTCGGTTATTGTTGTCGGTCCTACACTGAAACTTTACCAATGCGGTTTGCCAAAGAACATGGCCTTGGAACTATACAGACCATTCGTGATTTCACGTTTAGTTCATCATGGCTATGCTGCTAATGTGAAAGGTGCCCGCCGGTTCATTGAACGAAACAGACCAGAAGTTTGGGAAGTATTAGAAGAAGTTATTCGCGAACGACCGGTTTTGTTGAACCGTGCTCCTACCTTACACCGTCTTGGCATTCAAGCATTCGAGCCAATTCTTATCGAGGGCAGCGCAATCCAGTTACATCCATTGGTGACTACTGCTTTCAACGCTGACTTCGATGGTGATCAGATGGCCGTTCACGTTCCATTATCTGACAAAGCGGTTTGGGAAGCTAGAAACTTAATGCTTTCCTCAAAAAATTTATTAAAACCTGCAGATGGTGAACCGATTGTCAGTCCTGCCAAAGATATGGTTTTGGGTGTTTACTATCTAACCAATTTTGATAATTTGCAACACAAAGGTGATGGCAGAATATTCGCCAGCATGGATGAAGCAGAATTAGCTTATACACTGGATCAGGTTGGAGTACACTCCAAGGTTAAATTGCAAACTGAAACCTGGTATGATGAAAAAGGTATTCGTCTGGAAAGTCCCCGCAAGGCAATTATTGACACTACCATTGGAAGAATATTATTCAATCGAATTCTTCCGGAGAAAGTCCAATTTATAAATCGTGAATTGGAAAAAGGTGGTGTAAAAGACCTGATTGCCGAAGTGTATGAAGTATATGGTGAAGAAACCACAACCAGAACAGCAGACAATATCAAAGACATAGGATTTGAATTTGCAATGCGTTCCGGATCAACCCTCGCAGTTGCTGATATATCTATGCCAATTCAAAAGTCTGAAATTTTAGCAAAAGCCCAGGGTGAAGTGGAAGGTGTTCAACGCTCATTCCGACGTGGATTGCTCACTGAACAAGAACGAAATGAACGCGAAATTGAAATTTGGCAAAAGACTACAAAAGATGTTGCCACTGCAGTGCGCGATAACATGGATCCCAATGGTAATCTATCAACTATGGCAAATTCTGGGGCAACAAAAGGTGGATTTGGTCCAATTTCGCAACTGGCGGGCATGCGTGGCCTTATGGCTGACCCTGCAGGACGTATTATTCGTCTTCCTATTCAATCTAACTTCCGTGAAGGTCTAACAGCACTAGAATACTTTATTTCAACACATGGTGCACGAAAAGGTCTCGCTGATACCGCCTTGCGTACAGCAGATGCTGGTTATCTGACCCGTCGTCTGGTTGATATTGCCCAGGATTTGATCATTAATGAACATGACTGTGGCACTGATTCTGGCATTTACATGCGAGAATCAGATGACGTAGCCGGGCAACCATTTGGTACACGATTATATGGACGTGTGGTTGCGAAAAGGATTGTTGATCCTGAAACGGGTGAAGTAGTGGTTGAACACAACGACATTCTGGATCATGATCGTATTCGAAAAATCGAAAAATATGGAATCAAAGAAGTTAAAGTACGCTCACCAATGACCTGTGAATTAATTCATGGCATTTGTGCAACCTGTTACGGCATGGATTTAGGTAGAGGGAAAATTGTGGAGTTGGGCTCTGCAGTTGGCACGGTTGCTGCACAATCCATCGGTGAACCCGGTACACAATTAACACTGCGTACTTTCCACACAGGTGGTGTTGCAGCAGGTGGCGATATCACGACTGGTTTGCCTCGTGTAGAAGAGTTGTTCGAAGCTCGCCGTGCACCAAAGGGTGAAGCCGTTATCAGTCAGATTTCTGGTGTTGCTCAAATTTTACAAAGTGATCGCTATAGCGAACAGAGAATGGTGAGAGTAGAGCATAGTGAAATGTTGAGTGATACTTATGACATCCCTGAGGAGTGGACAATTCGCGTCTCGGATGAAGATGCTGTTTCTCTAGGTGATACACTGGCTACATTAAATGACTCAGAAATCTCTGCACAGCATGCAGGTCGTATTCGTGTGGAAGATAAAAAAGTCATTGTCAGTTATGAGCAACGTGATATGGAAGAGTACGAGATTCCGACCACGTCGAGAATCATGGTGAAAGATGGCGAGCATGTCGAAGCTGGACAACCGTTGACAGAAGGTTCATTGAATCCACACACTGTGTTGAAAATCAAAGGTCGCGATGCCTGTATGATGTATTTGTTGGTGGAAATTCAGAAAGTTTACCGAGCTCAAGGACAAAATATTAATGATAAACACTTCGAAGTAATCATTCGAAAGATGTTAGGTCGCGTTCAGGTTATCCGTGCTGGTGATTCACCCTATTTACCTATGGATCTTGTGGACCGCCTTGAGATTCAACACATCAATGATCGCTTACAGGCTGCAGGAAAAGTTCCTGCCAAATATTCTGAGGTGCTTTTAGGTGTGACAAAAGCATCACTCAGTACCGATTCATTCCTTTCTGCAGCTTCATTCCAGCACACGATCAAAGTTTTATCTCATGCAGCGATTGCCGGTGATCAGGACCCATTGTTTGGTCTTAAGGAAAACGTCATTATTGGAAAATTAATTCCAGCTGGTTCTGGATTTACTCATGGACGGTTTTCTGAAACTGAAGATGGAAACCTTGAGTCAATTGTTCACATGGATGATTATCCATCATTGGCGACTGAAGAATAAATTAATAATCAAATAAAAAAATCTCCGATTTTGGTCGGAGATTTTTTTGCTAAATGACTATGATTTAGTGGAAAAATATGAATAATGATAAGCTATTTTTTCATTAATTAATCCGAATGTGTCCCGGCCATTGCTCACATTAGCTTTGTCAGATTTGCAAATCCAGTTGATGCTTCTTGAATTTCCAGACCCAGAAATACCAGTAATTGTAAATTTTCCGTTTGGCAATAATTCTTTCAATAAATATTTATACCAATCTTGAATCTCTTTATCTCCCTGAATGGATCTTGTCGAAGTAATATGTACTGAGTTAGGTGCATACAATCTGGCAACCTGCTCAGGATTTCCCAAATTAAGTGCTTCAACCCATAATTCAGTTATATCTTTAGTTTGTTGGGGTTTATCCCAGATATAATCCGCAATTGTTTTCCATAAATCCGGATAAGCTGGTCGACATTCATCCCAACTAAAAAAATTTACCCCCTCCAGTTTTAGCTCCTTACTGGTATCCAGGAATTTCCGTATGTCTTCAACAGTGGGAAGCCAGGAACCAGCGCGATAGGTGGGTCCGGTTGGGATGATAGGACGAAATGGAGTGATGGATTGAAATTCTTTTACAGTACGTACCAGGTTTGCTTCAGGATTATGAGATTGTTCCCAATAAACCTGAGGCATATTGTAATCACAATATTCCAAAAATGTTTTCCAGGGTAATTGTGGATGAAAAGAAGGAAAGCGGTATGAGCTGAGTGCTAATGGTATGTTAGGCAGATTTTTTCGTAAAATTTTCATATATGCCAAGGCGGCATTTTTCTTGCCTGGTTCCTTATACTCGATTTCAGCATCGATCACATAACCACTTAATTCAAATTCCTTCATTCTTTTTACAGCAATATTTGCTTCGCTGGTTGGATAATCACCATACACATAATGCCAACCCCAAACTTCAATGCCAATATCACGCAGTGCGCTTACAACGGGGCCGACATAATCTTCGTTGGTTTGCCGATTGACATTATAAGGAAAAGCGCCATCAGCGATTTTCAGAATGACATGGGTTAATTGGGCATCCCTGGCTGTTTTGGCGATTGCTTTTGGATCCCCTTTTTCACTGTTGATGATCTTCCAGATGAAAAATCCTTTTCCTTTTAGGCTCATCTCTTCACCTTTTCTTTCTTATTGTTTTAATTGACCTTCCAAACCTAATTGAGGGGCAATATTACGCATAGCCAAAATAACGTTGGAAACGTGTTCCCATAAATCGATACCAAATTCTTTTGCGGCAGTTTCGATTTCAGCGCGATTAGCACCGGCAGCAAAAGCTTTATCCTTCCACTTTTTCCTGACTGATTTTGCTTCCAGATCATATAAAGAGCGGGAAGGTCTGACCAAGGCAACGGCTGTCACTAAACCAGTTATTTCATCACAGGCAAATAAAGCTTTTTCCATTAAAGTTTCTCTGGGAACATTGGTGTGATCTGCATGACTGAGGATGGCTTTAATCCAGTGTTCTGGTATACCTCTATCTCTCAAAATGGGAACACCTGCCTGAGGATGTTCTTCCAGTGTCGGATGAATTTCCCAATCAAAATCGTGAAGAAGCCCAACATTTCCCCATTCTTCCTGATCCTCATTATATAATTTTGCATAAAAGCGCATGGCTGCTTCTACTGACAGCATGTGGTTAATGAGATTCTCATTTTTCACATACTCTCTCACGATAGAAATTACTTGATCTCGATCCATAACATCCTCAATTTATCATCTAAAAAATTGGTAATTCTTCCCCAAGCACAGGCACCGGCCGTTGAATCCAAACATCCCACATCGCAGACATTGTGGCAAGGATCTCTCTGAGGTTCCAATATCGAAGTGAGTAACTTGAATACTCTCGTAAATCAGATGCGACTCCTTGTGAAACGATACCTAACTGGTCACACAAAAAGATTGCTCTCGGTAAATGGAATCTTTGCGTTACAAGTATGGCTTGATCCACTTTGAAAATAGCATTTGCTCGATAACAAGTGTCGTATGTTCGGCGTCCTGCATAATCGAGAACAATATCCTCTTCTGGAACACCTAATTCCAAAGCATATTCGTGCATTGCACCGGGTTCGTTATAATCCTCAAAACGATTGTCACCACTAAATAATAATTTTTGAACCTTACCTTGATCATACAACCCTACGGCCGCCTTGACCCGGTCGCGTAGCACAGGAGTTGGAGACCCATCCCGATGAAGACCAGCACCAAAGACGATTGCCACCGAATAACCATGTGGTGCATCATCAACTGTATAAATTCTTTCGTCGTAAATAATTCTAAACAGAAGCCATACTAAAATTGGAAAGAGGGTTGCCAATAATATAGCCAATATGATGCTTCGAAATAATCTTTTTAAAAATTTCATCAACGGTTAATATCCTAAATGTTGGTATGGATTGATATTGGCTGCCTTTACCAATTCTCTTAATGCTTCATAATAATCATCTTCAATTGAAAGGAATCCCTGAATATCATATTGAAGGGCATCCGAGACGATCGCTTTTCCGTTTTCGTCAGCTAGCAAACTTAAAAACGCATTTTTAATATCACTCTGTACTTGAGGTGGAACATTAACGGAAGCTGACAAACCCAGGCTGGGAATGATTGCATCTGATTGCCAGATGATCATTATACGATCCATAACATCAGGTAAATCGTTAATCACCTGTGATGAAGTTCTTGGGTCTCCTGAATAGGAATAGGTAGCACCAAAATCACAAATCCCTTTAATATAAAGAGCTCTTATGGTTGCGCTTGGATTTTGTAAATAGGCAGGCGCTAAGAAAGAGACACCGTTTTTGGCCAAAATTCCATGGGGAATGATAGTGCCGGATAGTGAAGAAGGTTCTGTCCAGCAGGGTCTCTTGCCTTCAAATTGCCTTAATGCAAAATCAGCAGTTGTGGTAGATTTATTTGTTTTTTCATCAAAAAAAGTAGAAAAACCTGATTCTCTATTGGCAAAGAATTGGGTTCCATAATTATACAGACCAAAATGGTTTGATACTAACAAAGGAACGATGAGATCACGTTCAGAAGCAGCAAGGTAAGTTAATGGTTGAATAAAAATAAAATGAACTTCACCCTGTCTCAGATTATCAAATGCTTGCTGCGGGTTTTCAAATGATTCAAAACGTATTTCGTAGGCAGTTTTATCTTCCAGGGCAGTGATCATTGTTTCTGCAAAGTTTTGGATATTGGTTTGGTTTCCTGAGACAATATAGCCAATTACGATTGGTGATTCCTCCAAACCTATTTGAACAGTTGGTTGCATTGTGCTGGTGGGCTCTACAGGTGCTTCGGTTTCTACGGTAAATGTCGTTGTAGGTTCGAGAACAATCGAAGTTTGACAGCCAGAAATGAGTACGGAAATTAAAAGGAAATTAAAAAGAATTAGAATTTTCTTATTTGCGAAGATCGAAAACAGCTTAATAGATTTCAATATACTCATTAGCTAAAATTATAATACATTGACATAGATTTATTATAAAGGTGCAATTTATGTGCCTATACTATTTAAAAGGATTTCTATTAAAAATAATTGGTTTAATAATTCCTTAATGCAACAAATGAAATTTTATCCATCTTGTTGAGATGGTGAATCAATTACTGGTGGAAACCATTTGTTAGATTACACCATTTGTTAGATTACTTGACTTAATTGTTCTGAATGATAAAATATGATGTAGTTATTGAGAGGTTTAGGCAAACTTGGACGGTAATATTTGGGTTACTCCAAATACACATGTTAAACTACTTAACAAACATGTCGTTTTAGATCTTATTCGGTTTACACCCGGCGGTGTTTCCAGAGTGGATCTATCCAGGCAGTTAGGGTTAACAAGGGCTGCTGTGACATCCATAATTAATGATTTAGTGGATGAGGGATTAGTACGTGAGGCTGAAACTCGATATTCTGGGGGAAGAAGGCCAATTGTTTTAGAAGTAGCACCTGATAAAGGCTATGTTTTAGGCGTTGATTTAGGTGCAACTCATTTATATGTTTGTTTATCAGATTATTCTGCCAATATTATTCAAGAACGAGAGATGGAGATAGATATTAATGAAGGTCCCATTGTTTGTTTGAGTTTAGTAGATAGCTTAGTTCAACAGGTTCTGGAAGCTACTGGTTTTGAATTTTCGGACATTGCCGCCGTTGGAATAGGACTTCCAGGTCCGGTTATCATTGAAAAAGGAACTGTAAGTATGCCACCAATAATGCCTGGCTGGAATAATTTTCCTATTCGGGAGACGTTACAACAAAAGTGGGAATGTCCAGTTTTGGTGAATAATGATGCTGAATTAGGTGCTCTAGGTGAATGGGCATACGGAGCTGGAAGGGGCGAAAAAAACCTGGCATACATAAAAGTTGGTACAGGGATTGGCGCAGGATTGATATTTGAGAGTAAAATCTATCATGGAACAACAGGTTCGGCCGGCGAAATTGGTCATATTACAATCAATGAAAATGGACCAAAATGTTCTTGTGGTAATTCAGGTTGCTTGGAAGCCTTTGCTGGTGGAAAGGCAATTGCAAGTCGGGCACAAGAAGAATTAAGGAAAGGAAGAAGATCTCAGTTGGTTGGATTAGGAGATTTATACCAAATTTCTGCGAAGGATGTAATAAAAGCAGCAAAAAGAGGGGATTTGCTTTCACAACAAATCATTACTGAAACAGGTTCCTACCTTGGTATCGCCATTGCTGGATTGGTAAATCTTTTTAACCCCAGTATTGTAATTATCGGAGGAGGAATTTCTTCCAGTGGAGATTTGTTACTGGATCCGATTCGCGAAGCAGTAGCCAATCGAAGCTTATATGCTGCAGGAAATGTTGTTAGAATTTCGGCTGCATTGCTTGGGAAGAGATCGACTGTTATGGGTGCTGTAACCCAGGCATTATCGTATGCATTGCACAAATCTGGAAAATGGAACCAAAATTACATCTATTAAAGGAGGTGATGCGCAAAAGAAATTATCTATTGTTTGTCAAACTAATTCATAAAAAATTTTCGGAGGAAAAAATGTCTAAGAAGTTACTAACCTTGATCAGTGTCTTACTGATCGCAATGTTCGTTTTATCAGCCTGTCAACCCGCTGAAACTCCTGCAGAACCAGCAGCACCGGCTGAACCGGCTGCACCAGCTGAACCTGCTCAACCCGCTCAACCTGCGGAACCTGCGGAACCCGCTGAACCGAGTGCTGATGTGGTTACCATTACAATTTGGAACCAATGGGATGGTGCTTATTTAGCTGCCATCGAACAAGCTTTCCGTGATTACGAAGCTGAACATCCCAATGTAAAAATTGACCTTTCAAAACCAGAAGACGTCAAGAACGCTCTGACAGTCGCTATCCCTGCTGGTGAAGGTCCTGATATCATTGGTTGGGCAAATGACGCCATTGGTGAACAAGCCCTCAATGGTAACATTGTTGCTATCAGTGATTTTGGTATTGATACAGCATATCTGGAAGCCAATTATGAACCGGCTGCTGTTAATGGAGTCCAATGGTCAGGCATGATTTGGGGTTTACCAGAATCTCAGGAAGGTATTGCTTTGATTTACAACAAAGCAGTTGTAACTGAAGAATATCTGCCCACTGATCCGATGGATTTCGAAGATCTTTATGAAAAAGCGAAGAAATTCCAGGAAGATACTGGCAATGTTCTGGTTTGTAACCAGGCATTTGGTGGATCAGATGCTTATCATATGTCCCCCATTTACTTTGGTTTTGGTTTACCGTCCTATGTTGATGAAGAAGGTAATGCCTTCCTTGATACACCAGAAGCAATCGCTGCTGGTGAATGGTTAAAGAAATTTGCCACAGTATCATATGCTGAAAACAGCTATGATATTTGTAATGCTGCCTTAGCCGAAGGTAAAGTTGGTATGTGGTGGACTGGCCCGTGGGCAGTGGCTGGTGTTGAAGCCAGTGGTGTTGACTACGGAATTTTGCCAATGGGTAGCCCATTCGTTGGAATCAAAGTCCTTATGATGAGCAAGAATGCAGTTGACCGTGGTAATGCTGAGATTGCACTGGATATCATGAAATACTTCACCAGTGCTGAAGTCCAGAAGAAAATTGCCCTGGTCAATAAAACCATTCCTGCTGCAACTGGCGCTTTGAATGATCCTGAAGTTTCATCCTTAGCTGCAGTGGTCGGATTTGGTGCTGCATTGAACCTTGGTGTACCTATGTCACCTTCACCATTCTCATCTGCCCAATGGGGTCCTGTTGGTGATGCATCTGCAGCCATCTGGACAGGCGCTCAGGAACCTGCGAAAGCAATGGAAGACGCACAAGCTGCTATTGAAGAAGCTGTTGCTGGCATGCAGTAATTCATAAATACAAAAATGGGGAGGAGGAGATCTCCTCCCCATTTTTCATTACTGAGTCGAAAGGAGTAAGTGATGAGCGCCTGGATGGGACGTAGAAAATGGATCACAGTTTCTTTATTTCTCTTGCCGACAATTTTAGCGATATTAGTTTTTAATGTTTATCCGATCCTTCTCAATACATACATTTCATTTACAAATAGAAATAAATTTCGCCCAAATCCTGATTGCGAAGTAACTTTAACCGGACTATTGGATCCACTTTGTTGGCCAGCATTTCGCGAAAATGCTCCGCGCGGATTGGGTAAACCATACGTACTCCAAGATCCAATTCTTGCTAATTACGATGCTTTGATGGGGAAATTATTTCAACCAGATGCATTATTAGGTCTCTTTCTGATTATTGTTGTTTTTACACCACTTTTTGGAGTGAATTACTTTAATAAACGGCAGGAAAGAAAACTGGATGAAAAAATCGCACCTGGTTTGCTTTGGGTTTTAGGAATCATTCTGACAATAGCCTTATTCTTCATTCTTGATGTCCCAAAATCCATTACAACATTGATGGATACCGGTGACTTTCTGGCTGTAGTGTTAAGAACAGTTTTATTTGTTGCGTTGCGAGTACCTTTGACATTCGTACTAGGTTTGATTTTGGCACTTATATTAAATTTGGAAGACCTGAAAGGAAAAACATTCTTCAGGGTAGTTCTTTTTATTCCCTGGGGTGCCTCTTCGGTAGCCATTCTACTGGCTTTGGTCTGGCAATTTTTATTCCGTCAACAGGGTACCATCAACCAGATTATTTCTCAATTTGGTGGAACCGGCCCAATCTGGCTTAATAATCCAATTCTTGCCTTTGGCGTTATTGTTCTGGCAGATATATGGTTTTCGTATCCATTTTTTATGGTATCGATATTAGGAGCTTTGCAATCAGTTCCTGGTGAGTTATATGAGGCAGCAGAAGTTGATGGAGCAGGTTGGTGGACACAGCTCATGAAAATTACGTTGCCACTCATTCGACCAGCTGTTTTGCCAGCCGCAGTACTTACTTCAATTACCGCATTCCAAATGTTCGGAACCGCCTATGCGATTACAGGTGGTGGCCCACAGAGGGGCGCCGGGACACCAGGAGCTACTGAATTTGTAATGGTGTATGCCTTCAAACAAATTTTCCAGCAGCAAAATTATGGTCGTGCAACTGCATTTGCGGTTCTCATTTTTATTATGTTATTCCTGGCTACTTTGTATAGTTTGCGAGTAACAAAAATGACGAAAGGAGCGTACGAATGAAAAGGAAAACTAAACCTTGGATTCGTGTTATGCAATATGCAATATTGATTATTGCGACGATCTACGCTTTTTATCCAGTCTGGTTCGCTATCCTTGCATCTGGTCGATTGGGTGATCGTCTTTACACACTCAATTTTCTCGGAATGTTCATTCCAACCGAATGGACATTTGAAAATTACCGGGTGATGTTATTTGAACGACCTTTCCTTACCTGGCTGACCAACAGCTTGAAAGTAGCTTCAATTACGACATTAGCCAGTCTACTTGTCAGTACATCAGCAGCCTTTGCTCTGTCAAGATTTCGGTTTAAAGGTCGTGAATTCTTCCTGGTCTTCCTTCTGGCTATATCAACATTTCCGGGACTATTATCACTGGTTGCTATCGCGCAATTGTTAACTGCTCTGGGACTATATGGAAAACACCTGGGTCTGATTTTAGCTTATACAGCAGGAACGCTTGTATTTTGTACCTGGAACCTGAAAGGCTATTTCGATACAATTCCAGTGGAAATGGAAGAATCAGCTATGCTGGATGGTTGTGGACCTCTACAAGCCTTTATTTTGATTGCTTTGCCTCTGGCGAGACCAGCGTTAGCTGTCACAGCTATTCTTGGTTTTATGGCTGGATGGGGAGACTTTGTTTTCGCATCTGTTCTCGTACCCGCACCAGACAGTCTAAAATTGGCTGTTCCGGCTCTGTACGCTCTGGCAAACTCCATGAGTGTTCCCTGGGGTTACTTTGCTGCCGGCGCAGTTATAGTGATAATTCCTACGATCATTGTTTATCTTTCAATGAACCGCTACTTCGAAGGTGGACTGACGCTCGGTGGTGTAAAGGGATAGGGAAGCCTTCAATTTTTTCGACTCATTAATGAATAAAACCAGACCCGGACCTCCGGGTCTGGTTTAAAGAATTTTGAATTAATCTTCAGAAAGAGTGTTTATGAGCAAGTATAAATTCTTATTGTTAATTTCGATAACATTTTCCATTATTCTTTCTACTTGTTCACAAGTCCCTGCTGAAAATGATATGGAAATAACATTTCCTGTGCCAACACTAACACCAACAACATCAACCCCTCAACACAATTATCCATGGTGGAACGATGCAGTATTTTATGAGATATTTGTTCGCAGTTTTTATGATAGCGATGGCGATGGCATTGGTGATTTTCAAGGCTTGACTGCGAAATTGGATTATTTAAATGATGGTGATCCTAATACCAAAGATGATCTGGGTATTTCTGGAATTTGGTTAATGCCCATTTTTCCATCAACATCTTATCATGGCTATGATGTAATCAATTACAGGGATATAAATCCAGAATTTGGGAGCATGGAGGATTTTAATGAATTTCTGGAGGAAGCTCACAAACGGAACATTAAAGTTATTATTGATTTTGTTGTTAATCACACGTCCTTAGAACACCCCTGGTTTAGAGAAGCAAGAGCTAACCAGGAGTCACGCTATCGAGACTGGTATATCTGGTCTGAAGAAAAGCCTACCTACAAAGGACCGTGGGGTCAGGATGTCTGGCATTTTAATTACGACAATAACTATTATTATGGGGTTTTTTGGTCCGGTATGCCGGATTTAAATTTTAGAAATCCGGATGTGACCGATGAAATGTTTGATATTGCGGAATTCTGGCTGAATGATATAGGCGTGGATGGTTTTCGCATCGATGGTGCTTTACACTTAATTGAAGACGGCCAGGTTCAAAAAAATACGGATGAAACCCATGAATGGTTTCGAACATTTAATGAATATTACAAGGAATTAAATCCTGAAGCAATGACAGTAGGTGAAGTCTGGGATTCCAATTTCCTGGCGGTTAGATATGTTAAAGATCAAGAATTTGATTTAGTTTTTGACTTTGAACAGGCAGATGCAGTTATGCTGGGGGTAATGGGGTCCGATGGTCAGCGTGTGCTGAATGCTTTGGAATTTTATAACAACTTATATCCGGATTTTCAAAAAGCAAATTTTCTGACAAACCATGATATGAATAGGGTCATGCATGTGTTTCAAGGGAACGAAAATAAAGCCAAAGCTGCTGCCGTGATTCTATTGACTTCACCTGGAGTACCATTTATTTATTATGGGGAAGAGGTTGGTATGTTAGGTGCAAAGCCTGATGAGGATATTCGATTACCTATGCAATGGAGCACAGAGGTCAATGCCGGTTTCAGTACAGGAAGCCCTTGGAGAGGTGTCAATTCCAATTATCTTGATTGGAATGTAGATACTTTGAATCAAAATGCGGAGTCGTTGACCAACTTATACAGAACGCTTATCCAAACCAGAAATGAAACCACCGCTTTAAGAGTTGGGGGGTATAAGACTTTAAAGACCAATGAAAGAAATGTCATTGCCTACGCAAGAGTTCTGGAAAATGAAATTATCATTGTTATGATTAATTTGGAAAACAATGACAAAAATGTAGTGTTGGATATTCCGGTTGGATTCTTAGCCTCAGGTGAATATAAAGTTATTTCTTTGCTTGATTCCAGGGAATTGGCACCTTTAACCGTTTTAGAAGGAATTACAACAAATTATGCACCCAAAGAAATATTTAATGCCTGGGAATATCAAATTTTGAAGATAAAACCTTAATCAATGGAAGATCGAATTCTCAATTTGCCAAAAATACCGAAATGGTGGGGTAAGCGTGCAACCATCATCTTCATTGTTGTTCTCAGTGTTGTTTTGCATGCATGGTCGGTTTGGCAATTACCAGTTGATTATGACGAACCAATTTATTTAAAGATAGCATCGGATTATGCTGACTTGATTAAGAAAGGTGATCTTCAAGGTCTAATCCGTTATGAAGATAATCAGGAACATCCAGCACTGGTAAAAATTTTCTATAGTATTCCATATCTCTTATTCGAAAAAAATTCTGACCCATCTTTCTATTTATTTGCAGCCAGAAGTATTTCAGCTCTCTTTGGTATTCTGGCTGTGTTTGTTGTAGCATTGATCAATCCATGGGCAGGTTTCTTATTAAGCTTGCATTCAATGACCTTAAAATATACTTCTCAGGCTTATTTAGAGGCCGTACCGCTATTTGCAATGGTCTTCTGCGTGTTCAGCATGTTGAGAAGTGAAAAGCACGGGAAATGGTGGTTTTATGTATCAGCCATATCTTTGGGGGTGGTTGCCGCCAGCAAATATCCATATTTGTTTATTGTTGTTGTTTTAGGTTACATCTGGATTCAATTTTCTGAAAAAAATATATATGATGCATTGAAGTTTATTTTTGTTTCTGGAATTGTCTTCTTTATTTTGAATCCTTCCATTTGGGTAGATCCAGTCAATAGAATTTTGTCAAGTATATTTTTTCATGGGCTATACTCTCAGTCAACACATGTTCAATCAAATGCTTATGCCTGGTATCAACCCTTGGTTTATATTTCGACCAGTGTGCAGTGGCATCCCCAGGTTTTTTTCTTTTTTACCAGTGATGAATTCGTGTTTTATGTAACTATTTTTGGTCTATATTTTGAAATTAAGGAAAAGAAATGGTCAGCCATCTGGTTCTTTGTTGGATTGCTCTTTCTTTTTGCATGGCCAACCAAATGGCCTCAATATACACTGATTTTGTCTCCAGTGTTGGCGATTATTGCAGGTAAAACCTTGCAGCGCGGTTGGAGTTGGATAAAACCTCAAGATGATTACTGGAATTATCTGGAAGCAATGCTTCCAAAACCACCAAAAATTACTTGGTGGATTATTGGTATTTTCTTTTTTGGATTATTTGGTGGAAAAGTGGTATATGAATATCAACTTGCACTTGCCCGCAGAGGATGGAATAGTTATGATATGACCAATTCTCCGTTGGTGAGTAATGTGATCAATCAAGTTAATTCTGGAAGAGATAAAGAAATTTTATTCGCTACGAACAAAGGTTTCCTGATCTGGAAAGGGGATTCCGAATCTTTATGGGGTGAGTCGGTTACACTTTTTGATCGGTCTAATTCTCCAATACCTTTTGATCGGATTACGGCTGTTTCCTACAATCCAAATAATGAGATTTATTGGCTGGGGACAGATAACGGGGTTGTCAGTTACGATGGATTTGGTTGGGAGATTTATAATCAGAATTCAGTGGGTTGTGAACAGTGTCAGGTTAATGATATAGCCATTGATTCGTCAAATATTGTCTGGGTCAGCATGAATGATGGTATTTATTTTTATGATGGAGCTATTTGGAAAAAATTAACGGATCCGAATAGTGAAATAACGGATGAAGTTATCAATTCTGTGGTCAGACAAAAATCGAGAGGAATTGACAAGTTATGGATTGGCACTTATCAAGGAGTGTCAGTTTATGACTTTTTGGAAAAAAGCTGGGAGCATTACATTTGGGCTGATAATTTCTTTGGTTGGGGTGGTGTAGTGGAAGTAAATATTCTGAAGGATGGAAGAGTGATTGCAAACACTTCTGGTGGTGGCATTGGGATTTTCCAGGATGAATGGACATTCTATAAGAACTCCAATTCACCTTTAAAGAGTAATACCGTTAACACATCCATTCAGGCTATGGATGGATCGATCTGGTTTGGGTTTGGTTACCCAACTGAACCAGGTGGTTATTTGATGCGATTGGATCCAGAAAATGAATGGCATAGGTATGCTGCCAACAATTCTGGATATCTTGAAAGCGAACCACTGGATTTATTTTTTGATGAAGAAGGCAGACTTTGGATCGCTACCAATGGAAATGGGATTCAAACTTTTTATCGACAGACCAAAAATGGAGGATCGAAATGAAACGCTTACTTTTTGTTGTAAATATCTTGTTAGTATTTTCACTTTTCTTAAGTTCCTGTGCATCAAAGAGTGAAGTGGAGAAGGGGATCTCACCAACCTCAACGGTTGAACAAGAAGTGGCAACTCAAGTACCTGCGGTTGAAGAGGACATTGAAGAAGATGTTCTATATTTAAATTTAGTCTGGCATCAACATCAACCTTTGTACTACAAAAATGAAGATGATGTTTACACCAGACCCTGGGTACGGGTTCATGCGACTAAAGATTATTATGATATGGCTTCCATTTTGGAACAATATCCTGAAGTCAAGCTGACATTCAATCTCACGCCAGTACTTATTAAACAGCTTGAAGATTATTCCAAAAATGGGGCTATTGATTTATATTGGGAATATGCCCTGATTCCGGCTGAAGAATTAACAGATGACCAAAAAGAATTTATCTTAACCCGGTTTTTTGATGTTAACTGGGATAATATTATTGTCAGATTTCCAAGGTATCAGGAATTATTAGATAAAAGGGGTGGTTCATCCAAAGGAGAAATTCAGTCTGCAATTGAGTCATTTTCAGATAGTGATTTAAGAGATTTGCAAATCTGGTTTAATTTAGCCTGGTTTGATCCTGACTTTTTGGCTGTTGAACCCTTGAAGTCATTGGTTGATAAACAAAGGAATTTTAGCGAGGAAGACAAACAAGTCTTATTTGATGAAGCCTTAAGAATCATAAGGGACGTTATCCCCGTCCATAAACAACTACAGGATAATGGACAGATTGAAGTAATAACCACTCCATATGCACATCCAATACTACCTCTGATCATTGATTCGAATCTGGCAGCGGTTGGTAACCCAACTACAGATCTCCCAACCAAGTTTAGTTTCCCACAGGATGCTCTTGTTCATCTAGAAAAGAGTGTTGAAATATATGAAACACAGTATGGACGATCTCCACGTGGGCTTTGGCCAGGGGAAGGTTCGGTTGCCCAGATGATAGTTCCTTTTGTCATTAAATCAGGTTATCAATGGATGGCTACCGGCGAACCTGTTCTGGCCAAATCACTGGGTATCAATAGTTTTACACGTGATGCAAAGGAAACAGTAAAAGAAGCCGATCTATTGTATCGACCTTATTATGTCAAAAATCAAGATGGTGATAAATTGGCAGTATTTTTCCGGGATGGAAATCTCTCAGATAAAATTGGTTTTACCTATTCGGGTATATCAGGAGAAGGTGCGGCAAAAGATCTAATGTATCGCCTTGAGAACATCCGTGAGCAATTGTCGAATGAAGGGGCAGAGGGACCACATGTTGTCAGTATAATTGTGGATGGTGAGAATGCCTGGGAATATTATGAAAATGATGGCAAAGCCTTTTTCCATGCGCTTTATCAAGCACTTTCTGATAGTAAAACAATAAAAACAATTACCCCTTCTGGATACCTGGAAAAATTCCCGGAACAACGCAAAATTGAAGACTTATTCCCTGGAGCATGGTTCAGTCCGAATTATGATACCTGGATTGGAGAAGCAGAAGAGAATCAAGCCTGGGAATACCTGCGCAAAACCAGAGAAATATTGGCAAAATACGATGTCAGTAAAGTCAGAAAGGCATCTGATGAAGCAATTGCTCTGGCGCAGGATTATATGTATCTGGCTGAAGGATCAGATTGGTTCTGGTGGTATGGTTCAGATCAGGATTCGGGTCAGGATGAATATTTTGACCAGGGTTTTAGAGCATTATTAAGGAATGTATTCTTAGCTTTAGGAGAACCAGTACCCACATTTGTAGAAATTCCAATTATTCAGTCTAAACCGGTTTCGGCAGATAAGCCGGTAAGTGGACTGAGCTCTCCAATTATTGACGGCATTTTGAGCGAAGGTGAGTGGGATAGTGCCGGTTATTATCAAGGAGACGAAGGGACAATCCTGAAAGATCTGAAATTCGTTCAGGATGAGAAAAATATATACATTCTGATTGATTCAGGTAAATTTACTGAAGATACTAAAATTGGTCTGTATTTGAAATCACCTCGTGGTGCATTTACTGGAAATCCATTTACAAATTCAGAAGAAAATAATAAGAGATTATTAGGTGTGCCGGTAACACATTTGTTTGAATGGACAAATGGATCATTTTCTTTATTTACAGCGACAGAAGATGGATGGATGCCGGAAGAGGATGCTGTTGGTATCGCAGCTGCAATTGATGTCTTAGAAATAGCAATTCCTTTTGAGATTTTTGGAGAATTGGAGACTGGTGATGAGATTCAGTTTATCCTGGTCGAAGAAACTTCGGGACAAAGGATTCCTGATACTGGTCCAGCCCAACTAATTGTCCCGGATTTGGGACTCTCTACCGTGTTATTGGAAGTAGCAGATCCCGAGGGTGATGATTATGGACCTGGCACCTATACGTATCCAACGGATAGTGTATTTTCAGCCAAAGCGTTTGATTTAAAGACTTTCCGGGTGGCTTATGATGAAAATAATATTATCTTCAAAGTTGAATTGTTTGGTCAGATACCTAATCCATGGGGTTCACCAAACAATCTTGCTATACAGACTGTTGATATTTATATTGATACGGATCCAGGAAAAGGTACGGGTGCGCGGAAATTACTGCCTGGTCGAAATCTTTCATTATCCGCTGAACATGGATGGGATTATGCAATCTGGGCAGAAGGTTGGACACCTCAAATATTAAGCCCCGATTCAGAAACTTTAGAACCAAAGGAAATTTCCACGGCTGATTATAAAATAATCGTTGATCCAGCTGGACGAAGTGTAACAATACGCGTAGCCAAATCATTATTTGAAGGTAGCAATCCTGAAAATTGGGGTTATGCTGTTGTGATCATGGGACAGGAAGGATATCCATCCTCGGGTGTATGGAGAATCAGGGATGTTGAGGAAAATGCTGCCCAATGGCGATTTGGTGGAGCCGGGAAAACAACCAACCATACGAGAGTCATTGATATGATCTGGCCGGATGGCTTGATACCAACACAATCTGAAATGCTTTCAACATTTACGCCCAGCACAGTGACAGCTGATCAATTAAGTGTTGACGATTATGCCATCATCGAATTGTTGATGCATTAATGTGAGAGTAAGTTAAGTATTTGGCTAATCTAAATCCACAAAAGGCAGGCTTAAGTCGTGGTATGATTTTGATCCACGATGAATGGAGGAGTTTTGAATGAGTGATGTGAGATTTGTAAAACCGAGGGATACCATTGAAATTTATTTAACGGATAATCGAGTTTTACAGGCGAAAAGAAACACTACCTTAGAAGAAATTTTTCAAATTTTACCCGAATGGAAAAATCCACCCATTGTTGGTGCAATTGTGAATGGTCATTTACGTGAATTAACGTACCCAATCAAGATGGACGCAGATGTTAAAACGCTCAATATGTCTGATGTGGATGGAGCCAGAATTTATCGACGATCACTAACTTTTTTATTGGAAGCCGCGTTTCAAGATATTTATCCTGAAGCTAAAGTTACGATTGACCATGCAGTCGCTTCTGGAGGATTCTATTGTCAGGTTGATGGAATGGATGATTTTACTGAGGAAAAAGTATTAAGACTCGAAAATCATATGCGGGAGATTGTTAAGGCGGATAAAAAATTTGAAAGAAAAGAAGTACCACTTTCTGATGCAATTGATTATTTCAAACAAAAACAACAATTTGATAAAATTCGATTATTAAAATATCGAAGGAAGCCCCACCTGGTGCTTTATCAGCTTGGAGAACAAAAAGATTATCATCATGGATATATGGTTCCATCAAGTGGTTACTTGCAATGCTTTAAATTGATCTGGATGTCACCCAAGGCATTTATTTTGCAATATCCACGGCGAAGAACACCGATGATGCTTGAAAAAATACCGGAGAACCAACAATTATTGGAGACTTTTAAACAATATGGATCCTGGTTAAAGCGGTTAGGTGTTGATAATGTGGGTGGATTAAACGATGCCATCGAGGAAAACAAAATCAGAGAAATTATCCTAGTCTCAGAAGCTTTTCATGAGATGAGAATCGCTGAAATTGCCAGAAGAATTTCATCGGATTCCAGGCGGCTAAGGATTGTTCTAATCGCAGGCCCAAGTTCCTCCGGTAAAACCACTTTTTCCAAAAGACTATCGGTTCAACTCTTAACACAAGGTATAACTCCTTTTCCATTAGAAATGGACAATTATTTTGTTGATAGAGATCAGACACCAAAAGATGAAAAAGGAGAATTCGATTTTGAGTCGATTGATGCTCTTAATCGAACTTTATTAGAGGAACACCTCTCCAAACTGATCAATGGAGAGCAGGTGCAACTTCCAAAATTCAATTTTAAATCAGGTAAAAGTTTTCCTGGAGAGATTGTTCAATTAGAACCAGATCAAATAATATTGCTGGAAGGTATTCATGGTTTAAATCCCAAATTGTTGGAGAAAATTCCCACCGAACGAACTTTCAGAATTTATATTTCCTGTTTGACTCAGCTAAATCTCGACCGGCATAATCGCATATCCACGACCGATACGCGTCTGATCCGCAGGATTGTGAGAGATGCTCGAGAGAGAGGGTATTCTGCCTATGACACCATCAAACGCTGGGAATCAGTTGGTCGAGGGGAAAAAAGGCATATTTTCCCTTATCAGGATAATGCGGACGAAGTGATGAATTCTGCTCTGGTATATGAACTTTCCGCGCTGAAACCTTTTGTTGAACCTTTATTACGACAGGTACCATTTGGTACCTATGAATACGTGGAAGCAAAAAGAATACTTTCATTTCTTGAGTGGTTTTTGCCTTTGAACACGGAAATGATCCCGGACAATTCAATTTTACAGGAATTTTTAGGGGCATCCATTCTTAAAAATTTTAAATTGTGGAATACAAACGGCATCGACAAATAAATAAAAAATGGGTTACTGATTTTTCATATAACCCATTTTTTATTTATTACTAACTTAATTTAACATATCGATTCTTTTATTGTTTCGGCTAACCTGCGAATGCCAATTCTGATCATGTCTGGTTGTGCATTGGAGAAGTTTAAGCGCATTGTATTCAACCCACCACCATTTGGATAGAAAGATTCGCCAGGCACAAAGGCTACTTTTTTCTCTACGGCTTTAATCAGTAATTCCTTAGAATTACATATTTCCGGAAGTGATACCCATAGGAAAAGTCCTCCCAAAGGTTTTGTCCATTTAACACCTTCCGGCATGTTCTTTTCGAGTTCTTCTAACATGATGTCACGACGTTCTTTATAGACTGAATTAATTCTCTTGATGTGCTCATCGAGAAAACCTTTTCTACTGACTTCGTAGACAACAATTTGATTGAATGTAGATGTGTGAAGATCAGCGCCTTGTTTTGCTGTGACCAATTTTTGGATAATTTCTGGTGTAGCAACCACCCATGCCAGACGAATACCAGGAGCAAGAATCTTTGAAAAAGTACTCAGGTAAATAACATTACCATGGTAGGAGGTACCGTTGCCATGTAACTGGTCATCCAGGTATTCTACGGTTGGTATATGTTTGCCTTCAAACCGTAATTGTCCATATGGATCATCTTCAATAATAGGCACACCGTATCGGTCTGCTAATTCGACTAATCTTTCTCTGCGTTCTAATGGTAAGGTAACGCCTGTCGGATTCTGAAAATTGGGTAATACATACATAAATTTAGGACCGGCTCGAAGAGCCATTTCCAACTTATCTACCTGTATACCGTCATCATCCGATGGCACTGTCACATATTGGGCATTGTAGGTATTCCAGGCCTGTAAAGCGCCAAGATACGTTGGCGATTCTACAAGAACTCTATCGCCAGGATTAATAAAAATCTTTCCCAATAAATCCAGTGCTTGTTGAGATCCATTGGTGATCATGATATTGTCGGCAGTGACTTTAATCCCATATTGATTTGTGTGCCGAGAGATCATTTCCCGTAAAGGTAAATAACCGTCGGTGGTTCCATATTGCAATGCCTCTGAGCCATGTTCATCTAGGACTCGTATACAAGCTTCCTTGAATTCTTCCACTGGAAAGATTTCAGGAGCAGGCATTCCACCCGCAAATGATATAACATCTGGCATCTGTGTGACCTTCAGTAACTCACGTATGGCCGATCCTTTCATCGAAATTGTTCGTAAAGCGTACCGGTCATCCCATAAAGTCTGCATTTTTCACTCCTTCTAATCATAGTTACTAAATGAAATTTTACTAAAAAACAGGGATGGTAGAAAACCATCCCTGTTGGAATTAAAGTTTCGCAAATCGTGAAATAATCATCGCTGGCGAGGGAAGTTTCACCCGATCACCCTGTGAAAGTTGGTTGGGAAGTTTACCAATATTGTCCGGGGCACCCTGATATATGTAAACAACAGCACCATCTTCATTCGATTTTTCTTCGATATAAGCCTGTCCCGTAAGGTACCCTTCGGAATCTATTGCGCAGCTGGTGACTACGCCAATAACCTTTCCTTTTTTGTCTATCACCGGATCGTTATTGTGAGCCATTCGGACACCTTTTTCCTGGAATCTGAAGCGGATTACAATGCCTTTCCGTTTTGCTTCCCTTGCCAGGTAGGCATCCCGTCCAATAAACCAGGGTTTATAGGTCTTGACGAAACTACCAAAATTAGCTTCTGATACACCCAAACCTAAGTCACCACCCATTTCGTGGCCGTAAAGAGGAAGGCCAGCTTCCGTTCGCAATGAATCACGAGCCCCAAGTCCACAAGGTTTGAGACCCATGGGTTCTCCAGCCTTTACCAAGGCATCCCAAAATGCAGGAGCGTGATCAGGGTGAATAAAGAGCTCAAACGCCATTTTCTCGCCTGTATAGCCAGTTCTGGATACCACAAGGTCGAATTCACCAACAATGGCTTCGCATAACTCTGTCCGTTTGAGTTTCATGATTCTTTTTCTTGTTTCAGTGTCCACACCCAGGGCGAGTAAAATATCTCTGGATTTAGGTCCCTGAAGAGCAATATCAACGCGCATTTCAGCACCCGCAGAACGATCACGCAGATTTCTTAACACAACATTTTTACCAAATACGGTCGCTCCTGGCCGTAAACTATCGACCATTACATTTCCATCTTTGACAGCATTTAACCATGTCCAATCTTTATCATCATTGGATGCATTGACAACAACCAGATAAACTTCTTTTTGCCTCCTGTAGACTAAAAGGTCATCAATCACATTTGCATCGGTATCCAGGAAATGGGTATAGCAAGACTCACCAATTTCTAATGCAGCAATATCATTACCACAGACGCTATCAAGAAAGGTTACAGCATCAGGACCTTCGGCTTGATAGACACCCATATGTGAGACGTCAAAGAGACCAGCTGCTTGGCGGGTTGCCAGATGTTCTTCCGTCACCGATGTATACCATACTGGCATTTCCCAACCAGCAAAGGGGATGATCTTGGCTCCTAATTTAACATGATTTTCATATAATGAAGTACGTTTAAGTTCATCGGATTCTTTCTCAACCCATTCGAATTTAGGTTTGGTGGGTAATTCGTCTTTTACATTCGAATGACCGATGAAATATGGCTTGGTAACTGAAATATCTCCATTATCAATCTGTAGATTAGAAACAACCAATGATTCTTTGATAATGATGGGCCCAGGTAAACGACGATGAAGATCTTTATCAAAATAAATATACGCATCTGATAAATCACGCATCCAGGTCGCTGCTAAATTGCCTTTGGTTATATCGGTTGTGAAGCGGAAATGATCCGGACTGACATAAGTGATGACACCATTGATGAGTTCGCCATCAGCATAAAGATAAGTAAGTTGTTCTTCACCGAGTTTTAAGGATTCAACATCACTGGAAAATACATAATTCACAAAATGACGGATTCCTTTGCCAGATAAATCATATCCAATTTTTCCATCAATTCCTTTTGGTAGTTCATCCAGATAATAAAAATGTGGGTAGCCATGGACTGATATATCAGGATCAACACCTGCTTTTTCTACCAGTTTTCTAACACGAATTTTTGCTTCTTCCAGAACCTTGAAATCAACTTTGGCTCGTTGTACCGGGCCTTTGCGGGAATCTATGGTGTAAGGAGTGACAGCGAACAAAACATCAGCAATGATATCCGCCACCAGTACCATATCAATTTCATCTAATCCACGTTGTGTCATCCAGGGAGTTCCATAACGAACACCCGATGCTTTCAAAGCGCTCTTATCACCTGGGATGGTATTTCTATTCATTACAAGACCTGCAATATCCAGAATTCTGGCAGCCAGATCACCTGAAAGTGGTGTGCCATCAGTACCTTTGATGGTGCTGACATCAATATTTCCAAGATGCGTATTGGTGCCATTGAATGGAATGCGCAATCCTCTTTCCTCAAGATGATTGGTTAATACCTGGCAGTTTTTTACGATTTGTTCCTGTAATTTTTTAAATTCAGGCGTCTTCGCTAATTTGAATGTTGCAGCTAGCGCAGCGATGGCATGGATGTGCGGCCCGCCTTGCTCTCCGGGGAAAACACCCCGGTCAATCTTTTTTGCAAGAGATGCATTGTCGGTAATGATACAGGCACCACGCGGACCACAAAGTGTTTTATGGGTTGTAAAACTGATTACATGGGCAAAACCGACTGGACTTGGAATGACACCAGCAGCGATTAATCCTGCAATGTGAGAAACATCCGCTAAGAAATACGCGCCAACCGAATCTGCAATTTCCCGGAATTTTCGCCAATCCGGAACAAATGGATAAGAGGAATAACCAGCAATGATGATTTTGGGTTTGTGTTCTGTTGCCAGGGCTGCTACTTGATCGTAATTAATTTGTTCTGTTTCAGGGTCGACTGTGTAATGAACTACGTTGAATAATTTACCTGAACGATTAACAGAAGAACCGTGGGTGAGATGTCCACCATGTAACAGGTTCATACCCATGATTGTGTCTCCTGGGTTAATCAGGTGGTAAACAGCGTTGTTTGCCGGTGCGCCTGAAAGAGGTTGAACATTCACGTATAAATTATCAGGAGAGACACCATTTGCAGCGAAAACTTCAGCACACCGACGAGCAGCCAAAGACTCTATGATATCGGCATATTCGACACCTTTATAATAACGAGGATCTGAATATCGCCGGTAATATGCAAGTTGTTCATCATAATCCAGAATCTCGTCTTCTGACATTAAACGCATACGTTCATCGGGGTATCCCTCTGCATAGATATTCTGGAAAACGGATCCCAATGCATCCCTGACAGCAGCAGGAGCAGTACTCTCGCTAGGTATCAAGATCAGTTTGCGATTTTGGCGCTCAGCTTCAATCTTAATTAACTCTGAAACATCCGGGTCTAATTCACTGAGTTTGCCGCTAAATAGAAAATCAGCCATTTTTAACTCCTATTAGAAAATTTTATTATTATCTTCAACTAAATAATATGAAAGACCATTCATACGATTTATTCATTTGTTTCTTTCCTATTGTAGAAAACCTATGCCTAATGGTCAAGTAAAGTTTGTAATCTAATTATTTACAATTCATCGCATCAAATTGATCATTTAACAATGTTGATTAATCCATTCCAAAATGAAATTAAAGACTTGCTCCTGTTCATATTCATTATGCAATTCGTGATAAAGTCCAGGAAATATTTTGAAGGTAATTAATGATTCTGGTACTTTGGCTGCAAATTGTTTAGTTTTTTCAAAACTAACAATATGATCTTTTTCACCCTGCAAAAGTAGCAATGGAAGACTGAATTTACTGGCATTTTCTACAGTCCAATCACCATTTGAAAACATATCCATCGCTAGTTTTGCGGAGATCATAGGGTGGACGAGTGGATCTTCCTGGTAATCTTTAATTACTTGGGGATTGTGGGACAAATTATTTACATCTAATCCATTGTTTATTGTCATGGATGGAAGCAAGGTTTTTAGGATTTTCGCAGCTAAAAGTTTGGAAGGTGAAACTGGTTCACCGGTTCCTAATCCTGGACTGGTGCAAATGACTCCTTTTATGGCTGGTTTTTTGAAAAGTGAGTAATACAAAACCATATTTCCACCAAGTGAATGACCGTATAGAAAAACGGGAATTCCAGGATTCTCTTTCTTTGCAAAATCGATCATGGTTTCAATATCAGAAATAAAAAATTGATTGGATCCAATATGTCCCCTTTTACCGGAACTTTTGCCATGACCGCGATGATCAAATCCATAGATTGAGATTTGATGTTGATTGAAAAATTCGGCGACATGGTTATAACGACCAACATGTTCCCCAAGCCCATGAACAAGCACAAAAATAGCTTTGCTGGCTCCATCGACAAGCCACTTTTGTGAAAATATTTTTTCACCTTCTTTGGTTTTCCACTCAAAATTCTCTTTTATTGACATTCCAATTCTCCTTGTTTATTCTCTTGAAATGGTTTTCCGAAATTAATTAACACCATGAGTACTGTTTGATAATTTATTTATATATTGATTTTGATTTTATGTTTGGAAATTTGAATTAGAATTTTGACAGAACCGCATTAATTTTTAAATGAGATGTAAAATCAATATGGGTTATACGCAATAATATCGCTAGAGACGAAGGTTTATCTCTATATGTCAATGATGGATATCACTGAAATTTTGATAATTACATAGCTGTAAAGGTTAAAATTATGGATTTAATGGCCGTTAAAGATAAAAAATCAACGAATCAAAAGGGCTGTTTATTCACGGGGCTTTTTGTTTTTTCCATCATTTGGATTTTGGGGGCAACCATTGCTGCTCAACTCATGATGTGGGTGATGGAACAAACAATATTTGAAGCCTCTTTTTTATTTCCAGATTTACGTTGGTTGATTATTATTTCGTATATAAGTATTGTCGGGTTACCGCTTTTAATGATGCGGTTCATTATTAACGATGCTATCAGTAACATCATTTTTCAATTCTGGGCATCGATTAATTTTCTTGGTGTGGTATTGTTTCCAGGAAGATTTCTAGCCATCAATGATGCACATCTTGTCAGCCTCGTTCAGATATTTGGTGTTACTATCTATATTGGACTTCTTCTTTTGGTAGTTTATCGGAATAAAATTAGCATTCCCTGGAAATCAAGACCTGAATTTTTATTAATCACGATAATCATCAGTGGATTATTTACCATTCCATGGGTTTTATGGGGTGCATTAGGATCTCTTCTCGATCTGGTTCTAAATTTAATCGTTGGTATTTTATCCGGATTATTCTTAACAATCGTAATTCAACAATTACATTCCGGACTCTTTCCAGAAAATAAGAAAATAGAACCCGCAGGCAGATTATTTTTCGGTTTGATCGTGCTTATCGGTTTAATAATTTTTTCAACAGTACTTGGTCAGAACGGTCAACAATGGATGTTAGTTTTTACTATTCCAGTTTCCAGCTGGATCATTTCTGGATTGTTCAGAAATGAGGGAAGAGAACAACACAACTTTTTAAGTATCTTGTTATTCTTTTCAGTCATCATCGCGGTACCGCTGATTTGGTTTGACCCGGATGAACTTTCTTTATTAATTGGGTCTCAACGTGGAGAGACTCTTTCCTGGGTTAGCCAAACGATATCATTTTCTGTTGTTATTTTAATTATCTCGACTGCATTTACTGGATTCATGCGAAAAAAACTAGAAACTGGAAATTTAAAAAAACCACTCATAGCAATATCGATTTTTGTTTGGATCACAGTTATATTCACTTACTTCTTGTTGGGTCAACCCGGTTTCCATGGTGAATCCTTATTTGTCGTGATGTCTGAGCAGGCTGATCTTAGTGAAGCAAGCATGTTCAATGATCCAATTGAAAAACGTAATTACGTTTATCAAACATCAGCAAGATTTGCATCTGAATCTCAAGTGGATATTACCAATTTCCTGAACAAATTCCGGATTGAATATGAACAATACTATCTTGTGAATGCGATTGAAGTGAAAGCTGGCCCATTCTGGAAACTAATCATCGAACAACGGGAAGATATTGATAGGGTCCTAGAGAATCCAATCTTACGGCCATTACCAGAGGAAATTCCGATTACAAATGGAGACATTTCAACAATTAATGAATCTCCATGGAATCTGGAAATGGTTGGTGTTGATAGAGTGCAGGAAGAATTTAAAATCTTTGGGAAAGGAATTATCATTGGTCAAGCAGATTCAGGTGTAGACGGGAATCATCCAGCTTTACGGGATCAATTTGCAGGTTCAAAAGAAAACACAGATTATTTTTGGTATGACCCATGGTTTGAATCAAGTTTCCCAACGGATATCAGCGGACATGGCACACACACTTTAGGCATCATTCTTGGAAAAAATGTTGGAATTGCACCGGATGCAAATTGGATTGGATGTGTAAATTTAGGCAGGAATCTAGGGAATCCTGGTTATTATCTTGCGTGTATGCAATTTTTATTTGCACCATTTCCACCAGGTGGAGATCCAATCCAGGATAGTAAGCCAGAATTTGGCGCTCATATACTCAATAATTCCTGGGGTTGCCCCGATATCGAGGGATGTGATAGTTTGGTTTTCGAACAAGCTGTTTCTGCATTAAGGTCGGCAGGTATTTTTGTTGTTTCATCTGCAGGAAATAATGGGTATTATGGTTGTGAGAGTATTACAGATCCATTGGCAATTTATAAAAATGTATTTTCGGTCGGTGCTGTTGATCAACTGGGTGAATTGGCATCATTTTCAAGTTTGGGACCTGTAACCGTTGATAATTCTGGTAGAACAAAACCAGATTTGGTTGCACCAGGTGTAGAAATAATCTCAACCATGCCGAATGCCAGCTACTCAATACTGAGCGGAACTTCGATGGCAGGTCCACATGTTGTTGGTACGGTTGCATTAATGTGGAGCGCTAATCCAGAGCTAATTGGTCAAATTGAGATAACAGAAGAAATTCTGCAAAAGACAGCCAGCGAATACTCAGGAATTTACCCTACGTGTGTCGATTCAACAATCAATCCTAACAATGCCGTTGGTTTTGGTTTACTTAACACTTACAAGGCGGTTGAAGAAGTTATTAAAACCCGTTAGTATAATTATTTGAACGAAACTTGATAATTATTTTGGGGTTTAATTATTTAGCCCCGTTAAAGGTTTTACCATTGAGTGAACAATTAGATGATATCCAATTAATCGAAGATGCCTGCAATGGGGATAACGAAGCGTTTGGTTTACTATATGAACGCAATGTTCGGAAAATTTACAATTATATATATTATCGAACCGGAAATATAAATGAAGCCGAAGATTTGACTTCCAAGGTATTTCAGCGTGCTTTCAGGCATATTGAATCTTATAATCAACGTGGAGTTCCTTTTTCAGCCTGGTTATACCGAATAGCTCACAATCTTGTGGCTAATTGGTATCGTGATAGAAGTAGAAAAAAAGAGGTTGCCCTTGATGATCAATTACCAAGCTCATTCTATTTCGATTTTCCTGAGTCTTCACTCGAAAAATCTGAGGAATCCGAAAAAATGATGAAGGCAATAAGACGATTACCTCCCGAAAGACAACAATTGATCATTCTCAAATTTGTTGAAGGATTGAGCAATTCGGAAATTGGTTTGATCATGCAAAAATCTGAAGGTGCTATTAAAAGTCTATACCATCGAACCTTGGAATCATTGCGAAAAGAGATAGAGAAAATAGACCAACCGAAAAAGAGTATAGGAAAAAATACTTAAAAAGGAAATTTAAGTTACAAAAAATGAATGAAGATAATTTTTATTTAATAATGGAAAATTCTCTACTGAGTAATCTAAGACCTGTACAACCCAATCCTGATTTTATTCAAAATTTGGGGAAAAGGTTATTGGGATCGAATAATATATCTATTGAAAGCCGGAACAATGGTATAGCTTTTGTTCTCATCAGTTTGGGATTATTTTTGGGGGTATTGCTTGTCTGGCTGTTCCGCAAACACTGAAAATTATACAAGGCCTAATTCGAACAATTTCTTCTTTAAAGTTTCCTTATCTGGTTCAACTAATATTGAACCATCCGAAAAAATTATGGTGGGCACACTTTTGTACCCATTATTGATCTCTTTGACACGTTTTTCCCCATCTTTATCTTTGTCAATATTAATCCATTCAAATTCGATTTGATAATCCTCAAATAATTTCTTTGCCCGAATTGAGTCTCCACACCAGGTAGTGGCATATATGATTATTTTTTCATCTTCCATATTATTTTTTGAACTCCTTTACAAATAATAAAATATTCTGTGTTGCATTCACTAAGTTTAGATTTGCTGGAAAAGAAAAATCAGTGTTGACGCGGGTGGTCAATGCTGTTATTTCATCTTGAATTGGTGTAACCAGATCTGGATAGTTCTGAATTTCTATCAAATATTGATAAGGGGTTCTAGATTGTTGGGTATCAAGATGCAATTGAGTGAATAAAATACGAATCGCTTTTCCAGCTACCTGCCTCGCAATCACTCGGCTTCGATTCATTTCCCCTTTATTCTCGAATTTGATTGCCGACTCCAGATCACGTAATAATGATTGGTAAAGATCTTCAGTTATCATTTAACCATTAAAATTTTGACACGAAAAATACAGGGTGCCAGAGTGACACCCTGTTTTTGACGAATTGCCGAATCTTTATGCCCAACCTTGTTTTTTTACAAAATCACTAATAACAGGGATGTTAATATATTCGCCCTTGTATGCTTTGTAAGCCCACCAAAGCATGACAAACCATAAAATTGAACCACAACCTAAAGTAAAGGTTGCAATTATTGGTACAACAATAATCATAATAATACCAACTGCAAGGGCTTGTGCATTATGAGCTTTGATAAATGGTCGGTTTTTTTTATCTTCCATCAACAAAAAAATAATTGGAACTAATGGAGAGAATACGTATGCCAGGGCCGCCATTAATCGATCGTCACTGGTTACTTCGTTAGGGTTATAATCTGTCATTATTTTTCTCCTTAAATAGGGTTTAGGTATTTACTTATTATATGGAATTTTTAAAAATATTCAAAGGATAACTTATAATAACTTTATGAAAAACATCAGAATCGTTTTTATGGGATCACCAGAATTCGCCATTCCATCGTTAATTAGTCTAATAGAGAATTTTAATGTTGTTGGGGTGGTAACACAACCTGATAAACCCGCTGGAAGAGGAAAAGCTTTAAAGGCACCTCCTATAAAGGAAATTGCTCTTCAACACCAAATCGAATTTATCCAACCGAATAGATTAAGTGAACCAGGTGTGTTTGGTCAACTCCAAAGATGGGCACCGGATTCAATTGTAGTGGTTGCTTTTGGTCAGATTTTAAGGCAAGAAGTGCTTGATTTACCAGGTTACGGTTGTGTTAACGTCCATGGGAGTCTCCTTCCTCGCTGGAGAGGCGCAGCACCTATACAGGCAGCGATTTTTCACGGCGATGAAGAAACAGGAATTACCATCATGAAAATGGATGCAGGGGTTGATACCGGTCCAATCTTAAAACAAAAATCTATTACGATCAGAGATGATGATACCTCAGAAAGCCTGGGTAAATCATTATCACAATTAGGCGCAAATTTATTAATCGAGACTTTGCCTGATTATTTGATGGGACACCTAAAACCGATTTCACAAACCGAAAAAGGGGTAACTTATGCCCCAAGGCTTGAGAAGGAGAATGGATTTTTAGATTTTTCTAAAAGCGCGCTGGAATTAGATCGCCAGGTAAGAGCTTATTTTCCCTGGCCAGGATCATTTCTGGAGATCGGTGAAGAAAGAATTAAGGTAATGGCAACGCGCATTATTCATGATGTGAATTTGGAACCTGGCGAAAGAGGGCAGATTTCCGGTTTTCCTGTCGTTGGTACTAATCGAGGTGGTTTGATGTTAGAACGGGTTCAACCTGCCGGGAAAAAAATCATGACGGGAAAGATGTTTTTGAATGGATTTCGTAATTGGTAAAGCAAATGCAGAAAAAAAAGTTAAAAATTCTTTGTTTTGGAGCTGGTGCGATTGGTTCGTATGTCGGAGGAAGCCTGTTATCTCATGGCCACGAAGTTCATTTTCTTGATCGACCTGATGCCATAGAGAGAATAAAACAATTTGGTATCCGATTGATTCTTCCTGAGGGAACCTTTGACCTGATCCCTGATTACTTATGGTCTTCACTGGATGAAGCTCTTATTGAAAACCAATTTGATTTTTCAATTGTTGCAGTAAAGTCTTTTGACACGGAAACATTAATTGAATCCTGGTCAGATAAGAAAGATTTCCTTCCACCTGTTTTGTGTTTACAAAATGGAGTGGAAAACGAGATTAAAATTAGTTCAGTTTTAGGACCTGACAAAACAATCAGCGGGACAGTCACAACTGCTATCGGTAGAATAGAGAATGGAATCATCATTGAGCGATTACGTGGTATCGGTATCGAAAATAAAAATGCCTTAACCGAAATAATAATTACCATAATGAATGATGCTGGATTGCAAGCGATTGGATTTAAAGATGCAAAGTCGATGAAGTGGTCCAAACTATTGACCAATTTAACAACCAATGCCAGTTCAGCCATTTTAGGAATGACGCCAGGAGAAATCCTTTCTGACTCTGATTTATTTAAAATAGAAATTGAACAATTACGCGAGACAATTCGGGTTATGCGTGCTCACAGAATTTCCGTCACCAATTTACCTGGAACCCCGGTGAAATTATTCGCGACAATTGTTGAAAAATTTCCGCTTTCGATCAGTAAATTGATTTTGAAGAAGTCAATTTCAGGTGGTCGTGGTGGAAAAATGCCTTCGTTTTATTTAGATTTGAAAAGTAATCGAAAAAAATCAGAAGTCGATCATCTAAATGGTGCGGTTGTCAGATTTGGTGAAGATGTAAATATACCCGCACCTGTGAATAAAAAACTGACAGAAATACTTACTCAATTGACATTGGAAGATATTCCACGATTTGAATACGATCACCAACCTGATAAATATCAGAGATTGTTCACGTTATAAACAATGCCAAAGAATATACCTCCCTGGGTTAAGCATGCAATCTTCTATCAAATATTTCCGGATCGATTTTTCAATGGAGATTTAACTAACGACCCTGAAAATGTACAGAGTTGGGGAAGTAAACCGAATTTATGGGGATTTCAAGGTGGGGATTTAGCTGGAATCATTAAAAAAATTGATTATTTGGTTGAACTGGGGGTTAATGCGATTTATCTTAATCCGATATTTACTGGAGCATCCAATCATCGCTATGATACGATCGATTATTACCAGATTGACCCCAAATTGGGAAACCTGGCAACGTTTCATGAACTCGTAAAGATTGCCCACAAAAACGAAATAAAAATCATCTTAGATGGTGTATTCAACCATACCGGACGTGGATTTTTCGCTTTTAATGATTTATTGGAAAACGGTGAACATTCACCTTACCGCTATTGGTACCATGTTTATCACTTCCCAATCGATGCTTATTCACCAGGAAAAGCAAGAGATTATGCTGCCTGGTGGGGATTTAAGAGTTTGCCCAAATTAAATACTGATCACCCTCCAGTCAGGGATTATCTTCTAAGTGTTGCAAAATATTGGATTGAACAGGGCGCAGATGGTTGGCGATTGGATGTGCCCAATGAAATTGACGATGAAAGCTTCTGGTCTGAATTCCAGGAGATTGTTCGTACGACAAATCCCAATGCATATATTTGCGGTGAAATCTGGGAAGCTGATTCTACCTGGATCGAAAATGGATTTTTTGATGGATTAATGAATTACCCTCTCAGAACAGCCATAATTGATTTATTACAGTCAAAAATCACACCGAGTACTTTTATACAGCAAGTAAATAATTTATTAAAAAATTATCCTGATCAAAATAGATATGGCATGTTTAATTTGCTTGGATCCCATGATACTGAAAGAATTCGTACGATTTTAAAGGATGATTTTGCTCTGATCCAATTAGCGTATTTGTTTTTATTTACCTTTGTTGGCGCTCCGGTTATTTATTATGGTGATGAAATTGGAATTCGTGGTGGAAAGGATCCTGAGTCCAGACGCGCATTTCCCTGGGATGAACATCAATGGGATTTACCATTAAAACAAAAAATTGAAAAATTAATTCATTTACGACGAATTTTCCCCGCCCTGAGAATGGGAGAGTTTATCTCACTGGATTATGATGACAATAGAATGGTATTTTCGTATGCACGAACGTATGAAAATAATAATTTTGTTATGGCGTTTAATTGCAGTGATAAAAATCAAAATCTGGATATTTCTTTAAAACAATTAAATATTAATAGTCAGACCAGGCTAAATAATCTGTTAGGCGATGAATATTTTCAAATTAATTTATCAAATAAATCTATATCGGTAATAATTCCATCAAAAACTGGATTCATCTTACACTAACTCCTCAGTCTTCTTCTTCCCATCCAATTTCTTCAGCCGCAAAGAATAAATCGGTTGCGCTAATCAGACCTACCAGGCAACTTTTTTCATCAATAACCGGCATGTGGTGGATGTTGTTTTTCTGCATCTTTATTGAACATTGTTTTAAAGTCCAGTCGTGATTGGCTGATACCAGATTTTCCGACATGATTTCACATACAGATGTGTTCGCTGGATTTTTCTCTTGAGCAATGATTTTGTCACGAATATCTGTCGTCGTCAGGTTTCCATAGAGGTTCTGTTCAGGATCAATAGCTACTATCAACCTACGGATAATTCTTCTTCTCATGAGTGTCAATGCATAATCTGCAAAGCTATCCCGATCGACGACAATTACAGGTGAGATTATCCAATCTTTTACTTTATGAGTCGTTAATTTTCATCATTATTGATTTTCAGATAGATATCATCTGATAGCTTTGCCATTTCAATGTCCAGCTTGGTTATCGTTTTTTGAGAGTGAGTTGACCAAACAAGGGTAACTTTGTGCCATTCTGCCACTAATGTTGGATGATGATTATGTTCTTCAGCAATGACCTGGACAGCATAAGCGAACTCGTATGTATTCTTGTCTGACGAAAATTCATATTCTCGAATTAATTGCTCATGAGATGGCAAGAATTTTTGGTCAACCGGGTTGATAACTTTCCATTTTGAATGTCTTTCTAAGAAATTTTGTAAATTGGTCATATTATTTTTATCTGCGATCATTCCAGTCCCTCTTAACAAATCTTTTTTGTTACTTAGAAAAGAATATAGCAAATCTACATCAGGAATTCAATTAAATGTAATATATTGCGTTATTCGATTTTAAACCGATTGATTATCTCGTTACTTATTCCTTACCAAGTAATTTGTCGAATCTGAATTCAGATTTATTCATTTTTTCTATCAACAATTGATGTACTTGGTGTAACACTAATAGTTTTTCTACCATTGTGTTCACCGAGGTCTTTACATCTGATCCAATGTCGATTAATGCAATGGCAAATAACCACCATGTAAGTGATTCAAATCTCTCTTTATTAAACCAAAGCTGACTTTGATATCTGTTCACATTCAAGAATTGTTGAATGTCCTGCCTGGCAAGTAAAGTTTTTACCCACTTTTCAAATTCGTTAAATTCGAAATTTTTATACCAGCCTGAGAGACCTACCAGTGTATAAATAGTTTGAGAAAGTGTATGTTTTTGTGCTTCACTATATTGGTATGCTGTACCAAGTTCGCGAATTACTTTTGAAAATTGCCATTCATCGAACCATGATTGGGTCTGGAACTGTGGATCGCTGGTATCTGACAATTCACCTATTGATGATATGAATAGATATGTAAATGCAGTAATCCAAATTTCTTTTTTTTGAGAAAAATTTTCTTGAAAATTACTGATTAGAGATTTTAAATCTTTATTTTTTAAGCTGACAAATTTTTGATCAAATACCGGAATCGATAGAACAAACTCTAGATTCTTAATTGTCTGCAATTTGACCAATTCTCTATTTTGATCAAAGCCAGTCATTTTAAAAATTCCTTGCAGGAGACTATCTACTTTTTGCTGGGCTTCCACAAAGACCTGATTTTTTATTAAGTTTTTGGCAGATAACCGTTTTTGTGATAATAAATAATCGAAATATCCGCGATTGATAATTTCCTTGAGTGGAATCTGGATTGGTTGTAAAAGTAATTCTTTCATCGCGTTTTCGATATTGGGGACACCGTTTCCATTCAGATAATCACATAATTGACGATAAGATTGCCACTCATCTTCTTTCACATGACGAAAGTCCAGAAATACATGGGTCTGATAGGCATGCAGGTCAAAGAATAAACCGTGATTGTAAAAATCCTGGATGGAGCGAATATATTCAAGATTAGTGGCAACATCTTTGAAGATAACAAAATCGAAATCCTTATTAATTTGCAACCCTTGAGCAAGCTGCACAGTATTGAGTGAAGTTTGACTGTTTTCTTCAAATTTAATTTTTGTGGCTGAATAATTGATCCAACCTTGAGCATTACTAAATTTATTGTTGAAAATTACCAGTGAAGCATGACCTTGATGATAATTGGAATAAACATAAACATCTTCATTAATCGACTGATCGGATGTATGGAAATCATATAAGAGAAAGTTATCAACCTCCGAAAAAATCCATCGCTGGCGAAGGAGAGGTGAAATTTGATGTCTATGTCGAGCGATTAGATTTTCATCCTCCTCCTCATCCCAATAAGCACGCTTGTATTCCATACCATATTTTTCAGAAAAACCTTCCATCTGCCCGTGACCAAACATTGGCAATCCTGGAAGTGTACTCATCATCGTACAAATACCGAAGTACTTATCGCCTTTGCCAAATTGTTCTACCGCGGTACGCTCGTCAGGATTATTCATGAAATTGACAAAGCGTTTCAATATTTGTGGATCGAACTCAATTGTATTTTTTATCAAGCTTCGGTAATTGGCGTTATCCTCATTGCGTAGCATGTTCATAAAAGCCGAATTGTAAACCCGGTGCATACCCAATGTTCTCACGAAATAACTTTCCATCAACCAGAAAGCTTCAGCCAATAATAACGTATCCGGAGCATCGGATGCCAATCGGTCTACCACATCACGCCAGAATTCTGTAGGCATCAATTGGTCAAATCTTTCCTTGGTAAGACCATATTCTGCCCTCGAAGGAATGGCGCCCCCTGTGCCTGGTTCCGGGAACCAAAGCCTTTGAAAATGCTTTTTTGCCAACGTCATGGCGGCGTCAAAACGTATGATGGAGAATCGTTTGGCGACAGAAAGAATAGTTTGATACACAGCTTCCCGAACCTCTGGTATTAGATAGTTAAGTTGAGCGGTGTCATTCCAGGGCATGGTTGTTCCATCATTGCCATGGTAAATAAAACGGGATTCACCTGTATTTTGGTTTTTGAATAAAAATACAACGGCAGCATCCGTTCTATCGTAGTAATGGTCTTCAATTTTAACTTCAATGTTGGGGTATTTTGAGAGGTTTGTCCCTGTAAAAGTGTAAGAAGGAAATGGGCTGTAATTTAATTGGACGAACCAATCCGGGTGTTCATATACCCAATTGGAATCAATTCCCATATGGTTGGGAACCATATCAGCAGCTAATCGAATTCCTCTTTGCCAGGCTTTTTCTTTTAACCTTAGATAGGCATCTTCGCCACCTAGCTCAGAAGCGATCTGGTAACCTGCTAATGAATACGCGGATGCGATTGCTTCCGGGTTGCCACAAAGTTGTTTAATTTGAGCCGATGCTTTGCTACGTTCCCACAAACCAATTAACCATAAACCGTTAAAACCACTATTTCTTAAATTGTCTAATTCTTCATCCGGGATTTGATCGATGGTGGAAATAGAAATTTTGTATTTTTTCCGTATTTGATCTAACCAAACATAAGTATTTTTAGCAATCAATACCAGACTGGGCATCCATTCTTTGTCCGGGCTAAATTTTTCAAAATCCTTGTCCCATACCTGGTCATAGCCGGGAACAATACTGGGTCCTGGACCGGCAAATGATGTTTTTAATTCCTCTTTTATGAAGTCCAGACCACTTAATAATCGATAAAGAAGGTCACCTATCAAAACACCCCAATGAGTGCGTATGTATTCCAATTGTCCTGGTATAGAATGTGGAACCTTAATCGCAGGGGTTCTTAACATATCAATAATGTTTTGATTTTCTGGGCCAAAGAATGGTTTTTCATTGAAAAATTTTTGCAATAAATCAATAAATTTTCGATAGTTCGAATTCATTTCTAAGTCTTTGTCTCTGAATAAATCGTGATAGTGATCCAGGGCGGGGTTTTGGTTTTCTACCCAAAGTAAGATGATTTCTTCCAGCAACAAAGAATATGAGTCATTAATTGATAATTTTTCAATGTAATCTTCTAATTTTTCTTTTTGTTGATAAACAGATATCGGAGGAAATTCTTTAAGGAATAGTTCTATAACTTGCCTGGTTTCTGATTTGGAGAGATTGAGTTCAAGATAGGACAGCGCTTCTTCCAGAATATTTTTCTGGATTTGTTGTTGGTATGATTTCAGAATGAAATGAAAAATTTCATCCATTAAACCAATGGCAAATATTTCACTGGCTTTGGCTGCGGATTCAGGATAGGTAAACAAGTCTTTTTGTTTATTTATGCTGGCTGCTAACAGCCTTGAACTATGAAAGTTCCCGATAATCACATTCCCATTGGTTTCAAACAAACTTAAATCAAATTTAAATTTATCCCGAGCTTGTTTAGAAATGTGAAATTCCATCTTATGATTTTCCATTCGTCCCTCCCGAATCAACATTAATTAATTATATCCGGCAAAGTTGAAAAAAAAACCGAAAAGCTGGAAGAAAAAATTGCAGAGATTTTACTCCCTGCAATTTGGTTATACTCTTTGAAGAATGTGTGTGATGATGTTTGAGCCGCTTCCCCCAATATTTTGTGCCATTCCAATTCTGGCATTTTCAACCTGACTTCCTTCGGCTTGATGGCGCAATTGCTCAACAACTTCGACTAATTGATACATGCCTGTCGCTCCAACGGGATGACCTCTGGCTTTCAGACCTCCGCGTGTAGCGATGGGAATTTTTCCATCTGGTCGAATTTCACCTTCCAAACCAAGTCTGGGACCTTTTCCTCGCTCTGCAAATCCGGATGCTTCCAGGGACAATGCTGCCATGATTGAAAACGCATCATGTAATTCAAACAAATCAATATCCGATGAGGTCAAACCTGCCTGACTGTAAGCTTTTTTTGATGATAATTCAGCTGCTCGTAACCATAGTGGATCTTTGCGTCCATGCACTGCAATTGAATCTGTAGCAGCTGCACTGCCAATGATCTTTACCAATGGATTCGCCGAAGAATGTCCAATCTTTTCAAGTGGGACCATGACAACCGCAGCCGCACCATCACCAACGGGAGAGGCATCCATTAAATTGATTGGGTCAGCCACTATCCCCGCATCCAGGTATTGTTTTTCAGTGATTGCTTTTCTGAAACGTGCATTGGGATTATGAACACCATTCGCATGTGCATTTATTGAAAATGGAGCAAAATCATTTTTTGTCCAGCCATATTCATACATATACCTGCGCATAATTAACGCATTTAAGGCTACAAATGAAACACCCTGCGTAATTTCCCAATCCGCGTCTGCTGCAGTTGCTAATTCAGCGGTTATTTCTGCCCCAGGTGAATCGGTCATTTTCTCCACACCAAGTGCAACGGCGGTATCGATAGCTCCAGAAGCAACAGCTAATAGTGCCGTTCGAAATGCTGCCGCACCTGAGCTACAAGCGGATTCCAACTTAAAAGATTCTGCATAGCGCAATCCTACCCAATCGGCAATATAAGCCCCTAATTGTGACTGATGGTTTGCTGAAGCTGACATCATATTACCAACGTACAATGCGTCAACCTGGTTTAAACCAGCGTCTTTGACTGCATCCAATACTGCAAAACCTGCCAGATCCCTTAAAGATTTATCCCAATGTTCATCAATTTTCGTCTGTCCGATCCCTATGACCGCTACCTCTCGCATATGAATGACCTTTCTGCAATGGTAATATGATCAAATTATATCTATAGAACCTATCAGGAACTATCAAAAACATGACGGATGGCTAATGTATAATTAGCGCAAGGTGCTCAATGATCAAAAAGAAATCAAATTTGTTTGCATTTATGACTTTTCTTTTTTTATTCTTTCTCGTTACCAGTTGCACTGTTTATGATCAAGATAATCTAATTCAAGATAAACAATCCACTACTACTCCTGAAGCTGATTCACAGGAATTATCAACCATCGGACCTCCAATACCTATTTCTACAGTTGAATCAAAAAAAATATCCATCTGGATTGATGCAGACATTAGCAAACATTCATATCTTGATAATCTGGAATTTCCTAATACTGTCATTGTCGAAGACAAAGAGGAAGCAAATTATTGGATAGAAACTCAAACGTACGATCCAAAAGAATCAAGGATCATCGTCGAAGAATTTTATATTCTTACTGTGCCATTTATCAATCAGACAAAAAATGTGTATATTGAAGATCTTGAGAAAATCTGGTCAAATAAAGTTCAAAATAACGATTTGATTCTGTGGATACAACCTGATGCTGAAGAAGATTTGCGAACAATTTTCAAAAGTGAACCGGGTAACCAGGTGGTTTTCTCGTCTGAAAAACCGGAAGAATGTGGAACGTATAATTGTTGGAGAGTGATGAATTTTCTTCATTCCGACCCTGAGTGGAGAATTATAACAATTGAGAATCAATCTCCATTAACATCAAATTTTGATTTTAATACTTATCAGCTCGCATACAGAATTTATCTGAATGTAAATACAAAATCAGAAAATGTTTTTCAATTTTCTGATTTGATTGAACCACAAAGCAATTTCGACCAATCTTTATTAACCTCAGTCCTGGTGTCAGGCACAACTGCTCTGGTGCGCAATACTGCATCACAAATTGAGCAATTTGGGTTCGATTTTCCTACCAGAAACCTGGAAGCACTATTTGATTCGGTTGATATTATTCATATATCCAATGAGGTTCCTTTTTATTCAAAATGTCCGCCTGCTGTGCCGGTTCGCAAAGAGATGCGATTCTGTAGTGATCCTGAATATATTGAAACGTTGAAATTAATGGGTGTTGATGTTGTGGAACTTACCGGGAACCATCTCCTGGATTGGGGACCTGAAGCGTTTCTTGAGACTTTAAGTGTTTATGAAGAAAATGGATTAGAAACATATGGTGGCGGTCGAACAATTGAGGATGCTGAAAAACCATTAGTAATTGAGCATAATGGTAATAGGATTGCTTTCTTGGGTTGCAATCTTCCTGGACCGGAAAATAACTGGGTGTCCGATGATCGTCCCGGCAGTTTGCCCTGCGACTTGGATAAGCTTCAAAATACGATTATTGAGCTCAGTCAACGAGGGATTAATCCAATTTTTACTTTTCAACATAATGAATTTAATACTTTCAGAGCCACCCAAAATATGAGAGAGGATTTTTGGAAAATGGCTAAGGCTGGCGCAGTTATCGTTAGTGGAAGTCAGGCCCATTATCCACAAGGGATTGATTTCATAGATTCGTCTTTTATTCATTACGGGCTTGGAAATTTTCTGTTTGACCAGATGTACTCCTATTGGGCTATGGCAACCCTTGACGTCCATTATTTCTACAACAACCAATATATCAATACACATCAATTCCCCATTATTAACGAAAATTTTGGGCAACCTCGATTGATGAATGAAGAAGAAGCTGAATTATTGTTTGAAAAAATTTATGGCAATAGCTTTTATTATCAGGTAGAAAATCCATGAAGAACTATTGTGTCTTGTTGTTATTGATTCTGATGCTTTCTTTATCAGCCTGTAAACCACAGGAGATTTTGACAACTCAAGATATGGAACTAAATTCTAATGAATTAATGAACTCGTTAATGACTTCTACACCATTTAAACCAATTGCAAACGAAGTAGAGCAAAAATCTGAAATCAAACTTTGGATACCGGAGTATCTCTCCGGAATTCAGATCCATTGGAAAGACAATTCAAAAGTACTTTTCAGCACAAATGAACAGGATTCGGATTGTTCATTTTATCCAGGAAATGAAGGTGAAATTGTTGGATATTTCACATATGCATTCGTTGCTCCATTTAATATTATTCAAGATGATATTACAAATGAACAACTCAAAAACATTTTATTAAGAAATTTTACGGACCAACCTTTGGATGAGAAGATTTATCTTTCTAGATCCGCTTATACTTTAATATCAGAATCTCTGGGAGATTTATCTGATCATGTGATAATTGTGTCAGAGGATGAAATATTTTCATTCACGAATCAATCTTCAGGAAATTATGGGCTGGTACGATTTGATCAATTAGAGCCAAAATGGAAGGTGATTAGCATTGAAAACCTTTCTCCTTTTGATCAGAATTTTGACCAGGAAAATTATTACTTAAATATTCCAATACGTTTACATTGTTCACAAAGTGACTTATCTAACATGATTTTGGAAGATTTAGAAGGAAAATTTACAACTCGAAATACTGATAAATTTACCTCTGTTTTAATCACAGGTACGACTGCATTAACCAGAGCAACTGCTGACAGAATGGAAAAATATGGCAATCTTTACCCGGGGGAAAACATTAAACCCTGGTTCGAAAATTCGGATATCCGGCACATATCCAGTGAGACTCCGTTTTATGATGATTGTCCGCCTCCAAATCCAGTCCAAAAGAATCTTGTTTTCTGTTCTCATCCAAAATATGCAGAATTGTTTTCTTTTTTGCAGGTTGACATCATCGAATTAACCGGTAACCATTTAATGGACAAAGGTGTAATGCCGTTTGAAAATACATTATTGTTATTTAATCAAAGGAATCTTCAGTATTATGCAGGAGGATTTTCAGGGGAAGAAGCGGAACAACCTGCTTTATTGGAGCATAATGGTAACAAGATTGCTTTTCTTGGTTGCAACATTGCTGGTCCTCCGAATGTTTGGGCGACTGAAACAAGAAGTGGTGTAAATGCTTGTGATTTTTCAAAAATAACTGAACAAATTCATACTTTGAAAGAAGAAGGTTATTTGCCGATTATGACATTCCAATATTATGAATCGAATTCAATGCGACCATCTTCTACACAGATGAATGATTTTCACAAGATGGTTGATGCTGGTGCAGTGATCGTGAGTGGCAGTCAATCACACGTGCCCATGTCAATGGAAATTTACCATGATTCTTTTGTGCATTATGGTTTGGGTAATTTATTTTTCGATCAGATGGATTCGATCAACAATCGTAGAGAATTTTTGGACCGGCATATTTTTTATGATGGTAGATTAATTGGCACTGAATTATTAACCGCCAAGCTCGAAAATTACGCACAACCAAGACCGATGACAATTAGTGAAAGAGTAAGTTTGTTGCAGGATGCTTTTAATTATTATATGCTTACTGAATAGGAATAACATTTATGAAAATATTTGATGTGACCGTGCCAATAAAGAATTTTATGCCTGTATGGCCTGGTGATCCCCAGGTTGAAAATCGACTTGTCTCTTCGATTGAAAAAGGTGAAGAGGCAAATGTCACCAATATTCAAATGTCTGCTCATACAGGCACGCATATTGATGCACCTAAACATTACATAAAATCTGGAACAGCTATCGAAGGGTTGAGTCTGACGACCTTATTGGGAGAAGTGGAGGTCGTTGAGATTGATTTTCAGAATTCCCAGATTGATGCTTTGACGTTGATAAAGGTAAACAGGAACGAATGGTCACAAAGAGTTTTATTCAAAACAAATAATTCAAATTTGCGATTATTGGAAAAAGACTATTTTAACCAGAATTTCACAGCCTTATTACCAGATGCTGCCGAATACCTTGTTCAAAAAGGTGTTAAACTGGTGGGAATAGATTATTTATCCATTGCGCCATTTGAAAATGGTTCTGATACTCACATTATATTGTTGGAGAATGACGTAGTTGTGTTGGAAGGGCTGAATCTGGCTGATATTTCGCCAGGAATCTACGAATTGATTGCATTACCGATATTGCTTGAGGGAGCTGAAGGCTCACCCGCAAGAGTCCTGTTAATTCAAAGTTAAGGTTATTTTGGGACGATTAATGTAAAGCCACCATCAATCACAATCACTTGACCACAAATCATATCTGCGCCGGGACTACAAAGGAATGCAACAACCTCAGCCACGTCCTCCGGTGTCACCAACCTTCCAGCTGGCGTATTCATGATAGTTTTCGTGGTCACGTCTGTGTTATTCATGAATGCAAAGTGTTTCAATGCTTCGGTTTCCACCATGCCTGGTGAAACTGCATTGACATGAATATTTTTTGGCGCTAATTCGACGGCCATGTAGCGGGTAAGTGAGTCAAGAGCTGCTTTGGAAGCACCAACAGCAATATAATCAGGCAGTACGCGCATTGAGCCTGGGCTGGAGATGTTAATGATATGACCACCGCCTGCTTTTTCCATAAGTGGTACAGCTTTTTGGCTGCAAAGCATGGCTGCACGAACATTGACCTGCATGGTGTAATCCCAACCGGATACTTTTTGTTCGGTAAGAGGTCGATTAAAGCCACTGGCAGCGTTATTGACCAGGATGTCAAGTTTGCCAAATTCTGATGAAATTTTTTCATATATTAATTCAATCTCTTCCTCTTTGGCGATATTGGCTTTGATGATATGAGCATTTTTCCCCAGTTTGTAAATAATCTCGGATGTTTCTTCCGCCTGGGCGCGGTTGCGACTGTAATTGACGATAATATCAGCACCTAATCTGGCTAACTTTATGGCGATAGCTTTCCCAATCCCTCTACCAGAACCTGTAACTAAGGCAATTTTTCCTTCAAAATTGTGAAAACTACTTTCCATAGCTTGTAATCCTTTCAGAATTTGGTTTCTATTCCAGGAAATATCGTTCCATCAGACGTATTAATATCGGTTAACTCACTATTTTTCAACAGTCTGGATATTTCTGTCGCATCTCTCTTTAGTTTTCCGACGTTAATCCCCAGAAAATTACCTGAAAAGGGTCTTAGCCATTTCTCGGCACGGACGAACATTTTCTGAGCTCCAGTAAAATTTCTATGTTGAATGTGGTAATAAGCCACACCTATTTGCAAAATCCCTCTATATAGATCCCGTATTCCTCCTCGTTCATCTCGCCAGGCTAATTCCAATTCTTCGTGTGCTGCAAAGAATTTTTTTTGATTAAATAATTCAATACCATTTATTGCTCTAGGATCAAGAATAAGGTTTTCTTTGTTTTTATCGTTCATAATTAGATTTTAATTTCAAAAAATTATAACATGCACTCAGTCAATAAAAATCGTGATAGATATCCCGAGAATTAATCAAGGCGATGTGATAGGATTATTTATAATCAAATTTTTTCGTATCGAGGAGAGGTATGAGAAACCCCCATGCAGATGAAGTCATTTCAGACGAATTATTAGATCGAGATATTTATGAGCTTTGTGTGCAGACAAATTTCTGGACATGGTCTGCCCAGGCAAAAGTTGAACCCATTGCTGTTCACAATGCAAAAGGCGTTTATTTTTGGGATATTTATGGAAAGAAATATTTAGATTTTAATTCCATGGTTATGTGTGTAAATATCGGACACGAAGATGAACGCGTTATTAAAGCCATGGTTAAGCAATTGTACGATTTGCCGTTTGCTGGACCCAGAATGGCAACCAAACCCAGAGCTTTATTGGGAAAAGCATTAAAGAGCATACTACCAGAGCAATTAGATCATTTTTTGTATACCTTAGGTGGATCAGATGCAAATGAGAATGCCATTAAATTAGCGCGATCATATACAGGAAAATTTAAAATTCTTACACGATATCGCTCTTATCATGGTGCTTCCTACGGGGCGATTGCCTTGACAGGTGATCCAAGACGATTAACCTGGGAACCTTCTGTCATGATGGGGGTTGTTCATTTTTTGGACCCATACCGATACCGATCAACATTCCATCAACATAACCCTGATATATCTGAAGCAGATTTCGCCAGAGATTATGTAAAACATTTGGAAGAAATCATTATGTATGAAGGTCCAGAAACGATTGCAGCTATCTTGATAGAAACTGTAACCGGTACAAATGGAATAATCATTCCTCCCGACGGATATATGCAAGGGGTGAGGGAACTGTGTGATCGATATAATATCGTGATGATCTGTGATGAAGTCATGAGCGGATTTGGTAGAACTGGAGAATGGTTTGCTTTTGACCATTGGGATATTGTTCCAGATATTGTCACAATGGCGAAAGGCCTGACCTCTGGCTATGCTCCGCTAGGAGCGATTGCCATGCGGAAAGAAATAGCGCAGGCATTCAATGAAAAAGTTTATCAGGGGGGATTGACCTATAACGGCCATGCAGTTTCACTGACTGCTGCTTTTTCTGTGATAAATGTAATGAAAGAAGATAAACTGGTTGACCAAGCACGTGAAAAGGGAAAATTATTGACAAAATTATTGCAGGAGATGTATGAAAAGCATCCTTGTGTAGGGGATGTTCGCTCCATCGGATTGTTTGGCGTATTGGAACTTGTGAAAAACAGGGAAACGAAAGAACCAATGTCTCCGTTTAATGTAAATAATCCAATCATGTTGAAGTTGCGTCAATATTGCCTGGATGAAGGTCTTTATATCATCATCCATTGGCATAAAATACTTATCATTCCACCATTAATTATCACAGAGGAGCAACTACAAGATGGTTTCAGAATTATTGATAAAGCACTTGAAATTACGGATGCACAAGTTGTGGTTTAAGTGCAACTAAATTCTATCTGATTGCATCAATATAATAGAACAACAAAGTAGGAGATATTTATGGAATTAAAATTGAATAAAATCGCGACTTCAGAAAATGAAGCAAACAATGTAGAAAAGATGATAATTATTGGTGCCGGTCCGGCAGGTTTATCAGCTGCATTATATGCAGCCAGAGCAGAATTGTCCCCAGTAGTGATTACCGGAATGTCATTGGGAGGCCAGGCTTCACTAACCCACACGATTGAAAATTATCCCGGATTCCCCGATGGGGTTGGTGGAGCCGAATTAGGAGAATTATTTCAGAAACAGGCAGAGAGATTTGGAGCCAGATTTGAGTTTGACAATGTTACCGAAGTGAATTTTTCAGAATCTCCATACATTGTCAAAACTTATGGAAATGAATACAAAGCTGAAACAATTGTCATCAGCACCGGGGCAAGTCCCAATTATCTGGGTGTTCCAGGTGAAAAAGAATTGACAGGTAAAGGTGTTTCATATTGTGGAACATGCGATGGATGGTTTTTTAAAGACAAAGATATTGTTGTGGTAGGTGGGGGAGATAGTGCATTAGAAGAAGGAATCTTTTTAACCAGGTTTGCTAAATCGGTGACAATTATTCATCGACGAGATCAATTGCGTGCTGGAAAAATCCTTCAGACAAGAGCTTTTAACAATCCCAAAATTAAATTTATCTGGGATTCTGTGGTTGAAAACATAAATGGAACTTCAGCTGTTGAAAGTGTTTTGATAAAAAACGTGAATACAGGTGTAGAAAGTACATTTCCGACAGATGGTGTTTTTGTGTTTATCGGACATACCCCCAGTACGGACTTATTTAAAGGTCAACTGGCCATGGATGGTAATGGTTATTTACAGGTCGACTCGAAAATGCAAACAGCAATACCTGGTGTTTATGCCGCTGGCGAAGTAATGGATGCCAGTTTCAAACAGGTAGTTACCTCCGCAGGCTGGGGAGCAGCAGCAGCAATTCAAGCAACCAAATATCTTGAATCAAAAGAATAATATATTGTAACAATGAAAATAGAGCCTCTTCTATGGAGGCTCTATTTGTTTTCAGAAATTTTTAAAATTTAAGGAGAAGGAGTAGAAGCTACGTTAGCCCACCATATGAACGTTCTGGGATTACTAACATTACCACCTGGCTGGTAAATTGCCTGTCCATCAGCGCTACTACCTGTCTGGCGAACGACCAATACTGTCCATCGAAGTACATGAGGAACCGAGCTATTGGGACGGAAACTGGTAGGAACGATGAATTTGGTATCAGTTACATAATTAACCAATCGGCGACCTTCGCCTTCGGTTACATCTTCAACTGTGACAGCGTAGTATTCATCCGATCGTAGTGTACCAACGGATGACCATTGCAGAGCGATTGTGTCGTTTGCTGCAGTGAATGGGGCACCGTCTGCAGGCAATAACAAACTGGGAGCCTGATACGGGGGAGGATTTGTTGCGGTTGGCGTGGGACCAGCTGTTGGGAGTCTTTCACAAAGAGGAATGGTCAATGGCATATCTTCATAAACGATATCAGAGGTCATACCATTCCATTCCCGGATTGCATCCATCTCGACGTTGTAATTTCTGGCGATGGTACTGAGTGTGTCTCCAGATGCCACTGTGTAAGAGAACGTATTACAGGCTTGCACCGTTGAATCTACCTCACTCAATGTAGCAGTTGGCTGAGGAGATGGTGTTGGTGTGGGTTGAGGAATCAACAGTATTTTACCTGGAACCAGATTATCACACGTTGCTGAAAGATTATTTTTTACCACAATACTATTCACTGATACATCGAATAAAAATGCAATGTCTAAACAAGAATCTCCTGATTGCACTGTGTATTCGAGATCAGGCAACGGTGTCATTGTTGGTTCGATCGTAGGCGTTAAGGTAAGCGTGGGTGTAACTGTGATCGTTGCAGTTGAGGTTACTGTTGGTGTTACAGTAGGTTCTACTACCATACCTGTCTGATTCATTACTGCATAAACGGCCCCTGCACCGATAGCTAAAAATAAAATAACCAGGGCGATGACGAGTGGTACGGCAATGGTTATCGAAGGTACTTTAGGACCTTTTATTTCGGGTTTTTTTGTGGATTTTTCTGTTGATTTTGTAATAGAGGATCCACACACCATACATCTTGTGGCATTTGCGCTTATTCTGGAGCCACAAACCGGACAGGTGGATGATTGATCTACATTTTTATTTGTTGTCATATTAGTTCCTATTTGATGTCAAATACAAATTCAATTGCGGATTATAACACAGCAAGAATTCGATAAAAAATAAAATAATTATGGATTGATTCTCATGTTTATGATATCCTGTGGCAATGAATGAAGCTCACAGTATGTATTTGCATATTCCATTTTGTCAAAAAAGATGTTCTTATTGTGATTTTAACACATTTTCTGGTCTGAACCATTTAATCCCAACGTATATACATCAATTGAAGAGAGAAATTTCTTTTTATGGGAAGCAATTCGCGAACGACCTACCGGTAAAAACCATTTTTTTTGGTGGGGGTACCCCGTCGTTAATTGAGGGAAAGCTTTTCAAATCAATATTGGAAAAAATTTCTGATAATTTTTGCGTTGTAGCCAATGCAGAAATTAGCCTGGAGGCAAATCCAGGTACTGTTACCTTGGAATATTTACAAAATTTATTAGAAATTGGATTCAATCGCATCAGTTTTGGTTTGCAAACCTCTAACCCGTTATATCTCAAATTATTAGGCAGGATTCATGATCATTACCAATCCATTCAAGCAATCCAGTGGGCAAAACAGGCTGGATTTTCAAATATCAACCTGGATTTGATTTATGCATTACCAGGTCAAACCATTGATGATTGGAAGAGGACCCTTGAAGATGGCCTTAATTTATCTACGCAGCACATTTCTCTTTATTCCTTAGGAATAGAAGAAAACACACCTTTACATGATTGGGTTGAAAAAGGGATGGTTGAAAATCCTGATTCAGATCTGGCAGCTGAAATGTATGAATGGGCAGACCAATTATTAGTAGAAAATGGGTTTGCATGTTACGAGATCTCTAATTACTACAAGGTTGATGAAATCACTGACTATAGATGCCAACATAATTTACAGTATTGGCGCAACCAACCTTATTTAGGGTTAGGGGCAGGAGCTCACGGATTTTCCAATGGTGTAAGGTATGAAAATGTGAATGGTATTATGGAGTATATCAATTTGCAAAAAGGCGCAAGTTTATCATCAGCCTTGAATAGCCCTGTTGCAAAAATATTAACCGAGGTTGATTCATTTACCGCCATGCAGGAGACCATGATGGTTGGATTGCGACTGGTATCAGAAGGGGTATCCATTCTGGAATTCAGCAAACGTTTCTCTGCATCGCCATTGGAGATATTTGCCAAGGAAATTGATTTCCTGATGAAAAATCAATTATTGGAAATTGTGGATGGAGATATCATTCGGTTGACAAAAAATGCGAGATTGTTAGGAAATCAAGTATTTATGCAATTTGTTGATTAGGTAACGATTACTTTTGTTCCTAGTCCACGAGATTCAATCTTATCACCATGCGTTGTAGGTGTGCACCACCTGAAAAGCCATTTAGCTTCCTCAGTCTTCATATTGATACAACCCCGGCTCATACGAATACCATAATTATGGTGCCAATAAGTGCCATGAAATGCAACACCAGTTACCGGTTCAAAGAAAGATGTCCAGGGCACACCGGGAAGTTCATAGGCATAAATATCCGACGTTAAATTACCATCCCCCATATGTTTAGAGGGTAATTTGGACTGAACATAAAAAGTGCCTTTTGGGGTGTCCGTGGGAATTAATGTGGGATCAGGATTGCGCATTGGTACACCTGAGGATATCATGGTTTCAAATACCAATTTTTCACCTTCAAATGCTTTCAAATTCTGGTATGCAATCGATACCTCAATTCGTTTCAAATGAGGTTCTACATCTGTAGAGAGTGGAGTAAGCTCTTCGAGCGGAATAATTCGTACGTGACTGGCTGGCACATGGTAATCGACATTCAGCAATTCGTCTTTCAAACGATACCAGGGTTCTTTATCCGGTCCTTCATCTAAACCCATGACCCAGTGAGTGGATTGATAATATAAGCGGTAAACTGGCTCCCATCCCAAAAATGAGCGATCCCACATGGTTTGGGTAAAAGGTACGGTAATTTCACCCAGAACGCCTTCTTCAGGGATCTTATTTTGAATGGAGTTGTAGTTGATTTCCACACGTTGTAAGTACCCACTGTGGACATACCCCCCCCAGACTCGATACCAGAGTGGGTTATAACCTGGGCCAAATTCCGAGATTACCTCAGCATAAATATTAATAATTTCATCCCGATAACGTTGATAAAGAATGGTGCTTTTATCATTTGGTTGAGAGTAGACACTGACTGACCCGGTGCCAACCCGTGCTAATAAGTTACTTTTTTGTTCAGTTTCAAATCCAAAAAATGGACGAAATCCTTGTGTGGTGATGGCTCCAAGAGTTATGGCAGATAATTTCAGAAAGTCCCGGCGAGTTGGTTTTTTTATTGACATGTTGTGATTATACCAAAATCGGATTGGTATTGTCGAAATATGTAGAAATAAAAAAAACCACTCAGTGGTTTTTTTGTCGGGGCGAAAGGATTTGAACCTTCGACCTCTTGCACCCCATGCAAGCACGCTAGCCGGACTGCGCCACGCCCCGATGGCGTTATTATAGTGGCAGTTTATTAATTTGACAACCTTTTGGGTTATTTGACTCCCATTGGGTTATTTCTGGTTGAAAGTCACTTATGCAGCAGTTTTATATTTGCGCATAGGCATAAAATGTAGGTATGAATAGAATTCGAAATCCCTGAGTTCGTGCGTTGTCTTCTATTTCTTTATATTTTAGAATTTCTTCCACTGAGTACAGTTTTTCAAGATCACGCTGGGTGGTAGCCCATTCGGAATCAGCATTGATGGAATGGCTTTCAACCTTCTGGTGAAAACCGTAAATTCCCCAATGAATATTGGAGAACCCAGCTTGCATCAGCCAATTCTGTAAATTTCTCCCCGCTGACAGATTAACACCCTGATTTGATAGAGATGAATTTTGCATCTGTCCTAATTTATCAAGAGGAGAGGGGTAATCTATTCTGGATAGATAATCAGGTTCAGCGAAAATACAAATCCATCCTGTTTTATTTGTCACCCTGGACATTTCTTTAAGAATTCTTACCGGATTGTCTATCCAAAGCAGTAAATAATGGCAGAAACAAATATCAAAAAAATCGTTTTTGAGAGAGAGTGACAAACCATCTCCATTGATTAGACTTGCCTTAGAAGAATTTTGAATACTGTACTTAAGAATTTGAAAGTCAATGTCTAATCCAACTGTATTATGTCCCGATTCAGTAAATTCATCCAGAACTGCACAAGATCCACAACCAACTTCCAAAATATTAGCTTGTAGAGGAAGTGATATTTGATTAATGATGAAATTTCTTGTTTCTCTTGTCCAGGATGCCTGTTGTTTATAGCGAGATGACCAGAATTGATAATCACTCATTGACTTTTATTCAATAATTTTGCATTAGACCAAACCCATTCCCAGGAATCTGTCAGGAAATTTCCCAGCGGTTTATTGATGCCTTGAGCAGGCAAAGTATCACCATCCGGTTCTACATATAACCAGGCTTTCCCGGCACCTGCAGGAATGGTATCCCCTGAATCAATTTCTGCAGATACAGGATTGAATTGTGAATATGGAACAGGCAAATCCCAGTCCAAATTAAAGCCATATTCAGCAGCTTTATTGCGTAATTCGATGACTAGGTTCTCGAGATCGGGATTATTAAAACTTAATGAAATGTTTTCAACGCCAATTTGTTTGAATTCATCCATTATCTTAATATAATCATCTGCTGTTGATTTTTCGATGGTTAAATGAACTGTTGTATGAATATCCTGCGGAATAATATCTCGGAGAGCTTTCCAGGATTGCTCATTTTCCGGTTCAAATGTAATTAATAAATGATCCAATCCGGAGTTTAATATTTGTTCCAGATATTCATTTTCTGACAGCTTTAGACCATCTGTTGCTAACCCGGTTACCATCCCAAGTTCTTCAGCCAGGATAATGATTTCTATTAAATCCGGTCTTTGTGTAGGTTCACCCCCAGTAAAAATTACATGAGGAATGCCGTTTGACCAGGCTTTTTCGAGAATTAATTTCCATTCATCAAATGATAATTCCTGCTTGACTCTGTCTTTTGGAGATAAACCAAGTTCGTCCTTGTTACTTAATTTATAAGTCAATGCACAATCCAATCGATATGGAGCAACCGGGAAATCGATATACGGTGTAGATCTTTCGAAATCCAGATAAGTTACCGGATCTAAATCTGGCGTATTGATCAAAGTGTCAATCCGGGTCATGAAATTATCAAAATCCTTGGTGACATCTGCATAAGTGATTTGATAGCGTTTGATGATCGATTCGATGACTTTTGGTTGGGGGGTTTGTTGGATTAAGTGATAAGCATATTCTGTAGCGGTTTGGTTAAGATGAAGAACAGTGCTGGCATTTATGATCAGCAAACCTTCTCCGCCTGGTTCAATCCTCAAGTGGAGACGATATTGATAATCGCTGTCTTGTGGGGCTTGATAGTTATACAATCCAGGTGGTAAAACCTGTGCCTTATCAAAAAAAATCGATTTCAATCGTTTGACAATATTGCTCATCATTTCCTCCATTAATCAGGAAAATTAATATTTATGCTCATTAATTTGAAAGCGGACATCCTCCACCACATTCCTGAATAAGCTCACACTGATTGCATTTTTGTGGAAGATTTTTTCTTTCACGAAGTTGTAATGATAATTCATGATTCCAGATGGAATTCCATGAATTCTTGAGTATATTTCCCAAGGGATAATAATAAGATTGACAGGGAAGGACATCCCCATTGGGTTCAAGGCACATATTATACAAGGCTGCAGAACAACCCTTTACACCCAATTCGTGGGTAATGGGATTAAAGCGACAATAATGAGTGGGCGTATACCAGATTAATTTCTGGTTGTAATTGATGGTTTTTTCTTTGGCAATTTCCAATAAGGGAGAAAGCTGTGTTTCAGATAAGCCTGTGCCAACGTCTTTGCCTTTGCCGGAATAAATCAATGCGTTCAAGCCAACCGTGGGTACACCTAATTCAGCCAGAAAATCGAGTGTCTGTGGAATTTCTCTATAATTAGTTTTCAACATGGTGGTATTGGTCATCATGTAGACTTCTTTTTGCAGAACATTTTTTATTCCTGACACTGTTTCTTCCCAGGCACCTGGAAAATTGACCATCTGATCATGTATTTGTGAGTTTGAAGACTCCAATGTGATTTGAATGTGATCCAGACCAGCAGCAATTAGTTGATTGAGAAAGCTTTCATTTGCTAATTTGCGCCCATTTGTGTTAATTCCGGTAATTATTCCTTTGTTTTCGGCGTATTGAATGAGATCTGGTAAATATTCACAAAGCGTTGGTTCTCCACCTGTAAAAACGATATGCGGAATACTCAATTCCCAAATATTATCGATTACTTTAAACCAATCGTTTTCAGATAATGAAGCGAAATTGCGTGAACGGGCATTGTAACAGTGTGTGCAATCATTATTGCATTGATAAGATAATGCAATATCCATCCGATATGGTGCACTGGGGGTGTGGGAGAATGGCAGATCCATGTCCAGATCCAACTCGCATAATGGGCAACTTTCATCAGGATCTGTGATGACTTCCATCTGAGCCAAAAAAGATTTGGCATCTTCGACCAATTGATCATCTTCAATTTCAAAATGATTGGTTAATGAATTCAGTATCTCATTTTCCGTATATTCTGATAATTGCCAATACGCCATAGCGGTTGCACTTGAATTGAGGTGATAAGCTCTGGCGGCATTAACTAACAACAATCCGTTACCATCATTTTCTACACGTAAGTGAATCCGATTCTTGCTATGATCTTTTTGTTGCTCAAAATGATAGATACCAGTAGTTGGTAATTTGGGAGAATTTTTCCTTATTAATGGTTTTTGCCAGAAAGGAAAAGCCATTAGCGTCCACCTCCAGCACAGGCACAGGCACAACCTGCACAGGCGCAGGCACAGGCACAGGAGCCTCCTCCACCACCTCCCCTGGATGATCGACCTGAAGATGAAGTGGATTTGGGAACTGGATTGGTCTTATTTGTCACGCCACTGGTGAAGTTGGTCAGATTTCCTACAACTCCCGAGGCAAAAGACTGAACACCGTTGGTGATGGAAGCAGCAAAATCCGCTCCTGGTAAACTCGGAAGATTGATAGTCGTTTTTCCTGATCCGGATGGCATGGGAGAAGCATCCACTTTGCCAAAAGTTGGAGTGCTTGAAGTCGTTGGTCTGACCATTGGGTCATAACGCCACCACCAGGTGGGGATAAAAACAGGGCCTGATCCGAATGATTCTTTTGTACGGCCGTCAAAATTCTTATCCAGCATCGTCCAATCTAGATTTTCATCATATTTTTCAGATTTGACTTCTGGTGTCTGAGCTGATTCAACCTGATTCCAGGCTTTTTCCATAATATCTTTATAAAAGGCAATTGATTCTTTGCGACTGAATCCTTTCATCTTTTTTGATACAGAGCTGACTAAATTTATGATCATTGATTGAAGGTCAGTTTTTGTTTCTCTATTGTCTTTCTGCATCGCATTTAAAAATTCAATTTCGTACGGTTGTAAATCGTCCGGCTTTGGATCATATACTTTTATTTTTAAAGGATCTCTTTTAGAAACCTCGGCTGCTCCTTTTTTAAGAACACCGAATAAGATCATCATTAATACTTTATCCATAGGCTGTTCCATCAAAATCGCGGCTTCAACAGCTGTTAACCCTCTTTTAATTCCATGACCCTCCACGGATATTTTTGGCGGGAGGTATTTGAGTTTGCGCTTTTTTGCTCCCACCGTGGCTGAATAAATTGTCAATGCAAAGAATGCGAATATACCCAGACAAATCAGTCCCGAGCAGATTGCATCAGAGTCGAAGGTGATAGATGGAGCCTTTACAATTTGAGTTTCCGGCACTAATCTGGCAGGAAAACTGGCACCAAATTTATATTGGGTGTAAGAATTGGCATTCGGGCTATTCCACTGGTAGTAGATACCTCCCACGTTGTCTAAACCACTTATAGGAGTAGAATCTCCAGGCCAGCCTTGTGGTGTGTGGTAGCGAGGTTCATTTTCTGTAAGTCCGACGGGAAGATAAAGTGTCACAGTCATGTCAGTGCTGCCGGCAATAAATTCCGGTCCAAACCAGGTTGGAGAAATTTCAAAACTTGCGTAGTCTTCGTCTGCTTCCACTTCGGATGGATACAAAGATTTATTGATTGTCCCGACAAAAACATGCAGGGTGCCTCTTTGTCCAGCTGGTATAGCCTGATTTCCCAGGTCAACCATGATGCCAATATCAATATAATCAGATTTTTTAATACTATCTACAGGTAATCCGTTAATATCCGCTGTAATACTATTCAATACATAATTATTGTTTGGTAGACCAATATCGACAATATCAATTGGGTGTGCGCCAGGTTGATTTACCAGATCAAAATAGTATTCAATCGATAGAGAACCGTCTTCATTTACAAAGACATCCATGGTTTGCTTTTCGACAGCAAAATAATAATCCTGTGCATGAACAACACCAGAATTACCTGCCAACATTAACAGGATTAATAAAATACTGAATAATTTAATTTTTCTAATCATATTTATTTCCTTAAATCCTGAAGGTTACCATTTTGGTTCTTCGGTTAATTGGTAGGTTGTGTTGCAGTACGGGCAGGAGACCATTGGGGCTCCATTTACCAGGGAAATTGAGTCCTTCGTCAAAATACCGCCACATTGCTGGCATTTGAGTGATTCGAGGGATACATTTCCAGGAAGATCGACATTGAGGGTGACATTGGTAGTATTGGACTCAATTTTCTTTTTTCGAGTTACAAAGAAAATAATTCCAAACGCAACGAGACAAAGAATTGCACCAACCAACAAATTTCCAACCTGTCCTTGCGGACTGAATGCACTCAATATAAATAAGACTCCAAATAGAATCAGAATACCTGAAGCAAGATATGCAATGATTTTCATGAAAACCTCCGAAATTTATTTGGAAACATTAGTAAAGTGGAAATAAAATTATTGACTGTTTTGTAATAGAATTATTTTATCAAATAAATTTCAATTAGAATGTAATATCTGGTTATCTAAATGTAACCTAGAATCACAACGGAGTGGCACATGAGCAACGACATTTCACAAGAAAAATATGAAAAACTTAAAGAAGAAATCAATTTTCATAATTATCGCTACCATGTACTTGATCAGCCGGTTATCAGTGATGCTCAGTTCGATAAATTGTTAGTTGCGTTACGAGAAATAGAAACACTTCATCCTGAATGGATTACCTCGGATTCTCCCACCCAACGGGCCGGGATAATACCATTATCAAAATTTGAAAAAGTAGAACACCCTCTTCCGGTATTAAGCCTGGCAAATGCTTTCGATTGGGAGGGTGTGATTGCCTGGCGTGATCGTTTATTAAGAATTAATCCTGCTGTTGCGAATGCTCAATTCGTTGTAGAACCAAAAATTGATGGGTTGACTGTCGTATTACATTATCAAAATGGCATGTTTGTGAAAGGTGCTACACGTGGAAATGGTGAAGTTGGTGAGGATATCACTAGTAATATCCGCACCATTCGTTCCATTCCTTTGAGAATTCCCGTGGGTGGAAAAAACATCCATGTACCCGATTATCTGGTTGTGCGTGGAGAAGTTTTTATTACACTGTCAGATTTTGATTCGCTGAATAAAAAAATAATTGAGAATGGTGAAAAAGCCTATCTAAATCCAAGGAATACTGCTGCTGGATCTTTGCGGCAATTAGATCCGGCCATTACAGCGAAGAGACCTTTAAGATTATATGCGTACAACATATTAACCAGCAGTGGTGAAGTACCTAAAACACAATGGAAAGTTTTGGAATATTTAAAACTGCTGGGATTTTCAGTTTCCGAATATTCAGAGCGGTGTGAAGATATTCAAAAAGTGTTAAAACTATCTGAAATCTGGCAGACCAGGAGAGACAAAATTGATTTCGAAGTAGATGGTATTGTCATAAAAATTGATGATCTGGAACTTGACAAAAATCTGGGAATTGTTGGAAAAGATCCCAGAGGGTCGATCGCATTAAAATTTCCAGCCAGAGAAGAAGTGACTAAGCTAGTTGATATTGGGGTGAATGTTGGCCGCACTGGCGTTATAACTCCCTATGCTATCTTAGAGCCGGTTGAAATTGGGGGGGTTGTGGTGAGACAGGCAACTTTACATAACTTTGACTATATATTTGAAAAGGATATTCGCATAGGTGACAGAATTTTTGTTAAACGGGCAGGTGATGTAATTCCTTATGTCATCGGTCCGGTTATCGATGCGCGAGATGGCAGCGAGAAGCCATTTGTCATACCTGAATATTGTCCGGCATGTGGCAGTCATATCGAACAAATGAGTGGAGAAGTGGCCTGGTATTGTATGAATGCAGCCTGCCCGGCTCAATTGGTTCGGAATCTTGAATATTTTGTCTCCAGATCCGCTATGGACATTGTTGGAATGGGAGTAAAGATCGTGGAACAACTTGTGGAAGAAAAACTGCTGGGAGATGTTGCCGATATTTATCATTTGACAATGGATTCCTTAATTAACCTGGAAGGTTTTGGAAAGAAAAAAGCCGAAAATTTGCTTGAAGCCATTGAAAATTCAAAACAAAGACCATTAAACAGGTTGATAACAGCCCTCGGCATTAATGGTGTTGGAGAGGTGATGGCGTCTGAATTGGCAAAAAAATACACCAATTTGGATGAGTTATCTTGCGCTTCAATGGATGAGTTGTTAACAATTGATGGAATTGGTCCTAACATAGCCAATCAGATTGTTGAATGGTTCAATCAGGAAAGAAATAAACAAATATTATCGAAGCTAAAAGAAGTGGGAGTTTGGCCACAGATTACAAAGAGTGAAAAAACAATTGAGAAAGATATGCCACTTGAAGGAAAAGTTTTCGTTGTCACTGGCACTTTAGAACGTTTCTCGAGAACTGAAATCAAGGAAGTGATTGAATCTCTTGGGGGAAAAACTTCCAGCAGCGTTAGTAAAAATACAGATTTTATATTGGTAGGTGAAAGCCCCGGGTCAAAATTTGATAAAGCAAGAGAATTGGGAATCAAAATCCTCAATGAAGAAGAGTTTATTAAAATGACAAATTTATCATGAACAAGATATTTCTCAAACCTGGAAAAGAAAAAGCAGTTGTACGCCATCATCCATGGATTTTTTCTGGTGCGATTGATACAGTAATGGGCGATCCTGATAATGGATCTTCTGTACAAGTATTTGATTCAAAAAAGAATTTTCTGGGCACTGGTGCTTTCAGTCCATATTCTCAAATACGGGTAAGAATGTGGTCTTTTGATAACGAGGAAATTGATCAAACTTTTTTCGAAAAAAGGATAGATGTTTCAATCAAACGTCGCTTATATCTAATGAAAAAATATGATGATTCCGCCTGGAGACTGATTCACGCTGAATCTGATCAAATCCCAGGTTTGATAGTTGATCAATACAATGACGTGTTGGTCATCCAAATTCTATCCAGCGGATCGGAATATCATAGAAATACCATCGTAGATGCTTTGAAGAAAATTACTGGTCTCAACAATATTTATGAACGCTCTGACCTGGACGTTAGAAAAATCGAAGGACTGAAGGAACGCACAGGTCCCATATCAGGAAAAATTCCCCATGAAATTCTGATTAAAGAAGGTGGACATCAATTTATTGTTGACCTGGAAAACAGCCAGAAAACAGGTTTTTACCTTGATCAGAGAATAAATCGTCGCATTGTATCTGATTATTGTATGGATAAGGCTGTATTAAACGTTTTTTCATTCACAGGAGGATTCAGTATCTATGCTGCTGGAAGAAACGCAAAGAATGTTGTTTCTTTGGATAGTAGCAATGACGCATTGGAACTGGCAAAACGGAACCATACTTTAAATGGATTCACTGACAATGGGCATGAATGGATAGAAGGAGATGCTTTCCAGCTTTTGAGAAAAATGAGAGATCAAAATAAAAAATTTGATGTGGTGATTCTGGATCCCCCTAAATTCGCCCCAACAGCTGCTCATGTAGATAAAGCCGCGAGAGCCTACAAAGATATTAATTTACTGGGCTTTAAATTACTCAATCCTGCTGGTATCTTGGTGACTTTTTCGTGTTCAGGTGGATTGAATGAAGGATTGTTTCAGAAAATTGTGTCGGATGCTGCCTTGGATGCCGGTGCGTATGCTACGATATTAGAAAAATTGAATCAAGGACCTGATCATCCCGTCAGCCTTAACTTTCCGGAAGGCGCGTATTTAAAAGGCTTAATTTGTCTGAAAAATTAAGCCTTTCGATCTGGATGTGGATAAATAGTAGTGGAGATGGCGGGAATCGAACCCGCGTCCGAAAGAATTGATCAGCAGATATCTACGAGCGTAGTTAGTTGATCTTTTTGCAGCTACACAAGACAACCAACAAAACTAGTGTAGTGCTATCTGCTCAGACCCGAAAGTCCTCTTTCATATTTCCCGCAGATTGAAATATGGCACCCTGACTTTGTGTCGCCTATTCTTCCACCGGTCAGGTAGCGGGGTAGATAGACGTGGTTCACAAAGGAACCATTCGGCTACTAGTCTCTCACTAGGCAGCGAGAGGCATAGCAGCGTACGTGTTTGTGCGATTGGCACTTGTTTTTTTGTACTGATTTATCGAGGTCGGTACCTCTCGGCTCGCAATCTGGGACCAGCCTCTCCCGTCGAAGCCTGTCATCCCCAGATATGTTTATTATAACAAGATTAACAACAATCAGGAAGCCAGATATTATTTTGTAACCAGGGATGGTCTAATTTTATCAATAGATAATAAGTATCATCTCAATAAATCGGGGCAAGCGGGTGTTTTTGGCGTGCATCCGCACGCCAAAAACACCCTGACCGCTAATTATTGAAAGGACACGATAATAATTTATAAAGAATCGTATAAATTTTGTAAAATGTTGTACATGGATTTCGAAAAGAAAGTGGAGCGGGATTAGAATCCTGATAAATGAGGATTATGGAAAAAATATTCTTAGAATTAGAAAACGTTTCGAAAATTTATATTGATGGTTCGAATAATCAACGAAAAGTATTAGATCAGGTTTCGATTTCATTCGAAAATGGTCAGATCATCGCCATCCTGGGAAAGAGTGGAAGTGGAAAAAGCACGCTATTAAACTTGATCAGTGGTATCGATTCCGTTTCTTCAGGTTCGATACGTTTTAATGGACATAGTATCTCGACTTCATCCGAGCGAAATTTAACCGAGATCAGAAGAAATAGTATAGGTTTTATTTTCCAATTTTTTAATTTGCTGCCATCCTTGACGGTTTGGGAAAATGTGATCTTACCTTTGGAATTAAAAAATATGCTTACCAAAGATGACTTTCTTAGGGCAGAATTTCTGCTGTCAGAGGTTGGTATGTTAGATCGCAGAAATGATTTTCCGGATAAATTATCTGGTGGGGAACAACAAAGGGTTGCCATTGCGCGAGCTATAATTCACAAACCAGATTTGATTCTGGCTGATGAACCCACTGGTAATCTTGATGATAAAAATGGAAAAATTGTCATGGAATTATTGTCCAGATTGGTCAAAGAAAATCAGAGAAATATGATTTTGGTGACGCATAGCCGCGAAGCAGCAAAATTTGCGGACCAGGTTTTTTCGATCATTGATGGAACATTAGTTGCGTGTAAAAAACCGGAATAAGATGAAATCTGTAGGATTGTTGTTGAAATTTAGTTTGCGCCATCTGATTCGACAGGGTTGGCAGACGATTCTGTTAATAATTGGTATTCTACTGGGGGTTGCTGTTGTAATTGCTATTGATTATGCAAATGAAAGTTCAAAAAAAGCGATTTCTTTAAGTACACAAAGTATTACCGGAAAAGCAACGCATCAGATATTGGCTTCTGGATCAGGGATACCGGAAGAATATTTTGCTGATATGGTGAGAAATGGTGTTTTTAATGAAGCTTCACCCGTGATCGAGGGTTATGTAAATGTTTCAGAATTTGATCAACAAGCAATTTTGATTTTAGGCATTGATCCTTTATTAGATTTTCCTTTTCGACAGTACTACGGAGACGACGATGGTCAACTTAACCAATTAATTTCGATTATTTCAGAATCCAACACTGGTATCATAGCACAGGACCTTGCTGATGAATTTGACATACAACTGGGTGATGTAATCAATTATATTTTCGAAGGAAAACCTGGAAAATTAAAAATTGTGGGGTTTATTTCGACGGACGAACCGATTGCAAGAGAATCTTTAAAGGGGATGATCATTGTTGATATATCTACAGCACAAATTGCGTTCAATAAAATTGGTATTTTGGACAGAATAGAATTAATTATTAATGATCCAAATGAAGAATCAAATGTAAAAAGTCAACTACCTTCAGGCCTGGTTATTCGTTCAACGAACGATCAAAATCAACAATTAAGTAACATGGTAGGAGCTTTTCAACTTAACCTCACAGCACTCAGTTTATTAGCTCTGGTCGTTGGTGGATTTCTAATATACAACACAATGACTTTTTCAGTCATTCAAAGAAGAGAATTAATAGGTCTATATCGTAGCATTGGCTTCTATCGATCAGAAATTTTCTTCATGATCATATTTGAAGCCCTGGTGATTGGATTTATAGGAACTATTTTTGGTGTTCTCGTTGGGATTGCTCTCGGAAGAGAAACAGTTAATTTGATATTACAAACAATCAATGATTTATATTATGTCACTACTGTAAAGAGTGTTTCAATTCCTACTGTCAGCGTGATCAAAGGAATTTTGTTGGGCATTTTTGCTACCATTCTGGTTTCTATTCCACCTGCTATCGAAGCAACGCAGGTAACCCCTCGCTCAGCAAAAATACGATCCGGTTACGAAGATAAAGTCAGGAAAAATCTAATTTTCATTTCTTTTTTCGGAGTTCTGCTTTTTATCGTCAGTTATTATTTATTGTATTCTCCTTATTTTCAAAATCTATGGTGGGCATTTGGCGCGACTCTTCTGGTTGTTATCGGTTTTTCCATTTTAGCTGCACTCGGTTTATACTTAATTCTCCCAATCCTGTCGAAGATTTTGAAAAAATACATTGGATTAATACCAGGGATGGCAGCACGGGAATTATATCGATCCCTCAGCCGTACTGCCGTAGCTGTTTCTTCATTGATGGTTGCTGTATCTGTAACGATTGGCATGGCAATGATGATCAATAGTTTCCGGTACACAGTTTCGATCTGGCTACGAGAGACATTGGCGGGTGATATATACATCTCTGTACCAAATCAATTTACAAATCGTTCGAGTGCATATATTGATCAGGAATCAGTCAGAGCTATCTATGAATATCCTGATATTAATAAAATTGACACATTCTTGTCTACCAGCGGAATCAGTGATTTTGGTGATCTGCAAATTAACGTGATCACGAATGATGAAATTGCCTACGAGCGGATATTTACCAAAACTGGAGCACCAATAGAGAATATTTGGAATAATCTATTATTGGAAAAAATACTGATTGCAGAACCTCTCGCGAATCGATTTGATTTAGACATAAACGATCTACTGCCAATAGAGACTCCTGCAGGGAAAGTCAGTTTTGAAATCATTGGCATATTTTCAGACTATACCACCAGCCAGGGATATATCATGATGCCCCGTTCTGTATTCGAAAAATATTGGAAAAATGAAGAGATAACTGCAATATCAATCAATTTGGATAAAGACAAAAATGTAAACGACGCCGTACAAGAAATTAAATCACGGGTAGGGCAAAACAATCAGCAACTTCTTGTCCGTTCCAACCAAAGTTTACGTGACGATGTGATGGTTGTTTTTGACCGTACATTTGCCATTACAAATGCTTTGCGTTTCATCGCTACAATGGTCTCATTTATCGGCATTTTAAGTGCAACTTTGATCATATTGCTTGATCGAAAACGTGAATTTGGGATGTTAAAAGCGATTGGATTCCGGCAAAAGGAACTGAACCAACTGGTTTTAACCGAGACGGGTTTGATAGGGTTTTTTGCAGGCATATTTGCCATTCCAACCGGGATTGTGATTTCACTTATCCTGGTATATGTTATAAATCTTCGTTCATTTGGTTGGACCATACAATTTTATTTGGATTTCTGGTCTATCTCACAAGGTGTCATCATTGCAATGGTTGCAGCATTTATTGCTGCGATTTATCCCCTGTATAGATTGAATAAATTAAAACCGATCCAGGTCATTCGAGATGAATAAAAAATATTTATTAGCTATTTTTATTTTATTGATCGTGATATCTATTTTTTTTATAATCACGGGTAACAAACCTGCTCAATTGAGTGGATCCAACATTACATTCTTAGATGATCAAAGTAACACAGAAGAAAATAATTATGAGAGGGCAATTGGTCGCATGGATTTTGTTTTTCCAGGCGATCACGGCGCTCATCCAGAATACCTGACAGAGTGGTGGTATTACACCGGAAATTTATTTGCGGATGATGGTAGACACTTTGGATATCAATTGACTTTTTTCAGAAGGGCTATCTCAGATCAATTTGTTGAATCAAGTACATCCAATTGGGCCAGCAATCAGATCTATTTAGCACATTTTGCTGTAACTGATACAGCAAGTAATCAACATTATGTATTTGACCAGATTTCAAGAGGATCTGCCGGATTAGCAGGCACATCGGTCGAACCATTGTTTTCCATCTGGCTAAAAGATTGGAAAATCGTTCAATTGGCGGATAATATTTTTCAAATGAATGCTGGATCCGATGATGTAAAAATCAACTTAACTTTGACTGATACAAAAGGCATCATTTATCATGGTGAAAATGGCTTGAGTCAGAAAGATAGTGAGATTGGCAATGCATCATATTATTTCAGCCAGACACGGATGGAAACCACAGGTAGGATAAGAATTATTGATGAGGAATTTGATGTCAATGGATTTAGCTGGATGGATCACGAATTTGGCAGCAGCACATTGGGAAGCGACCAAATTGGTTGGGATTGGTTCTCGATTCAATTGGATAATCAAACAGAAATTATGTTGTTTCAAATACGTCAGGAAGATGGAGGTATCAGTGAATTTTCCAGCGGCACAATTATATTTGAGGATGGAAGAACTGAGAAGTTGGAAGTAAACGATTTTAAAATTGATGTACTTGATACCTGGCAAACATCTGATCAAATAACCTATCCTAACGAATGGGGAATTATCATCGAGCAGGTTAATTTGAAATTGGAGATTACACCTGTGATGAATGATCAGGAGATGAACTTATTTTTCCGTTATTGGGAAGGCGCTGTACAAATTAAGGCTAAACTAAATGGCGAAGAAATATCAGGTTATGGGTATGTCGAATTGACAGGTTATGCTCAATCCATGCAAGGTGTTTTTTAGAAGTTGTGGTGGGCAGAACAGGGCTCGAACCTGCGACCTCATCTGTGTAAGAGATGCGCTCTAACCAACTGAGCTATCCGCCCAAATGTAGCTGAATTATAATACCTGAGTGGTTTTTCATCAACCATGAATTACAAATAGATTTCGATATTGATCAAAAGTATAATAAGCAATTATTTCAGGTGGATCATGAAATTTTTACGATATGAGCAACAAGGTTGTGTAAGTTGGGGATGGTTTTTCGAAGATAAAATCGGAAAAATTGATGGAAACATCTTTGAAAATTACCGACGATTTGAAGCAAACATTTCTATTTCTGATGTTAATTTATTGCCAGCCGTAGCACCGACAAAAATTATTTGTATTGGAAGGAATTATGCTTCCCATGCGGCTGAGCACAAAGTAGATGTACCTGAAATTCCGCTCATATTTTTAAAACCACCCAGTTCACTTATTGGTGACAACGAAACGATTGTTTTACCTCCCCAATCCAGCCAGGTAGAACATGAGGCAGAATTAGGCGTTGTTATCGGAAAAAGATGTCGTTGGATTGACCCTGAAATGGCAGAAGATTACATTTTTGGATACACAATTGCCAATGATGTCACAGCCAGAGATTTACAAAGGCTGGACGGACAGTGGACACGCGCTAAAGGATTTGATACATTTTGTCCAGTTGGTCCGTATATTGAAACAGAATTTGATCCTTCAGATGCTCTCCTTACCTGCAAAGTAAACCAACAAGTTCGACAAATGGCATCAACACGGGATATGGTATTTCCAGTAGAAAAATTACTTGCCTTCATTTCCAGTGTAATGATGTTAGAACCTGGTGACTTAATTCTAACAGGGACTCCAGCCGGGGTGGGTGTTCTGAGTGATAAAGATATCGTAGAAATAGAAATTGAAGGTCTGGGTGTTTTGAAGAATAGTGTAAGTTTAAAATGAATGATAGAGATTTAGTTAGTGGATGGTTATATACAAAGTCTAAATCAAAAATATCTGTAAAATTTTGAGAAAGACCAAAAAAATATTCGTTATTATCAATCATTTAGATAGAAGGTAAGTTGGTAAATTTGAAAAAAGATATATCTGGAAAACTACTTTTTATTATAGGACTGGCATTAATTGGAGCTTCCATATTCAATATCTTTGAAGAACCTATTATGAATCAATATTATAAATACAAGAGGTTATTTTCAATATCAAACATCAATCAAGTCCCAACCGTCAGTATTCCAGATCGTCCAGATCAACAAATCATCAACGAAACACAAGTTGGAACTTTGCCTACTTCGGACTCAAACCAGAACGAGGAACTAGTTGATTTTTCTGATTTTGAGGATGAAGGATTTTTACCTGTAAATATTGAAGTCTCAACCAATAAAAAACCAACTCCAGAAAAAACGAAAGAATATGATGTCGTACCTGTAAGAATTTCCATTCCATCTATTGATTTAACAGCGGATATTATCAATGCCACCAATAAAGAGATCATTCAAGGTGACAAAACCTATATTCAATGGTTAGCTCCAGATGAATACGCGATTGGATGGCATTTTGACAGTGCGTTTTTGGGTGAGCCAGGAAATACTGTATTGAATGGACATCATAATGTTTTTGGAAAAGTATTTGAGAACCTGGATAAATTGGTTTCTGGTGATGAGATATTCATTTATGGTAATGATTTTCATGTTTATCAATATGTTGTTTCCAATACGATGATACTTCCGGAACGCGATGTTAGTCTCGAAGAAAGATTAGAAAATGCCAGATGGATTCTGCCATCTGAAGATGAAAGAATCACATTAATCACCTGTTGGCCATACTTCAGCAATACGCATCGGCTTATAATTGTGGCAAGTCCAACTGGTTCAACTCTTTTACCCATCTCTAATGAAAGAAATTAAGAATTTTCTAATGTAAATTAGTTAGGATAATAGTTATAAAATGGTTAGCTATATATTGACAAACCGATTAAACCCTGTATAATATAGGTAAGTAATCAGGAGGCTGAGAATCAGACTGAAATTTGGTCGCTTCCCCTTGAAGTTCAGGGTAATGTCTGAGGAGCCTAGTAGCGAAACCGGCCTGTAAAGTCGGTTTTTGTTATTTAAAAATCAAATATTGTGGAGGCTACGAAGCGAGCATGCAATTGGTCGCTTACTCTGATAAAGAGAAAGTGTTCGTGGAGCCTAGAAGCGAAACCGGCCGTAATACGCCGGTTTTTTTTATTTTGGAGAAAAGATGATCAAAGCACCAGTAAAAAATAATGATACTCAAGCTCAGAGCATTGGTATTGATCTGGATGAGACATTGAGAAGAAACAAAAAAGTGCTCATCGTTGATGATGATCCTGATACTGTTGAATTGATCAAACGTATTTTGAGGTTGTCTGATTTTGATGTTGTTTCTGCTCGCAATGGAATGGATGCCATCTCCATCGTTGAAAAAATCCAGCCAGATATTGTGTTATTGGATCTTATGATGCCTGAAGTAGATGGAAGAACAACATTAAGAAAACTTAGAGATTTTACCCAGTCACCGGTTATTGTGGTTTCTGCATTGAACAGCAAAGATAATATTGTTGATTTACTCAATTTGGGCAGTGATGACTACATCACTAAACCATTCCACAGGGATGAATTAATTGCTCGTATTAACGCGGTTTTAAGAAGATCAAAATTATTAACTGTGATTGACGGGGTATCCATTCCAGAAACTGGATTAACCATCAATTTCTCAAAACGCGAAGTGAATTTTCAAGGTCAATTTGTCCAACTTTCCCCAAAAGAATACGAACTCATTGAATTATTAGCAAAGAATTTGCCTCATGTTGTCAAATACAAAGAAATTGCTGATGAAATATGGGGTGAAAACAGTAACTATGTAAAGAATAGAATTAAATACCTGGTGCACACCATTCGAAATAAATTTGAAGAAATTAAACCAGGAATTGAAGTAATTATTACAGCGGATCGTGTTGGATACAGGATCCAGACCGATTAGGGACAATTTTTATACAAGGAGATTATTATGTCATCTAAATTTAGAAAAATCTTAAAATTTTTACCCCAGTTCTTTACCATACTGGGTGCCGTCAGTGTCGCATTTGCGATGCTGTTATCTTTGGTGAATGTGCCTGTTCAAGCAGCAGAAATTAACGCACCAGCTGATACTTGTCCTGATGGATATGATGGGTGGGTAAAAGTAAATGTTGGTGACAAACCTACATTTACTTACACAGCCCCCGGTGAATACTTAATTGCAGAATGGTGTTATAAGGCTGGAAGAAATCCTCTTGTATTTGGAGTCGTAAATCCTCCTCAAAAAACAGTTACATTGGTAAGCATTTATCAACAAGGCATAAGTCATGCCTCATTTAGATTGATTATTCCAACCCCAACTAATACACCAACCAACACACCGACTAATACACCAACCAACACACCGACCAATACGCCAACCAACACGCCAACCAATACACCAACTAACACGCCAACCAATACACCAACCAACACGCCAACCAATACACCTACCAACACACCGACGAATACTCCAACGAACACAGCTGTGACACCACCTCCGGACGAAACACCTACAAATACACCGGAAACGCCCACTGCCACACCGGAAACGCCCACTGCCACACCGGAAGCGCCTACTGCCACACCGGAACAACCAACTGCCACACCGGAACAACCAACTGCCACACTGGAACAACCAACTGCCACACCGGAACAACCAACTGCCACACCCGGTGATCCTGGAACAACCCCAACACCTGATTTACCTGAAGAAACTCCTACACCAGGTGATCCAACTGCAACTCCTGGAACAGGTGAAACTCCAGATCCGACACCACAACCTACACTTCCTCCGCCCACGAGCAATGATCCTCCGACCATCTTAATTCCAGTCACCGGCATGGAAATTGGAAATCATTCACCAATAGATAAGGTACAGTCAGTTATGTTCAATATGGGGCTTGGATTCCTGGGATTAGGATTAGTACTACAGTCTCTTAGAAAAAAGTTGAATTTTTAGTTACCAGATCATGAAGTAAAATTCCCTGGGATTTTTACCGGGGTATTTTCATTTACAAACATTGAAATTCTACTTACAAATTTATGAGGAAGTTGAACACTTTTTAAATTGCTAAACGAATGAATTTGTTAGAAAGAGGTTATAAATGGTTATACAATATATGATAAAAAAGGTAATAATAGTGTAATATATGATTCATATTGAAATTATTAGTTTTAATGAGGATTTGAATCAAAAAAATTGATGAAATTGTAAATTTGAGATTTTGAATGCGGTAAATGATATGTAAGTCAGTCACAGATATTTAATAATTCAGTTTGTTGGAGGCTATGAAGCGGACATGTAATTGGTCGCTTACCCTGATAAAGGGAAAGTGTTCGTGGAGCCTAGAAGCGAAACCGGCCTTTTTGTGCCGGTTTTTTAATTGGAGAAATTATGTGCCATTTTCTACATAAAGGTGAGTAAAAAGTTTTTTTCAAGAATCATCAAAGTTATTAATTTAAGGAGATTATCATGTTATCAATCGTACGAAAATTATTAAAGTTTTTACCCCAATTTTTCACGGTTTTGGGGGCTGTTAGTGTTGCGTTTGCAATGCTTTTATCACTGGTAAATGTGCCGGTAAGTGCAGCAAATACAAATCAAGGCGTAGGATCCGGGTGTCCACCTTCAGGTGAGGATGGATGGACAGATGATTTACCTGGGCAGAATAGTATCTATTTTGATTACAATGCCCCAGATGGACAATTAATCGTTGAGTGGTGTTATAAAGCTGCAACGGAGTTGGTATTTGGAGTTGAAAATCCTGGAGTCACTTCTATTCGGTTAACTAGCTCGGTTCTAAATAGAAATGGTCAAGTTCAACAAATCAGCCATGCAGCGTTTAGACTGATAGATGTTGTCCCAACCAATACGCCTACAAACACACCTACTAATACACCAACCAACACACCTACTAATACACCAACCAACACACCTACTAATACACCAACCAACACACCTACTAATACACCAACCAACACACCTACTAATACACCTCCTCCGGATGAAACGCCAACAAATACTCCAGTAACCCCAACACCGGAGGATCCCACTCCGACACCAGTAACCCCAACACCAGAGGATCCCACCCCGACACCAGTAACTCCTACACCGGAGGATCCCACTCCAACACCAGTAACCCCAACTCCTGAGGACCCTTCACCTACACCGGCTGATCCAACGCCAACTCCTGGAACTGATGAGACGCCTAATCCAACTGAGACACCCGTGACGGATGAGACACCTGATCCAACTGCTCAACCTACATTACCACCACCAACAAGTAATGATCCACCTACCGTTTTAATTCCGGTTACTGGATCAGAATTAGGAAGTAATTCACCATTGGGAAAAGTACAATCAGTGATGTTCAATTTTGGTTTAGGTTTCTTAGGTATAGGTATTGTTCTTCAATCATTGCGAAAACGATTGAATTTCTAAAAAATGATCTTAAGAAAAGCAACCCCGGTAATTTTATTTATCGGGGGTTTTTTTATTATTCAAACAATGTTAAAAACTTACCCTCATTTTTTGATCTTGAAAATCAATCAAGTCCACGATGCCAATATCAGTCACTGGAAACGCCTGAACAAATAATCTGCCCCAGGAAGGTTCATTTCCCTGTGCGATGCACGTCTGAATAACAAGACTACCTTCTTCCGTATAAACTTCCATGAATAAATCGACAGCGCTGAGAACTCTGGAAGAGTCGTTCAAATCAACAAAATTTGAATAAGGGCTGTTGGGTGATAAAGCCTGGAAGGATAAGATTTTTTCTACTTTATATAGTTTATATTCCTTATTGGCGGTTACCAAAACAATTAAATCATTTTCTTCTAATTGAGAAAAATTCGAACCAGCCAAATGATTATGGGCTAACAGTCCTGTGGAGCCAAATTGACTGGCAAGTGAAAACTCAGTAACGACATCGGATTCATTTGAAACAAAATCTGGTCGTCCGGTTGGTTGTTGCGCAATGGGTAAGGTAAAGAGTTTCGGAACGATCATGCCGACATATTGATTTCCGGTTTTTTTGGTGGTGACATTTTTAATGAATTGATAAAATTTATTAAAATTAATAGTTTGAAATTTAAAATTAATCGTTTCACTGGTTAGGCTGGCATCTCCGGTTACTGGAACTAAATTGGAAGAAGCTGGCCCAATAATTGTTGTTAAGACGAAAATGATTAATATTAATGTTGAAAAAAGTTTGTTTTTCATAAAAGTTATATGTCCGTAATTACAAAGTAATAATTTAGTTAGTATTTTACGATGTATAACGATTATGAACTTCTACCTTTCATATCTGTTAGGTCTTTAGTGGATAAAGGGGAAAAAAATTACCAAAAAGAAAGAATAGAGAACCAATTTCAGGCATGGTATAATGTTGAGAATAAATTCCTAATGTTTTTTCACCAAGGAGATTTTTTTATGTCAGGTCATTCTAAATGGTCTACTATAAAGAGAAAAAAAGGGGCTGCGGACGCTAAGAGGGGAAAGATATTTACACGAGTAACCCGAGAGATTCTCATGGCTGCAAAAGAAGGTGGCGGTGATATGTCTGCGAATGTTAGATTGCGTCTGGCGGTTGATAAAGCCAAAGCGGTCAATATGCCAAAAGAGAATATCGAAAGAGCGATCAAGAGAGGTACCGGAGAATCAAAAGAAGGTACATATGATGAAGTGATGTATGAAGGCTATGCTCCCCATGGAATTGCAGTCATGATTGAGTGTTTAACTGAAAATCGTAATAGAACCGTTGCAGATGTCCGACATATTCTCAACAGAGCGAATGGAACGATGGGTGAACAAGGTTCTGTAAGCTGGCAGTTTAATCGTGTAGCTTATTTTGCATTTCCTTGTGAAGGTAATGATTTTGATAAAGTTTTTGAAATTGCCCTGGATGGTGGTGCAGATGATGTTTCGAATGATGGTGAAATGATTGAAATCGTTGGAGCAGTAGAGAATTTTAAATCCATCAGTGATTTGTTACTAAATGCCGGAATATCCCCTGAGGAGGCTGAACTCAGAATGATGCCCAATCAGGAGATTGAACTTGAGCTAGATCAGGCGATACAAGTGATGAAAGTTTTGGAAGCATTGGAAGAATTGGATGATGTGGTTAATGTCTTCTCAAACCTGAAGATTTCTGATGAAGCCATGGAGGCTATGGAGTAGAACCAATCCATGAATTCAGTGTTGGGAATTGATCCAGGGACTGCAACAACTGGATATGGATTGATTACAGAGAATAACAATGGTTTGCAAGTGATTGAATATGGCGTAATTTCTACCTCCCCAGATTTACCCATGGAAAAAAGACTTCAGATCATCTACAACCGATTACTACAATTATTAGATCTGCACCAACCAGAATCTTGTGCGGTGGAGAAATTATTTTTTCAACGCAATGTAACCACGGCCATCAGTGTGGGACAGGCAAGAGGTGTTGTTTTATTAGCATTGGCTGTGCGAAATGTTAAGTGCGCTGAATATACCCCTCTTCAAGTAAAACAGGCAGTCACAGGCTATGGAGTAGCAAACAAAAAACAGGTTCAAATAATGGTCCAGTCATTGTTGAATTTACCGGATATTCCTAAACCCGACGATGCTTCGGATGCTTTAGCAATCGCGATTTGCCATGCTCATAGTAGAAGATTTACAGAATTGGAAGCATAAATGATTACCAGTTCATCCAATCCGAAAATTAAATTTATTCGCAAATTAAGAACGAAGAAATTTCGGAATGAAAATCAATTGTTTTACATTGAGGGGCCAAGGATTATTTCAGAAGCAATCGATGCAAAATGGAATTTTGAACAGGTATTTTATTCACGAGAATTGATAACTGATCCCTATTCAAAACAATTGCTTGGAAAATTATTGGAACTTAATGCGGATAGTTTTGAGGTTGACAAACAGGTTTTCGAATCATTTTCAATTAAAGATGGACCGAAGGGATTGGCTGCAGTTTTACCCCAAAATACTTATGAGCTAAATTGTTTAAATGAAGATAATGGACTTTGGATAGGTCTGGACAGGATTCAGGATCCAGGCAATCTGGGTAGTATTTTAAGAACTTTAGACGCGGTGGGTGGATCAGGGATTATTTTGATCGACCAATGCACAGATCCATTTGATATTGCAGCGGTTAGGGGAAGTATGGGAGCATTATTTTCCTTAAAAATAATCAAAACAAACAGCCATAATTTTTTAGATTTTTTAGATAAAAAAAATATTCCGATTATTGGTACGAGTGATAACGCAGTCTACGATTACCAGGCAATCCAATACAAAAAGGATATGATTCTATTAATGGGAAGTGAACGTGAAGGCTTATCCGAGTCTTTAATAAAAGGATGTGATAAACTGGTTCGTATTCCAATGATAGGAAAAAGTGATTCGCTCAATTTGGCTGTTGCAACATCCATTTGTTTGTACGAAATATTTAATCAGAATCGAAAAAATGAGAGAAAAAAGTGATTGCGTCAATTCAAGGTAAGATAATTCAAAAAAGTATGGACTACGTAGTTGTCAATTTGAATGGTCTAGGCATTCAGGTCTTTACAACAAAAGAAACATGTGAAGTAGCTAACATTGGTGATATAAAATTTTTCCATTCGCAACTAATCGTCCGGGAGGAATCATTAACTTTATTTGGATTTGAAAGTGAAATTGAACGGGAATATTTTAACCTGCTGTTAGGAGTAAATGGTGTTGGAACAAGATTAGCCTTATCGATAATTTCCACATTATCAATTGATGCCATAAATCGTGCAGTCGCATCCGATCAATTTGAAGTCTTTTCAAGGGTACCCGGTGTTGGAAAAAAGACTGCTCAAAAAATTGCTATTCATTTACAGGGAAAAATTAATGTTGATGCTGATATCACCGGACTGAAGTCTTCTTACCAGGATGTTGATCTGGAAGTTTTGGAAGCTTTAACAACGCTCGGTTATAGCGTGGTAGAAGCGCAATCAGCCTTACAATTCATACCGAAAGATGCTCCGAAAGATATAGAAGAAAGATTAAGGATCGCATTACAATATTTTTCATAATTAAACTCTCAATTAACAAAAAATTTATCAAAAGCAATTACACATCAGAAATTTGTTGCTACTTCAACTAGACATTTTATTGCCTTTCAGGTATGATTTTAATTTGAGTTTTCTATAAAAAATCTGAAAGTGAGCTCTGGTATGCATCGATTAAGACAGCAGAAAAATTGCATTCATCATCATAAAGCTGTTAGAGATTTCAGACATTATGCACAAAACCAGAACTCATTCATTGAAAACAATCTAAATGTAGTTTTACTCCAGGAAATTTTCTTGATTATTAATTAAAATTGGACATTTTTATCTAATTTTATTTTTTGATGAATTAAGTAGCAAAATTTTTCAGATTTTATAAGGACAAATAAACGTTTTTGGAGGGTAGATGGCACAACCAGGCAGGAATTTTACTGAAGAATTTTTAAAGAAAATTGAAAAATTTGAGACATCATTTGAAATTAGATCCGTTGGAACCGTAACTGAAGCCGGAGATGGAATTTGTCAGGTAGAGGGTCTGGCAGATATTCGATCTCAGGAACTGGTTCAGTTTGAAAATGGAATAATTGGTATTGCATTCAACCTGGAAACTCATTCTGTTGGTGTCATTATTCTAGGAGATTTTTCGAAAATTTCAGAAGGAATGAGCGTTTACTCAACAGGTAGAATCGCTTCTGTACCCGTTGGTGATGGGTTGATTGGTCGGGTTGTAAATGCCTTGGGGGAACCAATTGACGGAAAAGGGTCAGTCAGCTTTGAAGAGTATCGCCCAATCGAGCGAATTGCACCTGGAGTCGTCGGCCGTCAGGATGTCGATACTCCTGTGCAAACCGGAATTATCACCATTGATGCCCTTATCCCGATTGGACGAGGACAACGAGAATTAATTATTGGTGATCGCCAAACCGGGAAAACCGCCATTGCAATTGATACCATTCTCAATCAAAAAGGAAAAGACCTGATTTGTATTTATGTAGCGATCGGTCAGAAGAAATCAGCTATTGCTCGCACGGTTGCTCTACTAGAACAATATGGCGCCATGGACCATACCATTGTAGTGGTTGCTTCAGCGGATGAATCAGCGGCTTTACAATATATAGCGCCCTATTCTGGGTGCGCGCTCGGTGAATATTTCATGGAAATAGGTCGAGATGCCTTGGTGGTATATGACGATTTAAGCAAACATGCCTGGGCGTATCGTCAGGTTTCGCTTTTATTAAGACGTCCTCCTGGTCGTGAAGCTTATCCTGGAGATTTATTTTATTTGCATTCACGATTACTTGAACGTGCTTCAAGGTTGGCAACTCAATATGTAATTGTTCCAAAAGAATTTAATGGAAGTGCTTCTGAAAAAGAATCAACCAATGGAGTAGTATATAAAGGTCCTCAAGCATTGGAAATGGCTGAAAAAGCCCACAGAGATTTAGCAAACAAAGAAGACCTAAAAGTGGAAAAAGTTCAGGGTACTGGTGGATCGCTGACAGCTCTACCAATTATTGAAACACTATTGGGTGACGTATCTGCATACGTACCCACGAATGTGATTTCGATTACAGATGGGCAAATATACCTGGAATCGAATTTATTCAATGCCGGTATACGCCCTGCAGTTAATGCTGGTATCTCTGTCTCACGTGTTGGTGGCGCCGCACAAACGAAAGCCATGAAACAAGTCGCCAATCGCCTCCGTCTAGACATGGCTGCTTTCCGTGATTTAGCGGCATTTGCCCAATTTGGTGCTGATCTGGATAAAGCGACGCAGGATCAATTGAATCGTGGTCTTCGGTTACAGGAAGTCCTTAAACAACCTCAATACGAGCCTATGGAACTGGAAGATCAAGTGATCACTTTATTTGCCAGTGTAAACGGTTTTGCCGATAAAATAAATCTGGATCGTGTGAAAGAATGGCAGGAAGGTCTTATCAAATACATGGAAAATACCTATCCTGAAATTCGAAAAAATATAGCCAATAAAAGAAGTATTTCCGAAGAAACAGAAAAGAAACTTAGAGAAGTAATTCCTGTCTATAATTCAACCTGGAAATAACAACTGGATAAGGATAATAATTCATGAGTTCAGCTCGCGAAATGCGATTACGCATCAAAAGTATAAAAAACTTATCACAGGTTACTCGAGCGTTACAGACTGTCAGTGCCAGTAAGGTTCGCAAATCCATGCAGGCTATGTCAGCGACCAGTGCTTACGCTGAGAAAGCCATGCAAGTTCTGGTTCATTTGGCCAAACAACCTGGGCATCAAATGCTTCACCCATTGCTGGCTGAGCGATCAGACATACGGAATACACTTTGCATTCTTATCACAAGTGATCGTGGGTTGGCAGGTTCTTACAATGTCAATATCGTTCGTAAAACCCTGAATTATTTCGAAGAAATTAAAACGCCTGTTTCCTATGTTGCGGTTGGTAGGAAAGGTAGAGATATGTTAGTGCGCAGAAGAAAGAAAGTCGTCGCAGATTTTAGCCAAATCCCAACCCCTCCACGTTTTAATGATGTATCAGCTATTGGATGGCTGGCAGTTGACGAATTTCTAGAGAAAAATTACGATCAGATATTTATTGCTTACACTCAATTTGAGAGTATGTTGTCACAAATACCTGTTGTACGACGAATATTACCTTTATTCGTCCAGACTGATGATGAAGTGGATCCTTACCAACGGCAAAATGAAGCAAGGAAGACAAGTGGTGTATATTCTTACGAACCTGGCCAAACTGAAATATTAGATGAAATTGTTCCCCGATTTACGGCATTACAGATTTACCAATCAATTTTAGTTGCTCAAGCCAGTGAAAATGCCGCCAGGATGATGTCTATGCAGAATGCAACGGAAAATGCATCTGAGTTAATATCATTTCTTCAACTTGATTACAATAAAGCTCGACAACAAAGCATAACCAATGAAATGTTGGATATTGCTGGTGGTGCAGAAGCATTATCACAGGCTAAATAAAAAACTTCTTTCTTTGATGGAGAAAATAAATGGAAAAAAATAATGGAAAAGTCTTGCAGGTTTTAGGTGGAGTCGTTGATGTTCAATTCCCTCCCGACAATATTCCTGATTTGTTCGAAGCATTAGAAATAAATAATGACGATGGTACAAAAATTATTCTTGAAGTACAAAAACAATTAGCGAATAGTGCCGTGCGGTGTATTTCCATGGCATCAACGGATGGACTTCAAAGAGGTGTTTATGCCATTCGTACGCATAATTCTATCAAAGTTCCAGTTGGATTAGCTACTTTAGGAAGAATTTTCAATGTGTTAGGTGAACCAGTGGATGGATTAGGGGAGGTAAATGCGGATTCATATTATCCAATCCACCGATCTGCTCCACCTTTTTCTGAACAATCGACTCGGGTTGAAGTATTTGAAACCGGACTAAAAGTTGTTGACCTGATTGCGCCATTTACGAAAGGAGGGAAGACTGGCATATTTGGTGGGGCTGGTGTGGGAAAAACTGTCATCATTATGGAACTGATTCGATCTATTGCTGCAGTACATCAGGGAAATTCAGTGTTTGCTGGTGTGGGAGAACGAACCCGTGAGGGCACTCAGCTTTATCGAGAAATGATGGAATCTGGTGTTATGAAGGACACAGTGATGGTCTTCGGTCAGATGAATGAACCTCCTGGTGTTAGATTGCGTGTAGCATTAACAGCTTTATCAATGGCCGAATATTTCCGAGATCAGGGAAAAGATGTTTTATTATTTATCGATAATATTTTCAGATTTACCATGTCAGGCTCTGAAGTCTCAGCTTTGTTAGGACGTATGCCATCCGCTGTGGGTTATCAACCTACATTAGCGACAGAAATGGGTGAATTACAAGAGAGAATCACATCAACAAGATCTGGCTCGATCACTTCCATGCAGGCAGTTTATGTACCGGCAGATGACTATTCTGATCCTGCTCCCGTAGCTACATTTACACATCTTGATGCTACGATCGCTTTGGAACGAGCGATTGCTGAAAAAGCAATTTACCCGGCTGTTGATCCCTTATCCTCTACTTCACGAATTCTTGATCCAAAAATTGTTGGTCAAGATCATTATGTTACAGCCAGAGAAGTTCAGAAAGTATTACAGCGCTACAAAGATTTACAGGATATTATTGCCATTTTAGGTATTGATGAATTAAGCGAAGATGATAAAATAATCGTTTCACGAGCAAGAAAAATTGAAAGATTTTTCTCACAACCGATGTATGTTGCTGAACAATTCACAGGCATTCCAGGTAAATATGTGCCATTAAAAGAAACGATCCGTGGCTTCCGGGAAATCCTGGATGGAAAACATGACTTATTACCAGAACAGGCATTTTATATGGTAGGCTCAATCGAAGATGCAGTCGAAAGAGCAAGACAATTAGAAACAGCAGGTTAATATGCCAATTCAATGTGATATCGTATCTCAAGATCGAATGGTATACAGTGGAGAAGCTGAAATGGTGATATTACCCGGCTCTGAAGGTGTAATGGGCATATTACCTAACCACTCTCCAGTACTCACTACATTTAATTTTGGCATCATCACAGTTGTTACAAAAAGCGACAGAAATTATTTCACTGTAGCAGGTGGTATTGCTGAAGTTCAACCGAATCTAATTACAGTATTAGCAGATGCTGCAGAAAATGTGGATGAGTTGGATGAATCCAGGGCTGAAATGGCGAAAGAACGCGCTGAAAAGCTACTGAGTGAGACGTCAGTAGGCGATGATAGCGAATTAGATGCATTAAAGAATGCATTGAGAAGATCAACTTTCAGACTAGAGGCAATCAAAAGATTCAAACGTTCATCCAAAAGAAGTCTAAAAGACAATTAAGACTGGTCCGATTATTTGAAGGGAAAAAATAGTTAATGGCATTATTTTCCAGGGAATTAGGAATAGATCTGGGGACAATAAACTCTGTCATAGTTGAAGGTAGTCAAGTAATCGTGATGGAACCGACTGTGGCTGCGATTGTCAACGAAGATGCCAGGAAAATGGTTGAGTGGGGCCAGGCAGCAAGGGATATGATGGGGCGAGTTTCAGAATCGATCGATATCGTGAGACCTCTTCAAAATGGTGTGATTGCAGAATACAGTGTCACAGAAGGTATACTTAAAGAGATGATTAAGAAAGCTGGCGCTACCAGTTTTCTCGGTAGTACTAAAATTATCATAACAACACCATTCGGTATCACTTCAGTTGAGCGTCGAGCTGTTGAAGCAGTAGCTTTATCTTCTTCCAGAGAGGTATATCTTATATCTCAACCGGTTTCAGCTGCGCTTGGAGTTGATTTACCGATAGGTACCCCTTCAGGAAACATGTTAATAAGCCTGGGTGGTGGTACTCATCAAGTGGCTGTCCTGGCAATGTGGGACATAGTGAACGCAAATACTGCAAAAACCGGTGGTTTAGCGTTTGACGAAGCCATTATCTCTCACCTCAGAAAGAAGTTTGGTGTCATTATCGGTCAACCGACTGCAGAAAAAATTAAAATTAATATTGGATCTGCGATTCGGTTGAATGAAAATAAAAATATGGAAATTCAAGGTCAGGACCAAGTTACTGGATTGCCCAAACCGATCAACGTAACAACTGACGACATTGTGGATGCTTTGGAGCAACCATTAATTGATCTGGTAACTCTCATCAGGAATACACTTGAGAAAACACCTCCTGAATTAATTTCAGATATTATTGATCGTGGTGTGGCATTATGTGGGGGTGGTGCATTGTTAACCGGAATTGATAAATATTTGACCAAAGCTCTTGGCATACCGGCGTATCTGGTTGATAATCCAATGACATGCACAGCTGAAGGTGCATCAAAAGCATTTGGCATGCGAAATGTTTTAAAAAGATCATTAATTAGAGTTTAAATTAAAATTTTCTTATAAATATAAAGAGCTCAGACAATTCGTAGAGCTCTTTTTTTATTAAAAAATTATTGGTCTTAATTATTAATCAAGATAATACGTCATATGTTGTAATTCAATAATTGGATCGATATTTTGAACCTGAACAGATTTTGGAACGATTAATTTTACTGGAGCATAATTAAGAATCGCTTTTACTCCAGCTTTGACCACCTGGTTCGCCACATTTTGAGCGTGTTCTGCATCAACGGTGATCATGGCAATTTTTATATTTTCTTTTTGGATTACCTCAGCCAGGTTACGACTATCGTAGATTACATATTCACCGATATTTGTCCCAATTTTTTCAAGGTCATTATCAAAAATGCATTTGATTTGAAAACCGTGATTTTGGAAACCATTAAAATTGGCAATAGCATGACCAAGAAAGCCAACTCCAATGAGAGCCATGCCCCATACTTTATTGACGTGAAGAATATCTTCCAATTTTTCAATCAGGAAGCTGATTGAGTATCCAGTACCTTGTTTTCCAAACTCACCGAAATGTGAAAGATCTTTGCGTATTTGAGCCGCAGAGATATCGATCCTTTTCCCCAAATCTTTGGATGAAGTATTGTACTCACCCTCCTGTTGAAGTCGATTCAAGGTTTGAAGATACAATGGTAAACGTGCAACGACAATGTCTGGTACTAGCTTTTTATCCATTTTATATTTCCCATTCATTTTGTATCACTTGAAAGTGTGAATTTAAATTTATCATAAAAAGAAAAAAATAGGCAAATATTATCACACATTATTTTAAGAAACAAAAAGGAGCATAAGCATGCTCCTTTTTCATAAATATTTTTGTTTGTGTTAATCTCTTGATCTTCCCAGAAGCAAGAAAGCGTAATAAAGCAGAGTGGACACTGCCTGAATGGCAGCAGCAACATAAGTCAACGCTGCAGCATCCAATACCTTATTAATTCCCTGTGATTCCTCGCCGTAAATCACCCCTGAAGTTGTGAGCCATGCTTTTGCCCGATTGCTGGCATTGAATTCAACCGGAAGGGTGACCAGTGCAAATATGGCTGTTAGTGCGAATAATCCTAATCCAACCCATGCCAGGTTATCCCATTGCAATAACAAACCACCAATGAAGATAATTGGTCCCAACCAACTACCAAATTGAACCGAAGGTACCATTGCTGAGCGGAATTTCAAAGGCGCATATCCATGTTGGTCCTGAATTGCATGTCCAGCTTCATGAGCAGCAATACCTGCTGCAGCGATGGAATTGCTACGATAAACATCTGGACTTAATCGTAATGTTTTTGCTCTCGGATCATAATGATCTGAGAGAAAACCACGGGTTTCCTCAACTTGTACAGAATTTAATCCACTGGCATTCAACATTCTACGAGCTACTTCAGCTCCAGTCAGCCCTATATAACTACGAATTTTTGAATATTTGTTAAAGGCACCTTTCACTTTCATTTGTGCCCAAAAGCCTAACAGCAAGGCAGGTAAGCTAAATAATATATACAATCCATAACCACCGAACATATTTATATCCTTTTCTATTTTTCCCAATTATAACCAAAAGTATGAAAATTTTTATAAGTATTGTATAAAAAATTTATAAGAAGTACGCCCGCTGAGATTCGAACTCAGACTTCTGCCTCCGGAGGGCAACGTGATATCCTTTTCACTACGGGCGCTTGTTAAACAAGCACTATTCTACCATGATCATTTATGAGCTAATAGATTTTGGTTATTTCATCTCTTTCCGGGCGCGGAATTGATATCAGTTTAGATTGCTCAATGTGATTAACACCGATTCCATCTCCAGCGACGTATCCAATCTCAGAAACCGGAATTTGATTTTTTTCAAGAATTTGCTTGATAGCGGTTGAATAATTTGACCTGGCTGTAAATAACAATGCTCCTGATGAAATTGAATTGAGGGGATTAATTGAAAATAAAGAGCAAATTCTTTGTGTCAATTCAGAAGTTGGAATATTATCAAGATCGATCATGATTGTTTTATTGCTTGCAATTGATAATTCCCATAATGCTGCTGCCAGACCACCTTCTGTCGGGTCATGCATGGCTGATACACCGAGCCCATCTCGGATAAGATGTGCTTCTTTATAAATGCTGATTCCTGGATCATAAAGGTAAGATTGAGCGTTCTTTATTTCCAGTCCGGTCAAATACCGACTGAGTTTATCGGGAAAGTCATTGGATAAAATTGATACTGTCTCAATGGCGATTTCCTTTGTAAGAAAAACCATATCTCCAGTCTCTATACCTGAAGGGGTGATTAATTTGTCTTTGGCAACTGTTCCAATTAAAGTAGCTGAAATGATTGGGTGATCAATTCCATTTGTAACTTCTGTATGACCACCGATGATTGTGATGCCATATTCATTTGTTGCCAGGATGAGTTGGTCTGTAATATCTTCTGCAATCTGAGTGGTCGTTTTATTTTCAGGCAACAATAAAGTTATCAATATCCATTTGGGATCAGCGCCAGAGTGGTGACAATGTCATTTACGTTTATTTGAACGGCATACCAACCGATATTTTCAGAAGTCAATGAAATCGGGTCAGATTTCAAAACTAAATATTGATCACCATAGTCTATAACTGAACAATCCAACCCAGTACCTGGACCAACGATTACGTTTTTATCTAAAATTGGGATTTTATTTAACATTTTTTCAAGCAATTCGGGAGGTAATTTTCCAGTTGGAAGTATCTGCATCAAAAAATCCTTAGTAGACAAAATCCCTGATATCATAGGTGCTGATATGGGGGGTTCCAGAATCAGAAAAAAGTAATTGTTCTTCTATTCTTCTTCTTTGTTCCTGTCTTTCAGCACTGGATAAAGGTTTCAGGTTTTCAGCAAAGGCTTTTTGAGAATATTCCAATCCTTCACTTTCAATTAATTCTGAAAAATACACCAGATCATCCGCATCCAAATTCATTTGATTGATTATATCAACGGTATCGGAGATGTGGTTTGCTTCATATTGTTTTCCACCTGCGCCCAATAAAACAATGATTCCTGCGGAGATACCCGAGGACTTTATTGTTCGTACAGCGTTGAGTGCATCCTGGGCTGATCCTGGTTTGTTCAGGAATTTTAAGAGTTGATTGTTACCACTCTCCAAGCCAATATAGATTTTATTCATACCCAGCTCTCTTAATTTTTGATAATCACCGGTAGATTTTCGCTCGCCGCTAAAACCATCCAAAAAAGCAAATATACCACCCAATTTCTTAACATCCAGGTGGTCGTGGATTTTTTCCATTAAAGGGATTAATTTTTTAGTCGGCACTACAAGCGCATTCGCATCCCCCAAAAAGATGGTTCTTCGTAAAGAAAGTCCATTTCCTAAAAAGTTTTTCACATTGGTGATATGTTGATCGAAATCATTTGGTGATTTGATCAAGAATGGTCGATCTCGATAAAATGAACAAAATGTACATTTATTGAAGGAACAACCCTCGGTTAATTGAAGAACAACCGAGATATATTGATCAGGCGGAAGTATACCAACTGGTTTATAAATTGAATGATAATTTGATACATCATTGATATAAAATTCAAGAGAAATTTCTGCTATAGTAGAAAGCTCCCGGATTGTTGTGGTATAAATTGGGGGAGAAAAACTATGAGTGGAGTAATTAAATTCACGTAATATTGTAGAAATGGTTTGATGGGCTAAATTTAATAACCATTCTTGTTCCAGCTGATCAAGCCACTTTCTATGCAGAACTTCTTTGCCTGAGCTCCACTTAGCGACAATCGCACCATTCAATCCACGACGATAGGAAATCTTTTCCACCAGTGCTGTCCATAGTCGACCGGATTTATCAAAACTGAATACTTGAGTCTCATTTTTAGTTTCGATACTCACCGTCAGGCTGTTTATTTTTTGACTGATCGTAACCGTCTTGTCATTCCATCGTCCAATATGAACCAATTTCCACTCCAAACTCTTTTTACAATAAAGGGTTAAGTGAATTCTATCAAAAGAATGCGATATTATGGACTTGATTATTTTTATCCATTAATCTAGAAAAATTTCAGGACATTTATCCATACCAAGAGTGACATCTACTGTTCAATTGCCTTGAAAAGAATCATTATAATTTTTAATAGAATATTGAATTAAAAATAGCTATATTGTTTTCACAGAAATCTCAGGAGGAGAAAATGACAATTGTTTCAACTCAAGAAATTAGATCCTCACATAAGTTATTGGCTGATTATTCATACGACTTAAAAAAGGTTGTTAATGGATATTCCAACCGAACACTTTATATTGATCTGGGTAGGTTAAAAATTGAAAGTAAACCTGTATCTCAAAAAATGAAAGATACATTTACTGGGGGAAAGGGTTTTTGTCTGTGGTTATTATGGAATGGAACAAAACCTTCAACTCAATGGGATGATCCAGAAAATGAACTGGTTTTTTCGTCAGGACCTATTGGTGGTATCACCATGTATCCCGGCAGTGGAAAAGTTACTGTCACAACGATATCCCCGTTGACTCATTCTGTGATTGACAGCAATGGCGGTGGTTATTTTGGTCCTTATCTTAAATTTGCTGGTTGGGATGCCTTGGAGATACAGGGAAAAGCAGATCAGGAAGTAATCATTTTTATCGATGGTGATAGTGGTCGGGTAACGATCGAAGCTGCTCCTTTAGATCCTATTGACACCCATCTTGTCAACACCATGTTAACAAACTTGTATGCGAAAGATGAAAAAGATAAAAGAAATATTTCAGTTATCTCAGCTAGTCAGGCAGCAGAATATATCCCGATTTGTGGTTTGAATATCAGTTATTATGATCCCAAAAGAGATGAAGTGCGTTTTAAACAAGCAGCCCGAGGGGGAGGCGGTACAGTATTGAGAAATAAACATATTAAAGCAATTGTAGTTCGTTACAGTGGATTATCAGCCAACAGTAACGGGGTTGCAAACATGGAATTGTTGCGCAAAGCCGGAGCGAGAATAAACAAAGAGATTACAACTTTTGATGCGTCTCAAAATGATATGCGTCATACGGGTACTCCTTATTTGGTGGATATCATGAATCGGTTTGATTTGTTACCTACTTATAATTTTAAGTATGGCTCTCACGCAGATTCCTATAAGATTGCCGGTGATTTCTGGAAGAAAAGGTTCGACCATAGCGGACCAGATGGATGCTGGTATGGTTGCACAATGTCATGCGCACACGGGGTAGCTCATTACCACCTGAGGACGGGACCCTATAAAGGAGACGCCGTTTTTGTTGATGGTCCAGAATACGAAACTCTTGGCGGGTTAGGATCAAATATAGGTGTTTTTGAGCCAGAGGATGTATTGGAGTTGAATTTTTATGCTGATACATATGGGATCGATACGATTTCTTTAGGAAATTCAATTGCATTCGCGATGGAATGTTACGAGTTAGGAATCCTTGATAAAGAAAAAACCGGTGGATTGGAGTTGATTTGGGGGAATTCTGATGCAGCGCTTACCCTGGTACATCAAATGGCAAAAGGAGAAGGATTTGGTGTAACAGTTGGTCAGGGTGTACGAGCTATGAAGAAAATATTCGCTGAGAAGTTTGGAGCAGATCCAAAGATTATGCAGGATATTGGAATGGAAATTAAGGGCATGGAGATCTCTGAATACATCTCAAAAGAATCAATTGCCCAACAAGGTGGATTTGCTTTAGCATCCAAAGGCGCACAACACGATGAAGCCTGGTTAATTTTCATGGAAATGGTGCATAAACAACTTCCAACTTTTGAGGATAAAGCAGAAGCGTTACATTATTTCCCGATGTGGAGAACATGGTTCAGTCTGCACGGTTTATGTAAATTACCATGGAATGACATCATTCCGGAAAGCAATAAAACAGCATCTGAACCTGCTAAAGTGCCAGAACATGTGGAGAATTACACCTGGTTATTTGAAGGCGTTATTGGTGAAAAGATTACACCTGATGAGATTATTGAACAATCTGAAAAAGTTTATAACTTTCAACGATTATTTAATCTGCGTTTAGGTTTTGGAACCAGAGAACATGATTATCCACCATATCGGGCAATGGGTCCAGTAACAATCGATGAATATGAATCGAGAATTGATCGGTATGATGTTGAATTAAGTGGTATTGGCAAAAATGTCGATCAATTTTCCACACAGGAGAAACTAGTAGCTTTAAGACAATATCGGGAAGGTCGTTATGAGCAGTTGGTTGATGCTGTTTACAAACGACGTGGATGGAACAAAAATGGTATTCCAACACGCGAAACTGTCAATAGACTTGGGATTGATTATCCTGAAATATTGAATCTCATTGAAAAAAATATATAAACATTCCAATCGAAGCCTGAGACTTTCCAGGCTTCGAATTTTTAATCAATAATTTTATGTTGTTTCGAAACATCAAGAGATCAAATAGAATTGATACTGGACAGAAAGAACTAAATCGAATAAACTCAAAAAATGGAATAGGAAAGCGCATGACTTTGCACTCTGCAAAGTGACGAGGATGAAGGTTCCCCAATGCAAATTGGGGTTAACTGAGCCGGGAAAGTTACGGTTCAGGAAAATCGAAAGGTCAGCGGAAGCCTTCCAGGTGAAAACACCTGTGCCTATTCAGAAGATAAGTTATGAACCATTTTCCTGAAAAAGCGGAGGTCTTTTTATGTGTGGAATAGTTGGATACATTGGCAGTCAAAATGCTACCCCCATTATCTTAAATGGATTAAAAAAATTAGAATATCGCGGGTATGATTCTGCAGGGATTGCTGTATTACAGGGTGGAAAAATTGAAATTCGCAGAGATGCTGGAAAATTGAATAAATTAAATGCGATGGTTTCATTACAACCTCTGGAAGGTCAATTAGGTATTGGGCATACCCGCTGGGCAACTCATGGGATGCCAACAGCTGAGAATGCCCATCCTCATATTGGCAGTACCGGCGAGGTTGTTGTTGTGCACAATGGCATTGTAGAAAATTTCATGGAATTAAAAGAGGAGTTAATTGCTGAAGGTGTGAAATTTAATTCGGAAACGGATACCGAAACAATTGTCCATTTAATTGAAATGTATATGGGAACCGGCGATGATTTTGAGAAAGCTACGACAAATGCCTTGAAAAGGTTAAAGGGGGCACATGGAATCGTAAGCTTCACTACAAGAGAACCAGATAAAATCATTGCTGCAAGAATTGGAAATGCTGGTGGTGTGGTAGTTGGCTTTGGTAAGGAGGGAAATTTTGTCGCTTCAGATATACCAGCCATTCTTGAACATACCCGAAAAATGATCTTCCTGGATTCGGAGCAAATGGTTATCATCAAAAAAGATTCAGTTCTCATTCAGGATTTTGATCGCAATCCTATTACACCTGAAATACACATGATCTCCTGGGATCCGGTTTCTGCAGAAAAAGGTGAGTATCGCCATTTTATGCAAAAAGAAATCCACGAGCAGGTGCGATCATTAACGGATACACTGGCTGGTAGAGTAGATTTTGATCATGGACGCATCCAAATTCCGCAACTAAATCTGGATAAAGAATTAGCGAATAGAATTGAGAAAATCGTCATTACTGCCTGTGGAACAGCAGCCTATGCAGGTATGGTGGGAAAAATCTTGATTGAATATATCGCAAAAATTCCAGTTGAAGTGGAAATCGCCTCAGAATTTCGCTATAGAGATCCTTTGATCAACTCGAACACAGTTGTATTGGCTATCAGCCAATCGGGAGAGACTGCAGATACATTAGCTGCGATGGAATTAGCCAGGAGAAAAGGTGCTATTCTCTGGTCTAATGTGAATGCAATTGGCTCTCAAGTGATGAGAATTTCTGACGGTTATATATCCATGCAAACTGGCCCTGAAATTGGTGTAGCTTCTACAAAGGCTTTTACCGCTCCATTGGCAGATTTATACATGCTTGCTGTCCTTTTGGCTGATTTAAGGGGTGTTATCAATCAAAACGAAAGAAAAAAATTGGTTTCTGATTTGAGATTGGTTCCAGCATTAGTCGGGAAAGTGCTTGAGCAAGATGAAGTAATCCGGAATATTGCCAAAGAATTCAAGTTTATTAAAAACTCATTGTATTTAGGGCGTGGCATCAATATGCCGATTGCTTTTGAAGGTGCGTTAAAGCTTAAGGAAATTTCGTATATCCACGCGGAAGGCTATCCTGCTGGCGAAATGAAACATGGACCCATCGCATTGGTGGATCGTGATATGCCTATCGTTGCAATTGCTCCAAAAGATCCCTGGTATGATAAGATGATAAGCCAGATTGAACAGGCAAAGGCTAGAGGTGGTAGCGTTATTGCGGTAGCAACCGAAGGTGATGTGAAAGTAAAAGAACTGGCTGACCATGTATTCTGGATTCCTGAAACCCCATGGTTATTAAGTCCAATCGTTACAGTTGTACCTCTACAATTATTTGCTTATCACATAGCATCTCTACGAGGTCTGGACGTAGATCAACCCAGAAATTTGGCAAAATCGGTAACTGTAGAGTAGGAATTTGGTTAATTTTTGCGATTGACTATTCTCTTGATATCCAGCGTTTTAACCCTTCAGGTTGTTGAAACCTCGTAATTTTTTCTAACAGATTTAAGGGTTCATCATCAATTATCAATAAAACTTTATGCTCGGCATAAATGAAATTTTCATTTAGGGCGTGTTCAACCATAGACATCAGCGGTTCAAAGTAATGGTTTACATTCAACAATCCGATAGGTTTCTGATGTATCCCTATCTGTGCCCAGGTAAGCGTTTCAAATAACTCATCAAAAGTCCCAAATCCACCTGGCAACGCAATAAATGCATCAGCCAACTCACTCATGCGAGCTTTCCTTTGATGAATATTTGGAAGTACAACTAGTTCAGTGAGATTAGCATGAATTAATTGAGGTTCGTTTAGAAGTTTGGGTACAACGCCAATGACCTTTCCATTATTGTCCAAAACTCCGTTCGCCACAGCACCCATTAAACCTGTTTTACCAGCACCATAAACCAGTGTAATATTCTGATTGGCTAATATTTGACCTAAATAGTAAGCCGCATCGTAGTAATCTTTTTTTAAGCCATCAGCAGAACCACAATATACACAAATTGATTTTACAGTTTTTGTCATTATTTCCCTGCAGGTTGTTTGATTTATCAATTATTTTGATACTTGATTTTATCTTAAAGTGACTAATTGGTATCCTGTCAATAATTAGCGGTCAGGGTGTTTTTTGGCGTGCAAACGAACGCCAAAAAACACACACGCCAAAAAACACCCGCTTGCCCAGATTTATTGAGATGATACAATAATTGGTTGAAAATTTATAAAATTGAAATTTGAAATTTACAATTATTGGTTCTATTTATGGCGAAAGTGTGGATAATCTTTATTTTTTTGTCGAGAATAATTTCAATGATGCGTCTATCTAAATCACAAATGATTGGATTGTTATGTATTATTTGACGATAAGGACAATTTGAAAAATAAACAACCGGTCCATTAAACTGGGTTTCCCACCGGGCACAATAATTTTGTTGATTGAGACCAATTATCAGGGTATTAAATTTTGTTATGAAAGATTGTGAAAATTCTGGTGCTATTAACGAAGCGTAATATTTTGCGATTTTGGAAATATCGTCATCATTGATCGGAATTTCTGAAAATATTGCATTAATCAAAGTAACGAGATTATGAGAATAATACGAATTAGCAATTTTATACCGAGTTGCTGGTCTGCCTCTTATTCCAGCTTCTGGTGGAATAATGTTTATCGTACCGTAGGTTAATAACTTATTGATGTGATAGCGAATATCTGCTTTTGTAAGGTTTAAAGAAGTGGATAATTCTAAAACAGACATCGATTCGTGGTGTGATAGGGTCGCTAATATTTCTTCTTGAGTTGATTTATTCATTGGATTCCTAATTAAGCAAAAATATATTTGCTTAATTATAACTTGACCTTTTCAATTCATAGGATAAAATTGAGTTGTATCAAAAAAATATTATTCCAAAGAGGGTATGATGCAGTCTGAAAAAATTAATAAACCGGATATAAATATTCCCCCCGAATTACAAAGCCAGGTAGCAATAACCACACTGGATAGAATTTATAACTGGAGTCGAGCTAATTCATTATGGCCAATGATGTTTGGATTGGCTTGTTGCGCAATCGAAATGATCATCACCGCCGCCAGTCGATATGATTTTTCCCGCTTTGGCATGGAAGTTATGAGACCCAGTCCGAGACAGGCAGATGTAATGATCGTTTCTGGAACTGTGACGAAGAAAATGGTGCCACAAATTGTGCGGCTTTTCAATCAGATGGGCGAACCCAAATATGTTCTAGCCATGGGCGCCTGTGCTTCTGGTGGTGGGCCATTTAAGGAAGGTTATAACGTTGTTTCAGGGATCGATAAATTCTTACCTGTAGATGTTTATATTCCAGGTTGTCCTCCAACCCCTCAGGCCTTGTTACATGGGTTGATCATCTTACAAAAGAAAATTGAAAAAGAAAAATTAGCAGACGCAGAATGGTATAAAAAAGATTTTTATGAAGAAATACCTGTCCCCATATTAGGTCCAGATTTGTTAGATCCAAGAAAATATCACTTATTTAAAAAAGAAATTGATACAACGACTGAAGAATTGGTAATCGAATCAGACGCAAAAGGAGAAGAGGCTTAATATGGAAGATCAGATATTTGTCTCAGATTTACCTTCATTAGATACTCTTTATCCAGGAAAGGTCACGCTGGATACCAGATCTGGATATAGCGGATTTATCGTCCCAAGAGAATTCCTGTTGGAAGTGTCTACGGAGATCCATGACGTCTGGGGTTATGACATGTTGTCATCTATAACGGGAGTAGATTATTTTCCGGAAAAGATGGAAGTAGTTTACCATTTTTATCGTTCCCTGGGTGGTGGAGCGTTGGTATTAAAAGTTCAGGTACCAAGAGATGATGCTGTTGTTCCATCTATATTTTCAATTTACAATGGCGCAGAATTCCAGGAACGAGAAGCCTGGGATTTATTGGGGATTAAGTTTGATGGGCATCCGGATCTACGACGCATATTAATGTGGGAGGGATTTGAGGGTTTTCCTTTACGCAAGGACTGGAAAGAAGCTTATTACGAAGGGGATACCAAACCATTTTCATCCCGTTGGCCAGAAGGTGTCGCAGAGCATTCAGAAAATAAGAACATTTTTAATGACAATGTAAAATATCCTGAAAATTTTGATCCTGATAAATGGATTGCATCCGGTGAAGAAGCTTTATATTTAGGTTTACAAAAATCTGAAAATGGCAAAGACATGGAAACAGAATCCATTGTCATTAATTTGGGTCCGCAACATCCTTCTACTCATGGAGTTTTTCGTATGGCTGCATTGGTTGATGGGGAAGAAATCGTTGATTTGAAGCCTGCTTTTGGCTATTTACATCGAAATCATGAAAAGATTGGCGAAAGAAATACTTTCCTACAAAATATGCCATTTACGGACCGATTGGATTATATAAGTTCCATGAGTAATAATTTTGGATATGCTCTGGCTGTGGAAAAATTAATGGGTGTGAAACCTCCTGAAAGAGCAGAATATATCCGGGTTATTATGGCGGAATTAACCCGCATAGAAAGTCATTTCATGTCAACTGGATTTTTATTAAACGATTTAGGCGCATTTTTTACTCCAGCACTGTACGCGCTTAAAGAAAGAGAATTAATCCTGGATGTGTTTGAAGCTGTTTCAGGATCAAGAATGATGTGTAATTACTTCCGATTCGGCGGTGTTGTTCGAGACTTACCGGCTGGTATCCAAGAAACAATAAAGAATTTAGCGTTCGAACGTTTACCTGGCAAGGTTGATGAGTTAGATCAGTTACTAACTGAAAATGAAATTGTGCGTTCAAGATGTATGGGTATTGGCGTATTAACTGCTGAACAAGCCATTAACTTATCAGTGACAGGTCCAATTCTACGTGCCAGTGGTGTACCATATGATATTCGTAGAGCAGATCCTTATAGTATCTATGACAGATTTGATTTTGATATTCCTGTTTTCTATCATGGGGATGTTTATGACCGATATCTGATCAGGATTGAAGAAATGCGGCAAAGCGTGCGCATTATTCAACAAGCCATCACCCAAATTCCAGAAGGACCAGTTTTTGAGGGAAAGCCACAATATCAAGTAAGAGTTCCTGCTGGTGAAGCCTATGGCAGGGTGGAAGCACCCAAAGGTGAACTTGGTTTCTATGTAGTTTCAAATGGTCAGGCAAATCCCTGGAGATATCACGTCAGAGCACCATCATTTATTAATCTGACTTCGTTACGGCAAATGTGTTTAAAATACAAAGTTGCTGATGTAATAGCGATTCTTGGATCGATTGATATCGTTTTGGGCGAAGTTGACCGGTAGGAGGAAAAAATGGGAATAAATGGAATTGTCAAAGGTTTGGGGATCACATTGAAACATTTTTTGGAAACCTATTGGGTTGATATTAAATACAAAGGGAAAAGATACGGAACCGAATCTGGAATTAATGATCGCCGGGCCTTTGATACGAAAGGAATTTTTACTGTTCAATATCCAGAAGAAAAATCTAAGGTTCCGGAAGCATTCCGTTATATTCCATTTCTTGTGTATGATGAAGGCGAAACGGGTGAAAAAGAAATTCGATGTACTTCTTGTGGTATATGCGCAAAAGTGTGTCCGCCACAATGCATCTGGATAACGAGATCGGTAAATCCTGAAACGGGAAAACCGGTTCCTAAGCCAGCAAAATTCTTTATTGATGTGGATATTTGTATGAATTGTGGTTTATGTGCTGAGTACTGTCCATTTGAAGCCATCCGCATGGATCATGATTACGAAATTGCTAATATTGACCGATTTGCTCATCACATTTATGATTTAGACAAATTATTGAAACCTGCATCATACTATGCCGAAATTCGTCCAACTCAATTTAAAGAAGAAGATGATGCCAGGAAAGAAAAGGAAGCCAAAAAAGCGGCTGCAAGAGCTGCGAAAGAAACATAAATGGATCATGAAGGTAATTAAATATTATGTACAATTCTGATACAGAAGTACTTTTTCCCGTAAGGGCTATACCTGGATTGAAAGGATTAAGGGGCCCTCAATGGGATCAATTGATTGATTTTGTCTTAAATGACGCAAAAGATCAGGAAAAATTAGCGTTTGTCCTGATGATCGTTCGGTTGGTAGGTTGCGGTGGATGTAATGCTGATTCTTTCAGGGCAATGAGAGGATGTACAAAATGCGCCCAACAATCTATTCGCAGGTTCAGGGGTGATGATGGTGATTTAATTAAGTTATTTGAGAAATCAAAATTAGAAGTAGAAAACAACAATAAAGGTAATGATTCTTAATTTATTGAAAGGTGACAAATGACTGTCAACAACGTAACAATTGAAGAAGTTCTGGCTGCGCTTTCGAAAGTGCAAGAACCGGAATTACACAAAGATCTTGTATCACTAAATATGATCAAAGATTTATCCATTAATGGATCAGATGTGAAATTTACTATAGTTCTCACCACACCAGCATGTCCTTTAAAAGGGAAAATTGAAAAAGATGCAAGGGATGCAGTGATGGCGGTAGGTGGTGTTAAAAATGTTGAAATTGTATTAGATTCCAATGTCCCATCTGATGGAAGAAATCGTGGAAATTTATCCGTGCAAGCCAAAAATGTTGTTGCAATTGCCTCAGGGAAAGGTGGGGTTGGTAAATCTACGGTAAGTGTAAATGTTGCAGTTTCTTTAGCACAAGCAGGGGCGAAAGTTGGATTATTAGATGCTGATATTTATGGTCCAAATATTCCTACAATGATGGGCGTGGAAAAACTACCAGCTTTTAATGACAATAAAATCATTCCTGCAGATGCCTATGGGGTCAAGTTAATGAGCATTGGTTTTTTGGTTAAACCCGGTCAACCACTGATCTGGCGTGGACCTATGTTGCATTCTGCAATACGACAATTTTTATCGGATGTGGCTTGGGGTGATTTGGATTACCTCATCATCGATTTACCACCCGGAACCGGGGATGCCCAGTTGAGTCTTGCACAATCAATTCCGATCAGTGGTGGTGTAATTGTTACGACGCCACAAGCCGTATCATTAGAGGATGCAAGTCGCGGATTATACATGTTCAAACAGCTTGAGATTCCAGTTCTTGGGGTAATTGAAAACATGAGTTTTCTTGAATTACCTGATGGTCAGATCATGGAGATATTTGGTAGTGGCGGTGGAGAAGCCTTAGCAAATGAAGCCCAGGCAGAGTTTTTTGGAAAAATCCCACTATCCAGTGATGTGCGTGTAGGCGGCGATACAGGTGAGCCAATTGTGATTTCACAACCGAATTCAAAAGCTGCTGAAGCTTTGATACACATATCAAAATTGATTGCAGCAAAATTGAGTATGGCAGCTTTAAATAGAGACTCTGCCATACAATTAGAAATCGTTGAGTAATAGATGGAAAATAAACCCCTACATAATGTTGTTTCAGTCAGGTTTTCGAAAGTTGGAAAACTTTATCATTTTGAAGCTGAAGCAGATATGGTTCTTTCAGCTGGGGATCAGGTTGTTGTAGAAACTGCGCGCGGTTGGCAATTAGGGGAAGTTGCTCAAATTATTGGTGATGTTTCTACTCCTGGCGAAGGTTCATGGAAAAAGATAGATCGAAAAGCGACTGAAGAAGATTTCGAGCAAAGAAAAGTCAATGAAGAAAAAGAAGCTGAATTACTAGATTTTTCAAGAAAAGAAATCAAAGCCCAAAATCTTGATGGTGTCAAAGTTGTTTCAGTTGAATTTAGCCTGGATGGATCTCGAATATCCATTTTATATAGTTATGAAGGGGATAACAAGGTCGACTTAAAAAATCTGAAACAAGAAATTAATAAATTTGTCCATCATTCACAGGTTGAATTGCGACAAATTGGACCAAGGGATGTTGCGAAAATATTTGGTGGTATGGGTGCATGTGGTTTGCCAACTAGATGTTGTTCGAAATTCCTGACAGATTTTAGTTCAATATCCATCAGGATGGCAAAAGAACAGGGTATTTCTTTAACACCAACAGAAATTACTGGCATGTGTGGCCGATTAAGATGTTGTTTGATTTATGAATATGAAATGTATACCGAGAATAGAAAACAGTTGCCAAAAAGGAACAAACGTGTAATTACACCAGTTGGAGAAGGCAAGGTTTTTGATATCTTACCACTAAAAATGGCAGTGATTGTTGATATTCCAGAAATCGGTAGAAAAGAATTTTTCAACTCAGACATTCAATTGGTCGATGGTTCCTCACATCCACAAATCCAACCAATAATTAGACAAAAAGAAAATGATGTCTTTAGTGAAACTGATGAGACTGATGCAGAAAAGCATGAATCTGAAAGTGAAATAAAGGAAAGAAATCAAAGTAAAAATCAACAAGGTGGAAAAGGAAGAAGACCGCGCTGGCGAAAACGTCGACCTTCAAATCCGAATAAGAGCAATGACAGAAAATAAATTATTCCAATTAGCCAAAGAAAATTTTAATTATTCTGTTAGTTTCAGAAGGGATTTTCACCAACACCCCGAATTAGGTTTCCAAGAAATCAGAACTTCGGAAATAATTTTTAAAGAATTAATTAAACTCGGTTTTGAGGTAAAAAAATATATCGGAAAAACAGGTGTTCTTGGTGTTCTTAAAGGTGATTCGATTGGACCAACGATATTATTGAGGTTCGACATGGATGCATTGCCCATTCGTGAAAACAACACCACTACATTTGTTTCCAAGAATGACGGGATTATGCATGCCTGTGGTCATGATGGACATATGGCGATCGGACTCACAATCGCAAATATTCTTAGTTTACATAGAGACCAAATTAAGGGAACTGTAAAGTTTATTTTTCAACCTGCTGAAGAGGGGCTGGGTGGTGCTCTGGCGACAATCGAAGATGGTGTATTTGAAAAACCTCGCCCTGATTATTGTTTAGGGTTACATATATGGAATGAAAAACCTCTTGGTTGGTTTGGAATTAATCCTGGTGCAATGATGGCTGGCGCTGATACATTTGAAATCATTGTGAATGGAAAAGGCGGTCATGGGGGATTACCGCATAAAGCAATTGATCCTATCGTTTGCGCTGCTCAAATCATATCAACTATTCAGACAATTGTAAGCAGGAATATTTCTCCTCTTGATAATGCTGTTATCAGTTTTGGTAGCATAAAAGGTGGATCAACATTTAATGTTATACCTGATTCAGTATACCTTACGGGCACAATTCGTACCTTTGATCCACAAATAAGAATGGAATTAATTCAAAATCTGGAAAGAATTTCCAAATCAGTGGGTAAGGGTATGGGGTGTAAGGTTGAATTTTCTTTAGATGAAGTGACACCTGCTGTTAAAAATAATTCAAAAATTGCATCAGATTTCTACAAAATGGCTCATAAAGTTTTTCCTTCTTTTTCGATTGATAAAGATTTCCAAACCATGGGTTCAGAAGATTTCGCTTTGTTCTTGAATGAGGTTCCTGGTTGTTTTTATTTCGTTGGATCTGCAAATCCAGAAAAGGATCTTATTTATGGGCATCACCATCCAAAGTTTGATTTTGATGAAGGAGTTCTTCCTATCGCAGTTGCGAGTTTATTGGGCATGTTAGAAGAATTGGGTTGCCTTTCCTTTCAATCAGGGGATTCATAAATCACATAAAATCCGGATTAAATGTATAAGGATAGCATTACATAGTTCTCTTGACTTTAAAGATGCTAAAATGCTATACTGACTATTAAGTATTAATCATCCGATTAATCAGATTATTAGTTTTTCGATTATTTAATGATGATATTCGCAAATTCAACCAACCATTTATCGGAATTTCTCAGGTATGTAGCCGAAAAATCTTTATCGGGGGAAGAAAGAATCCCAGCATTAACAGTACTCAGTAAAGAGTTGCAGGTTAGTGTTGCCAGTTTGAGAGAACAATTAGAAGTTGCCAGAGTTTTGGGTTTTGTTGAGGTAAAACCAAAAACTGGAATTCGATGGTTGCCATATTGCTTTACCCCGACCCTTTTATTATCGGCTTCTTACGCTATAACCATTTCTTCTGATTATTTTGAACATTTCAGGGATATGAGGAACCATCTAGAGGCAACTTATTTTCTTGAATCCGTTGCTAAATTAACAAAAAATGATATTGATCAATTAAACAATATTCTCTTAAGAGCTGAAGAAAAAATAATTTCCAGACCCCCTAATTTACCACATGCAGAACATCGCGAATTTCATGCAAGAATTTTCTCAAACGTTCAGAATCCTTTTGTCCAATCGATTTTTTCTGTTTATTGGGACATTTACGAATACCAGGGGTATGCAATCATAAATGATCTGGATTACCTGAAACGAGTCTGGCATTTTCATCGACTTGTTTATGAGGGAATTCAAACGGGAAATATTCATCAAGCCATGGAAGCTTTTCTTGAACACAAAAACTTAATGATTAAAAACAACAAATCTGTACCTTCGCAAACTTTCGAATAAATAAATAATGTTAGAAGGAGAGGTAATGACCAAAAATATGATTGAAGATGAAGAACGCATAAAAAACAATAGAATTATCAACGATTTTTGCATAACCTTCAGTACTGTAAATGGATCTGGAAGCGCGACAGCGAACACAACCTTAATGCGTACCTTTTTTAAAATGGGAATTCCAGTTTCTGGTAAGAACATTTTTCCTTCTAATATTCAAGGGTTACCGACCTGGTACACATTGAGGTTGAGCAAGCATGGTTATTTAGCTCGGGTTCAAGAAGATGATATTGTAATTGCGATGAACTCCTCAACAATTAATAAAGAAATTGAATATATTGTTCCTGGTGGTGCTCTCTTTTACCCTGATGATATCAAATTCGCTAATACCAGAGATGATATCATTTACTATCCCATGCCGATACGGAAAATTATCAAAGAATCCGAAGTCACGCCCAGTCTGAAAGATTATATAGCTAACATGGTGTATGTAGGCATATTGGCTCAAATGCTTGGTATTCCTCTTGATGTTATCCAGCAGGCATTAAGTTTCCATTTTAAGAACAAAGAAAAACCTGTAAATCTGAACATGGATGTCATTAGAAAATCAGCGGAATGGGCTAAGGAAAACCTAACCAAATCGGACCCATATTACGTTGAATTCATGCCGGGCAACGAAGGGTGGCTTATGTCGGATGGAAACACTGCAGCCGCGTTAGGCTCAATATTTGGTGGGGTTCAATTCACGGCCTGGTATCCAATCACACCTGCATCTTCATTAGCTGAATCATTGCATGAATACATTCCTGAATTTAGAACAGACCCTGTTACAGGGAAGAAAACATCAGTAATTGTTCAAGCAGAGGATGAGTTAGCAGCGATCGGTATGGCGATTGGTGCAGGTTGGGGTGGCTTGCGATCGATGACCTCAACCTCAGGACCAGGTTTGAGCTTGATGACAGAATTTATTGGGCTGGCATATTACGCCGAAATACCTGTTGTTATCTGGAATGTCCAGAGGGTTGGACCGAGTACCGGGTTACCAACAAGGACGGCTCAAGGGGATATAACATTTGTAAAATTCATGGGGCATGGAGATACAGACAATATCATGCTTTTCCCAGGATCTGTAAATGAATGCTTCGAATTTGGGTGGAAGGCTTTTGATATTGCTGAAAGGTTACAGACACCTGTTGTTGTCATGTCCGATCTGGACTTAGGCATGAACGAATGGATGACACCTAAGTTTAATTATCCTGATCATCCGATCGACCGTGGAAAAATATTGTGGGAAGAAGATTTACAAAAAATGTTGGATCAATACCAGAATGAATTTGGTCGATATAAAGATCTGGACGGGGATGGAATTACGTATCGAACGTTGGTTGGTAACATGCATCCAAAAGCTGCATATTTTACCCGTGGTACTGGGCATGACGAATTTGCGAAATACACAGAAGATCCAAAAATTTGGGAAGAAAGCTTAATGAGAATTAAAAAGAAATTTGAGAAAGGGAAACAATATCTTCCCAAACCAGTTATTAAATTGAATGAATCAAAAAGTTGCATAATCTGTGTTGGATCTGCTTCCTTTCCAGTTGAAGAAGCCATGGATATACTTTCAAAGGATCAAATGAATTTTGATTACATGAGAATAAAAAGTATTCCTTTCCATCAAGAGGTGATCGATTTCCTACACACACATGACAGAATTTACTTTGTAGAGCTAAATCGAGATGGACAATTAGCTCAATTATTAACATTAGAGGCTCCGGAAGAATCCAAAAAATTCAGAAATGTTACCAAAGTAGATGGACTTCCTTTAACAGCCAAATGGATTGCAAATGAGATCCGAAAAGACGAGGAGAAATCATGATGGTTAATGGTGAAATTAAATCAGGAAACGAAAATTCAGCTGGTCTAACCCGTGCTGATTATCGTGGTGCACCAAGTACACTTTGTCAAGGCTGTGGTCACAATTCAATTTCCAGTCAGATAGTGGCTGCTTGTTATGAGTTAGGGCTTGTTCCCGAAAAAATCGCTAAATTCAGTGGGATTGGATGTTCCAGTAAAAGCCCTACTTATTTTCTCAACCGATCTTTTGGGTTTAATGCATTGCATGGAAGAATGCCGTCAATTGCGTTAGGTGGATTGTTTGCAGATATTTCAGTCAAGGGTTTGGGGGTAAGTGGCGATGGGGATACAGCTTCGATCGGTATGGGTCAATTTAAGCATTTAGCCCGACGTAATATGCCTATGGTATATATTGTTGAAAATAATGGTGTTTATGGTCTTACCAAAGGACAATTTTCAGCTACTGCTGAAGAAGGTTTATTGTTGAAACGACAGGGAATTAATACCTACCTGCCTGTTGATATCTGTATGGAAGCATTGGTGACAAATGCATCATTTGTAGCTCGAGGTTTTGCCGGTGATCCGAAACAATTGAAAAATCTACTCAAAGCTGCCTTAAGCCATGATGGATTGGCGATTTTAGACATTATCAGCCCATGTGTTACTTTTCATAATAAAGAAAATTCCTACCACTCATATTTGTGGGGTAAAGAACATGAAGTTCAACTTCATGATATTGAATTTGTGCAAGCAAGGGATGAAATTACCATAGAAGATTTCGAACCTGGTTCATCAAAAGAAGTCTCTCTACATGATGGGACTGTGGTTCTTATGAAGAAATTAGATAAGGATTATGATCCCACAAACCGCTATGAAGCATTGAGGATATTAGAGGAAGCTGAAAGGGAAAATACATTGATTACAGGGCTCTTATTTGTCGATCCTACCGCTAAAACATTGTTTGATCGATACTCTTTACCCGATGAGCCTTTAAACCGTTTAGAACCCAGCAAATTGCGTCCATCAATAGATACCCTGGAAAAAATTAATCAATCGTTATTTATGAAATGATTTAATGGATTAAAAATTCAATCACCCAGTAATTGAAGAAATCAGGAAATGTTTTCCGAGATAATTGGGTGATTTGGATTTGTGATCCATTCACTCCATGAACCTAAATATAAATGGACTGGTTTGATGCCGATGTGTTGCATTACTGCAAAATTCAAGCAGGATGTGACTCCGGATCCACAATACAGGACTTTAGATGTATCGTTTTTTCCTTCAAGCAAGTCGTTATATTTTTCTTTTAATTCCTCAAAAGGCAATAATTTCCCATTTACATCCAAATTATTCTGATGAAAGAAATTAATAGCATTCGGTATGCGACCAGCGACCTTATCGAAAGGCTCTTCCAATCCCAGGTAGCGTTCCCTTGATCTAACGTCAATGATTGTGTAATCTGGTTTATATATGATCATTTCCATTTGCGATGTTGTTCTCATTAGCTCAGGATCAGGTGATCCGATAAATTTTGAGGGTTGATGATGGACCTGACCAGATTCTTGTGGGAAGCCGCATTCCTGCCAGGAAGAGAACCCCCCGTCTAAAATGGCTACTTTTTGATGCCCAAAATATTTCAACATCCACCACAAACGGCTGGCGAATGAACCTGAGGTGGTGTCATACACAACCACTTGTTTGTGCTCATCTATTCCCCATTTCGAACAGGTTTCGATAAATTTATCAGGTTCTGGTAAAGGATGTCTGCCGGTTGCTTCTGTAATCTTTCCGGATAAATCCTTATCTAAATCAGCATAAATCGCGTTAGGGATGTGATTTTTCAAGTAGTCCACGTGCCCCCAATTCGGATTTAAGAGGTCGAAACGACAATCTACAATCACCAAATATTTTTGATCTAATAATTTAGCCAATTCATCAGGATCGATAAAAGTTGTAAATGTTTCCATAAGATTATTTTTTCCCTATGGTGTGCAATAATAAAAAGTTTGGTGGGCGCATATCGCCTATCGGTAGACCAGATACAAAAATAATTTGCTGGCCGTTTTGAATGGGATTGGAGGCGATGATCGCTTCCTCCACAAAGGCAACCATATCCTCAATCGTAGTGGCGTGTGGAACCTGATAGGGTTTTACACCCCAAAATAGTGAAAGCATTCGAAATGTTTCTATTTCTGGAGTAAATGCTAGAATCGGAACCTTTGGCCGTACTTTTGACATTAATAAAGCAGTTTTACCCGATTGGGTTAATACTGCAATATAAGCTACATCACGATCAAAGGCTAAGTCTCCTGCTGCCCTGGTTAAAGCCACTGCATCATCATGTGTCTGGTCTAATGGATGACGTTTTATATAACCCCAATGATGATAATTCGCTTCAGCCTCTTTTATGATTGAAACCATCATCGAAATGACCTCGAGAGGATATTTTCCAACAGCCGTCTCCCCCGAAAGCATGACTGCGTCACTTCCATCCAGGATTGCATTTGCCACATCGGACGCTTCTGCTCTGGTTGGACGAGGACTATTGATCATAGAATCTAACATCTGAGTCGCGGTTACAACAAATTTGGCTTTTTTATACGCGGAATCAATAATTTTCTTTTGAAAAATGGGAACGCAAGCGGGGGAGGTTTCCACAGCCAGATCACCACGAGCAACCATTACACCATCGGTCACATCCAATATTTCTTCTAATTTTTCAATCGCCTGGGGGCGTTCCATTTTTGCAATAACCGTTGGTGGGATTCGGTATGGCGCAATTTCACGAATCGCATCTTTGACTCTCACCACATCTTCAGGACCGGAGACAAAGGAAATCGCCACAGCATCAATACCATTTTTCAAACCAAATTCCAGATCTTCTTTATCTTTTTCTGTGAACCCGGGGATCTTTAGATCTGTTCCAGGTAAGTTCACTCCTTTGTTGGAGGTCAAAATTCCCCCCAAGACAACTTTCGCAAAAACAGTGTCTTCAACTACATTAATTACTTCCAGTTCCAGGTGACCATCATCCAGAAGGATACGATCTTTTGGATTAACACTTCTGGCAAGATTTGGTACGTCCAGAGGAAGTGTTAAGGTAGCAGAATCAGCCATATCTAGTGGCTCATCTACATCTTCCGGAGTTAACGCCACGGTTTGATCTTTTACAAGTTGAATACCTTCGGGAGGAAGTTTGCCTACTCGTAATTTGGGTCCTTGCAGATCTTGCAGGATCGTGATCGGTTTATGTAATTCTTTCGATAACTTTCTAACTAATTCAATACTTTGTAAATGATTCTCATGACTTCCGTGTGAGAAATTTAAACGAACGATATCAAGACCTTCAAGAATTAATTTTCTTAAAATTTCTTCGTTACCACTACTAGGACCTAAAGTGGCAATTATTTTTGCTCTTCTTTCCATAATTTCACCTGATTTCTTTAAATCTTTGTTAGCTAATTTTAGTCCATTTTGTTCCGAGAAGATAAAAAAACCGCCTTTGTCAAGGCGGCTTGTGTTTATTTAGCTTTGTTAATCCATCAAAAGTGTATCTTTGATAATGGGTAGTGCCCAATCTATTATATCCTTTGAGATAATTAATGGAGGAGCAAAACGTATTACATTATCATGTGTTTCTTTTGCCAAAATTCCTTTTTCTTTTAACACTTCACAAAAACGTCTTGCACCACCAGCTTCAGGTTTTAATTCAACTCCGATCAAAAGACCTCGACCGCGAACCTCTTTTACATGTGTGCTGGATATTTTCTTCAATTCCTCTTTAAAATAATTTCCCAGTTCTTCCGCACGCTCGATTAATTTTTCTTCCTGAATCACACTCAATGCAGCTCGGGCTACGGCTGCACCCAGAGGGTTCCCACCGAATGTCGATCCATGTTCTCCAGGCTGGAATAATCCCATTATTTCTCGATCTGCAAGAACTGCTGAAACTGGGTAAAACCCACCAGATAAAGCTTTGCCAATGATTACCATGTCTGGGCGAACGTTTTCATGTTGACTGGCAAATAGTTTTCCTGTTCTACCCAGACCGGTTTGAATTTCATCAGCAATGAAAAGGATATTATTTTTTTGACATATACTTTGTACAGACTGTAAATATCCCAGGGGAGGAATAATGACACCACCTTCACCCTGGATGGGTTCTAACATGATTGCAGCAGTGTTGGGGGTTAATGCACTTTCTAAAGACTCCAGATTTCCGTAGATAACAGTTTTGAAACCAGGTGTAAATGGACCGAATTCTTTTTTGTAATATTCTTCCGTGGAAAAAGATATGATTGTTATGGTTCTTCCATGAAAATTGCCATCAGCTACAATGATTTCACTTTCATAGTAAGGGATCCCTTTGGTTTTATAAGCCCACTTGCGTGCTAATTTAATAGCTGTCTCAACAGCTTCTGCGCCGCTATTCATGGGTAAAGACATTTCATAACCTGTCATTTCAGATAATTCTTTGTAAAACAGAGGAAGTTGTTGATTACGAAATGCTCTTGAGGTTAATGTTACTTTTTTTGCCTGCTCTACCATAGCATCGAGAATTTTTGGATGAACATGACCTTGATTCAAAGCAGAATAAGCACTGAGACAATCTAAATATTTATTACCTTCAACATCATAAACCCATACACCTTCACCACGTTCAATAACAACATCCAGTGGATGATAATTGTGGGCACCATATTGTTCTTCTAATTCAATATAATATTTTGATTCCATTTGTTTATATTCCTTTGAGTAAATTGACAATAATTGCTTTTTGAGCGTGGAGGCGATTATGTGCCTGAGGGAATAATCGAGAGTGAGGACCGTCTGCAACTGCATCAGTTATTTCCTGACCACGGTGGGCTGGTAAACAATGCAATACGATCGCATCCTTATCTGCTTCATTCACAAGTTTTTCATTCACTTGATAAGGTGGGAAAACAGCTTCACGTTTTTTAGCTTCTTCCTCCTGACCCATCGAGGTCCAGGTATCTGTATAAATAACATGTGCGTTTTTCACAGCTTCATATGGGTTCCTGGTGAAATGAATTTTGGAACCAGTTTCCGATGAAATATTCTGCCCTAATTCAACTGCCTGGGGTAGCATATCATATCCCTCTGGTGCACTAAGGGTAAAATTAGCCCCTAATTTCGTGCAGATATGTAACAATGAAACAGCTACATTATTGCCATCACCGATGAATGTTACATTTAAACCTTGCATCGAACCAAAATTTTCAATTATCGTTAGGGCATCAGCCATTGCCTGACAGGGGTGATTGTAATCACTCAAACCATTTATAACAGGAATGTCTGCCCATTTCGCTAATTCGACCACATGATCATGGTCAAACACACGTGCCATAATGATATCCACATAACCAGAAATAACCCGGGCTACATCAGCGATTGATTCACGCTTTCCGAGACCAATTTCGTTAGGAGAAAGATATAGCGCATCACCACCAAGGTGTCGCATAGCCATATCAAAACTTACTCTGGTCCTTAAACTAGGTTTTTGGAAAATCATACTCATCACTTTATTTTTTAGAATGGGTTGATTGCCTCCAGCTTTCCACTCTTTTTTTAGATCAATTGCTAAATCCAGTATGCCTTTCAGGTCAGATGAGGAGTAATCTGTGATGGCAATAAAATCTTTCTTCATTTCATTCTCCTGAACCAAATATTTTTGTTATTTCGCTCAAGGAGTATAACATAAGGTAAGATTAGCTAGAATGGATTTTTGGGTAAAAATTTTATGAATTTGTCATTATTAAATAAATCTGGAGGGTGAGAATGTCGTTAAAAAAATTTAGCCTTTTCGTGCTGTTCTATAATGTATTCGTAATATTAATTGGAGCATTGGTGAGAGCTACTGGTTCGGGAGCAGGATGTGGTTCTCACTGGCCATCTTGTAATGGAGAGGTGATTCCTACATCCCCACAGTTGGAAACTCTCATTGAATTTTCACATCGAATAACCAGTGGATTAACAATCATTTTTGTCCTGATTTTATTTATTTGGGTTTTAAGGACATATGAAAAGAAATCCAAAGTAAGAACGGCAGCATTATTTGTATTGATTTTTATTATTTTAGAAGCACTTATCGGTGCAGGATTAGTTTTATTTGAACTCACCGGAGAAAATTCTTCATTAACCCGGGCAGCGGTTATTGCATTGCATCTTGTAAATACATTTTTGTTGTTAGGAAGTAATGCTTTATTGTATGAATGGATTCGGGATGGAGAGCCAAAGAAATTATTAATTAATCGAAATGCCAGACAACTATTTATCTTGATTTTTGTATTATTCCTGTTTTTAGGTGCAAGTGGAGCAATTACTGCATTAGGAGATACATTATTTCCTGCAACTTCATTATCGGAAGGTATTGAACAAGATTTTTCAGGAGAGAATTTTTTATTACAGTTGAGGGTTTATCACCCAATTATCGCAGTTTTCATCGGTTTAGGTTTTTATGTTATTTACAATAATTTTCTTAAGAAATCTAGAAACGAAAAATTAAATAACTATTCCAGATATCTGGCTGGTTTTTTTATAATTCAACTGATTATTGGAGTTTTCAACGTTTTATTACTTGCACCTATCTGGATGCAAATAATACATTTATTATTGGCTGATATCGTCTGGATTATTTTTGTGCTATGGATTAATCAGATCGTTTTTTATGGGTTGTCTGCCTCATCGCCCGCGAAACCATTAAATCCATAATTTTATACGTCATTGGTCCGAGAAGATTACTTAAGTGATATAAAAATTTACTTTCCGCTCCTGGAATAATGACATAATTTCTATTTTTAATTCCTGTTATTATTTCGTGTGATACTTTTTGAGCGCTTAAGACGCTTGTGGCTGAACCAGATATAATTTTTGTAATTTCTGGTTTAAATTTGTTTTCGTAAGCTAATTGAGGTGTGTCTGTATCAGGGGGGAAAACGATTGATACCTGGATTCCCTTTGGTTTTAATTCACTTCGTAAAACATCTGTAAAACCGCGTACAGCAAATTTACTCGCGCCATAGGCAGAATAACCATACAAACCAATAACACCCGCCATCGATGAAATATTGACAATAAAGGAACCTGAAGTCATTAATGGTAAAAACGCCTTAATGCAATTGACAGTCCCAAAATAATTGACATCCATCAACCAGCGAATTTTATCCATTTGGATTGATTCAAATTCTTCGGGGTGGGTAACACCTGCAGAATTGATTAGCCCATCAATAACTATATTTTTTTGACTCAGTTCATCCGCCAATATTTTAATATCGGAAAAATTTTGAACATCTGCCAAGAAATAATTTATCCTATGATTTTCATCATTAATTTGACGAAGAACCGCTAAGATTTTTTCTTCATCTCGTGCAATAATCCAGATGTTCGCTTCTAAATTGTACAATTCTTTTACAAGCGCCAACCCGATACCACTTGACCCACCTGTAATGATAATGTTCTTATTTTTAAAATTAAACTTCATATTTCTCCTCTAATGATGGCATAATGAGCAATTTCCACCTGAACATGAACAACAACCATTTCCAGATAACAATTTTTCCTGACTGGTTGTATTGCAAACAGAAATGACGCGTTTGGTGTTTGTCGTATGGCACACCTTACACGAAATTGGATCATCTGCCTGAGAAAATTTTCTTAATGCATCAAATTTTTTGTGACATTCGGTACAAATATACTCATAAATTGGCATCATTACACCTTGAGTGATTTTGATGAAGAAAATTGGTTTTCCGTCAATGAATAAACCGCTATACCAAAAGCGATCGCAACATTTAATGAATTCTTTATTCCAACCATAGGAATATGCAAATGTGCATCACATAGTTTTAAAACATCAGGATCTACTCCCGTAATTTCGTTGCCGACCACAAGGATTGTCGGTTGTGAGGATTCAGATATTTCATAATTAAAAATAGATTGCGACATTGATGTTTTTTCTAATGCCCAAATTATATAACCGTTTTCTTTCATTGATTTTATGAGGGATACTGTATTCGGATGAGTTTCATAATTTACGGTTAATTCCGACCCTAAGGAAGTTTTGTGAACTTTTGGATTGGTTGGAGAAGGGGTTATTCCACAAAGGTGGATTCTTTTGATTCCAACACCATCGGAGGATCTAAAAATGGCACCCACATTGAAAGTAGAACGAATATTATCCAGAACAACGCCTAATTTATTGGCTTGATGAAGCTCATTATTTTTGTAAAGCTCTTCATGATTGAGATTAATTTCATGAATAATCAGAGTTTCTGATTTGCATTTTGGACAATGAACACCAACCCCTGAATTTTTTGGGGCAGGAAAACGAAAATTGCAATTTTTATTTGAACATTGCCGGATTAGATACAATTCTGTGGTCATAAACCTAATTTATTATCTAGCACTTCATTTGCCAGGATTATCTTTTTGCGAATAATTCTCGTTAACTCCATCGGAATATTCAGCTCACTCAGCACTTCTTCTGGTCTGCCAGTTGCGCCATCTTTGGACATTAATAGCATTTTAAGATAAATCGGGTTTTCCAAAATAATCTCAAGATCTAATATGAGTGGACGTAAGTCATAGGATTTTCCTCTTCGCACTCGAATAACCGTTTCTTTGCTTATTAGGACATGAATGCTTTCGATTATTTTGATTGCATCAAATTCCTCAAGAAAAACAACTTGATATTCCGAAGCGATTGTATGAGTTTGTAAAGCTGGTTCTAACAGATTGATTTGGGTGATGGAATTTATCGAAATCCCGAATGGAAGAGAATTTGTTAGTGCAGTTTCAAGAGACGATAAATCCATTTCCTGCTCAAGAAAAAAATCGACAATTTCAAAGTCACTCAGGAAACCAAGAGGTAAAGGACTGGCTTGTTGAATTTTTGGTTGTGGGTGGAAACCCTGACTATAGGCTAAAGGTAGTTTTGCCCTTCTAAATGTTCTTTCCCACATTTTATGAATATCCAGATTGGAAGTGTACCGCATACCTTCTTTTTTTGAGTAATTAATTCGGTATCGATAATTCATTTTTACTCCGTGGTTGGGATATGTTAGGGCACTTCCATACAATTCCAGGATCTTCCTTCCGCAAATGGTTGAATGTCTGGGTGATACCGCAAGCATAACATTGTTCTCTACAATCACCACGTAATCGCAACGAAAGGCTGTTGAGATATTCTGTTTTTAAGTATGTTTTTTTTACACCTGGATAGATGTGATCCCATGGAAAAACTTCATCAATACTACGCTCGCGATGGACATAAAAATCTGGATCTAAATTTGCTTCTCTAAAGGCTTGCATCCAGATATCGTAATTTTTAAAATCTTGCCAGGCATCGAACTTTGCGCCATTTTTCCAGGCTGTTTCAATAACTTCAGCCAATCTTCGATCACCTCGAGATAACCAGGCTTCCATTATCGTCTCTTTTGGATCTGTCCAATTAAATTTCAATCCAGGACCTTTGAGCTCCTCCCTAAGAAGGTTTTGTTTCTGGCGTATAGATTCTTGCTGATCACAAGCAACCCATTGAAAAGGAGTATGTGGTTTTGGAACAAAAGTGGAAACTCCAGCGTGCACTTTCGCTCTTCTGCCAATTGCTTTTACACCAACAGCAAGGACTTTTTTACATAAAGCCGCAATTTCAGCAACATCTTCCAATGTTTCTGATGGATGGCCAATCATAAAATAAAGCTTCAGTGTGTGCCAACCACGTTTGAAAATCTCGAAAGCAGTTGTCAGTAACATTTCTTCAGAAATCGGTTTGTTGATAATTTTGCGCATTCTCTCTGATGCGGCTTCAGGAGCCAGCGTAAAGCCACCCTGACGAGAACCTTTTAGCTTCTCCATCAAATCCACGGAAAAAGAGTCAATCCTTAATGAAGGTAAAGAAATGGTTAAATTTTTTCCGGAAAATTTATTGCTTATTTCTTCCACCAATTCCAGAACATTCGTGTAGTCACTTGAGGACAATGATAATAAAGCAACTTCTTCAAATCCGGTATTTTCAAGACCCGTTTCGATTGAATGGATGATCTCCTGAACTGTCCTCTCCCTGATGGGGCGATTAATCATTCCAGCATGACAAAAGCGACATCCTCGTGTGCAACCGCGCATAATTTCAACGGCAATGCGATTGTGGACAACCCCAATTGAGGGAACAATAAATCGAGTGGGGGCGTAAGGTAGTTTTCCCATGATCCTCTTTGTCACTTTTTTGGGTACATTTTTGTTTTTTGTTTTCACAGCTAAGAATGTGCCGTCCGAATTGTATTGTGGATCGTAAAGGGATGGGACATAAACGCCATCAATAGAAGAAATTTTTAATAACAATTCTGATTTGGATAAGCCCTCTTTTTTCCATTCCTTATATGCATCAATGACTTCTAACAGGATTTCTTCACCTTCTCCAATCAGGAATGCATCAATAAATGGTGCCATAGGTTCAGGATTATAGGTCGCATGACCACCGGCAACGATGAGTGGAAATTCTTTACCCCGCTTCTCTGAACGAATCGGAATTTGACTCAGATTCAATAGATTCAGGGTGTTTGTGTAAAGGGTTTCATATGGTAGCGTAAACCCCAAAATATCGAAATCTCTTAATGGAGTTTTAGTTTCCAACGAATACAAAGGAATTTCATTTTTTCTGAGTAAATCTTCCATATCTTGCCAGGGTGAGTATGCCCGTTCTGCCAGGCAATCTCCCCGTTGATTGATATTCTCATAAAGGATTTGCAATCCCAAATTGGATAATCCAATATCATAAATGTCAGGAAAGACCAGGGCTATCTTTGTTGAAACTTCGTCCCAATTTTTAACAACAGAATTGTATTCACCGCCTACATATCTGCCTGGTTTTTCAACAAGGGGTAGAATTCTTTCTAGTTGATTTAATAATGATTTTTCCTGGTTCAAATCTTCTCCTACAATGATTCATTGACAATGCAATTTCCCAATTGTACTTGAAAATGAAACCATTATAGAATTCCTTTTACCATCCCACCATCAACTGAAAGCATTGTACCTGTCAGGTAAGATGCTCTTGGGGATACGAGAAAGGCTGCTACATTCGCAAATTCTTCTGGTTCTGCCATCCTCCCTAATGGACATTCAGAAGCTTGTTTCGCTATTTCATCCTCCACCGAAGAATTATTTATTTGAGCACGGTTTTCCATTAATATTTTTACTCTTTCGGTTTTAGTCCATCCTGGCAAGATCGAGTTAAATCGGATGCCTTCTTCCCCTAATTCCAGCGCTAATGTTTTTGTGAGTCCGATTGTTGCCGCTCGTATTGAATTGGATAGTATCAGATTTGGAATTGGCTGTTTAACGGAATATGAAGTAACTGTCAGTACGTTGGCGGTTTCAGAAATTCGGAGTAAAGGCAGCATTGCTCGAATCAGTCTCACATGACTGAGAAATGATAATTCAAAGGTCTTATACCAGGTTTCATCATTAATTGATTCGAACGCTCCAGGTGCTGGACCTCCAGAATTGGTGATGAGTACATCTAGTTTTCCAAATTTTGATGCTATAAATTCAAACAATTTGGAAGGAAAATTTAATTCTGTTACATCACCAGCAAATGGATAAATGGAGCCATTTGTTTTTTGGGTTAATTTCTCTGCCGCTTTATCTAGCTTCTCCTTATTTCGTCCATTGATTACCACAACAGCTTTCTCGTTTATTAAAGTTTCAGCCATTGCATACCCAAGCCCTTGACTGGATCCTGCAATAAAAATTATCTTGCCATCTAATAACAAATCCATGTTTTTTCTCCTTATAACAATTCTTTATGAGTTATTGATACTCGAATTTCCGGATATGTAGTCTCAATATATTCGATGATACTTTCTATCATTGAATCAAAAACCCTACCATTTTGTGAGATAATTGCCATCCCTAATTTTGCAGATTTCCAGACATCATTAAAGTCAATTTCTGCGATGGATACATTAAATTTTTTGGATATCCGTGAAGTAATCGATGTCAAAATGCTACGTTTATCTTTAAGATTTTGAGCGAAAGGTATATCAATTTTTATTTCAATATAACAAAGAGCCATAATATCTCATCATCCTAGGAATCAGGATTAATTAAATTGTACTTGCATAATTAAATTGCGTTTAGTAGAATTCAACTCTACCTTATGTTGTGGGAGTATCAATGGATATCGAAACGAAATATCAAGAAGCGTTGGATTATTTATACACATTTATCGATTACAGCATGACAAGAAATATGCGATACACCGAAGATAAGTTTAATTTAGATCGAATGCACAAATTTATGGAATTATTTGATAATCCCCACAAAAAATATCCTGTGATTCATGTGGCCGGAACAAAAGGAAAAGGATCTACATCTGCTCTCATTGCCCATGCGTTATATGAACAAGGTTATAAAGTTGGTTTTTACACATCTCCCCATTTACATGACTTTTGCGAAAGAATTCAGGTCGATTTTGTCCCTATGAAGCATGAAGAAATGGTTGCTATTGTTGATCTAATGAAATCAAAAATTCCATTTGTTGCTGAAATTACTACTTTTGAATTGATGACTGCCATGGCATTTATCTATTTTATGAATAAGCATGTTGACTATGCAGTAATTGAAGTTGGTTTAGGTGGAAGACTGGATGCAACCAATGTAGTTTCTCCGTTAGTTTCTGTCATTACATCCTTATCTTTAGATCATATCAATGTTCTGGGTGATACTCTGGCAAAGATTGCTTATGAAAAAGGTGGGATTATTAAGAACAATACGCCGGTAGTCGTTGCACCTCAAAAAGATGAAGCAATTTTGGTGCTTAAGAAAATCGCAGAAGAAAGAAACTCTCCATTATTTCAGGTGGGAAAAGATTATTTATACGCACAAGCAGCTAAATCACTCAGTGGTCAAAATTTCTTTGTGTGGCCAAAAGAGGATCAAATCGCTGTAAATGCATTCATCGAAAGTGCTGGGCGAGAGGACTGGGAACCTACAAAATTTCATATACCTCTGTTAGGTTTTCACCAGGTCCAAAATGCAGCTACTGCCTTTACGACATTGACAGTTCTCAGACAAAACGGATTAAAGATCTCAGATGATAGCATACGAAAGGGGTTTGCCAATGTGGTTTGGCCTGGAAGATTTGAAGTTATTAATCGTCGGCCATTTATCGTCATCGATTCTGCCCATAATCGCGAATCAGCTTTACGATTGCGCAACGCAGTTGATGATTATTTCCCAGGTATCCCAGTCGTTCTAGTTTTTGGTGCTTCAGAAGATAAAGATATTGATGGAATGTTGGTAGAGTTATTACCAAGAGTAAAGATCGTGATTACTACAAAATCAATTCACCCCAGAGCGATATCTCCTGAGGATTTGGTCATTAAAGTCAATCAGATGGGTGTTCGCGCAATTCCTACGCAATCTCTCGAAGAGGCATTTGACCAGGCGCTTAAACTGGCAGGAAAAGAAAATCTCATTTTAGTGGCTGGAAGTATTTTTGTCGCGGGTGGAATGAGAGATGTTTGGTTTGATTTACAAAAAATAGAGATGAAAGGTAACCAATGATGAGTGAGAATTGGTTCTTAGATAATCAAGACGATTTTGATATTCCTTATAAATATAGATCTGATGAGTTTTACCAATTTCCAAATTTTGAACCGGACGAAAATGGTGAATTTGAGTGTGCTGCGATTATCGTTCGAGATTTAATTGTTTTTCCACGCATGATGACACCAATCTTGATAGATGCTGGCCTCAATTACAGCGCGATTCAATCTGCACTTAAGAAATTTGAAACGCTTGTAGCAATTTATGTTGTTGATCATGAAAATCAACCAGAAGAGAGTTTTGACTTTTTACCAATAGGTACAGAAATTTCTGTTGGAAAAATAATGTCCCTTCCAGAAGGTGATTACTCTGCTCTAATTCAGGGAAGAAGGCGGGTGGAAATTCTGGCAGTTGTACAGGAAGATCCCTATATCAAAGTGCGAGTTCGGGTCATCACTGAAAAAGTAACGAATGATCGTCATATAAAAGCTTTGATGCGCATCAGTAAAGATTTATTTATTAAATGTGTTCATTTAGATAAAAGCTTATCAGATGAAGCACAATTATTTGCTACGAATATTCAGGATCCTTCCTGGCTAACGGATATGATCTCTTCTGCCATTACGATCAGCCCAATTGATCGTCGTAAATTAATTATTGAAGTTAATCCGAGAGAAAGATTGAAATTATTGAATAGAATTCTAGCGCAGGAATTGGATGTGTTGGAATTGGAAGACGAAATTCAGGCGAAGATCCAAAACGAAGTTGACAAAACGCAAAGAGAATATTATTTGCGTGAACAATTGAAAGCGATACAGGCAGAATTAGGTGAAAATGATCTATTTATCAATGAGCTCTCTGAACTAAGGGAGAAAGTGAAAAACAAAAAATTACCTGACGATGCAAAATTTGTGGTAAATAAGGAAATAGATCGACTCTTGCAAATGCCGCCTATGTCGCCTGAAACTGGGATCATTCGGAGTTATATTGATTGGATTCTGGATTTACCCTGGTATGAAGCTACTGATGATAATCTGGATGTACAACATGCAAACCAGGTTTTAGAAAAAAACCATTATGGATTAGGAAAAGTAAAGGACAGAATACTTGAATTTATTGCAGTCCAAAAATTAAAACCTCAAGATTCAAAGCAACCCATATTATGTTTTGTTGGCTCACCTGGAACCGGAAAAACGTCATTGGGACGATCAATATCTGAAGCATTGGGAAAGAAGTTTGTAAGAGTTTCTTTAGGTGGTATTCGCGATGAGGCAGAAATCCGAGGTCATAGAAGAACTTATATTGGTGCTTTGCCTGGTCGGGTGCTGCAGACAATGAAAAAAGCCGGGACTATCAATCCTCTGTTTATGCTGGATGAAATAGATAAATTAGGTTCTGATTTCAGGGGGGATCCATCTGCTGCATTATTGGAAGTATTGGATCCTGAACAAAATAAAGAATATTCAGATCATTATCTTGAACTCGATTATGATTTATCCAGGGTTTTGTTTATCACAACTGCAAACACTACGCTCTCAATACCATCAGCATTGTTGGACCGAATGGAAGTGATTGAATTTTCCAGTTATATTGAAGATGAGAAAGTTATGATTTCAAAACAGTTCTTAATTCCAAGACAGTTGCATGAAACGGGGATTGAGGACCTGAATGTACAATTTCCTGAAGGTTCCATTCGACAAATCATTAGAAATTACACGTACGAAGCAGGTGTGAGAAATCTTGAACGCGAAATTGGACGAATTTGTAGGAAAATTGCTCGATTAAAAACCGAAGGTAAAAGCTTCCCGACAAAAATAGAATCTCATCATATTGAGAGATTTTTAGGTCCACAGCAAATTTTTGATCTGGAAGCTGAGCATGAAGATGAAATTGGCGTAGCCACAGCCATGGCATGGACGGAAAGTGGTGGTGACATTATGCCAGTGGAAGTTTTAATTGTAGATGGAAAGGGAAATCTTCAAATCACTGGTCAGATAGGTGAGGTGATGCAGGAATCCGCTCAAGCTGCGTTATCCTACATGAAATCCAAAGCTGATGTTTTAGGTGTGGATGCGGAAATTTTTGAAAATGTTGATGTTCATATACACATTCCAGAAGGTGGAATTCCAAAAGATGGTCCGAGTGCAGGCATAACAATTGCGAGTGCGTTGATTTCCGCTGTTACAAATCGAAAAGTTCGTCGAGATGTTGCGTTAACTGGAGAAATAACCCTTCGGGGAAGGATACTTCCAGTCGGTGGAATAAGAGAAAAGATCCTGGCTGCTCATCGTGCTGGCATAACAAAAATATTTATTCCCGTGAAAAATGAAAAGGATCTTGTTGATTTATCTAAGAAAGTACGAAAACAATTAAACATTGTTCTTGTAAAACATATGGATGAGGTTATTGAAGAAGTTTTATTACCTGCTGATCCAAAAATTATAAAGGAAAAACCAGCCAGGAAACCAAAAGAAAATTAAGATTTAACCAGATGGTGGTTTTGAGATATTTTGGAGTGCTTTAATACCATTTTTGACCTGGACGAGTAATACTTCTAATTCTTTCTCTAAATCCGAAAGTGAGGTAATAATGTATTGGTCAGCTTCAATACGATTGATTTCGCTTTCCTGTTTTGCCTGTTCAATGATCTGGTTGGCCCGCACTTGAGCACTTTGAATAATTGCATCTTTTTCAACCAACTGGCTGGCTTTTTCTCTTGCCAATTGCAGGGTACGATTTGCCTCTTCCTGTCCCTGAGCAATAAGCCGGTCTCGTTGGGCTAACAATTGTTGCGCTTTTTTTATCTCTTCAGGAATGGAAACGCGCATTTGATCAATAATGCTTAACATTTTATCTTCATCAACAACAACCTTACGCATCATGGGCAATGGACGGCTCTCGTTGAATAGTTCTTCCAGTCGGTCTACCAGATGTAAAATGTCCATAAATCCTCCAAGCAATATCAAATCTAATAATCGAAAAAATTAATCACGCAAATAGGTTGGTTGAACAATGGTTTGGTCTTCACCTAATTCAAGTAATCGTCTATCCAGAGCTGATTTAACTATTTTTGGTACCATGCGGGAATAATCCCCACCTAAGGATGCGATTTCACGCACTGTTGATGATGATAGAAAGGTATATTTTTCGTTCGTTATGAGAGCAGCCACTTCAATATCCGGGGCAAGGTGCTTATTCGCGAGTGCCATCCGGAATTCGTGTTCAAAGTCGGAAATTACTCTCAATCCTCGGACAATTACTTTGGCGTTTATTTCTCTGGCAAAGGCAACCGTTAACCCACTGTAGCCGACCACTTTTATATTTTCAATGTCAGCTAAAGATTCTTTCGTTAGCGAAAGTCTTTCTTCTGGAGAAAAGAGCAGATTTTTCAATGGTCGATCATACACAGCCACAACCAATTCATCGAATATTTTTGAAGCTCTGGTTGCAATGTCAATATGACCACAATGTATAGGATCAAAAGTACCAGGAAATAGGGCTCTTACCATGTTTAGTTTTTTTCTCCAATCATTTTCTGCCAGTATTCTGACATTATTATCTTATATAAGTGGCTATCTTCATTAATAAAATCAGGATCATTTTCTAATACTTCTTTTGCTAATGATCTTGCTTTTTCTATTAGTTTAACATTCATTATATTTGAAAATCGTATTTCTTTATAGCCAGATTGTCGAATACCTATAAAATCTCCTGGACCCCTTTGAGACAAATCAATTTCAGCCAGTTTAAATCCATCATTTGTAGAAACCATTGCTTTAAGTCGTTCATTTTCGATTGCATCTTCTGTTTCAGGTATTAATAAACAGTAAGATTGTTGATTACCTCTACCAACCCTTCCACGTAATTGATGAAGTTGAGATAATCCAAATCGATTGGCTCCTTCGATCATCATAATGGCTGCATTTGGCACATCCACGCCAACCTCAATCACAGTCGTAGTTACGAGAATTTGGTAAATTCCTGTACGAAAATTCATCATCACTTTTTCTTTTTCTTCTGATTTCATTCTTCCATGTAATAAACCAATGGATAAATCAGAAAAAACTTCTTTTTTTAAGTGGTTGTATTCATTTACCGCAGCATTCGTACCGGTCATTTCCTCGTCATCCGATTCGATCAGGGGATAAACAATAAATGCTTGAGAACCTTCATGGACAAGTTGCTGGATAAAAGTAAATGCTTCTGATTTTTTTTGTGGATTTATGATGAGAGTTTTAATCTCTTTTCTTCCTGGAGGAATTTCATCTATGATTGATAAATCCAGGTCACCAAAAATTGTTAATGCGAGCGTTCGTGGAATTGGCGTGGCTGTCATTACCAGGAGATGTGAAGATGAACCTTTTGATCTGATTTTTTTTCTCTGCATGACACCAAAGCGATGTTGTTCGTCGATAACCACAAATTCCAGATTTTTAAATTCAATGGGTTCTTCAATCAGCGCATGAGTGCCTACAGCCACTTTAATTAATCCAGATTTTAGATTTTCCTTGATGGTATTTTTTTCTTTTTCAGAAGTATCACCTGATAGATAACAAATTTCGTCCTGAGAAATAATATTGTTTTCAAGAAGAAATGAGCGAATATTTGTGTATAGTTGGTCTGCAAGAATACCTGTCGGTGCCATAACTGCTGATTGAAAACCATTATTAACGATTCCAGCTATGATAATGGCAGCGACAATCGTTTTTCCTGATCCTACATCTCCCTGAACAAGCCGGCTCATGGGAACACCTGATTCTAAATCCGACTGGATTTCAGATATACATATTTTTTGAGCGTTTGTTAATGAATATGGCAAATTATCGATCAGTTCTTCTAATAATTTGTTATCGAATTTGATTTTCTTTGCTGCGACTTTTTGCCAATTTTTCTTTTGTTGAAGCATAGCCAGGTGTAAAAAGAAGGTGTCCTGGAAAGAAAAGCGTTCTTCTGACAATCTTTTAAGCTCAAAATTTTCAGGAAAATGGATATTTTTAAGGGCTGTTGGGAGGTCTAAAATATTCGCTTTGGATAAGAATTCAGAACTAAAAAAATCGGATATTTTTGGGACCCATAAACTAATTTGATTGGAGATGGTTTCTCTTAGCCATTTCTGTGTGATATTTTTTGTTAATGAATAATAAGGAAAAAGACGATTAAGAGTTACGCCTCCACGTTCTAATTCAATCCATTCAGGATTGGTTAACGCATATCTACCCATGTACATGTCAACTTTTCCGGAAACCATAATTCGAATGCCAGGTTTGATCGATTTTTCGAGAAAAGGTTGATTGAAAAATGTTATGCGCAGACTTCCGGTTTCATCCTCTACAATAACCTCTGTAATTTTCTGTTTTCCGCCTTTTATATTTCTGGTGTGAATACTTTTTACTATAGCTGCGACTGATACTTTTTCAGAAAACTTTAGTTGGTTTATTGTCATGAGATTACTGAAATCTTCGTGTTTTCTTGGAAAAAAATAAATTAAGTCTTTAATTGTTAATATTCCCAACCTGGATAGTGCATCCGCACGAAATTTTCCGATGCCTGGAATTTTGATAACGGGATTGGATAACGCTTTTTCTAAATCAAACAAATTTTGATTAGAAAATTCTTTTTTTGTTTCCGGTTCTTCATGAATCTTTTCATCGGATAAGTCTTTTTTTGTAATGAAAAATTCGGCATACTTTAAATTAGGATTTTTTTCCAAATTACCTGTATGTTTTAAGATCTCAAAGATCTTTTTGATCGAGTCTTTTCTACCTGTTTGATCTAAGAAAGGATAATTTGCTAAAATTTCGCATATTTCGTTAATTAGATCTGTCGGAGCTCCTTGTATAAGAGCCTCTGTTTTCCATCCTGCACAAATCTTTTCTAATCCACCAAAAACCGAACGATTATCATATTGTCGGTCGATTTCTAATAGCAAGAATTTAGTTAATTTTTCAATAGATGCAAACATTTACATAAGTTGTCAACCGGATAGTGAATAAGGTCTCTCAAAAATTATTAAACCTAAGGTTTTTGGACCAAAAATTGCCCCTAAAAATGGATTTATTCTATGTTCACTAAATGGAGTATCTGGAAAATTTTCCTGCACAAATAATTTCAAAATTCGATTATCTATACCTTGTGTATTGATACCCTTTAATAATGAGATATGAATAAGGTCATCATATTCTTCAATAAATTCCTGAAAATAATCCTGTGCATGCCTGAAGTTTCTGACCTTACAAATAGCCTGAGGATAACCTTCTTCTAAGGTAAAAATGGGATGCAGATTTAACATTTCTCCTATCACTGCCTGGGAGTATTCAAGAATGTCAATATTATATAAATATTTCATACAAGGCGTGCAAAATAAAGTATAAATATGAGGGATTAATTGGCGTACATGGCGATCTGCTTCGGTTAATGATGCTCCTGTACTGATAATTTCTGTTGCTGCTTGAACAATCATCCCTAAACCAGTAGCAATTGTTTGTGAATTCACTACTTGTATCGTTGTTTCTCCCTGAATTAATTTCACAGCTTCAATAGAATTTTGATAGAATGCTGATAAATTTGCTGAATTTGTGATTACCAATAATTCATTAAATTTTTTAAGCAATACAACAAATTGCTCAGCGATTTCTGCTGGTGAGGGAACAAGTAATTTAGTTTTTCTTTCATTAGAAGGCGACAGTGGTAAGTCAGCTGTTTTTACCCCGGTACCTTCTTTGATGATGGAGTCATTAATGACAATATCAAGAGGAATAATCCTGACCAGGTCTTTTCCCTGGAAACTCGGATTTGGAAACTGAGCTGTGCTATCGGTAATGACGGCGATTTTGGACATATTCACTCAATTGCGATGATGAATTGATAGTGAGGTTGTCCACCTTCGTGAATTTCAATCTCGAATTGAGGATATTTTTCTCTGATGTGGTCAATAATCAAGTTGACGTCTTGTTTCGAAATATCCGAACCATAAAATAATGTCAGTCTTTCTCTTTCATCTAAATCCACGCGTTTGAGAATTTCAAAGCAGGCACTTTCAATAGAGGGTGAGGAGGCGATTAATTCAGAATTGAATAAAGCGATTGCTTCACCTTCTTGAACATTTACACCGTTGATCTCTACCGATCTGGTTGCTACTGTTATCTCACCTGTGTCAACTTCTGTAATTGCTTCGTTCATCTCCTCGAATATTTCATCAATATCACCAAATGGATCCAAACGTAACATTGCAGACAGCCCCTGGGGGATTGTTTTACATGGCAATACTTCAACATGCTTTACGGTAGCCTCTTTGGCAGATTTTGCAGCAAGGAAAATATTTTTATTGTTGGGGAGAATAATTACTTTATCTGTGGGGAGATTTTCAAATGAATGTAAAATCTCTTCCGTACTGGGATTCATAGTTTGTCCACCCTGAACAATCGCAGCCGCACCTAAACTGGCAAAAATTTGTGAAAGACCAAATCCCGGGGATACTGCCACAACTGCTACCTGATCTGGTTCCACGGGCATCAAATCCAGTTGCTTTTGTTGGCTTGATTCTTTTTGTTCCATCTGATCAATTAAATTTTCCATATAAACTTTTGTTATTGTGCCTAATTTCATTGTGTAGTCTATAGGAAGATATCGATTTTCGGTGGGTACATGAATATGCATCCTGTACATCCCATCTCCTTCCCCAACCTGTATAGATGTTCCCATTTCAGTTAAGTCTGAATAGAAAATATCCAGGTTAAGGGGGTCGGAAGGTCGAAAATCTACTATAACTTCAAAATCCTGTCCGGGTTCTATTTCTTCCATATCACCGCCATTCATTAACGCAATTGGTTGTACCAATTTAGCCGTGCTGGCTTCAAGAGATTCCCCACGAAGATATTTAAGGAAACCCTCAAGAATGAAAAACAAGCCTTTTCCACCAGAATCAACAACTCCGGCTTGTTTAAGAATAGGTAATAGTTCAGGTGTATATTGAACTGATTTGTCCGCTTCTTTTACAATAAAATCTAGAAACTCTTCTAAATCTTCCGTTTTGGTAATTACTTCTTCACTAGCAATAGAAATATCTTTTGCTACAGTTAATATTGTCCCTTCAACAGGTCGAACAACGCCTTTATAAGCAGTATTCTTTGCCTCTATAAGTGCTTTTGAAAAATCAGATAAATTCATTGCATCATGGTTGTCCAATGCGCGAGAAAAACCTCTCCAAATCTGGGAGAGTATAACTCCGGAATTCCCACGAGCGCCCATCAAAGCTCCCTGGGCGACTGAATGAGCAATTTTGGATATTTTTTTCTCTCCGGAATTTTGGATTTCATTATATGCAGCTTGCATTGTTAATAGCATATTTGTTCCTGTATCGCCGTCAGGAACTGGAAAAACATTTAAAGAGTTGACCAGTTGTTGATTTGTTCTAAGCCAATTTAAGCCAGCCTCAATTAGTAATTTAAAAAGTTGACCGTCAACGGATTTAAAAGTCTTGAGTTCTTGATTCATAATTCTCCTAGTGAAATAGGTATTCTAATATAAGAAGTTAATCCGTATCACTTATTCGCAATGCGCGAATGTGCACGTTTACTTTCTCAACTGGAATACCAATGGTTTTTTCAACCCGATAACGGACATTATTGCTAACTGATTCGGCTACCATCTTTATTCGAGTGCCATATTCAACAACGATAAAAAGATCGATCTCAATACTATTACCATCATATCTGACATCTACTCCCATGCTTGGGTCCTTGACGATTGCCTGGGCAATTCCTTCTGCGAAATTCTTAGCAGCCAAGCCCACCACACCATACGATTCTATGGCTGATTGGTGAGCAATCGTCGAGATGGCTCGGTGTGAAACATAAATATTACCCATTGGATTTTTTATCTCTTTCATAAGTAATCTCCCTAACAAAAACACGAATCTTGAAAAAAGATACGGTGTGTGGTAATATATCAGATTGTTGTGTAAAGAACAATATAGTTGATGAAAAATTAGCACTCATTGGTGAAAGGATCCTTTATTATGGCAAAATGTGAGAAATGTGGAAAGGCAACAACTTTTGGTCATAACCGCAGTTTTTCCATGCGTGCTACCAACCGGAAATTTAAACCCAATTTGCAAAAGGTTTCTGTTTTTGAAGGTGGCCGGAAAGTTCAGAAAGTACTTTGTACTCGATGCATCCGAACAATGGTTAAATCTGTAAATTAGTCCACTTATTGAATTGCCAACAAAACGAAAGTCGCGGTTAATCCCGTGATTTTTGTTTAATCTAATAATTTCGTAATGCATCAACGCCAGCCTTAATTCCCTGGGGATAATCATAAATAGCAGTTGCTGCGACAATAACATCTGCACCTGCTTCGATTACAGATTTGATCGTATCTTTATTGATGCCTCCATCAACCTGCAATAAGATTTTTTGTGCAGATAGGTCAATCAATTTTCGAATTTTTTTTATTTTTGGCAACATCTCTGGAAGAAATTTTTGACCGGAAAATCCTGGATTTACAGACATTACCAATACCAAATCAATAAATGGCAGGACCTCCTCAATTGATTCTGTAGGTGAGCCGGGATTCAATACGATACCAGCTTTACAACCCAATTCTTTGATTTGTTGAATCGTACGTAAAACATTTGGATTATTCTCAATATGAATACTGATGTAGTCAGCCCCAGCTTTTGCAAAAGCTTCAATATGCCTTTCAGGTTGGTTAATCATCAAATGTACATCCAATGGTAAATTGGTTGCTTTTTTACAAAACGGCAAGAACATTGAACCAATGGTTATGTTTGGAACAAATTGCCCATCCATCACATCAATATGCAACCAATCAACTCCTGCTCGTTCTGTTTTTTTCAACTCTTCTTCAAAAGATAGAAAATCTAATGAAATTATGGATGAGGAAATAATCATTCGAAATTTACCTGCCAGAATTTAATGAAAACCAAATATAAAGCCAGAAGGGGATCAATCCACCTGCTAAAAGAAACGCTAATAATGCTAAAAGAGCTGTTTTCCAATCAAAAGTGCCAGATTGTTTTTTCTCGACGGTCGAAAGGTTCGAACTGATTTTTGATTTTTTCTCAACAGAAGAAGAGTCAAGCAAGGCAGAAATTTGATTGTTTTGCGCATTGATTTTGTAAGATTCTTTCAAATTTTCCAATACTCTTCCAAATTGATCAGCAGTACGATATCGACTTGTTTGTTCTTTTGAAAGAACTTTGAGAATAATTTGGTCAAGCGTGAGTGGAACTTCGGGATTAAAATTTCGTGTAGAAACAGGCAACACTTCTTTGTGCATGCGTGTTAATTCGGTTGCATCCTTTGAGAAAAACGGTAATTTCCCAGTTACCATTTCATAAAGAACGATTCCTAATGAATACACATCTGAAGCGGGAGAAGGAGGAAACCCTTCAGCTTGTTCCGGCGAGAGATATTGAGGAGAACCCCACACATAAGCGTTTTTTTCATCAGGCAGAATGGTTGTTAATGCTCGTGCAATTCCGAAGTCCGTGACTTTTAATCTTCCATCAGGAGAGACAAGCATATTGTGAGGTTTGATATCGCAGTGGATTAATCCCGCTCTATGGGCATAGCCAATGCCTTGAGCAGCCTGAATTATTAAGTCGAGAGCTTTATCTGTTGGTATAACTTGCTGTTCACGAATCATGGATTTTAAATTTGTTCCGGGTACATATTCCATAATGATAAATAAACGTTCGCCATCTAAACCAAAATCATGAACCGTCACAATATTAGGATGTGAAAGATTAGCAGCTGCTTTTGCTTCCTGATGAAACCGTTTTCGAAACCCCTCATCTTTTGAAAAATCCGGTCGTAATATTTTTACCGCAACATATCTTTCCAGATTCAAATCCTTTGCACGGTAAACAACTGCCATGCCTCCGGATCCTAATGTCTGGAGTAATTGATATCTATTCGCAAGGATTGGTATCGCCGGATTAAGATTTTCAGTCATATTATTTGTAGCGATTATAACATAGGGGTGAAATCCATTTTAAAAATCGATTAAAATGAATGGAAGTTAATTGACACGTGTTTTATGAATGTACACAAAATTTTTATTTTTTTAGGAAGTTATTAAATGAAGAAAAATTGGCTGCCACTAATTATAGGATTTGTGATTACCATTCTTGTCCTGTGTGCTGTTTTTATTTTTTTGATATTTCTTCCAAACAAACAAATATTGGATGAAAAGATCGCTTTAATTACAGTTATACCAGCACCGACATCGACTCCAATCGTTGGATTAACGATTTTCCCAACACCTACCATGGAAATAACTGAAACGATTGAAAATAATTACAAGTTCAAATTAGGAGAATTCGTTCAGATCACAGGGACATCTGGGGATGGATTGAGACTCAGATCTGAACCTGGTAGATCCTTCAGTGTCAATTTTATTGGGATGGATGCAGAAGTTTTTGAAGTAATCGATGGTCCTGTCGAAGCGGACGGATTTATCTGGTGGTACCTCGAAGCTCCTTACGATAAGAACAGAAATGGCTGGTCTGTCGATGAATACTTGCAGTTAGTTACAGTACCATAGAGAGGTTTCAATGCAGGTTAATAAATTATCACCATTAAAAATAAAATTAGATAAAAAAGAACGATTTTTATACATTGATTGGAATGACAACCACAAAACGTGTATAGTTTTTGGATTATTAAGAGCTGCCTGTCCTTGTGCAACCTGCAGAGGAGGACATGAGAACATGAGCCCTGAACCTGATTCTAATGTTTTTGAACTTGCACTACCAATTTCAAAAATGACTGAGATCGAGAAGCTGGATTTGGTGGGCAGTTATGGGGTATCTATCATGTGGTCAGATGGTCACCATTATGGTATTTACACATGGCAATATTTAAGGGCATTATGTGATTGTGAAGATTGTAGGATTAATAGAAGTTAGATACTATCAATCCACTAAAAATCATAATAAGTTTCAATTTCATAAGGATGTGGACGAATTTGCACTTCTTTGTATTCACCCATCTTTTTAGAAATCCATAAATCAATCAAATTTTTAGAAAAAACATCGTTCTTAACCAAAAAATCATGATCCTTATCCAGAGAAATTAATGCTTCTTCAAGAGTGGAGGGTAATTTTTTGATTTTATTCCTTTCTTCTTGAGTCCACGAAAAAATATCTTCATCATATGGTCCAAATCCATTTTCCTTTGGACTAATTTTGTGGATTATCCCATCAATCCCCGCCATAAGCATAGCTGCCATGGCTAAATATGGATTACAGGTTGCATCTGGAGGACGAAATTCAAATCTGACTTCATCCGGATTGGTGGCATATTTAGGAATTCGTATAGCGGCACTTCTGTTTCCGCGGGAAAAGAAAGCGTTCACAGGTGCTTCGTAGCCAGGAACGAGTCTCCGATAACTGTTCGTGCTTGGGTTTGTGAATGCAAGCAGAGCAGGTGCATGATAGAGTAAACCACCGATGTAAAATAAAGCAGTTTCACTCAAAAGGTTCTCTGACTCCGGGTCATAAAAAATGTTGGTTTTACCTTTTCTGATTTGTTGGTGAAAGTGCATTCCATTGCCTGCTTCTCCAAAAAGAGGTTTAGGAAGAAATGTGATGGAGAGATTTTCCTGAAAAGCAGTCATCTTTGTGATGTATTTAATAAGCATGGAAGTATCACCAGCTTTAAGAATTCCTAAAAGAGTTGTTTCTATTTCTTGTTGACCTGGACCCCCTACTTCATGGTGGTGATATTTAAAAGGTACTCCCATTTTTTCGAGATTGTCAGCCATCTTTGCTCTAACAGAAAAATAACGATCTTTGGGTGGAATTGCGTGGTAACCTCCGTGATAAGGATTAACATTTCCGTTTCCAATTTTATTTGAATTCCAAAGTCCTTCTTCGGAATTTAAAAAGTATCGGGATTCATTTTTGGAATTTTGAAATGAAACTTCATTGAAAATGTAAAACTCGAACTCTGGACCCCAAATACTTTTATCAGCGATTTGAGTTTCCTGTAAATATTTTTCTGCTTTTCTTGTTATTTCTCTAGGCTCATCTCGGAAAAGCACTTTTGTATCAGCTTCCACTGTGTTACAGATAAAACTGAGAGTTGGAATATCCCAGAAAATATCAATAAAAGCTGTTGACAAATCAGGAATGAGTGCCATATCTCCAGATTGGACGTTCAAGAAACCAACACTAGATCCATCGAATCCAATGCCATTTTCCATCAAATTGGCATTAAATTCGTTAGTAGAGATGGTTACATGATGCCATTTTCCCCATAGATCGCAGAATTTTAGATCAACCATTCGAATTTGTTTTAATTTTATGAATTCTTCAGCTTCCAAAAAATTGTCAAACATTATGTTCTTTCTCCCTGAATAGCATTTTCCTCATTTTAGGATATTTCGCTATCAAGCAAAAGTAACAGATATCTTATTCTGAAAGCGATTTGTCTAACTTCGAATAATACAAATTGATGCAATTATGAAGGTTGCATTTCTTAACATTGATGTTTATAATCATTTTCATATTAAAATCAGGTTCTTTTAGGAGGAAAAACTGGAAACACGACGGATTACTTCCAGTTTTAATTCATCAACATCAAACGCAGTAAAACAATTGGAATCGGGAATCGTACTTTTCAATCGATACCAAATCCAGGATGTAATCGGTATCGGAGGAATGGGATCGGTTTATCGTGCTAGAGATTTGCATTTTCCAAATGTGATTAAATTAGTCGCAGTTAAGGAAATGATAAATAATGCGCCAGACCCTTTGGTTCGGCAAACCATTATTCAAAATTTTGAGCGTGAAGCAAATATTTTAGTGACACTCAATCATGTTGCGATCCCTCAAATTTTTGATTTTTTTTCTATTGACGAGCGATCATACTTAGTGCTGGAATATGTTCATGGAAAAGATTTAGAAGCAATACTCCAGGAAAATAAAGGTCCTTTACATGAAGATAATGTCACTATATGGGCCATAGAATTATGTGACGTGTTGGAGTATTTACATTCATACAAACCAGACCCCATCATTTTCAGAGATATGAAGCCAAGCAATGTGATGATTAATCAACAAGGTAGAGTTGTCCTTGTTGATTTTGGCATTGCGAAAAACTTCAAAACAGGACAGAAAGGGACAATGATCGGAACCGAAGGTTATTCTCCTCCGGAACAATATCGTGGGGACTCGACACCAGTTGCGGATATTTATGCTCTCGGTGCTACTTTGCACCATTTATTAACAAATCACGATCCAAGAATGGAAGCACCGTTTTCCTTTTCTGAAAGGAAAATTCGTTCAATTAACTCAAGAGTTTCTCTTGACCTTGAAGTTGTCATTGATACTGCCCTTCAATATAATCCTGAAGAGCGATTTCAGAGCGTTGCAGATATGAAAAATGCGCTATTATCGGTTGCAAAAAAGACTGGTGCTTTATCAAGGCTTCCGATATCCAAAAAGAGTGAATCTCAATCCGTTAAACCATTGTGGACATTTAAATGTGAGGATGAGATTCGTGGATCCGTTACTTTTGAGAATGGAAAAATATACTGCGGGAGTTATGATAACAATCTTTACGTTCTTGATGCTTCAGATGGATCACTCATATGGAAATTTCCAACATATGGTGGAATTGTTGGGAAACCAGCAATTTTTGAAAATAATATTTATATTGGATCTGAAGATAAGAAAATGTATTGTATTTCTGCCTGGACTGGCAAAGAATTATGGACTTTTTCAACGGATGGTCCGATTAGGAGCTCAGTAAAAATTGCAGAAGGGCATGCATTTTTTGGTTCTGATGATGGCTATTTATACGCAGTAAATTTAATCACTAATAAAATAACATGGCGGATCGATTCAGGATCTCCTATCCGAACCACTCCCTTTATTACAAGAGACAATGTCTATTTTGGAAATGAATATGGTGATTTTTTCTGTCTTGATTTTAGTGGACATGTGCGTTGGAGATTTAAGACCAAAAAAGCGATTACTTCATCCCCGATAGTGGATGGTGGGATGGTATATTTTGCATCTCTCGATTCGACTTTTTATGCTTTGGATGCAAAGTCAGGATGGGTTGTCTGGCGTTTTAGGATGGAAAAGGGTTCAATTTCATCCCCCTGTAAATTTGAAAATTTTCTGGTTTTCGGTTCGGCTGATAACCACATTTATTGTTTAGAATCCGGTAACGCCAGGGAAATTTGGAGATTCAAAACTGATCATCAAGTCAGTGGTTCTCCCATAATTAATAACAATTCAGTTTATTGTGGATCTGCGGATGGCACACTTTATTCGCTTGAATTAAAAAATGGACAGTTACGATGGAAATTTAAAACTGAGGATCTTATTACCGGATCGCCAGTCATTATTAATGATATTTTATATATAGGATCCAGTGATCATCTGATTTACGCACTATATGCATAGCACAATTGATCTGGGAGGGTAAAATGGTAGATTTTTTTAAAAAATTATTTGGTAAAAAAAACAATATCTCAACCATTAAAGTAGAAACTGCTCCATTGTCCGAAGAGCAGTTAAAGTTTGTTACCAGAGAAGATCCTATTGTAACTCCTTCTCAAATTCTAGTTGGTGTAGGTCAGTCGGTTGGTCGACAAAGAGATCATAACGAGGATGCCTTATTTTATTTCAATTCAAATTTTGCGAATAGTTCCAAAGATATTTCTTTTGGTATATTTATTGTTGCAGATGGAATGGGGGGACATGAATATGGAGAAGTAGCCAGTAGTGTAGCATCAAAAACACTGGGTGATTATGTCGTTCAGAAACTGTATTCTCCATTATTTAATCCAAGTTCAACGACACCTCCAAATGAGAGTATTCAAGAGATTATAGAAAATGGTATAAAGCTGGCTCAAAATGCAGTTATGCAAAAAGCTCCTGGTGGTGGGACTACCATAACAGCCGGGTTGATCCTCGGAGATCAAATAACGATTGGACATGTTGGAGATAGCAGATTGTATTTTATTTATCCGGATGGAAGAATTGAAGCTAAAACGAATGATCATTCATTGGTTAAAAGGTTAGTAGATCTCGGACAAATATCTGAAACTGAAGCCAAAAATCATCCAAATAAAAATGTATTGTATAGAGCATTAGGTCAATCAGAGCCTTTTAGACCTGACCTAATGAACTTAACCATTCCAAAACCGGGGTACATCCTAATTTGTAGTGATGGTTTATGGGGAACCGTTGTGGACGAAGAACTTTTTAGATTAGCAACAAATTTTGAAAATCCCTCAGTCTCATGTTCAAAAATGGTAGATGCCGCAAATAAGGCAGGTGGTCCAGATAATATCAGTGTAATCTTAATTAAGATTTTGTGAACCTATGAATTATTATAATTTATTGGGATTACCTTTTGATGCGACACAAGAAGAGATTAGGAAAGCTTATTTTGATTCTGCTAAAAAACATCATCCTGACCTCAATACATCTTTTGATTTGCAGGAACGATTTATCCAAATTCAAAATGCATATGAAACTCTAAGTAATGAGGAAAAAAGAAAAGAATATAATCAATATTTAGATTATCCACAAGCTGAAGATAAATCCATTCAAATAAATGCTTATTACAGCAGATCAATAATTCCATTAATTTCTGAAGCACAAGCCTTTTATTTATTATTAGATATTTTTTCTACAAGGAATGTTAAGAAAGAGGACCTTCCGAATATAAATTTGTGTATTGTGCTTGATAAATCAACTTCCATGCAGGGGGAAAAAATGGATAAGTTAAAAAAAGAAATTATTAATCTTGTCCATGAGTTGAAACCTGAAGATCTTATATCCATCGTTACGTTCAGTGATCGTGCAGAGACCGTAATACCTCCTATTAAGGTCAAAGATTTCGGAAACGAGGTTGCCAAAATATTCTCAATTTTTGCATCTGGTTCAACTGAAATCTTAAAAGGATTAGAAGAAGGTTTTTCTATATTACGAAATTTAGAAAATACTTCACCAAAGTTATTGTATTTAATAACTGATGGACATACATATGGAGATGAAGAAGAGTGCAACAGGATCGTTCAAGAAGCAAGTGATGAAGGAATAGTTTTCCAGGCAGTTGGTGTTGGGAAGGACTGGAACGATGATTTTCTTGATAATTTATCAACAATTTCGGGGGGGGAAACACAATTTGTAAATTCATCCCAGGAATTGTATGATTCATTAAAGAAAAAATTGCATAATATTAGTGTTATTTTCTCTAAATCAGTAACAATTTCATTTAACTTGCATCCTAATGTTAGAATAAATTATGCGTTTCGGCTGAGCCCGGATTTATCACGATTAGATACTCGATCTGAAATTAATTTGGGAAGTTTGTATTCTGGGCAGCATCTAAGAGTTATTTTTGAATTATTTATTGAGGAATTGCCCATAAATATCAACGAAATTAGATTATCCTATGGGAGTATAAAAGTTGAAATTCCATCGAATCAAATTTACATGAAACGCTACTTTTACGATTTCAAAAGACCAGTATTACCAAAAGTTGAGAAAGAAAAAATCCCTCCCGTTATCGTAAACGCTTTATCAAGCCTGTCACTTTATCGACTTCAAGAAAAAGCACGTGAAGATGTAAAAGAAGGAAATTATAATAATGCAACCAGACGTTTAAAAAACTTAACAACTAATTTAATCAGTAAAGGAAATCGCGATTTAGCGAAAACAATCATGCAGGAAGTTGAAAATTTACAAAACAACAATCAAATGTCTGAATTAGGAAAGAAAAAAATTAAATACGGAACAAGATCTTTATTGATGTTACCAGACCCTTTAAGGGAGGAAAAATGATCGTTTGCCCAAATTGCCATCACAAAGAATTACCTGGAGCACTTTTTTGTAGTGAATGTGGAGCGAGATTGATCTCATTAGATTATTTGACAACGCAATCCATAAAAAAGACTAACACTGATAATCTAAACGAGACAATTGTTGAAGATTCACAAAATTCAATTTCCACTCATGGTGATATTTTCAGTAAACAAGCTATTTCTTCAGATTTAGCCCTTTACCTGATTGAAGCAAAACAAACCCTTCAACTTGAAGGTAGATCTGAATTTACTTTAGGTAGGGTAGCTGAAGGACAACCTATACTACCTGACGTGGATCTTTCTCCTTTTGATGCATATGCACAGGGTGTTTCGCGTTTACATGCTGCTCTAAAATTAAATAAAAATCGAGTTGCTATAATGGATCTAGGTTCATCCAATGGTACTCGGGTGAATGGACAAAAAATTGTTCCTCATGTTGATTATCCCATCAATCATAATGATCAAATTGCACTTGGTAAATTGAGGATACAAATTTTAATTAAATAAGGTAAATAAAATGATTACTGTAATTGTCCATATAAATAATGAAGATCCAATCATGGGTGAAGTTGAAGAATTGCCACAACCGTCTGATCAGATCATTATGCTTAAAAATCCAAGAAAAAAAGACGGGAAAGATGTTCATTATCTGGAACCAAATGTCAATTTAGTTATCTGGCCGTTTCATCGAATAACTTTTATTGAGTTGATCCAGGATGTCGAAGAAGATGAAATTATCTCATTTGTAAGAGAATAAAAATGGATGATGTTTTAAAGAACAAAACTATTTTAGTTGTAGATGATGAAGAGCGCATGGCTCGATTTATTCGACTTAATTTAGAACAAGATGGTTTTCAAGTCGTGGAAGCTTACCGTGGGATGCAGGCATTACAACAATATCGAGATTCATTACCTGACCTGGTACTTCTAGATGTTATGATGCCAGATATTGATGGGTTTGAAGTATTGAGCATGTTAAGAGATATCAGCAATGTGCCTGTTATTATGTTAACCGCTAAAGGTGAAGAAGATGATCGAGTGCGTGGTTTGGAGTTAGGCGCAGATGATTATGTCACAAAACCTTTTAGCCCCCGTGAATTGGTAAGTCGTGTGCGCGCTGTGTTACGGCGGACAGATTCTAGTTCAACTGATTCACCAGATGTTATTGAAGTAGATGAACATCTGAAATTGGATTTCTCTAAACGTGAGATTTGGTTGGATGGCGAATTGGTTAAATTACGTCCAACCGAATATCGATTACTCTATCATCTCGTAAAAAACGCTGGCTGGGTTTTGACCTACGATCAAATTTTATCTCGTGTGTGGGGTTACGAGTACAGAGACGAATCCCATTATGTCAGATTGTATATAAATTATTTAAGGCAAAAAATTGAAAAAGATCCGTCTAATCCAATTTATATATTGACCGAAAGGGGAGTAGGTTATCGATTTGTCGATTATAGGAGAATATAAGAAATTTATACAATTTTTAATTTAACTATTTTATTATGGTATACTCTCCGGGAGTATATAATTATGAATAGGTTTAAGGAGTAAAAATGATATCAGAGCCCGTACATGTAACCGATGCTTCATTTGAAAAAGTTATTTTACAGTCAGAAATGCCTGTAATTGTTGATTTTTGGGCACCATGGTGTGGTCCCTGTCGAATGGTAGCACCTATATTGGATAAATTAGCCAAAGAATATGAAGGAAAATTATTGGTGACAAAAGTAAACACAGATGAGAATCCTGATTGGGCAACAAGGTTTGGCGTTCAAGGAATCCCAACCATGCTATTTGTTAGTGGTGGAAAAATTGCACATCGGCAGGTTGGCGCATTACCTGAAGGTATGTTAAGGGACGTGGTAGAACAATTTTTGGAAGTGGTTTCTGAAAATTGATTAGGATTTCGATCAAAATTAAGATCCTCTGATTAATTTAAAGAGGATTTTTTTATTTCTACAATTTGAAAAAAACTATAAAGATAATTACACTTCTCTTGAGATGTGAGCTCCTAATTGCGATAGTTTCTTTTCAACTGATTCATATCCCCTGTCAATTTGACGAATATTGCGTAATACTGAAATACCTTTAGCAGATAATGCGGCTAACACCAACGCCATTCCAGCTCTTATATCAGGGCTTTCAAGGTTTTCACAAAACAACTGGGAGGGACCTTGAACAATACACCGGTGTGGGTCGCATAAAACGATTTGCGCTCCCATCCCGACTAATTTATCTGTAAAATACATGCGACTCGGGTACATCCAATCATGAAATAACATCGATCCCTTTGATTGGATGGCTACGACAATTGCAATGCTCATCAGGTCAGTTGGAAAAGCTGGCCAGGGCATTACGCTTATTTCCGGAATCGCATTCCCAAGATCAGGTTCTATTAATAGAGGCTGGTCTTTCGGGACGAATAAATCATCTCCATTTGTTTCCCATATTACTCCAATCCTTTGGAAAACAAGACGTATCATATCTAAATATTGGTTGCCGGCATTATGAATGGTTATTTCCCCTTTGGTTACAGCTGCTGCTCCAATATATGAGACTACTTCTAGATAATCTGGTCCCACCGTAAATTCACATCCATGTAGATTATCAACTCCTTCAATATGCAATGTGTTGGAGCCGATATTATCAATGTGAGCCCCCATTTTATTAAGGAAATGGCACAATTCCTGGATATGTGGTTCTGAAGCAGCATTACGGATGGTTGATTGACCTTTGGCTTTCACGCAAGCCATGATTGCATTTTCAGTTGCAGTTACACTGGCTTCATCTAAAAGAATATCAGCTCCAGTAAGATAATTAGCATGAAAATGGAATGTGCGATCATATGTTACATCTACACCTAGTTTTTTTAATGCCAAAATATGTGTGTCTAACCTTCTTCTGCCGATCACATCACCACCAGGCGGTGGGAGGATCAAATTTCCAGAACGAGCAACCATAGGCCCGGCTAATAAAATTGACGCTCGAATTCGTCTACATAAATCAGGATCCAAGTTCTTAAAAGAAATATCTTTTGCGTGAATATACCAGGAATTGCTATTTCTAATTTCAATGGAAACCCCCAGACTTTCGAGAAGATTCTTCATAGCTAATACATCCAGAATGTTTGGCATATTATGTAAAACAATTGGTTCATCAGTTAATAATGTGGCTGCCAATAAAGGTAATGCTGCATTCTTATTACCTGAGGGAGTAAAATCTCCTTTCAACGAATATCCACCCTCAACGATAAATTTATCCATAACTACCTCCAATGTTTGATGTATTTATTATAACTATATTGAGATGGATTAGCATTTTGGCACTCGAACGAAAAATTCAAGCTAAGAAATGGATTTAATGTTTAATTGGATATTGGTTGAAATTTAAAAATAATGTTTCTATTCTCACTGAAGAGATTTCAGTCATTATGTTGATTGATTACTCATGATTAAGTTTGATTCGAGAATGAGATGAAGAATTTTTTATTATGTTAATAATTTGTCGTAAACCAATCATTGCAAAAATAATCGTAAAAGGAATAGCAGGTAGGTAATATCTTTGAAAAGGTAATGCCAGTGACAATAAAATTTCAAAACTGAATAATATGAAACCACTTAAGAAAATTAATTTAAATTTGGTTGGAAGTGATGAAATAGATTTATAAAAACCAATTAAAAAAAAAACGAGATAGATCGTTCCACCAAAAAGATTTCTGATAAAACCCCTATGAAGTGGATTCTTAAAATAATCAACAATCGATTGATTTAGATATTCTTGATAATTACTGATTTCCTGTGGGATTGGTTGTAGAATAAAAAGTTGAGCAATAAATGCAACTGATCTTTTTGAAAATGAGTTGGTCAGGAATTCAGGGGAAACCGTTTCAATTGCATCAATTTGATTTCGAGATAATTCAATTCTTTGGTTCACCATTTGTTTCGCGACTTGTATCGGCTGTTTCCATGCGATTGGATTAAGGATTAAAAAAACACCAACCAAAAGTACAAAAAATAAAATAAATTGCATCATGAAATTTTTAAATTGATTTTTATAAATCCAAATTAATAATAATATTGCTAAAGGGATGAGAAAAATCAGAATTTGTTTAGCATTAATTGCAAGCGCGATTGGAACTGCTGCCAAAAAGAACCATTTATTAGGAATTTTGGATAAAGTTAGCAAGCTAAGCAACAAAAAGAAAATCATTGACGACTCTGCCATGGCCCGTCGGGTGTGAAGAAGTAAAAGAGAATTAAAAGCGAATAATATTAAAGATAAAAAGATTGATAAATTATCAGATTTAAAAACCTCTTTTACAATAAGCGCAAATAAAACGATGGAAAATGGGAAAAAAATCGCTGAGCTTAATCTGGATATTAATAATAATTGATCGCCTGGAATAGCCTTCTGATTGTCATTCCATGATTTTGACCAATCCCAATCAAATGGAATAGATTCCAGTTTAAAAATAATGCGAAATATCCCTATAAAATATTTCGTTAAAGGCGCATCCAGTAGACGATAATTTTGCTCAATAGAATTTTGGACGGTCTCTTGAAAATATAAATCTGTTGTATGATTGAGTAAGAGTTCCACGTCTTTGCTCATATATATTTGAGTAGACTCATCGGGATGAAAAGGAACAATCACAAGATTTTTGAAATAAAAAAACATCCATAGAATAGAAAAAATACCGCAAATTAAATATAATAATCTTTTATTTTTTAACTGCCAGTTTACCATGATCCCAAAAATTCTTGATAATAAAGTCATTTCTATAATTATATTACTGATTTTTCACTTTCTTTTTCGATTTCTATTAATGTCAATTAATGCTTTTCCATTTAATTCCGATGAAGCTATTGTTGGGTTGATGGCAAAGCATATTCTAGACGGTGAAAATTTTATTTATTTTTATGGACAATCTTATATGGGTAGTCTGGATGCCTATCTGGTTGCCTTGGGATTTCTGCTGTTCGGTGAAAAAATTTGGGTTATTCGTCTCATACAGGTGATTTTATATGGTCTGGTCATTATTTTTTCGTATTTATTCGTAGATATTTCGTTTCAAAATAAAAAGATTGCTTTTGTAAGTTCAATTTTTCTTGTTTTTCCTGCAGTGAATGTAGTCCTGTATACAACAGTTTCATTGGGGGGATATGGCGAAGCCTTGTTATTGGGCGTTATCAGTTTTTACATTGCCGCATTTATATCAAAAGATTGTGAAAATCAAAAAAAGATCAATTCTGTTAACATCGGAATACTGGGTTTTCTGCTGGGAATTGGATTATATGCAAATCCAATCAGTTTAACTATGATAATACCTGCTATTCTATTTGTTACATGGAAAATAATGAAATCAGGTAAGTCTAAGAAGAAAATTTTCACTACATTTATTGTTTTACTAATTTTTTTCTTGCTTGGATCTGCATTATTTTGGTATTCATTATTATTGACTAATGGATCTTCAGTAATTCGTGAAATAAGTGGGAGCGCGGTGGCGATCGAAAGCGAATCCTATCTTCAGAAAACAATTTCACATACCATTTCTCTGATTCTTTTTGGACCCACAGTGATTCTTGGTCTGCGGCCACCCTGGGATGTAAATTTAATTGGCAAGATTTTTATTCCGTTTGTTATTTTTTACTGGTTATTGGCAGTTTACTTATTCTTTAAAATAAGAAATTATAAATTTGAAGAGGTTCAACTATTTGTTGCCTTGTTTGGAGTAATAATTTTTGTGGCAGGGGGGTTTGTTTTTACCTCATTTGGCATCGATCCTTCCGGTAGATATTTTCTTCCGATCGTTTTTCCATTGTGTGTTTTTTTTGGATATGCTTCTATCAAATTAAAAAACAAGCTGATCTATGCTCTGGGGATATTAACTTTGGTATTTCAAATTTATGGCACCTGGAGATCGGGAAATGAAGAACCATATATTACGACCCAATTTTATTCTCCAGCTCAGGTAAATCATTCAAGAATCGATGAATTGCAACAGTTCTTAATCGATAAAGAAGAATATTATGGATTTTCAAATTATTGGATTTCTTACCCGTTAGCATTTGTCAGTGATGAGAAAATTATCTCTATTCCAAAATTACCTTACCATCTGGATCTTCGATACACTGAGCGTGACAATCGAATATCAAAATATAATACCATTATAGAAAATGGAATTTCTTATTTTTACATCACATCAAATAATCCGGAACTTGATGTCTTGCTTGTGACTGCTTTCCAGGAAAACCATATAGACTATCTATATAAACAAATCGATGACTATCACATTTTTTACAATCTTTCCAAAAAAATAACCCCTGAAGAATTGGGTATCACCAATGAATTCAATTGAATTGGAACGTAAGAAACAAAAAACATTATTTTTTAACATCATCATATTTACGTTAGTTTTCTTTATGGCTGTCAGAGTGCCCATGGATTCGGATTTTTGGTGGCATATTCGTGCTGGACAATTGAGTTTGATGAACGATTCTCCAATACTGGAAGATCTGACAACATTTACTGTATTTAAATCTCCCTGGGTAAACCATAGTTGGCTTTCGCAGGTATTCTATTTTTTAATTCAAAATTCACTTGGGAATATTGGTATCATGCTGAGTGTTACCATAATTGCAACGCTCAGCATTTTCTTTGTCTTCATTCGGCTTAAATCTAACCCTATCAGTAACGGATTCACAATCTTGCTTTGTGTTATGACAACAGCGGTCGTTTGGTCTCCGAGACCTCAATTACTGACTTTATTGTTCTTTTCAATTTTAACGTACTTATTAACAGAAAAATCGATCTTTTCAGATAAAATCCCAACCTTACTAATTCCTATCTTATTTTTAGTCTGGGGAAATCTGCATGCGGGTTTCAGCATTGGTATTATCTTGATCATCACAATTTTTGCCGGTAATGCTTTGGATTTTCTTTTATCTAAAGGGAAATCAAATCAAAATCAATATAAAACACTCATATATTGGTTACTAATGATTGTTGTTTGTTCATTGATTGTCATGATCAATCCTAATGGAATCGGGATCTGGCAAGTGCAATTTAACACGATAAACCTCCCATCTTTGCAAAATCTCATACCTGAATGGGCATCACCGAATTTCCATGAGTTATATCAACAACCATTTTTGTGGTTGTGGTTATTATTGGTATTTTTCTTCATGGCAAATAGAACCAGCTATAAATTTGCCACGATTATTCCATTGCTCGTTTTGGGTGGACTTGGTTTCATATCCAGACGAAATTATGTTTATTTTGCAATATTTACAATCCCTTTGCTTAGCAATGAATTGCAACGTTTTTTTGATATGTATATCAAGGATTCTCTCCCGGAAAAAGGAATTCTGAATAATATTAAAAATTTTAATAAAAAGTCTGATAATAAATTTTCGAAATTTATCAATCTTATTTTTGTTGGATTTTTATGGTTTGTAACAACTTGGAAAATTGTTTATCTGAGTTCTCCCATAATTTTTGATGTTTATGAGAAAATGAGTTTTCCAAAGGAAGCAATCACCGCCATAGAAAAGGAAGAATTAACCGATTTGCGGTGTCTTAATTCCTATACGTGGGGTGGGTATATTTCCTGGAAATTACCAGAAATGAAAATTTATATTGATGGTCGAACTGATTTGTATGGTGAAAAACTAATCCAGGATTGGATTGAAATGGTTAATGGTGAAGAAACCTGGATGGATAAATTTGAACTTTATGATATCAATTGTGTTTTCCTGGAAGAGGATAGACCCATTATTAATTTATTGGGGAATAACGGTTGGCAAGTGATTTATTCGGATAGTCTTTCCGTCATAATGACGAACCAGAATCAATAATACTATTCTTTGTATCATCTCAATAAATCGGGGCAAGCGGGTGTTATTGGCGTGCGTCCGCACGCCAATAACACCCTGACCGCTAATTATTGAAAGGACACTATTCGTCAACATAAAAATTTTGTATTTCTTTACTCGATTGATTATGAATGTTTTCTAAAACCGGGAATTCGTAGCGCCATTTGTAAACATTATTGATGTCAATTTGTGAAGATGAGAACCCTTGGTGATTTTCAAAATTTGTTTGAATGACACCTAAATGATCAATAATTGAACTGTTTCCACCAAATTCTGTTTTATTAATATTTCCACAAATATTTGCAGAGACCATGATCGTTTGATTTTCAATTGCACGGGCATGTAGCAGTACATTGAAATGATTGATTCTTTTTTGTGGCCATTGAGCGGGGAGGACGCAAATTTCGACATTATTGTAAGCATAACTTCTGAAAATTTCCGGAAATCTCAAATCATAACAAATTGCCATTCCAATTTTTAAATTCCAAATATGCAGAATTGATAAATTATTCCCTGGTTTGAAATTTGTAAATTCATTCAAATGGGGAAACAGATTATTTTTGTTGTAAGTAGCAATTTGACCTTCCGGACTTACGATCACTAATTGATTAAAAAAACCTTCGTCCCCTTCAATTATGTAACTTCCTGCAATCAATAAATTCTTTTTTTGTGCAATCAATTGTAAACGAGAAATTATTTCCCGATTGGCTGTATCTGCTTGATCCAAATTCTCAGTAAAACCACTTGTCCAAAGCTCCGGTAATACTACTAAGTGCTTTTCTGCTTCAGGCAACTTTAATAAATTCTGTTTTACATTTTCGAAATTTTTTTCAAACTGGTCTAATAGACAATTTACCTGTAGTATAGAAAATGTGATAATCATATTTATCTTTTATAATAAGGAATATCATTAACCTGGAATATATATGAACCGCAAACAACAGAGAACCATCAAAGAAACATTGCAGATCTTATTATTATTGATCATAGTAGGTTTATTTATTTTTGGCAATCTGCAGTACACAGCTAAAAACCCTGGTGGAAATGATTTTCTTGTTCATTGGGTTGGCACTCAATCTTTTGTAAAAGAAGGGATTAGCCCATATTCTGATAACGTAGCATTACGCATACAAAATCTGGTTTATGGACGACCTGCACAAGCAGGAGAACATGAACTAAGAGTCGCGTATCCTTTTTATTCAGTTTTCATATTTCTTCCCTTTTCTTTAATTGATGATTTCACTGTCGCCAGAGCACTATGGATGACTGCGTTGGAATTTTTAATAATATTTTCAACAATCATGATGATCAGAATGGTGAATTGGAAACCCAAATTTCTGATTACATTTTTGATCATAGTGTTCAGTCTATTTTGGTATCATGGCTTACGATCAATCATTAATGGAAACGCGGTAGTTTTAATATTATTTTTAATCATATTGTCAATTTATGCGATTATCCATAAGCAGGATGAATTGGCGGGAATTTGTTTAGCCTTTATAACCATCAAACCTCAAGTAGTTTTTGCTTTTATAATTTTTTTGGTTTTTTGGTCATTATCAAACCGTAGATACAAAGTTATTTTTTGGTTTTTTGGATCATTAATAGCGTTAATCGTATTAGGTTTATTTATTATGCCCACCTGGCCGATGGAATTCATTAGAGAAGTCTTTCGTTACCCGAGTTATAATCCTCCGGGAACACCGGCAACTGCATTGGCGGAAATCCTGCCTGGAATAGGCCGGCAACTTGGAATTATTTTATCTGTGGTGAGTGCTTTAATATTATTGGTTGAGTGGTTTTTTGGAAGATATTCACGTGAGAATAAATTCATCTGGATTTCTTCACTAACATTAGCAATGGGTCAATGGCTTAATGTTCAAACTGATCCTGGAAATTTTCTTATCATGTTTCCTGCAATAATCTTAATTCTTCGGATCATCGAGGATCGCTGGAGAAATTCTGGTCAATGGATCATTCTATTGTTTTTAAGCGTACTTTTTTTTATTCCATGGATAATTTTTATCAGAACCATTGATTTTGGATATCAACCTCTTCAAAATCCAATCATGTTTTTTCCTGTTCCGCTAATGCTAATAATTGGTTTATTTTGGGTGAGATGGTGGGTAAAGAATCCAGTCACAGATATTATCAATTCCTGAAAAACAATAATCAAAAAATCACTGTAATTTTGATTTTTATTATTGGAATAATATTAAGAATCTTATTCATTAGATCACGTGAAATTGCCTATGATGACGCCTTCAGTTATTTTTTGGCCCGAAGTCCTTTACAAGATATCATCTCTGGAACTGCAGCTGATACAATGCCTCCGTTGTATTATTTCTTATTGCACTTCTGGATGAAAATAAGCGACAATTTGTGGTTCTTAAGATTATTGAATATTTCAATTAATTTAATTACTGCGTGGTTGGTTTTTGCAATCACAAAAGAACTATTTAATCCCTCAAGTGCATTGATTGCCACTTTCCTATTTCTGATTTCTCCCTTCCAGATTTATCACTCACAAGAATTAAGGATGTACGCAGTTTTACTGCTAGGGCAGGTTGGTTACTTTTATGCTTTTTTGAAGATTTTTCGTTCATCAGGAAAAATGAATTTTCTCTGGATTGCAGCGGGTGTTTTTTTTGGACTGATTGCAATGTATTCTCATAATCTGGGAATTATTGGTCTGATTTCAGTTAATGTGATACTTCTGTTTAAACGAAATTGCAGAATTTTTAAGAATCTTTTCCTAGTTCAATTTTTCATTCTACTATTTTCAATTCCCTGGTTTTTGTATTTACCTCAACAAATTGAGAAAGTTCAACAGGCATTCTGGACTCAAACGCCAGGTATTATCGATATAATCCAGGCTTTATTATCTCTCTTCGCTTTCTTACCCATGTCGACTTTATTTACCGGCGTCGTTCTGATTATTATTGTCCAAAGTTTCATTCTTCTGTCAGTATTTTTATTTAAGAATAAATCAGTGAAATACTCAATTATTGCCTTGTTGATGTTTTTTCCACCTACAATAATATTTATTTTGTCTTTTTTTGTTAAACCTGTGTTTGTACCACGAATCTTTATACTGAGTTCGGTATGGTTTTTTATCTTGTTCGCGGCGTTTATTGAAAAGAATAAAAGCAACTATTTAGGAATAATAAATCTTGGTTTATTTATTTTCATTAGTATTATTTCATTACCTTTTTATTATCAATTTAATAACTTCCCGAGGTCTCCTTTTAAAGAATTAGCTAATACGTTGGAGAATTTTGGTCCTGAGGTGGTGGTCGTTCATGATAATAAATTATCTTTCTTCCCAACGATGTCTCATATAGAGCGGGAAAATACTTATTATTTACAGGATCTGCCTGGCTCTCCAAATGACACATTGGCACATGACTCTCAATTGGCTTTAGGTTTTATTGCATGTGAGAGCATAGAACCTTTTTTGGAAATGGACAAGTTGGTTTTTGTAGTTTTCCAGAAAACATTGGATGAATATGGGCAAAGCAATTTAGATCACCCGGTCGTAGTAATTTTACGAAATGAGTATAAAGAGATAGAAAAATTTTATATAGGTGACATTGTGATATTCCGAGTCGAGGAGAAACGATGAGAAAGCGGGATTTTCTTATCCTTTATTTTCTCGGTTTAATTATTTTGTCCTTAACATTTATATTTCAATCGGATCCTGGTTATATGGATTCTGAATTTTATTACCTAGGCGCTAAGCAAATAATAAACAGATCTATGGAAATCCCAGTTATTTGGAATTATCTGGATAACACATCAAGTTTTCCTGCCCCAATTTTCTCTTATTGGATGCCGTTTCCTTCTTTACTGGCTGCTTTTTCCATGTTAATTTTTGGTACCAGTTTCCTGGGAAGTCGAATAATTTTGCTGGTGATTGCGGCAGGATTGGCACCTTTTACCTATTGGATTGCTGTAAAAATCACGTCAAACAGATTTACAGGTATGATGGCTGGTTCAATGGCGATTTTTAGCGGGTATTATTTGAAATTTTTGACAATTCCAGAAACGATATTACCTTATATGTTTTTGGGAATTCTTTATTTTTATTTTTTTGAAAGATTTACTTCGAGTGACTATGAAAAAGAGGTCAATTCTAAGGATTTTTTATTCATGGGTTTGATAACCGGATTATTACATCTCACCAGGGTCGATGGAATTATTTTCTTCATTATAGGATTAGCATTATTTATTTTCCTGTTTCTGAAAAGTAAAAAAAATATCAATAAAAAGTGGATATTAAACATTGTGATTTTTATTGGATCGTATTGTTTGGTTATGAGTTTTTGGTTTGTCTCTAACTTATATTTTTACGATTCAATTTTTGCACCTGCGACCTCAAAAGCTATCTGGATTGCAACTTATGACGATACTTTCATTTTTCCGGCATCAAAATTGAATTTGAATTATTGGTGGCAGAATGCTCTTGAATTGAGATCAGCCCAAATTTTTGATGCAATTAAACTAAACTTTGGTACTTTTCTTGGTGTTCAATTAATGATATTTGGTCTGCCTTTATTTATTTTTGGAGTTAAGAGAAATATTAAAAACCCTTTTATGCGCATAGGTATAGTATTTTATTTAATGATATTTTTTTCTATGACCATAATTTTCCCATTAGCCGGAGAGCGCGGCGGTTTCTTGCATTCGGCTTCTGCAGTTCAAATATTGATATGGATTCTGATCGCAGATGGATTACAGGGCTTTTTTGAGTGGGGGATAAGAAAGAGAAATTGGAATTTAAATCGAAGTCAAAGTATGTTTGGAACAGCATTTATCGTCATCATTGCACTATTTACTCTTTTCGTTTATAAGAATGACGTCATAGGAGCTTCTACTCAGGAGTTAAAGTGGGAGCAAGATTACAAACAGTATGAAAAGATTGAAGAAATAATTTTTCAGAAATCACTAAACAAAACGGATGTGATTATGATCAATAATCCACTTGGATATTATTATTCAACTGGGCGGTGGAGTATTGTTGTCCCTAATGCAGATGTTAATCAACTTCTTGAAGTCCTGCAACTTTTCGAAGTGAAATATCTGGTTTTGGATGAGAATTTACCAGAAAAATTTAATGAGTATCATGATAATTTGATCAACACATATTTCAAATTTCTCCAGGAAACACAAACCGGAATAAAGATATATGAATATAAGAAGTAAAGAAAATTCCATATTTATCAATCATAATTTGCTATTAATTCTCGGAGGTATTATTGTTCAGGTTATTTACCTGGGAATTTCATTCAAATTTTTCGGGATTGGATTTCCTCTGGATGATTCCTGGATACATCAGACCTATGCAAGAAATTTAGTTGAATACGGTGGATGGTTTTTTATTCCTGGTATTCTTTCGGCAGGTTCAACTTCTCCTTTATGGACATTGTTTTTAACGCCAGGACATTTATTTCAGACTGATTTTTTTTATTATTGGACATTTTTTATATCCGGGATATTGTTCATTGGGTCATCGATCGTTTTTCAAAAATTATTTGAAAAATTGATCGGTAAAACAACAAAATATCCCTGGGCTGGATTTTTATTTTTATTTGAATGGCATCTCGTTTGGTCTGTAAATTCAGGTATGGAAACAGTCCTTTTTATTTTTATTATTTTGTCGGTTTTTTATTATTTATTATCAAAAGTAAACAAGAATCTCTGGCTATTATGGATCTTACTAGGAATTGTACTGTTTGTCAGGCCTGATGGATTAACACTTTTAGGACCTTTTTTATTAATAAATATAGTTAATATTCCCAAAAAAATCAATCACTCACGGAAGAATTTTGTTTTTGGATTTCTGGTAGTGAGTATTTTTATGATCCTTTATGCATTGTTTAACATGCATTTATCCGGTGAGGTATTACCAAATACTTTTTTTGCCAAACAAGCTGAATATCAAATGTTTTACGAAAAATCTCTTATTTCTAGATTTTTGGATATGTTTTTAGTTTCATTGACTGGTTCCGGAATTTTATTACTTCCTGGCTTTCTTTATTATTTTTATGATTCGGTTAAGAAAGGAAGTTGGGAAGTGATTTCAGTTTATTTGTGGTTCCTAGGATATTTATTAATTTATGCTACTCGATTGCCGGTGACATATCAACATGGTAGATATGTTATTCCGACGATACCTGTTTATTTCTTATTATCTGTGATTGGTATTTATTCATTTTTCCAAGATTCAAAGACAAACCGGAATCTGGTGAAATTTGGTTATCAGTTATCCATCCTTGCTGTTTTATTAATATTTTTCATATTAGGTGGAAAAGCCTATGCAGAGGATGTTGCCATAATCCAATCCGAAATGGTTGAAACAGCCAATTGGATTAATAAGAATTTGCCACCAGATATTGTTATCGCAGCACATGATATAGGTGCATTGGGATTTTTTGCTGGTCGTGAAATTATAGATTTAGCGGGATTAATTTCTCCAGAGGTAATTCCTTTCATTCGGAATGAAGATCAATTATCAAAATATCTTGATGAGAAACATGCAGATTATCTGGTGATTTTTCCGGGATGGTATGACAAACTGGATCAGTCAAAAAAAGTAATTTATAGAACAAATGGAATCTATTCTCCTAAAGCTGGAGGAGAAAATATGACAATATTTATTTGGGATTAGTATTTTTTGGATTTTCTGGATACAGTATGCTAAAATATCAATCGATTTATTTCAATAAACGCTTTCTCAATAAAAAAATAGGAGTCAACAAATGGCTGAAAATATGACGAGTGTCAATGAATTTTTAACTGAAATTGAGAATGAATATGAACAAGCACAAAAGACTTTAAAAGAAATAGATATGATGCTGGATCAAAGTCAGGCAGAATTATCAAAACTAATCCAAAGGAACACCTCAGCCAATTCTCATTTACAACAAATTCAGAATCAATTTGACACCATTCCTAGAAGTGATATTCGTCAAGCATATAATTCAGCCCTTGATTCTCAACAAAGAATGTTAGTCATGCGCTCACAATTAGAAAAATTGCAAAACGATCAATCTAATTTAAAGAGAAAAGTTATATTAATTGATCAAATCAGACAATTTTTTCCTGATCAACCATTATTGAATAAAACCGGAAAAACTGGTTCTCTTGTCTCATATGGTAGTGGAGATGGATTTTCTGTTCTAGAAATGATGATTAATTCACAGGAAACAGAACGCCAGCGTTTATCTCGTCAAATGCACGATGGTCCAGCTCAGGCGTTATCAAATTTCATTGTGCAAACTGAGATTGCAGCCAGATTATTTGAGATTGATAAAGAAAAAGCGAAAAATGAATTAGAAAATCTTAAAGGCGCAGCAATGTCTACGTTTCAAAAGGTGAGAAATTTCATCTCAGAGTTACGCCCAATGATGTTGGATGATTTGGGATTGTTTCCAACGATCAAAAAATATGTGGAAATCTTTAAAGAACAGCATGGAGTAGATGTCAATTTAACAATCAATAGTCAGGATCGTCGGTTTGAACCTTTCCTTGAGGTTATGGTATTTAGAGCTTTACAAGAATTAATGGGGAATGCTGTTCGACATAATCAGGATCAACCTGTTAAAGTTCAGATTTCTGTTCAGATAGCCATGGATGACAATCAAATAAAAATTACTGTTTCGGATAATGGTAAAGGATTCAATCAAAATGAAACTAAATCCGGGTCTGGATTAGGTTTGAAATTAATTCGTGATAGAGTCGAAATGCTTGGTGGATTTTATGATATTGATACAGCAACTGGTCAGGGCTGTAGAGTTTCTTTCACCATTCCGATCATTTCTTCTGAATTAGAATAATTTATTTTTTTATTTAGGAGTATTTTATGTCAAAAACAATAGGGATTCTTACTGGTGGCGGTGATGTGCCAGGATTAAATCCTGCGATAAAATCTGTTGTCGTTGGTGCAATGGAAATGGGTTACAAGGTTTTTGGAATTCGGAGAGGTTGGGCGGGACTTTTGCAATACGATTTAAATGAACCTTCAACTCATGAATATTATATAAAAGAATTAACTTACAACGACGTTCGTACAATAGATAGAACTGGAGGAACGTTTTTGCATACGTCCCGAACAAATCCACAAAAAGTAAAAAAGTCGGACGTGCCAGGCTTTCTTAGCAAATCCAACTGGGGAAAACCTGTTAAAGGAATGGATGATTATGTAGATTTCACGGACTATACACTTGATGTATTAGGACATCTAGGAATTGATACTTTAGTTCCAATTGGGGGGGATGACACATTAAGTTTTGCTGTCAGATTACACAAAGAAGGATATCCGGTGATTGGAATACCAAAAACAATGGATAATGATGTTTTTGGAACAGATTATTGTATCGGATTTTCTACCGCAATCACACGTAGTGTCGAATTTATTACAAATATGAGGACATCAGTTGGCTCCCACGAACGGATTGGAATTATTGAATTATTTGGTAGGAATTCTGGGGAAACAAGTTTAATCAGTGCTTATCTTGCTTATGTTGACAGAGCATTGATTCCTGAGGTCCCTTTTTCGATTGAAAAATTGTGTAATTTTATTTTGGAAGATAAGCGCGCAAATACCTCCAATTACTCCATTCTTACAATTTCAGAAGGTGCAATCATTGAAGGTGATGATGTTTACGAAACCGGCGAAGAAGATGCTTATGGACATAAGAAATTAGGTGGCATCGGTATCATTCTGTCTGAAAAAATTAAACGGATCACCGGGCAGAACACTATGGTTCAGCAACTTGGATATCTAATGCGGTCTGGGGCACCAGATTCTTTAGATCGAATGGTAGCAATGTCGTTTGGAAATCTTGTATCACAGTTATTGCGAAGAAAAGAGACGGGAAAGCTCGTCGCATTACACGGTGGAAAATATACAACTGTTCCGATTGAAATGGTATTAGCAGGCAGAAAACGAGTAGACGTACCAGCTTTTTATGATATAGATCAATATAAACCCAAAATTAAAGATTTTATGGGTGTTCCGATGTTCTTAAGCTAATTGAGAAGATGGGTGATTTCACCCATTTTCTTTTAGGATCAATATGGATAAACACAATCAGAATATATTACCTGGTCGTTATCAAGTTGTACCTAGAACGCTAATATTTATCAGAAATGATGATGAAATATTATTAATTAAAGGTGCAGTAGATAAAAAAATTTGGACTGGATTATATAACGGAATTGGTGGACATATAGAAAGGGGTGAGGATGCTTTATCCGCTGCACATAGAGAAGTGTTTGAAGAGACTGGTTTACGAAACATTCAATTAGATTTACGGGCCATTATTTTTATTGATGTTGAGGAGTACCAAGGAATTTCAATGTTTGTTTTTCTAGGAAATTCTAAAAAAAAGGTTTTGGTTTCAAGTGAAGAAGGTAGGTTGGATTGGATAAAAATTGATCATATTCACAACTATCCCCTGGTCGAAGATTTGTATCAATTTATTCCAATGATTCTTAGCACTGAAAAGAAAATCCAATTTGGAAGATATTACTACAATGATGGAAAATTGGTGATGGAATTTAAAAAATAGGCTTATTCGTCAATAGGCCTTTGATAAAAAATAAACAATGTTGAACCATATTGCCTTTGGTCAAATTCTCTAAAATTTTTCAATTCTATTGTTTTATATTCAACGGGGTGAATTTGGACTATTATCCAGCCATCATCGATTACCCAATCAGGATTATGGTCGAGGATTTCAATGGTTTTTTGCCATAACCCTTTATATTGCGGGGGGGCGATAAATACATAATCATAAGACTTTTTTGGTGTTTTTTTCAAATAAACAAAAGTGTCGCTTTTTATCACCTCTGAGTATTGGTGAAATTTTGTATAAATCAAATTTCTTTTGATCGTTTCAATGGCAAGGGGATGTAAATCAATGATTGTTGCTGATTTTGCGCCACGACTTAATGCCTCAATACTGACACTCCCAGTTCCTCCAAAACAATCCAACCATGAAGAGTCTATCAAGTCCGTTGAAATTATATTAAATAAAGCTTCTTTTGCGCGGTCTGTGATTGGTCTGGTACTATCCCCTGGAACTGATTGTATTCGCATCCCTTTTGCTTTTCCAGCAATTATTCGTAATGTACTCATTCTAAAATTTTATCCAGAACGGAATTAATTTCCTCATTTTCTGCTTCGTTATTTTCGATGAAATTATTGATGTATGTTGAACGACGCAACCTAAGCGCCATAGGAGCAATCGATTTGATATCTTCGATTGTGATTTGATCACGATTTTCTGAGGCTGCCAAAGCTTTTGCTGCTTCAAACAAAGTTAATTCTGCTCTTAGAGAGTGAATATTTAAATCTTTTATTAATTCAATCCCATATTTTGCAATTTTTGAGTCAATTTTTACTTTCCAAACAAATTTTCTAGCGTTCTCTATTTCCTGTCTGGCTATATTATTTTCATCCCGGTAAATTTGAATAAATTCATACGGATTACTGAGATAGTGACTGACTCGAAAATAGGCTTCTAATCTGTCAGCGTCATTATCAAGGCCTCGGGTAACCACCCTTAAACCAAAACGATCCATTATTTGAGGTCTGAGATTGCCTTCTTCTGGATTCATTGACCCAATTAATGTGAACCTGGAACGAAATGTTGATGACAAAGAAGCACTTCGCACGGTGTATTTCCCCATCGCTGCTGCGTCTAGAATTGAATTTATGGTTTCGTTTGATAATAAATTAACTTCATCGATATACAGGATATTTTTATCTGCAAGGGATAAAATACCTCTTTTAAGATGCATTTTGTTGTTTTTATGATAAATCTCATCTATGCTTCCTGTAACACTTTCCAGGTCTGTATTTAGAGGTAATTCTATTATCTTTACTTTTGAAAATTCTGAAATTGATATATTTTCTGCATATTTTTGAGCACATTCAGGACAAACACCATCGATTCCATTCACATCAATATGTTCTGGTAAGCAACCGAATTGGCATGAACTACTTTCCACAAAAGGTAGAATATCTACCAAACCTTTCACTGAGGTGGTTTTAGCAGTTCCTCTGGGTCCAATTAATAGTACACCGCCTATATTGGGATTAATAATTGTAAGAATTAAAGCCAATTTCATTTCATATTGGCCAACAATTCCTAAGAATGGATAAAATAATGGTTCCGCAATTCCTGAATCATGTTGAAAATCATAGTGGCTAATATTCTTTCCCGAAGCAATATCAATCAGTTCTTTTAATGATCTGATATTTGTATTATTGACATGCGGAGTTTCAGATTTTCCAGGGTTGTGTTCTTCGAAATTATCCAATGACATCGTTATACGTCCAAAATCGATTTGCGAAAAAATTCCAGAACAAGACGACAAGAATTAAAAATGCTAAAGTTAAATTATATCCAATAAAGGTCGGTGTTAATACAAAGGAAGCAGGAATTATACGGTCTACAATTGACAATACTAACTTTTCAATAGGGCTGAATAAAAGACTTCTTATCCCTAAACCAACTAAACTCACAACTGAAAATTGAATAAATTGTTGTTGAAAGCGTTTGGCTCGTGAATCTGGGTATGTCCAATATCTATTCAGCAGGAAATTGCTGAGCACCGCGCAAATAAAAGAGATAATACTGGCGTGAAAAGGTTTAAATTTCACGAAATGAATCAAAAGATTAAAAACACCAAAATCAATGATTGCCCCAAAAGCTCCAACTATACCAAATTTTACGAATCTTTTTTGTTCTTTTCGATTTGAAATTATCATTTAATTCCCAATTTTGTTCGAAAATAAGGTATTGTTTTGGATAAACCTTGTGTTAATGAGTATTCTGGTTCCCAATTTAATAAGGTTTTAGCTTTTGATATATCTGGTCTTCTTCGTTCTGGGTCATCACCCAGTCGCATATCGTCTTTAACAACGATTCCAGCGGGATTATTAATGATTTCATTAATTTTTAGAGCTAATTCTAAAACTGACATTTCAACTGGATTACCAATATTGATGGGTTCATGGACATCTGAAAGCAATAAACGATATATTCCGTCAATTAAATCATCAACATAACAGAAACTTCTTGTTTGTGAACCTTCACCATAAATCGTTAATGGTTCATTTCTTAAGGCTTGTTGAATAAAATTCGGGATGACTCGACCGTCATCCAGTCGCATCCTTGGACCATAGGTGTTGAAAATGCGAACAATGCGTGTATTGATACCATGAAATCGATGATAGGACATTGTTAATGCTTCCGCAAAGCGCTTGGCTTCATCATACATCGAGCGCGGTCCAGTGGGATCTACATGTCCCCAGTAAGATTCTTTCTGCGGATGTTCTTTTGGATCACCATAAATTTCACTGGTTGAAGCTAGTAAAAAGATTGCATTGTTTGCTTTTGCGACACCAAGTGCGTTATGCGTTCCTAATGCACCTGCTTTCATTGTCTGAATTGGAAGATTTGGGTATCCATAAGGTGATTCTTTATTCGGACTGGCAGGAGAGGCGAAATGCAGCACTGCATTTAAATTGCCGGGAACAAATATAAAATTTGACACGTCTTGCCTTATGAATGAAAAATTTTCATTTGTAGAAAGGTGGGCGAGATTTTGTGGATCACCCGTTAAAAAATTGTCCATACCAATTACTGAATGACCTTCGAGCAATAATTTTTCACATAAGTGTGATCCTAAGAATCCAGCTGCGCCTGTTAGTAAAATCCTCATTGTTATTATTTCCATTCTATTCGAGTTATTAATCCATCACCTGTAATCTGATGAGTGGAAAATTGGTCATTCATATTGATTATCCATAAATTTCCCTGATAAATGAAACCTAGCTGACAAATTTGATCATCTGTACATGGTGAGGAATAGATTTTTTGAGGTTCCAGTCCTTGCATATCGTCTAGCGGGAAAATTGTTTGTGAATTAGAGCCATCACGATCGCTGACGGTAAAACGGTACCTGCTTGATTCACTATTTTCAGGAAAAATTGCTTCAAGAAATCCTATTTGATACTTATCTTTAATTTCAGATGACTGAATTATTGTTGGAAATGCAAACATCCCCACATTCTCGTTTGCAGTCACTGATTGGTTGGTTTGAGTGTCTACTGCTTTGAGATCAAAAATTGGTGAAAGTTCAGGATTTTCTTGAGATGGATCATTACGGTGATCGACCCAATAAATGAAACGATTGTCTTTTGACCAGGAAAAAGGTGATACCCAGGCCCAATCACTTTTCGTTTGGTAAGGAATAATATCCGTAATGATTTCTAATTCCTGGTCCTCTATATTAATTAAGCCTAATGCATCAGGTCTAATAAATGCAAGTTTTTTTCCATCTGGACTGAATTGGAAATTTGTTCCCCACCAACCGTAAATTCCACCAGAATTACTTTCGATGACCTCTTCAGTACGCAAAACTTTTCCATCCGCCCCCAGTGTTAATTCTATTAAGTTGTTGTTTGCCTGCCATCCTGGTGCCACATCTCGAGGTTCAACCGTAGAAGTAAGAACTGAAAGCGTATTTCCTGGAATCCACTCTGCGAAATGGATCACATTATCAATTTTGAGATAAACCGGTTCTGAATCTTCAATTTCGGTATTGATCACCCAGAGTTCATTGATAGCTTCTTCCTTTTCACTAATCTGAGTGAATAATAACCATTTTCCATTGGGAGAAATCCTCAAAATTCGACCATCCAGTTTTCCATTCGTAAGAATTGGTTTGCGATTTGAAGTTTGATCTTGCATCATCCAGGCATTACCAGAAGATAGATAGATTATTTTGCCATTTATTGGGATTGAATTGAATGGTGATTGAACGCCTATCATTATGATTTCTGGTTTTGGATTAACAATTTCAACTCTCCGAATTTCAGTTCTTGAAAATAATTGCCCGTTTTCAAACAAAAGGCGATAAGTTATTTCACGTATTCCATTTATACCTGGTTGGATGAGAATGTTTTGCCTTTCGGGAAGAGCTTCATTCCTGACTGTTTGTTGTTCGAATGGAATAACAATTTCTTCTGTCTCAAACTTTTCCTCGACACGGATAATTTTTATTGAAACAGGTTCAGTAATGACTGTGAAAACTGGTGGATCTACTTTATCTAATGGATTAAGAACTATTTCTTGGGAAGATAAAACGGTTTGTATTGTGGACCCAATTTCAATTTCCAAAGATATTTTTTTTTCGTCTATAATTATTTCAATTGGGATAGAAGTAATTTCGGATTGGGTGGTACAACCTTGAAAGGTAAATACTACAATCAGTAGAAGAATCAATGCATTAAATAAATTGAATTTTGGCATTTAGAGTATCACAACGTTAGTGCCTAACTAATATAGATAATCAGGTATAATTTTGGTTTATTACAACTAGGCAATTATAGCATGATAGAAAATAATGACCCACAAACAATACCAAATCTGGTTTCAGGCATAGAAGCCATTTTATTTATTTCTGGATCACCGGTTCAAGTTTCTCATTTGGCAGATACATTTAATGTAACATCTAAAGAAATTGATGCCAATCTTGATGTTTTGGAACATGATTTGATTAATGGAAGGGGAATCAGGTTATTAAGATATGGTGGAAAAGTTCAACTAACTTCTTCACCAGAATATTCAGAGTTGATTGAAAAGTATTTAGGCATAGAAACAACATCGAAATTGTCCCGGGCAGCACTGGAAACACTGGCAATAATTGCATATAGACAACCGATAACCAGACCAGGAATCGATGCTATAAGAGGTGTGAACAGTGATGCTGTTTTGAAAAGTTTGTTGAGCAAAGGTTTAATTGAGGAAAACGGAAGAACTGAAGGACCGGGTCGTCCGATTTTATACGGAATTACCGAAGAATTTCTCCAATATTTTGGGTTGGGTTCAATAGGCGAACTACCTGAATTATTTAGCGATGATTTGGAAGATATTACAAATAATATTGGAATACTAAAGGATTAAGAATGGCTGAAGAGCGGTTACAAAAAATACTGGCAAAAGCTGGTTATGGCTCAAGAAGAGCAAATGAAGAATTAATATCGGCTGGTAGGGTGAAAGTAAATGGAAAACTTGCTTTTTTGGGTATGAAAGCAGACCCAACTCTTGATGAGATTTCTGTTGATAATTCAATTATTCCAAAAGAAGAAGCTTCATTATATATAGCCTTATATAAACCCAGAGGGATATTATCTGACAATGCACCGCTGGATAATAGGAAAAGTATCAGAGATCTCATCGATTTGGAAGGTCATTTTTTTACAGTTGGACGTCTGGATATGGAGAGTGAAGGTCTCATGATTCTTACAAATGATGGCGAATTGACGAATCGTCTCACGCATCCTCGTTATGGTCATGAAAAAGAATATTTGGTTTTAGTCGCAAAAAGACCAGATGAAGAACAATTAGAAATTTGGCGTAGAGGAGTTGTTTTAGAAGATGGATTTCGTACAGCTCCAACAAAAGTTAGCATTCATAAATGGCATGGTAAGGGTGCCTGGCTAAAAGTGATATTACGTGAAGGTCACAAAAGACAAATTCGTGAAATCGGTCGTGTGATTGGTTTGCCTATTGTCAAATTAATTAGAGTAAGAATTGCTTCCATAAATCTAGGCAATCTGAAATCAGGTGAATGGCGATATTTAACCCCAGATGAAGTGAAACAATTAAAAATGAGTGGGGAGGGGAAATTAGCTTCCACTGATAATAAAAACCGTATGAAGAAATTTTCTCCAAATTCAAGAAATAAGAAATTTGCTGAAAAAGCAAATTATAGAAAAAAGGAATAAATTAATAACACAAGTTTAAATATTATTGGATTTCTAAGAGATCCTCCAGTAATGCGTAAACTTCATCAGAAAGGTTGATATTCTTAGCCATTTTTCTAAATCGATCTTTGACCTTTTCGAAAGGCATTATCAGAATATTATCTTTTTCAAAATTTCCAGAAATTGATACATTTTTATTTAAGAGTAGGACAAGCAATTTTAATTCTGGATTATCATCGTTTTTCGTTTTTTCTTTTAGAATCTTTTCAAGTTCTTTTTTGTGATGTTTATACTCAGATAGGGGATTGGGAAAATATTCTTTCTGTAAGAGTCTATTTACTAAGGAATTCCTTTTATGTGTCCAATTTTCTTTGTTTTCATCATAGATGATTTCACCATCAATAAATGTTGGAACAATGGACCATAAGCCTGCAGGTCCAATTAATAAATGATGAATTGATGAGCGGTAGTGAAAAATTTGAAATCGGTCATCCAATCCCTTAAACGTTTTGTCAATTAATTCATCTGGTCTCGGGGATTTTCCAAATCGATTGGTAAAAAATCCACTAACAGAAGATAGTAAAACTCCAACAATCATGATGGAAAAAAATATTGTGAATAAGTTTGGGTTTGAAAATATTTCTTCAGAAAACACAGCAATGAGACCAATAAGCATACACCCTAAACTTACCCAACGAAGAATTTTACCAATGGTTGCATTTCGTTGCACTGTTTTTTGATCAATGATGATTTTCATAATTTATGCTTCAACTGAAATTTGCTTTTCAATGGCTGTTTGAATTTCACTGATTAGATTTAATTCAACATCTTGTTGGGCTGCTTTTATCCCATTGAAAATTGCCACAGAATTTGAGCGTCCATGTCCGATGAAGACAAGCCCATTAACTCCTAATAATCGGCCCGCTCCTACCTGGCTTGGATCCATCATTGTTTTTATTCGATTGAACGCGGGTTTTACAAGCAGACCACCCAGGCTAGTTATTACTCCAGACTTTATATCCTCTTTAATTATGTCTGTCATCATTTTTCCAATTGCTTCACTGGTCTTAAGAAAAACATTTCCAGTAAAACCATCACAAACAACTACATCCGTTTCGCCTGCAAATACTTCTTTAGGTTCGACGTTTCCAATAAAATTAAAATCTGCTTTTTTCATCAAATCTTTAGATTCTTTGATGAGCTGGTTCCCTTTTCCTTCTTCTTCTCCATTTGAGAGCATTGCTACTCGGGGACTCGTGATGTTTAGAACTTTCTTAGCAAAAATACTCCCAATGATTCCAAATTGAACAAAAAAATCTGGTCGACAATCTGCGTTTGCGCCAATATCCAGAACTACACATTGACCTTTTCGGGTTGGAAAAACAGTGGTTAATGCTGGTCGTTGAACCCCTTGCATTCTTTTTAAAATTGAGATTGCATTAAATAGTGCCCCTCCAGTGTTACCTGCGGTTACAAATGCCTGTCCCTTACCCTCCTTTAGCAATCTTAAGCCAACTGCCATGGAATTATTTGGTTTCCTTCGAGATGCTTCCACTGGTTTATCAGTCATTTCTAAAACATCAGGGGCATCGATGATCTGAATCTTATTCGAATCAAAATTTGGTGGTAAATGTTTCTTAATAATTTCTGTATTACCCACCAGAATTAAATCAACGCCTAATTGTTGTACTGCTAAGATCGCGCCTTCAATCTCAGGAATTGGATAATTATCACTTCCCATTGCGTCTAAAATGATTGTCATATCAGTCTCCCTTTTTATTATTTTCTATGAAGAATTTTACTGTAGTTTTCAAATATCAAAATTTTTATTACTTCTTCTAATGAATGAAAGAATTGGAATGATCGGTTATTTTTTGTTGGATCATGAGCGTGTTTTCTTGACAGTAGTGTAATAGAGATTATAATAACGAAGCATTTGCGCTGGTGCTGGAATTGGCAGACAGGCATGGTTGAGGGCCATGTGCCGCAAGGCGTGAGGGTTCAAGTCCCTCTCAGCGCACTAAGAGACCATTCTTCGGTCTCTTTTTTTATATGGTTCTTTGTGTTACAAAACAAGCTAATTCTTCCAGTGCATCTCTTTCAATCCCAGCGGGAAGGTGGTGCAGTGCTTTTAGACAAAATTCGATATGGGAATTTGCCTTTTCAAAACTTTCCTGGATCGCCGTACTATTGCGAATATTTTGAATTAAATTTTCCAAAATATTGATTGGTGGGTTGCAATCAAATTTAAAAAATTCTTTTGTTAAATTATCATCAGCATTTTTATCAAAATAAATGATAGACGGCAAAGTAATTAAACCAAGACGTAAGTCTCCACCAACTGGTTTTCCGAGTTTTTCCTGGTTCGAAGTGAAATCCAAAATGTCATCAATAATTTGGAATGCGATACCCAGTTCATAACCAAACTGTCTGAGATATTCTTTTTGTGAGCGATTTGCATTTGAAATCATTGCGGCAGCTTTTGTGGATGTCTCAAATAATGAAGCTGTTTTTGCGTAAATTCTTTCATAATACATTCCAAGGTCACCAACACAATGACTGGAAAACATTTGAGCAATTTCACCATTAACAATTGTACCCAGGGTATTCGCAAATAATTTCATCACTGGTATTGAATTTGTGTCAGCAGCTAATTTTGCCGCTTTGGCAAACATAAAATCTCCCGTGAGGATTGTGGCTGCTGGTGACCATTTGGAATTTAATGTTGGAATTCCGCGACGGAGTAAGGAGCCATCTATCAAATCATCATGAACTAAAGTTGCTGTGTGTAATAATTCAATTGCGGCAGATAATGTAATAAGTCTTTCTATATCACCATTAAGTAATTTACCAACCAATAATGTTATATTTGGCCGTATTCTTTTACCGCCAGATGAAATTAGGTGATCTAAAGCTGCTTGGAGATCACCATTATATCCTTGAGCCTGTTGTCTCATTAAATTTTCAACAGCGAGGATTTCATCTGATACTAAACTTTGAAAACGGTTTAAAATGTTCAATCATTGCTCCCAAGTGAAGATTTTGTTCGCATTTTTCGTTGTTACCTCTGATACCCATTTTAACGGTTTTTCTGTTAAATGAGCAATTTTTTCGGCAATGAATTTAATATTTGCCGGCTCATTTGGTTTACCCCTATGAGGAAGGGGAGATAAGAAAGGAGAATCAGTTTCCAATAAGATTGAATCTATGGGCAGTTTCTTTACAATCTCATGTTTATCATGAGAATTTTTGAAAGTGATTGGCCCGCCGATCCCTAAAAGGAATCGATGCTTTGTAATCAAATTAGCCTGTTCTAGATTCCCTTCAAACGCATGCATTATTCCGAGATATCGATCTGGCTCCGATATACCTATTATTTGTTGCCATTTAATTAAAATTTTAAAAATTTCATCAATGGCATTTCTGGAATGGATAACTACAGGCAATCCGGTTCTTTCTGATAACTTAAGCTGCTCTTTAAAAACATGCAATTGAATTGATTTTGGACTGTGTTCACGAAAAAAATCCAAGCCAATCTCTCCAATCGCTTTAACTTTTGGATGTTTAGTGAGGTCGTGTAAGATTGTATAACTATCTTTATTCCATTTAATTGCATCGTTAGGGTGGAACCCAATTGCAGCATAAACAATTTCAAACTGCTCTGCAATTTTTATTGCTTGTAGGCTAGATTCAAGGTCAATTCCTGGGACCAAAATCCTGTAAATGTCATTATTGATTGCATTTTCGATAATTTCTTCCAAATTGGATTCAGATTGCATCATATTTAAATGACAATGAGTATCAACCAGGTGCATTAATCAATACCTGCAATCTGTAAACCATCCTGAAGAATTAATTGTACTTTGTCTGCATACGTGGTTTCACAATATACGCGAATGATTGGCTCTGTGCCTGAAAATCGAATGAGAAGCCATCCACCATCTTCTAATGAAAATTTAAATCCATCGGATGAATTCAGGTCTAGAACTTTTAATCCGGCAATCGATTCAGGCTGAGCATTCAAAATATTTAGTTCTTTTTGATTTCTATCTCCAGAAAATGGACTATCAATACGATCATAGTAATGTTCTCCAACCACAGAAAACAACAACTTCAGAAGTTCAGATGGAGTCTTTTTTAATTTCACCATCATGTCGAGAAAATATAATCCTGCAAGAATACCATCACGTTCCGGTACATTTCCTCGAAAAGCGTAACCACCAGATTCCTCTCCACCAATTAATGCATTGGTTTCAATCATTTTGGGAGCCACATATTTGAAGCCTACACCGGTTTCATGAACTGGTACATTGTAAATTTTTCCTAATTTATTCAACATTGATGTGGTAGATAAAGTTTTAACAATTGCCCCTCGCTCATTTTTTACTTCCAGCATGTAATAAGCCAATAACGCATATACCTGTAATTGATTTAAGAATATACCATTCTCGTCCCCAATGCCTACCCGGTCTCCATCTCCATCAGTTATCACTAACACATCTGCAGCCATTTCTTTGGTTTTCTGTAAACCCACATCAATGTTTGGCGGGATGGGTTCTGGTCGAGACATTTCTGGAAAAATGGGATTTCGGTGATTATGAATTTCAATAACTTCTGTTTTGCCCCCAGATAATAATTCGGTAAACCAATTTGAATTATTTCCCCACATTGGGTCAACCAATATTTTTAATCCAGCATTTTTAATCGATTCCAGATCTACTAATGTTGATATATGCTTCTTATATGTAATGGATGCATCAAAATAATTAACTTTTCCAGAAGCTAAAGCATCCTCAAATGGAATTCTTTTCGCATCTTTAACACTCTCAGGAATGAGTTGCTCGATTCTTTTTAAATCTTCGGGAGGAATCGCTCCTCCAAATGGATCCCTGACTTTAAATCCATTATCAGTTGCTGGGTTATGAGATGCAGTGATATTAATTGCACCAACAGCCTTTTTGTTTACGACTGAAAAGGAAATTACAGGTGTTGGTGTTGCATCTTGTGTCAAATAAACAGTAAATCCATTGGCTGTAAGTACTTCTGTAGCTGCTTTGGCAAAATTTTCTGAATGAAATCTTTTGTCATAGCCAATAATGACTGACTTTCCTTGATAACCCTTTTCGATAAGGTAAGCTGCAAATCCATGTGAACATCTTCTTACATTATCAAAAGTATATTCTTCGGCAATAACCGCTCGCCAACCATCAGTACCAAATTTAATTATTGACATTAAATCTCCTCAAACCTTTGGACTATTATGGGTCATATTATAACAACAAGTTTGGGACAAAAATAATTTTTATAGATCCAATAATTGATGCTTCCAAAATTTAAATCTGGAAAAGATTTATCAATTTCTTGTGGGAACGCTGGTTATTCATGATTATAATAATCAATGAAACTACGATAGAACGTTGAGGAATAAATGAATTACATTCCAGGAATAACCATTAGCTTGTTATTTGCTTTACTGATAGGATTTATATTTCATTTTTGGAAAGGTGGCGGGATATTTCGATTATTTTTTATTCTTATTTTTTCAGCCATTGGCTTTGGGATAGGTCAGTGGGTTGGTTTTTCTCTCGACTCTAATTTCTTGAAAATTGGGTGGGTATTCCTAGGCTTTGGGGTTTTGGGATCAATTCTTTTTTCGTTTATTGCAATTTGGTTGACGAATATTCGTTTGGAAAAACAGGATAAAAGATAATGTGGAATAATACTTCGAAAGTTGCATCCATTGGAGATCTTGTTCAATTGGTAGGATTGCGGCATAAAAGTTACATATTTAATGTAGTTGAGGACAAAGAATTACACACACATCGGGGAATTATAAAGCATGATGATTTGGTAGGTCTTCCATTTGGAAGTGTAGTGCACAGTCATAATGAGTCGCCTTTTTTTCTGTTACAGCCATCGCTTTCCGACATTTTGTTGGACTTGAAGAGAATTACCCAAATTTTGTATCCAAAAGATATAGGTTACATTTTATTGAAGATGGGGATTGGGGAAGGACAACATGTGGTTGAAGCTGGCACTGGATCCGGTGCAATGACCATTGCATTAGCTTATTCAGTTGGAAAAGCCGGAAAAATCACATCTTACGATCAAAAAAAAGAATTTCAAAACCTGGCAAAGAAAAATTTAAGTCTTGTTGGATTAGAAGAAAGGGTTGAATTTAAAATACGAAATATTGAAGAGGGATTCGATGAAACAGAGGTGGATGCTCTTTTCTTAGATGTGATGAATCCTTATGATTACATTCCACAAGTGAAAGCAGCCATAAAACCAGGCGGCTTTTTTGGATGTTTAGTACCAACAACAAACCAGGTATCCAGATTGTTGCATCAATTACGATTGAATCAATTTGCTTTTTTGGAAGTCGTAGAAGTTTTATTAAGATTTTATAAACCTGAACCCGAACGATTAAGACCAACGGATCGAATGGTTGCTCATACTGGTTTTTTAATTTTTGGCAGACCGCTATTAAGTGAATTAGATTTGGATAATGACAAAGAAAAAGAAATTCTTGATATTTAATTTTTTACTCATTCGGACAACCAATGAAATCTAATTGCAAATCTTTAGATATTAAACGAATCCAACATTTATTGGATATTGAACGAAAAAAAAGAAATGAGATAAGCTCACAAATTTCCCAAAGCGCTCTAAAAAAAGCAGCTATTTTAATCCCATTTGTTTGTGTCGATGGATGTTGGAGTCTTTTATTTACTCGACGCGCAGATAGTTTATCTAATCATCGCGGCCAGGTCTCTTTTCCTGGTGGAGGCATGGATGAAGAAGATGGTACGCTTGTTGAAACTGCTTTGAGAGAAGCAAATGAAGAGATTGGATTAAAAAGAACTGGCATTCATATCATTGGTCTAATGCCGGATTTTGTTACCAATTCAAATTATCTGGTTACACCCATTGTTTCCTGGGTAGAATGGCCTGTTCCTCTTGAAATTTCCAACCATGAGGTTAGCAGGGTATTCACAATTCCAGTCAGTTGGCTTATGAACGCAAATAATTGGGAAGAACGATTATATTCAAATCCCAAAGGGTTATACGGCACTGTTATTTTTTATAATTTATATGATGGCGAATTGCTATGGGGAATATCAGCAAAAATTACAATAGATTTATTCAGTATTCTGGACGAAAAGATATTTAACTAAATAAATAAAAAGAGGTTGCCTATATGGCAACCTCTGGTTCGATAATAAAAGAAAACTAAAAGTCTCCGTCTTCTTTTTTGCCTTTCTCGATTACTTCTGGTTCAACTTCAGTTGTTTCGAGTTCTTCTTCCTCAGCAACTTCGCCTTCTTCTTCGACTGCTGGTCGACTACTACTGGCAAAAACAACCATCTCTTCAGGGTTGGAAAGAACTTCAATGTTTTCAGGGATAACAATATCTTTTACCAAAATTGAATCACCAACTTCTTTTAATTGTGATATATCCACAGTGAAACCTTCAGGAAGATCCTGTGGGTAAGCTTCAATTTCAATTTGATTGATCCCCGTTGATAATATGGCATCAAATTCTTTGACAGCCGATGATTCTCCTTCAAAATGAATTGTTACAGAAGCTCTGATTTTCTCCGATAGGGAGACTGCTTGAAAATCAACATGTTTTAGCGTTCTTAAAATAAAATCTATTTGTTTCTCTCGGACCAGGGATGGATACTCTTTTCCTTCAAGAACAATTGTGACCAGACTTGAACTGGTTACCGTAGAGAGTACTTTTGTGGCATCTCTTAGATCAAGGGAGATTGCTTTGGAGTCAATTTTGTTTCCGTAAATAATTCCGGGTAATTTCCCCTGACGACGAAGTTGTTTTACTTGCTTGCCAATAACCGTACGTGGTTCGGCGTTTAAAATGATTTTTGACATTATTACCTTCCTTGAGCGCCTCTTACCTTTAAGGTTACCTTCGCTCTTATAAATTTATTTCAGTTGTGAATTTTATCATTGAATTTGTAATCGTCAAATGATAATAAATATTTCGAATTAATTTGCCCATTCTGCCAGTTATCTCGGGTTTAAGGATCCGAAAAACAATTATGTGTCACTATGATGTTAATGAGAGGATTAATTGTCGAGTATTTTTGGAATATTTTAAGAATATTATAATGATATTGATACCAATTTATGATCAATAACACTTAAAATTTCGTGTATATTTTCAAAAAGAGAGATGAAATCTTAAAATTTCTCCAATTTCAAAAAATAGGACATAGATAATATTGCACTAGGTTCTTTTATTGACTAGAATAAGTTGTCTAAAGGGATTAACTATCCCAACCTATTTATCACTTCATTAGGAGGAAGAAATGAAGAAATTTAAATACATTGTTTTTGTGTTAGTTCTTTCAATGGCATTGGTTTTGAGTGCCTGTCAACCGACAGCTACGCCAGAACCTGCACCTGTTGAAGAACCTGCCGAACCGGTTGTTGAACCGACCAAAACACCTGAGCCAACTGCTGTGCCACCAACACCGGAACCTGAACCGATGGTAACAATTGGTACAGCTGAAAACCCAATCAAAGTTTTGTTTGTTCCTTCGGTTGATGCGAATGTAATCGTATCTGGTGGTGAAATGATGGCAGAAGCGCTAAAAGCTGCTACAGGATTAGAATTTGAAGTCGTTGTTCCGACATCTTATGCTGCCACAGTAGAAGAAATGTGCGCATCCCCTGACAATACTATGGGTTTCATCCCCGCAACTCCATATGTAATTGCCAATGAACTTTGTGGAGTGGATGTGGCATTCAAAGCTATTCGAAGAGGATATAGTGTTTATTGGGCTCAAATTCTTGTTGCGCGTGACAGTGGTATTGAGAGTTTAGAGGACTTAAATGGGAAATCCTGGGGTTTCCCTGATGGTGCGTCAACATCAGGTTTTCAAGTTCCTAGCGCATGGTTTGGAGAACTAGGTATAGTACCTGGAGAACGGGTTGAAACTGGAGGTCACAACCAATCTGTCGCTGCTGTCTATAATGGTGACGTTGATTTTTCAACATCATTCTATTCACCTCCTGCGAAACCTGAAGGTGAAACACCTTGGAATGTTGGAGATCCTGCCGATATTCCTGAAGATTTAATTGATGAGTGTGTTGTTGATGACAGTGGTCTAGTTTGCGGTGGATGGACAGTATTAGACGCACGTGCAAATATTCGAACTGAGGCTCCAGATGTAGTTGAAAAAGTTAAGATATTAACATTGACCCCAGAAATTCCGAATGACACGCTATCATTTAGTCCAGAATTCCCAGCTGATTTACGGGCATTAATTGAAGCCGCGCTAATCGAATTTGCTAAAACCGATGCATGGAAAGCTTCAATTGGTAGTGTCGATTTCTACAACTGGACTGGTTTAGATGTTGCAGTAGATGCGGATTATGATGTAATCCGATTGGTTGCAAATGCCAACGGTACGACATTAGATAATTTCAGATAAACAAAAATTTTAATTCAACCCCGAATGGCACTGACCATTCGGGGAATTTTAATTATTAGGATTTGATATGCTTGAAATTAAAGACCTGGTGAAGATTTATGACGGTAATGTTCAGGCCCTAAAAGGTGTTAGTTTTTCTGTGCCAAAAGGACAATTTCTGGCTGTTATTGGATTAAGTGGTTCCGGAAAATCAACCTTGTTGAGATGTATCAATCGATTAATTGAACCAACATCCGGAAAGATTATCTGGCATGGAGAAGATATAACAGCAGCCTCAGACGATGAATTAAGAACTATTCGAAGAAGAATTGGGATGGTATTTCAACATTTCAATCTGGTATTAAGATCAAATGTAATCACGAATGTTTTAAGTGGTCGTCTGGGTTATGTAAATCCACTAATGAGTCTAATTAATCGATTTCCTAAGAAAGACATTGAAGATGCCCTAATCAGATTAGATCGGGTTGGAATCAAAGACAAAGCTTATCATAGAGCCGACGAGCTAAGTGGTGGTCAGCAACAGCGAGTTGGTATTGCTCGTGCAATGATACAAGACCCAGAAATGATTCTGGCGGATGAGCCAGTTGCTAGTTTGGATCCGGTTTTGGCGCATAGTATTATGCAGTACCTGGAAAAATTAAATAAAGAAGAAGGCGTAACCGTTTTATGTAGTTTACATTTTTTGGATATTGTTCATCGTTATGCTGATCGGGTAATCGCCTTAAATGATGGTATCGTTGTATTTGATGGTTTACCAACTGAGATTGATGATACAAAATTTAAAGAAATTTATGGAAAAGAAGCCGAACGAGTCGGCTGAGGAAGGGAAATGTGAAGAACTCAAAATCAGCACTTCGCTCGATCGGTTTAGGTTTGGCTATTTTATTTGCGTTGGTAACTTATGCATATGGATTTAAAGTAACAAAAGTAAATTTGGAAGAGACGAAATCAGAGCGAAGACAAACGCAGTTAATTAGAATATTGCGTGCCTTGGCAAAACCTGATATTGTTGAATTTGATAAAGAACAAGTGAAATTAGAAATTCCTTTTTATGTTCCTTGTCCAGAGGGCGGATTTGAACCAGAAGTTGTAGACAAAACAATAGCTCATTTCGAGCCGGAAGCCTATTGCGCTGATCCGGGTACAAAAATGATATTCCGTGGTTCTAACTTTGAACCGAATGTAAAAGGACCAATAAATTTCCTTCCACCAAGTGGTGTAACTCTGGGAATGGGAATATTCGAAACCGATGAAAATGGTAATTTTGAAATCACAGTTACGATTCCTCGACGTCCTGAAACAGAGATTCAATACATTGAAACAGTGACAAGCAAAAATGTTGGAGAACCTCGGTTCACACGAACTGCTATCGAAACATGGGACAAAATTATTGAAACAGTTTTCTTAGCATTATTAGCAACTACATTAGGAACGTTACTTGCTGTTCCATTAAGCTTTTTCGCAGCAAGAAATCTGATGAAAGACGTTACGAGTCCTATTATTGTGGTCTCTTTAAACCTGATCGCTATTCCTATTGGTATAGTATTAGGAGGTAGTGGTGCTACTTGGATGAGGGATTTAAGTAATTTGATCGCCGTTAATGGTTGGGTCATACTCCTCTCAATTATTGTAGGATCAGTAGTCGCATATGGTTTATTTAAATGGGCTGTTCCTCCGGAAGAATTAGAACCAGCAAGTGGCAAAATCAGATTTGTGCGGTCGTTAACTTTGGTATTGATCACATTAATCAGTGTTTTTGTATTATTTATGGTTAGTAAATTAATGATCATAATTGGAACCACCGCAAGCGGGAAACTTGGAGGTTTTGGATTTTTAGGATCATTTTTTGCTGATATTGGCGATATTTTGGGTATGATTATGGTACTTGTGACAGCGCTATTGGGTGCTGGTGTACTTTCTGGTATAGGCGGCAAAACTGGAAATTTATTATTAAAAAAATTTACTCCACAGATACATAGATTGCTTGGAATAATTTTCGGTGGAATTGCTGGAGTTGTATGGTTTTTGATCATCATGGGTGGTATAAATTGGGTTTATCAAATAAACCAGCCTTTAATTGTCAGAACAATTCCCGCTATATTAGGAGCTATTACCGGAATAATTCTGGGCACTATATATAAACCCAAAGCCCCAGTTCCAATCGGTATGGCTGTGTATTTAATTTCAAGAACCATTTTCAATGTTTTACGATCGATTGAGGCATTGGTAATGGCAATTGTATTTGTTGTTTGGGTAGGAATTGGTCCATTTGCCGGTTCTCTGGCACTCGCATTACATACCATAGCTGCATTGGCAAAATTATATTCTGAACAGGTAGAATCAATTATGACTGGTCCAATCGAAGCGGTATCTGCCACTGGTGCGAACCGGTTACAAACTATTGTGTATGCGGTTATCCCCCAAATTATTCCACCTTATATCTCCTTCACCATGTATCGATGGGATATTAATGTGAGGATGTCCACAATCATTGGATTTGCTGGTGGTGGTGGTATTGGTTTTCTATTACAACAAAATATTAATCTTCTAAACTACCGTGCGGCATCTGTGCAAATGCTTGCAATTGCAGTTGTTGTTGCCTCAATGGATTACATCAGTTCGAAGATAAGAGAACGTATAGTTTAGTTGAACTAACACTAATACAACTAATTAAAAAGATCAGAAATTGAATATTGTTTCTGCTCTTTTTAATATTTCGCATAGCCAATTATTATCAAATTTGAATTATAATAAATCCATCTATGACATCTAACAAAATCATCAATCAGGAATTTAAATTGAAGGGGAGTGCAGATCTGGCATTTGCAGTGGTTGTATTAGCTTCATATTTCGCAATGTTTAGTTCGCTGAGAGAGACAAATTTTGTCAAACTCCTGATTATGGTTATTTTAGGAATAGCTTATATAGCGATTGGTATCTATGGATATAATTTTATTTCCAAACAAAGTTCGTTTTTTTGGATTTTGATTTATTTTCTAATACAAATCCCAATTGGTTCGATCATAGTTTTTCTAGGTAATGGATCTGGATTTTCTGCAATACTATTACTGCCTTTAGCGGGGCATGCAGTCGTTTTAGCACCTGGGTATTGGTTATATTTGATAAATTTACTTATCGTATCAGGATATGTCTGGGCTGTTCGGCAATATACCGGGAACTTAAGTGAGGTTTGGTCTTCACTCCCAACAATACTTGCTGGGTTAATTTATATTATGGTTTTTACTCAAATGGCTATTGACGAAGAAAGATCAAAGAGAGAAGTAGAAAGATTGGTATTAGAACTTGAAGATGTGAATGAAAAACTCAGATCTTACGCAAATGAAGTTGAACAATTAACCGTGATAAAAGAACGCAACCGTATTGCCAGAGAAATTCACGATGGTTTAGGCCACTATTTAACAACGATTCACATGCAATTGCAGGTTGCGCAGGCTGTTATAGATGAGAATCCAGACAAAGCCAAAGACTCAATTGAAAAAGCAAGATCACAATCGCAAATTGCATTAATTGATGTGCGTCGTTCAGTATCAACATTACGTTATGATCAAACCGAAAAAGAATCAATTAAAGACGCACTTGATCGTGCCATGAGACCATGTGATTGGATTGGAATTCGGTCGCATTTGGAAATAATTGGGGATGAGAAGGGTTTGGATGAGACGGTGCGATCAACAATTTATAGAATCGTTCAGGAAACAGTCAATAATACATGTAAATACTCTAAAGCTGACAATTATTATTGCCAAATAAATTATTCAGACAGTGAAAATTTATCCTTAATTATTTATGATGATGGTATTGGAATGAGTGAATTTCGTTCCGGTTACGGGTTACAAGGACTTAGAGAAAGAATTGAGCTCCTTGATGGTACTTTGAATTTTCAAACTTTCCCCCAAAAAGGCTTTAGAATAGAAATAGAGTTGCCCTATGATCAAAAAAATTAAATTATTAATAGTTGATGACCAGGAATTATTCCGTGAAGGATTAATGACATTATTATCTATTAAAAATGATTTCGAAGTGGTGAGTCAATCAAGTTCTGGTGAAGAAGCAATATTAGCTGCAACGAAGTTCTTACCTGAAGTCATTTTAATGGATTTGCGCATGCCAGGCATTGGTGGTGTTGAAGCGACAAAACGAATTCTACAACAGCATCCTGGTATTAAAATAATCGTCCTCACAACTTTTGATGAAGATGATCTTGTTTTTAATGCTTTACATGCTGGAGCGGTTGGCTACTTATTAAAAGATGTCTCGCCTGAAAAATTATTTGAAGCAATCCGAACTGCAAATAAAGGAGAATATTACTTACTACCTTCGATTACCGCAAAAGTGATGGCGGAATTCACCAGACTACCAAGAACCCCTAAAATTGAACCTGGTAGTCAATATGAGAATTTATCCAGACGAGAATTGGAGATTTTGAAAATGGTTGCTACTGGAATGAGTAATAAAGAAATCGCAATGTCTTTAGTTATTGCTGAAGGTACCGTAAAAAATCACCTGACAAGTATATTTAATAAATTGGATGCTCGGGACAGAATGCATGCAGTTCTCATCGCAAAAGAGAGTGGCATAATTTAATAGGAATCTATCATGACCATAGCCACATGACTTAAACGAAATTAATCAATAAAATTTACTTTGAAAGTTTTTTTGAGGAAATTCATGTGAACCCTAAGAGGATTTTTCATAATGGTATTGTCCAAATAATCATAAGTGTTTTATTAGCAGCACTTACCTCATTTTTATATTTAATGATTTCTGAGTTTACACCATCAACATTTTCAATTTTAGGCATATCTTTCATTAGTTTCGGATTAATTTGGGGATTTTTATTCATTATTATTTACCTCTCGAAACAAATTCCAGTTGTCTGGCTTTTATTTCCTTTTTTTATATTAACTTCCATTGGATTACCATTCTTACTACAAGAGATCAATTTATTAGATTTTTTTCTTTATATTGGTGTTGATATCGGCATTTGTTTGTTAATTGCAGGAATATATTGGAAATTATTCGGTTTGATAATACCAGGAGCCTTGCTTGTTGGAATTGCGCCTGGTCTGTACTTTGCCTGGGAAAACACCACTGCAAACAACCCTTTAGAACAAATAGGAATTATGCTGGTAGGTTTTGCGTTTGGATGGGGATTAATTACGGTAACCTCCAGAACTTTAACTAAAAAAATTATTTGGTGGCCATTAATTCCTGGTGGAATTTTGGCTGTTGTTGGGTGGGGATTGTATATTGCCGGAAATCCTGAAAGTGCTATTGGTTTCATTGGTAATACTGGATCTGTTGGTTTGATAATCTTTGGTATTTATATTTTATTAATGAGAAGAAGTTTTCATCAATAACAAAATCCTCTATAGGAGTATAATTGCAATCCTGAATTTTTCAGGATCTTTTATTTAATAGGTGAATTATGTTAACAAAACGAGAAGAAATTCGCAATATTGCGATAATTGCACACGTAGACCATGGGAAAACAACTTTATTGGATGCGATGTTAAAACAAACCAAAGTGTTTGCTGAGCACCAAATTGTCAATGAGAGAGTTATGGACTCTTATGATCTTGAGAGAGAACGAGGAATCACGATCCTCTCAAAAAACACATCTGTTGTATATCACGATTTACGTACAAATAAGGAAATAAAAATAAATATTATTGATACGCCTGGACATGCCGATTTTGGCGGCGAAGTCGAACGTGTATTAAATATGGTGGATGGAGTTCTTCTTCTGGTGGATGCGGCTGAGGGTCCTATGCCACAAACCAGATTTGTATTAAAAAAAGCATTGGCTATGGGGAAAAAACCAGTTGTGGTTATCAATAAAATTGATCGAAAAGATGCTGTTCCCCAAAAAGCACTCAATGATACTTTTGATTTATTTATTGAGTTAGGTGCTGATGAAAATCAAGCAAGTTTTTCAATTGTTTACTGTAATGCTGTGTTAGGAAAATCCAGCTTTACTGATTCTGAATTAGAAGATGATTTACAAGCCCTGTTTGAGACCATCATTGATCAAATTCCAGCACCAGAAGTTGATAAAGATGCTCCTTTTCAGATGTTGATAGCCAACCTTGGATACGATGAACATTTGGGGACAACCTGTCTGGGAAGAGTCTTTTCAGGTACTGCAAATGAAGGTGAAAATATTATTATCATTAAAAATAATGATCAAATTGTGAGTGAAAAAATTAAATATCTATTTGAATTTGAAGGGCTTAAAAAGAAAAGAGCAAAACAAGTCACAGCTGGAGATATTGCCTTCATCGCCGGAATCCATGAAGTAAGTATTGGAGAAACTCTTTCTTCCCCTGAAAACATTAATCCTTTACCAAGAATCACAGTTGAGGAACCGACTGTGAAGATGAGCTTTGAAGTTAATAATTCTCCATTTTCTGGAAGATCGGGAAAATTTCTTACAACCCGTCAAATTCGAGAACGTTTATATCGAGAAACAAAAAGCAATATGGCTTTGCGGGTTGAGGACACGGAGTATGCAGACCGTTTTGTTGTATCTGGAAGAGGAGAATTACATCTTGCAATTCTAATTGAGACAATGCGACGCGAAGGATATGAATTCCTTGTATCCAGACCCGAGGTGATATTTCATGAGGACGAAAATGGCAAATTACTTGAGCCTTATGAAGAAGCAATTATCGAAGTGGTGAATGATTATGTAGGTGTGGTAATTGAATTGTTTGGAGGTAGAAGGGGTCAATTATTAAGCATGGAGAATAAATTGGATGCGACTATTCTTCGCTACCAGATTCCAACAAGAGGATTACTCGGACTGCGACAACAGTTTATGACGATTACACGCGGCCAAGGGATTATTCACACAATCGTTTCAGGATACTATCCTCATGCAGGCGAAGTTCCCACTCGAAAATCAAGTTCTTTAGTTGCCTGGGAAAATGGTGTTTCCAGTACCTATGGTTTAAAAAATGCAGAAGAAAGGGGAACTTTATTTATAGAAGCAGGTACAGAGGTTTATGAAGGGATGGTAATCGGAGAAACATTCAATGAGACTGATATCACCATCAACGTTTGCAAGAAAAAACATCTTACCAATATGCGCTCCGCCAATAAAGATCTCGAATATCGACTATCAACGCCACGCGAATTATCCCTTGATGAAGCTATGGAATTCTTGGCCGATGATGAACTTCTAGAAGTAACGCCAAATGTATTTCGTATCCGCAAAAGAATTCTCAACTCAGATGATAGAGGAAAAGCGTTAAAAGCCAAATTAACCTCCTTGGAATGATTAATGCTACAAACAAACCTAATTAAATACCCTCGTAGAACCTTTATCAGGCGAATTTTAAAAGGATTAGCCAGAATATTAGTTGTTGTGTTATTAAAAATCGAAATTACTGGTTTAGAAAATATTCCTAAAACCGGTCCTTATATCCTTGTTGGAAATCACGTATCCTCACTTGAACCAATATTGATGGTTATTCTTACACCTCATCAATTAGAATACTTAGGAACTGGTGATATTCCGATTGATCCGAGAATGTCTTTGATAACAAGTTTGTATCAATTTATCCCGGTGATGCGTGGACAAATAGATCAAAAAGGTTTACAAAACGCATTAGCAGTCCTGGAGCTAAAAGGTGTCCTGGGTATATTTCCAGAAGGCGGTATTTGGGAAAAAAATCTTAAAGAACCAAAAATTGGCACCAGTTGGATCGCGTATAAGTCAAAAGCGCCTATTGTGCCAATTGGATTTATTGGAATGAACGGAGCCATGCAAAAAGCACTTTCATTCAAACGACCAAAAGTGTCTATTAAAATTGGAAAATTATTGACTTATGATGAGATCTTTTCTACCGACCAATCAATAAAACAATTGATGAATCAAGGTGCTTTAAAAATAATGGGAGAAATTTCTGCATTATTACCACCAGACGAAATCATTAACCCGGACCAGTACATAGCAAAGGATCTAGAATTCATTCTTATTGATGATAATAAATCAGAAACAAAAATAAGTTTTCCAAATTTGAAAGATTTTTCATTGGTGATAGAACATCCTGTCATTATGGATGTTTTTAAACGAAATTTAAAATTACCTGTTGGGTCGCTGATTCTGCGAAACCAGCCAACCTCAGTTCACAAAATTGAAATCGGATTACATGCCATACAAAATTACATACACACAAATCCAGGATTTCTATCTTATCGATTCGGAATTGATCGGTCTTTAAAAATGAATGCTGGCATTGCAAATTTTCTAAGAATTTTGGAAGAAAACAAAAATAATTTTTCAAAAATTTTGATCAGATTTAAAACTGAGGACAATTAACTTTTCATTTGTCCAGCTATAATTCCAGAAATAAATGCCCAGTGCAAATTAAATCCTCCACAAGGCCCAAATACATCCAAAACTTCACCTGCAAAATAAAGCCCCGGGCAAAGCTTAGACTCTAATGATTCAGGATGGATTTGTGAAGATTCGATTGCCCCTGTCGAAATCTGAGCGAATTCAAAATCTCGTGTACCAATTATTTTCTCAGTAAACTTCATCTTCTCGATCAAATGACGTAAATCATTCATTTTGAAAGGTGAATTAACGTCTAAGTCCAAATTCAGCAAAAGTTGGTCAATTATTTTTTTATTAAAAATTGAAAGGAGGGGAGTTGATAAATAAAGAAATTTGTCTTCGCTGACATTTTTGAGAAAATCCTGGGGTAATAGCGAGGAAAAATCAATTTCAATATTTAAATTGTTTTTTTGATGCACCAAATGACTCAGGTTCATCACACCTGGACCATTCAGTCCCCATTCTGTGAAAATAATGTTTCCAAAGTCAGACCCAATAACTGATTTGTGATCCAGAATTCGTAATGTAGCATCTACTCTCACACCATTAAGAGATTTCGTTTTGTGTTTACTTGTTTTTATTGGAGCCAGTGCTGGAAATGCGGGAATTAAATTATGTCCAAAGTTCAATAAAGACTGAAAAATTGCATCACTTGCGTTTAGTTGTGGGTAGGCTTTTCCACCTGAGGCTAAAATCAACTTGTCAAATTCAAATAATTTTCCGGAATCAGTTTTCAATTGAAATTTGTTTTTCATTTTGATAAAACTTGATACACTGGTATTTCTATAAATTTTTACATTTAGCGAGTTCAAATGATCTTCTAAGAATGAAGCGATGTTTCGTGCTGAATTAGAAAGAGGGTATACCCAACCATCATCGGTATGATAAGTATAAATTCCTAATTTTGAAAAGTATTCATTCAAAAAGGCGTAATCATATTTGTGGATTAATTCCTGAAAGTAAAATTCTTTGATTGATCGATAAAGACCAGGTGACACATTCACGTTAGTCAGATTGCATCGACCGGCACCAGTAGATGATAATTTTCGCCCTAGAAAGTTATTTTTGTCAAAGATTGTTACATCAGAATATTTTTTTCTTGCTTCTATTGCTGCAAAAATACCAGAAGACCCACCGCCAATAATACCAATTTTCATTTCCTTATTTTACCTTTTATTATTAGGATTTTTAAATTAGAATTCGACTATAATACTAGAGATCAAAATCAAATTATGATAAGATTCAAATTTATTGGTAAAAAAAAATTTAAAGGCTGCATAAATGAACATTGAACTTCACAACTGGCGTCAAAAATTTTCTTCAGCGATTTTGTCTGAAGTTATTAATAAAATCACTTATAAACAATTACAACTGAATTCAATTCCTCATGACTTTCATTATCCTGCTCCTAAACCTGGGCACAAATATGTTCTTTATGCACATATTCCATTTTGTGAAAGCCTCTGTCCATACTGTTCTTTCAATCGCTTTATTTTTAATGATGCAAAACTGAAATCCTACTACCAAAATCTGCGTCGTGAAATGGAGATGCTGGCGGAGATTGGTTATGATTTTGTTAACCTTTATGTGGGTGGTGGTACTCCTACGGTAGATTTGAACGAATTAACAGCGACAATTGATTATGCAAAGAGCTTGTTTTCAATCAATGAAGTATCCTGTGAAACCAATCCTAACCATCTAACAAAAGATATTTTAGGAGAATTAAAGGGTCGCGTTGACCGCTTATCGGTTGGTGTGCAAAGTTTTGATGATAAATTATTGCGTCAGATGAGCAGGTATGAAAAGTTTGGATCAGGCGATCAAATTCTGGAAATTATTCAAAATGCAGTAGGAATTTTACCTTCTTTGAATATTGATATGATTTATAACCTGCCTGACCAAACGGAAGAAAGTCTCATCAGAGATCTTGAGTATATAAATAAATCTGGTGCTGAACAAACAACTTTTTACCCATTAATGAGTGCCCCATCCGTAAAAAAAGCCATGGAAAAAACACTGGGGCAATTAGATCACACCAGGGAATTTAAATATTTTCAGATCATCAGTGAAAAGCTTTCCGATGTGTATCATCCAAGTTCTGGTTGGACTTTTTCAAGAAAAGATTCGACTATGTTAGACGAATATATAGTTCAATATGAAGAATACGTTGGCACTGGGTCGGGTTCCTTCAGTTATCTGGATGGCAATTTATTGGTGAATACGTTCTCACTCAGACAATATGAAGAAAAAATTAATTCTGGTACTTTTCCTGTTTACAAAATCAAACACTTCACCAATTATGACAAGAAAAGATACAGATTCCTCGTGGAAATGTTTGATTTATCGCTGAATAGTGAAAAATTCCAAAAAGATTTCAAAATACCTCTGGTTTTGGGGCTATTTCCAGAAATGATGTTCATGTGGCTTTCTGGAGCTTTCGGAAAATGGGAAAAAGGTCGTATTCATCTCAAACCAGAAAGTCGTTATCTTCTCGTTGTGATGATGAGAGAGTTCTTCTCCAATGTAAATATTTTAAGAGACCAGGCTAGATCCGCTTTATCAAAAGAAGAGCGATTAATGTGTGTCGTGAATGAAAAGCTCTATCACAACGAATTTGCGTAATTAGTTGTTATCTGGTGTTGCTAACGAAAATTGGTAAGAATACTTATTTAGAAATAGCCCTCTTACTGGCTCTCCAGTAGATTGGGTTATTAAATAATCAGGATTCTGGTGGATTGTCAATCTCGGAAATAAATTGGGGTGATTAGGGTCATATATTTCCAGATCCATTGTAGATCCATTTTCCTCGTAACCCGTTACCAGAACCTGATGATTATGCGTTGGATTCTGAAAAAGGCTTGATCGGATTATCACAATGGGAGCTGGTAATCCATCATGCAATCTTTCCAGGATTTTGGGTAATTCATCCTGGATCGTTTTTTGCATAGATTTTGAGGTTGATAAACTTGCGAATTTAATTATCTTAAATATGACCGAAATTGAAACGCTTTGTGTTTGTCTTTTCCATAAATATTTCGTATAGCTTAGTGGTAATTCTTCAACAGCACGATAACAAGGCAATTTGCTTTGTTCAAAATAGTAGTCAAGAGCTGAAAATACCATGCCGCCACACATTCCATAAATAAAGTTGCTCTTAATCATTTTGACAATTTTAGATAAACCTGTAAATTCAAAACGATTCGGAAAAGAAAAACCATGTGATAGGGGATTGAAATTTGTTTTCATTACATTATTTATCAAAGATTTCGTTATAACCTTTATCTAGTTCATCGTCATTAATGTGCGCATATCTTTGGGTGATGGCAATGTTTGTGTGCCTTGCTAGCGATTGAGCTAATTTTAAATTACCAGAGTATTGAAGAACTCTGGTCACATAATAATGTCGAAATGAGTGTGGGGTAATTGTACCAACTGCATCCTTACCAAGATATTGTTCCACTCTACTGGCTACAATCTTTCGTCCTGTTGTTGTCGTGATCGGTTTGATTTTTTTGCCAGCACCTTTGTCGTGGCGAGCAAATATTGGCAAAGAGGACAGAGGTACACCAGTTGAACCATCCATTGTCGACCGAATTTTCAGGTAATCCTTTATGGCAGTAATAGAGCGATCAGAAAATCGTACAATTCCTTCACGATTGCCTTTACCAATTACAATAGCTTTCTTCTCAAACCAATCAATGTCTCCGCGACGTAAATTACAGGCTTCGTGAACTCTGAGACCAGTATCAGCCAGGCTAATCAAAAAAGCTTTATCTCGAAAATTTACCAATGTATCTGTTTTATTCTCTGTCGGATTAAGATTTATGTTCGAAATCTGAATCAGTAATGTCTCAATATCAGATTTTGGAAATTGCGGTAACCTTTGTCGAGGAATTCTCGCTCGTGTGCGAACCAGCATTCGGATGGACTGAATGTTTACATTACTGAGATTTTCCGAGACCAGATATTCAAAATAACCTACAACAGCAGTAATATATAATCTTTCAGTGGTGGGGGAGTAAACCTTTAAATCATTGATAAATAACGCAAAATGCTTTTCAGATAATTGATTACATGGTTTATTCTCTACATCAATTGCAGCATCCTGTAAACAGTTTTTAAAAACATTTAAACCGTTTTGATAAGTGCGATGTGTATTTTCACTTCTCGCAAGAGAAATCGTCCGCAAATAGTTCTTTATTGAAATATCAATTGGTATCATATACACATTATATTATCAAATAAACCACAAATTTGAATATATTAATTTAGAACAATATTCCTACTAATTTCACTTTGGTATTTTTTTATTTGTAAGGGGAGATGGATTTTCAAAATACATAAATTCTAAATGCATTCTTATAACAAGCTTATAATATATTTTTGTAAATGTTACATATTGGTAATAATAAATTTATGGAAGAAATTTTTGTTGCAAATTACCAGAAAAAATGAGAACGTTTACCTTACATTTATGGTATTGATAATGCATCTTATCGAAACCATAAGTAAAAAAATCACCCCCCTGCTCCTAAGCATGGGTTTCAAGGTTTGAAGAAAATGACTAAAAGAGTGTGATGATGGACATCAATAAACAAATTGTCTTTTTACCTGACAATGATTTACAAGCAACCACCCACTTTTATAAACCATTTTTCGACTTCATTAAATGTAAGCATCGCTGTAATGCCAAATGCAGTCACAACAATCCCAAAACACGAGAAGGTAATTTATGATTATTTCCAATTTTCAGAATCCAGACCTGGATGGTAGCTCTTTTTCCTTAAAGGGCAATAATGGTATTTGTGTAATATTAATCCACGGATTTACAGCAACAACGGTAGAAGTCAGACCGATTGCAGAATACTTAAATCAGAATGGTTTTTCGGTTAATGCACCTTTATTACCTGGACATGGCACCAGTCCAGAGGATTTGAACAGGCAAGCCTGGAGAAACTGGGTCGACTCTGTTGTAGAAGTTTACAATCAATGCAGAGTTGATCATGAGAAAATTTTTATAGGGGGTGAATCCATGGGTGGTGTGATTACCTGTTATCTTGCAGCCATGTTTCCTGAGGTAAAAGGAATTATGTTATACGCACCAGCTATAAAAATTGAAAAATTAGGATATTCAAAATACATCAGGTTCTTCAAAAAAGTAATACCGAAAAAAAATATCAAAGAAGTACAGGAGAAGGATGTATTTCCCTGGCAAGGCTATAAAGTTAATCCTACACGAGCTGCTTACCAATTGTATTTATTACAAAAAAATGCCATAATTAATTTGAATAAGATCAAACAACCAGCCATTATTTTCCAGGGAAAATCAGACAAAACAATTTCACAGGACGGCCCAAAGTTGATTTACAATAATATTCATTCAACCTATAAAGAATTTGTTTTATTAGAAAACTCTGAACATTGTGTTTTACTGGATAAAGATTTTAAGTTTCTGGCAAGAAAAACACATGATTTTATAAAAACTTTCCAATTATAGACGTGAAAGTAAATAGAAATACCTTATTACTCCTTTAGGTTATAATAAACATTAACAAACTTGGTACTTTAATATGGAGAAAAAAATGACAACAACTTCTAAAACTCCTGGGAAAACCACTATCGCGCTTGAGGTATTAGTGACAATTGCTAAATTAACTACTCTTTCCGTTGATGGTGTCAGTCGAATGGCAACGGTGCCATCAGAAATGAATCGTATTTTTAAACGAGGAGTTAGCGAAGGAGTAAAAATCAGTGTTGATGAAGATGTGGTATACGCTGATTTATACGTTATTCTTAAGAATGATTTTAACGTGCGGGATGTTTCTCACAACATTCAGTCCAATGTTTCAAGAGCTATATCCGAAATGGTTGGTATGGATGTTGGCAAGATCAATGTTCATGTTGAAGATATTGAAATTAATTCTTTAGAACATTAATCAAATGAAAGCTCGTACAAAAGCACGCGGTATTGCACTACAGGTATTATATGAATATGATGTAGCAGGCCATTCACCTTTCGCCTCATTAGAATACAGATTAGAAGAAGATCCACTAGAAGCCAACCTGGTTCAATTTACTATTGAAATTGTTTCTGGAGTTGTTCCAATTATTGAACTTTTGGATGAATTGATTGCTGTTCATGCGCCTGAATGGCCGATGGATCAGTTAGCCATTATTGATCGCAATATATTAAGAATTGCCTTATGGGAATTTGCCGTTGGAAAATGCACTCCCATAAAAGTTGCGATTAATGAAGCGATCGAGCTTTCTAAAACATATGGATCTGATTCGACGCCAAGGTTTGTAAACGGAGTACTCGGAAGTCTGGCAAACCAACTAAACGAAATTGAACAAAAGGTGATTAACAATTTGTCAAAAGATCAGTGAGGATATGATGAAATTTCAAAAATTTGATTTTCTTTTCAAATTCATTTCTCTTGTTGTTATTTTCGGATTACTCCTCACGGGTTGCTCCAATCTCCCTGAAGATGCTTCAAACAACATTATTATAGACAAACCCGAACAATACCAACAGGAACTAACCTATACTGAGGTGGAATTTATTTTAGAAATTCCCAAGCCTATTCAAAATGAAATTGTTTTTGAACAGGTTGATGATATTACTGGAATTGAAATAAATCCCACCAGATACGTGATGGAAAAGCTGGATGACAATCATTACAAATTAATTTTGCCTGTGAGAGTTCCCTCACTGATCAAGTATCGTTTTTACAAGAATAATGGTTTACCCATTTACGAATCCAATGCATTCAATCAAGTGATTGAATATCGAATGGCTTACATTAATTCTCCATCTTCCATAAATAATCAGCTCACAAATTGGAAAGATGAACAATATGCGTATAATTATGGCCGCGTCTCTGGCCAAGCAATAAATGCGCAGACAAATTCGCCGATACCCAACGCATTGGTCGCCGTTGGTGGGGTTCATAGTTATACGAATTCTTTAGGGAATTTTATAATTGAAAATCTTCCTCCAGGAAAACATAATTTGACCATTATAAGCACTGATGGAGAATATCAAACTTTTCAACAGGAAGCGATTGTTGGCGAAGGATTAACAACACCGGCTTCAATCGGTTTGTCGGCTTCAAAATTTGTAACTGTTTCTTTCATCGTAAAACCTCCTGAAGACAATCCAGATCAAGCTCCTTTGAAAATTCTGGGTAACACATATCAACTTGGCAATGTATTCGGAAATATTTACAACGGCACAAGTATTGCTCCAGCCAGAGCGCCTAGATTGTCTGCACTTCCTGACGGTAATTATTCCATTACAATGAGTTTACCGAGTGGTTTTGATTTGCGATATAAATATTCGCTTGGGGATGGTTTTTGGAATGCCGAACTCAATTCCGAAAATAATTTCGTTGTGAGACAAATAATCGTCCCGGATAAGGATACGATTATCCATGACTTCATTCAAAGTTGGAAATCAAACAATTCACAAAGTGTTGAGTTTGTTGTAAATGTTCCTGAAAATACTCCCAACACCGATAAAATTTCCATTCAATTTAATAGTTTTGGGTGGTCTCCACCCATTCATATGTGGCAAATCAGTGATTATCAATGGACGTACCGGCTTTTTGGTCCATACCATCTTCTTAGTAAAATTGAATACCGGATTTGCAGAAACGATGCTTGTGGATCTGCCGATGACGGATCTGCACCAGTTAATGGATACTCTTTTAACACCTCAAGTCTACCAGAGGTATTGAATGTGAATGTAACTCAATGGAAAGGATGGGATCAAGAAGTTGATGCCCCTTCATTGATCGCACCAGAAATAATTAATCGTGGATCTGATTTCATTGCGGGTTTCGCATTTTCAGATAATTACAATGTGAACACACCAATCTATGTTGAATCGGCATACAAAAACATTCTTGGCGTAAATGCAAACACGATCGTAATCCCCGTTAAATGGACATTGCAATCATTGAATCCTGTCGTATTATCACCAATTACTGGAAAGAATCCTCTTTGGAAAGATCTGGTTTTGATGATCCAAAAAGCCCAAAACCAAAACTTGAAGGTATGGCTTTCTCCAGCGATTGAATTGTCCCCATTGTCTGTCAAGCAATTAGTACAACAAGATTTACAAACCAATTGGCAACAGAATTTTTCATCATTAAATATTGAATTTATGATCTTTGCAGCTGATTTGGCAAATTACATGAATATAGAGGGAGTCATCTATCCTACAGACATTCTCCACTTGAATAAAATAGAAAATTATGAAAGCCTGTCTGAGATTATGAAATCTGATACTATTTCTCAGATCAGCAATATCAAATCAAGATTTAAAAATAAAGTTTTCATTTCATTAGGAGATAATACAAATCCTTCTCCAGGTCTACTTGAAGCTGTCGATGGTTTCGTTTTTACTCCAAAAATTAATTTTGTGGAATCAGAATATGTGAGGGTAGATTATCAATCAACTTTCAAAGCTTATCTGGACGATTATATATTTACTAATTTTTCTGTTTACAATAAACCAATTTTTATAAATTTAGATATTCCATCTGTGAAAGGTGTAGAGTACGGTTGTGTAATTTTGGAAGAAGAATGCTATGATTTTGAAATATTCAACCAATTAGATAATAGTTCCCAAACGATGGAATTAGAAGTAGACTTGGTAACCCAGGTCGAACTTTACAATTCAGCTTTCAAAGCTATCAATGAAACAGAATGGGTAAATGGCATAATATCTCAGGGATACAATCCTCAAGTTGCAATTATGGACTCCAGCAGCTCTACACGGGGTAAACCTGCAATAGGTGTGTTTTGGTATTGGTTCCCAAGGATGTTAGGGATTAATAAATAATATTTCGGAACGATTTAAAGTAACCCAGATGAAGACCGTTTCTTTATTTGCGTCTGTTTTATACGCAAATATCAAAAGAGTTCAATAAATTATTTTGAAGTAGAGATATACATCATTAAAAGTGAAGAAATAATCAAAAAAGGCGCATAAGGGATTGGTGTAAAAAGTTCATATCTTTTTCGAACTTTCAAAATAACCATATAAATTGCACTGAATATTCCCCCAAAAAGAATTGCAAAAAACAATAAAACAGCTATTCTTGGCCACCCAAATAACAATCCTAGAATAGCTGTTAAATTTACATCACCATAACCCAAAGCAACCTCATCCAATGTTTCGCCTCTTTTTTTCGCTATCCATTTTGAGAACAAAATGCCAAATAAATATAGTCCATACATAAACAAAAAGCCAATTCCCCCACCCAGAATTGTTTTTTGCCAGCCATTGAGATAAAGTCCGATAATTGTGAACAGGATCGCGCCAAAAATACTGACTGGATGAAGGATAAGTCTATGCTCAAGGTCAATAATAAAAACCAGGTATAAAAATGAAACGATGATCAGCGACAGATAAATTCCGGAATATTCCGGAGGAAATAAATATAATAGAACATATGTTATAATAAATATAATTGGTAATAAAAATCTTCTTTTACCTGGCTTTGTTTGACAATGCGGACATGCCTTGAATGAAACATATCTCGTTAATTCAAACGTTTGCTGGCATTCGGTACAAATGGGTGAAAGAGTCATCTTTCTAACAATTGGCAGAGTATCTGCTAAATGATTAATCAGTATACTTACCAAAATGCTTAGTGGAATCAACCAAAAAAGATTTAATAAATTCATAAAATGTCCTAATAAAATCTAAAACCGTAAGAAAGACTTCCTACAAATTATATGTCAAAAGATTCCCAAATTAATAGTTTTTTTGAAAAATGGATTTACTCAGAAGATATTTCTGAAAATATAACCCATATTCAAACGAAAAATAATTTTTATGGGGATTTGAGAGAAATACCAGCATTTATCAATTCAGAATTAAAAATTACATTGCAAGAAATTGGTATAAATTCTCTCTATTCACATCAATTACAGGCCATAAAATTAATTTTTGACGGGAAAAATACAGTCTTAACAACAGGACCGTCTAGCGGAAAATCCTTAGCGTATACATTGCCTATCTTAAATGCTCTTTATCAAAATGAGAATTCAAATGCGTTATTATTATTTCCAACAAAAGCACTCGCATACGACCAATTAACCCATTTTAAAGAGTACATAGACAATAGCCAAAATAACAATCTCTGGAAAAAGGATGTTCTAAAGAAAATCAGTGTGTACGATGGCGATACACCAAAGGAAATTAGATCTTCCATTAGAAAACATGCCCAGGTAATACTGACAAATCCAGATATGTTGCATGTGGGAATTCTTCCCAATCATTTTTTATGGGAAAAATTCTTTGAAAATCTAAAATTTATAATTCTCGATGAATCCCATATCTATCACGGCATTTTTGGTTCCCATGTCGCAAACGTCATCAGAAGATTAAAAAGAATTCTCTCTTTGTATAATCAAAAACCTGTTTATATCTGTACATCAGCAACAATAGGCAATCCAATCGAATTTCTGAGTAAGCTGGTTGAAGACGAATTCGTGCTTGTATCAGAGGATGGATCTCCTCAGGGGAGAAAACAAGTTGTTTTTTACAATCCCCCCTTATTAAATGAGGATTTGGGTATTCGCAAGAGCAGCCATCAAGAAGCACTTAAAATAGTTAGTGAACTTCTTGAAAACGGAGTTCAATCTCTTGTATTTCAAGGTACCAGAAAAGAAGTAGAAAAAAGTTTAAAAAGGATTAAGGAACAGAACACAAATAAAAAAGACTATTTTTCAGCCGCATATCGAAGTGGTTATTTAGCCAACGATCGACGAAAACTTGAAGAAGATTTTCGCTCAGGAAAAATAAATGTATTGTTTTCAACAAATGCATTAGAGCTTGGTGTTGATATTGGGGGTTTAAAGTGCGTAATTTTATCTGGTTATCCTGGCTCAATCAGTTCAACATTGCAACAGATTGGTAGAGCTGGCAGAAAACAATCTGAGTCTCTCGCGATATTGATCGCAAGCATGAATCCAATTGATCAATATATCATCAAACGCCCAGAGTATCTTTTTATCAATAGTCCCGAAAAAGCAATCATAAATCCGAATAATCCTAATATTTTGCTTGAACATCTTAAAATCTCATTATATGAACTGAGCTTTGTGGAGGGTGAAAAGTTTGGTAATTTATCATGGGACCAGACAAGGGCTTTACTTGATCTTTTAATCGAAAATGGTTATGCACGAAAGAACAATAATAAATATTTGATTGTTGATTCATCGAAATTCCTGAATGATATATCTCTGCGTAATTTGGGTGGCAACACTTTGAAATTGGTTGATATTACAAATGATAAACATCGCATCTTTGGAGAAATTGATTATTCCAGTAGTTTGTGGATGGTTCATCCAAATGCTATTTATTTGCATTTGGGAGTTCAATACATTGTTGAGAACATGAATTTTGAAACCAATGAAGTTTTGTTGGCAGAATCAAATGTAGACTATTTTACGGAGCCAAAAATTGATAAGACAATTGCGCTTATTGAACAAACTCGATCAAAATCCTTGAATAATTTGGATTTATTCTTTGGAAAAATTAAGGTTACTCAGACAGTAATTGGGTATAAAGAAATACTTTGGGAAAGTCACCAAAAAATCTCAGAGGATGTGTTGGAATTACCCGAAATTGTCCTGGATACTGAAGCTTTTTGGTTTTATATTCCAGATTCAATCAAAAACGAGTTAATTAATGAAAAATTCGTATTCAATTATAAAAATGAATATGGTCCCGAATGGAATAAATACAAGGATTTAATTCGCAAAAGAGATAACTGTACCTGTCAAAATTGCGGCATACAAGAAAATGATACTGCGCATCACATTCACCATAAAAAACCAATAAAATTGTTTGAATCGATTGAAGAAGCAAATCATCCATCAAACCTTGTAACCTTATGTGCGAAATGTCACCGACTGGCTGAAATTCAAGTTAAAGTGAAAAGTGGTATGAATGGTTTGTCCTATTTGTTAAAAACCTTATCACCTATTTTTATTTTATGTGGACCTGAGGATATTGATGTAATTTTGGATTCAAAAAATGAGATCACCGGATTTGAAAACTCAATTCTAATGTACGATAACATTTCATATGGACTTGGATTAAGTTTGGAACTATATAATAATTTTCACATGATTTTGCCTGAAATGTTGAAGCATGTTAAAGATTGTGGATGCCATCATGGCTGCCCTTCCTGTGTTGGGCCAGTGTCCGACGAAGGATATGGTGGAAAAGAAGAAACAATTAGATTGCTTGAATTAATCATGGATTCTATATATGGATACCGAATATAAGAAAAAATTAGAATCATTAGGGGTGTATTTTGGATCTAACGACTCGATTGAATTTAAATCCAAGAAAAAATTAACGACAATAAAAATATCAGGAACCAAAAAAATCAATTCTTTAGGCGAATACTTCTATATTGAGCACCAATATACAACGAACTATATCCATGGCTCCATTCCTTTTGATCATTTTTTTCCACCCAATTCATTTTATTCAACTCCGGAATCGGACAGCAATTTTGTTTTGAATAAATGTATTTTTCTTGATACAGAAACAACTGGTTTAGCAACTTCCGGTGGAACTTTTGCTTTTATGGTTGGAATTGGTTGGTTCGAAGAAAACCATTTCACATTACGACAATATTTTCTTGTAACACCAGACCAGGAAGAAGCTATGTTGCTTGATTTGGAAAATCTATTGTCATTGCATCAATGTATAGTCACATACAATGGTATCAGTTTTGATAATCCAATTCTAAAGTCTAGATTTAAATATCATCGTATCCCAACAACGATTGGCAACAAAGACCAAATTGATTTATTAAAGTATGCAAGGATGTTATTCCATTACCAATTTGATAACCGTTCATTAAAAAGCATTGAATCAAAGGTATTAAATTTTACAAGATCTGAAGAGGAAATTCCTGGATACCTGGCTCCGGTTATTTATCAGGATTATCTAAAAACAGGGGAAACACAGGATATTATTGGGGTGTTTTACCACAATGAAATGGATGTCATTTCCCTTGTTGCCCTTCTGAGAATTATTAACGAAGTCTCGAACGAAAAAGATACACACTTCTCCACTTATGAAACTTTGCATTTTTCTTTAGCTCGTCAGTTTGACCGAAATCAAGATTATTTAAAAGCGATTGATTATTATTCAAAAGCCTTGGATCAACCGAACCTTCCTGATCCAATCCGGATGACTTGTTATCAATGCCTGGCAAGCATATTCAAAAAAACAAACCAGGTAGAAAAAGCTTTGGTCTTCTGGGAAAATGCATCCAAATTAGGGAGCATAGAATCATTTATTGAACTCGCAAAAATATTTGAACATAAATTTAAAAATTACGAATTAGCCTTAGAATATTGTAAAAAGGCTTTATTATTAATGGGAAATGAGGTAAATTCAATTAAAAGAGCGGTGCTGCAAGAGCAGATTAATTACCGGATGGAAAGACTGAAAGCCAAGGGAAGATTATGAAAGAATATAAATTACTTTATCGTTGCTATGGTTTATTGGATGCGAAATCTATTCAATTATTGTTGCAATCCTTTAATATTAAATCGAATGCATATCAGGAAAGCGCTGGTGTTGCCCTTGGCTTAACAGTTGGTGGATTGGGGTCCGCCAATATATACGTCAAAAATGAGGATTTCGATAACGCAATGAAAGTTATCACCATGTTGGAGAATGGTCAGTTAGAAATGCCGGAAATTGAGCACGAGGATCAATCTTTTGTAGATGAGGAACTTGATCAGTTAGATTTAGCAGAAGATGATGATAATTAAATAATACTTTCAGCTTCCATTAACATTCTTTCATTCAGTCTGGATAGCAGGTAATTGGTAATTATCCCTGGTCTACCATCTCCAACTTGTTTATCATCAATTTTTATAACTGGTAATAATCCCCTGCTGGTGCTGGATATAAAAGCTTCTTCAATTTTTTCAATCTGGTCATAACGAATGGGAGAATAATTGATTTCAATTTTTGCTTTTCGTGCTTCATCAAGTATGATTTCACGGGTTGCCCCACTCAAAACTTCGCTATCTGCTGTAAATATATGATTATTCTGAACAGCGAAAAAATTACTCGACAATCCTTCTAATAATTTACGTTCAGGACTTAGGATCAGCGATTCTTCCAGGTTATTCTCTTTACAATAATTTTTAATTTCTTCTGATTTATGGATGAATGAAGTTAATTTTACTTTTGGATTTTTTCGGATCAAGTTGTTCGTATTGACACAGACACCATTTTTGTATGCAAATTTATCAGGTGTAGACAGTTCTTCAAGGATTATGTAGCATTTCTCAGGCTCACTCAAGGGAATGTGAATTCTGATACGAATTTCTTCAGCTGGATATTCATTAATAATTTTGTTTAATGGGGTACGGATTTTATTTACATCAAAATGAAATGAGTTTTTAGAAAGAGAATAACTTTCAACTAAACGATTTAAGTGAAACGAAAACTGAAAAATCATATTTTTTTGAACAGTTCTAAGTGTAGAATAAACACCTACTGGTAATGTTGTCACAAAATGGTCGACAGATTTATCATTTCTCGCTATTGGATACTCTTCTATTTGTTCTCTATCGAAATAAAACAACCAGCATTCATACATAAAATTTACACCAATTCATTCTGTATAAATTATAAATTATTCAAATCATCTTTCGTATCAATATCTAGTGCCAGATAATCGTCCTCTAAATTTATCTGTAGTGTTAATAATTTGTCAAATAATTGCCTCCCCCCTTGATCACCCTTTATTTTTAACAGCTCCTGGAAAGTTTCTTTCGCAAATAAGATAGGGTGACGATTTTCACCTTTGTAATTATGAACAATAATTTTAGGTTTTTGAAATGCAAATAAATTCAAAACATTATTTATCATATTTGGTGTGATTTGAGGTTGGTCAACAAGTAAGAAAATGATCGCATCGACAGGATGATCTAAAAAATAACTTGCACCTAATTTCACCGAGGATGCCTGACCATTTTTCCAATTAACATTATTTAGTATGACAACTTCTTTATTATTAATTACATCTCTGATTTCTTCGAATTGTGAGCCAAGAATGACAACCCGATTTTGAAAATTCACACTTTGGGTCATTTCTATCACATTTTCAATAAATGTCTTGTTCCTAAAAATCGCTAATTGTTTTGGACCTCCAAACCTGGAACCTGATCCAGCAGCTAAAATAACACAACCAATTTTCCCCCAATGCGCATTGATTTGAAGATAATCATTTTTGATTTCACTCAGCAGAACCTGGTCATAAACACTTTTGAGACGTAAAGCCAAATCATTGATTAATTGATTATCTACTAAACAATCTGCCTGATGTAAAAAAAGTATTTTTTCTGCTTGATCAGGTATATTTTTAAGACCTCCTTCAGGATGTTTTAATATTTCAAATAAGTGATCAGTAGTGATTGTTTCTCCAATTGAAATATTTAGAGCCCTGGCTATTTCTTCAGATCGATGAAAATTTTCTTCATTTAATGGTTTACCTAATGCAGATAAACCAACCACTACGCACACTTTATTTACAAACGAAGGAATATTTGGTTCATGAAAACCGGGAAATTTACATGGTTTCCTTTTTGAACCATCCGCTTCAATGAGTAAAGGTATTTGGTGCTGGTGAAGGATATCGGATAATAGCCTTAGTTCATCTCCTTGCAATCCAGATATTTTCACGTCTTTATTATCTGCCAATCGTCGATAAATCAATGTGACTTCATTTACTTGTTCTACATTAAATTGATCAAATTCTTCTAATTCTATGGAATGATCTGCAAATTCAATTTCTGACTTTGCCATTTTTGTTGTGGTAGTAATGACACATTTATTGAAAAATAAATCATGAGCGATCGTAAAGATCAAGCTTGTTTTACCACCTGCTCCCACCCAGGCAACCTGATCGGCTACCGAAAATAATTTTAAAGAAGCAATGTTCATTTAATTTTATTTTGATACACCAAAATAGCTTCCAGTACACCGCCAGCTATCGCCAAAGACTTTTCAGAAATGAAGTAAATCAAATTCTTATCAAGACGGGGATCCACATCTCCAATCTTAATGCCTTCTTTTACATAGATTCCATCATGCATCAATCCACGCAAACAGCCATCGAATGGTGCCAGAATTGGTTCATTGTCGATACTTCCAATTAAATCACCTTTTTTAACAAAGGTTCCAAGAACAGTATTCGATTGAATGTAACCACTGGCTGGCGCGCGGAGGACGCGTTCATTACTTTTTTGAGAAACAGTTCCCGGAATACCAGTATCTGTCATCGCTTCGCCATCCCACAAAGCTCTACCCAAATAATGTCCTCGATTTGTTTCAATCACGACATGACAGTTACTTCCAACCTTGAATCCAGGACCAAGTCCAATTACCATTGGTTTTATGTCTAAATGATACTCAATATATTTCTTTAACAACCTGGCATCAACAATAACATCTGGAAGATATTCAGGAAAGGAATATCTATCTGGAGAAATCAAAACGGGAATTTCGCGCTTATGAATCAACTCAGGAATTTCTTTAAAATCTTTAATGTATCTGGCGGTTATGCCCTCAACATTCGTTTCTTTCTCATAAATCGCATTTGCAAAAGAAACTGTACGCCTTAAAACGAGAGGCTTTTCAATCTCAGTTATTACAACATTCCAACCTACCCGATGAAGGCGAAAAGCTACACCACTTCCGAGGTCTCCTCCACCGCGAATTAATATATTCATCCAATACCTCAGTCATAAATCAAAATATTTGATCTACGAATTATTCTTCATCAATCTTTCCCAAACCTCGCAACACATTTTCAGGCGTCATTGGGAAATGATCAAACCAAACTCCGGTTGCGGCGTGAATTGCTGAGCTAATCGCAGGAACAAGAGGAATATATGGCATTTCGCCAACACCACGAGCCCCCCATGGTCCAATAGGATTGGGATGTTCCATAATGATGGAATTAATTTCGTCAGGTATATCCAGCACAGTTGGTATCAAATAAGTTGATAATTGACTGGTTTTTACATATCCATTTTCCTGAATAAAATTTTCCATTAATCCATATCCAGCAGCCTGGACGATTGCGCCTTCAATCTGTCCCACAACCAATTGGGGGTTGATGGCTTTTCCAACATCATCTGCGCAGATCACCTTCGATAAATGTACTTCACCGGTCTCTGGGTCGACTTCAGCTTCTACAACCTCGGCTACATATCCATATGAAAAATTTGGTATACATTCTCCGGTATCTTTATCATAAGGGGTTGTTATCGGTGGCTTATATTGATACCTCCCAATTGCAGGTCTTTCTTCATTCTTCCATTTTTCTAACGCTAATTTTCCAGCGCCATAAATCGAATTTCCGGCCATAAAAGTCATACGGGAAGCGGAAACACTTCCAGAATTATCCGAAGTACTTGTGTCAGAAGCTATTAATTCAACTTTTTCCACTTCGACTCCTACCGCATCAGCTGCCATCTGGCAAAAGACCGTATGTGATCCCTGACCAACTTCTGCTCCAGCATGGTACAAGATTACCTTTTCGATTTCAGCTCCACCGATGATTTTTATCGTTGCCCAACAATTTTCTGGTGCTCCGAAGGAAAAACCAATATTCTTATATCCACAAGCAAAACCAAGACCTTTTAATTTATTATTATTGGAGGTGTACTTTAGATTAGGATTATTCCAAATACCATCAATTTTTTTCCATCCAGCCTCAATTGCACAGCGTTCAATCACCTCAGGTAAACTAACACCAGCAGGCATAGGAGACTTTACAGGTAACTTTGAACCATCTTTTAGTACATTTCGAATTCGAATTTCTACGGGATCAAGGTTCAATTTCTCAGCTAATTTATTGATTTGCATCTCGGCTGAAAAAGCAGCTTGCGGACCGCCGAATCCACGAAAAGCCCCACCAGGAACGTTATTTGTAAATACAGTATATGAATCTACTTTTACATTTGGTACTTCATAAGGGCCAGTACACATTAGAGTTGCATTGCCTTGTACTTTGGTGGATGTGTATGCATAAGCTCCAGCATCTGCGACAATTTTTACCTCAGCCGCAAGAATTTTTCCTTCTTTGTTAGCGCCCCATTTAGAAAAAATCTTGTATGCATGTCTTTTATGATGACCGATGATGGATTCTTCACGCGTCCAAACTGTTTTGACAGGTCGATGAATACCCTTCTCTGATAACTTGAATGTAGCCAGCGCCAGTGTAATCTGGACTGACATGTCTTCACGCCCACCAAACGCTCCACCAATCGCTGGATAGATTATTCGAATCTTATCTAGTGAAATACTCAATGAATGGGCAATCTGCTCTTGATCTTCATGCACCCACTGACCACCCACGATCACAGTTATTCTATTATTCTCATCTACGTAGCTTAAACCAGCTTCAGGCTGAAGATAGGCATGCTCCTGCATGGGTGTTTTATATACACCTTCAACAATTACATCAGAATCTTTAAATCCCTGTTCTACGTCTCCATCCCGAACTTTATAATGCAACAATACATTATCTTCATGATCTTGATGTATACGTATTGCATCTTTTAGCAATGCTTCATCAGGATTATTTATAACTGGTAATTCGTCATAAGTAACTTTAATTTTACTCAGTGCACTTGAAGCAATATTTTCAGTTTCTGCAATGACCAGAGCTATTTGATCTGATACACATCTCGTCCGGTCTGCATTGGGATTATTGGATTCTGGACCACAGAGAACGGGTTGGTCAGGCATGATCAGCCCATATTCATTATTAGGGACATCCTTTGCGGTCAAAACGAGAATTACACCTGGCATTTTTTCAGCTTCACTAATATCAATGCTCTTTATTACCGCATGAGGTAACTCTGAAAATAATGTTTTCATGTAAAGCTGGTTTTCAAAGTTTATATCTCCAGGATATAAAGCTTCGCCAGTCACTTTTGCTTCTGCGTCAACGCGAGTAATGACTTTTCCGATTTCCATAAAACCTCATTAATTATTTTATCGTTTGTATTTTTTCCCTCGATAAGCCACTCTGGGAACATCTAACGGACCATATCGAGAAGGACCTGCAACTTTATATAAAAAGAATGTTATTAGCTGAAATAATAAAAAGATAATAAATGCCACCACAATTGTGATGATAATTTTTATAATTAGATACGGGTCACTTCCTGATATCAATAAATCTTTGGGAACTGGAATCCATTTATTTTCTTTATTCAGGTCGAGTAGTAAAATCGATGATGCATATCCCATGATTGGGGCAAAAATCAATAAAGCAAATCCAATTCCACGCCAAATGGGATGAATGTAAATTTTATTGTCAGTGACCGGACGTTTTTCCTCATAAGAATTATATCTAGACATCAAACCCTCCCAAAAATAATTATGTTTTAGCCGCTTTTTCTATTGCAGAAATTATTTTATAGTATCCAGTACATCTACATAAATTACCTGATATCGCATGTTTTATTTCTAATTGTGACGGGGTCGGTTTTTCTTCAAGCAACTTGACAGCAGACATCACAAATCCTGGTGTACAGTATCCACACTGAACGGCTCCCTCCTGAATAAAGAAATCCTGAACAACGTGTTTTACTCCTCCGGATTTTATGCCTTCTATGGTCGTTATCTGAGCATTGTGGGCTCTTCCAGATGGGACTAAACATGCCATTACCGCTTTCCCATCTAAAAAGACAGTACAGGCACCACATTCCCCTTCAGCACATCCTTCTTTCGTGCCTATTAGCTTTGCATCTTCACGAATTAAATCTAACAAGGTTTTATCCTGGCAATTAACAAATTCGAAATATTTACCATTAATATGGGTCACAATTTTTTCATCTTTGCTCGAATGGTATGATGGGGTTGCCAACACTGGAAAACTGCTGTGATTATCCAATACAACCGGATCCTTTGGTAAAAGAGTCTCGCTGGTGCCTCCAGCAATTGATAATAAAGCCCGTTTTGTAATGACCTTAACCATTGTCTTTCTGTACGAAGCAGATCCTCTCACATCAGAAATCGGTTTTGTTGCTTTTTGGGTGATTAATGCTGCTTTATTGATGACATCTTCAGATAATATCTTCCCGGTAAGAAATTGTTCAGCTTCTTTTGCATGAATAATTGTCGGTGCAACCGCTCCTAAAGTAATCTTCGCATTTTGAACAGTATCACTTTCCATTTCACAGATTATGGCAACATTTACTAGCGATATAGCTTGCGCACGTCGCAGAGCAAATTTTATAAATTGTCCTTTTTGGGAGTCATTCAGAGCTGGAAAATAAATATCAGTAACCATTTCATTTGCTTGTAAAATGGACTTTCTTACACCTAAATAAAAATCTTCAAGTGAGACCAATCTTTCACCGTGAATGGATTTTAAGACTAATTTTGCCTGTAGTGCCATTAAAGGTGTGATCGTATCATTCGCAGGAGATGCAGTAATCAGATTTCCGGCGATTGTTCCCCGATTTCGAATTTGAGGTGAACCGACTTCCCATGCTGCCTGAGCCAAAGGTAAAGCTCTTTCTTGAATTAATTTTGAAGCTGCTACATCATTGTGAGTTACTAATGGACCTAAATGAATATTCTGATCTTCATCTAGTGTAATTTGATTAAGTCCTTCAATTCTGGTTATATCGATTAAAACTTCTGTTGTTTTTCTAAGCCCTTTTTCAAATTCAATGATTAAATCGGTAGCTCCTGCAACGATTCTTGACTGATCCTGATACTGATTAAGAATTTCTAGTGCCTTTTCAATTGAGTTAACGTTGTAGTACTTATTCCACATCAATTCTTTTCCTCCGAAAATATCTCAAATTCTCACCTGAAGTGTCATTTTTCACCTGTAATATTTCTGCCATGATTGACAAAGCAATTTCTTCAGGTGTTTCACTTTTAAGATCCAGACCAATAGGAGAGAAAATTTTCTCAATTTCTGATTCCAATATACCATCATTTAACAACAATTCAGTAGTTTTTATCCAGCGTTTTTTGGACCCAATAACCCCAATATATCGAGGATCTAATTTAATTATTTCTGGTAGATACATCACATCAATCTCAAGACTACGGGTTGTCATCACTACAAACAAATTGAATGCTTCAAAATCAGTGTAAAATTCCAAAAATTTTTCTAAATTTTTAAAATGAGATGAAGTTCCTGGTAGGATTTTTTCAGACAACAATTCTTCGCGATCATCGATCACGATTACATCAAATCCCAGCCAATTTGCCAAAAATGATAACTGCTTTCCAACATGACCTGCGCCAATAATGAGGATTTTTTGTTTTTTTCCGACGACTTCCATATAAATATCTACTTCACCTCCACAGATGCCAGGATCTCCTTGTTCCGGGTTAACCAATTTGTAATGGAGTGTATGCGTATTTCCATTTTTGAGTAATTGAATAGCCTCCGTAATACAAAGAGCTTCGGTTTCACCACCGCCAACAGTCCCAACGATCCGACCATCAGGGAATACAATCATTTTTGAACCAGCATGTCGAGGAGTAGATCCTTGTGTTTTCGTAACAATACAAAGTACTGCTGTCATGCCTTCAGTTTCGATTTTATTTATTTCTGAAAAAATATTCATAATTTGTTATCAGCTTAAATATTTATAAACTAAATTTACTATTTCCTGATTATTGAAACCAATAAATTGATATATATTTTCTATTTCAAGTAGTAAAAAATGACTTTATGGTGAAACAGAAAAACATCATCCATAAAGTCATTGATTAACAATTTATTTTGTTGCAAATGTTTTCAATAAAGTTTCCATGTTTCCACCAACAGGATATAAAATTGGGCATGTACAACCATTCTTAATATATTCTGAAACTTTGGTTCTTGCTTCATCGGGTGTTCCAGATGCAGTAATCCTCAGGATAAGATCCTCAGGTACCAGATGCTTTGCTTTTTGAATTTGTTCATGTGTGGCAGGCCAACCAAGAATTGATTGAATTTCGGCAACAACATCGAAAGAAACACCTGAAGCCTTTGCAATATGTGGTTGTTGCGCAAGGTACTGAGTCAGCAATTCTCTGGTAGTATCAATTGCTTTATCATGATCTTCATCCACTGAGCAAACTACTAACTGCGGTCTATCGATATCATCAAATCTTCTACCTGCTTTTTTGGCACCTTTATCTAATAATTCAAGCGCTTTTAGATTATATTCAGGAGGCACACAATAATTCAGAACGCAACCATCCGCTATTTCGCCTGTCATCTCCATCATTTTATCTCCGGTTGCGCCAATCATAATAGGGACATTTCTGGGTTCTCTTCTTCCATGAACTACATCTAATTCAATACCAGATACTTGAATAAATTCACCCTCAAACGAGACTCTTTCCATGTTGAGTAATCGTTTGAAAACTTCGACAGTCTCACGCATAGCTAATAGAGGTTTTGACCGGGTAATACCCACATTTTTGGCAAGCGGATCCCACCATGCGCCAATTCCACAAATAATTCGATCTGGAGCAAGGTCATCCAGTGTGAGGAATGTGGCAGCTAATAAACCAATATTTCTGGTCCAGTTATTAATTACCCCTGAACCAACTTTCAATTTATCAGTGACAGCAGCATAAGCAGCCATGGGTACAATAGCATCACGGACAAGTCGACTTTCTGCTTGCCAGACGGCTTCAAAACCATACTCTTCTGCCATCTTCACGTAATCTAACCCATCTCGTAAATCGTGTGAGTCCTGTAAATATAATGCAACCCGTTCAAACATTTTTCCTCCTCGTTAAATTTTTAAGTATTGGTTTGTATTCTCGAAATTGATTAACTTCTTGTACAATTCAAAATCTTCTGGAGAATCTATATCTAATTCAGCGCTATCAAATTTCCTAACTTCAAGATGAGCATTTTGGGTTTGAGCTTGACGGACATGCCGTTCAAATGACCCTGGACCATAACTAAATTCAATCAAATCTGGTGGTGACATAAATAAGAGATTTGTCCCGCTCATTTTTCTATCCGGCGATATCAGCATAAACGAGTAACCAACTGAATACTCCATTACTCCTTCAATATCTTCTTTGGTAATGAAAGGTAAATCAGCTGGTAAAATCAACACAGATTGAGCTGCATAAGCTTTAATAACCTGAATTGCTTTTTTTAAAGCTAAATTTAACCCGCTATCGCCATCTTCCTGAAGCGTCTTTGCATTATAAGATCTTGCTAAAGATAATACAGAGGAATCCTTGCTGACAACCAGAACCTGATGAGCTATCTTAATATCTTTCAGAACTTTCAGTGTATTTTCATACATTTTTAAATTAAGAATAGCCCTATCTTCATCAGATAATATATTTGTTAATTTTGATTTAGATCGTCTTAAGGGTTTTACTGGAACAATCACCCATAAGCTCATGGTTTGACTCCAATCCCAGAATAATCTTGTTCCTAATTATGAAATGTCAGACAACTTAATTATACGATATTTAGTAAATATATCTATCTAAATAAATCATCATTTTCACTACGAAACAATTCATTTGTATAACTTTCTCTTAATGAATATGGAAATCCGCGAATTACTACTACCGGTCGACCTTCATCTGCCTGTCCCATTAAGATTGAAGCAGCTGCTGCTAATTCGTCAGCTGCTGCAATTTCAGTCACCCGTAATTGGTATCCAAATCTATCTTTGTATCCTCTCCTATCAATTAAAGCTGGAATGCCGCTTACACCAATAGCTACACCTACGATCCCCTTCCGCCAGGGTCGTCCATGGGAATCTATGATGACCACTCCAACATTTTTTCCAGTTTTATCCTTGATAAATTCGCGAATGATGGTAGCAGATTTATCTGGATCTTGAGGTAATAAAAGAACCCAACTTTCCGTGTTTTCGTCTAATCCTTTAACATTCGAGTGATCAATTCCTGCATTTGCACATATAAATCCTAAATTATGTTGTACGATCATCAAACCATTTCTTGTGCGAATTACCTTCTTTGATTCCCGCAATATTAGCTCAACTAATCTTGGGTCTTTTCCTGTGGATATTCCATACTTAATAGCCTGGGTTCCAGGCTTAACATCCAATAAGTTGACAAGACGGTTTTCGGATTTTGAAACAACTTTTTGAGCAATTACAACAATATCTCCTTCTTCCCAGGTCCATTTATTTTCTACAGCAGACTTTAATATAGTTTCAGGTAGGAAAGAAGAAATTTCTACCTCTGGAAAATTCTCGAATGCAGAAATCAGTAAATTCATTTAAGATATACCGGTTATTTTAATACCAGCATCATTAATTCCAAATTGTTTATTGATACCAATTAATATGGATGTCAGACCCTCAACAACAACAGAATTTTCGATAGGGCCAGCGTCGATACCCACAAGCCCAGCTTCCTGAACCAATTTGATAACAGCTTCTCGAGATGCTTTGCTGTCACCGGTAACCAGGACATCACAGGCAACTTCTCCATCCTCCACCAGGTGTTCATATGAGATGTTTTGAAAAGCTGCCACAACACTGGTGTTTTCACCAAATATTTCTTTCGCTTCCAGCGTTGCGCTTCCAGCTGGTGGCATCTGAACCTTCGTTACTTTAGGTGGGACAAGTGGTACGGTTACATCAATAACAATTTTACCCTGACTGGCTTCTTTAATATATTCACACATTGCTTTGTGCGCATTGAAAGGAACAGTTAAGACAAGTAATTCAGCCTCTTTTGCCGCTTCCAAATTTTCCTTACCAGCTATTTTTATTTCATTTCCAAGCATTTCTTGAAGTTTCGCTGCGGCATCCAGTGCTTTACTTTCTTGTCTGGATCCTATCGTAATTTCGTGACCAGCTTTAGCCCAACGATAACCAATACCCATTCCTTCTTTACCAGTACCGCCTAAAATAGCAATTTTCATGTAATCCATCCTTTTATAATATTAAAATTGATTTTTATATCGATCCCAGACCCCTTTATGCAATTGATAAGCATCACTATAAATCTTCCTCTCATCAATGTTAACAAGTTCTTTGTCCTTCATGAGGATTTTTCCTGCCACCATGGTCATTGTAACCATACTGTGTTGCATACCAAACAAAATATGCCAGGGTAAATTACCAGGATTAATATCCGTAAACGGGAGGTAATCAACAAAAATTATATCAGCTTGAGCTCCAGGCACAATGGATCCAATCGGTAAATTAAATTGTTGCGAAGCTAAAGCTGAATTTTGATAAATTGCCATTTCAATAACATCATATCCCCCCATTTTTCTTGGATCAAGATTTACTAATTTATGAACTAGGTAAGCGGTTTTCCATTCATCCCACATTGTATTCGAAAACCCATCATTCCCAAGACAGACTTTTACTCCTGCCCGCATCATCGATTCAATATTTCCAATACCTACAGCATTATTCATATTTGATCGTGGTTGATGGGTTACCCAGGTTTTCGTTTCTGCCAGGATATTGACTTCTTTTGCATCAACATGGACTGCATGGGCAACAATTGACCTCTCATTTAAGATATTGTGTTTTAATAAACGATCAACTACACGCAATCCTGATTTCTTTATGCTGTCATATTCGTCTACAGGGTGTTCAGCAACATGAATGTGAAAACCACATCCTGAAGGAGCCAAACTTTGACTTAATTCAAGTGTTTTTTCAGATAGTGTTAGGCTGGCATGCAAACCAAAAGTTGCTGCTAATCTACCGTTTAAATTGTTTCCATTCTTGATCCTGGTAATGAATCTTACATTTTCATTTATCCCCTCACGTGCTTTCTGCTCTCCATCCCGATCCGTTACTTCATAACATAATGATGCACGTATTCCGGATTGATCTACGACATCGGCAATCAAATCCAGCGAATTGGCAATTGCATTAGGTGATGCATGATGATCAAATAAACTTGTATTACCATGTTTGATTGCATCGATGATGCAAACCCAGGCAGAAGAAGCTACACTTTCTTCATCCAATGCTTTGTCAAGAGCCCACCAAAGATTACTCAATATTTCTGGAAAAGCAGCGGGGGGATCTCCTGGAATGGCTAAACCACGCGAATATGCCCCATAAAAATGAGTATGGGCACAGATTAAACCTGGCATAATATATTGATTTTTGGCATCTAGAATCTCTTCTCCTGGATTTTCTTGCAGTAAATTATCAGCCGTATCAATTTTTTTGATTACATCCCCTTGAATTAAAATTGATTTGTTTTCAATAATCTCATTGGGTTTTGTCCAGGTAATCATTTTTCCATTGGTAATAATCATTTTTATCTCCTGTGTCTTTTTAATCTCATTGTCTAATCTATTTTGGTAATTGATTTAACTTTATCTGGAAATTCCTTTATAATCAGGTTCGAATTAAATCAAAGGAGTAGTGAACATGTCATTAAGGTCTGAAGCTCTTGACTATATTAAGAATAATTATGATTTCTATCAAGGAATTTTACAAGATTTTATAAAAATTCCATCTATTTCAACGGATCCAAATCGCAAACCGAATATGTTGGAAGCAGCAAATTTTATCAAAGAAATTTTAAACGAATTTGGAATTCAAGATGTTCAGATATTAGAAACAAAAGGCCATCCTGTGGTGTTTGCAGAAAAAAAATCTGCAAGCAAAGACGCATTAACAGTATTGATCTATGGACATTATGATGTTCAACCATCCGATCCAATAGAATTATGGGATACAGATCCATTTACACCTACCATCCGGAATGATCGCTTATTTGGTCGTGGTGCTTCTGACATGAAAGGCCAAATAATTGCCAGTCTGACTGCTTACCATGCAATCAATTCGATTGGACCAATTCCAGTAAATATAAAATTTATTATCGAAGGAGAAGAAGAAATAGGTTCTCCAAATTTAGCTGAATTTTTGGAAAATAATAAAGAATTATTGAAATGTGATGTCATATTAAACCCGGATGCGGGTATGATTTCACCTGAATATCCAACAATCGTTTATGGACTCCGTGGTTTGACATATTTTGAATTAAATATAAACGGTCCGGATCATGATCTTCATTCAGGTATGTTTGGTGGCATCATCCACAATCCTGCCATTGTTTTGTCTGAATTAATCACCAAAATGCATGATGAGAATTGGAAAGTTACGCTTCCTGGTTTTTATGATGATGTAATCCCATTATCTGATGAAGAAAGAGAGAAACTTTCAAGATTACCCATTTCTGATGAAGATTTAAAACGTCAGACAGGTGCACCAGCTTTGTTTGGTGAGAAGGGTTATAGCTCGATAGAAAGACTCGGCGCACGCCCAACTCTTGAAATCAATGGAATGCTTTCTGGGTTTACTGGTGAAGGCTCAAAAACCATTATTCCATCCTCAGCAATGGCAAAGATATCCATGCGTACTGTTCCGAATCAGGACCCAGACAAAATTTATCAACAACTTAAGAATTTTATAGAATTAAATGTTCCCCAAACCGTAAAATGGGATCTAAAACAATTTGCTGGAGGTTGGGCATCCATTTCAGATATTAGTCATCCAGGTGTCATTGCCCTGAAAAAAGCACTGGAAACAGAGTGGGGAATCGAACCATTGTTTAAACGCGAAGGTGGTTCAATTCCAGTCGTAGCTGCAATGCAAAGAATTCTTGGAAAAGACTCTGTGCTCACTGGATTTGGTCTTCCAGAAGATAAAATTCACTCACCAAATGAAAGTCTTCATTTACCAACCTGGAAAAAGGGAATTCTTTCATTAATTCACTTTTTCTTTAACTATGCAGGTATGGAATGAAAACAGAAAAACTCAGATTACCAACCTATGGTGGCCAGGCATTGATTGAGGGCGTATTAATGCGTGGGAGCAATTATCTTGCTGCCGCTTACAGGAAACCTGACGGGGAAATTATTGTAGAAACAGAAGAATTAGGGAAAATTTACCAATCTCCGCTCAAAAAAATCCCATTTTTGAGGGGTTTAATTATTCTTTGGGACGCTTTGGGATTAGGTACAAAATATTTAACAAAATCTGCCAATTTTCAAACCGAAGATGAAAAAGAAAAAATTGAAGGTCCAGCATTATATCTGACATTAATTATTTCATTGGCAGTTGCTATGGGCTTATTCTTTCTCACACCTGCCTTATTGGCCAAAGCGCTCGAACAATGGTTGGGATTCTCACATGTCGTTCAGAATTTGATTGAAGGATTAATTCGTCTTGTTTTTGTAATCGCTTATATCTGGGGCATTGGAAAAATGTCTGACATAAAAAGAGTATTTTCCTACCATGGCGCAGAACATAAAACAATCAATGCTTTTGAAGCGAAAGTTGAGTTAAGTCCAGAAATCGTAAAACAATATTCACTACAACATCCGAGATGTGGAACAGCTTTCATTCTTTATGTGGTTCTGATTTCAGTGATTATGTTTACTTTTCTTGGGGATCTCGGTTGGCTACCATTAATTGTTTCCAGATTAGTATTAATTCCGGTCATCGCAATGATTGCTTATGAATTTATTCGATTTACGGCTGACCATTTGGAAAGCCCGATTATCTCATTATTTGCTAAGCCAGGATTGTGGCTACAAAAATTAACAACCAACGAACCTGATGAAAAAATACTGGAAGTTAGCATAGCAGCTTTTAACGCGATGTATAAATTAGAAAACAAAGAAGTATAAGTATTATTGGATCTAATTTAAAATCCATACAATTATCAAACTTGACACATTCGAACCTGAAAATATACTTATTTTATGAAAGGTTCGAATTTTTATTGGTATTTATTATCTATCCTTGCTGGGTTTTTAATTGCCGGGGCAATTCTGTTATTAAATTCAAAAGATTCGGGAAGCCCGATAAAAATTGTTCCTGCTCCCACTCAGTTGCCCATTAAAGTTTATTTATCAGGAGATATTGAAAATCCTGGTGTTTATCTTCTCCCTGTAGATAGTCGTATGGAAGATTTAATAAACCTTTCGAGTGTAAAAATAAACGCTGATTCTGATATCAACTTAGCCTCAAAATTATACGATGGTCAGCATATCCAAATTTTTTCGAAGAACTCAGAAGTGAGGACAAATACATTCGCGATAACCAATTCAGAAAAAATTAATATCAATGAAGCTGATATTGAAGAGCTGATGCTATTACCTGGCATTGGTGAAACGAAAGCAAAAGAGATTGTTCTGTATAGAGAAACCTATGGCTATTTTGATACAATTGAAGATATACTTAATGTCCCTGGAATTGGAGAGGCTACATTTAATCAATTGCGGGATAAAATTGCAACAAATTCTTTGGATTAGTGGAGGTATGACTTGAGTTTAAAAGATCAATTATCAGAAGCATTGAAAGTTGCTATGAAAGAATCGAATACCGATTCGAAACGTGTCATTCGCATGGTCATATCCAGTATTAAGAATAATGAGATAGATAAAGGAAAAATTCTAACCGATGAAGAGGTAATTTCCATTCTCCACAAGGAAATAAAGAGTAGACACGAAGTTATTGAAGGGGCGGAGTTAAATAACCGTCAGGATTTAATCGATGAAGCTCAACATGATATCAAAATCCTCAATGCTTTTCTACCGGCAGGGTTATCTCAAGAAGAAATTACTATCATCGTCAAAGAATGTATTGCAGAATTAGGCGCTCACACACCAGCAGATATGGGAAAAGTGATGAAAATTGTCTTACCAAAAATTGCAGGTAGGGCTCCAGGAAATCAAGTTAGCCAAATTGTGAAAGAATTATTACAAAATTAAAATGATAAATAAGATTGAGAAGAAATTTAAGAAAAGAGAAAATTCGTTTTTCAAAATACTTATTCTAATCCTCACTGGAATAATAGCTTTTGGAGCGATCATATTACCTATTTCTTCTCGGCCAACAGCATTTGAGTTATCAGTAGGAAGCGTCGCGACTCAAGATTTTCAAGCCCCTAGAAATCTAACTTACACATCAGATTATCTGACACAGCAAAGAATTAATTCAATAAAAAATTCCGTCACACCGGTTTACCTTAATATTGATCCAGCAATTTCTCGACAACAAATCGACAGGCTCAGAAAATCTGTTGATTTTATTACCTTAGTAAGGAACGACTCATACTCAGATCTTAATCAAAAAATTAATGATATATCAAACCTTACCCACACTCAAATTTCTCGAGAAGTCGCCACCCAACTCATAAATCTGGATGAACAAACCTGGGTTTCCATTCAAAGGGAAGCCATTTTGGTGTTGGAACAAGTTTTTCGGGCAACTATTCGCGATTTTCAGGTACAGGAAGCAAGGCAAAGGGTTCCTACATTGATCAGTTTTTCGTTCAGTGAGGAAAATTCAAAAATAATCGAAAATCTGGTATCACCCTTTGTGGTACCTAATTCATTGTTCAGTAAAGAATTAACAGACGAAGCCATAAATGCAGCAATTGACAAGGTTGAGCCTGTTGAAAAATCATATTCTCCAGGCGAAATTATTATTCGTCGTGGACAAATAATTGACGAACAGACCTATGAAGCCTTAGAAAAATTCAATTTCATTTCTCCAGATAACAAACAACAAGAATATTTTGCAACTGGAATTTTCATATTACTTCAAATGTTTTTCCTGGGATTATATTTCAGTAAACAAAGGTCTAACTCATTTTCTGTAAAAGAAATTCTCATCATTTCAATTGCATTTATTATCTTTTTGTTATCAGCAAAATTCTTAATACCAAACCGAACTGTTTTACCTTACATATTTCCTTTTGCTGGTTTTACCTTTGCAATCGGAACTCTATTTGGCTTTGAGGTGGCATTTGTCCTCTCACTTTCATTGAGCTCAATTATTTCATTTGGTTCCTTCGATTTTCAGAGTTTATTGCCGTTCTACTTGTTACCTTCTTTATGTGGAAGTTTAATTCTGGGTCAGGGAAGAAGGATATCTGTATTTTTTAGTGCTGGTTTGGTGACTGGAGTTTTATCCGCAGGTATTATTTTAGCAATTCGCTTATTGGATGGTTCCACTGATTTAATTGGAATGCTTACTCTTTCCGGTGCATCATTATTCAATGGAATGGCGTCGGCCAGTTTAGGGCTTTTGATGCAATTCTTTGTCGCCCAAATTCTGGGAATTACAACTGCAATTCAATTACTGGAAATTTCCAGGCCTGATCATCCATTGCTTCAATTTATCTTAACCAACGCTCCTGGAACGTATCAACATTCCCTACAAGTATCAAATTTGGCCGAGCAAGCTGCAAAAGACATCGGCGCAGATCAATTATTGACAAGAGTTGGAGCGTTATATCACGATGCTGGTAAAGCCGCAAATCCATCATTTTTTATTGAAAATCAGATTGCAAGTGATCTCAATTCTCATGATGATCTGGATCCATATTTAAGTGCTGCTACGATTATTCAACATGTGCCTGATGGTGTTGATCTGGCAAAGAAATTCCGACTTCCTTCAAGGATCATTGATTTTGTAAAAGAACATCATGGCACATTAATGACTAAATATTTTTACATAAAAGCGATTGAAGAAAACAATCATGATGCAGATTCGGTCGAAGTGGATGATTTTCGCTATCCTGGTCCAGCCCCACAATCAAAAGAAACTGCCTTATTGATGTTGGCAGATGGTGTCGAGGCTAGAGCTCGAGCAGACAAACCAACAAATCGGGAAGAATTAGAAAAGATTATTCATGGCGTGATTGATTTTTGTCTTAAAGAAGGACAACTTGAAGACACTGAATTAACAATGAAAGATTTAAACATCATTGTAAATTCATTTTCCAATACATTAATTAATACGTACCACCCCCGCATAAAATATCCTGAATTGAAAACGCAACCTGTTGAATTATTAAATGAACCAGATTAATCCTGAAGTAATTATTATCAATGAGGAAAATTATAAAATTCCGCATGATTTTGTAGGTTTAATTACTTCAATTCTCTTCTTTGAAAATGAAGCGCTCGAAAAGGTTGTGACGATTAGTTTTGTTAATCAAGAGGAGATGGAAGAATTATATAATAAATATTATGGCTACGCGCAATCTACTGATGTTTTATCATTTGAAGCAGGAGAAATTGACCCTGAATCTGGAAAAGAAATACTTGGAGATATCGTCATTTGTTATCCATTTGTTGATCACCAGTCTCTTACGTTTGGGAATGAATTGTTCGATGAAATAAAATTAATGGTCGTTCATGGTATGTTACATTTGTTAGGTTATGATCATAATACTGAAGATCAAAAATCTGAAATGTGGCAAACTCAAAGTGAGATTCTGCTGGCAAATGGTATTAAACTTAATCAGTTACCCGAATGAAATTTTTCAATTTTTTCATTGGTCGCTTTAAATCCTTGGTTCCCGCAATGCAGGGAACACTATTTATTATAAAAAATGAAAAAAACACATGGATACATTTACTCGCATCCGTTTTTGCTATCTTTTTGATTTTTAAATTGAAGTTGAATTATATTGAATCTTTGTTCATTTTTTCTGCCATATTCCTGGTTTGGGTAGCAGAAATTTTTAATTCTGCCATAGAATACACACTCGATTTTATCCATCCAGAAAAGAATCCACAAATAAAAATAATAAAAGACATTTCTGCAGCAGGTGTACTCTTCTCAGCTGTTTATGCTTTAATCGTCGCAACTATCATGATAATTGCGACAATGAGCAAACCATTATATTAAGCCGGTAAATTAATTTAATTTCAAATTCTACATCTGAGATTTATAAGTATTCTCTCAGATTATGCTCAACGGCATAAGCTGCCGCTTCTGCGCGATTCGAAACGCCAAGTTTTGACAAGATGCTGCTCACATAGTTTCTGACTGTGCCTTCACCCAGAAATAAGTTTTTGGCAATCTCTCTATTTGTTTTACCTTCAGATACCAATTGTAAGACGTGTTTTTCTTGTTGACTGAGGTTAGCAAATGCTGATGCCTCCTCTTCTTTTACAGCCCGGCGAACTTCTTGAAATACTCGTTGAGTAACTGCGGGATCTAAAGCCGCTTCTCCTCTACCAACCTGTTCAATAGCGCGAACCAGATCCTCACCACCTATTTGTTTCAAAACGTATCCTGATGCGCCAGCTCTGATGGCAGAAAAGAGCATTTCATCTTCTGCGTAGGATGTTAGCATGACAACTTTTATATCGGGATAATTCTTTGTTATTTCTTCACATGCCTCAATGCCGGATGATCCCGGTAATCGAATATCCATTAATACGACATCAGGCAATAAACGAGATACTTTATCAAGCGCTTCCTTTGCCGTACCTGCTTCTCCAATAACTTCAAATTGAGGATTCCGGTCTAATAAAGATTTAAGACCAAGTCGAACAACTTCATGATCATCAACTAACAAGATTCTTTGCTTTGACATGCCTAAATTCTCCTTATTCACCGATAATTAACGTAACCGGACAATGATCCGATCCTTCAACATCCCCGAGAATAATAACATCATTTACATCTTTCAGAAGTCCATCACTGACCAAAAAATAATCAAGTCGCCATCCAATATTTCGCCTGCGAGCACCAAATCGATAAGTCCACCATGTGTACTCTACTTTATCTGGATACAATTCACGATATGCATCTTTAAACCCATGGTTCAGATATTTTGTGATCATTTCGCGTTCTTCAGGTAAAAATCCGCTTGTTTTTGCGTTTTCTTTTGGATTAGCAAGGTCAATTTCGGTATGGGCTGTATTAAAATCTCCGGTGATAATTACGTGTTCACCCTGTTCATGCAATTGATTGCATTCGGATAATAAAGTCTCGTAAAATGCGAGTTTAAAATCTACCCGATCCTGCCCTCTTTGACCATTTGGAAAGTAAATATTATATAGATAGAAATTTTCATGTTTGGAACGAATTACTCTTCCTTCGTCATCAAATGCTTCTATTCCCAATCCATATCGAATTTCGAGGGGTTCTGCCTTGAAAAAAGAAGCGACACCACTATATCCCGGTCTTTTTGCAGAATTGATGTGAGTTTTGTACGAATCTATCCTTAATACTTCTTCTGGAATTTGCTCAGGAAAGGCTTTAATTTCCTGTAAACATAATACATCTTTCTCGTACGATTTAGACCAATTAACAAAACCTTTATTAATTGCCGCCCTTATTCCATTTACATTCCAGGTTGTAATTTTCATCTAATTATTCTTTCCTCGTGATATGGTAAACTATATTATATAACTTTTCTGATTGTACCAATTGGAGTGCATAATGCCAAAGAAAATTGTCTATATTGAAGACGATTTGGAGATGACATATCTAATTAAGATGATTCTTGAAAGAAAAGGCTATGAAATAATTTCCACAAATGATGGTATGGAAGGCTTTGAAATAATTGAAAGGGAAAAACCAGATTTAGTATTGTTAGATCTTATGATGCCAAATATTGACGGGTGGGATATTTATCATCAATTAAAATCAAACGAGAACACAAATCAAATACCAGTTATTGTTATTTCAGCAAAAGCGCAACCCATAGACAAGGTTCTTGGAATACAAATAGCAAAAGTTAACAACTACATAAGCAAACCGTTCAAACCCCAAGAGTTGCTGGAAAGCATTGAATCAATTTTAAATTGATATCATTTATGAAAAAAGTTATTATTCGAAAATTGTCTGAAGATTTTGGTTCATTTGATAGATTAGAAGCCTGGTATTTTGAGAACTTTTTTTCCCGTTTAAAAGGGCTGATGTTTAAGAAAAATATTTCAATCAATCAGGCTGGAATTTTTGTTAATAAAAATGAAAATATAGTAGATTCAGCAATTCATATGTTATTTATGAATTTTGATATTGCTGTTTTCTGGTTAGATAAAAAAAATACAATTGTTGATAAAAAGATTGCAAAAAAATGGGGATTAATTTATTATCCCCATGTTAAATCTCAAAAAATTCTGGAAACACACACAGACCTCTTTGAAAAATTACAAATTGGAGAAAAAATAATCATTGAAAATCTTTAAATTTTTATTTTTTTTATTTTTTATTATTTCCTGGATAATTCCTTCTACAGCAGTATTCGGACAGTCCGAAAATCCTGAGTATCCCGTTTATATCGTTCAGCCAGGTGATACGATCAATCTTATCGCCATAAAATTTAATGTGAGTGCAACCGACATCATTGCCGCAAATAATATAACCGATCCTAACCTGTTAAGTGTCAGTACACCACTGGTTATTCCTGGAATCAAGGGGGTTTCTGGCGTACTCACATATAAGGCGGTATCGATCGGTGAAAATCCAGATTCTCTGGCTAGAATTTATCAAATCCCAAAGGATGTGATTTTTCGCTTAAATCAAACCACCTCACCATCCGAATTCTATATAGGTTCCAATGTGATACTTGTGGAATCACCTGAGAATTCATATCAACAATCTTCACTTTCATCAGGAGATTCATTATTCGAACGATCCATCCTGGAAAACGCTTCATTTTGGGAAACAACAATACTAAACCAGGTAGATAATCCATGGGCAATATTACCCAAAGAAACATTCATCTTACCGATAGGAACCAATAACGATAATCAAACTAACGTAGAATTTATTGGCTTACCACTAACCCAGGGAAAATCAGCAGTCATTAATGTCAATTCGATGTCACAGGATTTATCAGGCAGGGTTGGGAATCTTGAACTGAAATTTTTTTCGAATAACTCGCAACAATCATCCATTTTTGGCATTCATGCAATGCTTCCGGCAGGACTTTACCCATTTCACCTTGAATTTAAGAATAATCTTGATCAAAACGTAGTGATAGATCAATTAATTTTGATCCAGCAAGGTTTTTATCCTCAGGATCCTCCTTTGCAGGTTGACCCCAGCACGCTGGATGAATCATTGACAAAACCTGAAGATGATTTGATTTTTCAAGTCACATCCCCTTTCACCACTGAACAGCTATGGTCAGGAGTTTTTAATTATCCAGTTGATGAACCTGTTTGTATCAAATCATGGTTTGGAAATCGTCGATCTTATAATGATCAACCTTACAATCGTTTTCATACAGGGGTTGATTTTGGAGTGTGTGCTAATCTTAATATATATGCTCCAGCTGATGGCAAAGTTGTTTTTACAGACTCTCTATTAACGAGGGGAAATGCCACATTAATTGACCATGGCCTTGGTGTATATTCAGGGTTCTGGCATCAAGAAACAATACTGGTAGAAGAAGGTCAATTTGTTAAAGCTGGTGATTTAATTGGAACCATTGGGAATACCGGGAGATCAACTGGTCCACATTTACACTGGGAATTACTGGTAAATGGTATTCAAGTCGATCCTCTGCCATGGCTTGAAACAGTTTTTCCATAACTTCACTCAATAGTAGTGTATAATCATACGCGCAAAATTTTTACATAAAGAAAGCAATTAATAAATGATAAAAACCAAAGAAAAACAAAATAATATCTGGGAAAATTTCGAAGTAAATAATAATGATATTGACTTCATTTTTAACCGATTATTTGAAGTTGAAACCCCTACAAATACAATTGACCTGATAAAAATCCTGATACAAGAAAGAATACGACTTGAAAAAATTCGAAGAGAAGGAATGGAAAAATCCAAAGGTGAAATTTATTTACCGAAAGATGATTTCCAGATTGGACAAAAATTAACCTTCCCTGCATTGAATTATATAAGCGGCGAGCTTATCGGTGTAAGGCCAGGAAATAATCCTGAACTTGGTGATTTTTCAGTCATACAGATTGATTTTCAAAACGGCGAGTCCAGGGAATTCGCCTCAAGGCTTGTTGATCACCCCTTAAATCAAACAAATATCGCACTCGGCGAAGAAACGGATCTCGAATTTGAAAATATATTTTCGACCTACACAAAGAATATTTCCGCTTCATTAATCGATAAATTAAACACAAACCAGGATCTTGTACAAATTGCTGGTTTTTGGTTTCCGCGATCATTATTGATTGATATAAACATTGGTTACTTAAATCTGGCTGAAGCTGTTTTAGAAGTCTCTGATGGCGGTCCACTTTCAACACAAGAAATAATTAATCAAATCGAGCTTCCTACAGATTCCAATTCGATGTTGACTGAATTTTCGCTCAATTTCGCACTGCAGGAAGACCCTCGTTTTGATGAAGTTGGTCCTGCAGGAAAAACTTTATGGTTTTTACACCGCAGCGAACCAGAAAATGTCAGGTCACTTCCCAAATTTCTAATTCCTGATCAACAAAAGAATTTTGATAATTCGAAATATTCAGGTTATTTAGCTCAGATGAATGCAGGTGTTTTTGATGAATTAGAGTATTCAAAATCCATTGAAAATAACTCACCTGATGGTGTCACAATAGCAATTATTTATCCTCACATAGTTTCAGGTTCAATTCCATTAAGTAGTAATCTGGAAAAACTTTTCCCAACCGCCTACGAATCACCACGAATTCGGTTTACTTTTGTTGACGGAGATACCCAAGAAAAATTTGCAGGATGGGTAATTCGTGAAAGCAAATATGTATATGGATTAAAGGAATGGTATGAGCGCTATAATGTTTTACCTGGAAGCCGTTTACACATAAAACCAGGTAAAGTTCCCGGAGAAGTGATTGTATCAATCGGTAAAAAACGGCCAACCAGAGAGTGGGTACGAACAGCAACCCGAAATATCGAAGGCAAAATTAGTTTTTCAATGACAAAGCAGCTGATATCTACCGAGTTTGACGATCGCATGATAATCGCAATTTCTGAGAGAGAGCAAATCGAAACCCTTTGGGATAGATACTTAAATGTTCCAGCAGAAAAACTTGTTCCAACTTTAGTAAGAGAATTAGCTAAATTGAATCCACAGGGACATGTTCATGCTCAGGAATTGTATGCAGCTTATAATATAGTGAAACGTGTCTCTCCCAGCTATGTATTATATTTATTAGAAAACAGTACAGAAATTGAGCATCTAGGTGATTTATATTTCCGTATCAAAATATAAAAACAAATCGATTTTAAGGTAGTGGTGATGAATGAAATAAAACGATACAGCATTATAAAACCTACACTCGAAACACCCTTCCACATTGATTTTGATTGGTGGAAAAATCATGATCAGAACTGGAGAGTTTACTTATACAGTTTTTTATGTGATGAACACCAGGAGATTTATTCAAATGTAGAAAATTCTCCAAAAATTGATTGGGTAGATCCAGTTACAGCAGAAGTTTTTATTGTTGATGGTATTCAACACACTTTAATGAATCATTGTGCAAAACAATCCGAATTTATTGAAAAACACACAACCATAGTAAATGTTGTCTTTGGAATATTCCTTTCGAATGGCAATAAACCCTTAACACCTGAGCAATTAAGTAGTATAACTGGCAAGGACGCGATGACAATATTAAGAACCTTTTCTGGACCACAGGTTTATCGCGGAATACGCCCACTCCAAAGTAAATAGGTAAAATGCCCCTGTAGCTCAATGGACAGAGCACCAGCCTTCTAAGCTGTTGGTTGAGGGTTCGAATCCCCCCAGGGGCGCTAGTTTTTTAAATCTGGACAAATAAAAATAATCCTTCCCAAATTTAATAATCTTTGTATAAGATCATTTTGGTATTTCTTCAAAAATATGATAAATTTTAAATACAATTTATCGTGTCCTTTTAATAATTAGCGGTCAATGTGTTTTTGGCGTGCGTCCGCACGCCAAAAACACCCGGTGACCCCGATTTATTGAGATGATACAATTTATTTTTATTAATTCAGGGATTTGAATATTATTTGAGAAGTTGATTTATGATAACGAAAACAAGAAACTGGCGACCACCTACCGATGTTTATGAATCCGATGATTGCATAATTGTTAAAGTGGAAATTGCAGGGATGGATCAGGAAAAATTTGATATTACATATTTCAAAAATACTCTTAACATATCCGGTTGTAGATCTGATGAAAACTCATCAATAAAAGCATTTCACCAACTCGAAATTGGTTATGGTGAATTCTTAACATCCGTAGAAATTAGTGTGCCGATACAGGTTGATAAATCCGAAGCAATTTACCAAAATGGGTTCCTGATTATTTCGTTACCTAAGTCTCACCCTAAAAACATCCTTATTAAGTAGAGAATACTGAATGACCGAAGATTTAAAAAATAATGAAGAATTTCAATTAAACGAAGATCCTGCTTCTTCTGAAAAAGAACAGTCGCCTCAAATTAAAGAAATCCAAAATGCTGATTCGGATTCGAGCAACATTGAATTGCCTGCAACGCTTCCGATTCTACCCCTTCGTGGACTTGTGGTTTATCCGTTTACTGCAGTTCCTTTAACTGTTGGGCAGCCCCGATCAATCAAACTCGTGGATGAAGTCATGTCTTCCGATCGATTGATTGGCCTGATAGCAACCAAACAACAAGATATTGAGAATCCTGGTCCTAATGATTTATATACAATTGGTACTGCTGCAACAATCCACCGCATGTTTCGTGCTCCAGACGGGACGATTCGGTTAGTCATTCAGGGCATCGCTCGTTTCAAAATTACTGAGTTTATTCAACAAGAACCTTACCTGAAAGCGATCATTGAACCTCACCCTGAAATAAATGAATCTTCATTAGAGGAAGAAGCCATCGCCAGGAATGTAAGAGATCAATTTCAGCATATTGCTGAAATGATTCCCTCAATTCCGGCAGAATTAGTTGGGTCGATCACGTCCATTCAGGATCCTTTGCAAACTGCCTATACGATTGCTAATTTCCAGAGAATGGATCTGGAGGATGGTCAAAATTTACTCGAGTTGGATTCCTCCCTTGAAAAATTAAAAACGCTGGTAACGATTTTATTGCGGGAGAGTGAAGTTCTTGAATTAGGGCAAAAAATTCAGAATGAAGCACGCGAGGAAATTGACAAAGTACAACGTGAGTATTTCCTCAGGGAACAATTAAAAGCGATCCAAAAAGAATTGGGTGAAGGTGATGAACAATCAGCCGATATTGAGGATTTTAAGTCCAAAATATCATCCTCTCAAATGCCAGAAGAACCTGAAAAATTGGCTAAAAGAGAGCTAGATCGTCTTTCTCGGCTTCCAACTGCAGCAGCAGAGTATGGTGTAATAAGAACTTTTTTGGAATGGCTGGTAAGTCTCCCTTGGTCGAGAACAACTACCGATAATTTAGATCTTCAACATGCTCGTGAAATACTGGATAAAGATCATTATGGTCTGGAAGATGTAAAAGAACGCATAATTGAATTTCTGGCAGTGCGAAAATTACACAAGGAAAGAGGAGACTTCGAAGACCTGAAGGTGGTCGACGAGATCCGCAGAGACCGCGAAGGAGTCATCCTGTGTTTTGTGGGACCTCCAGGTGTAGGTAAGACTTCGTTAGGAAAATCCATCGCATCCGCACTTGGTAGAAAATTTATCCGGATTTCTTTGGGTGGTGTTCGTGATGAAGCTGAAATTCGTGGCCATCGGCGCACCTATATCGGCGCAATGCCTGGCAGAATTATTCAATCGATTCGTCGGGTGGAAACCAAAAATCCTGTATTTATGCTCGATGAAATTGATAAATTGAGTTCCGATTTCCATGGTGATCCAGCTTCTGCGTTATTAGAAGTACTTGACCCTGAACAAAATAATGAATTTAGAGATAATTATTTAGAAGTCCCATTCGATCTTTCGCAAGTAATGTTTATCACAACTGCCAATCAATTAGGTACAATTCCCTTACCGCTGTTGGATCGTATGGAAGTCATTTTTCTGTCTGGTTATACTGAAAATGAAAAAATGAACATTGCCCAAAAATATTTAATTCCACGGCAATTAAGAGAAAACAGTTTGCACAATAACGAAATCCAATTTACAAATGATGCGATTTATTCGATCATTCGTATGTATACAAAAGAAGCCGGGGTCAGAAATCTCGAGCGGGAAATTGGTAATATTTGTAGAAAAGTTGCCACAAAAATAACGGAAGGTAAAAATGATATCTCTGAAATCACTCCTTCATCCGTAAAAGAATTTTTGGGTAAGCCTAAATACTTTGAAACCGAAGAGATCATCCGGCGAACTTCGTTTCCTGGTGTTGCTACTGGGCTAGCATGGACCCCTGTTGGTGGAGATATTCTGTTCATTGAAGCCACTAAAATGGCTGGAAATAAATCATTTACCATCACTGGTTCTATCGGAAAAGTGATGCAGGAATCTGCACAAATTGCTTTGTCTGTACTGAGAAGTAAATCCGAAGAATTAGGTATCGATCCTGAGTTGTTTTCAAAAAATGAAATACATTTACATGTCCCGGCTGGCGCTCAACCTAAAGATGGTCCTTCTGCAGGTATTACCATGTTTACTGCGTTAGCATCGTTGTTTTCAAATCGTCTGGTTAAACCAGACCTGGCAATGACAGGAGAAATTTCATTAAAGGGTCAGGTGCTTCCGGTCGGCGGGATTAAAGAAAAAGTTTTGGCAGCTCACCGCTCAGGGATCAAAACTATACTTTTACCTAAATTGAACCAATTAGATTTTGATGACATCCCTGATGAGGTTAAGAAATCAGTTAATTTTATTTTTGTGGACACAATTGATGAAGTGCTTGACGTCGCATTAGATCAAGGTAATACTAATAATGACTAAACTTTTATCCTCTTACTAAACTTTCCTTTAATTTGGAGTAATTTTGGCAAAACAAACAAATCCACCAAATAATCACTGGTACAACATTGATTTTCATATACACACACCTGCTTCCACGGATTATCAACAACCGGAAATTGACATACTGGAGATCCTAAAAAGAGCCGAAGAGAAAAATCTCGATATTATGGCTATAACCGATCACAATACGGTTGCTGGTTACAAGAAAATGCAAGAAGAAATTTCGCAACTAGAAGCTTTATTAAAATTAAACAGAATACTTCCTGCTGAAAAAATAAGGCTGGATGAATATAGAAGACTTTTTAAGAAAATTTTAGTTCTTCCTGGTTTTGAATTTACAGCAACTTTTGGATTTCATATTTTGGGAATTTTTCCGCCCGATAAACCGATTCGTGAAATTGAACATTTACTATTGTCATTGAAAATTCCACCGCACCTATTGGATGATGGTGCACAAAATGTTGGCGCAACATCAGATGTTATCCAGGCTTACCAACAGATTCATGAACACGGTGGGCTTGTCATAGCAGCTCACGCCAATTCATCCAATGGCGTTGCCATGCGTGGGTTTAATTTCGGGGGGCAAACTAAAATTGCCTATACGCAAGATGAACATCTGCATGTTTTAGAAGTAACAGATCTTGACCAGATTGGGAAACGAACAACCGCTTACTTTTTTAATGGCACCAAGCCTGAGTATCCTCGCCGAATGCATTGTATACAGGGTTCTGATGCACATCGTTTAACGTCAGATCCAATCAGAAAAAAGAATTTTGGTTTAGGTGAAAGAACTACCGAAATTCTCTTAAGTGAAAAAACTTTTGAAGCAATCTTAAACGTATTTAAAGGCAATGATTTTTCACGTACCAGACCAAGAAAAGAAATTTCCGAACCAGTATCCAATTTCCTCATCACAGCCCTTGAAGAAGGTCCGAATATTATCCAGGATTTTCACGATAGCATGACAATTCGTGGTGGAAAATTGTATTCTATTTTGTCTGATATTTGTGCATTTACCAACACTAATGGTGGTACATTATACGTGGGTTTAAATTCAGACCTAAAAGTACCTCCCACCGGTGTTCCCGATACTGAAAAAAATATTAAATCATTAGAAAATGAAATATCAAATCGGATTAGCCCACCTATACAATGTGAATTTGATATTCATGATTTTAAAAAGAAAAATATTATTCGAATATTAATTCCCAGGGGAGATGATCCCCCATATGCTCTTGATGATTATAAAATTTATATCCGTGAAGAGAATGAAACAAATTTGGCAGTCCGCGATGAGATAGTAGGACTTGTTCTAAGGGGAAAAAGCCGTAGTTTAATGCAATTATCGACAGGAATGGATGAAGTAACCATGTCAGCTGAAAAAACGGCTGATTTTCAGGATGAGGTTGTTGTTACCATTGAACCGAAGACTGGAATAGAGTTATATCCACCCGAAGAAAGAAAGGGAACTTTATATTTTGCCATAAAAGATTTGAGAAATGGAAATGTTGTCACCAATGTAACACAAAAATCGGCGAGAAGATTATGGCAATACGCAATCAGAAGTTATCTCGATAAAAAAGATAATCAAATCAATAACTCTGTAAAATGGTACGGAAATTTTGGTTTATTAAGAAAATACAAAGCAAGAAATAACACAAATTATGATCTGATTTACAAGGAAGGTAACAAATTACGCTTCTTTTATGGAGTGAATGCAAATGGCCTTCACGGTGAATGGAAAACGATCGCGGGCGAGCTAGATGATGAAGACTAAGAACATCTCTGTAAACATTTTGACTGTCTCTGATCGATCCTTTAAAGGGGACCGCGAAGATAAATCTGGTCCCACGATTATTGATTTCTTAAAAGAAAATGATTTTTTAATTCACGATTATCAGATTGTGCCAGATGAGATCGATCAAATCGTAAATATTTTGTCGAAGTGGGCTGAAGAGAAAATCCCTTTGATATTCACAACTGGAGGAACTGGTTTCGCTCCACGCGATATTACGCCAGAAGCAACTTTAGCAATCATTGAAAAAGAAACTCCTGGCATTTCCGAATACCTGCGCTACAAGAGTTTTCAAATTACACCACATGCAACTCTCTCCAGGGCAGTTTCAGGAATAAAAAATCGATCTTTGATTATTAATTTACCAGGCAGTCCAAAAGCAGCCAGGGAATGCCTGGAATTTTTATTGCCTGTTCTACCACATGCTATCGAATTATTATTGGAGGATCCTGGTTCAGAAAAAAATCATTAATGAATTTGAAGAATAATCTTTTATCATCAATTTCTAGAAGTACCGAATAGATTCCAGCGCTGCAGAAATGGAATCTCCGTATTTGATCTTAACCCCTGGAAAATTGGTAAATTCAAAGTCGTTTTGAGTTTCTGAATCTGCAACAAATGATTCACGACTAATTTGTATTACGATAGGTTTTAATTTTCTCCTCAAGAGAATTTCTAAACATAATTGAATATTTGTAGGTTTTGCTGGCGTGACAAAGGCAACGGTGCTTCCACGAGCGATCTGTGTGCTTAAAGATTCAATAACTTCATTAATGGGCATCCTTCCTCTACCTTCGAAAAATGCCATGGTTTCCAATATCTTACCCAATTGTCTGCTCCCTTTTTCCGTTGGTATAACAGTCATAACCGAATCTGCGCATGCAATTCCTACAGCTTTTTCAGCCTCTAAATAATAAGAAGCCAATGAGGCTGAAATACTGATGGCGTATTCAAAAGTGCTTTTGGGTAACTTAAAAGCTGTCTTTTTTTTCAAAGCCCAAAATGTGTCGGCAAATTGTACATCAGGAATGACTAATTCGTGAAAATTGCTATCCGCATCCCCATCAATAATGATCCAGATATCACCTTGTGGATCCTGGTCAAACTCTTTAACCATGAATTTTTCTCTTTTGGCGCTGCTTTTCCAATGAATCCGATTTAAAGGATCACCAGATTGATATTCTCGAACACCTGAGGCAAAAGAAGTGGCTTCTAAACTTTTTTGTCGAATTGCTCTCCCACCTTGAATGTAGCCAGGAGGTTCTATGAAACGGTTAATTTTTTCAAGATACGGTAAAACGATTAATTGCTTATCTGAAGGAACTAATTTTTCAGATAGAAACATGCCAAATGGGTCACCGGACCTTAATAAAGTTGGTCCCAAGATGAAAGAACCGCGTTTTGTGAGAATATTACGTGAAATGTAATAACGATTTTTCTTTCCTCCGATTCCAGACAACACCTTTGAGCCTGATTTTCCAGGTAAATTACTCAGGTCCACCACTTCAATCCACAATCTGGAATATCTTACAGGGTTGATCAATTCGAATTCTTCTTCAAACACATTTCCTACCTGGTATCTTAAAAGTCGTTGATTCCGGGTGATTGAAATTTTCCGAACTGATAAATATGTCCAAAACCAATTGATAATCAGAAAAAGACCACTCAATACAGCTAAACGGATGAAAATATCTCTTGAATCTGGAAAAGATGAGTAAATACCTGTATACCAGGTCATGAATATTGAAAATGCTATGATAACGATAGCAAACCAGAATACTTTTCTAACACGCATTCAGGATCAATTTCCTCGGAAATCTCCTCCAGGAACACTCACTTGTAATAAAACTTCCCCAATTATTTGATCAGCAGTCAAATTCTTCAGGCGAGCTGACGGATTAATGACCAAGCGATGACCTAATACAAATTTTGCCAATCCTTTTACATCATCTGGTAAAACAAAATCTCTTCCTACTGAAGCAGCTTTTGCCTGGCTCACTCTAAAAAGTCCTAGACTCCCTCTTGGACTGGCACCCAGGTAGACATCATTATGTTCCCTCGTGGCTCTTGTTAGTTCAACGATATACCGTTTAACAGCAGATGAGACATATACGTGTTTAATAGCATTCTGCATATCAATAATTTCTGTACTGCTTATAACAGTTTTTATATCTTCAATGGGGTGTTTTAATTGTTGAAGTTCGAGTATTTGTATTTCATTGGAAAATGTAGGGTACCCAATTCTAATTCTCATTAAGAATCGATCCAATTGGGCTTCAGGTAACGGGAATGTACCTTCGTATTCGATAGGATTTTGAGTAGCCAAGACCATAAAAGGTTGAGGGATTGGATGAGTTATCCCATCCACAGTCACTTGCCGCTCCTCCATAGCTTCGAGGAGAGCAGATTGTGTCTTGGGTGTGGCGCGATTAATCTCGTCTGCCAGAACAATTTGGGAAATGATCGGTCCAGCTCGAAATTCGAATTCACGCGAATTTTGATTAAAAATGGAAACGCCAGTAACATCACTGGGCAACATATCCGGTGTGAACTGAATTCGATTAAAGGAACAACCCAGCGATTTAGCAAGACTTTTCGCTAACATTGTTTTTCCCACACCAGGCACGTCGTCTATGAGCAAATGTCCTTGACTTAGTAAAGTAATTACCACAAGGTCAAGTACTTCATCTTTTCCAATAATTACGTCTTTTAAATTTTTAAGCAATCTTTCATAAAAATCTTTGACATTATTTGTTACAACGGACGCCATGGACATCTCCTCAATTACAACATATGTGTAGATGATACCTGCTTCTTTTTGGATTTTCTATACATTGAATAACTTATACGACCAATCAATATAAATATAGCAGTTATGATGGAGAAGAATAAACCAGTAGAGAAAGATTTAGGTTTATATGTGAATTCGATGGAATGCTTTCCCGCTGGAACGATAACTCCCTGGAATAAATAATCAACATTTTCAATTATCAACTCTTCTTCAGCATCCAAAATGGCTTTCCATCCAGGAAACCAGTTTTGACGAACCACAATCCATCCAGATTTATCAGAATTGTAATCCACAAAAATCGTATTCACCGATGACATTGAAAATTTTATTTGTGCTGGTTCGACATTAAGTTCTTCAGAAGAAATCTTATTTGAAAGATTATCAACAAAAATACATCGATTTTCTGAATCCTCAAGTTCGAATGCTAATAAGGATGCCAGAGTATCTTTCTCTTCGGCATACTTTTCACAACCATACCACTGAACGAGGGGTTTGGCACTTATTGTTTTTTCGGATATGAAATCTAATCTTTTAGGATCAATTTCAACGATCCTATTCGTTCCAACCATAGAATTAATAACGATTTGTTCATCTACTGATAAATCATTTAACCAATTCCAGAATATTGAATATTTTTCCGGTTGCAAGGGATCAAAATTATTGATCATTGCATAGCGATGATTGAGTAAATTTGTCTCTGGGATAAATTCTGGTGGGATTAGTTCATAATCAACCAGTGGCTGTAAACGATCCGGTCGAAAGTATACATTGAACTTCAAAAAATTTTCATCCTTATCACGAATAAATATACGTTCAAATTCCGAATTTGTTTGTTTTTGGTTGATCGATGAAAAAATATTTACTGACTGAAAATTCTCCCATAAAAAATTATGAAATAATAGATCTCCAATCAGTAATACTCCGAATATTATTTTTAATTTGGATAAATCTATCCAATATTTATCTTTGAAAAGAGTGAGAAAACCAAAAAACAAACCCAGTATACTTCCAATCAAAATACTATTTATTAGATCATCGGGAATTGTTTGTTGAAATATCTTTCCGTACAAAGAGAATAAGAATAAAGTACCAAAAACAACCAGAATGATAATCGTTTTTTTATGATTGAATTTTGAAAAAATCCAGACATCCACTCCAAAACCAAATAATAAACTGAATGCAAAAAAATAAATGATCAGGAAGCGAACAGGCGCTTGAAAAAGTGAAAATGTTGGAATATTTTTATATAGAAATGGAAATAAAGGGAAGAATTTCCCAAAAGAAAATAAAATGGAAAAAACAAGGACCACAAATAAAAAAGTAATCACCTTTGTCTGAGGATTAGGTATCTGGTTCTTTCTTGTCTTCCAAACCAAGACCCAAAAAAGAATGATAAGCGTTACAACTGGGAATACTCCTGCATATAAATTTTCTTCCCAGAAATTTCCGCCACTCAGGAAACGTCCATAATTTGGATTCCCCCAAAAATTTCCAAACATAATTGTCAATAATCTGGCTGGCCATAATGAGAGACTGACTGCAAATTCATAACCAACTTCAGTGCTGCGTTGGGATGCCATTAAGAATTCCGCTGTAGGGAATATTTGAACAGCAGAAACAATAATGGAAAGAATAGTTGCAGAAATATAAACAACGATTTTATTTATTTGAGTATAAAAAGAGTCGAAATTATAGAAAAGAACAACAACTCCACCAAGCAATATTGTGTAATATGAAGTTTGAGCGTGACCAGCAAGTAATTGCAGTGACAGGAGGACGCTTAACTTTATTAATTTTGTCAAAGATCCTTGATGGCAGATTGGTTTCAATTGCAAACACATAAAAATTACCCATGGCAACCAGGCAAAAGTTGACACCATGCTGATGAAACTTAATCTTGTTAGTATATATCCGCTAAAAGCAAAAACAATACCACCCATCAGTTGAGAAAATTTGCTGGTTTCAAATTTTCCAAGAATCCTCATAACCCCCAATCCTCCTATATATAAATGGAGAGGAAGGAGTAATGTGACACCAATCGTTAAACCTTCAATCTGACCCAGCAAATAAAATATCAACAATAGCCAGTTTAATGGATAAAAAACAGCTGATTGGTGATTTGCAATAAAGGGGACACCCATTCCGTTATAAGGATTCCACAATGGAAAATCCCCTTGTAATAATGAGTCAAAGAAGAATTGGTACCAGGGAATAAACTGTAAAGAAGCTGTACCCCAAAAAATGACTCTACCGTACAGCAAGAGAACCAGAAATGGCATAAAGACAATCAAAAATAAAATGATTTCATTTTTTTTTGTTTCTCTTAATTGCAATAATCTATTTTTCATTAATTTTTAACACCAGATAATCAATATTTTCGTAAACATCTTTGATTTGAGAAGGCGCAAATTGACTCATAACTATTTTGGGATCATAATCTCCAGGAACAACTATAAATTTTATATCAAATGACTTAATGAAATCCTGTGTTTCGCCCAGAGTAAGATCTCCTTTATAAAAACGATCTATTATTTCCGAAATTACACTCAAGTTTTTACTCTCAGGTCCATGACCGGTGATAACTTTTATAGGAATATACACAGGCAACACATTGCTTTCATCAAAAGGTGCAAGAATGACATCCCCGACATTAATCTCAGCACGGAGGTAATTTCCAACATCAATAATGGATATTGATGAATAAATAGGCGAATCTACTTTTTCTATAACTTGAAATGAGCCAACAGAAAAAATCAGGGTTGATAGGAATACCGATGCAAATGTTAAAATCTTCACGATAGAATTTTTGTTATTCATGATAAAAATACCAATATAAACACAAAAAGCCAACCAGACACCTTCAGTTAATCTTCTTTGTATGTTTATTGGAAAGTATGCCAGGACAGGGATTAAGATGATCCAGAGATTTATAAAAAATGAGTGATTAATCTTTGGAATCAAACCTTTTTTGTAAACCAGGATCACGAAGAATAATCCCAAGCCATAAGCTAACAAGTAATCAATGATGGGCGGAGAGATAATCCGATTTTGATCCTGCCAGGTTGATAAATAAGGATCAAATAAGAATGAGAAAAAATTATAAAAAAATAGAGGTGCGGAAGGAATGATCCAAAAAATGTATTTTTTTATGTTAACTGATATTCTTTTATCTTTTACAGTTTTAACCAGAAAGTAAATTCCTACGACGAACCAACCGATAAAAAGGTTAATTGGCTGAAAAATGCCACTTAAAAATAAAGAAAAACCACTCTTTAATAATGATTTATGAGTTAAGCGTGAATCTGAGTCCAGAATCAACAAATTTCTGTAAGATTTGTAAAGAAACGCCCTCGCAAATAATAAGTGCGGAAGGCTGAATACCGATAGATAGCCAAATGTTTCTGGAGAATAAAATTCGAGAGGTAAGCGGTGATTAATTATTCCGGGAAAAATAATTCCTATCCAACCTAATCCACCACCAAAAATTAATAATATTGTAATCAGTAAAGAAGTTTTGCGTTCTTTTACAAACAACAAACTAAAGCGAAATGTTTCAAAGATTAGAAATATGATACCTGCCCATCGAAACATGTGGAACAATCCAATTAATTGAATGGTCTGCGAAGGATGACTTGTGAGTTTTCCCAGTAATATGTATGGAAAAAATGCAAAGAACTTCATTTGTGGATAGGCTGTGTATGGGGTGGTAAATAACCATTCGCCACTGGCTCCAATCATCATTTTCGCAAGATACGAATTTCCATCTCCGACACCGATAATAAAACCACTGAATTTGTAAAGGTCATTTTCATTATTAAAACCCAACCAGTAAGGGATACTCGTAATAATAATCACGAATATTGTAAAGATGATCAGCCCTTTGTTTTCACAAAATTTATGCTTCATTCTTTTTCATGCTTATAAACAAAATGTAATAAATTGACAATAACATGGTTATGCTTTGTACAACCAGACCAACAAAAACGATGCTTGGTTTAAAAACCATTCGAAGTTCATGTTGACCCTCAGGTACACTCACTTCCCTGAAAAGTGATTTGCTTTCGAGGATAGTTTGTTGCCCATCAATAAAAATTTTCCATCCTGGATAGTTGATCTCGCTGATTTGAAGAATTCCTCCACAACTTTCAAAATCCAAAATGATCTCATTTGGGGAATATTTTAAAATCGAATATTGGTATTCCGACTTCGGACAATCTTGAAACCTGAGATAACTATCCTCTTTCCCTATTTCATAAACATACTGATTTGAAATGAGTTCGTAAGCCCCTAAATTACAATCCATTAGTTCGAAAGATGAGATAACAAATTTTGTGTTTAGTTCAAGTAATTTTTCTCTATTGGGGCATATTCCTTTATTGTCTATTTCTGGATTTCCAATTTCGAACGGCGGTAAAGTAACGGAATAATTTTCAACCGGAATACCAGAAACCTGCTCGAAAAAATTTATATATTGTGTCAGTTGTAGCGGATCAACACCATTCACTTGATGGATGCTCCAATATGATCCTTGTTCTTGTGAAATACTATAAGATGGTGTGTATACACGAAATTTTGGAGAAATATCCGCCAGTTTTAACATTAATTCAGGATATTTATTCACCACATCAACGTTCGATGTAAATCTTAAACTGGAATAATTCACAAAGAATAAATCGGTCATTAAAACAACTAAAAGGCTCGCTGAGAGTAATAAATGGTTTTTTGTATGCTTTTGGAGAAGGATAATCAGTATAAAACCTGATGAAAAAACAATAACAGACCAGACAAAATTATTGGATAATTCCTTCGTCAGGAAAAACGAACCCAATGAAAATAAAATAACAAAAATGATTATGGGCGACAGAAAAAATACTCTATTAAATGAATAATTTCTTAAACCTTTTCCAATCGCGTCCAACACCATTGCTGAAATAATTGAAAGTGCAAAAAGAAGTGGAAAAAGAAATCTTGATGGTACCCGCATTAAAGAAAAACCAGGAATTTCATAAATCAGATTCATCCCTGGTATATGTTCACCAAATGAAAGTATTAATGAAATCAAAGCCAACACGTACCACTTTCGCATATGGAGGTTGTGTTTATGCAGAAATATCCCCAGAACTGACAATAAAATTACCACCGCGCCAGGATATACTCTGATTTCTGCGCTCCCTTCAAAAAATGGAAATAATAAATTTAGAAAATCAACAAGCGACATGGAGTAAATCATTTGCTCGTTCGGTGATAATCCTGAACGGTTAGAAAGGCTTAAAAATTGAATTAATGGTAGCCAGGTTGTCATCGATGATAACAAACCGATGCCTAACGAGATGGTAATAAATTTTAATTGATTCAGATAATGGATCTTTTTATCCAATAGTAAAACAAACCATATCAAGAAAGCAGGAATTGACCAACGCAAATCAGCTAATAAAACTAGCCCCCAGATTACCCCACTCAACAAGTTGTATTTTAATGAGGTGACTCCCGCTTTATATTTATTTGTAAAAAAAAGCAACCATGGTGTCCAGGTGATAGCATAAATCAAAGAAAGATGACCTGCCCCAATATGTGCATACATCTTTGCTGAAAAAACTAAGGCAAAACTTCCCAGAATAGATCCTTTTTCTGAAATATTCAGAGATTGCAGGAAAAAATACATCCCATATAACCCGATTAGTAAATGCAACAAAAGTGTTATGTTGATGCCAGCCGGCAAGGGATATAATAATGCCAGCCAACCGGGAAAGTACCATAATCCAGATAGAGGGTTAGCAACAAATGGATATCCAGAAAAAATTAAGTTTGACCAGAGAGGTATTTGATGATGTTCCTGGATACTTTTTTGGATAAACATAAGGTTTGAATAATGGGTTATGGGGATATCAGAATATTGGGAACTTCCCAGATAAATAAAATCATTAATATTAAGCAAGATATTGATATTGCCTATCAAAAAAATAATAAACAAAAAAAGTAAATGCTTTTTTGATTTCAATTTTCTACCTGAAAAATGGCAACATCATCCGCCGTATAAATAATTTCAAGAGATTGTGTGATTGCAGGACAATTATTAATATAATTTGCATACTCACAGAAAATAAAATCTACATAATTTGTTTCAATGAAATTCCTGGATTGTTTATCCGATAATTTATTCATCCAGAAATCACTCACTAAATTCCTGGTTTCCTCGGCATTGATACTTTCAAAGGGATGACCATAAACCACTTTGAATCTTGCAAAAGCAGGAATAATCAGCCCATTTTCTTCTTCCGCTAAGATAACAGATTCTTCCTCAGCATTGCTTTCGAGCCATTTTATAGCTTCGACGATATTCTCATTGATAAAAAAGATTGGATCATGATTTTTGATCGCATTCACACTTCCTGAGAAAAGCAATAAATTGGATGGTAGGACCAATCCGATTAAAGCAAAAATGGTTAACTTAATTTTTTTCTTTTGATTCGCAGAAAAATATTCTCTCAGTAAATTCCAAAAGACAATCACTATAGGCAAATATATGCCAACCAGAAATCGCCTTTGAAGATTAAACGGAATAAAAGCCATGAATAAAGCGAAAATGATCCATGAAAGTAATAAATATGTTGATTTGTCTAAGACTATTTTTTTCTTCCATAATTTTAAGAAGAGAATTAAAACGCCAATAATAAATGGTGAAAATGAAAACAATAAGTTAATGATTGAAGGAGTTTGCGTGACATTTTGTAAATTCCAAATACTCAGAACCGGATCATTTCGAATGGCTAAGTATTGATAAACTCCAATCGTACCAGCCGGAATTCCAAACACAGCCAGGTTAATGATTTTATCTTTCGTCAATTCCCTTTGCAAAATTATGTTAATTCCAAAAATAATCCCTATCATAATTGCTGCAAACGGCGAGATACTGGTAAGAATCACACTGAGAAAAAAAATAATTATTGCAAACTTTATTCCATTTTGATTGCGGATGATAAAAGTCAATAAAATTGACATGATCAAAAAAGACAAAACAAAATGTGGATTTGAAAATGAAGACAGGAAAATAAATGATTCTGCTACCCAAAAATCAATTGGCAATTCACCTGACAGAAAATAGATCCATCCCAGTCCCCCACCAAACAGCAATGAAATAAATGCGCCTTTGTAGTATAAATCCTCTTTTTTGAAGAAAATGCTCAATAAATCCTGCAATGAAAAAAATAAAAGGATCGAAAATAATATTCTAAAAAAATGATAAATAAACGGAATACTCAAACCTGAAATTCCGGAAATCTGCCCGAATAATTCGTAAAGTGTAAAGATATAAATATCATTATTTGATACAGGGGAATAGGGTAAATCAAATGCCCAAGCACCTGCTTCTCCCTGCTGCATTTTTGCAAAATAGCTATACCCATCAATAGGATTAAAAAATAATCCAGAAAAAACAAGCCCATTTTTTGATTGACTATAGCCAAAAATTACAGGAAATAATAAGAAAAAAAGCCAGATAACCAGAACGAAAATTTTCCATTTTTTCATCATTTCGAAGTATACAGCAAGCAAAAAGAAAGCACAAACTTATCATAGTCTAGTATGCTTGCCAATACACCCATCACATTCTATAATCCCTAATATGAATCAAAGAACATTTCTTTACCAACTACAATTACTCGATCTCGAACTCGATAAGAATGAGAAGAGATTATCGGAAATCAGAGGAATTATTTCTTATTCTGATGATGTCAAAAATATTGAACAGGCAATCTCAATAATTGAATCTGAAAAGAAAACCTGGCAACAAAAATTAAACAAAATTTCAGGCGAAGCACAAGTCATTCAGGAAAAAACAAAAAAAAGTGAACAATCGCTGTATGACGGAACGATTAAAAATCCAAAAGAGTTGCAAAATGTAAACATCGAAATCGATTCCTTGAAGAAAAGATTATCAGTTTTAGATGAGCAACAATTAGAGATTATGTTTTCCATTGAGGAATTGGAAGATCAAATATCGATTAATAAACAATTATTGGAATCCCTAACAAAAGAAAAAAATGCTCAAAAAGAAGTTCTCCTCAGAGAGATTGAAGAAATTGAAAAATCGAATAACAAACTGACCATTGAAAAGAACCCCATCTTAACCCAAATTGAGGATGAATTTTTGGGCACTTATGAAAAATTAAGAAAATCGAAGAATAAAATTGCCGTTTCATTAATTGTTGACTCTGCATGTTCAATGTGCGGAAACGGACTTCCTCCCATGGAAGTTCAAAAAGCCAAAAGTAATGCTGACGAGGTTTTCTGCCCGGTTTGTAAACGATTCTTGTATTGTGGATGATCTGAATGTTCAACTGGCTCAATAATTTTCAACTTGAAAAGATCTCTTTCTTCTTAGGTTTCCTGAGTGCCACAATACTTTGGTTTGTGATTTCTAAATTTAAAATCTGGATTCCCGATATAAAATCGTATATTCAGAAAGTAATAAAGAATCTTAAATCACAACACACTTCAGGGATCCAAAATGCGATAAAAAATGAAGCTTATTCTAGAGCCCAATCTAATCATGTAGCAAAAAGCTTATGTTTCCTGGATGAAATCATTATCGAGCCATTGCTACTCGCTCAGCCCAAGACGAATCAAGAAGATGAAAATATATACTTTGAAAGTGAAGTCGCTTCAACGGTCCCTTTTACACCAGATTTTCCTCTCCTTAGCAGAAATTTTAATGTCCCCAGAATTTCAATAACAGAGGCGGGACAAAAAAATGCTGATCTGGTTATATGTGGAAAGCCAGGATCAGGCAAAACAGTTGCTTTAGCCTATCTGGTCACATGTCTGGCGCGGAATGATCCAAAATGTGGATTATTATCTTCGAAAATTCCGCTGTATGTAAATGTCCATGATACAGATGTTTTAATTCAGCCAGACCAATCAATTTTTGATATGCTCTACAAGGCACTGTCCTCCAAACTTCCAACAACAGTTCTCCCCAGACTCGTAAAATTTTTCCAGGATTACATTGAAGAAAACAAAGCTATTTTAATTATTGATGCGCTGGATGAGTTACCCACAAATGAATTTGATGTATATGTCGAATTTATCAAAAAAATTAAACAAATATACCCCGAACTTCAAATAATTATTACATCAACAGCTTCTTATCTGGGTGAATTGCTGAAATTAAACTTCTCCCCATTATTTTTATCAGCCTGGTCTAATCAACAGATAATTCATTTTTATTCAAATTGGAATCAACTTTGGAAACAGGAAATATTAAAAAATAATCAATTTGACGATATTATTACCTTGAATCCATTGATCATGAATTGGGCTTCTACGAACCTTAAGCCCCTAACGCCGCTTGAGTACACTTTACATATTTGGGGAGCCCTGGCTGGAGATTTGTGTGGACCAAGTGTTCTGGATATGCATCAGACTTACTCGAAAAGAATTATTCCTAACAAAGAAGCGTATGATCTAGCAATCACATTGGCGAATGGTTTGATTAAAAACAATAGCTGTTTTATCAATGCTTCCGATACAAAAAGCGAAGGGTTTAATAAATTAGTCCAATCAGAATTAATCCTACCAACAAGTACTGGTAAATATATTTTCACCCATTCTGAATTAATTGGTTATTTTGCCAGTTTATCCCAAAACAAAGATCCTATCTCAGATTTGAATCAAATAGACCTGCAATGGCCTGCAAATTACGCCTATTTGGGTTTCTGTTCTGCTCAGGATTCAAATTCTGAATGGTTGACTACCTACATATCTCAAGAAATTTCTGCATTCCCAATTAATTTTCTAAACATCAGTCCCTGGTTGAAAATTACAAACAAGAATTTAACTTGGCGCATAAATTACATAAAGCAATTGGTTAAAATAATTCAGGACAATAACGCTAAATATGCCACGCGGATTAGAGCCATCGCAGGATTAGTCCATTCAAATGACAATAGCTTACCTGTCTTTTTCCGGCAATTGTTATCACACAATGATAATTCCCTGAAAGAGTTGGCAATCTATGCGATTAGCTGTGCGAGTAGGGATAATTCTTTCATCGCTGACCTTATTTCATTATCACAAAAAGTTCCAGCCAAATTTCAAAAAAATATTTGCCTTGCGTTATCTACTTTTGAGGAAGAAAACGCAGTCCATGAACTTGCAAGAATTTTATTAAATGGCGAAGAGAAAGTCAGACAACTCGTTGCGGAATGCCTGGCTTTCAATCCAACCAATGGCACTGAAATTTTGCAAGAAGCTGTAACCATGGATGATATAGTCGTCAGAAGATCAGCAATTAATGGATTGGTGAAATTAAATAACTTTTGGGCAATCCAAACATTGAAGAATTTAATGATCCAGGATAGCCAATGGGTTGTAAGAAATGCAGCTACCCAGGCACTGGAATATTTAGAGTCTGAGAATCCATGTATACCTGATCGAAAATTACCATTAAGCGAAACGCCCTGGATAATCGAATTTGCTGGTGACCAAAACCTGGGTGTTTCCATTGATCAATCGGTTGCCCCAATTTTATTATTAGCTCTTGAGTCAAAAAATAAGACGGATATCTACAAAGCTTTGATATATTCCACTCAGGATGCCAACCAGGCAACAATATCAAAGATGATTGAAATTGCCACGACATCACCTGATCAAAAACTGATTAACCAGATATTTATTACTTTATATTTGTTGAGAAATTCGAAAATTTCATGGGATATTAAATTTTAATTTTTTTATCCCTAATTTTTCAAATTACCACTTATAAAGATGCAAAAATTGTTACTAACAGAAATTCAAGTATTTGAATACCAATCAACAAAACGATAGGGCTAAAATCAAACATACCAACCATTGGCATTCTATTGCGAATCGGTGCTAATAAAGGTTCAACAAGGTGATCGATGGTCTGCCTGATTGGATGATATGGAGTCAAAAAATAACTCAACAAAACATTGGCTATAACCAATAAAGAAAATATATTCGCTGCAATTCTTACCAATACAATTAAAAATTCAAACATTCTTCCCTCAATTTTTATTTTTCTCTGGATCCCATAATGGCAGTGCCTATTCTTATCATGGTTGCTCCTTCAGCAATCGCCATTTTAAAATCATGACTAGTACCCATCGAGTATTCACAAATGGATAATTCAGGGAACTTGGATTGTAAATAATCACCTAAATCCCTTAATTTTCTAAAATAAATCCTGGATTCTGTTTCTTTTGTTGTAAACGGCGGCATAGTCATCAACCCTTGAACATTCAAATTAGAGCAGTTTATCACTTCCACCATTTCATCCATTAATGATGACCAGTTATTTTTATCTGAAGCATCCCAACCGTATTTGCTGTCTTCTCCACCAACATTAAATTGTAGTAACACAGGCAATTTCTTGCCTACATTTGATAATTGATGATCTAAGCGTTTTGCGAGTTTCACACTATCCAGTGAATGCATCATGGTGAATTCATTGATCACAAGTTGGGATTTTCGGCTCTGAAGGTGTCCAATCATGTGCCACTCTAAATCTTCAGGTAAATAGACGAATTCATTTTTCTTTTCTCTGGTTTCTTCTGGGTAGTTTTCACCCAGGTATCGTGCGCCTGCTGAAATAACCTGTTCTATCTTCTCACTCGGTTGACTTTTCGTGACAACGATAAGTTTTACTGATTCTCTTTCCCTATTGTACAACTGACAATAAGAATCAATATTCTCCATAACTTTCTTATAATTCTTGTCAATAGAGAGTTCCATATCACCTACTTTAAACTCATAAACACGCCAAATCTGCCTGATTTTTGGCCTTCCATTCGATAAGAATACCACTCATCCAAATTACAGGCTGTACATATGCCTGCCACCTCAATATTTTTTACACCTGATTGGATTAATAACAATTCATTTGATTTCCATAAATCAAAATATGTCTTGCCATTCTTTGTAATTAAAATTTCAGACCGAATTTCTTTCAATTTATCGTCAACTTCAATAATTACATTCTTTCCAACTTCATAATGATCAGGACCAATCGAAGGTCCAATTCCGGCAAGAATTTCTTCAGGATCACTCGAAAACATGTCTGTCAAATATTTGACAGCATTTTGAACAATTCTTTTCACTGTTCCCTGCCATCCAGCATGAACAATCCCAATGATGTTGTTTTTAGGATCATAAATCAGAATTGGCACACAATCTGCAAATTGCATGAACAAAGAGACATCTTTTGAGTCTGTCAATATTGCATCTGCTTGTTCATGTTTTGATCCTGATTTCCTAGGTAGACTTGTAAACTTCACCTTATCACTGTGAATTTGCCAGACATCAAAGATGGATTCAAGTGATTGATCAAATACTTGAAAAATTCTTTTACGATTTTCAACTACATTCTCCCGTGTGTCTCCTGCGGATTCACCCACATTCAAGCTTGAAAATGACCCGGGGCTGATACCGCCTGATCGTGTAAAAATTCCATGATGGATTTTTTCTTTAGGAAAGCTTTCGAACGTGAAATATCTCAGGTTCCCAAAATCAAGAGAGATCATAAATTAATCCCCCAAGGAGTTTACGTATTTGATTTTTTCTGTAATGATTGTTCTGGTTTCTACCATACTTTCTTCGATTAAAGGGAATAAATACCAGGCAGTAAAAAATCCAAATAATGACCCCGTAATACTTCTCAAGGTTGGATTACTCTCACGCACAGGTAACCAATCCGGCAAGGAACTCGCCAATCCTGGTAATTGAGAAACACCATCGAAACCAATGGGTACAAGAGCGATGAGTACCCAGATGTACCATTTGATTGATTTTATTCTTCTGCCTGATAAAACGAAAAGTAAACCAAAAAATAGCATACTTGCGTAAATCGCAACATCACGTTGACACAAAGCAACTTTGTAACCGGTAAATTCGTTGCCTTTAAAATTTTGGGCTTCACGAATATTGATAACAGATTGGTTCGAGATTTCTTCGTAGGTGATTACTCCGTCAATACCTGCTGTAGATCGAGGATAATATGCTTGTTCTCCGAATATAAACCAGGACCTAAACGCCAATTGGTGACATAGTGGTTTATAAATTGTGTAAATAATATTTGCAGGTAATTCAGCACCAGTTTTTAATAAGTATGGAGCTAAAAAAGGTAACCCGACATAGAGGGATAAAAAGAAAATCATTAACCAAATGTAGCTTTTAGATAACCATAATGATACTTTATCTAAATTTGTAATTTTTCTTCCTGCTTCAATCCTTTGTTGATATCGGTCATCACCCACTTCAGTTAATTGCCGTTCTCGATCTTTGGCGGCTAATATAGTCATCTTTAAGTTGGATTCAAATATTTCTCCCGACAGAATGTAAGGACCGACTTTTACATAAGGTGATATTTCTGCATATTTTATAATTAAATCTTCAGAGTCTGAAATGTCGATTATTTGAAAATTAAAATCAATTTCCATTTTTAGTTTTTCCAACATGTCAGAAATTTGAAGTTGTTGTTCCGCATTTTTTATATAAGCTAGGATGTTTATCAATCTTCTCTCCACTTTACCTACAAACCGAAATCTACAAAGAAACCAAATCTATTCAATGTTTCTAAAGTTCCAAAAAATAACATTGCACCGATAATGATTAAAATTACACCCATAATAATTTCAACATAGCGCATCGTCTTGCCGTACTTTTGAATAACTTTGACCACCCATCCAATTCCTAAGGCTGCAAGAAGAAACGGAATTGCCAATCCGGCGGAATAGGCAGTTAATAATTTCATGCCTTCAAAAATGGATCCACCGCCGACGGCTAATGTGAGGATGGCTCCTAAAACAGGTCCTACACAAGGTGACCATCCAGCGGAAAAGAATATGCCCATTAATCCGGATGATAAATATGACCTTTTTTGTTGGGCTTTATTTTGAATACGAAAATCATATTCTAAAAACGGAATTCGTAATATCCCCGTCATGTGCAATCCAAAAACGATCACGATCAATCCACCTATTTTGGCTAACAACCAGCGTAAATTATACAACAGACCACCAAGCGCTGAAGCCGTAGCACCCAGTGAAATAAAAACCAGGCTGAAGCCTAACACAAAGGCTATTCCATGGGTAAAGGTCTCCCACCTGTATTGCTGCGATTCGGAAGATTTAAGAACTGCAAGAGAACGACCACTGAGATAGCTGATATATGCTGGCACTAACGAAAATACACAGGGAGATAAGAATGATGCTAATCCTGCTAATAATGCTAACCCTAATGTTAAATCCATTTACACCTCAAAATTCTCTGACATCTATTTGTGTTCCACCTGGCATTGGGATTGTGATATCTCCGGGGTCACTGGTTACTGTAGGAAGTGTCCACCTGAAAATCCATTGGGCATCTTCTGGCTTTACATTCACACAACCATGTGATCTGGGAGTTCCGTAGTCGTTATGCCAGAAAGTGGAATGAATAGCAACACCAGTTCCGGAAAATAATATTGTCCAACCCACTCCTGGGATATCCCAACCACCTCCGGTTGTTCCACCTGTCATATGCGTAGATATTTGTTTTCTCCACGTCCTATGAACACCACGAGGAGTGCCCCAGCTTTCAACGATTTGTCCATCAGAATTCCACTTCGCCCCGGACGAGATCTGGCAATAATAAACTTCAACACCATTTTCAAGACATGTTAAGTATTGTCTGGAAGTGGTAACATCTACGTACACTATTTTATTTTCAATTTCTGGAGATATCGGTTCTAAATCTTTTTCAGTTAATGGTCTGAATGCTTTTGCATTCGCCCAAAAAATATCGCCATAACCATATCTTTCGTTCACTTGATAATACTTTTCTCCATCAGCATCGATTTTCAAATCATCAATCCATATGATCTGAGAATAATACAATCGCGGATTGATCGCTTCTTTTAACCATGGTGACCTGGCAGGAGGGTTATTCAAAATCAAATCAACATAAGGTATTGTAACTTCAGTCCAAAATCCTTTTCCTAAGCTCGTCTCAGGTAAGTTTTCAAGAATCGAATTTTCAATATTTTTGACGGGTTGTAATGATGGCGCATAAATGTAGCCATCCGGCGTTTCAACCCACCTGGCGTTCATCATACCACCAGGTATTTCACCTACTACTTCTCTAAGCCAGACAACAACAGCATCTTCATAAAGAACTCCCAATGATTCAGCGTTGATTGAAGGTTTGGATCTAATATTTACTAAACCACTACATACCCTTCCCAGCTTATTAGATTCAGAAAAGTTAGTTGCTTGAGCATTTGCATCCAACCAGGGGTACAAAGTCATCGCTCCCCCAAAAGCCACTACACCTTTTAAGAGATCTCTTCTAGAAATTTTTTTCGAAAACCAATACATAATGAAAAGATAATCGCTAAAAGTTTACTTGTCAACTCTTTATAAAATCTAACGCTTTTATGATCTTATCAGTTTTAACCAATTGTTTTACCTTTTCGATCTCTGGCCACCAAAGTGCATCACCAGGTTGATACGGTACTACTTCTCTAATCATTTTGAAAATGATGTTTGTTCCCACACCTAGCTTTCCATCCGGATACTTACGTAACCTCAAGTCAATCGCTCTTGCGGCTGTATATAATTCAATGGATAAAACATGCTGTACATTTTTCAATATCTGTAAAGTATGTTTACAGGCATTCATTGCATTTGCATTGTGATCTTCCTGTTCAGCGGATGTGGGAATTGAAAATACGCTATCAGGATGAGCTAATGTTTGATTCTCCAACACCAGGCTTGCTGCAGTATATTGTGGCATCATTAATCCCGAATTTAATCCTGCAGCTTCCGGATGATCAACCAACATGGGTGGAAGTCCTGCATTTAGATTCTCGTCCGTCATGCGGTTTACACGTCTTTCTGATATAGATGCAATTTCTGATAAAACGATTCCTAGAAAATCCATGACAACCCCAACGGGTTCACCATGAAAATTTCCTCCCGACAAAGCAATCCCAGGCGTGAACAACAATGGGTTATCTGTAGCAGCATTTATTTCTCTACTGATAATTTGCCAGGTAAATTGAAGTGTGTCTCTGGCCACACCCTGAACCTGTGGAGCACAGCGCAGAGAATAAGCATCCTGAACGCGATCAGTGGAATTAATTAAGTTCGAATTTTGGATGTATTTACGTACATTATCAGCAACTTCCATTTGACCCAGTTGACCACGGGCTGCATGAATGCGGTGATCATAAGCAGAGCTGCAACCCAACATTGCTTCCAGACTCATCGCTAAAGACATTTCTGCTATATCGATTAATGACTTTGAGTCGAATAAACTTAGCGCGGCAATGGCGGCTGAAAACGTCGCTCCGTTATTGATTGCCAGACCTTCTTTTGACCCAAGTATGAGCCTTGGGATGCCGGACCTTTTCATGGCTTCTTTACCACTCAACTTTTGACCCTGGTAATACGCAAAACCAGAATCTTCTTCCAGGTCATTTGCATCGGTCGTAAAAACCAACGCTAAATGGGACAAGGGAGCTAAATCACCTGAAGAACCTAATGAGCCCTGTGAAGGTACCTCTGGAATCACATTTGAATTTAACATGTTAACGAGTGTTTCTACCACCTCGATTCGAACCCCAGAAAATCCTTTTGTCAAAGTATTAGCCCGAACTAACATGGCTGCTCGTACAATCTCGGAAGAAAAAGGATCACCAGTACCGACCGCATGACTCAATATCAGGTTTCTGCTTAGTTTTGAAGAATCCTCGTTTGCTATTTGTTTATTCGCAAAAATTCCAAAACCCGTATTAATACCATACACAGCTTTATTAGACTCAATTATTGAATTTTTTAAATCATACGAATTCTTTATATTTTCATTGCCGGAATCTGAAATTTTTACTTTTTCAAAATTGCGTGCGACTCTGACTATTTCTTCAATCTGCAGATGATGACCATCAATTGAAATCATTAATACTCCTTCTAAAAAAGAATTAAACCAACCAACACAACAATTGCCGGCACAGTTAAATTATCCCAATCTCTCAAAGGAAGTGATTCGACAATTGTTGCCAGAATATTAAGTAACAATATTTTTGGAAAACCGTCCCAAAAATTAATATTTAAGAACCCAAATTCAATAAAAATGAATATCAGAATGGATGAAAAAATCAAACCTCCAAAAAACATTGAAATGGTGCCGGCAAATGATTTACCTGGTGACCATTTCAAGGCAAAAGAAGGCACTCTCCTACCAATAATATCGGAGAAACCATCACCACCACATAGGATCATCAGGGCAATGATGCCAATCGGAGACACTCTCCAGAAAAGAATTGTCAATAGCACAAATACGACACCATAGAAAAATGGACCTTTGAGAATTTCTTTGGGATCACCCGTCCGGGACATAGCATCAACCGATGCCTGATCATTGATCACACGAATCCCAATCAGGAAAAATTGTATAGTAATTAATAAAGGAATAATCGCTGCTAAATATCGGGAAAGTGGGTCTTCCGGAAATAATAGCCAACTAAGAACAAAGATTGGACCCGTGCCAATGTGAATAATTTTTCTACTCAGTTTTTTAGATATCAGTCCTTTGCTGGCAAAAAAATCAATAAACCGTAACCAGATGATTGATATTGTGAATGTAGTAACAAATGCTAACCACAATGGCATCATTTATCTCTTAATCTGTAATCTTTCTACTTCGAGAAATTTCTCTTTCCTGATCACGCTTGGCGATACTATCACGCTTGTCATACATCTTTTTCCCTTTCGCCAACGCAATTTCAATTTTTGCTTTCCCATTGCTTAAATACAAAATCGTTGGAACGACTGTTAATCCTTTTTGACGAACTGCATTCCAAATTTGATTAATTTCTTTTTTGTGTAACAGTAACTTCCTTTTGCGTTTTGGATCATGATTGAAAATACTGGCAGCATCATATTTGGCAACATGCGAATTGATTAACCAAGCTTCCAGGTTATCAATCTGAATAAATGCTTCTCCAATACTTACCTGTCCGGCACGGATAGATTTAATTTCACTTCCCTGAAGTTCAATGCCAGCTTCAAATTTATCCAAAAGAAAATACTCAAAACTTGCTTTTCGGTTTTTTGCGATGATCTTTATACCACTCATAGCGTGATTTTAACATAACATTTAGAATTAACATCAGATCATATCATAATGATTATGGAAAGGATCAAAATGGAATATAAAACTTTTGATATTTTTATAAATCCTTATTATTTCCGAATATTAAAACCTTTGAAAAATCATTCTACCCAAATTTACTGCCTGATTCACGGATGGTCTGGTAATGAGAAATCAATGTCAATCTTTTCCTCCTCAATTGTAGATAATTCGGTCATTATTTTTCCTCGAGGTCCATTGCAATTGGGCGAAAATGAGTATGCGTGGGTTGATATTCGAAATAATGCAAAACCAATGTTTGATGATTATGCAAAAATATCTTCAGGATTATTCAATTCAATTCAAGAATTGGTCCAAAGTATAAATTTACATCCGACGAATGAAAAAATTAATTTGATAGGATTCAGTCAGGGAGCAGCGATCAGTGCAGTATTGAGTATTCTACATCCAGATAAATTTCATAAAGTTGCGTTGCTATCAGGATTCCTACCTTCCAATCCTCCAACTTTGAAACCAGAAGGATTATCTTCCAATAACTATTACATCGCCCATGGAACTCGGGACACATTAGTGGAATTTGAAAAAGCTATAAAACTTAAAAATTATCTCGAGGAATATCATGCAACTACCAAATTTTGTAAGGAAGATTTAGGCCACAAGATTGGATCTACCTGTTTAAAAAATCTTAAATTATATTTCCAGACTTAATTTCTTTATCGAACTCTGATAAATGAAAATAGGGTAAGCAATATACCGGTTACACCCAAAACAACGATGACCATTCCCATTGGAATTCCGCCAGGTAATTGGTTGGGGGTGTTCTCAACATAGGTTGGAATAGTCAATGGAGCTGGTTCAGTAAAAGTAGGTAACCTTGTTGGTTGCTGGGTAACCACAAATTGAGCCGCTAAGGTAGGGTCAATCGTAGCAGTAAATTGAGGGGTTACAGTAGGGGGAGGTTCTACAATTGATAATTGTCCTGGAGAAAGACTTACCAGAACTGAGAATACCCAACCCTTTCCTCCAGCAACACCGGGATACTCAATCTGAATCCATTCTCCTCCAGGAGATCGCCCTAACGCTGGTGCTGTTTGCCCAACCAGTAATACGCCAACAGAAGGGTACAAAGTGCTGGGACCTGATCGAACGTTGATAAAGTCTTCATTTTGGCTCGGTCGAACGGTGATTATGACACCAGAAGGAGTACCTGTAACTGTTGGCACAGAAACCGTAGGCAATTGCGGTAATGGATAAGCTCTTACTGCCAGGACATTATAAAATAATGAAATCAGGAGTACAACGCCAGCCAATAATGATAATTTCTTGATCACACTTTCTCCAATAATTTCTTTTTTAAGAGTAGCTTGATTATAATATAATTATGGAACATAAAACTTTTCACGGAAACATAACACCAGCTGATATTTCAAAAGCATTATTTGCACATTTTCATCGAGGAAATTATCGGGTCCAACAAATAGGTAGCGGGGAAAATATTATCATTCAAATTGCTTCTATTTTTAATGCCACAACCGGCGGGCAAACATCGATCGGAGTATCTGTTCAGAAGTTTGAGGATGGCGTAATGGTTCAGATAGGCAAACAATCCTGGATGGGTATTGCAGCCAGTTTGGGGAAAACTGCCCTTAGTGCAATCCGTAACCCTCTCTCGTTATTGGGAAGAATTGATGATGTTGCCCAGGATATTGAGAGTTTATCGATACGAGATGAAATCTGGTCCGTAATCAATCAAACAGCATATAACCGTGGGGCAAGTTTTGAGCTTTCAGATCGATTAAAAAGATATGTTTGTAATTATTGTGACACACCCAACCCGGTTGGAGAATCAAGTTGTATCGCATGTGGTGCACCGTTAGGTAGTATTCAACCAAGAACTTGCAAATTCTGTGGATACATTGTCACCAGCACAGAAAGCGTGTGTCCGAATTGTAAAAAACCCAATTTTGGTTAAACTTCTGGATTTCTCCAATGGCGGTTATCGCCTTTGATGAAAAAGTCCACTCCAGGAGGACCCCAGGTACCAGCTTCGTATACCGGCAAGTACTTTCTTGGATCTTCTTTCCATCCATCCAGAATTCTATTGATAAAACCCCACTGATTTGTCACTTCATCCGATCTGGTGAATAAAGTAGCGTCACCATACAATGCGTCTTGAATCAAGCGAACATATGCCTCTGGAATTCTAATATCAAAAGATTCTTCGTAATCAAAATTCATTTCAACCGGGGAAATTTGATTGATATGTCCTGGCCTCTTTGCTCCGAAGCTAAGCGTAACCCCTTCATCAGGTTGAAGCTTCATAACCAGCACATTCGGAGCATCGCCAGCCATATTATGCCAATTAAATAATGAAAGTGGAATTTGTTTGAATTGTATGGCAATTTCCGTCATTCTTTTTGGCAAACGTTTTCCTGAACGCAAATAGAATGGGACTCCAGACCAGCGCCAATTATCGATAAACAATCTGGCGGCCAAAAATGTTTCTGTGATTGATTCTCTTGCAACACCGTCTTCATCCTTGTAACCGATCACTTTTTTGCCATCGATATATCCAGATGTATATTGAGCCCGAAAAGTATTGTCCAGTACACCTTTTGCATCATAGGGTTTTAAAGCACGCAGAACTTTAACCTTTTCATCGCGGACACAGTCAGCCGTAAATCCAACGGGGGCTTCCATAGCTGTTAACGCTAATAATTGGAGTAGATGATTTTGAAACATATCACGAATAACGCCGGAATTTTCGTAATAACCAGCTCTTGTCCCAACGCCTACTGTTTCTGCAACCGTTATTTGGATATGATCAACATATTGTCTATTCCATAAGGGTTCAAATATACCATTGGCAAATCTGAGAACCAGAATGTTCTGAACAGTCTCTTTCCCCAAATAGTGATCAATTCGATAAATTTGATTTTCATTAAATACTGTATGAACCAATTTATCCAGATTTTTGGCTGTCGCTAAATCTCTACCATAAGGTTTTTCAATGACAATTCTTGTCCAACCTTCTGTCAGATGACTTAATTTAGCATTTCCAATTAATTGAATAATGGTTTCATAAGATTCAGGTGGTGTGGCTAAATAAAATAGTACATTCTGTATTTCTTCATCAATCAAATATTTTCCTAATTGTTTATATCCTTCAAATTCAGAAAATGTTGATTGAATATATTTTACATTTGAAAAAATATTATCAATCTTATCTTCTTCGACTTCTTTTCCTGAATAAGAGCGAACAGAATTCATGAAGATTTTTTTCAATTGATCGTCATCCCATTCTCGCCGTGCAAATCCGACAATATGTAAATTATTTGGAATGCGATCAGATTGATAAAGTTCATAAATCGCCGGGATTAATTTTCTACTGGTCAGGTCACCAGTCACCCCAAAAATTACCACGGCAGTATTTGACAGGTTTTCAGACAGTTTTTGATCGTTATTTATCATTGTGCCTCGATACAGGTTCGATTGAGTGTACATTTTTTGATTTTTTGAAAAATCAAAAAATTTTTTCTCTTATATTATTCATTCATAATTCCATTTCTTTATTATAAGGATTTATTTATGTCTAGCCATCCTTTGCACATATTTTCAGGATCCCGATTTGTACATTTGGCAAAGGAGATTACCTCAGAATTAGATTTACAGCTTGGAAATGCAACTTCAACTTTCTTACCGGACTCTGAGATTCATGTAATTCTGTTAGAACATCCATTAGCTATCATGCACAAACGGAGAGAAGATTTTTCATCCACGAGAGTCACCCACATCGTAAGCGAAGTGGCTGGCAAAAAACCTATTACCTGAGTTTCCCACAAAACGCCAAAAATCGTATTTTTGAGCGTAAAATATGAGGTTTCAGGGCACTAACTGGGTAGAAATTACAGAAGAATAAA
>PHBY01000003.1 GCA_002840735.1 Chloroflexi bacterium HGW-Chloroflexi-2
CTATCGGTTTCTTTTTTTCCTTACCTAAAATATATTTTTCATTGTTGGATGGCAATTAATTTGGATTGCAATTTGAAATTAGACTTACAAATTTGAGTTATTGCAGGAAAGTCATTTATAAAAAGAAAAAAGCGTGTATTCGTTTTGAATCTTAAAACGCAAACTTCATTTGATGAATCGGAGTTTTACCATTCAGCAGGATATATTGAGCTACCGATTCTATAGAGATCCCTAACAATTTTAAATCATCCTCTGACTGAATTTTCATTCGTTTACGATATCTGGCAATCATCTCGACCCTTTTAGGTCCAATTCCAGGAATTCTCAATAGTTCTTCTCTTGATGCACGATTAATCTCGATTGGGTTACCTTTCAGATTTGTTTCCGCCCAGAATTTCTTTGGATCAACCTCTAAATCCAATCGTCCTCTATGATCAAATGCAAAATCCTCAAACGTAAAACCATAATCGCGTAAAAGAAAGGATACCTGGTAAAGTCGATGACCTCTCATTGGGTTTTCAGGTGGAAAATTCTCGAGTGGAGTATTCAAGACCGGAGAAAAAGTCATGTAATAAATTCTTGCCAGGTGGAAATTCTGAATTAAATAATCACTTGCTTTGAGAATTTCTACATCATTCTCTCCTGAAGGACCTATCACCATTTGTGTGGTTAATGACGGCCATTTCTTTCTCCAATTTTGCTTTGGATCATGATTTTTTCTTATGGTGTCCACCCATTTTAACCTCGAAAATAATTCTTCTCCAAAATTTTTGAGCGGCGCGATACTTTTCAATCGTTCAGGGTTAGGAGCTTCCAGATTTATGGACACTCTATCTGCATATTTCATTAATTGTTTAATCTGATCATATTCTGCACCAGGCATGATCTTCATATGTAAATACCCATCAAATTTCTTTTTGGTTCTTAATATTTCAGCGGTATCAATGATTTTTTCTTGCATCCGCACGCCTCCCCCAGCTATACCTGAGCTTAGAAATAAACCTTTAGCAAAATTTTTTTGATATAAATCGAGGAAGGTGCTGGCCATTTCGTCTGGCGTGAATGTTGCGCGTTGAAAATCACGCGCGGATCTAAATGAACAATACTTACAATTTCTTTCACACACTGAAGTGATCATGCTTTTTAATATTGGAAGAGTCTTCCCTCCAGACATCTTTGCATAAGTTACAAGAGGGTGGTTTTCCACAGTAGATTTTTCTGGACAATTCATCAAGGAAGTTTCCAGACTTTCCCCTTCCTCGGCATCCATGTTCTCAGATAACAGGTTTAATTTTTTAAATCTATCCATATTTCAATTATAGAACTAATGTTCCTTTATTTCAAGAACAAATCTTGTGAAGTAATATAATATAGTGTAATATGAAAAAAAAGATAGTTAAGGAGAATTCCATGCAAGGTGGGTTTCACAAATTTATATCCACTTTAATCATTTTCAGCATTTTTTTTATCATCCCTCCCATTGATATTTTTGCTCAAACGGATGAGATGGACAATAATTTGAGTTTTGTGGTTAATTCTCAGAAGACCTTTTATGGTTTCAATGCAGGATCAATCAACAAGGAATTACGCTTTCGATTTAAGCAACAGAATAGGCAAAATTTTTTATATATTGATTTGTTCGAGAACAATCAGTTTTACACGATAGGAGCTTACAATAGCAAAGGCATCTTTATATTGATTCAAGATCATCCAGGGAGCCAGCAAAAAAACAGATTATCTCCATCAGAATTTGAAAATCATTTTTCAGAATTACTATTTGGTGCATCGACGATCCCGGATTTAAATTCAGAAGAATATTCAATGAACAAATGGATTATTCCAAATTCAAATTTAATTTTTGCGGATAAATTTGGAAATACTGTCATCATTTACTCAGATAACACTCATTTCCAATTGTATGATAACGAACTCCCCTATCTCGCAGTCACTTATCGTTATCCATATGATGAATTTAACAACAATCTAAATAATGAAGAACAGGATAAATTTCATACTCAATTGATGGATGAATTAAACAAAACTGATGAAAATTTCTCAGTGGAATTTGGATTGAAAATTCTAACTGAATTTCAACCAACTAACGACACACTCACTTCAATATTAATTTCACCTAATGATAATCAGGTGTTTGTTTCCCTGGATAAAAATGCGAATGAAGTTTGGCGCTTTGATATTTATGGTGGAACTGTTGAAACTCATTCTGGATTCGATCAAAACCACAAAGCGAATATCCCCAAATTAGGTATTACCTCGTCCGATTTGAAAATTCTAAATTTCAGCAATGAAGGTTTAACCCGAGGAATTATTGCGATTTCCATAGCCATTTTGTTAATAATCATAATATCTATCGTTGTGTATTTTCCCAAAAATATAAAAATTCAACAAGAAGAAATCATTTAATAAAAAACACATAGCCTAAATCCTCTTGGTTATTTTAAAATGATTTTGTGTTAATTTGGCAATTGCAAGCCAAAAATTTCAACTATTTATAATTTTCATTGGTATTCTTCCTTCGGAAGCGTATTGTTATATCGCTTTCTGAATAATACCCCAACGGCTGAACTTATATGAGCTCCAAAGAGGATTACATAACTGGAAAAATAAATCCATAGCATTAATGCAATAATTCTTCCCAATGATCCATAAATTAATTCATATCGCACCCATTGACTGGATATGTACCAGTTCATGATAACAGTAATTAACTCAGTCAGAATGATAGCAAATGTAGCACCCCAAAAAGCTTCAGAAGGTTTCACCAATGCCTTTGGGATCCATTGATACATAACCCAAAAAATGATAAATCGAAAGACTCTTGGGGTGATGTAAGCCAGAATTTCGTATAAAGTTGTTTGAAAAATTGGAATTTGAAAATAGGCTAATAAGTTCTCAATAAGTTCTATTTTCAAAAAAGTATTAAATCCCCATAATATCAAGATCAAAATGGACAATCCTACAATAATAATGATGCCAATTAATCGTCTTTCAAAAAAATTATGTGATCTTTCATCCGACCAGGCACGATCTACATTCAAAGCAAATATATTAAACATGGTTGTTGCTGACCAAATGAGTCCAACGATTGCCAACCAACCGACTGCTCCACGTTTGGTAAGTACATTTTCGATGTTTGAAACGATAATGTCTGGACTGATGGGAATCAAATCGATAATAAATTGAAAAACCTGATCCTGAACAAACTGAGATTTCAATATAAAACTGGCAAAAGAGATGATCACTAAAATTAGAGGAAACAACGAGAAAAATGTGAAGTAAGCCATGGAAGCTGCAGCTTCGGGCGCTCTTTCCTTAGTAAAAGTTTGACCAGCTAATCTGAATACATCCAGACTTCCATGTAAGTTCTTATTGATCTTCTGATAAATTGGTCGGACATGCTTCTTTACAAGTGCTTTATCAATCTTTTTCCAAATCATAATTCCATTTTACCTTGAAGATTTCAAAAATGACACAATTTTGATCCGTGCTCAATCTCTTTATTGGCTGTTTTCAGGTTTTTCATATTTCTTGACAGCGCTTGAGCACAATAATATAATCTTTTTCACTGATCTTTAACAAGCGGGCATAGTTTAGCGGTAAAACGAATGCTTCCCAAGCCTTAATCACGGGTTCGATTCCCGTTGCCCGCTCCATGACGAATGACTGTTTTTGCAGTCATTTTTCTTTTTAACCTTTAAAAATTAAACAACATGCTAAAATCATCATGTAGAATATTAATTATTATTGTGGAAAACCAATATGATCGATAACAAACCAATTCCCATGACAAATGAAGATCAAGAAAAAGAATTGATAAGTACCATTTCCTTAAAAGGTCTCTCAGTTCTTGTCGTTGAGGACAATGTTTCCAATTTTGTGTTGATGGCAAGAATGTTGGGGTATTTAGGCATTCATTGTGAGTGGAAGACTTCCGGTTATGAAGTCGTTGAGTTTGCTGATAGTCTCCCAAAATTAGATCTCATCCTGATGGATATACGATTACCTTATGAAGATGGGTATAGTGCACTAAAAAAAATTCAAAAATCCGAAAAATTGAAGCAAATACCAGTTGTTGCAATAACAGCTGAAGCTGATCCAGCACAAATTGAAAAAGCCAAAGCGGCTGGATTTAATGGGTTCCTGGGCAAGCCATTGAATCTGGATCGATTTCCAGATCAAATGAGGAAAATTCTTTCAGGAGTTTCGGTTTGGGAGCTGTAACGAAAAGACAAAATGGTGAAAACTGATAATAAGCGTAAGAATCTCATAACAAGACTTCTCACAATAAAAGATAAATCGGATAATAAACCTCAATCTGGCAATCTGCTCAGTTGGGAATTTATTATTGATTCAGAAGGGAATTATCTCAATATAAGCCCTGAAGTAACTGATTGCCTTGGTGTTCCTTCGTCTGAATTTCTGGATCAATCCATTTTTACTTTTTCAATTAATCAATCTTCCGGGGAAAAATTATTTGCGCAATTTTCTGAACACAATTTCCCCCTGGATCTGGATGTAATCTTTTTATCAAATAATGGAAATTTGCTTTTCTGTAATTTGAAATTGACAATATTTTCTGAAGAATATCATTCAAGACCAACCTACATTGGCATTGTTCAAACCCTTGAGGATTTACACGGGACAATTAAACCGAGTTCGGATGGTCAGAATACAGAATTTTATGCAGCTGAAACCCAAACACAGGCAATTGAGGAAGAAATCACCGAATTTTTAGAGGATATAAAAACAAACACAAAAGTCGAAGATCGAGTACCATCATTAAAGATTGCTGACACGCTATTCTCTCCTGCAATATTGGAGAATCTTCATCGTTTTTCGGTTGAAGTAAATCATCTGATTGAACCAATTGATATTTATAAATTGACCTACAAAGTCATTAATGAGTTTGTACCGAATAATAATCTTTCAATGGGGATAGTAAATAAACAGGCCTCAAATCTGATTTACCCAATTCGAAAAATTGAAAATGAAATTAGTTATTACCCGGAAGTAGATGATTTTGAGCCTATTCTAAAATATGTAATTCAAACCAACCAGGTTATTATTCAAAATGACCAGATTCCCCCATCTATAAAAAAAATATTAACTTCGCGATTCAATAATTTCCCGAACTCCTTGATAAGTGTTCCTATCAGCATCGGAAATCGGGTCTTAGGTGCAATTGTTATCTATGATAAGAGAGAAAATAATCACTACACTGATAATGATCTGCAATACCTATCTGCCATCAGCACTAAAATGGCTACTGCCCTGGAAAATGCTTTCTTGTTTCAGGAAATGCAATACGCACTTTCTGTGATTGAAACACGCGAACAATACCAGACACTTATTTCCCAATCTGTAAAAATATTAGCCAAATCAGGGACTAAGAAATTGGATGAAGCTATTGGCTTGTTGGGAAAAGCTTCGAGTGTTGATCGCGTTTTCTATGCGCATTCAAACATTGGTGATGAAAGCAGAACCTGGTCCATTCAATCTAATTGGCATTCTATAGATAGATACAATATAACTCATCTGACACATGAGATCCGTTTTGAGATTTTTGAGGAATTTATTCCAACATTAATTGAAAAACGTTATTTTCAGGTCAACAATGAAAATCTTGATCGACCGATTGATGAATGGTTGAGAAAAAGAGGAGCCAAATCCATTCTCATTTTAGCAGTACTCAATGACGATCCAATTCCAGGAATACTTGTGTTGGAAGATTTGCATCAAAATCATTATTGGAATGTCGATGAAATTCGATTCCTGAGTTTAGTTTCTGAAACATTATCCGGTGTTCTTGCAAATGAAGAACGCATATTGCAATTAAATAATAAATTATTAGAGACAGAAACATTAAATATTATTAAAGATCAACTTTATTTTGCATCAAACATTGATGAAATTCTTCAAATAGTGATGAAGTATATCTTTTCATTGGATATCATTGAAAGTGCCGTATACATATTTGGGGAACCAGAATCGACCAGACCTGATCATTATGAGGTGGTCGCAAATTGGTCAAAAAATCCAGATTTCAATCAACCAATTCAAACCCATACATTCGATCGAAATACAGTGAATACTTTTTTTCAGCAAGAATTCCCCACATATTTTTCCAATGTAAAAAATGCAAACCTTTCCAATCGAATGATTCAAATGTTCTCTCAAATGAACATTGCTGCGCTGGGTGTTATTCCACTCATATCAAAGAGTAGAAAAATCGGATCCATCTTATTATGTTCCGATATGGTTCATGAATTTTCAAAAGAAGAAAAAAATCTGGTTGATTCCTTATTAGCAGCAATAACAACTTCGGTTGAAAAATCCTTAATTCATGAACACTCTTTTGAAAAGTTTTTTGAGAACTCTTTTTTCAAAAAAATCAACAAATTAATCAAATCTCAAAATCCACATGACATGGTTTTGTATTTGTCCGAGATTATTCATGAATATTCAGAAGGTGATTGTTCTTTCTTCGTTCTTGAAAAAAAAGAAAATCCGAAATCGTTCGAATATTATGAATTAAACAAAGAATATTCAATCAATGAATTGTCACCACTTTATGATGATTGGAAATCAACAAAATTCAACGACCTGTTAAACGAGATAATAAAGTTAAATATTGATCATTTTGAAAATCTATCAAATTTGAATCTTCAGGATGAATTCCTTCAGGAGTTAAAAAAATATAGAATCGAAAGTGGTTATATTTTTCCAATTTATTTTGACGACCTTATGTCAGGTTTCATCACGATCTTTTCAAATAAACCATTGAACATAAACCCTGAAAATTTATCGAATCTGAAATATGCATTGAGTGAATTATCAATTCTTCTAACCAATCGATCCATATTAAGAGATTTCTCTGAACTTGATAACAAAATTAATATTTCAGCCAGTATTGTTCATGATACGTCATCTATTCTAAATTTGGATTTATTAATTAAGAATATAACAAAACAAATTCAGGAAAAATTTGGTTTTCTATCTGTAGCGATTCATGTTTGCAATAATGCAAATAATTTACTTGACAAAGTTTCTGTTTCTTATGAAGGGAATGATGATAATGACCAACACGCATCGGGATTAAGAGAAAATTCTTATTTGATCATCTCAGATGTTTTTGAAAAAGGACAGGCTGTAATATTGAAGGATGCTTCAGACCAAAATGAGGATCCTGACAATGTAGAAACACTATGGACAAGGTCTCAGCTTGTCTTGCCACTAAAAATCGGAGATGAAATTATCGGTGTTTTGGATATCCACTCGAGCCGCTCCAATGATTTTGAATCAAAGGATTTACGTTACTACCAATTGTTGGCAGACCAAATTGCTATTGAGATTGAAAATGTTCGATTATATGAAAAAACCCAGAATATGATCGAAGATATATCCGATATAGATCGAGTAAAAAGTCAATTTTTGGCAAATATGAGCCATGAATTTCGAACACCTTTAAATTCAATAATTGGATTTTCTAAGGTAATACTGACTGGAATAGATGGCCCCATCAACGAAACACAAAAACAAGATCTAACTGCGATTCACAGTGCCGGTCAATATTTATTAAGGTTGGTCAATGACATTTTAGATATAACCAAAATTGAAGCGGGAACAATGAAATTAACAATGACCAAAACAAATATTCCCGACCTTATCAATTCTTTGCTTCCATCAGCCGAAAATCTGGTAAAAGACAAGGTTATAAAATTTGAAGTTGTCAATTCAGAGGATTTACCAGAATTAATTGTGGATCGGGATCGCATTGGCCAGGTATTGATGAATATCATTACCAATGCAATTAAATTTACTGAATACGGTAAAATCACAATTTCAACTTCTCTTGTCAAAGGATTAGGGAAAAATCAAGAAGTAATGATAACCATTTCTGACACAGGGATAGGAATAAATCAGGCAGATCAGGCGAAATTATTCAAACCCTTTGAGCAGGCTAAATCCACCGAAAATATCAGAGCATTTGGCTCAGGATTAGGGCTGGCGATCAGTAAATCTTTAATTCAACTTCATCGCGGAAGAATTGGTTTATTGAATAGCTCACCAGGAAAAGGTTCGACTTTCTTTATCGCTTTACCAGTTAATTGATATAGTTCATAAATAAAAAAAATTCATGAACAACATCATGAATTTTTGGGGTGCCTGGACGGTTTCGAACCCTCAACCTCTTCATCCACAGTGAAGCGCTCTGCCGTTGAGCTACAGGCACCATAACGACCAAAATTTTATCACACAGCTAAGCCTTATGCAAGCTGATCTTTTATGCTTGTGACCAGATTTTCGAACAGCACATTTTCCTGTTGGCGAGTCTTTAGGTTTTTTACTGTTACTATATTATTATTTTTTTCTTCCGGACCGAGCACCAAAACGATAGGTACGCCAATTCGATCTGCATATTTAAATTGCTTCTGTAGTTTTTGATTCTCACTGACAAGTATTGTTGGTATCTCGGCATTTCTCAATATATTCGCTATTACCAGCGAATCTGGATATAGAGTTGCATCAAATACTGTAACTAATACTTTTGCAGAGGTATTATCAAATTCAGGAAGGCAATTGTATTTTTCCAAAACGAATCTCAGCATTACATCCCCCATTGCAAATCCTACACCAGGCAGTAATTCGCCGCCGACATCACCAACCAGATTCCCATAATGTCCACCGCCAAGAATTGCGCGGCCTTCCCTATCCATATCTCTGGCTTCAAAAACAACACCGGTATAGTAGTCAAGACCCCGGATAATTTGTGGATCAAATGTCACATAATTGCCAAGATCCATGCGTTCAAGAATTTCCATTATCAATGCCAAATCTTTGGATTCCATCCAGAGATTCTTATCATTAAGTACAACTTTTAATCCTTCAAATTGATTTTGTGTCAACCCCAGTGATAATGCAAATTCCTGCCATTGCTGGAAAGACAATTTATCTTTGCGATCAATCAGGCGAAACACTGCCATTTTTAAATCTGGTTGGATTTCTAATTTTTTAAGTACAGAATCCATTAGTTCACGGCTGTTAATAAATATCATGACCTGGTCAGGACTTAAACCAACTTTCTTGAAAAAGGTCGCACAAACCGCGATCAATTCAGCATCACTCTCAGGTGTATCTGATCCGAGCATATCGACATTCCATTGGAAAAATTCACGGGTTCTGCCTTTTTGAGGTCTCTCATAACGCCAAAAAGGACCAAATGACCACCACCTTTGTGGAAATACAAGCTGTTTTTGCTTTTCAGCAATCATTCTTGCCAATGATGGTGTTAATTCCGGGCGTAATGTGATGAGATCGCCACCACGATCCGGAAAAACAAAAGCTTGTTCTTTTACCAGTTCTTCACCGGATTTTGCCGCATATAAATCAATTCTCTCAAGAAATGGACCATCAAATTCAACATATCCAAATAATTGAGAAACTTCCCGCATTTTTCCATAAATCCAGTTACGAATCGCCATATCCTCTGGGTAAAAATCACGTGTACCTTTGACTGGTGATATTATCTGTGTCATATCCAACCTCTCTTTATTTTCAAGTCCAAATAATATCATAAACCTGTCGTACTTCAATTATTTTTTAACATTGATCATAATTTAAGAGTTATGAAGCTCTTTATTTTAGTGAGTTTTTTAAGTCATGATTATTATTAATGAAATTTTTCACAAATCAAATTCTAGGGTAAAATAATCTAGTAAGATTCGATTTTTGTTGGAATGCAGGTGAAGATGAATTTAGACGAATTAGTCAAAATTGTTGACGGTAACGTATTAACAGATTTGTTTAATAAAAATGAAGTGATATTAGGTGGATGTGGTGCTGATTTGATGAGTGATGTGTTGGCATCTATAGAGCCAGGAGCTATATTACTCACAGGATTATGCAATCCACAGGTTATTCGCACAGCTCAAATGGCCGATGTAGCTGCTGTTGTACTGGTCAGAGGAAAAATACCACCTGAAACAACAATTGATCTGGCTAATGATGAAGAAATTCCTTTGATAACCTCACCTTTTGGCATGTTTGAGTTATGTGGACGGTTATACAAAGCCGGCTTGCCAAGTCTTGAAAAATCTGTAGCAGATCAATCAGATTGTGGTTGTGAATAAAAGAATAGAGTCGCAATGGCAGCCAATCCCCCACAAAGAAAGCGAATAATTTCAGACCAGGAAGCTGAAAATATTTCACGTGTAGAGGAATTGGCATATGAAATTAAGGTCAGCGAAGTTATGACCAGCGAATTGATTAGTTTCTCTCCAGAAATCAAAATGTATGAAGTTCTGGAAGTTTTTCGCCAAAAAAGAATATCAGGTGCGCCAATTGTTTCTCCCCTTGGAGATCTAATCGGAATCATATCCATGGAAGATTTGATTCGTTGTCTGATCGACAAGGATTTGGATTCGGCAATCAATAAGTATATGACCACCAATTTGTTCACCATTCTACCCACAGACCCAGTGATCGAAGCATCCAAGAAATTTGTTTCTACGAATTTTGGCAGACTTCCAGTGGTCGACAAAGATCAAAAATTGGTCGGAATGATCACTAAAGGTGATATCAATCGCGGTCTATTGCGAGCCTTGGAAACAGATTACCAGGAAGAAGAGATACGCAAATATAGAGCAAGTCATTTATTTGAAGATATAGAATCCGATCGTACCAGCCTCATCCTGCGTTATCAAATCCAACAGGGTGATTTTGATATTGGCGGGCAGGCTTCTTCCAACATAAAACGGGCATTAATTCGGTTAGGAGCATCCAAACAAATTGCTCGTCGATGTGGAATTGCCATCTATGAAGCTGAAATGAATCTCATCATTCACACGACCGAAGGTGGTGTGTTACGGGTAGAAATAGAACCCCATCAAATTTCTATTGACGCATATGATTATGGCCCCGGTATTAAAGATGTTGGTCTTGCAATGAAACCAGGATACTCCACTGCATCGGATGCGGTTCGTGAGATGGGTTTCGGAGCAGGCATGGGACTTGTTAACATTTCGCGTTGTGTAGATCAAATGAAACTGGAATCTGTCTGGGGAAAAGGTTCACGCTTAAAAATGCGGTTATTCCTGGATTCAGAACATAAAAATAAAGAATCGGAGAATCAAAAATCATGATTAATTTAGCTACCATAATAGATAAACTAGAATTAAAGGTACTGACGGCAGAAAAAGATTTTTCGCAAATATCAGTTAAAAATGGATATACATCTGATCTTTTAAGCTGTGTGATGGCTGGAGCTCCCAACCAATCCATCTGGGTAACATTACAGGCACACAACAATATTGTCGCTGTTGCTGCCTTACTGGAACTCAGTGCCATCATTATTACCGAAGGTGCAACTCCAGATCCGGTTACTATTCATAAAGCCAATGAAGAAGGTATCACTTTATTGCAGACTGAACAAAATTCTTTCCATGTAGTTGGCATGTTGTGGGAATTAGGGATTAGAGCAGAAAAATAGAGAAAATTTTGAAAAAATATAAAGCTGATTTACACGTGCATACGGTATTGTCTCCGTGTGCAGAAATAGAAATGTTGCCACCTCTAATCGTTTCAGAAGCAAAAATTCGAGGAATTGACTTAATCGCAATCACCGACCATAACGCTTCTGCTAATATCAGCGCAGTTCAAAAAGCAGCTCTTGGTTCTGGTATTACGGTTCTGCCTGGAATGGAATTACAAACAAAAGAAGAAGTCCATGTAATTTGCCTGTTTGATTCAATTGAACAAATTGTTCAATTTCAAAATATTGTCGATCAAAAACTCCCACCTATAAAAAATCGTCCTGAATATTTTGGTGAACAATTGGTTGTGGATGACAAAGGAGATTTCGTTCGGAAAGAAGAACGGCTTTTAATCACCTCAACAGACCTCAGTATCAACGAAGCATTTAATCTGGTTGATGAAATTGGTGGTATTTTCATACCTGCTCACGTCAATCGCAAAGCAAATGGATTATTAGAAATTTTAGGTTTCGTGCCGGTTGACATCCCCATTTTAGCCCTGGAGATATCCAGACATATTTCACCAAAGGATGTGAAAATATTCTATCCTCAAATAAATTCATTCGAAATTATTCAAAATGGTGATGTACATCGATTATCTGAATTTATTGGAACAACGATTTTTGAAATTGAAAATCCTTCTATTAGTGAAATAAAGCTTGCAATAAGAAAAGAAGCAGATCGATCTTATTTTGTAAATTCCATAACTTAGGAAAGGAAATTTTAATTTTTATTATAAGATAGTGAAATTTGTAACAAATCAAGCGTTTTTTCTTAGGGATTTGTGACTTTCAGCAATGTCGAATAATCACTCCATTAGATACACTTGATTAAGGATAAGCAAACAAATTTAATCCTACATTAATTACGGAGCAATTCATGGTGAAATACTTAAAAAACATTCCAGCGAACGATCCCTTGATTATTCCTGAACAAAGAGCAATCATTGATCAGATTATTGAGGAACATCGGGATAAACCCGGAGCTGCAATGGTAGTTCTGGGAGAGGTACAAAGCAAAATTGGATGGGTATCAGAAGCCACTCAGGCGTACCTGGCTGATCAATTAGAAATACCTGTCTCCACCATTCATGGTGTTGTGACATTTTATTCCTTTTTTACAACCAACCCGAAAGGGAAACACACGATTAAATTCTGTATGGGCACAGCCTGTTATGTAGGTGGTGTCCCACAATTGATGGAAAAGGCAAAACAAATACTGGGAATTGATATTGGAGAAACGACTCCCGATGGATTGATTACGTTGGAAATTTGTCGTTGTGTAGGCGCTTGCAGTCAGGCACCGGTTATCGTCGTTGATGAGGAAGTATTGGGCAGGGTAAAACCGAATAAACTTCCACAGGCAATCAAACAGTTACAAAAATAGTTATACGGAATTGTGAATGAAAGAATTATCGTTACATCTACTGGATATTGCAGAAAATAGCATAAATGCAAATGCATCGCATGTAACGATTTGTATTGACGAAAACACATTGGAGGATCGATTAACAATGTCTGTCAAAGACAATGGTCATGGAATGACCCCGGAAATGGCTCTGAGAATTGTTGATCCTTTTACAACCAGTCGCACAACACGTAAAGTAGGTTTAGGGATACCTTTGTTAAAAGCAGCCGCTGAAATGTGCAACGGTTTTTTGAAAATTAATTCCCAACCGGGCGAAGGAACAGAATTAATTGTCCAATTTCAACGCAGTCACATTGATCGAATGCCATTGGGTGATATGGCAGGGACCATTCTTCACCTGGTAGTCGGTTCACCTACAACACATTGGACCTTCAAATATAAAGTAAATGATACAAATTTTGAATTTGATGATCAAATCATTAAAGCTGAACTGGATGGCATTCCTCTCTCCGAGCCTATGGTTCTATCATTTATCAGAAATGAAATTTCAAATGGAATAAATAATATTTCAATCAATGAATATTAAATCTCAACATGAATAGGAGTAATATCATGCCCACAATTAAAAGTATTGATGATCTCAAAAGAATTCGCGAAGAAGCTCTCAAAAAACAGGAAATGAAAAGTGCTTCCGGTCAAAAACAAATAATCGTTGGAATGGGAACATGTGGAATTGCGGCGGGTGCACGAGACACAATGAAAGCAATTCTTGAAAAGATTGAAAAAGATAATTTAAGTGGAATCATCGTCACTCAAACCGGCTGTATTGGAGTATGTGAAATGGAACCAATCGTTCAGGTTCAAATTGGTGATGGTCCAAAAGTCACATATGGAAAAGTCTCCAAGGATATCGCAGCCCGAATTGTTGATGAACATGTTTTGGCAGGAAATATTGTAAAAGAACACATGGTTAATATCTAAGCAGCAAGGCTTAAATTTAGAAAAGCAGGTTATATGATTAAATACTTTCGAACTCACGTCTTGGTATGCGTAGATCCAGAATGTCTCTCGAAAGGTGCCCATGACATTGTAGACGCTCTCAACGATGAACTGGTAGCCACAGGATTAATCGACGAAGTTCAGGTACTGGAAACATCCAGAATTGGTGCCTGTTCGCAAGGTCCAGAAATGATGGTTTACCCGGAAGGTGTTCACTATGCTGGTATGACTGTGGACGACTTGCCCTATATTGTGGAAGAACATTTTCTTAAAGGTCGTGTTGCACAGAAATTTATCCTACCCATCAAATCGATCAAAGACGAAGAACTGACTGCACCAACGGCAAAGGAAATTCGGGTTGTTCTCAGAAATTGTGGAGTTATTGATCCAGAGAATATCGAAGATTATATCGCCCAGGATGGCTACATGGCCCTGGCAAAAGTCATGACAGAAATGACCGCTGATGATGTCATCAACGAAATAAAAAAATCTGGTTTACGCGGACGGGGTGGCGCTGGGTTTCCTACATTTCTAAAATGGACATTCACAAAGCAGGAAAAAAGTGATGTTCGTTTTGTGATTTGTAATGCCGATGAAGGTGATCCCGGTGCATTTATGAACCGTCGTGTTCTCGAATCAGACCCCCATTCTGTCATCGAAGGAATGATTATCGCTGCATACGCAATTGGTGCCAGACAGGGATACATCTATTGTCGAGCGGAATATCCCATTGCAGTTAAGACACTCAACATTGCCATTCAACAGGCTAAAGGTCTTGGGCTCTTAGGTGAAAATATCATGGGCACAGATTTTTCCTTTGATCTGGAAGTAAGAATGGGTGCGGGTGCATTTGTGTGTGGCGAAGAAACTGCCTTGATGAATTCAATCGAGGGTAAACGAGGCGAACCCCGACCAAGACCACCCTTCCCTTCTGTTAAAGGGTTATGGGATAAACCAACAAATATTAACAATGTCGAAACCTATGCCAATGTTCCTCAAATAATCTTAAATGGTGCCGATTGGTTTGCAAGTATGGGCACAGAAAAAAGTAAAGGTACCAAGACTTTCGCAATGGCAGGTGATATTAATCACACAGGTCTGATCGAAGTACCTATGGGCATTACGCTTCGAGAGATCATCTTCGATATTGGAAACGGAATTCGGGATAATAAAGAATTTAAAGCCATTCAAACAGGTGGACCCATGGGTGGTTGTTTACCAAAAGAATATCTGGATCTTCCTGTTGATTATGAATCGCTTGTCAAGGCCGGGTCCATGATGGGGTCTGGTGGAATGATCGTCATGGACGAAGACACCTGTATGGTGGACATCGCCCGGTTTTTTATGGAATTCACGCAGGAGGAGAGTTGCGGAAAATGCACGCCATGCCGGGTCGGTACAAAGCGCATTCTCGATATTCTCGAAAGAATATGCGCAGGACACGGCCGTCCGGGAGATATTGAACAACTTGAAATGCTTTGTGCAGAGATAAAACAAGATTCCCTGTGTGGTTTAGGGCAAGGTGCACCAAACCCAGTTGAAAGCACCTTAAAGCACTTTCGCGATGAGTATGAAGCCCATATTCTTGAAAAACGATGTCCTGCCAAAGTATGTAAGGCATTAATTCGTTATCAAATCATCGAAAATACATGCACGGGTTGTACTGTTTGTGCCCGAAATTGCCCGGTAAATGCAATTTCCGGAGAACGCCGCCAGCCACACTTTATTGATCCAGATACCTGTATTCGCTGTGGAATTTGTGTTCAGGTTTGTAATTTTAATGCAATTGAAATTGTTTAATTGATGACACAGAATTGATTCAATCATTTCAACCAAATTTCATCCCAAATCAAGGAGTAATACATGACAAGTAAAAATGAAAAAGATCGTTTAATCATCGCAGCCGTTGATTCAGCGATCGATCATTTTGGAGAAAACCGGGAAGAACTGATTCCAATTTTAAATCACGTGAATCGAACACTCGGTTTTCTTCCTTCAGAAGCACTGGAGGAAATCAGCAACCGATTAAAATCATCCCGATCTCAATTGTTTTCAGTAGCCAGTTTCTATCACATGTTATCTACCAAACCCAGGGGGAAACACGTGATTCAATTTTGTGAAAGTGCACCTTGCCACGTTGTCGGTGGTCGTGAAGTATGGCAAACATTGAAAGAAACAGTTAACCTGGAAGAAGATGAAACCTCTCTGGATGGAAAATGGTCCCTCATTACTACCAGCTGTTTAGGGCTTTGCGGAGTAGGTCCGGTGATAGTTATCGATGATGATGCTTATGGAAATGTCACACCGGAACAAATTAAAGATATTTTAGCCAAATACAGCGACTAGGAGATAATCGATGAAATCTGTACGATCAATGGTATTAGTCTCAAGCGATCCAGTCAGCATGGAGCGCGGTGCTGCACAGGTCTATGAAAACTTGAAAACTGAAATTGAAACATTAGGTTTATCGGATGAAATATCACTCTCAATGATTGGTGATGTCGGCAGGCATGATGCCTTACCTTTCGTTATTATTTATCCTGAAGCCACCATTTATGGCCCAGTAAAACCTGAAAATGCTCAATATTTGGTAGAAGAACATTTATATAAGGGGCGTGTTGTTCCTGAATTACAGGCTTCTCATAAAGAATTAACCGGAAAAATTGCCTGGGTAAACGCCAGAAAAGGAACTTTGCCAGCAGAACAGCGAATTGTTCTCCAACGAGTAGGAATTATTGATCCAGAAAATATCGAAGAATATATCATCAATGATGGTTATCAAGCGTTAGGTAAAGTCCTTTCAGAAATGAGTCCAAGAGATGTCATTGAGGAAGTTAAATCATCCGGACTTCGTGGACGTGGTGGAGCTGGTTTTCCTACCGGATTGAAATGGGGATTTGTTTCTGGCACACCGGCCAAGAAGAAATATGTTATTTGCAATGGCGATGAGTCTGAACCAGGCACCTTCAAAGATCGCCTGATTCTGGAAGGGGATCCCCACAGTATTATTGAGGCAATGTCTATTGCTGCTTATGCGGTGGGTGCCAATGAAGGTTTTATTTATATACGTGGTGAATATCTGCTTGCACAGGAACGGCTTAAGAAAGCTATAAAGCAAGCCTATGATTACGGAATCTTGGGTGAAAAAATCTTTGGCTCAGATTTCAATTTCGATATTCATGTTCACAGTGGTGCTGGAGCTTATATATGTGGCGAGGAAACTGCTCTCATTGAATCAATTGAAGGTAAAAGAGGTGAACCCAGAGCTCGCCCACCGTATCCCACCACCCATGGTTTGTGGGGAAAACCAACACTCGTAAACAATGTTGAAACATTAGCGAATATCCCGGCGATTCTCCGCAATGGCGGAAAATGGTATCGAAGTTTTGGTACACCTTCCAGTCCAGGCACAAAAGTTTATACAATTTTGGGAAACGTCAATGTCACTGGATTAATTGAAGTACCCATGGGAATCACATTGCGAGAAGTGATTGCCATTTACGCCAAAGGGATGAAAAGAGACGTTAGCTTTAAAGTTGCTCAAACCGGTGGGTCCAGTGGTTCTATCATTCCAGCCAGTTTGCAGGATACACCGATGGACTTCGACTCGTTCCAAAACGCAGGTGTATCGTTAGGTTCTGGCGCATTATTGATATGTGATGAAAATACCTGTGTTTTAGACCTGGCAAAAGTTCTACAAAATTTCTTCAAAAAAGAGAGTTGTGGAAAATGTAATCCATGTCGTATCGGAAATGAAAGAGCTTATCAAATTTTGGAGAATATATCTCAGGGAACTGGTACGATGCAGGATTTGGATGATCTGGCTATGATTAGCAAAAACCTTTTTGAGCTTTCAAATTGCGGTTTGGGGCAGACAGCTGGTTCACCAATTCGAGATATATTGAACCATTATAGAGCTGAAGTAGAAGCCCATATTAGATTAAAAGTTTGTCCATCCGGCGTATGTCCGATGAGTGGCAAAAGATTATAAGTAATGAATTTTTATAATTGAACGAAGGAGAAACGCTATGTATCAACTCAAAATAGATGATAAAGAAATAGAAGTGCCGGAAGGAACAACCGTTTTAAAAGCAGCAGGTATGGCTGGAATTGAAATTCCAACCTTATGTAATCACCCTGCACTTGAACCTTATGGTGGCTGTCGTTTATGCCTGGTAGAAATTGAAGGTGCTCGCACCTTACAACCAGCCTGTACGCTTCCTGTTTCTGACAAAATGGTGATCAAAACTCAAACAGAAAAAGTCAAAGATGCAAGAAAATTTATCCTTTCTATGATCTTCAGTGAAAGAAACCATTTCTGCCCATATTGCCAGGTTAGTGGCAGTGATTGTGAATTACAGAATGCAGCTTACAGAGAAGGAATGACACATTGGCCAATACAACCAAATTGGCAACCCTATCCTGTTGATGCCTCCCATCCATATTTTGTTTTAGAACACAACCGTTGCATTCTTTGCCGTCGTTGTGTGCGTGCATGTGCAGAGTTGGTTGGTAATTTCACACTTGGTATGGAAGAACGAGGAGCAAATACCTTATTGGTCGCCGACCTGGGAGTGCCATTAGGTTCTAGTTCCTGCATCTCATGTGGCGTCTGTGTGCAGATCTGCCCAACCGGTGCATTAATTGATCGCTGGAGCGCTTATCGTGGTCAGGAAAAAGATGTATCTTCAACAAAGACGATTTGTCTTGGATGTTCAATTGGTTGTGGCATTGAGGTTTTACATCGTGATAATAACCTGATCAAAATCAACGGGGATTGGGATGCCGAAATCAGTGGAGGTGTGCTTTGTGATGTAGGGCGATTTATCCCGATGGATGAAAAACGCAATCGACTGGTTACCCCCATGGTTCGAAAAGATGGCGCATTAAAAGCCGTAACATGGGATGAAGCATTATCCGTTGTGATGGAAAATTTCAAACCATTCATTAATAAAAAAGAAAACGGAATAGCAGCGATTGCCTCTACCAGATTACCTGCTGATGTGCTCTATTATTACAAACAAATCTTTGAAGAAATATTAGGCAGTAATATGGTCACCAGCACCGAAGAAGGACGCTACACTAAAGTTTTATCTGAATTTGCGGAAGATAAAGGTCCTTTCGAATCGAAATTATCTGAAATTCACAAAGCAGACACAATCATGACAATTGGTTTGGACCTGACAAAGGATCATCAGGTTGCCGGCTTTTTCATCAAAAGGTTGATACCTGCAGGTACAAAGGTAATACCAGTCAGTTATGAATCCAGTGGTATGGATGCCTTTACACCTCATTCAATGATCATCGAACGAAATCAAGATCTTGCCTTTATTCAGGCATTAGATGCAGCTCTCACTGGTGTAGATAGTAGTCAATTTGCTGAAAAATCAGGCATCTCCACTCAGGAAATTACCGAAATTGCAAAATTGTTGGATAGCTCCAAAAATCTTGTAATTGTTTATGGAACCGACTTTGAAGCCAAACAAAAAAGAGAAACTGTGCAATCATTGCTGAAACTTGCAAAGAAACTCAATGCAAAACTCATCAGCCCCAAAGGCAAAGCGAACAGTCTGGCTGCTGAGCAGTTGAAATTAAACAAACCATTTAATGTTAATGGTCATAATGCTGCTTATGTTGCCCTTGGTGATGAAGATCCTTCTCAGGCAATTATTAAGAAATTGGAGAATGTTCCATTCCTGGTAGTCCAGGCCAGTTATCATTCTGCGCTCACAGCAAAAGCAGATGTAGTGTTACCCGTGACCAACTGGTTGGAACAGAGTGGATATTACATCACTTGTGATGGACAGGTACAATTGGCAAATAAATCCTTACAATCTCCTGTTGATGTGAAAACGAATAAAGAAGTAGTGCTGTCAATTGCCGACCGACTGAAAATTATTGTTAATCCAGTTTGGGATAAGGCTGTCAAATTAGAAAAATCTGTCGTCGAAATTGAATAATGTCTACCGGTAGAAATGAGGTAAAAAAATTATGAGTAAACCAAAAGTTGCAACCGACTGGATGGCAGGATGTGCTGGGTGTCACATGTCTTTGCTGGACATAGATGAAAGATTACTACAAGTTTTAGAGCTGATTGATTTACGTGCTTCACCGATAACTGACTTAAAAGAAGCAGATGAATCGGGTGTGGTTGTCGGTGTCCTGGAAGGTGGCATCAATAACACAGCCAATGAACATCAAGCTAAGTTAATGCGCTCACGCTGCAAAATTCTCGTTGCCTTAGGTGATTGTGCAGTGTTTGGTGGTGTCCCTGCCATGCGGAATTTCTTCACCATTGAAGAATCCTTAAGAAGAGCATACATAGAGACGGAAAGCACTGTGGATGGATTCATCCCAACGGATCCTGAGTTGGCAGTACCCACCCGTGTTCGAGCTGTATCAGAAGTCGTTCTTGTGGATATTCACGTACCTGGCTGCCCACCCAGTGCAGACGTGATTTTCCATGTGTTGTCTGAGTTGGCACAGGGTAGAATTCCAGAAATCAAAGACGAAAACCTTCATTGGCATTAGGAGAAAATAATGGTAGCGCAAAAAATAACAATCGAACCTGTAACCCGTATTGAAGGGCATGCAAAAATCACCATTCACATGAAAGAAGATAATCAGTCCGTTGACCATGCTTATTTGCATGTGAACGAGTTCCGTGGATTTGAGAAATTCTGTGAAGGTAGAATGGTTTTTGAAATGCCATTAATCACCCCGAGAATTTGCGGAATTTGCCCTGTCAGCCACCATTTAGCGGCTGCTAAAGCTGGTGATGCCGTATTAGGTGCTCCTCCACCACGACCTGCATCACTATTGCGTGAATTAATGCATATGGGTCAGATTATCCAGTCGCATGGTATGCATTTCTTTGAATTAGCTGGTCCTGACCTATTACTTGGTTTCGATGCCGATCCGGCGATTCGAAATGTCGTTGGACTGGTTCAGAATGCTCCCGATATAACGGTTAAAGCCGTCCAATTACGGAAATATGGACAGGAAATAATCCGAATCCTGGGTGGACGTCGTATTCATCCCACATTTGCCGTTCCAGGTGGTGTCAATAAAGCCTTAAGCGCAGCCGATCGAGATTTGATTCTTACAGGATTGGATCAGGCAATCGAGACAACCCAAATAGCAATTTCCATCATGAAAGATTGGGCAGCAAAAAACATGGAAGATATCCAGAAATTTGCGGTTTTCCCAACCGGTTATTTTGGTTTGATTACGGAAGAGAACGGTCTTGAACTTTATGATGGTAATTTGCGCTTAATCGGTAGCGATGGAGAACAATTGGAACGGTTCCCGGCATCTAATTATCTCGATTTTATTGGTGAACATGTTGAGAATTGGTCGTACTTGAAATTCCCCTTTTACAAAAAATTAGGATGGCCGGATGGAGTTTATCGAGTCGGTCCATTAGGACGATTGAACATTATTGACAAAATCGACACGCCTCTTGCCAATGAAGAATTCAAAGCTTACAGGCAAATCAATGGAGGAAAACCGATAGAAAATACGCTGTATTACCATTACTCCAGATTGATTGAGACTTTATTTGCAGCCGAACGTGTTAAAGTCCTGTTGGACGACCCTGATATCCTTTCAAAAGATATACTCAATACCCGCCACAACTTCCAGGGTGAAGGTGTCGGTGTTATCGAAGCACCTCGTGGAACATTAATCCATCATTATTGGGCAAATGAAAATGGTCAGATTCAGAAATTAAATCTGATTGTCTCAACAGGCCATAATAACTATGCCATGAGCAAAGCAGTCGATATGGTTGCAAAGACCTATGTAAAAGGACCTGAGATTCACGAAGGTTTACTCAATCGGGTTGAAGCAGCTGTGCGTGCGCATGACCCATGTTTATCCTGTTCCACACATGCAGTTGGACAAATGCCCATGATCATTGATGTTGTCGATGCTGCTGGTACAACCATCCAGACTTTAAAGCGCGAATAGGTTATGCCTGAAAATAAAGCACATCCTTCAAAGCGTGAAGATTTTGAACACGCTTTGAAGGATATTCCCAAAACATTACTCGTCGGATATGGAAATCCGGATCGTGAAGATGACGGCGTTGCCTGGCACATCTTACGAGGGGTGGCAGATTTTTTCGGTTTGACCATTCCAGAACCTCTGGATGAAGATTTGATTAAGGTAGATGAAAATTTACATTTCCTTTTCGATTTACAATTGATACCGGAAATGACTTATGATATGGCTCAATATTCCAGATTATGTTTTGTGGATGCACATACGGGTGCCCTGAAAAATGACCTTAATATCCAGATCTTGGATAGGAAATTTCAAAACTCCCCTCTCACCCATCACATGACCCCACAAACAATTCTTTCAATTCTTGAACAGACTTTCAACCACAGTCCAGAAGCTATTTTAGTTTCAGTGCGAGGATTTCAATTTGGTTTTGAAAATTTTCTTTCTCCCAGAACCAAAAAACTGGCTACAGAAGCCATTGAAAAAATCTCCCAATGGATCATAAGCTGATTTAATTTAAATTTTTTCTCAAAATTTAAGAAAAACCTCCTTACCCATTCAGGAGGTTTTGTCATTGAAAAATAGTGATTAACATTTTTTATTCCCGTTAAAAAAATATGTTATATTCTATCCTATAGAATTTATCTTATTTATCCAAAAATTTTTAGTATTAAATCAATATCTCAGAATATTGATCAAAAAACAATTTAACCCTGATTTTTTCTACTTATAAATCTATCAAGAAAAGGAATTCGTTATGGAAGATCAGTCATCGAAACAGACATATGGATTAAGTACTCCCTCAATGCATCTATTACTCAATGAATTTCCGCTCAATCAAGTTGAATCCCGTGAAATTATTGATAAGATTTTACTCTCCTTTAAGGATGTGCCTGGTGGTTTAATGGTCATTCTTAATGAGATCCAAAGCCAGATTGGATATATTTCCCAGCCTATACAAGAGTATATATCTGCGATATTAAACATACCCGTCAGCACAATCACCGGGGTTGTAAGTTTTTATTCCTTCTTCACCACCAAACCTAGAGGAGATCACACGATTAAGTTCTGTATGGGAACCGCGTGTTATGTTGGAGGAACTCCGCAGCTCATGCGTAAAGCAGAACAAATTCTGGATATTCAGACGGGTGATACAACACCTGATAACCACATAACTATGGAAGTTTGCCGTTGTGTAGGTTCTTGCAGCCAGGCCCCGGTTGTTGTGGTTGATGAACAACTCTATGGACGTGTTCGCCCCAGTAAGATACCACCATTAATTCGCGAGATTATGAAAACGTACGAAGATTCTTAAGGAGCATTTTTCATATGACAAAAATTACCAGTCTAAATCAACTTATAAATCTTCAAGAACAAATTATTGAAAAAAAACGGGATGAAATTACCTCTCATCCTGGTAAAAGTTGGGGACCAGAAAAATTTGCTCCTCAAGCACTTAAAGAGGATCAGGAACTGGATGCTCCCCGTGGAAAAGAAATCAGGGTTGTTCTACGAAACTGTACGCTGATAGATCCAGAAAGCCTGGATGACTATATATCTGAAGATGGTTATCAGGCTTTGGCAATGGTATTGGAACAAAATACTCCTGAGCAGGTCATCGAAACAATCGCTCAATCTGGATTACGAGGTCGCGGTGGCGCAGGTTTCCCAACCGCAAAAAAATGGGAACTTACCAGAAATAATCCTGGGACACAAAAATTTATCATTTGTAATGCAGATGAAGGTGACCCGGGTGCTTTTATGAACCGCAGAGTCCTGGAAGGAGACCCTCATTCAGTTCTGGAAGGTATGGCAATTGCTGCTTATGCAATCGGCGCACAGCAAGGTTATGTTTACTGCCGGGCTGAATACCCCATTGCTGTAAGAACCCTCATTCATGCAATCCAACAAGCGCAGGATTATGGTATCCTGGGAAACAATATTTTTGGAAGCGATTTTTCCTTCAACATAGAATTGAGAATGGGTGCAGGAGCATTTGTATGTGGTGAGGAAACAGCTTTAATCGCCTCCATTGAAGGAAAACGCGGTGAACCACGTCCCCGTCCTCCTTTCCCGGCAGTTTCAGGGCTTTGGGGAAAGCCAACCAGTATTAACAATGTCGAAACCTTTGCGAATATTCCTCAAATCATTCTCACAGGTCCAGAATGGTTTGCCAGTATGGGGACCGAAAAAAGCAAGGGCACAAAAACTTTTGCTCTGGCAGGTGATGTTAACCATACTGGTTTAATCGAAGTGCCTTTAGGTATCACATTGAGAGAAATTGTTTATGATGTGGGTGAAGGAATTAAGAAAAACAAAGGATTGAAAGCTATTCAAACTGGTGGACCAATGGGGGGGTGCATACCCGCCAGTATGATTGATTTACAGGTGGACTATGAATCATTAACTGCCGCTGGTTCCATGATGGGATCTGGTGGCATGATTGTCATGGATGAAGATACCTGTATGGTTGATATCGCACGCTTTTTCATGGAATTCACCAAGGAAGAAAGTTGTGGGAAATGTACACCCTGCCGCGTAGGCACGTATAGTATGCTCCAGATTCTCAATCGGATCTGTCAGGGAGAGGGTGTTGAAGGTGACATCGAAGAACTAGAACGATTGAGCAAAGTTATGAAAGTTCATAGTCTTTGTGGTCTGGGGCAAGGTGCGCCAAATCCAGTCATCAGTACGATCAAACATTTTCGCGCAGAATACGAAGCGCACATTTATGATAAACACTGCCCAGCAAAAGTTTGCAAGGCATTAATTCACTATGAAATCATTAAAGATAGTTGTACGGGTTGTACCTTTTGCGCGAAAAATTGTCCGGTCGGTGCAATCTCCGGTGAACGCAGGAAACCACATGAGATTGATCAGGAAATCTGTATTCAATGTGGGATTTGTTTTCAAACATGCAACTTCAATGCAATCGAAATATTACCTGGAAAAGTCCAATTGGTAGGAGAGCATTCATGATCCCAATCACAATCAATGGCAAACAATATGACGTTCCAGAAGGGAAAACTCTTTTACGTGTTGCTCAGGATCTCGGAATTACTATTCCAAGTCTTTGTGACCACCCGGATTTAACACCTCATGGCGGTTGCCGTTTATGCGACGTTGAAGTTAAAGGCTTGCGCAATCCTATTGCTGCTTGTACCCTGCCGGTTTCCGCAAATATGGAAATCATGACTGAGACAGAAGATTTACAGGATGCCAGAAAAACGATTCTCGAGCTGATGTTGGTGAATTACCATGGTCCTTTGTCAATTGAGAATGGTAAAACGAATTATTTCCTCAAGTGGTGTCAGCAATATAATGTTGATGTACAGAATAAAATGCGAAAGGAACCAAAGTACAAAGTGGATAGTGATCCCAACCCATTCATTCGGGTGGATCTCAATCAATGTATTTTATGTACCCGCTGTATTCGGGCATGCGCAGAAATTCAAGGTCGCTTTGTTTGGGGAATGGCGAACCGCGGAATTGAAAACCAAATCATCGCTGGGTCAGGCGTCCCCTTATTACAGGCCAGATGTGAGTCATGTGGCGCCTGTGTAGATTATTGCCCTACTGGCGCGCTCGGTCATAAACCTTCATTTGGAGCAGGAAGTTCAGAAAAGAAAGTCCAAACCACCTGTTCATTTTGTGGGGTCGGATGCAATTTTGATTTGAATGTTAAAAACGACCAGGTAATAAAGATAACTCCCAATCCCAATGCACCTGTAAATGGAAAACATTTATGTGTAAAAGGCAGGTATGGTTACAAATTTATCAATCATCCTGATCGACTCAAACAACCAATGGTCCGAGAATACCTGTTGCAAGATGGACAGAAAAATTCACAGGAAATCGGTCCATGGGTTGAAGTTGATTGGGATACCGCATTAACCATTGTAGCCAAAAAACTCATCCAAATCAAACATGAATCAGACCCTGATTCAATTGGATTATTGACCTCTGCGAAATGTACCAATGAAGAGAATTACCTGATGAACAAACTATCGCGCCAGGTTATTGGAACCCACAATATCGATCATTGTGCCAGACTCTGTCATTCCTCCACCGTCTCAGGTCTTGCGATGAGTTTTGGTTCCGGTGCCATGTCAAATACAGTTCAGGATATTGTTGATCATGCAGAATCAATTTTCATCATTGGCTCGAACACAACCGAACAACACCCCGTAATTGGTTCAAAAATCCGTCAGGCTATCATTAGAAGAAAAGTGAAATTAATCGTTGCAGATCCAAGGAAAATTGATATAGCTGAGTTTTCCAGCATTTATCTGCGTCATAAAGCGGGAACAGATGTCGCGTTGATTAACGGATTGATGCATATTATCCTTGAAAATAATTGGCAGGATCAACAATATATCGATGAACGTTGTGAAAATTTCGAAGAATTCAAAGCAACTTTAGCTGGATACTCACCTGAAATCGTTTCATCGATCACAGGAATTTCAGTAAATGATTTAATCAAAACTGCTGAAATGATGGCAGCTCATAAACCCATGGCGGTTTTCTGGGCAATGGGAATCACCCAACACTCAACCGGTGTCCTTAACGTATTGACTTTAGCAAATCTCCAGATGCTTCTGGGCAATATGGGTGTACCAGGTGGTGGGGTGAATCCTTTACGTGGTCAGAATAATGTTCAGGGTGCCTGTGATATGGGAGGTCTTCCCAATGTTTTCCCTGGATATCAAACCGTAACCAGCCAGGATTTCATTGATAAATTCAATCTTGCCTGGCAGACCAAATCCTCTTCTGGAAAACATGACAATGAGCTTTCCATAAAACCCGGATTGACCTCAACAGAAATGATACCCATGGCATTAGATGGCAAAATTCGAGCACTATACATCATGGGTGAAAATCCATTGGTTACCGACCCGGATGTAAATCATACACGCAAATGTCTCCAGGCTTGTGATTTCATTGTTTTACAGGAAATTTTTCCTTCGGATACATCAGCATTTGCAGATGTCCTCCTACCGGGAGTATCCTTTGCCGAAAAAGATGGCACGTTTACTAACACCGAACGTCGAGTGCAATTGGTCAGGCAAGCAATTACGCCTAAAGGATCCGCAAAACCAGATTGGGAAATTTTATCCAATTTAGCCAATAAGATTTTGAATGAGGAACAACGAGAAATAACTGGCGAGTTTGCAGGCTGGGATTATAAAAACGCTTCTGAAATCATGGAAGAAATCGGGGCATTGACACCCAGTTATGCTGGCATCAATTATGACCGATTAAACCATGGCGAATCGCTGCATTGGCCTGTAAAAGACTCACAGCACCCCGGAACACCGATCTTGCATATTGGATCATTCACACGCGGAAAGGGGAAATTCCATCCAACAGAGCATATTGATCCTAAAGAAATGCCAGATGAAGAATTTCCACTTTTGCTCACCACTGGCCGCGTACTCTACCATTGGCACGCTGGCGAGATGACACGTCGTTCTTCAGATTTGTTGGAAGTGTATCCTGGAGCTTATATTGAAGTTCATCCTGAAGATGCGATCAAATATGGTATCAGGCAAAACCAACAAATTACTTTAAATTCTCGCAGAGGGACGACCAGGGGAAAGGCATTAATCACCGATCGCGTCTCTCCGGGATTGGTCTTTGCGAATTTCCATTTTCCAGGAGAACAAAACACCAATAATTTAACGATTGCGGCATTAGATCCTGTTGCAAAAATTCCAGAATATAAAGTTTGTGCTGTTAAATTGGTTATTGAATAATCCAACTTATCGCGCAATGACCTGTCAGATGTGTTCTGGCAGGTTTTTTTATTTAAATTTTGTGTCCTTTCAATAATTAGCGGTCAGGGTGTTTTTGGCGTGCGGACGCACGCCAAAAACACCCGCTTGCCCCGATTTATTGAGATAATACTAAATTTTCGTTTTTGACTTTTGAAGCGATTATTTGAGATACATTTTGGTTCATTGCTTCGATGTGACAATATACGGTTCGAACGAGGATGATTAACACTTATTTATCCGATCTTTCAATGATAAAACAAATAGATAGAATGAAGTCACACTCCCACAGGTAAAGTTATGATTGACAAAGCAGATATCCGCCCAACATTACAGAGTATTCCATGGCTAATGGATTTATCTCAGGAACAACTAAGAAAATTAGAGAAGATATCTGGTTTTCGGTTTTTGGAAGAAGGGGAAATTTTATATAGAGAAGGCGATAACGATAACCTGCTTTATATTGTTTCAGAAGGTTCATTAGGAATAGAAATCTATGTACCGGGACATGGTCAGGTACGCTTATATAATGCAGATCCTCTGGATATTGTAGGATGGGATAGCATGACTCCGGTTGCAAGACATCGAATTACCACAATTACCGCACTTAAAAAGAGTAATTTAATATATTTTGATGGTTCTGCATTGAATGAGTTGTGCGATATCGATCAGGAGCTTGGATATGTAATCATGCGCAGATTATCAAATGTAATTGCTACACGCATGCTGACGATGCGATTAAAACTGATTGACCTTTTTATGCAGAAATAAGCTAAAGATCATATTAACATCAATAATTATTTTTAATACGTTTATAATAATGAAATGCATGAATTAGCTGTTACTGAAAGTATTTTACAAATCGCAGAAAAACATGCGCATCAAGCCAATGCTTCAAAAGTCACAGATATTTTTCTGGTAATTGGAAACCTATCAAGCATTGTTGATGATAGTGTGGTCTTTTATTGGGAAATGATCTCTAAAGGTACAGTTTGTGAAGATTCTGTAATCCACTTCAATCGATTACCGGCCACCTTGTATTGTCTGGTTTGTGATCATACGTTCGAAATACCCGGAGAATTAATTCCCTGCCCTAACTGCGGATCTTATCAGCTCAAAATTCAATCCGGGGAAGAGTTCTTTCTCGAGAGCATAGAAATTGAAAGGTAATCAAATGGCTACAGAAAAAGTACAGGTAGTAGAAAAAATTCTTGATGCAAATGATCAGGTTGCATCTCAAACTCAAACTTTATTAACCGGATCAGGTGTTTTTTCTATTAATATCATGGCATCCCCTGGAGCGGGGAAAACAAGTGTAATTCTTAAAACGATTGAAAAATTATCAGGAAAAATGCGAATTGGTGTCATCGAAGGTGATACCGCCCCGGTTACAATTGATGCGGATAAAGTGATGGCAATGGGAATGCCGGCTGTACAGATAAACACCGGAGGTCAATGCCACCTGGATGCTATGATGATTGATCGCGCCTTGAAGCACATTGACTATAAAGCCCTTGATTTAATCATTGTTGAAAATGTTGGCAATTTAATTTGTCCGGCAGCATTTAAAATCGGCACGCACGCGAATGTTGTAATCTCCAGTGTTCCCGAAGGTGATGACAAACCTTACAAATATACAAATATTTATCGTGGTATCGATGTATTGTTGATCAATAAAATTGATCTACTTCCTTATCTCGATTTTCGTATGGATTATTTTCAACAAGGCGTTGAAATACTTAATCCTGGATTAACCACTTTTAAAGTTTCCTGCAAAACGGAAGAGGGTTTTGACCAATGGATCCATTGGTTATCACAACAAGTGGATGAATTCAAAAACCGGATCCATGCTTGAAATTAAATCAATAAAAATTCAAATCAAAGGGATTGTTCAGGGTGTTGGTTTTCGTCCCTTTGTTTACTCATTGGCGTTACAAAATGATCTGACAGGTTGGGTTCGTAATTCTTCCAGTGGGGTAGAAATTGAAATTAATGGTACCTCACCTAACCTTGAAAATTTTCTAGCAGTATTAAGAAACTCACCCCCTCCCCTCAGTCGAATCGACACGTTTAATGTCGAGGAAACAACCAAAAATGAATACAAAGAATTTACCATTATTGAAAGCAATTCAATGGAAGGGGAATTTCTGCCAATTTCGCCTGACTACAGCCTATGTGATGATTGTCTGCGAGAATTGTTCGATCCACAGGATCGGCGATACAGGTACCCTTTCATTAATTGCACCAATTGTGGTCCACGCTTTAGCATCATTAAAGATATTCCTTACGATCGCCCCACAACCACAATGGCATCCTTTGAAATGTGTGACCAATGCTTCAAAGAGTATAAAAATCCGTTGGATCGAAGATACCATGCACAACCGATTGCCTGCACAGATTGTGGACCTCAAGTAAGTCTGATCATTGATAACCAGATAATCGCCAATGGAGAAGAAGCGATCCAAATTTCTCGTAAGATGGTTCGTGAGGGGAATATTCTGGCGATTAAAGGATTAGGTGGCTTCCATCTGGCTTGTGATGCAGCAAATTTCGAAGCCGTGGACAAGTTGAGATCACGCAAAAAACGCAGTGATAAACCTTTTGCTTTAATGGCATTCTCCATTAAGACGATTTCAGATTACTGCCTGGTTTCAAAATCAGAGCAATTACAGTTGGAATCGAAAGAAAGACCGATCGTTTTACTGCAATCAAAATCAATGAGTGATCTTTCTCCTTTGGTGGCTCCTTTGCAAAATCATCTTGGTTTTATGTTGCCATACACACCGTTACATTACCTGTTATTAGAACCCACTGATGATAATCCACCCGTATGGGTGATGACCAGTGGAAATATTAGCGATGAACCGATCGCATATAAGGACCAGGATGCCTTTTCACAACTGGGGAATATCGCAGACGCTTATCTCATCCATAATCGTGAAATCCATATGCGCATTGATGATTCAGTAACCAGAGTGATCGCAGGAAAAAATTATCCCATTCGCAGATCACGTGGGTATGCTCCCAATCCCGTCATTTCACCGCTTAACCTTCCTCAAATACTGGCAACTGGAGCAGAATTAAAAAACACATTTTGCCTTACGAGGGATAATTATGCTTTTATCAGTCATCATATTGGTGACATGGAAAATTATGAAACCTTGCAATCATTTGAAGAAGCAATTACTCATTATCAAAAATTATTTAGAATAAATCCTGAATTGATTGCCAGCGATATGCACCCTGACTATCTGTCAACCCGTTTTGCCATTCAATACGCACAAAATAAAAATATCAAAAATATTCAAGTTCAACATCACCATGCACATCTGGCTGCCTGTCTAGCGGATAATCAATATGACAAAGATGAACCCGTAATCGGCCTTTGTTATGATGGCACAGGGTATGGAACGGATGGTGCCATCTGGGGTGGTGAAATATTGGTTGGCAATTATGCCCAATATCAACGGAAATTTCATTTAAGGTATGTACCTCTTCCTGGTGGAGATATCTCCATTCGAATTCCTGCCAGAATGGCGTTATCTCACCTATGGACCTATCAAATCGAATGGGATTATTCGCTACCTGGCGTTGCTGCGCTTTGTATGGAAGACAAAACAGCTTTAGATGTTCAGCTTTCCAGACAAATCAATACCCCGCAAACTTCCAGTATGGGACGATTATTTGATGCAGTAGCATCATTAATCGGAGTAAGACATAAAGTCAGTTACGAAGGACAGGCTGCCATTGAGATGGAAGCGCTGGTAGACCCGGATGAAACGGGTTATTACCCGGTAATTTTGGAAAATGGGTTAATCAATCCCAAACCATTATTTGAAGCCATCATCGTTGATTTACATGAAAATACCCCAATCCAAACAATATCAGCCCGATTTCATAATAGTATTGTGCAGTTTTCTCTTGAAGTATGTAAATTGATTAGAAGTGAAAATAAAATAAATACGGTGGCATTAAGCGGAGGAGTCTGGCAAAACAAAGTATTGTTGGAAAATACGATAAAAAGGCTAAATAATGATCGATTTGATGTTATGATTCATCAAGCGATACCCACCAACGATGGTGGAATATCATTAGGACAGGCAATAATTGCATCAAAATATATAAAAAATTCATAGCCCTGGGAGAATAATATGTGCCTCGGTATACCTGGAAAAATTATTGAAATTGAAGATTCAATTGGAATGAAAATGGCAAAAATTGATTTTGGTGGTGTGATTCGCTCGGCTTGTATCGAAGCAATTCCTGAAGCAAAAATTGGAGATTACACCATCATCCATGCAGGATTTGCTTTAAATGTGTTGAGCGAAGAGGAAGCAATGGATACATTAAATTTGCTTCAGGAAATTGCAGACTTAAACGAAGAATTAAATATCAATGAACAAAACACCTGATTTTACAAAATCCTTCAGGGATTCGCATCTGGTTCAAGGGGTGGTGGAAGAGATAAAGAGGATCACGACCCAAAATTGGATACTGATGGAAATTTGTGGTGGGCAAACGCACGCCATTATGCAATATGGTCTGGATCAATTATTACCCGCCCAGATTGAATTGGTTCATGGACCCGGATGTCCGGTTTGTGTCACTCCGCTGGATCAAATTGATCGTGCTCATGCGATTGCAAGCCGCCCTGAGGTTATTTTCTGTTCATTTGGGGACATGTTACGTGTTCCAGGGTCAGAAGTAGACCTTTTTACTTTAAAAGCCCGTGGTGCCCAAATTCGAGTTGTGTACTCCCCATTGGATGCAGTAAAAATCGCTCAGGAAAATCCTGATAAGCAAGTAGTCTTTTTCGCGATCGGTTTTGAAACCACAGTGCCAGCAAATGCGTCATGTGTATTGCAGGCAAAAGCAATGGGGGTCAAGAATTTTTCGATTCTGGTTTCACAGGTCACCGTTCCACCTGCCATGCACGCCATACTCAGCTCACCAAAAAATCGAGTACAGGCATTTCTGGCTGCGGGGCATGTTTGTGCAGTTATGGGGTATTGGGAATATCACCCGATTGCCAACCAATACGAAATTCCAATCGTTGTCACTGGATTTGAACCATTAGATTTGTTGCAGGGAATTCTGTTATCCATTCGACAATTGGAGAATAACCAGCATTTTGTTGAAAACGCCTATACCAGAGCAGTAACTGAAACTGGAAATCAGGTCGCACAAAAAATTATCCGACAGGTCTTTGAGCCTTGTGATCGAAATTGGCGGGGTATTGGTCGCATTCCAAATAGTGGACTATGTTTGCGAGAGGAATATGCTTTTTTTGATGCAGAGAAACGCTTTCAGGTGGAACACATTCAAACCCGGGAACATGAAGTTTGTATTGCCGGCGAGATTTTACAGGGATTGAAAAAACCTTTCGACTGCCCGGCATTCGGGACACAATGTTCTCCAACCAATCCTCTGGGGGCTCCCATGGTCAGCTCTGAAGGCGCATGTAACGCCTATTTTCGTTTTTCAAAATCATCGATTTCATAACAAGGAACTTTTCATGGATGATCAAATTCCATCTTTTGAGGGTCCAGTCTGCCCTCTCCCACTAAAAAACGAAACAACCATCGTTTTAGGACATGGTAGTGGTGGTCTCATGACCCACAATTTGATTCAGGAAGTGTTCCAGGCGCATTTCCGGAACTCTTTTATCAATGCTGGCAATGACTTCGCCAACACGCCGATTCCTGAGAATTACCAGAACGGTAAACTCTCCATCAGCACGGATGGTCATATCATTTCGCCGATTTTTTATCCCGGTGGAGATATTGGTAGATTGGCAATCTGTGGAACCGTGAATGACATCAGCATGTCAGGATCTACTCCTCTTTATATAACCGCCAGTTTCATTCTTGAAGAAGGCTTACAAATCGCCGATTTGAATAAAATAGTCCTGTCCATGCAAGCGGCTGCTGAAGAGGCTGGTGTTGAAATTGTCGCTGGAGATACGAAAGTGGTTGAAAAAGGCAAAGGGGATGGCATCTTTATTTCCACGACCGGAATAGGATGGCTTCCCAACCACATCGAAATCCGTGGTGATTTAGCTCGACCAGGTGATGTTATTCTCATTTCTGGAACCATTGGAGATCATGGAATTGCTGTGCTTTCAGCCAGAGGAGATCTTGGATTTGAGACAAATCTTCAATCAGATGTTGCTCCACTTAATCATTTAATTCAATCATTGATCAAAGAAATACCAGAAATTCATGTACTTCGAGATCCAACCCGTGGTGGATTAGCAACAACACTCAACGAAATTGCCAGGCAGAGTAATGTTGGCTTGATGATTTATGATGAATTGGTCCCTGTCAATTCTATTGTGCAGAGTGCATGTGAAATGTTAGGGTTTGATCCCTTATATGTAGCCAATGAGGGAAAGGTGGTTGTGATGCTTCCAAAAGAATACAAAGAGAAAGCGCTGGAAATCATGAAATTGAATCCCTATGGAAAAAATGCAGCTTTTATTGGAGAAGTAGTGGCCAATCATTCCGGGCATGTTGTATTAAAAACAAGTTTTGGAACTACCCGCATGCTTGAAATGATGTCTGGAGAAATGCTGCCGCGAATATGTTAAAATATTAGCAAGAGACTGAATACGCTTATCTTGACAGAGAAACTTTCTCTTTTATACTTACAAAAAATTAACGCATTGGAGAAAAATGAAAATCGATTATCGTGAAACAACAAATGATCTCTTAAAGAGAATTGACATTCACTCACAATACGGCGCTAAAAACATAGATGAATGGATGTTGGATATCATCAATCTCGAAAAAGGTATGAAAATACTGGATGTTGGTTGTGGTGCTGGCAAGCAATGCTTTTCATACCACCAGTTCCTGGATGGAGAAGCTGACATTACCGGTGGTGATGTTAATCTTGAGTTGCTCTCGCAGGCGAAACTTGAAAATGAGAAGCGTGGCACTGGAATGGAATTCCTAGAGCTTGATTTCAACAAAAAATTTCCAATGGAAGATAATCACTTCGATTTTGAATCCTGTTGCTTTGCCATTTATTATGCAGAAAATATTCCTTTCACCATTCGAGAAATGCATCGTGTTTTGAAACCAGGTGGCAGATTATTCTCCAGTGGACCAATGCCTGAAAATAAACAATTTTTCTATGAGATTATTCGTGAAGCAACTGGAAAGATGATCCCGCCGATGCCCGGCAGCTCCCGATATTCCACTCAAATTCTGGACGCGATGAAATCAACATTCAGTAAGGTTGATGTCCACATTTTTGAGAATCCTCTGGTTTTTGACAATGTCGAACCTTTCCTGGCTTACACGCGCGCCTCTTTGTCTGAAGATCGCAAATTATGGAGTAGTTTCTTTGAAACCAAAGATGATTTCGAAAAGATTATGAATGCAATCACCAGGACTTCAGAGAAGAGACTGAAACAGGACGGAAAATTAATCATGACAAAGGTTGTTGGTGGCTTCATCGCAACAAAATAAAAATATGAATCAAAATCTTATTTTGTACGGTAAACGTGTTTGTTTCATCGGAGCACATCCGGATGATATTGAATTGGGTTGTGGAGCATTAATTTCAAATATCGGGAATCGGGCTGATATTCTTTGTGTGACCCTCTCTGATAATAAAAAAAATCCTGAATTACAGAACCTGGTAGCTGAACATAAAGCCAGTATGGCAGTCCTTGGGATAACTGGCAATCACGATATTGTAAAAGATTTTGAAACCCGCCGTTTTCCTCAGGTACGTCAGGAAATTCTGGAAACAATGCTTGACATTAAACGAACCTTCAAGCCAGAAATAGTTTTTGTTCACACAAAAAATGACATCCACCAGGATCATGTCACCGTTACAGATGAAGCTTTACGCGCCTTTCGAGGAACAACTGTACTCGGCTTTGATGTTCTTCGCAGCAGCTATGGCTTCTTTCCCCATTTTCTAATTGAAGTATCCGAACAGGATGTTGAGAAAAAATTAGCCGCATTGGCTGAGTACAAAACCTACACCAGTCGCTATTACTTTGATTCTCAAATTACCCGGGCAACGATGATTCGACATGGAGCACTTGCAGAACGACCTTTCGCAGAAGGGTTTGATCTGATAAGGGTTGTTGCGCAATTTGGTGAAGATTAATTAATCAGAAAGAAAAATAAAAAAGGAAATTCACAGGCAATAATTCGGGATGTCCTTTTTGATTATCAAATCAGCTAATTATTTGACAGGAACACCAATTTCAATCTGATTATCAACGATTCGCACTGGAAAATAGCGCGTAGGTTCACTTGCTGGCAATGTCAACGCCCGCCCATCGCGTACATCAAATCGGGCACCATGTCTGGGGCAAATGATTTCAAATCCTTCTATTTCCCCTTCCCCTAAAGGTCCATCATCATGGGTACAACGATCTTCAATCGCATAAACATCGCCGGCGATATTAAAAATCACAACTGCCATGTCATCCACATCGATAAAAATCCGCTCACCTGGAATGAGATCATCCAGAGAGATCACTGGATAATACGCGTAATTGCCATCCTCCTGCCCCATTTTCAGATCTCCAATAATTCTTCTTCGATATTCCCTATCCCATACAATCCTGCTTTAAGTACTTTTAACGAAAGCAGAGCGCATTTCAACCGTACTGGCCCTAATTGTATGCCTAAAAGTTCCAGAACCGTCTCTTTGGTCATATTTTTCACTTCGTCCAGTGGTTTACCGATAATGGATTCCATCAACAAATCAGCACTTGCTTGCGATATGGCACATCCATGCCCGCTAAAAACAGCTTCCGTAATGATCTGTTTTTCATCTACACGCAAATCCACACGTATATGATCTCCACATAATGGGTTTTCATCTTCATAAGTGAAATCGTTTGGGTCTAATGTGCCCTTATATGCTGGATTTTTATAGTGTTCAACAATTAATTCCCGATAAAAGTCATCCATGAATCGTCCTATTTATGCAAACATTTCATTAACATGCTGTAATCCAATAACCAGAAGATCAACATCTTCATAGTCATTGTAAAGGTAAAAACTTGCCCGGCTCGTCGCTGGAAGTCCAAATTTTTCATGCAATGGCATCGCACAATGATGTCCAGCCCGAACAGCGATTCCATAATGATCGAGAACCTGCGCTACATCATGTGGATGGACAAAACCTAATTCGAAGGAAATCACTCCTCCTCTTTCTGTGACATTCGGACAGAAGACCTTTAGGTTCTCAACATCCTTTAATTTCTGCAATGCATATTGCGTAATTTTCTTTTCGTGATTAGCAATGTTTTCCATTCCAATCGCTGATAAATAATCAATTGCTTTTCCAAATCCGATTGCTTCAGCAATTGCAGGTGTGCCGGCTTCAAATTTATGAGGTAAGTCATTGGGTTTGAAAGATCGTAATAGAACTTTCTTGATCATGTCGCCACCACCTAAAAACGGGGGCATCTCAGCCAATAATTTCTCTTTGCCGTAAAGAACCCCAATGCCTGTCGGGCCAACCATTTTGTGAGCCGAAAAAACGTAAAAGTCTGCATTCAAATCTGTAACATCGACGGAAAAATGGGGAACCGACTGTGCACCATCAACTAAAACCAATGCCCCGGCATTATGGGCTTTTTCGATCATTTCCTTTGCAGGGTTGATGGTACCTAATACGTTGGACATATGCGTAAAAGCAACCAATTTTGGTTTCTTCTCTAATAAAAGATCATATGTGTCTAAATCTAATTCGCCATTTTCAGTTACAGGGATAAAATCCAATTCCAGGTTCTTTTCTTCTGCCAGCATTTGCCAGGGTACCAGATTAGAATGGTGTTCCATTTCAGTCAAAATTATCAGATCACCTGCTTGAAGGAATTTTCTTCCCCAGGTTTGGGCTACCAGATTTATTGATTCAGTGGCATTGCGTGTGAAAACAATCTCTTTGGTACTGCGCGCATGAATAAATATGGCAATCTTTTGCCTTGCCGATTCATACATAGCCGTGGCTTCTTCTGCTAACTGATGGATCCCTCGATGAATATTCGCATTATTCGTTTCATAATATTGTTTCATCGAGTCGATCACAATGCCTGGCTTTTGAGCTGTGGCTGTCGAATCCAGATAAACAAGTCTGGTTCCAGGTCTTACTTCTCTGTTTAATATGGGAAAGTCTGTCTTTATTTTATTGATATCCAAATTCATTCAAGACCTTTCATGAATTTCTTATTCTTCGCTGAGAACCGGTCTTTTCCTGGGTTTTCGTATTTGACTGGAGGTCTGCGGAAACCAGAGGATGTGGTCGGGTACCATCCAACCATCTGTTAGATATACATTTGCTCGAAATTGAACAGCTACCATTTTTGGATCCGTTTGCACAACGATCCCTCGCAACCATCCACGTACGCGTTCACCCTTTCGGTCGTGATCACATAAAACCTCTACAATATCACCAACTTCAAACGCGTACTCCGGATCAGGTGGCCGCATAAAAGGAGCTGTCATTTTATCCTCCAAATCAAAGATTAACCAGTTAATTCTAACATAATCTTAAACCTCAACGGCTATTTAATACCAATAATAGGTTGAGATTCCTTTGTTTGATCAACCTAAATAAGATCCCATTTTATCTGAAATAGCTTTCTGGAATCGGTGTTTCACACCTTCAAATGGTATTCGTTGCATAATGGGATCAAAAAATCCTTCAACAATTAATTTTTCAGCATCTGGCCGGGCAATTCCTCGGGACATCAAATAAAAGACCTGATCTGCATCGATCTTTCCTACAGTTGCTCCATGTGTACAACGCACATCATTGGCCAGGATCTCAAGACCCGGGATCGAATCGGCGCGGGCTTGTTTGCTTAGCAATAAGTTACGATTGGCCTGATATCCATCTGTCTTGTCAGCTCCTGGAGCGACATAGATCATTCCTTGCCACACCGAACGACTTTCATCGACCAATGCCCCTTTGAATAAAAGGTCGCTGGTTGTGTTAGCTGCCAGATGATTCTGTTGCGAATCATAGTCCAGATGTTGATTCTTATCAGTAAAATAAAAACCAGACATTTTTCCCACCGCGCCATTTGCTATCAGGTCTAATTCCGCAAAATTTTTGGTCAAATGTCCACCAATTGCACCAAAAATCCAATCCAGTTGACCATCTCGATCGACCTGGACGCGTTCGTGCGTAAAATTCCAGACATGCCTGCCCAATGATTGCAGTTCAACAAACCGGAAATTTGCCTGAGGACCGACGTAGATCTCAATGTTATTGGTGATCAGGCTTTGTCCTTTTTCTTCGGTTTTTGAAGCAAACTCCAGAACATATGTCGCAGATGCACCTGATTCAAGATAAACAATAATGTGTGAAATTTGAGCTGTATCAATTCCTGCTCCCCAAATCAGGCTATGAACCGGGGTTTCAATAACAACATTCTTTGGTATATACAGAAAAACACCATTTTGAGCGAATGCACCTGTCAACGCCGAAAACTTTCCTTCTTCGGGTTTGACAATTGTGCCAATCGCTTTTGCTAACAAATCAGCATAATCTCGTTCAGCAGTCAGTAAATCACAGAAAATGACGCCATTCTTTTGAAGATCCTCGTCCAATCGATGAATATATTCATTTGCGTAAAGTATGATTTGTCCACCGTGATCACCATCAGCTACAGGTTCTAATAAATTTGCAGGTATGTCAGAAATGCTGGATTTTTCGTTTCGTTTAATCAATTGGAACTGACCCAATCGCAAAGAACGAATATCTGTACGTCTCCAGGCTTCTTCTTTTGTCGTCGGAATACCAGTCTCCTGATTAATTTTCCAGGCTTTTTCGCGATAAGCATCGATCACTTGATTTCCAGTAAAGCGAACCTGGTCTTTTGTAAATACAAAATCTGAAGTTTCAGATCTTTTCTTTGAGGTTGAAATAACAACAGGTTTTTTTATTACCATAAGATTAATGGATCCTTCCTTATCCTGATTAGCCTACAGAGCCTTCCATTTGCAATTGGATCAGGCGGTTCATTTCTACAGCGTATTCCATCGGCAATTCTTTTACCAGGGGTTCAATAAATCCGGAAACGACCATAGTGGTGGCTTCCTCCTCGCTGAGTCCTCTGCTCATCAGATAAAAGAGCTGTTCTTCACCAACTTTTGATACAGATGCTTCATGTCCGATACTCACATCTTCTTCGTCAATCTCAATATAAGGATAAGTATCTGATCTGCTTTGCGGATTTAACAGTAAAGCATCACAAACCACATTTGAGCGTGAGTTGTAGGCACCTTTGTGAACTTTCAATAAACCACGATAAGATGATCTACCAGTACCTCTACTGATTGATTTGGAAATAATTTTACTGCTCGTGTTAGGTGCCAGATGAATGATTTTTCCACCAGCATCCTGGTGTTGTCCATCCGATGCAAACGCAACCGAAAGAATCTCACCATGTGCACCTTCTCCCATCAAATAACAGGAAGGATATTTCATGGTTACTTTAGAACCAAGATTACAGTCAACCCACTCCATCGTACCACCTGCATCCACTTTTGCTCGCTGCGTTACCAGGTTGTATACATTCGTAGACCAGTTCTGAATGGTGCTGTATCTTACCCTGGCGTTTTTCTTCACCACAATTTCAATGACACCACTATGAAAGGAGTCCGAAGTGTAAGTCGGTGCGGTACAGCCTTCCACATAATGTACCTGTGCGCCTTCATCGGCGATGATCAATGAACGCTCAAATTGGCCAATATTGGCTACGTTCAAACGGAAATAAGCCTGTAAAGGTAAATCTACTTTTACACCTTTCGGGACATAAACGAATGATCCACCTGACCAAACAGCGCTATTCAGGGCAGAAAATTTATTATCTTCGATCGGAATAACTGTTCCAAAATATTCTCTAAAAAGATCTGGATGTTGTCGTAAACCTTCTTCGATACTCAGGAAAATAACACCTTGTTTCTCAAGATGCTCCTGGATACTGTGATATACCATTTCAGATTCATATTGTGCTCCCACACCAGCCAGAAATTTTTGTTCTGCTTCCGGGATCCCTAATTTATTAAAAGTATCTTTGATATTTTCCGGCACATCATCCCAGGATTTGCTCTCCATTTCAGATGGTTTTACATAGTAAATAATATTTTCCAGATCCAAATGCGAGATATCCGCACCCCAATTAGGCATTGGGCGTTGCATATAATGTTTCAGAGCTTTTAATCGAAAATCCAGCATCCATTCCGGCTCTTTTTTGATGACGGAAATCTGTCGGACGACACCTTCATTCAAACCTTTTTCTGTCTTAAAAACGGAAATGTCAGGATCACTGAATCCGTATTGATATTCCCCTAATTGCTCAAGGAATGTATCTTGAACTTTTTCACTCATGATATACCTCCTAATTCAATTTTGGTGACGTTGAATCGGACATTCTAGTTACCATTCACTTTTTCGCGAATCCAGTCATATCCGTGTTCTTCGAGGTGCAAAGCCAGATCACTCTCACCAGATTCGACAATTTTGCCATCCATCATGACATGCACATAATCAGGCTTGATGTAATTTAAAATACGTTGATAGTGCGTAATGATAACAACGCCAAGGTCTGGACCCCTCAGAGTATTCACGCCATCAGCTACAATTTTTAATGCATCAATATCAAGTCCTGAATCGGTCTCATCAAGAATGGCAATTTCTGGTTTTAACATTGCCATCTGCAAAATCTCAGCTCTCTTCTTTTCTCCCCCAGAGAAACCATCATTTAAATAACGTCCAGCAAAAGATGGATCCATTCTTAGCATTTCCATTTTTTGCTTAACTTCTTTACGAAACTCCAACAAAGGAACACCTTTATCATCTGTATTAACCGCACGTCTTCGAGAATTAACAGCCGAGCGTATGAAATTTGCTACTGTTACGCCAGGAATAGCAACTGGATATTGAAATGCTAAGAATATACCTAAAATTGATCGTTCATTAGGTTCCAAATCCAGAATATTAACACCATTAAAGAACACTTCACCCTCAGTAACTTCATAGGCTGGATGCCCCATTAAAGTATAGGCAAGTGTTGATTTTCCTGTACCGTTGGGTCCCATTATTGCATGCACTTCGCCTTTGGGTAAAGTGAAATTTAGACCTTTTAAAATTTCTTTACCATTAATGTTTACATGTAAGTTTTTTATGACCAATTCAGACATGAACCTGTAAACTCCTTATAAGAATTGTATTTCGGTGATCACTTCAACGCCGAATTTTCAAGAATTATATCACGCCAGAATAATTGGGTCAATATTTATTATAATAATCATAAATATTGACAATTTCTTTTTATTTATGATATACTGCCATGACAATTTTCAATATCATGGTATCTACTTATGAAAAGCACTAGAGAAAAAATTTTATTATTTTTATTAAAAAATCCAAAATCAACCATCAGTGATTTGGCAGATGCTGTGACAATTAACACAATTTCCGTCAGGCACCACATGAACAATTTACTCGCTGAAGATTTGATTTTAGCTGAAGAAGAAAGACATGGCGTCGGACGCCCCCGATTGGTGTACTCGCTTTCAGATGAAGGACTTGAGCGGTTTCCATCACGTTATTATCGTTTGACCAATAGAATTTTAGATCGGTTTAAAGAGACCTTATCGCCTGATGCTTTGAATATTATTTTTGCAGGAATTGCAAAAGACATTGCTTCCTCCCATCGAAATACTATTAAAAATCTTCCACTAGAAGATCGTTTAAACTTTATCCAGGGACTTCTGGACGAAGAAGGATTTAATGTTGAATGGGAAAAGAAAAATGATCATTATTTGATCCACGAAATAAGTTGTCCTTATTTCCATGTTGTTCAGTCTCATCCTGAGGTGTGCACAATCGATCAGACAATAATCACTGAAATGTTGGACATTCCTGCCAGTAAAATGCATTGTATTTTACGAGGTGACCAACGTTGTAGTTTTGTTATTCCAATGGAAAATTAATCGGAGATTTTATTATGACTGAAACACCTGGTTCAAACCGACCTATCTGGCTTTCGGAAACAACGCATCCAGAATTAAGTGAAAAATTAAAAAAAGGATTAGAAGAAATCATTGATCCTGAAATTGGGTTCAACATTATTCAATTGGGATTAGTTCGCAATGTGACAATCGATGAAAACAGAGCGATCGTAAATATGATCCTTACAACACCGTTTTGCCCTTATGGACCAGCCATGCTTGAATCGACACGCAAAAAAGCTGAAGAAGTGTTGGAACGCGAAACATCCATCGATTTTGGCATGGACCCCTGGGATTTTTCAATGGTTGAAGAAGGTCTGATGGATGATTGGGGACTATATTAATCCATTTTTAGATCATTGCTTCTATTTGAGACTTATCAGTTGAAAACAAATTAGTGATCTCCAGCGCGTGCTTGATGCGACCTTTAAATTGAATTTTTCCCTGCATATAAGCTCGTAGTGGATCTAATTCACCAAGGAATATCTTCAAAATATCATCAGCTGTAGCAATAAGAGAGAAATCCGGGTTTTCTATCTGACCTTCTTCAACACGACAGGTCTGATCAATAATATGAATCCCCCATTCACCACCCTCTGAACCAGTGGCAATAATTTGAATATTTGCTCTGATGTTTTTTGCATTTTCTGAGATAAAAACCTTCGGAAGTACATTAATTAATTTTTTTACCGTTATTTCTACCATTAATTTCTCCAATTTTTAACTATGCCAATCATACCATAGCATTTTATACTTCAAGAATAATCTTTTTGATAATAAAGTAATAATTATTGTCTTCCTCGATTAAATTTACTGTAAAGTTTTTCGTGTCAATCCAGTTTAATACCACCTCTGGTTTTAGAAAATGACTGCGCATGAGTAATAGTTTTTCCATCACAGCAATTAGTTTGACAGGAAATTTCCGAATATCTGGTTCTTCTAATATAAATATTCCACCAGGTTTAAGTACATGCAGAATGGATAAAATGGCTTTTTGATGATTTTCGACATGATGTAACGTATCAACCATGATAATAGCATCAAAAAAATCATTCTCTACAGCTAAATTTTCTACTTTTCCGCAAATTCCGGAAATGTTACCATTCTTATTCTTCGATCCTTTGATCATCGCTAACGAAATATCGTAAATCACAATTTTTTCAAAACATTTCGCCATCGCATCAGCAATTCTACCCGTTCCGCCACCGACATCCAGAAGCGTTGAGGTTGAACCCAATTCACATATGATTTTTCTCCAGGAGATGTCCTGTTTGGGTTGTATGATGCGATCATATATCCTGGCGACTAAACGAAAATCATCTCTCATTTTTTCCTCAATTATCTTATCAGATTATATACGAAAAGAATTTTCCCTATTGACAATTTAGATATTATGTTCTATTATATATATTAGAATTTATTTTCTAAAAAGGAGATTATCATGATTACCACAAACTCATTTACTTCCAACATAAAATCTAATTTGAGCTATTGGTTCGCCAATAATCGTCTGTCGATCACAACCTTTATCTTATTAATAGGTCTGATCGCTTTTGAGATGTTTAATTACAGTACCACCGATTATGCGCTGAAAGATCTTTTAGGAGATTTAAAATTTGCCGGGTTTTATTGGTCAACAATTTTGGCAGTTGCATTCTGTCTGATTGATTTTGCAGGAATTGCCCGCTTGTTTATGCCGGGAAATAAATTATCAGACATCAAGGAAGACTGGTTTCTGTTTGGTGCATGGTTTTTAGCTGCAACAATGAATGCAATTCTTACATGGTGGGGCGTATCGATGTCAATTGTTAATCACTCTATCATGAGTTCAAAAATTATTGACTCAGAAACCATTCATCTCGTGGTTCCCATATTTGTGTCCATCATGGTGTGGGTAACTAGAATCTTGTTGATAGGTAGTCTGACCCTCTCAGACCAAAGAACTACCACTAAAAGTCAGACAAGAGTGGCTCGCCCATCGACTCATACTTCTGTTTCACCTCGCTATAATTCTTCCGGGTCAACTTTAACTTCCCGCGGTGCATCATTACAATCTAAAGTCCCGGTACAATCAAATCTAAAACAACCACGTTTTTCCAATAGACCAGATCCTGAATATGTATCAGATCCAACCAGTTCAATTCAGCAACCTGCTTTTCAGGGTAGAAGCCAAAACAATACGTCAGTAAGAAGATTTTAAATTTCTATAGCATCAACACAAGCTGAAAATGCCTCATTTATTGTGGGAAAAATGATGGCATTTTCGGTCATTAATGCTTCTTTTTTGTTCTGTTTTGTTGATATATCATAGGCAATCATGTTAATATCAAAATCATCTTTTTATAATCTTTCACATGCACTTTCCAAAGATTGTATACCAATGATTGAATCTTCAAATATAAACACGTTAATGGGTTGAGTAAATAGAGAAAAAATCAGAGCCCCGATTTTCAGGAGCTCTGATTAAAACTCAGATCAACCCAACTTGTTTGCCTATCTGGCTAAATATCTCCAAAACTGTATCCAGTTGCTCATCTGTATGGGTTGCCATATAACTGGTTCTTAATAATTGATGTCCAGGAGATACCGCTGGACTGATAACAGGATTTACAAACACACCGGCGTCGAATAATAATTTCCAGGTTAAGAATGTCTTTTCATCGGATCCAATCAGTATAGGTATGACAGGTGTTTCTGAATTTCCAATATCAAAACCTAATTCTTTGAACCCTGTTCGCATCCGTTCACCTATTTTATTAACTCGCTCAATTCTCTCGGGTTCTTCACGCATAACCTGTAAGGAGGCTAATGCTGCTGCAGCATTTCCCGGGGGGATACTGGCGGAAAAAATGAGCGATCTGGCGAAATGTTTTATGTAATGCACCACATCTGCATCTCCTGCAACAAATCCACCAAGGGATGCAAAAGATTTGCTGAATGTAGACATAATCAGATCCACATCTTTTGTGACACCAAAATGATATGAGGTACCATGCCCTCCACCGGTAACGCCCATGCCATGAGCATCATCCACCATAAACCTTGCTCCGTACTTCTTCGCAAGTGGAACAATCTCTGGTAGAGGTGCTAAATCACCTTCCATGCTGAACAAACCATCGACGATAATGATCTTTCCCGAATCTTCTGGTAAAGACTTTAATACTCGCTCCAGGTGATTCATATCATTATGGCGATATCGCTCAATTTTTCCAAAGCTCAATCGAGCACCATCGACAATCGATGCATGGTCATCTTTATCAAGAACAACAATGTCTTTACTACCTACAATGGCGGATACCGCACCTAAATTTGTCTGCATTCCTGTGCTAAAAACAAGTGCCGCTTCTTTACCGACCCATTCTGCCAATTCATGTTCTAATTGTTCATGTAATTCTAAAGTACCATTTAGGAATCTGGAACCAGTACAACTGGTGCCAAAATGCTCAGTTGCCTTACATGCAGCTTCTTTGACTTTAGGGTGAGTTGTCAGCCCCAAATAATTATTGGATCCACACATAATTAGTTTATGGCCTTTATACTCGACGACAGTTCCCTCATTTTCTGTTAATGGAATAAAATAAGGGTAGAAACCCTGTTTTATTGCTTCTTTTGCGGTTGTGAAAGCAAAACATTTTTCAAAAATATCCATAATTTCCTCATATAAAAAATTTAGGTGAATAAAATCAAGAATTACATTATACCTGATTAGAAAATTGTATGGTTACATCAAAACTACAGGATTTGGCTTGGGAGACGATGATGAAAGAATATTACGGTGGAATTGAGGCTGGAGGAACAAAATTTGTCTGTGTAATTGCAAATAATCCCGAGGATATACTTGAGGAAAGTCGATTTTCGACCACCAATCCACAGGAAACGATCGAGAAAACGATTCTTTTTTTTGAGCAGGCGATTCAAAAACACAAAATAAAATTAAATGCGCTTGGAATCGGGTGTTTTGGCCCTATTGATTTGAATACAAACAGTCCAACTTACGGGTACATTACCACTACGCCCAAACCTGGATGGCGCGATATTAATCTACTTCAACCCATCAAAAGCGCTTTGAATATTCCAATTGCTTTCGATACAGATGTAAATGCGGCAGCCATCGGCGAAGGTAAATGGGGAGCCGCACAAAACCTGGATGATTTTTTGTACTTCACCATTGGCACGGGAATTGGGGGGGGAGCAATCATTAATAATAAACCACTGCATGGGCTGATACATCCAGAAATGGGTCATATACGACTGAATCAAGATATATCCAAGGACGCATACACCGGGAAGTGTCCTTTTCACCACAATTGTTTTGAAGGTCTTGCCAGTGGACCAGCCATAAAAGGACGCTGGGGAAGCTCTGCTGAGAACCTGGATGATCATCATCCTGCCTGGATTTTGGAAGCTGATTACATTGCACAGGCAATGAGTACCTACATTTGCTCATTTTCGCCGAAAAAAATTATCCTTGGTGGTGGGGTCATGCAAAAGAAACAATTATTTCCAATGATTCACAAACAAACACAACAATATTTGAATGGTTATGTTCAATCGGAAATGATATTCGCCCGCATGGATGAGTATATCGTACCACCTGGTTTGGGAAATCAGTCTGGAATGTTAGGCGCGATTGCATTAGCGCAAAGTATTTAAATTTTTATGTGGTTTATATCAAGAGGTCTTTGATATTTGATTTCTTGAGCTCAATGCGGATTATTCTTCTATTGCGATTCACTAAAGCTTCATAATCACCTAATGCTTGTGCATGCAATAATTTTCCAAACGATAATCCCATACCAGGAATTTCAAAATCCTGATCAGGTGTGTCTACGATTTGAATAAATAATCCATTTTCAGGTCCACCTTTGTGCAATTGACCTGTTGAGTGCAGGAATCTTGGCCCAAATCCTAACGTGGTGGCATTTTGTGTCCGTATTAATACGGATTGACGAAATGCCTGCAAATCTTTTTCAACTTCCTGAATTCTCGGCAAATAAGCATTGATGGCAATGTAATCACCTTCTTTTTGTAGCTTTAGAAAAGTTCCAAGGATCTCATCCAAATTCATATCGCCGAGATCGAGATCCGTTTGATTACTAAAAATAGTGGCATTATCGTTGTCCCAAATTGGAACACCAGAATTAAACTTGCCAAAAGTTAAAAATTCATTGATTTTTTGCTTTGTTCGGGTCTTATTATCCTGAACATCAGGTTGGTCAAATGCATTTACACCCAGGACCGCACATGCCACAGCTGTGGCAAATTCCCAACGGAAAAATTCCAGTCCTAATTCATAAGGGTCACTCAATTCATATGAAATTACCGGATGCCCAGCATTAAGGATTTCATTCATTTTTTGTTCAAAAATTCCATCATTTTTCAGGTAAACAAAAATCCGATCTTTTGAATAAATGTCAATATTAACAAAAGGTTCAATGTCAATCGGAACAATTCCTTTCCCTAATTTGCCACTCGATTCAGCGATCAATTGTTCCAGCCATGATCCAAAAGAACGATACGGTTCTTCGGCGATGATGGTTAATTTGTCAATTCCTTTTTGGGCAGCTTCAGCCAGGATGACACCTAGCCCCAGACCGGGATTTCTTCCGGCAGCTATGCCTGGTCGACAAGTATATGCAAATTCCCTGGTTTTCTGTAAAAATGTCTCAATCTCAACACCTATCAGTGCAGCAGGTACCAGACCAAACGCTGTTAATGCTGAAAATCTGCCACCCACACTGGGATCCGCGTAGAAAACCTTTCTGAATTTGAGTTCTTTTGCCTGTCGGGATAAATCAGTTCCTGGATCCGTGATGGCAACAAAATATTTGCCTGCTTCATCACCTGCAATAAATTGCATTCGGTGATAGAAATATTTGAGGAAAGCCTGCACCTCCGTCGTTCCACCTGATTTACTGGAAACGATGTAAATCGTTTTTCCATTGGGACTATTTTCTTCAGCAAATTTCACCTGGCGTGGATCAGTTGAATCCAAAATGGATAAATTCAACCCTTCCGCATAACCTCTAAAAGACAGACTCAACACTTCAGCAGCTAGGGAAGAACCACCCATTCCTAATAGGAGTACATGCGTAAAACCCTCTTGAACAATTTCATCGCGAAATTTATTAATTTCATCAATTATGTCCAAAGAAATAAAAGGGGCATCCAGCCACCCAAGTCTGTTTGAAATTTCATTGGATGCTGAGGGATTTTCATTCCAGACGGAAGCATCCCTTTCATAAATTCGCGAAACGATATGTTTCTTGTCTAAATCAGAAATCCTGTCTTTTATTACATTGCTTAGACCTGGTAATTTTGTCTGGATGGAGATTTTTCTATTATTGATCGTATCGAGCAAAGATATGAAAGCTTTTTCAAATGAATTTACACCCTCGTTTTCCAGAGTCTGGGTTACAGCATCCATTTCAATTCCGAGATTATCCAGTGAGGAAAATAGATCTCTGGCATCTTCGATTTTTTTTCGGATTTTTATTTCTGCTTTTCCATGATCTCTGAAAGCATCCAATGTCTGAGGTGGCATAGTGTTAACTGTATTTTCACCAATTAATTCTTCAACATAAATTACATCGTAATATGCAGGATTCTTTGTCGAAGTAGATGCCCATAATGGTCGTTGAATTTTTGCCCCCTTTTGTTTTAAAAGCGTAAATCTTTCAGCAGAAAAAACCTTTTCAAACAATTCATAAGCCAGCCTGGAGTTAGCAACGGCAGCTTTTCCTCTTAATTCCAGAAATTGTTTATGGTTTAGCTTTTGATCATTAAGCAGTTTTTCCAAAATTGTATCCACTTTTGTGTCAACTCTTGATACAAAAAATGACGCTACAGATGCAATATTATTAATGGGAAGATTGTTTTTTACCCGATCTTCGAGACCGGAAATATAAGCTTCCATCACTTCTTCATATCTTGAGACTGAAAAGATTAATGTGATATTGATATTAATTCCTGTAGCAATCGCTTGTCGAATTGCTGGCAAACCTTCTTTTGTGGCAGGAATTTTGATCATTAAATTTTTACGATTGACCCTGTCCCATAATTCTTTCGCCTGAATGAGTGTTCCTTCAGTGTCATAGGCCAGTTTTGGGTTTACCTCCAGACTGACATACCCATCACTGCCATTGGTTTCTTGATATAAAGGTAAAAATAGATCGGCTGTTTGCTGAATATCCTCGATGGCGAGTTGGAAAAAAATATCCTCAGAATTCCAATCAGCCCACGCCATGGGTTGTATAGCTGAGTCATAATCAGTGGATTTAGCAATTGCATTTTGAAAAATCGAAGGATTGGATGTTACCCCTCGAATTTCACCTGCGACGATCATTCTTTCCATTTCTCCATTTTTTAACAACCTTCTTTCGATATTGTCATACCAAATCGATTGCCCTAATTGATGCAGCTTATCTATTTCATTCATAACGATCTCACTTTCTATAAATGACCAAATTCTTCAAGTTTTTTTACTTTTCCCATTCGCCGGACAAATCTTTCATCATGATCCTCTTTAGCTGACAAAAAAGCTTTTGTGAGTTCATCAGCAATCGCAGAACCAATGACACGGGCACCCATACAAAGAACGTTCATATGATCATGTTCCACGCCTTGATGTGCCGAATAATGATCATGGCATAAACCTGCGATGATTCCACTCATTTTGTTGGCAGCTACACTTGCGCCTACCCCTGACCCACAGATGATAATTCCCCGGTCAGCCACTCCTCGTTGGATGCCATCACAAACTCTATAAACGTAATCAGGAAAATCAACACTTATATCACCGTTATCAGTTCCAAAATCCACAACTTCATGACCAAGCGAAGTGATAGCTTCGATCACCGTGAATTTTAGAGGGAAACCACCATGATCACATCCCACTGCTATGCGCATAATATCTCCTTAGTCATTCATTTCCAAAGCAATTTTTACGATATTTTCAACCGAGAATCCAAGGTGGGGATAAATCTCTTCAAATTTTCCAGACTCTCCAAAGCGATTAAGACCAATTATTTTACCTGAATCACCAACCCATCTCTCCCACCCAAAGCCAGAACCGGCCTCAACCGATATCCTGTTTTTCACATCCGGTGGAAGGACGCTATCTTTGTAGTTTTGATCCTGCTGCTCGAACAAGTACCAGCTTGGCATGGACACTACCCGGACATTCTGGCCTTTCTCCACCAACGCTTCAGCCGCTTTCACCACCAATGCGATTTCAGACCCGGATGCGATTAATATGAGATCTGGTTTTTCGGACCCATAATCCTTTAGTACGTAAGCACCTCTAGTTAGACCCTCAGCCGAATTGAAAAATTGTCTATCTAACGTAGGCAGGTTTTGTCTTGATAATGCCATTAGCACTGGTTTGTCATTGGTCTGAATCGCGACTTTCCAGGCTACAGCTACTTCGTTAGCGTCCGCAGGTCTGAGATCTACCAATCCAGGCATGGCTCGTAAAGAAGCAAGATGTTCTACTGGTTGATGGGTTGGGCCATCTTCTCCCACACCAATGGAATCATGCGTGAAAATCCATTTGACCGGGATGTGTGACAACGCAGATAAACGAATGGATGGTCTTACATAATCCGTAAAGACGAGAAAAGATGCTCCATAAGGGATAAAACCTTTGTGTAAGGCGATTCCATTTAAAATAGCACCCATGGCATGCTCTCGCACACCGAAGTGCAAGTATCTTCCACCAGGATTGTTAGCTTGAAAATCAGAATCTCCATCTATCCAGGTATTGTTGGAGGGCGTTAGATCGGCAGATCCTCCCACCAGTTCGGGTAATTTGCTTGCCAGAGCGTTGATCACTTTTCCGGAAGCTACCCTGGAGCCCATTCCTTTTGGATCGGCATTGAATACTGGAAGATCCTCCTGCCAATCGTCCGGTAATAATCCAGACATTCTTCGAAGAAATTCAGTTGTCATCATTGGATTTTCATTTTTGTATTTTTCTAAAATTTCATCCCAAATTGCTTCCTGCTTTTCACCAATATCAATGGCTTTTCGATAGAATTGCATCACATCATCCGGTACAAAGAATTTTGGCTCAACAGGCCAATCAGCATTTTGCTTTGCAGCGCTTAATTCAGCTTCACCAGGTGGTTTACCATGAGCGTCTGCCGTATTTTCCATGGTTGGCAAACCGTACCCGATTTTTGTTCGGCAAATAATTAATGACGGCCGATCAACTTTTTTTGCTTCGATAATTGCTTGATCAATTTTTTCAACATCATTTCCATCATCCACCTGACTTACATGCCAACCATACGCTTTGAATCGCATCGCTCTATCTTCGGTAAATGCCAGATCAGTGGACCCATCGATTGAAATACGGTTGTCATCATAAAGATAAATTAATTTCCCTAATTTCAGATGTCCGGCAAGTGATGCAGCTTCTGAAGCTACCCCTTCCATCAAGTCACCATCTGTGACAATCGCATATACATAATGGTCAACGAGTTTTTCGAACCCAGGCAAATTGTATTTGGCGGCTAAATGAGCTTCAGCAATCCCAAATCCAACGCCGTTTGCAAACCCTTGACCCAATGGACCCGTGGTAGTCTCCACACCTGGCGTTACACCTGCTTCAGGGTGTCCAGGAGTCATGCTTCCCAGTTGGCGGAAATTTTTTAACTGGTCTAAAGGTAAATCATATCCTGTGAGATACAGAAGCGAATACAACAGCATCGAACCATGTCCGCCTGACAATATAAACCTGTCACGATTTACCCAATTTGGATTTTTTGGATTATGTTTCAAATGTTTTGTCCAGATTGTATAAGCCATCGTCGCTGTTCCCATGGGCAATCCAGGGTGGCCGGAATTAGCTGTTTGTACCCCATCTGCGGAGAGAAAACGAATTGTTTTAATTGCCTGTTGTTCAAGTTCTGAATTTATTTTCATGCTGAATTCCTTCAAAAATTTAATATGTTTCCAAAATTTTATTATAACCTCTGTCCATTATGACATTGTTTTTTTATGATTAAGTAAGAAATGTTATTCCAACTTTGGTAAAGTAAGGCTTACATTAAACGTGGAATTTGACATATGTGGATATCCGATTATGATTTATGCAATGAAATCATTTTTCAATAAAAGCAATTTTTTCTCCCTTGCACTAATACTTTTAACATCAATCTGGGTAATATTTACTGCTGCGACCAATCAAGAAAACGCAGGAGAAATTTACTCAGCCCCACAAAAAGGGTTTATCGCTCCAGACTTTGTTTTAAACGATTTATCGGGTAAAGAGTATCAATTGTCCAGTTTGCAGGGTAATATCATAATCGTCAATGTTTGGGCGAGTTGGTGCAAACCCTGTCAATACGAAATGCCAGCCATGCAAGAGATTTATGAAAAATACAAAGACAGTGGATTAATCTTATTGGCAGTCAACAATACATATCAGGATAATGTTTCTGATGTTCTAGAATTTGTCCGTGAAAATAACCTTACTTTTCCTATCCTATTAGATGTGGAGGGGTTCGTGTCTGACCAATATCAAGTTCAAGCTCTGCCTTCAACTTTCTTCATCGATAAGGCCGGAAAAATATCCGAAATCGTCATCGGTGGCCCGATGTCTGAGACGTTAATTGAGTCCAAAATTAAGGAATTACAAGAATAATGTTTCCGATTTTAAATATTGGCCCGTTAGCCATTCAAACCCCTGGTTTATTAATCATAATTGGCATTTATATCTCAATTTTAGTGGTTGAAAAACAATCTAAAAGATACTCATTAAACGCTAATGATGTTTCAAATTTAATTTTCTTATATCTGATATCAACTATCATTATTGGCAGATTGTCGTATGTATTTCAATATCCTTCATTATTTTTTGAAAATCCTGTATCAATATTTTCGATAAGTCCCTCTCTCTTTGATTTCACATCCGGATTAATACTTGCTCTTTTAGTTGCGCTGATTTTTATTCAACGGAAAAAACTACCTCTTCGCGAAATTCTTGATTCCATCTCCTTGCCATTATTAATCTTTCTCATCTTCTTATTTTTGGCTTTATTCGCATCTGGCAATTTTTACGGAAAGCCATCTTCGTTAGCCTGGTCAATTCAACTTTGGGGAACGACGCGTCATCCTTTGCAAATCTATTACATCATTGGATTAATACCTGTTATCGCGTTTAATATTCATTTATCCAAAAAGAGATTGCCCCCTGGTCAACTATTTCTCAAATCAGTTTTTAACCTGGCAATTTTGGTAGTTTTCCTGGATTTTTTTAATGGTAATCCAAATAACCTGATCTCAAATGTTAATTTCCTTCAAATAATCGCCTGGCTTGTTATGGTCGTGCTCGTATTTGTTAATGCAAAAGCCAGACTGAAGGAAGATGAAGTAACAAATCTCAACCTCAGTTCTTAGTTTTTTCTTTTAATCAATAAATCTGTCAATTCTAATAATGAATCGAAGGCATTTTGATCACTAACCTGAATTTCTTCCAGCGATTTTAATGCAATATCTGTGTATTGTTTTGCTATATTTTCTGTGAATTCCTTTGCGCCACAATTTTCTAACAGAAAGTGTAATTCTTGGAAATTTTCCTGATTCGCCCCTGCAGACAGATAAATTCGTGAAAAATCTCCCCCCTTATCAAGTGCGAAAATAATTGGTAATGATTTTTTGCCTGATATAAGATCTGATGAAGTCGATTTACCAGTCTGTTCCTCTTCCCCCCAGATTCCAAGCCAGTCATCCCATGCTTGAAAAGCTAATCCTAATGCATGGCCATAATTTCTTAATACGTTTCGATTGGATTCAGTTGTTAATGCCGTTATAGCGCCAATTTCTGCCGAAGCCGATAATAATGCCGCTGTCTTTCCACCAACCATAAGCAAATATCGTTCAAGAGAGAACTTTGTTTCTTTTTCAAAAGAAATATCAAGGTTTTGTCCACCTGTTAAAATTAAACAGGTTTCATTTAGAATATGAAGGGCATCAAACCCAATTTGTTTATTAAACTCATTTCCCACCTTCAACATATTGATCTGGGCTAAGGAGAACATCGCATCACCCGTATTGATCGCTTGAGGAATACCATAAATTTTCCATAATGTCTCCCTACCTCTTCTCAGCTCAGATTGATCTTCAATGTCATCATGAATTAAAGAGAAATTATGGATAAGTTCGATTGCAATTGCCGCTGGTAGTGCTTTATACCAATCTCCTCCACATATTGAATTGCAAAGTAAAAGAATAATGGGGCGAATCTGTTTTCCCTGGGATTTTTGAGATTTTCCATTTTCCAGCCATCCAAAGTGGTAATTCATCATTTCTATTAAACCAGGAAAAGAGTCAGGAATATCAACTCGAATGGTTGATTTAATCCCATCTTCAATTTCTGGAATCATTAATTGGGAAAATTTTTTTAAGTTCATATGGTTTCGCCTGTTTTGAAAATTCTTCCGGTAGAAAATGAGATCAAATCTTTTGAGCCAGTAGCAAACATGCTGATTCGAATAATTTTTTCAATAATGGTGATCGTGTCTTCCAGGTTTTCAAGTGATACAACGGCAGCTTTTAAGAAAACACCTGCCATCCCGGCTAAATTTGCGCCTAAAGCTAGAGATTTGGCAACGTCCATCCCGGTTTTAAGCCCACCACTGGCGAATATTGGAATATCAGGAAATGAATTTCTAACTCTTGTGAGCGCATCAGCTGTTGGAATACCCCAATCCAGGAATGCTTCTGCTACCTTTATCGCAATAGGATCCTCCAATCGGAATCTTTCCACCTGTGACCAGGAAGTTCCACCAGCACCGGAAACATCGATGGCAGCTACTCCAACAGTTATAAGTTGTTTAACGAGTGTATCTGATATCCCCCAACCCACTTCCTTGACAACGACAGGAACAGATAATTTGTGACAAATAATTTCAATTTTCTTTAAAAGACCAGAAAAATTTGTATCTCCCTCATGCTGAACTGCTTCCTGAAGAGGATTTAAATGCAAAATTAAACTATCCGCATTAATCATTTCCACTGCTCGTTTACATTCATCGATTCCAAAACCATAATTCAATTGAACGGCTCCTAGATTTGCAAACAATAAAATGTTGGGTGCAAATTCCCGGACATTAAATGTTTCTTTCAATGCATTGTTTTCGATTGCTGCCCGTTGAGAACCAACTCCCATTGCCAGGCCAAATTTTTCGGCAGCTTGCGCTAATATTTGGTTTATTTGAAAAGCTTCAGGAGTTCCTCCTGTCATGGAAGAAATCAATATTGGTAATGAAATTTTTTTATTAAATAATGTTTGGGTTAAATCGATTTCTGTTAAATCAATCTCAGGAAGTGCATTGTGGATAAATCGATATTTTTCCAATCCATTACTTAGAGATGATCTGACATCTTCCTCTAAATTTATCCTGATATGGTCATTTTTTCTTGATTCAATCAATTCTTCATCCATAACTATTCCTGAAATGTAGTGTTTTATTTTTAGTATAGCAGAGCTATCTCTATCATTTATTGATTTAGGAACAAATAAAATGAGAGCACTTGACAATATTATAAGTAAAGATACAATTTTGAAATATATTACTGTAGCATGTACAGGAGGAATGAATGAGTGAAGTTTTTGATCAGGTTAAAGCAATTATTGTGGATATACTAAAAGTTGATGAAAGTGAAATTTCGATGGAAACTCGATTTATTGAAGACTTGAAAGCCGATTCAATGGATCAATTTTTCCTCATCGATGGTTTCAGTGAAAAATTTGATTTGGAAATCCCGGATGATAGTGCCAGACAAATCAAGACGGTTGACGATGCGGTAACATATATTGAAGCAAATCTAAAATAAGAATATAAAAGCACCTTAGGGTGCTTTTTTTATCTATTAAGAATAATGGCTATTTCTTCAGGATGTCTTGCAATTTGAACACCCACCTCTTGTAAAGCCTTTATTTTTTCTTCAGCAGTACCCGATCCACTTTCTATGATAGCTCCGGCATGTCCCATTCTTTTCCCAGGAGGAGCCGATTGTCCTGCAATAAAAGCAACCACAGGTTTGGTCATGTACCTTGAAATATAGTCGGCTGCTTGTTGTTCATCAGTCCCACCAATTTCACCAATTAACACGATTTGATCCGTTAATGGGTCAATTTCGAACATTTCAAGCAAGTCAATATAACTTAAACCACTGATGGGATCTCCACCAATTCCAACACAGGTGCTGGTGCCAATTCCTAATAACATCATGGCATATAAAACTTCATAAGTCAGGGTTCCTGACCGTGATATAACACCTACATTGCCTGGCATGGTGATGTTTCCAGGGATTATTCCAACTTTCGCTTCAGATGGTGTGATTAATCCAGGACAATTAGGACCAATTAATTTACTTCCTTTTTGATCCAGATATTTTCGCACCCGCATCATATCCCGAACGGGTATACCTTCTGTTATACAAACAATCAACTCCATACCAGCATCAGCTGCTTCCAGCATAGCATCGCTGGCAAAATGAGCAGGCACAAATATTACCGATACATTTGCTCCAGTTGCTTCTTTAGCAACTTTGACTGAGTCAAATACCGGTACTTTGCCTTCAAACACCCACTCCCCACCTTTTCCTGGTGTAACGCCTGCCACCACATTGTTTGCATATTGGTACATTTGCCAGGCATGAAAATTTCCTTCATTTCCTGTTATACCCTGAACCAGAATTCGACTGTACTTATTAACAAGAATACTCATGCTGCACCGCCTGTTGAAAGACGAACAGCAATTTTCGCTGCTTCCACTAATGTGTTAGCTGTCTGAATTTTTTCATTGACAAGCAATTCGAGTCCTTCCTCAGCATTCGTTCCCACTAATCTGACAACTACTGGAACTTTAGTCTTTACATCCGCCAATGCAGATAATAATCCTTTGGCTACTTCGTCACAACGGGTAATCCCACCAAAAATGTTGATCAGTATAACCTTAACGTTTGGATCAGAGAGAATGATCCGTAGCGCAGCAGCCACTTTCGTCGCTCCAGCACCACCACCTATATCCAGGAAATTGGATGGCTTACCCCCAAATTGACTGATGATATCCATTGTTGCCATGGCAAGACCAGCACCATTTACCATACAACCAATATCTCCATCCAGTTTTATGTAGGATAATCCGTATTTTTGTGCTTCAATTTCAGCTGGAGCTTCCACGTCCAAATCTCGCAATTCCATCATTTCCGGATGTCTAAATAATGCATTATCATCAATGATCATTTTGGCATCTAAGGCAATTAATCGCTTATTTTTGGTGACAACCAAAGGATTAATCTCCGCTAAAGTGGCATCCGTTTCCAGGTATGCTCTATAAAGTCCACGAAGAATTTTGATAAATTGTTTCCAATACTCACGTCTGAGATCTATTCCCAGAGCGATGTCCCTCACTTGAAAATCCTGTAATCCTAATAATGGATCAATAGTCAACTTGAAAATTTTTTCTGGTGAGATTTGGGCAACTTCCTCGATATCAATGCCACCCGACGAAGAGGCAATCACAATGGGTTGTCTGCAGGTTCGGTCGTTGGTAATTCCCAGATATATTTCTTGATCAATTTCAACAATTTCATCTACCAATATCTTTCGTACAGGTAATCCTTTGATTTCCATCCCTAAAATCTCAGTTGCTAATTCTTTAGCTTGGTTTGGATCCCTGGCAAGTTTTATACCCCCCGCTTTTCCTCTACCGCCAACAAGCACCTGAGATTTTATAACAACTCTTCCACCTAATTCTTCTGCAATCTGTTTTGCCTCTGAGGCGATGTTGGCGACTCTGCCTTTAGGGATAGGAACATCAAAACGATCAATTATTTTTTTTGATTGGTACTCGTGAAGTTTCATTAATGCTCCCCAAAAAGAAATCAAAAATTATTTAGAACTTAAAATTATTGAATAAATTAAAGAAGGTAGAAGAACCGGGATTGTGCCGGTTCTTTTTTAAAATTATCCTTTTAGGAATTCTTCTAGCGCTTCTTTACTTATTCTATAGGCAGCGCCTATTTTCCTGGCTTTCAAATCGCCAGCTGTTATCGCTGCCAGAACATCTTCCTCTGATACTTTCAAAGCAGATGCTGCCTCTGAAGGTGTCATCACATCTGGTAATCCAGCCTGAGGTGAAGGTATTTGTCCACCACCCCCGGCACCGGTCTGTGATCCAGTCATTCCCTGTAAAGACTGAGAGATCACTCCCCCTAATCCAACACCTGCTCCAATGCCAGCGGTTAAACCTGCACCACCACTTTCGTTGCGTGCAGCTTCCCGTAAAGCATCAGCTGCCTGTAGTTGCGTGTAAGTCTGCATGTCCAGCATACCCATCGCACGTAATTCTTCCGCGGACTTATCACTGGGTTTTAGATTGGATATATAGAAAGATTTTAATAATAGACCTATCGCCGCAAAATCGTCCTGCGCTTTTGCTCTGACTGCAGCGCCAATTTCTTCAGTCAAGCCAATTAATTCGGCTACGCTTTTTCCAGCAGCGGTTTCACCCAATAAATCCTGCAATTTGGATAGAAGCATGGATCGTAAGCGACCTTCGATATCTGCCATTCGATAAACACCGCTGGCACCGACGATCTGTGTGACGAATTGTTGTGGGTCTTTTACCTGAAAGCTATAGTTACCAAAACCCTGCAACAAAGCTACACCTAAACCCATGCCTGGATTTCTTACCAATATTGGTTGTGGGGTACCCCACTTTCTATCTGCAAATTCTCGCATTGAAACAAAATAAACTTCAGCAGTGAAAGGCGTACGATCATTAAATGCTTTACCGATCAGGTTGATTATTTTTGGGATATTTGCAGTTATGATGGTGTGTCTACCAGGACCAAACTCATCTAATGCTTTACCATCACGATAGAAAATCACACGCTGAGATTCTCTAACGATTACCTGGGAACCAATTCGCAAATCAGCGACACCTGTCTCTGGAAAACGGCGGACTATTTCGTCCTTCATTTCACTTGCATATTCAACTACATCAAAAATTCTAGCCATAGTAATTCTCCATTTTGTTTACGAGAAATTAATTGTTTTCTGCGGAATCAATTCCACCCATCATCATTTCTGATCGTCGGTTATAAACATCAATTGTTTGTTGGGATAGAGTCGTCAGATGCCGGATCGCTGCTGGTAGGCCATCAGTTCCAATTGATGATTCAATATTATCAATTGCTCTCGCCACGCCATCCCCATTTTCCAGTAAAGCTAAATCAAACTCATATACCTTTGATAATTCCTCTTCATTGATTTTGGTAGCATTAAAGAAAGGAGAATAACCATAAGATGCATGTCGAATTCGATCAATAAATTGTCGAATTTTGATTGCAGCCCGTTCGATATCATCAATAAATTCTAGCCCACCAGAACTAATCAAATCGGTTTGAATACTGGATATTCTTTGCCACATTTCTTCAAAACGATCCGCTATAGCCTCACGAAGAATCTTGTCTGCAGCTCTTCGATTTTCTCTTTCTACATAACCACTGAAGCCAGGAATTTTGCTGAATAATTTTCTAAAAATATCTTGATCATCAGTTATTCGATTAAACAAATCGCTCATCATACCTCCTGAAATTATTGCCCGAATGCATATTCATTATTATAGCTTATTCTTTTTTTTTGCAATATTTGCTGAATTGTTCGTTACAGTCACAAAAATCCATAGAAAAGAAATTTGCAAAAAGAGAGAGTTCCGATCAAAATTGTAATTACTCAAAAACAAACCAGAATGGAACTCTCAAATAACAGAAAACCGTCACAATTAGTATAACCATAAAAGCTGGAAACGAAGAAAAAAAAATCATAAAGATTGTTTGTTGTTTGTTATTTGTAATTTTTAATGCTTGATTTTAATATTTTTTCAGATATAATATAATCTAGGTAAATAATCCCAATTTGATATGAAAGGAGAAAAATTACATGTTGTTTGCACCGAAAGAAAAAGGACAGGGCCTCGTAGAATATGCTTTAATTCTTGTTTTAGTAGCAGTTGTTGTTATTGTTATCCTTGCTTTGCTTGGCCCAGCAATCGGCAATATCTTCAGTAACATTGTCTCACAAATATAATTTCTTTCTGTCACCAAAAAAATAGGTCCCAGCTGGGATCTATTTTTTTTTTACTTGTTAGGGAACTGTAATTTTTACTTACTTGAAAATAAAAAAGATTATTGTATAATGACAGCAGGAAAATTCTTATTATAATGAAGAAAGGAGGAAAATCACATGTTATTTGCTCCAAAAGAAAAAGGACAGGGCCTCGTCGAATATGCTTTAATTCTTGTTTTAGTAGCAGTTGTTGTTATTGTTATCCTTGCGTTGCTCGGCCCAGCAATCGGAAACATCTTCAGCAACATTGTATCCGCAATATAAAATCATTGAACCAAACTAAAAACAAAAGATCTCAATTGAGGTCTTTTGTTTTTAATGAAGATATAATAATATGGTAATTCATTTTGTATTTTTTACAATAAGTGGCATAATAATTGCAATTATTTTATATAATTATTATATTGACAAATCGCAGGGGAAAACTTAAATGATCCCACAACAAAAATCATTTTCCTATACGATTCAATTGCCGTATAATAAATCATCAGGTTAGTTTTCCTATTCAAAACCTAAGGAGACGTAGATGGCTACCAGTGGAAGAAAAAGCGGAAGAATTTTTATCATTATTGCGTTATTGTTGATTGTTATCGTTGCGGCAGCAGCTGTGGTGTGGTTACGGTTAAGACCGTTATTACAACCCGCAGAACCTGTTGCGGAGGATTCTCCTCAAATTCAAATTGAGGAAATGGTTGATATCGTGATTACGACCCAATTTGTAAATCGTGGGGAAGTGATCAACGAAAGTGTGGTTACGATGATTCCTTTCCCAAAAAATGAACTGGTTGCCGGTACATTCTTTACCGAAATGGAATCAGTAGTTGGGAAGAGAGCAATTTATCCATTAGAAGCAAGAATGCCTCTTACACCCAGGATGTTAATCGACGGTGAAACGGGTGGATCGATTGCTGCCTTTGATATACCCGTTGATAAAACAGCTCTATCAGTCATGATTGACCGAGAATCCATGATTGCTTATGCCCCCCGAGCTGGGGATCACGTCATGGTTATTGGCTGCATGTTATTAGTGGATGTTGATCCTGAGAACCAGTCTATTCTCCCCAATTATACCGGGTCGGTTACCAAACAAATTCTAACTGCAGAAAGCAGCACTGAATCTTTGACAGTGATTATTGCTAGTGGTGGACCAGGATCAACGCAAGGTCGAACTGAATTAGATCCTACGCTTAACGAACCAGTATATGTAGTTCCTTCTGAACCTCAACGGCCAAGGCTAGTTTGTCAGAATGTCATTCAGGATGCCATTGTCCTCAGAATGGGTAATTTCCCATTATCTGGCGAAGAACCTACTCCCGCAGATCAAGTTGTCGTTCCCGAGGGAGAAGAGGCACAACCAGCACCTGAAATACCGGCTCCGGATATTGTTACGTTGGTTGTTTCACCACAGGACGCCGTAGTGTTGACTTACATGAAAAAAGCAAATATCATGCTCACACTGGCACTTCGAAATCCAAATAACATACAGACCATTCTTACAGATGCTGTTACCCAACAATATTTGATGGATCAAAAGAATATACCACTCCCTGCAAAACTGCCGTTTGCTCTTGAATCAAGACGAGGTGTGTATGCGCCATTAACAGAACAACCCTAAATGGCAATTTTTGATCTAATAATCTTAAAAATGGAACAAAGAGGATAGATATGGCGAATCCAGAAAAAATTCGGGTAGTTATTGTTGATGACATTACGGAAACACGCGAAAATATTCGCAGAATGCTGCAATTCGACCCGAAAATTGAGATCATTGGAGAAGCCAGAACCGGGAAAGAAGCAATTGATCTTGCGTCTCAAAAATTGCCTGATGTAATTGTCATGGATATCAATATGCCGGATATGGATGGGCTGGTAGCCACTGAAAATATCCGGCGTAAACATCCTCATATCCAGATTATTATCCTTTCTGTTCAATACGACTCTGGATACATGCGCCGTGCAATGCTGGCTGGTGCAAGAGACTTCTTATCAAAACCTCCATTAATTGACGAACTAACAAATGCCATTCGTCAAGCGGGAAAACTGGCAATTGAAGAAAAACAAAAAGCCCAGTTGGTTATTGAGAGTAGTGAGACATCTGCTGCACGCACAGGGAGATTAGGGAAAATAATTGTAGTTTATAGCCCAAAAGGGGGGGTGGGATGCACAACCATCGCCACAAACCTTGCTGTGGCTCTACATAGTGAAAGTTCCCCAACGGTTATTGTAGACGGGAACCTATTGTTTGGAGATGTTGCTGTCTTTTTGAATGAGCAAGGCAGAAATACGATACTCGATCTAGCTCCTCGCGCCGATGAGTTGGATCCTGATATTATCAACGAGGTCTTGATTACACATTCATTATCAAATATAAGAGTATTAGCCTCGCCACCCAGACCAGAGTTTGCTGACCAGGTCTCCTCGGATCAATTTCAGAAAGTACTTCAATACCTGCAAAGGATTTATGAATACATCATCGTCGATACCACCCCGTATCTCACTGATGTGGTGCAATCAGCGATGGACATTGCAAATTTAATTGTTTTAATAGCTACACAGGACATCCCTTCCATAAAAAGTACAAACTCTTTCCTCAGTCTCTCTGATCAATCTGGAATCAATCGAAAAAGAATATTGTTTGTTCTAAATCGTTTTGATAAAAGAATAGCCATTTCTCCGGAAAGAATTAGCGAAAGCTTGAAACAAATCATTGAAGGTGTAATTCCTTTAGAGGAAAGAATTGTCACCACCTCAATCAATAGAGGGGTACCTTTCATTATTGAAAACAAGACTACATTAATCGCAAAAAGCATTTATGCTATTAGCGAGAAAATAAAAGAAAAAATTGCAACGCACATTGAAGAATTAGTTTAAATCTTAGTATTAAGGAAATATTATGTCGATATTACGACGAATCCAAAATGAGAATTCAAACAACCCTCCACAAAAACCAGGTGGATCGGAACCATTGAGAAATCCTGTTCTTCAATCAAGACGTGTATCTGCCCCATCCCCTACGACGACAAGTGATACTTATCAGGATTTAAAAAATCGTGTTCAGACAAAATTAATCAGTACACTTGATCCAAGTATGGATGTAAGTCAGACTGCAGAAGTAAAAAAGACAATTCAGGAACTTTTTGAACAGATACTTAACGAAGAAAACATTATTCTATCAAGACCAGAACGCTCAAGAATGTTTGAGCAAATAACGGCAGAGATACTCGGTTTTGGACCTTTGCAACGGCTTCTTGAAGATGAGACGATTACTGAAATCATGGTCAACGGAGCAAAAAATATATACATTGAAAGATTTGGAAAGATCATTCGTGAACCAATGGCTTTCGAAAATAACGAACACGTTATGCGAATAATCGAAAGGATCGTATCCCCACTTGGCAGACGTATTGATGAATCAAGCCCATATGTTGATGCACGTTTACCCGATGGATCTCGTGTCAATGCTATTATTCCACCTCTTTCGTTGGTTGGTCCGGTTTTAACCATCCGAAAATTTGCCAAAACACCGATTACTGTTGAGAACCTGATTGATTTTGGTTCAATCACACCTGAAGGTATTCAATTCTTGGATGCTTGTGTAAGATCAAGGATTAACATTGTAATTTCTGGTGGAACCGGTTCTGGTAAAACGACGCTGTTGAATGTATTGTCAGGATTTATCCCAGCGGATGAACGCATCATCACTGTTGAGAATGCAGCCGAGCTTCAATTGCGCCAGGAACATGTTGTAACCCTTGAATCGCGGCCAGAAAACATTGAAGGCAAAGGTGAAGTCACAATTCGACAATTGGTCATCAATACATTACGTATGCGACCAGACCGTATCATCGTAGGTGAAATTCGAGATGAGGCCGCCCTGGATATGTTGCAGGCAATGAATACTGGTCATGATGGATCAATGACCACCTTGCATTCAAATAGTCCCAGAGATACCTTAGCACGTCTGGAAACTATGACTCTTATGGCTGGGATGGACCTTCCAGTTCGTGCCATCCGTGAACAGGTAGCTTCTGCTATTGATCTGGTGGTCCATCAATCTCGTATGCGTGATGGATCCAGAAAAGTAACCCAAATCACCGAAGTATCTGGCATGGAAGGCGAAATTATCACTATGACTGATATTTTTTCCTTCGAACAGGCTGGTTATGAAAATGGAAAAGTTGTTGGTCGATTAAGGCCAACAGGACTTCGCCCCAAATTTATTGACAAGATTGAACAATCAAGCATTCATCTTACACCATCCATTTTTGGTATTGGTGAAAGACGCAGATAAGTTTTTTGAAAGCAGGTATCGATGGATATCGCCCAATTATTAACACAAATCAATCCAATATTAATTTTATCAGTCGTTGGCGGCCTTGCTGTGATTCTTCTAATTATCGGCGTGGTGGTTTCTATAACCGTTGACCGTCGTGCTGCTGAAATGAACCGATTAGGAAAATATATTGAGGATGAAGAACTTTTATCAGAGCGGGATAGAGCCAGACCGTTAGTCGATTGGCTGAATAACAGGGTTGAAAGATCCTCCTTAGGGGATAGGATTTCTAATAGTCTTTCACGAGCTGATTTGAAATTCAAACCCGGTGAATTTATTTTTTTTACAGTTATCAGTGCGGCCCTTGTAGGATTTGTACTCTGGTATGTTGGTGGAAAAAATATTGTAGTCCTTCTAATTGGTGCAGCGGTCGGTTTATACCTGCCCAATATGTATTTGAAATCCCAGCAAAACAAACGCTTGATCAAATTTGATCAACAACTCCCTGATATGTTAAATCTAATGGTCAACGGTTTACGAGCTGGTTTTTCCACCATGCAGGCGATGGAAGCGGTCTCAAAAGAATTACCTCCTCCAATCTCTGATGAATTTCGACGTGTAATCCAGGAAATGCAATTGGGTGTTTCAATGGAAAAAGCACTTGAAAACTTATTAATAAGAATACCAAGTGATGACCTCGATTTAACCATCACTGCGATTAATGTTCAACGTGAAGTTGGTGGTAATCTGGCTGAAATCCTGGACTCGATCTCCTACACAATTCGAGAACGTATCAGAATTAAAGGCGAAATCAGAGTATTAACGACTCAGGTTATGTATTCTGGCCGGTTCCTATCAATGTTACCCTTGTTTGTAATAGGCATTCTCTATTTATTAAATCGAGAATATATCATGGAATTTTTTGAACCAGAAAGTGGTATTTGTGGAATTATTGCACTGGTCGTAGCAGGATTGCTGATTATCGCTGGTTACTTTGCAATGAATAAGTTAGGTGATATTGAAGTCTAAGAAAGTCCTGGAGGTTTGATTATGGTTATATTAATTATAGTATTGGTCACAGTCATCGTAATCGCCATCATTCTCACCGTGATTGGTCTGCGAAGCCCAGAATTTGATGAAAATCGGGTTCTCAATGAAAGATTAGATGAAATAAACCTTAATGATGGTCCATTGGAATTGAGGAAGTTAGAACTTTCTCTGCCATTTCAAGAAAGAGTCATTTATCCGATTGCAAGAAAATTAGGTGAACTGGCAATTCGATTTACTCCTCAAAACGCTATGCAATCCATTGAGAGAAAATTAGAATTAGCAGGAGTATCCTCGGCTGTCGATCCAACCATCATTCTCGCTACCCAATTTATTGGTTTGGTTTTCTTTGGCGGTATCATATTATTTGTGCTTTCCATTGGATCAACAGGTTGGCCTTTAGGAAGAAAATTATTATTGTCCTTACTTTTTGGTCTTATAGGTTTTTATTTTCCCAGTATGATTTTGTCTTCAAGAATTTCGAGACGACAAAAAGAAATACGAAAAGCCATGCCAGATGCATTGGATTTATTAACAATTTGCGTTGAGGCTGGTTTAGGTTTTGATGCAGCCATGCATAAGGTCAGTGAAAAATGGGAAAGCCAGTTATCGATGGCATTTGCCAGAGTAATACAGGAAATTCAACTTGGAAAAATTCGAAGAGAAGCATTAAGGGATATGTCAAACCGCATTGGTCTTCCGGAAATGACAAGTTTTGTCGCTGCAGTCATACAAAGTGAACAATTAGGTGTATCTTTATCCAGGGTTCTTCGAATTCAGGCAGATCAGATGCGAATTCGTAGAAGACAGATGGCAGAAGAAGAAGCTCATAAAGCCCCCATCAAAATGCTTATCCCAATGGGATTATTAATATTCCCATCATTAATGATCGTACTATTAACACCAGCCGCCATCAGATTAATGCAATCTGCTCTCGGTGGTATGTTCCAGTAAATTATAAGGAGTCCAATGTCTTTCTGGGTAGAATACCCATTTCTTAGCATACCTCTTTATAGATCAATATGGAAATTCATTGACTTTTTATTTCCACCTCATTGTGCTGGTTGTGGGTTGGTTGGGGAAAGGTTTTGTCCTGATTGTTCCCATCAGGTCCGATTATTGGAAGGGCAAATTTGTGAAAAATGTGGTGAACCACTTACTTTTTTACAACACAATATCCAGGAGTGTAATGATCATTTAAAAAGCCTGAAAATGATCAGGTCTTTTTCATTCTACCAACCCCCACTTTCATTAGCCATTCAAAAATTGAAATATCATCGCGATATTGGTATAGCAGAAGTGCTGGCAATTTATCTCGTGGAATTGTACAATAAAAATAAAATGGATATTGATATGGTAATACCAGTACCATTAAGCAAAAAAAGGTTACATGATCGTGGTTACAATCAGTCTTTTTTGCTTGCATTACCATTTTCTATGATGATCAATAAACCAATAAAAAAGCAGTCGCTGCGTCGATTTAAAGACACCAGTTCTCAAGTTGGTCTGGATCGACACGAGCGTTTAATAAATGTATCCGAAGCTTTTATCGCGGATTCCGATGAGGTAAATGGAAAAAACATTCTTTTAATTGACGATGTTTCAACTACCGGATCAACATTGGAAGCTTGTGCAAAAGCGTTGAAAAATGCTGGGGCAAAAGATATAGTTGGATTAACATTGGCTCGTGCTGTTCATACCCGTAATGGTTTTAGTGATCAACTTAACGATGTCGTAACTGCACAAAATTTTTGATCCAGGAGGAATAAAATGGCAACAAAGGTCGATATCTTTACCAAAAATCTTAAAATGAATGAAAGATTAGAAGAGTATGTGAACAAAAAAATCACAAAACTTTATCGATATTTGAATGACATTGATGAAACCAGAGTTGACCTCTCATATATTAAATCTGCCAGAAACGCTTCCGATCGTCAGGTAGCTCAAATTACCATTCGTGGAAAGGGATACATCCTTCGTACTGAAGAACGAGCCGATGATATATTTGCGGCGATTGACGAATCTGTGGAAAAAATGCAAAGACAAATCGCCCGCCTTAAAGGGAAACGACAGCGGGGACGCGGTGACGGTACGCCACTTTCAGAACTGGCTTCAGAACTTCCAGAATATGAAGAGAAAGAGGAAGTTCCTGAAATTACCCGCAGGAAAACATTTTCTTTGATCCCTATGGATGAATTGGAAGCAATAGAACAAATGAAAATGTTGGGTCATGAAAATTTCTTTGTATTTTTCAACATGAATACCGAAAGTATCAACATTCTGTATCACCGAAGGGATGGTGGTTACGGAATAATCGAACCTAAATTAAGATAAATTACCTAAATTCCCTGGGGCTGCAAACGCAGCCCCATTTTTATTAAATCTTTTATTACGAATTTGTACATTTATTCCCTTATCTCCTTTTACCCAGCGTGCACAAATATCCAACCTTGTCACCCATTAGCGCGTGGACTATAATCTAGCTAATTATTTTAGATTTAGAAGGTGTTTTTATGATCGATGTCAATGAACTTCGCAAAGGTGTAACTTTTGAATTAGATGGAAATCTTTACAAAGTGCTGGATTATGGGCACAATAAGTCTGGTCGCGGATCAGCTACCATCAGAATCAAAGCCAGAAATATGATTACTGGCTCAACGATTGAAAAGACATTCAATTCCGGGCAACAAGTCCAGGATGTACGTCTTGACTATCATAACGCCCAATACTTATACAATGATGGTGAATTTTATTATTTTATGGATAATGATACATTTGATCAATATCCATTACAATCTGAAATTCTTGTTGATTCAACAGACTTTCTCAAAGAAAACATGGAAGTGAAGATCACTTTTTATAATGGAAAAGCAATTGATATTGAATTACCCATCTCTGTAGACCTTGAAGTAACTTATGCTGAAATTGCCGTTAAAGGCGATACTGCAACCGGTCAAACAAAAAAGGTCGAAGTCGAAACTGGAGCAACTGTTTACACGCCTTACTTTATTTCAACCGGGGATGTGATCAGAATCGACACTAGAACTGGTGAATATATCACCCGTGTAACCCAATAGATATGCGAACTCCTTACGGTCAGGAATGTCGCTTCTTTTTTGGTGACTATTTCCGAGGACGAAACTTTGAAGAATGTCGTTTAATCACCGATTCAAATTCCAAACTGAATTGGTCAACAAAAATTTGTAAGTCTTGTCCAGTTCCCGATATATTACTGGCAAATGCCTGTCAACATATGCAATTATCAGGTGTGATTAAGAAAGACTTCGGTTTTATCAAACGCATGAATGTTTCCGCTTATTGTGAAAAAAGTAAAACAAAAGTTAAAGAACCACATATTGGTTGTGGACAATGTCATCCATTACCAGATATTTTTCTTGAGGGATAATAATTGATTATTTTATTTGATCTGGACGATACACTCCTTGGAAATCCAATGGAGACATTCTTACCCGCCTACCTTCATCGCCTTGGGCAATATTTATCTGAATATTATTCTCCTAAAGAACTTCCTGCTGCTATATTAAATGGGACTGAGAAAATGATCAATAATGTTGATCCATCCAGAACCCTGGAGGAATGTTTTGATGATTATTTTTATCCCTTAATTGGCGCCGACAAGGAAATCCTTGAACTTAGAATTTTTAATTTTTATCAAAGTGAGTTTCCAAAATTAGCACCATTAACAAACGAGATTGCACATGCAGCCTCCCTTATTAAGCATTTATCAGAAAAAGAAGACAAATTAGTAATAGCGACCAATCCTCTTTTTCCAAAAATCGCGATTGATCATCGAATAAATTGGGCAAATTTAGGTATCGATATTAACCAGTTTGAATATGTGACAAATTTTGAAGAATTTCATTTTACAAAACCACGGCCTGAGTTTGTTGCTGAAATCCTGGGAAAAATTGGTTGGCCAGATGAACCCGTCGTCATGATTGGTAATGAATGGGATATGGATATTTTACCTGCAGAAATTTTAGGAATTCCAACCTATTACATAGGCAATCCACCTGATCAGTCCAAATTAACATTAAATCCTCTGAGTTCTTCAGGAACATTGGAAAATGTACTGGATTGGATCAATCATTTACATTCGAATAACCATGAATTTGAATTGAATAATTCTAAAGCAGCATTAATAGCAATTTTACGAGCTACTGCCGCTAATATGGATTCTTTTTTAAGAATGCAAATCTCCCCATCTCTTTTCTCACAACGACCAAAAGCAGATGAATGGGCATTAATTGAAATTATTTCGCATATGGCTGATGTCGATCAAGAAGTAAATATTCCTCGTATTAAATTGATAACGTATGAAAGTAATTCATTCATCGAAGCTGCACTTACAGATCAATGGGCAGATGAAAGAGAATATATTTTAAATGATCCTGAGAAAGAATTATTGAGATTTATCCATAACAGAGTATCTTTAATTGGAGTGATCGAGAGTTTAACACCACAGCAATGGAATAAATCAATCAACCATGCAATTTTTGGACCTACTCCAACCTCAGAATTAATTAAGTTTATTGCCCAACATGATCGTATTCACATAAATCAAATGGTAAAGACCCTGGAAATCATATCTCAATGAAATTTGATCCAGTTATTTACATCGAAATCTTAACAAACCAGAACAATTAAATCTTTGAAAAATTAACTTTTGACGAAAGATGTAGAGTTTTTATTAGAAATTCATAAGATATACCAAAAACATTATCAAAAAATAGCCAATATATAGGTAGATTGGTATAATCTTTTAAAAGAAAAAAGACTTTCCTTGTGGGAGGCATAGTGAATTCAAGAAATCAATCGTATATAATCTACTTGCTGCTATTTATTGCCATCATTGTTATGGCATTCTATAGTTTCAGTCAGCGTAGTAGTGTAGAAACTTTAACCATCAATCAGATTGCAGCAGATATTCGAGCTGGAAAAATTTCTGAGGTTGAAGAAAGCGAAAATCGTTTAAGAGTGAAATATCTGGAAGATGCGCGTGAGGGTTTGTCAACCAAAGAATCTACAGCGACATTGGTAGAACAATTATTAAATCTTGGGGTAACCCAGGAAGATTTGAATCCTGATAAAATCCGCATCGTCATCAAAGCGCCTAGTGCATGGGTTGGTGTACTGACCGCCTTGGGGTATATTCTACCTTTCTTAATTTTAGGTGGCGCATTCTTTTTCATTTTCCGGCAAGCGCAAGGCAGTAATAATGCTGCCATGTCATTTGGAAAATCGAAAGCCAGAATGTTCACCGGTGATCATCCTACTGTAACTTTTGTAGATGTGGCCGGTGTGGAAGAGGCAAAGGAAGAATTGAAAGAGGTTGTCGAGTTTTTACGCGAACCTCAAAAATTTATTTCTTTAGGAGCACGTATACCGAAAGGTGTTTTATTAGTTGGTCCTCCAGGAACAGGTAAAACATTGTTAGCCAAAGCAGTCTCAGGCGAAGCAGGTGTTCCATTCTTTTCTATCTCAGGTTCAGAGTTCGTTGAAATGTTTGTCGGTGTAGGCGCCAGTCGCGTTCGCGATTTATTTGATCAAGCCAAACGACATTCACCCTGTATCGTCTTTGTAGATGAAATTGATGCAGTAGGACGTCAACGCGGTGCTGGTTTAGGCGGGAGCCATGACGAACGTGAACAAACATTAAATCAGATGTTAGTGGAAATGGATGGTTTTGACACCGATACGAACATTATCATCATGGCAGCTACCAACAGGCCCGATATTCTTGATCCTGCCTTGCTACGACCCGGCCGTTTTGATCGCCGTGTCGTACTTGACAGACCCGATGTACGTGGAAGAGAAGCTATTCTCAAAGTACACGTGCGAGGAAAACCTCTGGAAGACAACATCGATTTAAGTGTAATCGCCCGTTCAACCCCAGGCTTTGTAGGTGCAGATCTCGAAAACCTGGTTAATGAAGCCGCAATTTTGGCTGCCAGACGAAATAAGACTCTGATTGGACAAAGTGAATTTGAAGAATCTATTGAGCGAGTGATCGCCGGACCTGAGAGAAAAAGTCGTTTGATCAGTCAGGAAGAAAAGCGGATTGTTGCGTACCATGAAGCCGGACATGCCGTAGTCATGCATGTTTTACCAAATGGTGACCCGGTTCAAAAAGTATCGATTATTTCACGCGGAATGGCTGCAGGATATACTCTCGCGTTACCTCAGGAAGACCGATTATTGATGGCAAAGAAGAAAATGTTTGCAGATATGGTAGGGCTCCTTGGCGGAAGAGCAGCAGAAGAATTAGTGTTTGATGATATTACATCAGGTGCTTCCAATGATATTGAACGGGTCAGCAAATTAGCCAGGACAATGGTCATGCGAATGGGCATGAGTGAAGACCTGGGACCAATGGTTTATGGTCAAAAAGAAGAATTAATTTTCTTAGGTCGCGAAATTTCCGAACAACGTGATTACTCAGAGAATGTTGCTGAAAAAATTGATAAGGAAGTTCGCTCCATCGTGAATGATGCCTATCGAGAAGCGAAGCAAATTCTGACAGATTACCGTGAAAAATTGGACGATGTAGCTACAAAATTATTAGAAGTTGAAACTTTATCAAAAGAAGAATTTGAAAAAATCTTCCCATCACCCTCCCCTAAGAAGAGTGGTGTGCCGGAATTACTAAAAGCATAATTCAGATAAAAGCACTGGTTCACACCAGTGCTTTTTTTATTCCGGTTTTATCCACCCCCCTTCAGATTTTATATAATCAACGACTATTCTGTAATCTAATCCATCACTCTCAAACCACTTAATATTGGGATCATTGTCTTTAAACCAATTTGACTGGCGACGAACATACGTACGCGAATTTCGTTTCATTAAAATAATAGCTTCTTCAAGTGAATTCTCACCTTGGATATATCCCGCAAGTTCCCGATATCCAATGGCAGACATGGATGGTAATTTCGAAGAATAACCCAAATCAATCAATCTTCTCACTTCTTCTATGAATCCATTTTCTATCATCTTTTCAATTCGACCATCAATTCGTTGGTATAAAACGGATCGATCCCATCGGATTCCAATAATCTTTTGGCTATAACAGGATGCTTGCTGTTTACGTTGCTCTGAAAAGCGGTATCCAGTTTTCAACATTACCTCAATCGCACGAACCGTTCTGCGTAAATTTCTAAAATCGATGATTTTCGCAGCCTCGGGGTCAACCTTCTGAAGAAATTCATATAACTTTAATTTTCCAAAGCGTTCTGCGTAATTTTCAAGAAGTTCTCGCAACTCATGATCCGACTCTAATTCAGGCATTTCCCAATTATGTAAAATTGCATGAATGTATTGCCCGGTTCCTCCAACGACAATTGGAATTTTTGACTCCTGATGCATTTTCGCAATAATCTCAGTAACTTGTTCTTTAAAAACAGCCACGCTGATTGTCTCATCCGGATCTGCGATATTAATCATATGATGTTTAATATTTCCCATCTCATTTTCATCAGGCTTAGCAGTCCCAATATCCATCATTCGATAGAAATATCTTGAGTCCGCAGATATGACCTCGGTATTCAATATGGTAGCTAATTGGATAGAGAGTGTTGTCTTTCCAGATGCGGTTGGTCCAACAATGAAAATTACTGGTTTTTCTAAATTACGCTTCCACATTTTTAAACCACATGATTTGAAATTTCTGGGTGTGTGGGCTTCGAATGATCGCGATTGTATCTATCCGCCAGTTTAGATTATTTGCAGAAAGATGATCCAAATATTCATTGGCTACCATTTCAATTTTTTCAATTTTTTTTGTATTAACAGCTTCTTCAGGATACCCAAATTTTATGGAAGATCGGGTTTTTACTTCAAAAAAAACCAAATCATCATTTTCAAACCCAATTAAATCGATCTCCCCGGATGGGGTTCGATAATTTTTTTCAACGATTCGAATACCTCTAGCTTTAAGATATTTTTGTGCTGTTTCTTCACCCCAATGGGCTAATTCCTGTTTATCCATAATTGATTAAAAATTCTATCATGCTTGAAGAGATTCGAATTTAAATTCGTGCTAAACTTGACTATAACTGGTTAATTGCTTGCACAATTATTATCTTGGATGTCATATTTGGAGGGATTTTGCCGTCAGCCGAAATTATTACGATCGGGACAGAGCTTTTATTAGGGGAAATTCAGGATACAAACACACGATATATAGCCCGCTTCTTGCGCAATGAAGGTATAGACCTATATCGTACAACCATGATTGGCGATAATGAAAATCGAATAACATCTACCGTAATGGAGTCATTATCGCGATCAGATATTGTCATAACAACCGGAGGTCTGGGTCCAACGGTTGATGATCCCACCAGAAATGCAATTGCCAGAGCAATTGGCACTGAATTAGAGTTTCTGCCAGAACTCTGGGAACAAATTAAACAACGGTTTGAGCGGTTTGGCAGAAGACCTACGGAAAATAACAAAAAACAAGCCTATATTCCTATGGGAGCTATCGCAATTGAAAATGCTGTGGGAACCGCACCAGCTTTTTATTGTCTAATTGAAAATGGATTGATCATCTCATTACCTGGTGTACCAAAAGAATTGGAATACTTGTTAGAAAATCAAGTGAAAGGTATTCTTCGCGCTCAGTTTAACAATAAATATGTAATACAAACCTTCGTAATTCATACATCCGGAATTGGGGAATCAGTCATTGATGAAAAAATCGCTGATTTAGAAACGCTTTCCAACCCAACTGTTGGTATCGTTGCATATCCAGGTCAAACCGACATTAGAATCACAGCCAAGGCTATTAATAAAACAAAGGCAGAAAAAATGATCTCAAACATTATGGACATAATCACACAAAGATTGGGTGGTTTTATTTTTGGATTTAATGAAGATACTCTTGACGAAGTCATTGCCAGGATATTGCTCAATTTGAATATGAAAGTATGTTTGATTGAAAAAGGAACCGATCAACTGGTTACACAATTATTACAAAAATATAATATTCTGATTTCAGATTCGGCAAATTATAACCTTGAGAATGCAGACAGTCTTGAAAAAAGCCTGGAAAACCTTTACGAACAGATCAATCCAAATATACTCTTAGTAGCAGAACTCTCAAAAACAAATGAAAAAAGTGCAATGCTATCTATCAACTATATTCATGCCGACCAAAGAATTAATAAATCCTTTCAATTTGGTGGGCATGATAATCTCGCATTAACCTGGGCGGCAAATACAATCATGCACTTTTTAAGGTCTCAACTCACACTAACCTGATCGGAGGAACGAATGGAAAAAGTATCATTGATAATTAAAAACGCAAATGTATTGACGATTGATGAAGAATTCAACCAATATTGTCCCGGGGCCGTGGTAATTGAAAATGATGTCATTAAAGCAGTTGGACTCGAATCTGAGATATTGGAAACATATACAGCTGGTGAAATAATAGACGCCAACGGCAAAATATTAATGCCAGGATTGATTAATGCCCACACACATGTCCCCATGACGCTTTTGCGTGGATTGGCAGATGATTTGCGATTGGACGTATGGTTGTTAGGCTACATGATGCCAGTCGAAAGAGAATATGTCACTCCGGAATTTGTTCAATTAGGTACTAAATTAGCCTGCGCAGAAATGATCCGATCCGGCATCACATGTTTTGCTGATATGTATTATTTTGAGGATGACGTGGCTGAAGCGACTGCTGAAGTGGGTTTACGTGCGGTTTGTTCAGAAAGTATTCTCAAATTTCCTACACCGGACGCTCAATCTTATGAAGAATCCTTAGCTTACTCTATAAAATTCATAGAGAAATGGAAAAACCATCCACTTATTGTTCCTGCAATCGCTCCCCATGCCCCCTATACGTGTACACCAGAAATCATTGAAAAATCAAAAGAGATTGCCGTAAAATATGATATCCCGTTGCATATCCATCTGGCTGAAACCCAAAGCGAAGTCGAGAATGTGGTCGCTGAACATGGAATGCCTGTAATTCCTTACATGGATCACTTGAAATTGTTTGAAGCGAAAGTTATCGCCGCTCATTGTGTTCATATTGATCCAGGTGAAGTTCGAATGCTCAAAGCCAAAAATGCAGGTGTGGCGCATAATCCTTCCTCAAACTTGAAATTAGCCTCCGGGATCTCCCCCGTTAAACAAATGATGGACATAGGAATTAACGTTGGGATTGGAACGGACGGTCCTGCTTCGAATAATGACCTGGATATGTTTGAGGAAATTCGATTAACGACGTTCCTTGCGAAAGGATCTTCTGGAGATCCCACTGCGCTCCCTGCTAAAACCACCATTGCTATGGCTACCCGGATTGGTGCTAAAGCTTTGCACATGGAAGATATTACCGGTTCCATAACGCCTGGAAAACGTGCAGATCTAATACTGATTGACATAAAGAAAATTCATAATTCTCCCTGGTTCAGGCATCTTCAGGATAGCCTTTATAGCCAGGTTGTCTATGCTGCGAAAGCCAATGATGTCTCTGATCTGATGGTAAATGGTAAATGGCTGATGAAAGACCATCAACTATTAACCATCGAAGAAGAATCTTTGATGAAACAGGGGCAGGATTATGCCCAAAAAATTGATACTTTTTTGTTCCAGCGTGAATCTTCTATTCTCTCAAAACTTGTCGCTATTGGTGGAACAATGGAGGGGGAAAGCTTCGAAGTCCAAATTAAAGTTTGTATTGATGACCCTGCTGAAATAACAAATTCAATACTGAATAGTGGATTGAGTATTCAACGGAAACGTCATTACCACGAATATGACACTTACTTCTTTTTTGATGATCCTAAACAGGGTCGCTTAAGATATAGAGAAGACCATTTCATATCAGAAAAGAATGAAGTCATTAATGTTCGCTCTCGGCTCACGCTGATTGGAGAAAGTAGTGAAAAATATTTACCTCAGGAAGTGATGCTATCCAGATCCAGGTTTTATGCACCGGCAATGCAAAGTTTGAGGTTTTATAAAGAATATTTTAATCCTGCAAGCACAATCGAAGTGGAGAAAGATAGGAAACGATTTCTGGTAAGCTATAAAGATACTGAAATCTTTATTAATGTCGACACTTTCATTGTTCCAAATTTAGGTGCATATTTGGAAATCAAGAGTAGAACCTGGTCCAGGTTAGACGCAGAAATTAAATCCAAATTAGTTATTGAATTGATTGAGTTATTAGGTTTACAGAATAAATCCACAATTTCTAAAGACTATATAGAATTAGTTTAAGTTTGTATGGAATTTCCGGGAGAGTTATGTGAAAAAAAATCGTCCAATTAATATTTTGTTTATCGCATCAGAGGCAGCTCCGTTAATTAAAGTGGGAGGATTAGGCGATGTAGCTGGCTCATTACCCAAGGCGTTAAAAAATTTACTCCCCAATCAATTATCTGGAAATGAATTGGATATACGACTGGTGATTCCATTCCATTCGATGATTAATCAAAAACTGGAAAATGTTCAATTAGTGTCTTCTTTTATGGTCAAACACAGTCATGGAAATATTCCTGCAAGGGTGTTTCTAACCAGTGTTGAAGGTGTCCCTGTTTATTTAATCGAGGGTGGTTCCATTCTTTCCGATCAAAATGTATATTCTTCAAATCCCGAGTATGATGCCAAAAAATACGTCTTTTTTTCTATCGCAGCGCTGGAAATGGTGAAGAACATAAATTGGCATGTAGATATTATCCATGCCAACGATTGGCATACTGCCATTACCTGCTATGACTTAAAACTAAGGAAAGTTAACGACCCATTTTTTAGAAATACAAAGTCCGTTTTGTCCATGCACAATTTGCCTTATATGGGCGCTGGATCTGAAAGAATTTTAAATGAATTTGGATTGCCAAATTGTTCCTGTTCTGACCTGCCCGAATGGGCACGATCCATTCCGCTTCCGATTGGAATGTATGCTGCAGATTTTTTATTGACCGTTTCTCCAAATTATGCGAACGAAATATTGACTCCAGATTACGGTTGTGGTTTACAGGATTTTTTGAATAAACGGAAAGATACCCTCGCAGGAATTCTTAACGGTTTGGATGAATCAAAATGGGACCCGATTACAGATAACAATTTACACTTCAATTATGACTCGACACAATTAGATAAACGATTAAAAAATAAATTAGCTCTTCAAACAGAATTTGGTCTTGAAAAAGACGATAAAATTCCACTTTTTATCATGGTCACAAGGATGGACCAGCAAAAAGGAGTCGATTTAGCCATCAGTGCATTAAGAATGGTTGCTGATTCTTCCTGGCAGGCAATCTTACTTGGAACCGGTGATCCTGTTATTGAATCAGCCTGCAGAAGCTTGGAAGTTGAAATGCCTTCAAAAGTCAGATCTGTCATACGATTCGATTTAAATTTATCAAAACGTATGTATGCAGGTGGAGATATTATTTTGATTCCATCCAGGTATGAACCCTGTGGACTGACTCAAATGATTGCGATGCGCTATGGTTGTGTGCCTCTGGCTAGATCAACAGGAGGTTTAAGCGACACGATCATTGATGAAAATAATTCACAAAAAAATAATGGCTATTTATTCTCAGAACCAATCCCTGAAATTATGGCACAAACTTTAGTAAGAGCTATATCAGATTATAAAGATCGACAAAAATGGCAAATCATTCAGTCCAATGGATTACAAACTGATTTTTCTTGGGAAAAATCAGCTATTGAGTATGCGAGTATTTACATTAAGCTGATTGAAGGAGAGAAATGAAAATAAGAGCTGTGATTCTGGCGGGTGGAGAAGGTACCAGACTGAAAGTTCTAACTTCAAAACGAGCAAAACCAGCAGTTTTTTTCGCCGGTAAATATCGAATTATTGATTTTCCCTTATCAAACTGTGTCAACTCCCAAATCAACGATGTGATGGTGCTCGCGCAATATCGACCGCAATCATTGATAGAACATATAGGGTCTGGCGCACCTTGGGATTTAAATCGAGATATTTCCGGTGGTATCCGAATCCTTACTCCATACAAAGCTCAGGCATCAGATTGGTTTATTGGCACAGCGGATGCAGTTCAGCAAAATTTCACCTTCATTAAACGTGGGGATCCTGATCATATTTTAGTATTATCAGGTGACCATATTTATGAAATGGATTATAGAAAAATGATCGACTTTCATCTTTCCAATGATGCAGATCTAACCATTTCTACCATCACGGTTCCTTATGAAGAAGCGTCACGGTATGGAATCATGCACTATGATGACAATTTCCGTGTGTTTGAATTTCTTGAAAAACCAGAAAATCCACCCGCAAACACAATCAATATGGGCATTTATTTATTCAAACAGGAAATACTCAATCAGGAATTATGGAATGATCATATTCGTTCCGGATCTTTTCATGACTTCGGCAAGGATATTATTCCCAACATGATTAAAAATAATGCCAGAGTGTTCGCCTTTCCTTATAGTGGATATTGGGTCGATGTTGGTACGATGGAAGCTTATTGGCAGGCGAATATGGACCTCTTATCAGACGATACAGCCTTTCAGGTATACAACCCCAAATGGATTATTCACACCAGAACTGAAGAACGCCCACCAGCGCTTATTAAAAAAGGTGCAATTGTAGAAAACAGTATGATCTCTGATGGATGTGTAATTGAATCCGGTGCGATCGTCAGGAATTGTGTTTTCTCACCAGGTGTACACATTATGAATGATGTCGAAATCGATCAATCTATTTTATTCACAGATTGCCTGGTTGAAAAGAATTCAATAATCAACTGTAGTGTTCTGGATAAAAGAGTAAAAGTTGGTGAAAATTGTTTGATTGGTGAAAATAACTCAGATTTCCAAATAACTGTGATTGGAAAAGATTCTATCGTTCCATCCGGATGGACAGTTCAATCAAATGCAATTATTGGACCGGATGTAATCCCTGACGACTATAATACAAATCTGGTAAAATCGGGTGAATTTGTTCAAACAAGGAGATTACCATATGAAATCTAATCGAATGTCAGGAATATTATTACACCCCAGTAGCTTACCAGGTCCGGATGGTATTGGTGATATTGGCCCTGAAGCCTATGAATGGGTGAATTTTCTTGTTCAATCAGGCTGCAATTTATGGCAATTACTTCCCCTGGGTCCAACTGGTTATGGCGATTCTCCTTATCAATGTTTTTCTGCGTTTGCCGGAAATCCATTTCTGATCAGTTCAACCTTGTTAATTGATGAAGGATTGCTTTTATTAGAAGATTTGCAAGATCGACCTGATTTTTCTACAGAATCCGTTGATTTTGGACCTGTCATCCAGTGGAAATTGAAACTTCTTGATCGTGCTTATAACAATTTTGTCCAAAAACAACCCGAGGAAATAACTGAAAAGTTTCAGCAATTTATCAATCAGGAACAGGATTGGTTATTCGATTTTGCATTATTTATGGCAATCAAAGAAGTGAACGGTGGGTTGAGTTGGGATTATTGGGACGATGGTTTACGTAAAAGAGATAGGAAAGCTCTTAAAAACTTTCAAGATGAAAACAAAACATTAATTGAATCTCACATGTTCAAACAATTCTTGTTTTTCACACAATGGACCGGATTGAAAAATTATGCAAATGATCAGGGAATTAAAATCATTGGCGATATTCCCATCTTTATTTCCTTTGATTCCTCAGATGCATGGTCTAATCCAGAGTTATTTTATTTTGATGAAGATTTTAAACCCACGGTTGTTGCCGGAGTTCCACCAGATTATTTTTCAGCTACCGGGCAATTATGGGGAAACCCTCTCTACCGATGGGAGGTTCATAAACAGGATCGATACAAGTGGTGGTTAAAAAGGATCAATTCTACCTTAAAATTATTTGATTTTATTCGGCTTGATCATTTTCGCGGTTTTGTAAATTATTGGGAAGTACCGGCAGGTAATGAAACAGCCGAGATTGGACAATGGTTACCTGGACCTGGAGCTGATTTCTTCGAAGTAATGCAATATGAACTAGGTGTTTTACCAATCATTGCCGAAGATTTAGGAGAAATTTCCACAGATGTGTATAAATTAAGAGATCAATTTGACCTTCCAGGGATGAAAATCCTTCAATTCGCGTTCTCCAGTGATCCTGAAGATCCATTTTTACCTCATAACTACCCTGTAAATTGTGTTGCTTACACTGGAACGCACGATAATGACACTGTTTTAGGTTGGTATCAATCTGCCCCCGTAGAAGAAAAGGATTTCTGCAGAAGATACTTAGCCAGATCTGGAGAAAACATATCCTGGGATTTGATCAGGGCGGTCTGGTCATCAGTTGCAAAAATTACCATCGCACCTTTACAAGACTTTCTTGGTTTGGGCACAGAAGCAAGAATGAATTATCCAGGACGACCAAGTGGAAATTGGAGTTGGAGAGTACTCCCCCATCAAATAAATTCTGAACTGGCACAGAGAATCAATGAAATAAATTTCCTTTACAGTCGTTCAAAGTAAAGGAAATTTGAGAATAAAAAAATTAAAGACCTGGAAATCTCAGGTCTTTTTTGATGTGAGAAATGAGACCAGAAAGATCCCAATCAGGATCAATAAACCCCCGAGGTATTCCAGATTATTGGGTGTTTCTTTTAAAAATAAGAAAGCAAGCAGAATCGTACCAATAGGCTCACCAATTAAAGCAATCGAAACAAATGCCACAGGTAGATGACCTAATGCCCAGTTGAAAACGGAATGCCCGAATAACTGGGGAATTAATCCTAATAGCAGCATCCATAAATAGGCTTGATTCGAATATCCCACAAGAGTCTCACCTGAGATTATCACAAATAATAATAAGAAAATTGCAGAAAACAGATACACGAAGAAAATGTATTTGATGAGGGGTAATGTGGATCGTACTTTTCTTCCTACCATCATATAACCGGCTGCCATCCATGCGCCCAATAAAGCTAAAAAGTTCCCTGACAAATTATTCCTATCAAAACTAAGGCCAACACTTTCACACTGTATGAGATTCCCCAGGGAAAAGGAACATTGGTTACTGAGAGCGACCAGGCTGCTGCCAAGCAAAGCCAAAATGAGACCAATCCAAATAGTAGTATTATTTTTTTCTTTCAAAAAAATGGGCGATAAAAGCGCAACCCAAAGGGGTGTCGTGGTGACAAGAACCACTGAACTAGCTATACTTGTGAACTCCAACGAAGTAATCCAGGCAGTAAAATGGATCGAAAGGAATAATCCTGATAATATCAAAAAAAACAACTCCCTTTTGGTAATTTTAAATAATTGCTGTCTGTAATGAATTAAAGCGATTGGGGTTAATAATAAAGATGCGGTTGACAAGCGAATAGCTGCAATGACAATAGAAGGAGCTCCACTTTGTGCAAATCGAATAAAAATTGACGCTGTGGATACCGCAAGAATTCCAAAGAATAATACGATGACGGGATAAAGTTTTTCTTTACTCATAATTTAATGGGGTTCTTTACTTGACAAAAAAAAGTTGCTTGATAAAATCAATTTGAAGTTGATTTGCCAAATTTTATCATCTTTATCAAAATGAAGTTACTATTCTCATCACATAAAAATTTTTCAAGATTTAGAGTTTAATTAGGAGGAAAAAATGACCCATGTAATAACAAGTTTATGTCTGCGTGATGGTGGTTGCGCAACAGTTTGTCCGGTAGAATGTATCGTCCCTGGCAAACCCGAAGATCAATATCCATTGTATTACATCGATCCGGATACTTGCATTGATTGTGGTGCATGTGTTCCTGAGTGTCCTTGGGAAGCAATCTTCCCAGAAGATGAAATCCCAGCGCCATACGTAGCTAAAGGTGGAGAAAGGCTCTCCATGCCTGTAGGTACGCCTGGATTTACAGAAGTTTATGATGGAACCAACCATGAAGGTGAAGATGTACACCTGGAAGGTACCAAAACCCTGGAAGCGGGAGAAGAAGTCGATTTAACTCCAGATACTGAAGTAAATGCCAAATACTTTAGTGATGGTCCAGGTTATAGCACTGCTGGATAATTTAAAAATATTGGTTATGATAGAGGAAGTCAACTGACTTCCTCTTTTTATTTAATTCTGTTAGAAAAGGAAATTTCCATGCAAGAATATCGAATAGAAAAAGACTCATTAGGGGCATTAGAAGTACCGAAAACTGCTTATTTTGGTGTACAGACCCAGAGAGCAGTGCTGAACTTTCCCATATCAGGCATGAAACCTTATCCAGCTTTCATCTGGTCAATGGCCGCCATTAAAACCTCAGCTGCGAAAGTTCACAAAGACCTGGGATTATTACAGGATGATTTTGCAGATGTGATAATCCAGGCTGGAATGGAATTGATGAAAGGCTCATGGAATGAGCAATTTGTAGTTGATCCTTTTCAGGCAGGTGCCGGCACCAGCCACAATATGAATACAAATGAGGTTATGGCGAATCGGGCAACCGAACTTCTGGGAGGTCAATTAGGAGAGTATCGCATAAATCCGAACGATCATGTCAACATGGGACAATCAACCAACGATACGATCCCAACTGCAATAAGATTAGGTTGTTTATGGAGGTTGGATGAACTGCTATTGACAATTCATCAATTAGCAGCAGCATTAAGAGGTAAAGCCAATGAATTTGATCACATTGTCAAATCCGGGAGAACCCATTTGCAGGATGCCGTTCCTGTACGACTTGGTCAGGAATTTAACGCCTATGCAAGAGCAGTGGAACGGGATGCAGATAGAATTCGAAGGTCTTCGGAAGGGCTTCGTAGACTGGGTATAGGCGGAACAGCTACAGGTTCAGGACTAAATGCACACAATGAGTATCATCCCCGCATGGTTGAGGAACTAAAGAGAATAACCGGATTGGAGTTGTACACCTCCGATGATCTGTTCGAATCGATGCAATCCATGGCTGACATGGTTGATTTTTCATCATCACTGCGAATTTTAGCAGTGACGTTAACAAGAATCGCCAATGATTTCCGATTATTATCTTCCGGTCCAGCAACAGGATTGGATGAAATCAGATTACCTCCTGTTCAACCGGGTTCAAGTATTATGCCAGGAAAAGTAAATCCTGTACTGGCTGAGATGCTCAATATGGCAATGTATCACATTCTGGGGAACGACACCACAGTCAGTCTGGCAGCACAAGCAGGTCAACTCGAATTGAATGTGATGATGCCAATTATCGCGCATAATTTATTTGAAATGATGCATATAATGATTGGCAGCATTGATGCATTTACAAATAAATGTGTCATAGGTATTACTGCAAATGTGGAAAAAGCGGAGGGTTGGTTAGAGAAGAATTCAATTTTGGTAACCGCACTTAACCCACACATTGGTTATCAGGTTGGAGCGGGTTTGGTCAAAGAATCGATCGCTCTAAATATGACCATCCGCGAACTTGCCCTTGAAAAAGTTAAAAATGGATTGTTGATTAACAAGAACACCCAACAACCTCTTCAGGAGTCGGACATCCTGAATATTTTTAGTGATCTCAGAAAATTCACTGAAGGAGGAATATTATCCTGATAGCTCTGATTGTTCTTTTGCATACATAGCAGCCCCAACAATGCCAGCTTGGTTTAATAACAGAGCTGGCATTGTTTTTGTCTGGACTGTAAAATACTTCGCATACTTTTCAAATTTTTTGCTGATTCCACCACCTATGACAAATAGATCTGGTGAAAACAAATTTTCCAATGTTACAAGAATTTCATTTAACCGCTCACCCCATTTTTTCCAGGATAAATCATTTTCCTGACGAACAGCATCTGAAGCGCGATCTTCAGCGTCCTTTCCTCTAATTTTCATATGTCCAAATTCAGTGTTGGGTACGAGCACATTATCTGAGAAAATGGCAGAGCCAATACCAGTTCCAATGGTTAAAAGTATCACCACACCTTTGAGATATTCCTGTCCCACCCCTAACTTCATTTCAGCAATTCCAGCAGCATCTGCATCATTCAGACTGAATATCTGATTTCCAGTTTCCTGAGAAAGCAATACATTTAAATTTTGACCAATCCAATTTTTGGAAACGTTTGCCGCAGATAGAACTATTCCATGTTGAACAATAGCCGGAAATCCGACACCCACTGGACCAGAATAATGAAAATATTGGCATATTTGATGAACTGTCTTAGCCACATCTGATGGTTCAGCACCTTCAGGTGTATCAATCCGATACCGATCGGTCAATAATTTACCTGATACTGTATCAACCATTGCCCCTTTAATTCCTGAACCACCAATGTCAAGACCTAAAATTTCCATTTTCTCTCCTCAAGGACAACCATTTCCTAAATGTTCTTCATATGATTCTGCAAAATTATGATAACCGGAACCATCACATTTCGCCCGAAAATAATAATAAGGTGATTCAGAGGCAAATGCAACAGCTTTGATAGCATTCAAACTCGGATTACAAATTGCATGCGGAGGTAAGCCGTTATACAAATAGGTATTGAATGGTGAATCAAATTGAAGGTCATTCAATGACAATGGATTGGTCCACCATGTTGCTTGATTTATGTTATATCCAACAGCATATTGAACAGTAGGATCACTATCAAATTTCATGCCGATTAAAAATCTATTCAGAAATACTGATGCGATCAAAGGCATCTCTTCGGAGATAACAGCTTCTCTTTCAACCATTGAAGCAATGATAATCGCCTGATTGAGCGTTAATCCTTTTTCCTTGATAGCGTTCAGATATTCATCGCTTAAATTCTCTAAAAATGCATTCAAAAATAATTGTATAAAATCAATGGTTTTTATATTTCTATCCACCAGGTATTCACCTGGAAATAAGTAACCTTCCAAGGAAGTTACTCCCTGTAAACCGGCAGGTAACCAATCAGATGATGGGTTTCTAACTAACTGTAAAAATTCTTCTGGATTTATCTCCAAACCTGAATTAGGCAAAATACCACCGATTTCTTCCACGCGCCAACCTGGCAGGATGATAAAACGAACTTTATCAGGGATGGGATTCGTAATTTTTTCAGCAATTTCAATCCCATTCATCTCTGGTTTGATGAGGAAAAATCCTGATTGCACTTTACGATCATAACCTTTGTAAATCAAAAAAATATTAAAGGTTTCCGAATCCTGAATAAGCCCATTCATTTTTAACCGATAGGCAATTTGGCCAACCGTTTCTCCAGGAAGAATTTCAAAATAAAAATCTTCACTTTGTTTGTTCTGGTCAACCAACAAATTCTCTTCAGAAAAATAAAGTCTGGTTGTATACACGAAATTTTTATAAAATCCTAGAGATGGATCCGACTCTCCATAGATTGATTTCACATCATGTGAAACGACAGTATACATCCAGGCAAATCCCCCCAATAACCCGAAAATACTGATAATAAAAAGGATTAATAAACAACTTTGAAGTCGATTCTTCTTTTGTTTAGCCATCAGGACTCCAGAGAATGATCGGAATAATTGGAATGATTTGGGAGTGAATCCAGGTAAGTTTGTAAAATAATTGTGGCAGCCAGGTCATCCAAATGTGAATTTTGTTTCTTCTTAACGCCCATTTCCCTACGAGCTTTTCTGGCTAGTTGTGTACTTTCATGTTCATCCCATAAAATGACTGGTATGTCTGTGATTTGCATGATTGCCTCCGCGAGTCGAGCGGATTTTCTACCGGAAGGATTAGGTTCACCATTCGAATAAAAGGCTTGACCAATTACGATTAATTTTACAGATTTTTCTAGTGCAATCGTAACAATCCGTTCTGCGTCCTTATTCCTCTGCACATGTTTGATGACAGTAAGCGGATTAGCTATGGTTGCTGTTAAATCACTGATTGCAACTCCTATTCTTTCAGCACCGGGATCGATTGCCATAATTTTCTTTAATTCATTTTCCATCAATCACCATGTTAATTCTAAACGGGAGAAATGGCAAATATTTCCAAAATGATGGCGAAACTATAATTATCGGGGCATCACTCATGTTAATTTCATTTTTGAGGATTGATTTTGCGGTTTCAATCTTTAAACCAAGGATACTCTGAATGATAAAGTTTTCATCAATAAATGGGGAAATTTCTCGTTTCGCTTTGACATTCCATTGGAGTTGGTTTCCATCAAAAGTTACAGAATCATCAATAATTTCAATATCCATATCTCCTTCAATTGCATGGAATTGATTATTTAAATCCGCATTCATAGCCAAAGCAACCGTTTTTCCAATGTCTTCATCCGTAAAAATCCAGCCTGATACGTTTGCTCTTATTCTCAAAACGTGTCTCTCTGCTGGATGTCCGACCTCAGGGATTCTTTCTTCGGCGATAATTTCTTCGATTTTAATTGTTTTTTCGGGTATCAATATTGCTTGCGGATATGTTTCTCTGATTTCCTCAATCGAATTCATTATCAAAAGATCAATCAACTCAATTTTCAATTTTTCGTAATCATTTTCTGTGGGTGAAAATGTTTTTATATCAACACCGCCATAGGTTGCATCGGTATTAACCACAACAATATTTCCACCCAGATCATTTTCTATGGATGTGATACTTCCAATTGGCACATTACCTGCTGTGCCACCTGACAAACTGAGAATAGGTACTTCAATTTGTGATTCAATTCCTGATTTTAAAATCGCTTCCATTGTCGTTTCAAAACGAATTAATGGATCCCCACCTGTACGTACGATCGTTCCCTCAGGAATAAAAATTTCTCTGTCGGATAAATTTCTGAAAGTCACTTTACCGGCTGCTTTTTTATCTGGAATACGGATGATACCAGTGCTTTCCCCCTCCAATTGACTTTCCATTTCAATATCAATCCTGCGAAAAGGAATTGCACCCGTCACATTGATATCTTTAATGCTAGGATCAGATCGAAAATTCATCAGGATTTCCTGTTCCTCAAGCTTGGGGTATAGGGTAATTTGCGCAGAAGGAATGAAAATAAAAATGATGAGTATCGTGGACAGCAATCCAACAGCGAATACGAGCCATCGGATATGAATAGATAATTCCTTATTTTGGTGTTGACTTTTTCTTTCGAATTTAACCTGGTTCCAATTTCTATCTGAATTTATGGATAGTAGTGATCGATTTCTAATTTTTGGTTTTCTCCAGGGTTTCTTCTGCGCTTCTGGAATGCTCGAGAATATGGATACTCCCAGTTCTTTTAATTGATTGATGATCACCGGTTCATCAGTAACGACCGAAATTTGGGCTCCCAGACTCTCAGCAGATCTCAAAATCAAAATAATTTCCATGGGATCTAATTTAATTTTTCCCTTATTCGGCCAAACCAATAATATTCTCTGAGTTTTACTCCAGACAATTTTCTCTCGGATGGAAATAATATTGTCAAACGGATCAAGTTGTATAATAGCTGTTTTCATAATTATGGTTGATTATAAGGTATCACCATGGCTGAAAGAAGGCTGATTGTTTATCGAATCTATCGAATTGGGATTATTATACATAAAGCATTTTGTGAAGAATAGTGGACTATAATTAAGCCAAGGTTCGGAGCCTCGGAGTTATTTATGTTGAAACAAACTATATTTTTCTTGTCTTTGATGATAATTGTTAGTGTGACTGGTTGTAATCTCCCGAATTCACCAGAAATCAGTCCGGATTTTATCGCGTCTCAAGTCTCAAATCTCCTGACTACGACACCAGCTGTAAATGAGCCAATCGAAATTCCTACTGAAGTTCCGACAATTACCGTTCAATTCACTCCAGAAACAATTATACCCTCAGAAACTTTAACTCCTACTCAGGAACCTTCTCTGACCCCAACAATCCTACCCCAGGGTATTCCCACGGGTTCTCCTACCTGGATAGATACATTTGTCGATGGAACACGTTTTGGTTTGAATGCTGAAGGATACGATGATGGTCAAACAAAAATTATTGTCTCAGATGGGTCACTTACGATGACCAGCATTTCGGCAATCGGCTGGAGAGGTTGGCGTTTAACCAGTCAGAAACCTGCAAATTACTATTTACAGGCAAATTTTCAAACGAACGAATGTGCAGGCAGTGATCAATACGGATTGGTTGTTCAATCCCCTGATTTTGATAGTGGATTTGGCTATTATTTTGGATTAACCTGTGATGGCAGATATGCATTTCAAAAGTGGGAGGATAGTGGATTATCCAACTTACAGGGATGGACGAATGATCAAAATATCGTTGCAGGCGCGAATCAGAACAATACGATTGGAATTTTAAAGTCAGGAAATCAATACAATCTTTACATCAATAATATTTCAATTGGGAAGATTGATGATGAAAAATTTTCATCCCCCGGATATTTTGGTCCTTACATCGCAGGTGTAAATACACCTAATTTTTCATTTCAACTAAATGAAATATCTTACTGGGATCTTCCATAATATGGCAGGTTATTAATGAATCCCTCCTTTTCTAACCGCCAATTTGTAACCAGACAACAGGTTGTTGAATTCGCAAAGAAAAAAATTAAAAGTGATCCGGTCTATCTCGATACTGAAACGACCGGGCTTGAAAGCACGGATGAGATTATTGAAATTGCCATTGTCAATTCATCCGGAAAAGTAATCTTTGAATCCTTTGTAAGACCTCAAAAACCCATTCCAGCTTCCGCTACCGCAATTAATAACATAACGAATGCAATGGTTGCAAATTCGCCCTCCTGGGCAGATATTTGGCCTACGGTTCGAAATCTTTTGCTGGGACATCCCATTGGCATGTATAATGCGGAATTTGATATTCGGATGATCCTTCAATCTTTAGAAATTAATAATATTCCAAACACAACCAAATTAAACGCCTTCGATATTATGAAAGTTTATTCCGATTACATGCGCTCAGATCGCAGGTTTCGTTTAGAACAAGCCGGAAGAAATCTGGGCATTCCTATTCCAAATTCACATCGAGCTGCAGATGACACACTCTTAACACGCGCAATCTTCCATTCGATTGCAGGGGTGCCTTATTAGAATTTTTATTGATAAAAACTTTGATGCCAAAATTTAAATTCAATCGATTACAGTGGTTTGTTCATATCGGATCCATCATCCCTTTCCTGGTAATGCTATGGGATGCTTTTTCAAACAATTTAACCGTTAATCCAATCCAGGAAATCACGCAAAGAACAGGTCGGACGGCTATTATCTGGTTGGTTTTTTCACTGGCTTGTACACCGTTCAATGTTATTTTTGGCCTGCGTCCTTTTAATCAAGTCCGCCGTCCACTTGGTTTATATTCTGCTTTTTACGCAACATTGCATGTCATTACCTTTTTTGTCCTGGATTATGGTCTTAATTTGAAACTGATATGGCAAACGATTATTGAGAAGCCATACATTCTTTTAGGTGTAACTGGATTCGTGATTCTATGTATATTGACATTTACTTCCACAAAAAAATCGATGCAAAAACTAGGTAAAAAATGGCATCAACTACATCGCCTTGTTTATTTGGCTGCAATTATTCTATTGTTGCATTTCTTTATGGCCTTAAAATTCATTAATGCCCTTGCAATTACAATTGCGATTATTCTCGTTATCCTTCTTCTCATTCGAATCCCTATCATTCGCAAGTTTTTCATCAAAAGACAACCTGCCTGGTCAAGAACCGTTAACAATTATCTTACCGGAAGAAAAAAGAAAACAATCAATTCAAAAATAGACAATCCTGCGTTCAAATAAAATATTTTTAGTAATCGGATTCAATTTATCTTTCGAAATTGTTATAAAATCACTGTAACACCTAATTGTAATCCGCGCAGGAAACCGGGATATTCACATGCTTTTTACAGACAATCAGGAACAAATTGCGAAACGAGCGCTTGAAAAAAGCGTATTCCTCACAGGATTTGCAGGCAGCGGAAAGACAACCATTGGAAAGATTTTTCTGAAATATCTATTGGAACAGGATATCCCCGGCAATAAGATCCTTGTTTTGGTGCCACAAAAATCATTGGGGATTACCTATTCAGAATTTTTGGAAAGTATAGAAAATTACAATGGTAACTTACCTGTTATCCAGACGATCAGTGGAATCAGTCAGAAAATTATTCGATTGTTTTGGCCAATCATTGCGCCACAATTTAATTTTATTAATCCTAATCACTACCCCACTTTTTTAAATATTGAATCTGCACAATATTTTATGGCGAAGGTATGTGAACCTTTTTTTGAAAAGAATTTTTTTTCATCCATAAAGTCTGAAAAACCAAGAATTCTCTCACAAATCCTGGATAATCTCAACAAATCAGCGCTTGTTGGCTTTCCTCATGAAGAAATTGCAGAGCGATTAAAATCTGCATGGAGTAAGGAAAGTACTCACATATTAGCTTACGATGAGGCGCAGGAATGCGCAAACGCGTTCAGAGATTACTGTCTGGAATTCAACCTCATTGACTTCTCGCTTCAATATGAAATTTTTACTCAAGTCATTCATAAATCGTTCTTAATTCAACAATATTTATTTAATAGTTATGAATATTTGATTTATGACAATTGTGAAGAAGATACGCCAGCAGCTCATGACCTCATCCTGAAATGGCTATCCGGGTTTAAAAGCGCGCTGGTAATCCAGGATGAAAATGCAGGATTTCGGTCTTTTTTGGGAGCAGATCCCACCAGTGCTGCCAGGTTATCTAAAAGCTGTCAGGAAATCATTGAAGTTAATGATTCGTTTACATCAGATCCACCCATTCAGGAAATTATTTCGATTTATGCAAAAGCATTATCACATCAGCCAATTGGTGGAATTTCAGAACCTGGATTTAAGAGATTCTCATTTCACCACCATAAATTTTTTCCGGATATGATCGACCAGGTCGTGCAACAAATTGATGATTTCATCAAACAGGGAATCAACCCTGGAAAAATAGCAATTTTGGCACCATTTGTCAGTAATGCTCTTCGCTTTCAAATCCAACAAAGGATGAATCAAAAAAATATTAAATTGGTTACGCATCGCCCTTCTCGAAGTTTACGAGAGGAATCAATTACGCATGGCTTGATTTCGTGGACAAAACTGGCTTACCCGGAGTGGGGTCTATCACCTTCCATCTATCAATTCCGAACGGCGATTACACAAGCGATCGGGAATATGGATCCCGTTCGTGCTGATTTATTATCGCGTATTGTTTTATCCAAAAATACTACTTTTGCGCTGCGTCCAATGGATGAGGTCCGTCCTGAAATGTTGGAAAGAATCACAATCCAGGCAGTATTTCAATACCAGAAAATATATTCATGGTTAATGAATTATCAGAATAACAAATCTGAAGTCGATGTTTTTCTGGCGAGCTTCTTTGGAGAAATTTTATCTCAACCTGGATTTGGTTTTCACGAGAATTATGATGGCGCGGAAATTACTGGTAGATTGATTGAGTCCATGCAAAATTTTAGAAAGAATACTTTTTCACATTTTCAAAAAACCGGGGGAAATTGGGCTCTGGATTACATCACCATGCTGGAAAATGGTCTCATTTCTGCTTTATATTTACAAACCTGGGACTTACCACCACAGGATGCTGTATATCTTGCGCCAGCCCATACTTTTTTAATGCAAAATAGACCTGTCGAAATGCAAATATGGTTGGATATTGGTAATATGGGTTGGTGGCAAAGGTTAATGCAACCACTTACCCAACCCTATGTTTTATCAAGAAATTGGATAGATGGAATGAAATGGACTGATATCCATGAGTATGAAAATAATCAGAAAAATTTGGAGAAATTGATCAGTGGCTTATTACGTCGCTGTTCAGGCAATCTCATTCTTCATACAACCGGTTACAACGAAAATGGTGATGAACAAACTGGTCCCCTCCTGAAAGCTACGCAAAGAATACTGCGGACATATCATCGCCAGATTGGGCATCAAAATGTTTAGACCAAGGCCAAAACAACTGGAGATTCTGAAATATACCAGTGGGAAAATGGGTATTTCTGCAGTTCCTGGGAGTGGAAAAACGCAGACCTTATCCTATCTGGCTGCCAATTTACTGTTTGAAGGCAGAATTGAAGATGACCAGGAAATCCTGGTCGTGACATTGGTAAATTCTGCAGTGAATAATTTTTCTACTCGAATCTCCGGTTTTATGGAATCTTTCGGATTGCTTCCCGGGGTCGGATACCGCGTCAGAACATTACATGGCTTGGCGCATGATATCGTTAGAGAACGACCTGATCTTGTTGGTTTAGGAAACGAATTTGAAATTATTGATGAACGTGAGACAAACCAAATCCTGGATACTTCCGTCGAAAGCTGGTTGAAACGAAATCCAAATTTTATCGATCGTTGGGGTAAACCGGATTATACAAATAATTTAAGTCGAAATCAGAAATCAGATTGGCAATCTGCTGTTTCATCAGTCTGTACAAATTTCATTCGCACAGCAAAAGATCTTCAATTATCCCCCCAGGAAATTTATTCAAGATTGTCTGACCTAAAAATTGATGACTCTTTACTGAATCTGGGTGCAGATATTTATGAAGACTATCAAAGAGCATTAAATTACCGATCCGCTGTTGATTTTGATGATTTAATTCGCCTGGCTCTTATGTCCTTACAAATTGATCCCGATTATTTAAACCGTTTGAGATATCAATGGCCTTATATCCTTGAAGATGAAGCTCAGGATAGCAGTCGCTTACAGGAAGTGATTTTACAAACACTTGTTGGAGAAAACGGTAATTGGGTGCGTGTTGGTGATCCAAACCAGGCAATATTTGAATCATTCACCACTGCAAGTCCTGAATATTTAAAAAAATTCCTAGCCCATCCTGAGGTAAGCTCTAAAACGTTGCCGAATTCAGGTCGATCTACACAATCCATCATCAATCTTGCCAATGAATTAATTCGTTGGACAAATCAAGAACACCCCAACCGTGCATTACGAAATTCATTAACAAAGCCATTCATTGAACCCACACCTAAATATGACCCTCAACCCAACCCGGAAGACCGCCCGGAGAGGATATATTTTTTTGAAAAGGAACAATCATCTGAACAGGAAATTAAGAGTGTGGTGGGCTCTTTGGGTAAGTGGTTACCTGTAAATCCTGATAATACAGTGGCTGTCCTGGTTCCACGAAATTTCAGAGGTGGAAAAATTGTCGAGGCCCTCCAGAAAGAAAAAATACCTTATGTTGAAATTTTACAGACCAGCCAATCAACCAGAAATACTGCTGCCATTCTGGCTTCCATCCTGAATTTTGTAGAAAGCCCAAATCAGACCACGCGACTCTTAAAAATATTTGACTTCCTGTCACGAATCAAATTTTCAGTGTCCAAACAGACCAGGGAAGAAATCGTCAAGCTTATTCGAACTTGTAATTACCTGGAAGAATTCTTATTCCCCGTACCGGATCATGATTGGATTCAGCATTTATTAGAACAAGAAAAACCACCTGAAAATGAAATAATTCAGATTTTGCTTGAACTCAGGACCCAATTATCTAGATGGTTAAAAGCAGCCGATTTACCAATACACCAAATCATAATCACCATCAGTCAGGAAATATTTGAAAAACCAGCCGAATTAGCCCTGGCACACAAATTGGCACTCATTCTCGAACAATATGCCAAAAACCATCCTGATTGGTTGCTACCTCAGTTTGCTGAAGAATTAACATTAATTGCCGAAAATCGTAGAAAACTGCAGGGATTTTCCGACGAGGAATCAGGCTTTAATCCTGAAATGCATAAAGGAAAGGTCGTCGTCACAACCTACCACAAAGCCAAAGGGCTTGAGTGGGATCGGGTTTATTTGATGTCAGTAAACGATTATGATTTTCCTTCGGCATCGATAGGTGATCATTTTATATCAGAAAAACATATCTACAAAAATGAAATTAACCTGGAAGCAGAAATAAATCAAAAACTTAAGGCATTGGCAGAAAGCAATCTTGAAAACCTATACCTGGAATATGGGCTCGCAACCGAACAAGCCAGATTAGAGTATGCAGCAGAAAGAATTCGCTTGTTTTTTGTTGGAATAACAAGAGCAAAAAAGGAATTGATCATTACCTGGAATACGGGTGACACGCATCATAAAAACACGAAAAAAGCTAATCCTTCTATACCATTCTTAGCCTTATCAGCTTTTTGGGAGAAACAAAATGAAATTTGATTATTCTCAGAACAAGCTTCATGATTACCTGGAATGTCCCCGCAGATTTGAATTACGGTATCTTTTACAAAGAATTTGGCCGGCAGTACATACAGAACCGGTTCTGGAGTTGGAAGAGCAAATCAATAATGGAAAAATCTTTCACCTTATGGCTCAACAATATTTCAGTGGCATAAATCCGGATGTCATCTTATTGCAGGTTGAAAATGTAAAAATTTCCACCTGGTGGAAAGCATTTCTCACCTTTGCAGAATCATACAATAATTTACCTCATCAATCCGAGGTAATGATTTCTTCAAAAATTAATAATAAAAGCTTTATGGGTGTTTTTGATTTACTGGTTTACTCACCAGGAGAGAAAATTACCATCATTGATTGGAAAACAAATCACAACAGACCTTCCAGGAAAAATTTGGAACAACACATACAAACACGCCTTTATCCATTGTTATTAATTTCCGGCGGAAAACAATGGAACAATAACAATAAAATTAAACCCGACCAGATTGAGATGATTTATTGGTTTGCCAACTATCCAGATGAACCGCAATCATTTTTATATTCTGAACAACAATTTCAAACAGATCTAATTTTTATTCAGGATTTGATTAACCAAATTGAAACTACTAAATCAGGAGAATTTCCATTAACCACTAATCAAAAAAGATGTGATTTTTGCAATTATCGTTCTCTATGTGGTCGAGGATCAAAACCTGGCTCAACATTGGAACTGGATAACTTGGATTTAGAATATCTCTACGAAGAAATAGAAGAGATCGACATGAACCAGATTGGAGATATTGCTTTTTAATCATGGCTACTGATCAATGGGTTGAAAAGAAAAAAATTCCAATTCCGAAGGAAATTCAGGAAAATTTTCCCAATCCATGGGTCCAACAGATATTAGTCCGCAATAATGTCTTCGATCTTGAAGCTGCACAAAGGTTTGTTAACCCATCACTTTATATTCCTACTCCTTCATCAGAATTACCGGATCTCGATGGTGCTGCCCAACGATTATTGGAAGCCATAGCGAACCAGGAATTAATTGGAATTTGGGGCGATTTTGACGTAGATGGTCAGACAGCTACCACTGTACTCTATGAAGGTCTGTTAAATCTGGGGGCAAATGTTATTTACTACATTCCCGTTCGCTCAAAAGAATCTCATGGGATTAAGTTGAGTTCTTTAAAAGAATTTCTCAAAAAAGGAATTTCTATCCTTTTGACTTGTGATACAGGAATCAGTGAGCATGAATCAATTGAATATGCCAACCACCAGGGTGTCGATGTTCTGATCACAGATCACCATAGCTTGCCAGAAATTCTCCCAGATGCCATGGCAAAAGTCAACCCGCAGCGATTACCAGAAGCACATCCTTTGAGAACCCTTTCCGGTGTTGGTGTAACGTACAAACTCATTGAAAGGTTATATCAATTTTCAGGTAAAAATGACGATTGCGTTGCTTCCTTAGATCTGGTTGCATTGGGTACCGTTGCTGATGTGGCAATTTTGACTGGAGAAAATCGTTATCTTGTCCAAATGGGGTTGCAACTTTTACAAAATCCGGCGAGAATTGGCTTACAGGAAATTTACAAAAACCGAAAACTCCAGAATGGTCAGATTACAGAAACCCATATTGGTTTTTATCTCGCACCACTTCTGAACGCTCTTGGTCGATTGTCCGACGCCAATCCGGTTGTTGAATTCCTGACAACCAACGATCTGCAAATAGCGAAAGTTTTTGCCGCACAATTAGAAAATATTAACGAACGACGAAAATTAATTACAGAACAGATCACCGAATCAATTCTTTCGAAATTTGAACAAAATAAAGAATTACAGAATGAACCAGCCATCATCATGCATCATCCTGATTGGGAAGCAGGTGTACTTGGTATTGTAGCCAATCGCCTGGTTGAGATTTATCAGAAACCCACAATTTTATTAACGGGGAATGATGATACTGGCTATTTCGGCTCGGCACGTTCAATCGAGAATTTAAATATCATTCAGGCAATCCAGGAAAATGCAGTCTTCCTTAAGCACTTTGGAGGACATGCAATGGCTGCAGGTCTCTCCCTGGAGCCGGATAAATTAGCATCATTCCAGGCTGGTTTTAACAAAACAGTCCTGAATACAGTGGGTGAAACCATTTTTCAAAAAGAGTTACAAATTGATGGATTTATCAATTTTGATTTGATTACAATGGATTTTGTAAGAGAATTGGAAAAATTGGCTCCTTTTGGTCCCGGTAACCCGGCACCATTATTTGCCAGCAAAGATGTAATCCTTGAGAAAATCCGGAAAATGGGCAGAAAATCGGAACATTTAAAGATCACAGCTGTAGATGCACTCGAAAATATTCAGGAATTAATTTGGTGGCGTGCCAGTCAGGAGGATCTTCCTGACGAAAAAATGGATATTGCCTATCATTTACATAGTTCGAACTATCAGGGCAAACCGAGTGTTCAGGTTGAAATATTAGCCATTAAACCCACTGAAACAACTTTGGCTGAAATTTACACAAAAAATGAAGCGCTTGAAGTCATTGATTATCGAAACGATTCGCCTGGTAATCAAGAATGGCTGGAAAAATACAACGATATCCTCTGGTATCAGGAAGGACTGAAGAAGGATTTTTCACCGGCTCACAACCGTCTCAATTTACACCCAGCCAATACATTAATCATTTTTACTATTCCGCCAAACTTAACAGAATTACAGAAAGTGTATATAACAGTTCGCCCAAAGCACCTGGTTCTTTTTGGACATCCACCACTTGAAAAATCTTTAAACCTGTTGATTAAAACGATAGCTGGGATGTTAAATCACGTTATCAAAAATCGAAACGGATTATTCCAACCATTTGAAATAGCCGTTGCAATTGGACAGCGAAAAACAACGGTGGAAACTGTCTGCAGATACTTACGTGCAATCGGTCAAATAACTTTACTGGAACATCCTGATACACAATGGTTGGTCAAACACGGAGGGGAAAAAGATGCAATCAAAGCAGAGTTGTATCAACAAAATATTGATTTTTTATACAGGGAAACACATGCTTTTTATAATTGGTTTAAAGAGGTAGATCTGGATAAATTACAAAAATCCATGTTTGATTTTTAATTCAGCGATGATCTCGTACTGCCATTTTTACTCTCCCTGTTTATCGTAAAATGTGATAGACTTGTGGTCAATATGGGCGGCAACGATGTTGTCACCTTTCCGCTTCTGATCCGTTATTAATTGAGATACAGCAGCAAACCCGAGGAAAGGAGGAAGTTTTAAATGCGAAATTATGAGTTAATGGTTTTACTTCAACCAGATCTGGATGAAACTGCTTTTGGTGATGTTACATCAAAAATTACTGGTTGGGTAACTGATAACGGTGGAACAGTTGAAAAAACTGTTGATTGGGGAAATCGCCGATTGGCATATCAAATTCGAAAGCAACGCGAGAGTCATTATGTGCTTTTCCAGATCGCCCTCGATCCATCAGCTACCAAAGAGTTAGAACGCAATATCCGGTTTTTAGAACCAGTAATGCGTCACATGCTTTCAGTTGCTGAGTAGCATATGTTGTTTTGATGTGGGAAGTTCTGGTTGATCGAACACAATCGGAGTTGTTGATGAGTAGAGGCTTGAATAAAGTCATGATAATTGGATATCTGGGACGCGATCCTGAGATGCGGGTAACACCCTCAGGGCGAGCTGTGACAACATTTGTTATTGCTTGTAATCGATCCTGGAATTCTTCTGATGGTGAACGTCATCTTGAAACCGAATGGTTCAATGTTGTGACCTGGGGAAATCTTGCTGAGATTTGTAAACAATATCTGTTCAAGGGTTTACAGGTTTACATCGAAGGACGGCTTCAATCCAGACGCTGGGAGGATACAGAAGGTTGTAAACATACCAGTGTGGAAATTGTTGCCTCTGAGATGATGATCCTGGGAGACCGAAAAGAGATCAACACTCAAACTCCTCCATCTACGCTTGAAGTAAACGATAATTATTCCGTATAGGAGAGAACGAAATGACAAACGAAAATGGTCAATTTCGAAGGGGTCCTGGAAATCGCCGTGGTTTTACTCCCCGTCCAAAAATTTGCCAGTTTTGCTCTGACAAAGAAGCAAAAATTAATTACAAAGACGTAGATTTATTGCGTCGCTATGTAATGGAAGATGGGAAAATCCGACCACGCCGGCAAACAGGCACATGTGCCAAACATCAAAGAGAAATCGCAGCTGCTGTGAAAAAAGCTCGCTTTGTGGCACTTTTACCTTTCGTAGCATCTATGGAAGATTAATTATGTCCTTTCAATAATGAGCGGTCAGGGTGTTTTTGACGGGCTTGCGCTTGCCAAAAACACCTAATTACCCCGAATTATTAAAATTATTCGATTAAATCTTCTATCAAAAAAATACTAATGAAAGGGTATGGTGTGGTTTTACCTCCTGTGCCCTTTTTAAAAATCGAGGTTTAAAACATGGCACGTTCGCCAGAGAAAAAATTAGTATCCAAAAAACATAAAGCACGTTTACAACAAGAGCAACAACATCGCAAGATGCTGATCATTGCCTCCATCATTATTGTTGCAATTGTCCTGATTGTGCTTGCTTATGGGATTTTGGACCAAACGATCCTAAAAAATCAGAAACCTGTTGCTAAAGTTGGCAACACAGTCATCCGATCTGAAGAATTTATCAAAATGGTTAAACTCGAACGGCAACAAATGAATGGTCAGGCTTACCAATATGAAACATATAAACAATTTTTTGGTTTTGATGAACAAAATACAGCTTACTTTGACAGCCTGATCCAACAAATACAGGCGCAAATGGCTGTTCCTGAAACCGTGGGTGCAACTGTTTTAACAAACATGATTGATTCAAAAGTGATTGGATTTTATGCAGCAGAAAACGGAATTGAAGTCACAGAACAGGAAATTGAGGATGCGATTCAAAGAGATTTTGGATATTTTCCCAATGGTACCCCAACACCTGAAAACACTGTGGTTCCTTATGCTACATCAACCATGAGTCCAACACAATACGCTTTAGTAACTGCAACCCCTACAGTAACACCCATTGAAGAAGTTGATGAGAACGACGAAGAATCTTCAACGGAGGAAGAAGTCATTGAAACCGAAGTTGTAACTGCAGAATCAGAAGATGAATCTTCCGTTACTGCAACGGTAGTACCATCCCCAACAGCTTACACTGAGGATTTATTCCAGGAAAATTACAATTCCTTCGTCGAGAATTTTGGCAAAATTGGCCTGAATGAGAAAGATATTTTGGAACTCTATAGGGTTCAATTAATCAGTCAGAAAGTATATGAACTGATCACTGCCGATATTCCTACCGAAGAAGAACAACTTTGGGCACGTCACATTTTGGTAGCAACATTGGAAGAAGCTGAAGCTGTTCTGGCTCGTTTAAATAACGGTGAAGACTGGTCAGTAATTGCCGCAGAAGTTTCTACCGATACCAGCAATAAAGACAGAGGTGGTGATTTAGGGTGGTTCGGGAAGAATGCAATGGTAACAGAATTCGAATCCGCTGCCTTCAAATTGGAAATTGGTGAAATCAGCAATCCAGTCGAGACTAGATTTGGTTTCCACATTATCCAGCTCCTGGGTAAAGAAGTTCGACCCATTGAAAGCAGTCAATTAGACCAGAATAAACAAACTTTCTTCAATGAATGGCTTTCCAATGAGAAAGCAAAGTACACCATTGAACAATACGATGATGTCTGGACAAATATTGTACCGAACACTCCCGCATTTGGTGATTTTCAGTAGAATTAGCAAATTCTGAATTTAAAAAATCGGGTTATTCGCCCGATTTTTTTATTTAACCAAATCGTCACTCACTTCATCTAATCTCAATGAAATCATCTGGCTGGACGAATCTCTTCCCATGGTTATTCCATAAATTACATCCGCTGCCTGAACAGTATTTCTGTTGTGTGTGATGACTATAAATTGAATTGTTTTTCCTAATTCACTTAATAAATCACAGAACCTGCCCACATTCGCTTCATCTAAAGCCGCATCTACTTCATCTAACACACAGAATGGAGGTGGAGACACCCGTAATAATGAAAAGATTAATGCAACCGCAGTGAGACTTCTTTCACCACCGGATAGTAAAGACAAACCTTGTTCACGTCTGCCGGGTAATCTGGCTTCTATTTCAATTCCGGTATTATTAAAATTGTCTTCATCGGTGAGGTACAATTTTGCAGATCCCCCACCAAATAATCTTGAAAATAAATCCTTAAATTCCAAAGCAACCGCGTCGAATGTCTTCCTGAACTCACGTTGCATGAGTTCATCTAACTCAGCTATTACTTGTCGAAGATCCTGATCAGCCTTTTTAAGATCCTCAACCTGAACAGATAAAAATTCAAATCGTTCTTTAACCGAGCGATATTCATCTTCAGCTTCAGGATTAATCGGACCAATTCTTCGCATTTGTGCTCGTTGGCGATTTATATTTTCTTCCAGATTTGGTTCAATTTCAGTTACGATAGGTAATTGTTCAACAAGTCCATCAAATGGTAAAGGATTGGGTCCAGTAATAGATGAAGAATACTCAAAAGATACCAATCCAAAATCCTCTTCAATGCGTCTGCGTAGGTTTTCCAATACATCCTTATTTCGTGAATAATCCAGCTGTCCTTGTGTCACATATCTTTCACCAATGGTGACAGTTTGTTGCGCATTACTGATTTCTTCCTGTAATTTATCAAAAGTTTTTTCAAGTACTTTCAATTCATTTTCTGTAGGTATGATGTTCTGTCGGATTTTTTCAATTTCATCTTTTAATTCAGCTTCTTTGGTTTTTTTAATGGCTCTCTCATCATCAATTTCGAGCAATGCAATTTTAAAATCCTCTAATCTGCGATTGATTGATCTAAACCTCTGGCGATTCTGATCAATGTTGGTTCTGTTTTCTTGTAATCTTTTTTGAGCTTCATTGGTAGCCCGTTCGACGACAGCCAGATTTGTTTTCCAATGTCCAACATTGGATTGAAAATCATCAAGAGGTATTTCATTTAATTTCTCTCGCAGACCATCACTTTCTTTTCTTTGAGTTTCAATTTTATTGACAATTTCCTGCAACAAATTCTTCGTTGTTGTTTCTGATTCAAAACTTTGAGCGAGTTGTTGTTCCATTGTCTTAATTTGATTTTCTACCCAATGTTTTCTTTGTCTTAATTTTTCATAGTCCAGATTACACTGGTTCACAAGTTTCTGGTTTTGTTGCAATTCCTGATTGCCTTTTTGTTCATCCTGTGTAATTTTATTGTGATTCTGGTTTAACGTATGTAATTCACCCTCAAGATCTGCCATTTCTACTTCCAGCATTGTGAATCTTTCCTGGGTTTCTTCGATTACCTTTTCCAATTCTTGTTTCTGTCTGGGTCGAGCAATGATTGATGATCTGGTTTCTTTTCCTGCAAAAACAATTCCATTTCCTTGAAAAACTTCCCCATTAAGAGTAACAAACCTCGCAAAAGAAGGTAGAGTTCCTAATGCCTTTGTTGCATTCTCATGAGTATCTACAATGATTGTATTCCCCAACAAACTTTGCACGACGGGTTGATAATGCGGATCAAATTTAACTAGTTCACTTGCTCGCCCTATCAAACCATTCATAGAAGGCAATTTCTGTTCTTTATCATTTTTTAGCCATTGCAGCGGAAGAAGAATAGCACGGCCTTGATCTCCTTTTGCTAAGTATTGAATGGCATATGAGGGGTCTGATTCATCCATCAGAACAATGGAATCTAGATATTCGCCTAATGCGCCGGCTATGGCAACCTCCAACTCACCTGGAACATTAAGAATCTCACTCAGTGGTTTGTATTGTCCTGCAAATTTTCCAGTTCTATGGGCATTCATCAGGTTTTTAGCGCCATCATTGATGCCACTTAAAGTCTTTTCCGCCTGGATTAATGCTTCAAATTGAGCATTTAGCTTTATAACTTCAGACTGTAACTTATTAAGAATATTTCTTTTCTCCTGGAGTTTTATTTCTAGATCTCGTTTTTTGGTCGAAGATTCCAGTGCTTTTTTCTTGATGATTTCTATTGATTTCTCAACCTCAATAAACGCTTTTTTAGATTTTTCAAGTTCATTTTCTTTCCCTGAAAATTCTTTTTGAATTTCCTGTTCTTCCAGCCGTAATTTTTCCAGTGAGGATTTCAGGTTATTAATTCTTTCAGTCAATTCATTTAGTTTTGCTTTTGCTTCGACTGACCTCGTTTCATTTTCAACCAGTGTTCTTCTGATTATTTGAAGTTCACTTTCAACTTGCCCCCTGATATTAAGCCTTTCGTTTAATGCTTTTTGCGCTTCATCCAGGTTAGTTCTAGCTTCATTTACCTCCTGGGTTAACTTTTGATATTCTGCTTCTAAATTTTCAAGAAATGTTTCTTTCGATTTGATCTCTTCTTCTAATCGAACCAAATCATAATTTTGATTGTATTCCTGGTCATTTAATGATCGTTGGCGTTCCTCAAGTACAGCTAGTTCTCTGATGATTTTTTCAAGATCCAGATGTTGCTTTGACGACTGTGAATGGAGCTCATTCAGCACACTGCGCTTGGAAGAAATTTGGTTTCGAATATCAGAAAATTGTTTTTCAATTTTTTCGTAATTATTTTTAACATTGTTTAAGTGGATTTCTCTCTCCTGAAGCACATGCCTTGATTGAGACAAATCTTTTTGAGCATTATTCCAGTGATATCCGTACCAGATTCGCAATAAGACCTGAAGATCAGCCTGTAATGTTGTATATTCCCGGAATCTTCTTGTTTGTCGGTCCAAACTCCGCAGCCGAGGTTCTAATTCGCTCAGGATATCTGTAACTCTTTCTAAATTATGACGAGTCTGTTCAAGGCGATTTAAGGAATCTTCTCTTCTCGATCTATACAGACCAATTCCAGCCGCTTCTTCAAAGAATTTCCTTCTTTCATCAGGTCGAATAGATAATGCAGAATCTACCAATCCTTGACCAATTAAAGTGTAAGTCCGTTCAGACAGACCTGATTGACCAAGCAGCTCCTGAATATCTCTTAACCGGATTCTCTGCCCATTTAATAAATATTCATTCTGTCCATCTCGATATGCCCGCCTGGTTACAGATACTTCCGAAAAATCAATTGGAAGCCATCCATCTTCATTGTTGAATGTTATGGTGGAAGAAGCCATTCCAGCTCTGGAACGACCTTCACTTCCAGCAAAAATCATGTCTTCAGTTTTTCGTCCACGTAATAACCGGTAAGATTGTTCTCCTAAAACCCACCGAATTGAATCAGCAATATTTGATTTCCCCGATCCATTTGGGCCTACAATAGCGGTAATTTTTCCCGGAAATTCTAAATTTGTTTTACTGGCGAAAGTTTTATAACCTTGAAGTTCTAATGACTTTAAGCGAGAAATCATTTATGTAAGGCTCCAAATGTTATTCATCATTATTTCTCTTTTTTTGTACGAGTCCTAAGCGGATCAATGCCTGCTGTGCAGCAATTTTCGCTGCTGCTTGTTTACTAGGGCCTTCGCCGCTTCCAAAAGGTTCTCCGTTTAACAAAACTTCTACCTGGAATACTTTCGAGTGATCTGGTCCGAAGGAATTTCTCGTGACATATGAAGGGGCAAAATATCCCTGTGATTGCGCCCATTCTTGAAATAAGCTCTTTGGATCTTCATTTTTGTTATTTAACAAAATATCTTCCGATGCTTCTATCAGTAAAGTCTCCAAAAATTCATTGACGGCAGGTATACCCCCATCCAGATATATCGCACCGACCACTGCTTCAAATGTGTCACATAATAAAGCTGGACGGGTTCGTCCACCAGCCTGTGCTTCTCCACGTCCTAACCTCATTGCTTTTCCAAGTTCAATTTGTTCCGCAAAAACTGCCAATTGCTCAGTATGAACCAGAGCAGATCTCATTCTGGTTAGATCCCCTTCTGGCATTTCAGGAAAGTGGTGGTACAACCATGATCCAACAACAAAATCCAGCACAGCATCGCCAAGAAATTCTAAGCGCTCATTGTCTTCTAACGCTTCTGGGTGTTCATTTAAAAACGAGCGATGTGTTAATGCTCTGCTGAGTAACAACCAATCCGTTATTCGTAACCCCAACCTTTTTGCTAATTCCTGAGGGCTCTCCAACTTAGGAGTGTGATTATCACCTTTCATTCTTCCTCCTAAGAACTTGCGATGCGGAAGCCACCTCACTTGTAAAAATCAAGTAGCTTACGCACCAAAAGTTCATCTTCAATTTATCAACAATTATATTGCTCATTGATGTTTGTATCAATGGTGCAATAATTTAATCCCCTTTTCCTGGCATGTAATCTCCTTCAATCCAGGTTTCACCATCTGGACTGATTTCTTTTTTCCAAATCGGGACGATTTCTTTTACACGATCAATCCCATACCTTGCAGCCTCAAATACCCCGGTATGACGATGGGCAGCAGAACAGAGAACCACAACAGTTGGCGTTCCTGCATCCATGTAGCCAATTCGCTGGATAATGACTATTTTTTGTACAGTTGGCCATTTATCGCGAATTTCTTGGGCAACCTGAACCATTTTTGCTTCTGCCATTGGGATATAGGCTTCATACTCCAATCCACTGGTTAATGGATGATCAGAATTATTGGTTTCTCCCCGAATGACACCTGTGAACATCACAACAGCACCAGTACTATTTTGAATAGATTGTGTAATCAAAGAATTGAAATTAAATTCATTTGTAGAAACTTCAATTATTATGTCATTATCCATTTGACCTCCACTGACAGGGGGAAAGCATGCTACTTCGGCGTTTTCAGGAATTACATCGGTATTGAACGCAAAATTCTGGTTGATGGAAATCAACATAATGGGTAAATAGTCTTGCAGTTGTGGATATTCTTTTATAAGTCGGTTCTTCAGGTCCTGGATGGTTGATCCTCTTTCAATATCAAATTTTATCTGAGAGGCGCCAATAAGTTCTTTCAACTTCGCAAAAAATAAAATTTTTAGATGAATGTGTTCGTGATTGGATGGATTATCGTTAATCATTAAAAACATCTCCGCTCATTCCACCTCTTTTTTCAACAAGGCGAATATTTTCAATTCTGCCAGATTTTTCTACAGCTTTGATCATGTCATAAACCGTCAAACCAGCTACGGACACCGCTGTCAGGGCTTCCATTTCCACGCCGGTTTTTCCATCTGTTATGACAGTTGCTTCGATCTGGACACCTGGTAAAGATTCATCGATTTGAATTTCAAGATCAATTTTATTGATGATCAGTGGGTGACACAAAGGAATTAGTTCGGATGTTTTTTTTGCAGCCTGGATACCGGCAATTTTTGCTACGGTCAAAACATCTCCCTTTTTTAGCAAGCCTTTCTTAATCATCTCAACAGTGGTCGGTAAAAGCACCACCTGCCCTTTTGCTCTCGCAATACGATGACTGACCGGTTTCTCTCCAACATCAACCATATTTGCATTTCCGTTCGAATCTATGTGGGTTAGTTTATTATTTTTCATTTTCGTTTTATCGTTTGCTTTCAGAGTAGAATTTTTAATAAGTAATCAAAATTGCAGATGCTTCTGCTATAATTGCTCACGTGGCGCATAAGATAGGTAATTATTATAACCAAGATTATCGAGTTGATACGGATCTTTATCAAGGTCCTCTCGATTTATTATTAGAATTAATCGAAAGTGCTGAACTGGATATTACCAAACTTACGCTTGCTAAAGTCACAGATCAATATTTGGAATACCTGAAGAAAATTAAAATTGAGAATCCATCAGAGGTCTCATCTTTTTTGGTAATTGCTTCCAGATTATTACAAATTAAATCTCAAGCGTTACTCCCAAAACAATCTTTGGAAATCTTTGGTGAAGAGGAAGAAGATCTCGGAGAAGCATTAGCGCAACAACTTATCGTTTATAAACGGTTTAAAGAAATTTCCAAATGGCTACTGGAACGTGAAGAAGAAGGATTACGAACTTATTTACGAATAGCACCGCCACCAAAAATTAATTTCCAGCCAAAATTAGACCTTACCGGGATAACATTGGATGATCTGGTACAGGTAGCGCGAGAAATTTTTATCAATGGCATGCCGCTTCAGAAATTGGATACGGTGATTAATTTTCCACGCATTACGATTAAAGAACGCATAACAACCATATTGGATCATTTACGAATATTCCGAAATACCACATTTATGAGTTTGTTAACCCAAAAGAATTCCCGGGTTGAGTTGGTGGTGACTTTTCTGGCATTGTTGGAATTGGTTAAAAGACATATTATTGAAGCCAATCAAAACGAGCTTTTTGGGGAAATCCAATTGAATTCCGAAAAGCTCGTAGATGAAAATTTGGAACTGGATATTGAATTTAACGAATAAGGTTAATTTTCCGTTTCTTGCTGGAACAAGCCTTCAATCATTTCATATGGTAGTCGATTGCTGAGCCATACCACCATCAAACTGAGATCATCATCACTGAGTGGATAGTCCGGGTATTTTTCCCTGAAAGAATCGATCAGGATTTCAAACGAGTCTTCTTTTGGCCACTCAAGCATAAATCCTGGTAATAAACTCCTATCTGCTTCTATTGGTAATAATTTCCAGGATCTTTCTTCCAGATAGCCAAAAATCGTCTTTTTCGTCTCAGAATTGATCTCGGACCACGCACCCAGGATTTGAGCCACAAATTCAGGAGATTTTTTATATGTATCAATACAACCGTTGATTTTTAAGGGTAATGGCGCTACTGTGCTATTTCTGAAACCTTGTACCCGTACATGATTTTTAATGAGTGAATTTATTTTTCGTTGTCTTTCCTCCGAAAGCTTATTGAAATTCCCTAAAACTGATTGGATAACCAACTGTCGGTAATCGTCTAACATGTATTCATTAATTGCATGAAACGGTAAGAATCTAGCTTTTTTTTCCATCTTTTTTATGTATACCTTCCTCGTCTTTTTCTAGAGAGAGTAATTTTACTTGATTAATAACCTTTTTTAAAAAACATAAATTTTTCCTCAATGGTTTGAATTGATTTGAACTTGCAGAAAAGCAAATGTGAACTTAGAATCAATTTCTATGAGTGAAAACGATGTCACCCCAATTCGCAGACAATACTTAAATATCAAAAAAAACTATCCTGATGCAATCGTTTTTTTCAGGTTAGGTGATTTTTATGAAACCTTCGATAATGATGCAGAAATAACCTCCAGAGAACTGGATATTGTGCTGACATCCAGAAACGTAGCCAAAGGAATTCGGATTCCGATGGCAGGTATTCCCTATCACGCCGTCGATAATTATCTCTCCAGATTGATAAACAAAGGCTATCACGTCGCCATCGCTGAACAATTAAGTGAACCAGATGGACGTGGAATTGTTGACCGCGATGTCGTCCGGGTTGTTACACCAGGTACCGTAATAGAACCAAATCTGCTTAAAAAGGATCAAAATAATTATCTCACCAGTGCAATTATCGATGAAAATCGTATTGGTGTCGCTTATGTAGACATTACCACCGGGGAATTCAAAGCAACAGAATTGGTTTCTTCTGAGCCAATGGATGAATTAAGATCTGAACTGCTGCGCTTAAACCCGGCTGAAATATTATTACCAGAATCAATAAAAATTCAAAATGAACTTCCCGGGCACATCACTCATTATCCGAATTGGCATTTTGAACCTATCCGTTGTGAAGAAAAACTCAAATCCCATTTTAAAGTCAGTACCCTGGATGCATTTGGGATCAAGGGACAAACGCTTGCCTTGCAGGCTTCAGGGGCAATCATTGACTATCTCAATGATACACAACCATCTGCCTTAAAAATATTGAGTAATATATCCAACTACTCAACCTCAACTTTTATGACCCTGGATGCAGCAACCCGTAGAAATTTAGAATTAACGGAAACACTACGGAAAAATGAAGTCAAAGGTTCGTTATTGCACATTCTGGATTATGCCATTACCGCAATGGGGAAGCGCTTATTACGTCAATGGGTTTCACAACCATTATTAGATGTAGAGGAAATTAAGATTCGACAGGAAAGTGTTGGTTATCTAAAAAATAATGGTGTACTGCGGGCTGAGTTATTTGTTCAACTAAAAAAAATAAATGATATAGAAAGGTTGACCAGTCGAGTTATATCCGGGCATGCAATCCCGCGTGATTTGGTAGCCATTCGTTCCACGCTCCAAAATCTACCAGAGTTGTTGCAGATATTGTCCTCAATGGATTGTCCATCTTTGAAAAAACTGACAGAAAAAATTCATGTTTGCAACCAGGAACTTGAACTTTTGGAGTCATCCATTGACGAAGAACCTCCTGCTACGCTACAAACAACCGGGATTATTCGTCCTGGGTATTCATCTGAATTGGATCAGATCATCGAAGCATCACAACACGCCCGCGATTGGATCAACTCACTGGAAAACATCGAAAGAGAAAGAACGGGTATAAAAACACTCAAAGTTGGCTATAACAAAGTGTTTGGTTATTATATAGAGGTCACCCGAGCCAATAGCACATCAGTGCCTTCCGAATATATTAGAAAACAAACTTTGGTAAATGCGGAACGTTTCATTACTCCAGAGTTAAAAGAATATGAAACCCTTGTGCTCAATGCAGAAGATCGCATCAAGGAAATTGAGCAAAGATTATTCAAACAAATTTGCGAACAATTAACTTCCTCCAGCAAAAGATTATTAGAGACATCGGCGGGGATTGCGGAAATCGATGTTCTGGCTTCATTCGCTGAAGCTGCCTCGTTAGGCAACTATTGCCAACCAGAATTACAGGATTCCCAAATCCTTCATATCTTGGATGGACGCCATCCCGTGGTTGAAAAATCCTTGCAGGGGAAGCGATTTGTTCCGAATGATTCAGTGTTTGAAGAAGGTGAGATGATCCGCATTATCACCGGTCCAAATATGAGTGGTAAAAGCACCTTCTTGCGTCAGGTGGCATTAATAGTTCTGATGGCGCAAATTGGCAGCTTTGTGCCTGCCAGCGAAGCAATTATTGGGATAACAGATCGAATTTTTACCAGAATTGGCGCTCAGGATGAAATTCATGCCGGGCAATCCACGTTTATGGTTGAGATGATTGAAACAGCCAACATTTTGAATCACGCCACACCTAAGAGCCTTTTGATCCTGGATGAAATCGGACGTGGAACTTCTACCTATGATGGTTTATCGATCGCCTGGGCAGTCATTGAACATATCCACAATCATCCAGCCATACGTGCAAGAACCTTATTTGCCACCCATTATCATGAATTGACTCAGCTAAGTGACTTGCTGCCTGGGGTACGAAATTATAATGTTGCTGTTTCAGAAGCGGATAACAATGTTGTGTTTTTACACAAAATAATTCCCGGTGGAGCGGATCGATCCTATGGAATTCATGTAGGTCAACTGGCTGGATTGCCAAGACCAGTTATTCAAAGATCTGCTGAGATTCTCCGTCAATTGGAAATAAGCTCGGGCAAAGCAATCACTATTCAACCAGATCTTCCGCAACAATTAACACTCTTTCCTGAGAATAACCCGATGATCAGTGCGCTTAAAGAATTAGATATCAATTCATTATCACCTATTGAAGCTTTGAATAAACTTTATGAGTGGAAGAAAAAATTTACCGGATAATTGCCGGATTAAGTATCCTGAACCATAATACTGCTGCGTTCGAAAAACCTGCGGAAAACATCTTCTCCATTTAAATTATTATTATGCGAATGAACATCTCTCAATAGAGGAAGCAGTTCTGGTAAGTAATCTTTACCACTAACTTGCTGTGTCCAGTAGATCGCTTGCGCAGCATATGCAATCACATTTTGAGGTTCAATGCGATCAAAATCTTCAAAAAACCATCCGCAAGATGTGTACATTCTCTGACGTTCATACTGAGCAGATAATAAATTATCTAACTTCAATTCATCAACACCGTCAAGCTCTGCATCAATCACCTCGCGAATATATGTCACTTTTGGCTTTCTATCTAAAATCACATCAATAAACCGGTGTCTTAATTCCCAGATATCTGCCGTGTATCTCGACATTTCCGTTTGATACACTTCATTGACAATTTCACTTACCCTGTCAATAAATTTTCTTAAGGAATTTTTCCATTCACTATGAGGAGTACAATCACAACCAGTTGACCATCTGCTAACACCATGGTGACAACTCCAGGATGTTTTTTCTTTAATTTTTATATATTCTTTTGGAGGATTTTCTTTTAGCCACAATCCTGGAAAAATTTGAGAAATATTTTTATTTGACAATGAGCCATTCATGAGGTGTGCCAAAAATTTGTCGCGGAATGGTTGATGATGTCCATATAATTCACCATCGGATGCTAAAAGCAAGTATTTTGGTCTCTTCGGATCACCAATGTGGATCAGGTTTGGCAAAACAAAATTATTAGCAAAAATGTCTGCATTGATAGTAGTCATCGGATTAAAACTAATTTGTGTGCTCAACTCTTGATGATAAAAGAATACAGCAATCCGTTTGTGGTCTGATAGTTTTACCCAATATGGCTGTGTAATATCCAGTTTTTCTACATCAGCTTGCCAGGGCGCAAGTATTGTGAATTCAATACCAAAATCAAACAGGAGTTCAAGTGTTTCTGTATCCACAGCTGTTTCCGGTAACCAGACTCCAGCTGGTTGATGTCCAAATCGATGTTTATAATCTTCGATCCCCCATCGAATTTGAGTAATCTTATCTTCCCTATTGGCTAAGGGCAAAATTGTATGGTGATAAGGTTGGGCAAGTGCGTTTCCGACGCCGTATTTTTCATAATTTTCACGATCCTGAGTAATAATTCTCCAATAAATTTCAGGATATTTCTTCCCCATCCAATTTAACAATGTTGGCCCAAAATTGAAGCTGATTTTCTTGAAATTATCCAACTCTGTATTGGGCAAATAACAGTGACTGAAGATCAATTCATTCCAATTTTTATACGGGAACGCTCCCCGTTCTTCTGGAATTTCACCAGTTATCGGATCTTCACGTGAAGGTTGATAAAAATGGCCATGAACACAAAATCCTAAATCACTCATATTTTTTCCTTGTTGTATCAAGTTGTTAGAAAATCCAATGATTGGGTAAACCTGGCTGGCAAAATGCCAAATTGTCTGGGTAAAATATCCAGTGCTGTTGTTCGATCCTCTGCAAGACTGTCTAGCCAATACAATGAAATTGGGAATTTTGGTATTATTTGATCGATATAAATCACAAACATTCTAAGATATGCAGGAGAAATATTGATCATGTACCGGCGAATGTTTATTTTGTTCATGATGATTTCAATAATCTCGCGGAAAGTGAACACTTCTGCCCCACCTAGTTCAATATTTTTATTCATCAATTCGGAATTCATAATGGAAAGGTTAAGGCAAGCAACAAGATCATATACGCTTAATGGTTGTAGTGCGCTATCCCCTTTTCCAGGCACGAGAAAAAAACCGGGCGATAAGCGTATTAATTTCGCAAATGCTTCTACAAATTGATCGCCTTTTCCAAAAGTGTGTGAGGTCCGAAAAATCGTGTAAGGCACACCACTATTCATAATTTCTTTTTCTGCCAATGCTTTTGCTTTTAATACAGGAAATGCTGAATTCTGATCAGCACCAAGATGACTCAGGTAGATAAGTTGGGATATTTTACTTTTCCTGGCTGCCTGTAAAAGATTCTTTGTACCATTCACATCGACTTCCATCAGGTCAGACCTTGAAGATAATCTTTCGGATCCGGCTAAATGAAAAACAACGTCGATACCTTTTAATGCTGCCCTTAATCCCCTCTCATCGTTCAAACTACAAACGACAGCTTCTACCGGGAAACCTTTGGGAAGATCTGGGTTTTTTTGAGATGGTTTTAGTAAAGTGCGGACTTCAAAACCATTTTCAATTAATAATTTAACCAAATTTCTTCCAACAAATCCGGTTCCACCAGCTACTAAGATCATATGTCCGAATTATATCAGAGCTTGACTATCATAAAGGCATTTTGTAATTAATTTCTGTATCGCGTTTATTTACAAATTTTGGCATAAGACTTGCTACATTAAGTTCAAATCCAATATTAATTAAGAGGATTCAATGGAAAAAGCTCAGGATATGCCAGTCAACAATCAATTCGGAATTCACTATTTTTTGGATACACTTCATTACAGGCAAGAAGATTTAAAAATCTGGTTGCCTGTATTAAAAGATTTACGAATCGGATGGATTGTTCTCAAATCAGAAAAAAATCGCGCAATTCCAGAAGATTTCTTAAAATCATTACTCAAGGAAGGCATAACCCCCATCATTGAGTTCAATTTGCCGCTAAGATCGAATATTGGCACACGAGATTTAAAGATCTTATTACAGGTTTATGCGAAGTGGGGTGTTAAGTATTGTGTCTTTTTTGATCGTCCCAATCAAAAAGATTCATGGACTGATAATAATTGGGCACAAAATGATCTGGTTGATCGATTTTTGGATCAATACATACCTTTAGCAAAGTTCGCGTTGGATGAAGGATTACTTCCTGTTTTTCCCCCGCTCGAGCCCGGTGGAAATTATTGGGATACAGCGTTTTTAAGATCCTGCATCAAAAGCCTGGTCAGGAGAGAACAAAATCAAATTTTAGAAGATCTGGTTCTGTCGGCATACGCTTATACCCACCGCCATGATTTGAATTGGGGAAAAGGTGGGCCTGAATTATGGCCGCAATCAAAACCTTACATCACCCCGCAAGGATCTCAGGATCAAAAAGGTTTCAGGATATTTGATTGGTATGAAGCGATTAGCAATGCTTTACTGCAGAAAGAAGTTCCGATTATTTTATTCGCTTCAGGGTTAGCAAACAACCCTGATCAAACAAAAACGACAAATGAAGAAATTAAGAAGAATTGGTTTAACCAAAAATTAATTTCTTTACTCATTCATACCCAACAAAGTATCGATTTAGAAAATGAAGTTTCAATCGATCCGGTCCCACCAACCGTGCTTGCCTGTAACTTCTGGTTATTAGCATCTGAAAAAGGTCAATCAGAAGCACAGCATGCCTGGTATGTGGGAACAACTCATCAAAATCCATACATCAAAGAGATGATCGAGACGCTCAAACAAGAACAAAAACAAGTTCAGACTGCATTCGAGAAACAAAATAAATCCCGCCGATCGGATCCAAAACAATGCCTGATCAAGCATTATGTGCTGTTACCAGATCAGGAATATGGCATTTCAGATTGGGATTTTGACCAGATCAAACCATTGATCAATAAATCCAGAGTTACGGTGGGTTTCTCCATCGATGAAGCAATTCTCTCAAAAAAAGTAACGCTTTTGTCCGATCAAAATTACTATTCGAACGAAACAATAAGAATTCTTAAAAAATTTGGTTGCGAAATTGAACAACTTCAAAAAGATGGCACAAGTATTGCAACATAGAATCTCAAGAGGTGACCCATGAACAATGTTTATTCAAAACCCATTTCTAGAAATTCAGAATTTTCTGCCATGAAACCCGTGTTGAAAGTCGTTGGTATGGGTGGTGGTGGATCGAATGCGATTAATCGCATGATCGAATTAGGCCTGAAAGGTGTCGACTTTATTGCGGTGAACACGGATGCGCAGGCATTGCAATCGAATCTGGCACCCACGAAAATCCAGATTGGACCATTGATTACACGTGGTCTGGGTGCTGGAGGAAACCCCCAGGTTGGGTTTGAAGCTGCTAAAGAAAGTATTGAAGATCTGTCCTATGCGTTACAGGGAGCAGATATGGTGTTCCTGACCGCTGGAATGGGCGGTGGTACTGGAACTGGTTCAATCGCCATTGCAGCGCAAGCAGCCAGAAACGTTGGAGCTGTCACAGTTGCAATTGTCACCACACCTTTCAGTTTTGAAATGGGTAGAAGGCAAAGAAATGCTCAGGAAGGTTTGTCAAGATTACGTCAACATGTCGATACATTGATCACCATCCCGAATGATCGATTATTGAAAATCGCACCTCGCAATCTACCCCTTGATATGGCATTCAGATTAGCAGACGATGTTCTCAGGCAAGGTATTCAGGGTATATCAGAATTAATAAATCAGACGGGATATATCAACGTAGATTTTTCTCACATTCGGCAATTAATGAAAGCGGGTGGTGGTTCATTATTATCCATCGGAATTGGCAAAGGCAAAGACAAAGCCAAACAAGCGATCCACAACGCGCTCAATCATCCCTTACTCGAGGCGGTCAATATTCAGAATGCAAGTGGGATCATCGCCAATTTCACTGCGGGAGAAGATCTTTCATTCTTTGAAGTTACTGAGGCTTTAACTCATTTAGGTGAACAAACAAATTCCAATGCCGACATAATTCCTGGTTTAATCATGGATCCCAAATTAAATGACCGTTGTGAAGTGATCCTTGTCATTACAGGTTTAGGAGCAACCCCTCTGGATACAAGCATGAATCAGGTAACCAAACCTGAACAACGAGAGCAATTTTCGATCCGCACCTCGCAGAAAGTTGTACAAAATCAATTCAGAGAACCTGCTGAAGCATTGGTTTCCGATGAGAACCTTGATATTCCAGCGTTCTTAAGACGTCGAAGATTTCAATAAGAGAGGGTACTTTGGACGAAATTTATCATAAGGTCTATCAGAAATTTCCTGAAGTCGCCGGAAAAAAACCTGTTCGCCACAGCCAGCCAGATGGAAAAACTTTGTTGGTGTTCAAAGGTGAAGGGAAATCATCCAATGGAATCAAGATCCCACGCGTTGTCAGAGTCTTGATCGATCAAAATGGCAAAATCCTGAAAATGACCACATCCAGATAATTGGTGGAGTGACAATGAAAGAATTAATACTAACGACAGAATTACTTTTTTGGGATACACTGATCCCCCTCATGAAACAATCAAAATTGATCCAATGGACAATCCGGGTTGCTTATCCATTTGTCGAAGGATTAAATTTTTCGAAAATTATCAAAACCTTGACAATCACATGTGTTAGCGGATTTCTGTTAGGTTGGTTAGCCTTTTATACATATTATTTAACCAAATAAATTTTATATATTTCATCAGTCAACTTGATCCCACTTAATTTTCGAGTGGGATTTTTTTGATTTAAGGCGACTGCGGGATTCTTTCCATGCTAAAATAATTTAATACATGAAAAATTGCCCAGACCAACTATGCAGAAATTTCTAAGAATCCTCATCATCATTTTTTTGTTTATGATGTGCCTGCTCATCGGTGCAAAATTAGCCAATGTGTCCCTGTCTGGTGATGAATACATTGTCATCAATAATAATACCCAGGATCAGAACCAATTACGTTTTTTAGTATTAATTGTTGATGAGTTAAACATTAAAAATCCTGAATTAAAATCTGTTTGGTCAGTAATTATTTATGATCAGGATTCAAGTGGATTTATGTTTATCCCTTTGACAGATGTAAACGTAGATGGGTTTAAAGATATAAAACGATCATTCATATTGACAACCATAAAAGATCCTCATGAGAAAACAATAAAATTCTTCAACACAAAATTCAAGACCAAATGGGACGCTTACATCCTTCTTGATCGTTATGCAGTTGAATATTTAGTAAAATGGATAACGCAGGATTCACTTGATGTTAATTCCATGGTGGAAGTATCGAAGCCAGTTTTAATTCAGAATATGTGTGCATTAATCACCTCCAGAGAATTAAATCCAATCGAAACAATAGAGTGGACCTTGATTAATCCTGACCATTTTAAGACCAATTTGCCATTTGAAAGAATCGTTGGTCGATGGCAAAATTTGAGCAATTCCAATGCGATTCTTTGTGAAATAATTTCTGATTAATTGAATTTTTATAGTTTATCAGATAAATATTTTAAATTCCTCATTTTCCGATTGTCTGCATGATATAATTTGATCACCTGGTTTACAGGTAAATTTATATTTTTATGGAGTGTCATGGATACCGAAAACAAACCATTTGTGGTTGAAGATAATGTTGTAGTAACGATGAATTATTCACTTAGTATTGACGGTGAGGTTGTAGATTCATCTGAAGGTGAAGATAATGACCCAATTATTTTCTTACAGGGTGCGGGACAAATCATCTCTGGTTTAGAAAGATCCATTTATGGGTTGAAAGTAGGTGACAAAAAATCTGTTACTGTTGATCCCAAAGATGGTTATGGGGAAGTTGACCCAGAATCGATCGTAGAAGTGCCAAAGGACGAATTCCCAGAAGATTTTCCTCTTGAATTAGGTATTGAGATTACAGTCAACGCTGATGATGAGGATGAAGAGGGTGATGAGGAAATGGAAGCAACCATTATTGCCGTCAATGAATCAACTGTTACGCTTGATTTCAACCATCCTTTGGCTGGAAAGACATTGAATTTTGACGTTCATATCATTGATATCCGCGAAGCAACAACAGAAGAAACAGAACATGGTCATGTGCATGGCGATGATTCCGAATTCTATTTTGAAGATGAAGATTTCGACGAATTAGACGAGGAAGACGAAACCAATCACCACCACTAAAAAAACATAACCCTCTCCGGAGGGTTTTTTATTATTTTGTTTCCATTAAGTGTTGCAGGTAAACCAAATCCAATTGTTTCATTTGCAATACGAAATTTTGTCGGGAGCCTTTATATAACTCTATAAAATTTCTGAACGACTGTCTCTTTCTCACGTATAATATTGAGGAAAATTGTTCTCTGGTAAAGGTTACTAAATTCCAAACGTAGAAAAATTATAATGAAGAATTATCAAACAAAAATCTTCACATTTCTTTCAATGGTTGTTTTGTTAACATTTGTAATCGTTGCTTGTTCACAAAAAGAAAATCCGGAAACTCAGGTGGTTGAAACACCTATTCAAGAATTGAATATGCCTACTCCTGAATTGAACAACATTATTCAGGAAAGCGTAATAGATATTGAGACACTAACGCCAGAACCTGAAGAAATAAATAACGATCCTGTGTTACCTGAATATTCGCTAAAGGTTGAATTTGATTATTCAAATCAATCAGCCAGGGTAAATCAAACCATATTATTTGTTAACAATTCAAAGCAGAATTTGAGTGATATACGGTTAGCTACTGACACTTTGCGCTATCCAGGATCATTTTCCCTCGAGAAAGTATTTGTCAATTCGAATGAAGAAAAATTGGAACAGGGGAAACATTTTTTTACACTCCTGCTCAATGAAGGGCTCGCACCTGGTGAGGAAGTAGAAATTCAAATTGATTATCTTCTTTCGATCCCACCTTTGCCACCACCAGCGGATGACCTCAAACCAGGCATATTTGGTTATTCAACAGTTCAAACCAACCTGGTAGATTGGTATCCTTTCATTCCACCTTTATCTGAAAATGGGGAATGGTTACTTCATGATCCCTGGTTTTATGGGGAGTACCTGGTGTATGATCTGGCAAATTTCTACGTGGAAATTGAGCTCATCAATGTACCACCGAACACAACCATTGCCGCTTCATCCATACCAACATCTCAAGTTGAAAATTTTTATGCGTATTCATTATTCGGAGCTAGAAATTTTGTCTGGTCATTAAGTCCATCCTATGTGATCGAGACAAAAGAATTAAATGGAATCACAATTTCCACACATACTTTTCCTTTTCACCAACAAGCTGGCTCTCATGTTCTGGGGGAAGCAACAAAAGCTATTGAACTTTATTCAAGCTTATTTTCTCCTTACCCAAGAGAAAATTTGACCATAGTGGAAGCGGATTTCCTGGATGGAATGGAGTATGATGGACTCTTTTTTCTCAGCCGCGGTTTTTACAATATTTTTGATTTCACACCACAAAATTACCTGACAGCCATTGCGGTACACGAGACAGCCCACCAGTGGTGGTATGCATCTATAGCAAATGACCAGGCGCTTGAGCCCTGGTTGGATGAAGCATTGTGTACCTACAGTGAAATACTATTCTACGAAGAATACTATCCAGAGCTCGTTGATTGGTGGTGGGAGTATCGCATTAACTATTATCAACCCCAGGGATTCATCAATAAATCCATCTATGAGTATCAGGGATTCGTTCCATACAGAAATGCAACTTATCTTCAAGGAGCAAAATTTTTACAATCCTTACGTGATGAGCTTGGAGACAAGGTTTTTTTTGATTTTCTAAAAGAATATGCTGCCAGTCAAAAAGACAATGTTTCCTCTCAAACGTATTTTTTTGAATTGCTAAAAAATTATTCTGAAATTGATTTCTACAATTCATCATATTATTTTTATAAATAAAAAAGGTAACATCACAATAAAACGGGGCAAGCGGGTGTTTTTGGCGTGCGTCCCCATGCCAAAAACACCCTGACCGCTAATTATTGAAAGGACTCTAAAAAAGCATAGAAAAATTAAATATATTGGATTTCTTTTTTTGAAGTTGGTATATAATAATTTTGTATACTGTGTTGAGACAATACAAATAGATTGGGAGGTCTAATGGCGAAAATATCAGATATTGAAGGTATCGGTCCTAAATACGCAGAGTTACTTGCAAAAGAAGGAATCAAAACAGTAGAAGGTTTACTGAAAGTTGCAGCAAAATCTAAAGATAGAAAGAAATTATCGGAGGTGTCCCAGATATCCGAGAAATTGATTTTGGAATGGGTCAACCTGGCAGATTTGTTCCGCATCAAAGGCATTGGAGAAGAGTATTCTGATTTGCTTGAAGAAGCTGGTGTTGACACTGTGCCAGAATTAGCTCAACGGAAACCAGAAAATCTTCTTCTAAAATTAGTTGAAATCAATGAAGAAAAAAATTTGGTTCGCAGATTACCGGTTTTATCACAGGTAGAAGACTGGGTAAAGCAAGCAAAAGATTTACCAAGAATTGTTGAATATTAGAAACTGAGGAAACCGTGACTTTTGGAGTCACGGTTTCAATTTAAAGGTTAATGATGAATAACCAAAAGAATTCCAAATTTTTTTTGTGGTTTGGCATATTAATTGGGGTAAGCAGCACCATTTTTTTATTCCTCTATCAACTAGCCAAAAAAAATAAAAATAGCTTTTCAAACATTGTTGATAGATACATAAATATTTCCTCAGATGATAAATCAACAGAGTTGGTGACAGTTGAAAACGAGGAAACCAAATCGGAAATCGTAAAAGACAACCTTAAAGTAATTAAAGGAATTGGACCAGCAATTGAAACTTTATTAAATAACAATAACATTTTTACATTTTCAGATTTGGGTTCTAAAAGTGTCGAGGATTTGGAAAATATTCTGAATAAAAAAAATCTACGATTGGCTGACCCGCAAACCTGGCCTGTCCAGGCTCAACAGGCTGCAAAAAACAAAATAAATTAGTATTTACAAAAATCATCTAAAAAAATCCTGATTCAAAAACTCGAATCTTAAAATTTTTCCTGGTATATTGACTTGTCTATACAAAACCTCTATAATGGAATTGCAGGGAGCTCTGAGAAATTGAATTAGCCCCTTTACCTTAAAAACTAAATCATAAGTTTGTAGTACCGTGAGAGAAATTCTCCGAAAAGGTGAAACGAACGATTTAGGAAAAGTTTCTAAGTGGTAGGACATAAGTCTTTCAAGAAAGTGGAGAAAGCAGTTTACTTAGAAAAGGGCAAAGGAAAGTTAAAATTAGGTTACTTAGAGCCCCTGTTTCAATTTAATCGAGTTACCAACTGGCTGTTGAAATATTTCAGCTTTTAATATACCCACATATGGAATATTCCGATATTGCTCGTTGTAATCCAGACCATAACCAATAACAAATTTATCCGGAAGATCAAATCCTTTGTAAAGGATCGGTAATTCAATTAATCGGCGTGTAGGTTTGTCAAATAGCGTACAAACTTCAAGACTGGCTGGTGACCGTTCCTGCAAATTTCGCAGTATGTAATTCAGTGTCAACCCCGTATCTATCACATCTTCAATGAACAACACATGTCTACCTTCAATTGGGATATCCAGGTCTTTAACCAACCTGACCACTCCTCGTTTTCTGGCACCATTGCTGTAATTACTGATAGCCAGGAAATCAACCTCACACTCAATATCAATTTTTCGTAATAAATCAGCCATAAAAATGAACACACCTTTGAGTACCCCAACAAATATTGGATACTTGTGCTTGTAATCCTCGTTGATTGTTTCCGCTAATTCAAATATCCGATTTTTAATTTGATCTTCTGTAAACAAAATATGACTGATTGCATCGTGTAATTTAATTTCTGATTTATCCACTCTTCACCTCTTGCGCATCCGTACCATGGAAATTCTGTGCTTCTTCGTACAGCCCATATTTTATTAACATATCCCGGATATCGCGTCTTTTCATCAATTTGATTTTTACATCAGGATAAAGCTCATTCATCAGTCGTAATTTCTTGTTTTTAATGGTCGCCAATTGAGGTCTTAGCGTTGTTAACTCAATGTAGAGATCTTGATCCGGTAAATAAAAATCTGGAGCAAAGGCTAATTTAACTTTTCCTTTTTCGTTCCATTCTAAATCAAACGTTTTTGGTTCATATTGCCACACAACCCCATAAAAATCCAGAATCCGGGCAAACATTTCTTCTGCAATGTGAGAAAAACTCACCGATTTTATTTCTTCCTCAGCTGACATATAAATCCTATAATTTAATAATCCAATTCGCGATAGAATCCAAATCGAGATGATCGGTATTAATTGTTAAATCATACAAAGATGGATCGTTCCAATCTTCCTGGTAAAATTTTTTAATGAAGGTCTGGCGGTTTTGGTCAATTTTTTCAATTTGAGCTATAGCTGCTTTTTCATTTACATTTTTGGATAATTGAATATTTTTAATCCTGGTGTCCATTCCCGCGATAATCTTAAGATGTAAACAATTCGGAAATCCTTTTAAGATTAATTGGCTGGCTCGCCCAACAATCACCACGTTTCCTTTCTGGGCAATTTCTGTCACAACCTGACTGATTGCTTCACGGAATTTTAAGCAGGTCTCGTCATCAGGGCAAATACCCAATAACCCTAGATCGTCAATGACCGCTAATGCCATGTCAGGAGCACCGATTTTAATAGCAGATTGATTGACGACCTCCCGCCAAACTAATTGATATCCGCTAATTTCCGCGAGTTTGATGGCTAGCTTACTTCCCCCGCTACCATATTGTCTCGAAATGGTGTAAACGGAAAACATGCGTCCTCCTTATCTTCAGACTAATTTATTATAGCATTCACAGACACATGGGGGGAAAATTGAATTTTCTTTATATTCTTAATATGATAAATGATATAGTTAAGTTGCCAGATGAAAAAATTATAAAAACATATCAACGTCTACGCGATACAGTATTAATCTTTCAATCCTAAAAATGGAGAATATTATGGCAGGAAAAATCGGAATTTTAACAGCGGGCAATGATGTGCCGGGGCTAAATTCAGCCATTCGTGCAATTGGTAAATCTGCTCAAAGTATTTATAAAATGGAAATTGTTGGATTTCTTGATGGCTTCAAAGGATTGATTCAAAATAACCATATATCACTAAAAGGTTCGGAGTTTTCAGGGATTCTGACTACCGGTGGAACTATTTTGGGAACCAGTCAGGAACTTCCCGGTCAATCCTTCGAGAATTCTGATATGTTGGATCAGGCTATCTCAACTTATAAACATCATCAATTAGATGCTCTTGTTTGTTTAGGAGGGGCGGAAATGCAGGTCGGAAGTCTGACATTATCCAATGCTGGTTTGAATGTCATTGGTATCCCTAAATCGATTGATAATGATGTCTTTGGTACCGACTATGCAATTGGTTTTGATACTGCCTTATCTGTTGCTACAGAAGCAATTGATCGTCTTCACAGTACAGCTCATAGTCATCATCGTATTATCGTTGTTGAAATATTAGGGAAACAAACGGGTTGGTTGACATTAGGCGCTGGAATGGCAGGTGGAGCGGATGTTATTCTACTTCCAGAAATTCCCTACAATCTCCATAAGATTTCTCAGGCAATCATAGAAAGAAATAAAGCCGGTAAACGCTTCAGTATCATTGCTGTGTCCGATGGAGCATTGACCCAGGAAAGTGTAGAGTTTTTCAAAAGAAATCGCGAATTCAACATCCGGCTCCGAAATGGTGAGGAAAGAAAAGAAATCGAAGATAGATTAGATGCAATTGAAAATGAATATGCTGACAATACCAATCTTCTTTCACATTTCCTCCATCAAAAAACAGGCCTCGAAACAAGAATAACGATCTTAGGCTTTCTCTTAAGGGGCGGGGTTCCATCATCTATAGATCGTATGCGTGCTGCTCAATTAGGCACCAGTTGTGTGCGAACGATACATCAAGGTCAATTTGGGGTTTTATTAGGAATTAATAATTACCAGATTGAGCCCGTCCCATTGATAGATGTCGCCGGAAAACACAAGACGATACCGCTTGATCATGAATGGCTACAAGCAGCGCGAGATGTTGGAACTTGCTTCGGAGATTGATCTAAAACCTGATAAAATTACTACCTTATGTTTATACCAACAACCACAGAAGAAGCGCAAAAATTAGGCTGGCATAATTTCGATATCATCCTTGTGTCCGGGGATAGTTATATTGATAGTCCCTACATGGGTGTTGCTGTTATTGGACACATTCTGATGGATGCTGGATATAAAGTAGGCATCATCGCCCAACCAGACATTTCCACGGGTGATGATATAACCCGATTGGGTGAACCCAATCTATTTTGGGGTGTTTCCGCTGGCAGTATTGATTCCATGGTGTCAAATTACACAGCATCGTTGAAGAAACGCAAAAGTGACGATTACACACCTGGAGGTCTGAATAATAGAAGACCAGATCGGGCTACCATTGTATACACAAACTTGATCAGGAAATTTTTCAAACAGACCAAACCAATTGTTTTGGGCGGTATGGAGGCCAGTCTTAGACGAATTGCCCATTATGACTACTGGAGCAATAAGATCAGGCGATCCATTCTTTTTGATGCAAAAGCGGATTATCTGCTTTATGGAATGGCAGATCGATCCATTATCGAATTTGCGGGTGCAATCCTTCATGGGAATGATCCAAAATCGATACGAGGATTGTGTTACATCAATAAAGAACCTATTCAGGATTATTATCCATTAGCTTCTTACGAAGAAGTCAGTGCAAATAAAATTGCATATATAGACAGTTTCGATACATTTTATAAAAATAATGATCCAATTAACGCAAAGGGACTCGTTCAGGCGCACGGAGATCGCTATCTTGTTCAAAACCCACCCGCCTTCTCGTTAAATCAGGAAGAGTTGGATAGGATCTATGCTTTACCTTATGAGCGAGCACAACATCCCTATTATGAGAAAAATGGGAAAGTAAAAGCGTTGGAGACGATCCGGTTCTCGATCAGCACCCATCGTGGTTGTTATGGTGAATGTAATTTCTGTGCAATCGCTGTCCATGAAGGTCGAACGATCCAATGGCGCAGTAAAGAATCCATCCTGAATGAAGTGGAAGAGTTATCAAATATTCCCAAATTCAAAGGGATTATCCAGGACATGGGTGGGCCAACCGCAAACATGTATGGTTTTGAGTGTAGAAAAAAAACAACTCGTGGAGCCTGTCAGGATAAAAGATGTATATCACCTGAAGTCTGTACCGCCTTACGCCCCAATCACCGTCCCCAGATCGATTTATTGCAATCAGTTCGTGAACTTCCCCAGGTTCGTAAAGTCTTTGTTGCTTCCGGGTTACGCTATGACCTAATAATCGACGATAAGCAATATGGCAATAAATACCTGGAAGAGATATTAGCCCATCACGTTTCCGGTCAATTGAAAATTGCTCCTGAACATACTGAAAATAAAATTCTCAAATTAATGGGAAAGCCTGACTCAGAAAAACTCCTGGCGTTCAAGAATCGGGTTGATAATATCAATAAAAAATTAAACAAGAATCAATTCTTAACTTATTATTTCATCGCTGCTTATCCAGGATGTTCTGATAAAGAAATGCAGCAACTCAAAAATTTTACCTCTGAAAAACTCAAAATAAATCCGGAACAGGTTCAAATTTTTACGCCCACACCATCGACATATGCCAGCGTAATGTACTACACTGAGATGAATCCATTCACAAAAGAACCAATTTTTGTAGAAAAATCAATCACAAATAAAAACAGACAAAAAGAAATCCTGGTAAAAAAACCTTATGTATAAAATCTTTCTGGTAGTTCCTCCCGGTTTGGAACAAATAGCAAAAAAAGAAGTAGCGGAACTATTTCCACCGTTGCGAACATCTTCCACCACAAATGAATTGGAATATGAATGCGATTTGCAAACGATTTATAAGCTCAATTTATTATTAAAGGTTCCGAACCGCGTGCTTGTTCGATTCGGAGAATTTGAAGCAACCAGTTTTCAGGAACTGTTCACAAAAACAGTTCGTCTTCCCTGGAAACTATTCTTTAAAAAAGATGTCAGCGTTAAAATTCGTACAACCTGTCACAAATCAAAGCTATATCATAGTGACGCAGTCACTGAGCGAATCCATCAAGCAATTGAATCTAATCTGGCAAAAAAAGTACCCTTACTAAAAGGAGATTCCGAAGAGTCGCATGGAAAACAACAACTGATCATTGTTAGATTACTGCGTGATCAGGTAAGCATAAGTATCGATTCAAGTGGAAACCCGTTATATATGCGTGGATATCGTGAAATTGTCTCGAAGGCGCCAATCCGGGAAAATTTAGCTGCCAGCATAATACTGGCTTCAGGTTGGACTCCAGAATTTCCGTTGATTGATCCTTTTTGTGGTTCTGGAACTATACCGATTGAAGCTGCGCTCATCGCCAAAAATCACCCTCCCGGATTATATAGGGATTTTTCCTTTGAAAATTGGCCGGAATTTAATCAATCCTACTGGCAAAACATGAGACGAGAATATATCCAGAATTTCGTTGATGTCACAACCCGAATTCAAGGAAGTGATCGAAATATCGGCTCAATCGAAAATGCCAGGAAAAACTCTGAAAAAGCCGGTGTTAACCGATTTATCGAGTGGAAGAATCAATCCATATCGGATGTTAAACCCTATGGGCAACCCGGATGGATTATCACGAATCCTCCATATGGTTTGCGTATTTCGTCAAATAAAGACATTCGTAATCTTTACGCTCAATTTGGAAATGTATTGAGACAAAAATTCCAGGGTTGGAATGTGATTTTTTTATGCAATAGTGTCAATCTTGCAAATCAGACAAGATTAAAACCAAAAAGCCTGTTTTCGTTTTCCAATGGTGGCATTAACGTGCAGGCTTTCTTTACGAGTGTAGATTAAATTTATCGTCTTACAGGTACTTCAACATCTATTTTCACTGCCTCATCTTCGACATATATGGCTTTAATCAATGCATTTTCCCCTGATTGTCCTACTTGATCACGAATTAATCCAGATAATTTTTCATTAATATTTTTGACAAAATCACTGGCTAAATCCAATCCCGGAATATTGACCCACGTAACTTCAACTTTTGGCTGATCGTTTTCAATGGAAAAAGTTAATTCAACTTCACCACTTACTCTGGTGGCGTTCGTAAGTTCATAAAAACCAGTCAGTCTGACTTTATCTGGTTCAATAAAATGAACATCCTGAACCTCTATCAACAAATCGGAGTCTGATACAGTTCCGGCAATTCCCTGAGCGCTATTGATTAATTGCATTAAATTATCTCTTTTCAGGGTAATCGTCAGGGTGATATTTCCATTCTGAAAACCTAAATTACATGCAAGGGTTGATAGGAAAATCAAAGTAATTAGCATAGGAAAAGCAAACTTCTTATTGATCATTTCATTCCTTTCAAAAAGAATAACTGGAATTTTCAATTGTATGTTTTCAATGCTATTTTACCCGATAGAGTCAAATCACAAAAAACCTCTGTAAAATCTTAGAAAAGGAGGAACATGTCTAAGCCTCATTCTCCACTTTATTAGCATTTTGTTTATGGTAAAGTTCCAACCACATAAAAAGAACTCAATAGTCCACATTGTCAATAAAGATATTTACCATCGAGCGAGTAAACACCGATAAAGTTTTCGAGTTAAACAGCCAAAAATCGACGCAATCGCATAACAGGATCACAATGACATTAATTGTCTGATAATCCAGAAAAATAGCGAATGATAAAAATTCAAAACCAAATTAAAAATAAATTTTCTAATTTGCTAAGATTGGATGAATATTACTAAATCCAAATTCGTAGTAATTATTATTTTACAGGATCATTTTTTTTCCATCGTGATACACTTAATAAAATATTTATAGAGACAAAAAAAAGTGAAAAAACTTTCCTCCTCAGCTATTGCTCACCCCAACATTGCATTAATCAAATATTGGGGAAATAAAAACCAGGTTCTACGAATTCCGGTAAATGGGTCAATTTCCTTCAATCTTGATAGTCTATTTACCAAAACTCAGGTTACTTTTATCTCAGAACTTCCATCCGATATCCTTTTTATTAATGGACACGAAACTTCAGGTTCAGGATTGGACAGGGTGGTTTCATTCCTGAATTTCGTTCGAGAATTAGCTGGAAAACAAATCTTCGCACAGGTGAATAGCGAAAATAATTTTCCCGTCGGGACAGGGATTGCATCTTCAGCCTCTGCCTTTGCTGCTTTAAGTCTTGCTGCCAGTAACGCCATCGGACTCAATTTATCTGAAAAAGAATTGTCCTGTCTGGCAAGGCGAGGCTCAGGCTCAGCTAGCAGATCTATTCCAGAAGGATTCGTGGAATGGTTTCCTGGCGAGACACACTCAGACTCATTTGCAGTCAGCATTGCTCCATCTACCCATTGGGATCTGGTTGACCTGGTGGCTGTGGTTACCCATGAACATAAAAAAGTCGGGTCAACAGCAGGACACAAGTTAGCCAATACAAGCCCCTTGCAAAGTGCTCGCGTGGAAGACACAAAACGTCGTTTGGATATTGTTCGGGAAGCAATTAAATACCGGGATTTTCAAGCAATGGCGGAAATGGTCGAATTGGATAGTAATATGATGCATGCCGTGATGATGACCTCCAGTCCAACATTAATGTACTGGGAGAAATCTTCCATTACCATCATGAAAAACGTCCAGAAATGGCGTGCTAGCGGTATTCCGGTGTGTTATACAATGGATGCAGGTCCTAACGTCCATGTAATTACGACAAAGGATTATTCGGAAGAAATCCATCAGAAATTATCATCCATAAGTGGGATCAAAAAGATATTTACAGCTGCTGTGGGTGGAAAAGCCAGATTGATCGATAATTAATATTTCCTAAGAGTTCTACGTTCAAATTGATCCCTGCTAAAAACCAATTATAATTGGGTGTAAATATTGTATTTGGTAGATAACAGGTGATTAAATGATGATTATTGAGTTTATTTTGATTTTTGGTGTCTTACTCTTCATTCACGAGTTTGGACATTTTATCTTTGCAAAGTTATTTAAGATAAACGTTGAGGAATTTGGATTTGGTTTTCCTCCTCGATTATTAAAAATCGGTCAATTTCGCGAAACCGAAATAACATTGAACTGGATTCCATTTGGTGCTTTTGTGCGCCTGAGTGGTGAAAACGATCCAGAATTAAAAGGTGGCTTTGGGGATTCCTCCATCCTTGCACGCTTTATGACGCTCATTGGCGGACCATTATTCAATTTAGTTCTTGGCGTGGTGCTCTTCGCAATTATCTTTATGCAGGTTGGAATTCCGGATTTGAAATCTGTGGAAGTGTATGACGTCAATGAGGGCTCTCCAGCAGAAACTGCTGGGATTTCAGCCGGTGAACTTATCATAGAGGTTAATGGGGTTGTCATAACCAGTACACAGCAACTTTCTGAACAGGTTTCGTTGAACCGTGGAAAACCGATTTCGATTAAACTTCTCACCCCGGAAGGAGAAGAACATATCGTCACTGCTACTCCTCGTGTAGAGCCCCCACCTGGTGAAGGATATTTAGGGGTAACTCTGGTGAATCCTTATAAGGAAGCGAGCGTTGTTGAGGCATTACCGTATGCGTTTCGCGCAACTGGCGGTTATGCTGTTCAATTATTGACACTCCCAGGCCAGTTGATCAGAGGAACAATGTCTGCAGAAGAAGCCAGACCCGTAGGACCGGTGGGTATTTACAGTATCTACTCTCAAGCAAGAGAAAGAGATGAAAGTAATGCAGAATCAGCCAATCCAGAAGATCGTTTGAATACGTTACTTATATTAGCAATTATTTCCGTGGCGTTAGGCTTCACGAACTTACTCCCAATCCCAGCATTGGATGGCGGTAGATTAATTCTTTTATTGCCGGAAATTTTCTTACGGAAAAAAGTTCCAGCCAGAGTTGAAAATATAATCAATATGGTTGGTTTTGTAGCATTGATCGCTTTAATGGTCATCGTAACGACCATGGATATTATCAATCCCATCGTAATGCCTTAGGATAAAAGGAATATGACTACAAATAACATCAACTTTAATCAGGTAATCGATTCCTTATTGGATGACAACGCCCAATTTCCAGTTGCTTATATGATGAGTCTGTCCGATATTCCACCAGCCAATCTGGAAATTTTGAAACGATCATGGGGTCAGATATCTCCAGCTCGAAAAGCTGTCTTGATGGAAAACATTGAAATTATCCATGAGACTGAAATCACATCGAATTTTGAAGACATCGCCGAGTTAGCGCTGGAAGATGGAAATTCAGCTGTTCGGATCAGTGGTTTACGATTATTCTGGGATTATGAAAATGCTCATTTGATCCGCAAATTCATTGATTTGATGCAAAATGATCCTGACATTGGCGTACGAGCCCAGGCCGCCAGTACATTGGGAAAATACATGTATCTTTCAGAGATAGAGATGATTGATACCAGGTATCAACATGCGATTGATGATGCTTTGATTAAAGTTATGCGATCCAATGAAAAAGAACTAGTCCGCCAAAAGGCTTTGGAATCTTTTGGTTACTCCAGTAACCCTGAGGTAAAGGGGTTTATTCATAACGCTTACAATTCTGGTGACTACAATTGGATATCGAGTTCACTGGAAGCGATGGGAAGATCTGCTGATGAAAATTATGCATCACTGGTTTTGCCAATGTTAGCCCACCCCGATCTGCGAGTTCAACGAGAAGCCGTATTTGCTGCAGGAGAATTAGAATTATCATCAGCACGCAAGCTACTATTACGAATGGCTTTAGAACTGGAGCAGGATGAAGATTTATGGGTTCAGGTAGTGTCTGCTTTATCAAAAATAGGTGGAGAAGGTGTTTTAGAAGTCTTCGAAAAACTCCTGGAAGATGCATCTACTGATGAAGAGGAAGATTTCCTGAATGAGGCCATTGAAACCCTCAATCTTACCAACGATATGTCACTGGGTTTTGACTTAATGGGTTTTAAAGAACCTGTCGAAGATACATTCCGCGAAATAGATCTTGAGGATGAAGAGTTTGATATAGATGATTATGGTAAATCCTGGATTGATGAATTAGAAGAGAATCTAGAAGCTAGAATTGGTGATGAATTTGATGAAGATGACGACGAAGAGGATGAGGAGTATTAATTTCATTTTCTATGGTATATGGATTTCCGGATAATGTCTGAATATGTTGGAATTCATGTTTTAATCGAAGGTCGAGTTCAGGGGGTAGGATTTCGATTTTTCACGAAAGAACAAGCTCAAAAATTAGGATTAACCGGTTGGGTGAGAAATACATTTGATGGTAATGTAGAAGCTTATGCTGAGGGTTTGAAAGAAGATCTGGAAATCTGGCTGATACACCTTCAACGAGGTCCCAGTTCAGCGTTTGTAACCAATATCAAAAAAGATTGGTCTCCAGCGCAAGGCAAATTTAGAAAATTCCAGGTAGTTTCTACCCTATAACCACCTGATTAAATAAATTTTTCTCCTGAAAGAATGGCTGCCTTTCTCCAGGGAGGAATGTTGGCTTCTTCCGCCCAAATGTTGCGTAATTCATAGATTTGATCCCGGATGGCAGCCGCTTTTTCAAATTCCAGATTTTTGGCAGCATCACGCATTTGTTGTTCCAGATGTGAAATAGTGCGTTCAATCTCCTTCATATTCATTTTTCGATCACGTTCCCCTGCTTTGTATTCCGCTCGTGATTCGGCTATCATCATCGACGGAGCTACGCGTTCTGTCAGATCATGAATAGCTTTCATGATGCTGACTGGTTCAATACCATGTTCCACGTTGTATTTATGTTGTTTCTCGCGCCGTCGGTTTGTTTCCTTAATCGCTTTGTCCATCGAATCTGTGATACGATCAGCATACATGATCACTTTTCCATTTACATGCCTGGCTGCACGTCCTACCGTTTGGATTAGAGCAGTTGAAGAGCGTAAAAAGCCTTCTTTATCCGCATCCAGAATCGCAACTAGAGAAACTTCCGGCAAATCCAACCCCTCACGTAAAAGATTGATTCCCACCAAAACATCGAAGATACCTTTCCGCAAGTCTCTCAAAATCCCTACACGGTCCAGTGTCTCAACCTCAGAATGCAGATAATGTACTTTAATCCCAATCTCCAATAAATAATCAGCCAGATCTTCAGACATGCGTTTGGTGAGGGTTGTTACCAAAACACGTTGACCTACCTCAATACGTTTCCTTATCTCTATCAAGAGATCATCAATTTGACCTTTGGTTGGACGAACTTCAATTTCTGGATCAATCAATCCGGTCGGTCTGATGATTTGTTCCGTAATTTGCTGAGCATGTTCCATTTCATAACTGGCCGGAGTGGCAGAAGTGTATATGGTGTACCCCATATGCTCTTCGAATTCTTCAAATTTCAATGGACGATTATCCATCGCAGACGGTAATCGGAATCCAAAATCAACTAATGTTTGTTTTCTGGATTGATCTCCACGGTACATTCCTCTGATTTGAGGTACAGTCATATGAGATTCATCCAGAAATAATAGATATTCATTGGGAAGATAATCGATTAATGTCCAGGGTGCAGAACCTTTGGGTCGCTGATCAAGATGTCGGGAATAATTTTCAACACCAGAACAATACCCGGCTTCCCGCAGCATCTCGAGATCATATCGGGTACGTTGTTCAATGCGTTGTGCTTCCAGATGCATTTCATTTTTTTTGAAATATGCAATCCGTTCTTCCATTTCGTCTTCTATTTCCTGGATAGATTTCTTCATCCTCTGTTCATCGGTTATATAATGTTTTGCCGGGAAAATTTTAATGGATTCCGGCTCCTGGACGATTTCTCCTGTCAATGGATCAACGCGGCAGATTCGTTCCACTTCATCCCCAAAAAAAGAAACCCGGTAGGCATACTTATCTTCATACGCCGGAAATATTTCGATCGTGTCGCCCCTGACACGAAATACACCGGAGTGCAAATCCAGATCATTTCTGGAATATTGACTTTCGATCAAGTGTCGTAAAAGTGCGTTTCTTCGATACAGTCCCCCCAGATTTATTTCAATGACGCTTTTTCCATAAGCTTCGGGGTTCCCCAGTCCGTAGATACAGGAAACAGATGCAACAATAATCACATCCTTTCGAGACATTAAAGCAGTCGTTGCTGCCAATCGCAACCGGTCAATTTCCTCATTTACGTCCGTCTCTTTTTCGATATACAAATCTGTTCTGGGAACATATGCCTCGGGTTGGTAATAATCGTAATATGAGACAAAATATTCAACCGCATTATTGGGAAAAAACTCTTTGAATTCTGCATATAATTGGGCTGCTAACGTCTTATTATGAGCCATGATCAAAGCAGGCATCTGTAACTGTTGAATAATATTAGCCATCGCGAAGGTTTTCCCGGTACCGGTTGCACCTAATAGAACCTGATGACGATAACCTTTTTGAACGCCGCTTACCAGTGCTTCAATCGCCTCGGGTTGATCACCCATCGGTTTAAATGGTGCCTTTAATTCAAAATCCATTCGATCCTCATTAATAGAACATTTTGTCTATTTCTATTATAAACCATTTTTTCTCTTGGTACAGATGGTGTAGAACTTTATTAATTTGATGTCAATACTGGGGAAAATTCACTTAATTCCGTCAAAATTTCCAGCAGCAAATCCTGCCAGTTTTCACCATATTTCCGAAAAGCAAACCAATAGCTGTTCTTTCCACTGCGAAGAAAATTCCCCGGTAAAAGCAATTCCTTTAATGTCAACTTCTCATTCTGCGAGGGAAACCGAAGCACAATCTGATCTAATTCCATGCCGACGGATACCAGACCAGCTTTTTCAGATAATATTTTTACTTTAATCTGGAATATTAAATTCTTTACTTCTTCAGGCATGGAACCAAATCGGTCTTCAAATTCGTTATTCAGAGCATCCAAAGCTTCCAATGTTTCAATCTCAGCAATGCGACGATATAAGCTTAGTCGCATTCGTTGGTCAGTTATGTAATCGATTGGCAATCCAATCGTCATCGGTAAGTCAACCGCCACGGGCATCCGGATTTGTTTGATTTGTTGCAAATCAGAATCAGGAATCTCACTGTCAACTGTTTTTATCCGCTTCACTGCTTGAGCTAATAATCTTGTGTAAAGATGGAAACCAACCGAAGCAATTGCCCCATGTTGTTTGGTTCCTAATAGTTCACCCGCTCCACGCATCTCCAGATCTCTCATCGCAATTGAATATCCGGATCCTAATTGGGTATATTCGGCAATTGTTTCCAATCTCTCCTGACCATCAATGGTGGGTTGCTTTTTTCTGTGACGGAAGAAGTAAGCATAGGCCCGCTGAGCGCCACGTCCGACACGTCCTCTTAATTGATACAATTGAGCCAGACCGAAAGTATCCCCACGATCCACAATTAAAGTATTCGCATTCGGAATATCGAGCCCTGATTCAATAATGGACGTACACAACAGTACATCGATATCGCCATTTGTAAATGATTGCATTACCCGGGACAATTCGCCTTCATTCATTTGGCCATGCGCAATACCAACCCTGGCTTCAGGAACCAGATTATTAAGATGTGATTTCATGGCATTGATCGTTTGAACACGATTATGCACGAAGAACACCTGACCACCCCGTTCCAACTCTCTCAAAATTGCCTGCCGAACCATGGATTGTGAATATGGCCCAATATGAGTAACAATTGGTTGTCTTTCTGCTGGTGGAGTATTAATGATGGATATATCTCGAACACCGGTTAATGCCATATATAAAGTTCTGGGAATGGGAGTGGCCGTTAATGTGAGAACATCCAATTCAGTTCGTATACGTTTAAAGAATTCCTTGTGAGATACCCCAAAACGTTGTTCTTCATCAATAATCACCAATCCAATGTCTTTAAATGCGATGTCTTTCGATAAAAGACGATGCGTCCCAATAACGATATCAATTTCACCAAATGCCATCTTGAGGACGATTTCATCCTGTTCTTTGTGAGAACGAAAGCGTGATAACATTTCGACATTCACAGGAAACGGAGCTAACCTTTCTTTGAATGTATCGTAATGTTGTTGTGCCAACACGGTTGTCGGTACCAGAATAGCAACCTGTTTGCCATCCATCACTGCTTTAAACGCAGCCCGTAAAGCAACCTCAGTTTTTCCATAACCAACATCGCCACATAGCAGGCGATCCATTGGCCGCTCCGATTCCATATCCTTCTTGACTTCAATAATGGCTTTTCTTTGGTCGTCTGTTTCAATATATGGAAACGAAGCTTCTAATTCCTGTTGCCAGACAGTATCGCTGCTGAATTTAGTCCCAACTGCTACCCGGCGACGGGCATATAATTCCAGCAATTCTCCGGCAATCTCCTGAACAGCTTCTCTTACTCTGGATTTGGTAGTTACCCATTCCTGTGTACCCAATCTTGTTGGTGATGGAGCAGATCCATCCGGTCCTATATATCTACCCAATCGATCTGCCTGATGAATTGGTACAAAGAGTTGATCTCCACCCGCATATTCTACACATAGAAATTCGCGCTGCATTCCTTCCAGATAGCGTTGAACCAGACCAACGAATTTTCCGATGCCAAAATCAACATGCACAACCCAATCGCCAATTTGTAGGTCGGAATAATCAGTCTCTGGTGAGTGAACAACTGGTCTTGGTCTCTTCCTGGGTTGGGGTCGATCCCACCCAAATATTTCGCTATCTGTGATGAGCAGATATTTTTCTGCCCCATCAGGATCTTTTAAAATCCAACCTTCCGAGAGACTTCCTTCTGAAAAGATCGGTTTTTTGCCCTGGCAATGCTGTTCACTCCATAAACTCTTAATTCTATTTAATTGTCGCGAGACGATCATGGTTTGAATGCCTGAAGAACATTTTTGATCAAGGTATTCCAGAAAAATCTTAATCTTTCCCCCAAATCGCTCCCCCGGAACAAACATATTTTCAAACAATGGCACTTCTTCAGATAATGCAAAACCAAAATCAATCCATTTTTGTGTCGATAAAATATCTTCTATTTCCGACCAGGACATGTATGGAAGTGGAAAATCATTCGTAATAATCCCCTCATTAATCGATTCCATCCGGAAGCGAACGGCTTGCTCTTCAATTTCATTGGCAATTGTGCGAATCAATTCTCTGTCATCAAAGATGATCAGCGATTTCTGGGGTAAGTAATCTAACAAAGAAGCCGCAAAAGGATACAACAAAGGCAACGAAAATTCATTTAAGTTTTGTGTATCAAGACCCAAAGGTTCAGCTTTTGACAAAAGCACTTCGCTGGCAGGTGAAATGGTAAATTCATCAATCATTCGCAAAGTGCGCTGGGTGGCTGGATCAAATTGGCGAATTGACTCGATCTCATTCCCAAAAAAATCCAACCTGACAGGATATTGATCGGAAACTGACCAGATGTCTAATAATCCCCCCCGTCTCGAGAAAAAACCAGGCTCAATTACAATCTCACTGGATTGATAACCATTACCAACCCATTCTTTAACTAATTCATTCTGTTTAATCAATTGACCAACTTTGATCGTTCGAATTGATTTAAGAAAATCACGGCGAGGGATTGTACGTGTCATCAAACCACGAACCGTAGTAATCATTACTTTTGGTGTGAGATTGGATCTGGATCCAGGCAGGTGATAATCCGATAGATAAGTTAAGGTTTGTAATCGATCCCGCCGGGTTAGCGATCCCCAGGCTGCCTTTTCATAAAAAGTAGGAGATGGTTCCGGGAATAAGATGATGTCATCAGCGTTCATCCAGAATCCGAGTTCATCCGCAAAAGCAATCGCCTGGTCCATGCGCTCAACAATAACGAGAATCGGTCTATCAATTGAGGTTTTTAAAGAAGCTAATATAGGTAATCGAGCGGAACGAATCAATCCCAAAGCTGGCAGGTATGATTCATGTTCGATCAGATTAACTAATTCATTAAAATGAGGGTGTTGCTTAATGGGGTCTAACATGAATCACCTATCGATATTGTTTTCACCATTAAATTTATTCATAGCGATTTCGATTCCAGATTCCAAAATACTTTCTACAGCTTTGGTCACTGTGTCGAATAAAAATGGCAACTCTTTTTCTTCTTGTTTTGGAAAATTTTGGAGCACATAATCCGCTGCGTCCATTCTACCGGGAGGACGACCAATACCAATCCTTATCCGGTTAAACTGCTGGGTACCCAGATTTTGGATAATTGAGGAAACCCCTTTTTGCCCGCCTGCTCCTCCGCCAGGACGTAATCGGATAGAAAGGGACGGCAGGTCCAAATCATCGTGGATAACAATCAGATTTTCTGGACTAATTTTGAAAAATTGCATCAGACTGGCTACAGCTGTTCCGGAGAGATTCATATAAGTCTGCGGTTTGACCAGAATAATTTTCTTATTATCCTTTTTACCTTCCATAATAATGGCTTTGGATTTGACTTTTTTATTTTCGATTCCGAATTCTTGGGCGATTTTATCAATTGCCATAAAACCTACATTGTGTCTATTCTTCTGGTAGTCCTTACCCGGGTTACCCAAACCCACAATCATGAAGCCACCCATTTGTTCTTCTTCAGATTTAGGCAATTGTTGTTTGTTCTTCCTAAAGAAATCAAATAATTTATGATCTACCATAATTAACCCATTTTTCTTCCACGTATGATGATGAATAAAGAAATAACAAATAAAAACAGAACACCCAGGATCCCGCCTTGAATGGCAGTTGTTATAAATTGAGGTTGTGAGATAACCATTTCATTAGGTGGCATTGGCGTAGGGGATGATCTCAAAGTAGGGGTAACTTCAACGATTTCTATCTGATTTTGAAGTTTTTCTGTAGATAAAACCGCTGGGTTTTCTGTTTTGATGGGATCAAATGGGGTGTAATTTCTCACACTCAGATTATTGATGATTTTTTCCTGCTCTCTTCCATTCTCAAAAACAGCTAGAACCCTGATTTGATACACACCATCTGCAATCGTTGAAGTGTCCCACGTAGCAATGACGTCCTCAACAACCGATGAGGTGATTTGATTTATGACAAACCAGCTTTGTGATTGTGAATCCTGATAGCGAAAACTGATTTCAGCTGTTTGTAATCCGGTTCCGGTTACCGTTCCAATGATTTGTATTGTGCCTTGCAGATATTCTCCATCGACCGGTGACTGAATCCTGACCAGATCCAGCTGGGGAAATGGAGAATTCCAGACATTCATTAAAGAAAGAACCAGGAATAATGTAGAAATAATTTGCATAACATTTTATTTTAACATGAAGAAAATAAAGCAGCAAACTTTTATCGCTCAACTTTTATGACTCAAAGTAAAAGTTCCTTCACAAAAAATGTTTTTTTAACACATACTTTCAGGTTTCTTAAGGTTCGTGTATAATCTATTGTATGAGTGATAAGGAATTCGAAACTATACCTGATGAATCAGTAACCCCACCTGTCGTTGTGAAAGAATCCGCGAATAAAGGAAAACTGATTGGTATCATAATTGCCGTCGTGGTTCTTCTGGCATTGGTGATATTTTCACTCGTCAGTTTGTTCAGAGCAGATCTGACAACAACTTCAAAAGTCAGAGACATCTTCATCATCATCATGGCTCTCGAATCATTGCTTTTAGGTGTCGCGTTAATCATTTTAATTATTCAGATCGCCGTATTGATTAATGTCTTGAAGAATGAAATCAAACCAATTCTGGATACGACGAATGAAACGATTAACCATTTACGTGGAACAACGACTTTCTTAAGTAACAATCTTGTTGAACCAGTAATCAAGATGAATGAATATACCGCTGGTTTGAAAAGATTCGTTGATATATTAAAACCATCAGGAAAGTCACGAAAATCAAAATAATTTGTTAAACAGAAAAGGAAAGGAGAAAACAAATGTCAAGTCGAGATGAATTTGGAGCATTCTTAATCGGATTTTTAGTGGGAGGTCTTACGGGTGCAGTCGCATCATTACTCCTCGCTCCTCAATCTGGAGAAGAAACACGTACCGTAATCAAAGAACGAGCTATTGAATTAAAAGATAAAGCCAGCGAAACTGCTGAAGATGTTTATTCTAAAGCAGAAGTTGCTGCGAATGATGCAGTCAAACGAGCAGAAGAACTTCTTAACGAAGCAAAATCCAAAGCTGTTGAAGCCAAGGAAAAAGGCGTACATCTGGTCGAAGAACAGAAAACAAAATTGAGTAAGAAAATCACCGCAGAAACCTCAACCGACGCACCTGCAGAAGTTGAACTGTAGACTCTTTTCGACGATCAAAACGGTTATCCATAAATCAGGATAACCGTTTTTTATTATCCCAATCTTGCCAGAACTGCTGCAACTGATCCTAATAAATCCCCGGCAATAACAGACGCGGGGTGTCCAATGCGTTCAGCCGCCTCAATACCGGCTTGGGCATGAATCCAGACACCGGCTGTGGCTGCTTCAAATGGTTTTTTCCCTTGTGCAAGCAATCCGGTAATTAATCCTGCTAAAACATCTCCTGAACCTGCTCGCGCCAAAGCCGGATTTGCTACTGGAATAATTGTCAGCCTGCCATCCGGTGCAGCGACTATGGTCAAGGCACCTTTTAGAACAACCACATGTCCCCATTTTTGGGAATATTCCAAAGCGACCATCATGCGGTTTGCCTGGATATCCTTCATATCCAGGTCTGTCATGACAGCCATTTCACCTGGATGAGGAGTCAGCACCGAATTTTCTGGAAGAATTTTCTGCCAGTTATTTATTTTTGAGAGTAATTTCAACCCATCTGCGTCCACCACGATGGGGGGTAACAGGCTTGTAATTTCAGCTTCTTCCTCCGCTTCCATCATTACAAAACCAATCCCACTTTTTTTCTTTTGGCTGGATGATTTCCCTTTTAATAATCGCTCTAAGAATTCTTTGGTCGTATCTTCCAATCCCCATCCCGGGCCTAATAAAAGGGCTGTCACTTTATCAAGATTCTTTTGGACAAGTGCAGCACTTTCTGCCTGGATAACGCCCATATCATGTGGTAACAATAACCAGGTTGCCTCTGAAAAATTACCAGCCAAGGCTGAATAAATCGGACCAGGAACAGCCATTTTCACCAGACCAGCCCCGATCCGATAGGCTGCCATACCCGATAAATAGGCTGCTCCTGTATAATTGATGGATCCGGCAATAATCATCGCTGTGCCAAAAGTGCCTTTATGCGCCTGTAACGGCCGAGCTGGCAATAATTTTCGAACACATTCAGCAGTAGCAACTTCTCTTTTTACTTTTTGTTCTGCTTCCAGATTATCCGGTAAGTCCAGATCAACAATCTCCAGTTGACCCAGATATTGGTAAGCTGGGAAGGATAACATCCCAATCTTCACGGCTTGCATACAAACAGTGAGATCAGCGAACAGGCATTCATCCGCTGTTTCACCGGTATCGCAATTAATGCCAGAGGGACAATCAACTGCCACAACTTTGAAATTGCCACTGGATTCTTTGACATGATGCATGATGGATCGATAAGGTTCACGAACAGGTAGTTGAAAACCTGTCCCCAAAAGACCATCGATCACAACCTGACTTTCCAGCAGCCATTTTTTGAGGGTATCATTTGATTTTTTTGTTGTGATATCAACAATTTTTCCACCAGCCTCATCCACTCGTTTAATTAAGGGGTCATCTCTTTCTTTTGATAAAAATGCTCTTACTTCCCAGCCCTGTTTTGCTAAATAAGCAAGAGCAACCAGAGCATCCCCACCATTATTTCCTGAGCCAACCAATGCAGTGACGACTGGATTTTGGTTCGAGCCATAATAAGCCTGGATAAATTCAGCAATCCCTTTACCGGCCCGTTCCATCATCTCTTCGTATGAAACACCTTTTTGATTTGCTTCTTCTTCAATTGATCGCATTTCAGTTACCGTTACCAGTTTCATAAGACCTCCATCTATATTATACGCAACTGAATTCTAAATACCTATTTCATTCGCTTACGGTATAATTTTGAGATGCGAAAAATTCTTTATGTAGCTGTGTTTTTTTCAGGGATGGTGACGCTCGCAGCAGAAATGGCTACCGGACGATTGCTCGGTAATTATTTTGGGACCAGTAATCTGATCTGGGCTTCCATCATCGGCTTGATATTAATTTATCTCACTGTTGGTTATTTTGTAGGCGGAAAATGGGCAGATCGCTCTCCCAAATATGAGACCTTCTTTTCCATTTTAGTCTGGGGCGCTTTTTCTATCTGTCTGGTTCCATTTGCAGCCAGACCGGTCCTTCAAATTGCTGCCAATGCATTTGACCAGTTATGGATTGGTAATCTCATCGGATCTTTTGTCGTGGTGATGGTACTCTTTATCATACCCATTACCTTATTAGGAACTGCATCACCTTTTGCTATCCGATTAGCTATCCAGGATTCAAGGCATGCTGGCACTGTTTCAGGAAGAATTTATGCAATCTCCACTCTGGGATCTTTTGTTGGTACTTTTATCCCGGATATTTTATTAATACCATTGATTGGAACTTACCGAACCTTTTTAGTGATCGGTTCTATCCTTCTCGTTTTTGCGCTGATTTCATTAATTTTTATTGTAAGCTGGAAAAAAGCACTTTCTTTCATCTGGATGCCCATCATCGTACTCATACTGGGATTATTTGGTGCTCCTGGGAGCGACAAGAATACCGAAGGAATGATTTTTGAAACTGAATCTTCATACAATTACATTCAGGTATTAGAAATAAATGGATTTCATTTATTGAGATTAAATGAAGGACAGGGTGTCCATTCCATTTACCACCCCGACCAACTAAATTATTTTGGACCGTGGGAGCAGGTTCTGGCTGCTCCATTTTTCAATAATCCCCCCATTGAAATCGATGACGTTGATTCAATGGCAATCGTTGGATTGGCTGCAGGAACAACCGCCAGGCAGGCAGCTGAAGTTTATCCTGGAATTTTGATTGATGGCTATGAAATCGATCCAAAAATTGTTGAGGTTGGAAATGAATTTTTTGGAATGGATATCCCTAATTTATCGGTATACGTTCAGGATGGTCGCTGGGGATTAAGTACCAGTAAAAATACGTATGACATCATCAGCGTAGACGCCTATCGTCCCCCTTACATACCCTGGCATTTCACAACAAAAGAGTTTTTCAGCGAAGTATATGAACATCTTGAACCAGATGGGGTGATGGTTATTAATATTGGAAGAGGATTGGATGATCGTCGATTAATCGACGCCCTCGGTTCAACAATTTTGGATGTCTTTCCGACCATTCATGTCATGGATTTGCCAGATTCTTTCAATTCGATTTTATTTGCCACGAAAACACCTACCGAAGCATCCAACCTTGTAGAAAATCTTCAACAATTGAATATCCCAAAAACGCATCCTTTGTTATTAGAAACACTCAAAATCACAATGGAAAACCTGCAGGATCCACCAACCCAATCGATTGTCTTTACAGATGACAAAGCTCCTATTGAGTGGTTAACCAATGCAATGATTATTGATTTCTTCCTGCAGGGAGAGATGAAGACATTACAATGAATTTAATCAGAAAATTATTATCCCTGTTCATCACAATTACATTTCCTTTCGTCCTGATCATGTTTTCTATTCGGGTTCTTTTTACCCCATTATTCTTGGTCGTTGAATATAACATGCCAGGTTTTCCATCCGACCCGTATGGATTTTCGAAAGAAGAGCGCCTCAAGTGGGGATCGCTTTCCATCCAATACCTCTTTAACAATGAAGATCCAGAATTTCTGGAGAATCTTCGATTTGAGGATGGCACTTCCATTTACAACCAGCGTGAAGTAAGCCACATGGTGGATGTTAAAATTCTACTTCAGCAAACACTGCGCCTGTTTTATCTCCTCCTGATTGTGTATATTGTGATCGTGATCTGGGCAAAAATTAAAAATCACCTCCACTGGGTCTGGGCTGCTGCCAGTAAAGGAGGTTGGTTAACCCTGGGTCTCATTGGTGCAATATTGGCAGCTGTTGTAATTAGTTTTGATGCCTTATTTACAGCATTTCATAAGGTATTTTTTGTGGGTGATACCTGGTTATTTTATTTTACCGACACGTTAATTCGATTGTTTCCCATGCGCTTATGGCAGGATGCCTTCATTTTTATGGGTATAATTACTGTTGCAGTAGCACTGTTTTTTGCTATTTATGGCAATAAAAAGAAATTTAAGAAAATTTGATAAGTATAAAAACCAAAGTGGTTTAATTCTCTAAAAATGTTAAGAGGTGGTAAATGTATAAACTTGTATTAATTCGACATGGTGAAAGTGAGTGGAATAAATTAAACCTTTTTACTGGGTGGACGGATGTTGACCTGACTGAAAAAGGAATTGAAGAAGCTAAAAATGGTGGAAAGTTATTAAAAGCAGAAGGATTTACCTTTGATGTAGCCTTTACTTCGGTTTTGAAACGTGCCATTCGAACTTTATGGATCGTAATGGATGAAATGGATCTGATGTGGATCCCGGTCATCAGAGATTGGCGATTAAATGAACGCCATTATGGTGCTTTACAGGGTTTGAACAAAGCAGAAACAGCAGCGAAATATGGGGAAGATCAGGTAAAAATATGGCGCAGAAGTTATGACACACAACCCCCAGCCCTTGAGGTCAGTGATACCCGTTTCCCCGGTCATGATCCCCGCTATGCAAATTTAACAACTGATGAATTACCTGTCACAGAATGCTTAAAAGATACAGTTGCCCGCTTTTTGCCATTGTGGAATGATGAAATTGCACCGCTGGTAAAAGAAGGCAAAAAGGTCGTGATCGTAGCTCATGGAAACAGTTTGCGCGCACTGGTAAAACACCTGGATAATGTTTCGGAAGAAGAAATAATTTCTCTGAATATACCCACCGGTATCCCTCTGGTGTATGAGTTAGATGAAAACCTGAAACCAATAAAACATTACTACTTGGGAGATCCTGAAGCCATTAAAAAAGCAATGGATGCAGTTGCAAATCAAGGCAAAGCAAAATAGGTATCCAGAAATTGTTTAATTTAAGATGCTTATCTTGTTGGTCACGATCAAGATAAGCATTTTTTTATAAAGGAGAATAATATGAGTAAAAACACAATTCAGGCATCAGATTTATATCGCATGCAATTGATTCAGGATGCATGCATCTCACCCGATGGGAAATTTGTGATCAGTGCAGTTCAACGTATCAGGGAGAAAGATCAGAAAAAATTCTCCAATTTATACTTACACGAAATCGAAACAGGCAAAGAATCGGTATTTACAACCGGCGACCAGAACGACTCCAGTCCCAAGTGGTCACCGGATGGAAAAACCATCGCATTTTTATCGAATCGCGATAATGAAAAGCAACCTCAAATTTATCTGATATCCATAAATGGTGGTGAAGCTCAGAAATTAACGAATCTGGATGGTGAATTCCTAAGCTCTTCGTGGTCTCCTGATGGCAAAAATATTATCTCTGAGTTCCGTAAAAAGAATCCAGACACCCTCGAGCGAGAAAAAGATGAAGCCAAAAACAAGCTGGGAATTGTATCCAGACACATAACCCGTGTTTTCTATCGCTTGGATGGATATGGATGGTATCCTGAAGATCGGCGACATTTATGGGAAATCAATCCAAAAACTGGTAAAGCGAAACAACTAACCAATCATCCTGTATATGATGATTATTCACCTTTCTGGTCACCTGATAGCAAAGAACTGGGTTATTTTTCGAATCACATGCCAGATCCCGATTTACAGCCAGACCGTATCGACTTATTTGTTATGAATCTTATATCTGGAGAGACGCGCAAACTTGAAACCCCGCTTGGACCCAAAGATAATGGAACATTCTCTCCGGACGGAAAATGGATCAGTTACATTGCTCAGATTGGTGAAGGAGAAGGATGGAGAAATCACAATATCTGGATTGTCCCTTCTGATGGAAGTCAATCAGCCAAAAATCTAACGGAGAAATATGATCTTCATGTGAATGGAAGTACCCTCAATGATAATGGCCCCGCTCCAACAGTTTCCCCTTTCTGGTCAACGGATGGAAAATGGATCTATTTCCAGATAGCCAAACATGGCAACACCTTGTTGATGAAAATTAACATCGAAACGAATGAATTGTTACCCGTCATCGATGTACTCGGTGTCGTTGGGGAACCAATGTTCGATAAATCTCAAACAAAACTGATGTTTCTGCTGGGGCAACCAAATACACTGCCCCAAATTTTCATTCGTTCCATGGATCACACCGCTGACTTAAAACAATTAAGTAAATTCAATGAAGATTGGTTCAAAAAATTGGATTTAGGACATTTGGAAGAAGTCTGGTTCAAAGGCGGTGATAATAATGACCTGCAAGGTTGGATTCTTAAACCACCTGGATTTGACCCTGCAAAAAAATATCCTTCCATTATGGAAATCCACGGTGGTCCAATCACCCAATATGGAAACTTTTTCATGCACGAGTTCTACTTCCTGGCAGCCAGGGGATATGTCGTTTACTTCTCAAACCCCAGGGGTGGAACCGGATATGGCGAGGAACACACAAAGTCCATTCATGGAGGCAAATGGGGAACCAAAGATTACGAAGATCTGATGTGCTGGACTGATTATGTTGAAAAATTACCTTATATTGACCCTGATAAAATGGGAGTTACTGGAGGAAGCTATGGTGGTTACATGACACTCTGGATTATTGGTCATACCCAGCGCTTCAAAGCTGGAGTCGCCCAAAGAGTTGTCAGTAATTTAATCAGCATGTGGGGATCCAGTGATTTTAATTGGGCTTTCCAGGAAATATTTGGAAATCAACCACCATATGAAAATATCGAAATACTTTGGGAAAACTCACCTCTGAAACATATGGGAGCGGCAAAAACACCTACCTTAATCATCCACAGTGAACAGGATTTCCGTTGCCCCTTGGAACAGGGGCAGCAGGCGTTTGTTGCCCTGAAAAAATTAGGAGTCGATACAAAATTTGTGATCTTCCCGGATGAGCCGCATGGATTATCCAGAGGGGGTCGCACAGACCGCCGGATAGTCCGCTTGAATGAAATTGCAGGCTGGTTTGATAAATACCTGAAATAACCATCAAAAATCGAGGAACCAAAAATTCCTCGATTTTTCTTTATCTATGATCTCGAAAAAATTTTACTTTACTGAATATTGTTTCTCTTGAATAACCAACGATCACAGTTTTATGAAATGAATCTTATTGTTTATAATCAAATAATGTTTCCCAAAAATAAAATCCGGATAGTTGCCAGTATTCTGATTAGTACTGTCTTTATCATCAATATTCAGGCAGGTATTGATTTTTATCTCAATCCAGAAAAATACACTGCTGCCTATGAATTATCTGGTATCCCAGGGGAAATTTCGGTTGCTGGAGTGGGATTATTATTTATCATGTGGAATGTTCCTTACGCCTTCGCATTATGGAATCCGGTTAAAAATACAATTTCCTTGCTGCAGGCAATAATCATGCAGGCATTCGGTGTCATCGGTGAGACTACCCTGCTCTACCGATTTTCTGACCTAGAATTTCCACACCTGGCAAGTTCCATCAAACGATTCATTTTTTTTGATGGCGCTGGTCTGATACTCTTATTACTGGCTGCTTTCTTAATGTATCGTTACACAAAAGAACAGCGTGGGGTTGATTCCCACGCTGTCTGATCGTGATTGAATTATTTTTAGCGTACGGCTGGAGGATTTTCTCGATCAGCTGACGGATCAAAAATGTGGAAGTTATCCATATTGATCGCCAGTTTGACCTCATCACCCATATGGAAGCGAGTACGAGGATCTACACGTCCAACAAAATTGTGTTCACCGGCGATCAGATAAATATAAATCTCATTACCCATTAATTCGGTGAAGTCAACCTTAGCTGGAATCTCTGCTGCAGATACATCTGATGGTACAAACAGTGGATTGTGAACATCTTCTGGACGAATACCAAAAATTACTTCTTTATCCACAAGATGCATATAGGTGCTGACTTTCACTTCAGGTACTTTCACAGCAAATGCGCCTGTGTCCACCATCAAGTTGTTTCCATCTTTGCGAAGTTTTGCAGAGAAGAAATTCATAGCTGGTGAACCAATAAATCCTGCCACAAAAAGATTAGCTGGATAATCATAAAGCATTTGAGGTGTGTCTAATTGCTGTAAGAGACCTTTATTCATGACCGCAATACGAGTTGCCATGGTCATAGCTTCCGTCTGATCGTGTGTTACGTAAATGAAAGTTGTCTGCAAATTCTGATGCAGCTTGCTGATCTGGGCACGTGTCTGAACGCGTAATTTTGCATCCAGGTTTGACAGAGGTTCGTCAAATAAGAATACTTTTGGTTCACGAACAATTGCACGCCCAACTGCCACACGTTGTCGCTGACCACCAGAGAGTTCTCTTGGTTTACGTTTTAGAAGTGCTTCAATTCCTAAAATCTCTGCTGCTTCCTCCACACGACGTTTGATTTCTTCTTTGGGTGTTTTACGTAATTTCAAACCAAAGGCCATATTGTCATAGACAGTCATATGAGGATACAAAGCATAGGATTGGAATACCATTGCAATATCACGATCTTTTGGTGGAACATCATTGACAACAGTATTGCCAATCATCACCTTACCATCTGATACTTCCTCAAGTCCTGCCAGACAACGCAAAGCTGTTGTCTTTCCACAACCCGAAGGCCCGACCAGAACAAGGAATTCCTTGTCCTCGATTGCGATATTCAATTCATTTAATGCCGTGAAATCGCCAAAACGTTTCCAAACATGATCATAAGTTACACTTGCCATTTATTTCTTCTCCTTTCTGGAACGAGTATAGTGAGATTATTATAATTTGCTGGAATAATAAATGCAATCATAATTATGTAATCAATTTTTTAAATTAAATACCCGTTCCTGAAATTATTGAAAATTATGTATTCTGGAATTAATTAATCTGGAAATTGATTTAATGCATGAATTACCAGATCTATATCTTCCTTATTGACAACCGGGGACATGTGTCCAATTCGGAATGTTTTTTCCTTGAGATCACCCAGACCACCAGAAATGATGATTTTATGCTTATTGGCAAGATATTTAACAATCTGGCTTGTAGGAATGCCTTCTGGTCCAAACGCAGCGGTTAAAACAGGATTCAGCAAATGGTCTGGAGTCATGGGAAACATGCCAATGGAAGTCAATCCCTGTCGAAGTTGAATGGCTAGATTTCGATATCTCTGGTAACGATGCTCAATGCCCTCCTCCATCAATTGTTTCAAGGCAATATTTAAAGCTGCAATATTATTAACGGGCATTGTTACTGGAGTGGGATGCCAATCCACCCATTCGGTGGCATATTTTTTCCAGGTTCGAAAATCACTATACCATCCATGATTTTTGGGAGGTAAAGCATTGATTGATTGCCAGGCACGTTGACTGACAGCAATTGGTGAGAGGCCTGGCGGTGCACCCAGACATTTATTGATGGATGTCGCAACCAGATCCAACCCCCATTCATCAAATTTGAATGGGACACCACCAATGGAGGAAACTGCATCCACAATCATCAACATGTCATATTCACGAGCTATGTTGGCAATCTCCGCGATGGGATTGATAATCGTCGTGGATGTTTCGATATGAACAACCATAATTGCTTTGGCATCAGGATGTTCCTGTACCGCCTGGAGAAAATTAGCAGGATCCAGTTCAGATCCAAGGTTAGACCTTACAGGAACTACTACCAATCCATTTCCTTCCGCAATCCAGATCAACCGATCACCAAAGAAACCATTACTTCCAACGATGATTTTGTCTCCTGCAGCAAGGCTGCTCCCCACGCAGGCATCGATCCCTGCCGTTCCAGATCCAACGTAAAGGAACATATCCTGGTTGGTTTTAAAAACGAGCTTCAGTAAATCCAGGGTTTCATTATATAAATGAATGAAATTATCCCCATAATGTGGAACAACAGGTTGAGACATCGCTTGCAATACTTCGGGAGAAACACTTACCGGTCCAGGAATCATCAACTTAATCTCAGCATCAGACATTGATTTGCTCCTCATGTATTTGTGATTTGTGTTGAATTTACTATCAGTTTAGCACACCCACTTTAATTCGGATACTTAGGAATGGCATATTCCACCACGATAAATGTAAAGCATAAATTCATTGGGATAATGGGTCAATAATTAACTTGGTTTTTCCATGATAAAAAAGATTCAGTGGGAAAATAAGGATTATAATAGAACAAATTTACTGTAAAGGGTTTGCTCAATGATTACACGTCATCAAGTCACATTAATGCAATTGTCATCACTTGGATTGTTAACACCTCCTCCTTCAAAAGCATCAAAATCAGGTGTGCTTCAAACCATTCGACGAATGGGAATTCTGCAAATTGACACGATTAATGTCGTCAATCGCAGCCCATATCTGGTACTCTGGTCCCGATTGGGAAATTACGACCCTATTTGGTTGGAAAAATCCCATGCAGATGGTGAATTATTCGAATATTGGGCACATGCCAACAGTTTTATTCCGATGGAAGATTATCCCCTCTTTCGACGGAAAATGCTGGAACGTGCTACGCATTGGTGGCAGGTTTCTGAATGGGTGAATAACCATCAAGATATGATTGCTTTTGTTAAAGAAACGATTAAAGAAAAAGGACCACAAAAATCTTCTGATTTTCCAAAACGATCCGGTGTCAATAATGGATGGTGGGATTGGAAAGATGAAAAAATTGCGTTGGATATGCTCTGGACACGTGGGGATCTGATGATCCCATTTCGAAAGAATTTTCAACGCTATTATGATTTGAGGGAAAATGTAATTGATCTTCTCGACGACACGAACACACCAGATCTACTGACAATGAATGAGGTAATTGTTGAAAAGACGATTCGAATCCTGGGAGCAACCAGATTCAATTGGATTGCTGATTATTATCGACTCAAAAAGGTTGAGGTGCTGAAATCAGTTCAGTCTCTTATTGATAAACAGAAAATTTTCAGGGTTGAATCAGAAGATTATCCTGAAGGAATTTTAGTTCACAAAGACAATCTGGGTTTGATGGATCAAGCGCTAAATGGAAATTTGAAAGCCGAACTTACTACCATTTTGTCCCCATTTGACCCCTTGATTTGGGATCGAGCTCGCACAAAAGAACTGTTTAATTTTGAGTTTTCTATTGAGTGCTACCTGCCGGTACCCAAGCGAAAGTATGGATATTTTTCCTTACCGATTCTTCATGACGGACAATTGATTGGTAGAATGGATCCAAAAGCTCATCGAAAAGAAAAAATTTTCGAAATCAAAAGTTTGCATTTCGAATCCTGGTTTACCCCGGATGAACATTTCCTGGACCAATTTACAAAGACACTTAAAAACTTTGCCAATTGGCATCAAACCCCAAAAATTCTGATTCCAGAAAATTTAGATGAACAATTAAAGAAAAAATTAAGCTCACTTCAATAAAAAAAAAGAAAAAGCCTGATATTGGAAAAACCAACATCAGGCTTTTTAAAAAGGAGAATTATTGAATTAATTTTATTGTTATTTTTCCTTAGAAAAGAGTCTGAAAAATTTTTGTATATTGTTCTTAATCGAACTCTTTCTGAGTCGCCATGTGCCAATGATTCCGTATGGTAAGAACATTACGATCAAAACAAAGAGAACCCCGAAAACCAATGGCCAACGAGCGCCAAACCAGGTGTAAAAAAACTGGCCGATGATCTGCATGATGCCTGCGCCAATGATTGGCCCGACCAATGTTCCCATGCCACCCAGGATGGTCATGATTAATGCGTTAATGGTTGTAACCGTTGAAGTCATGGTTGGGGTTGCGCTCATATTCCAGATCGCATACAGGGCACCTGCCAGACCAGCAAAAATAGATGCAGAAAGAAAAGCGATTGTTCGGTAAATCACAGGATTGTAACCAATCATCCGCATACGCTCTTCGTTTTCACGGTTGGCAACAATAACTCGCCCGGTGGGGGAATTCACCATTCTATTCATCACCAAATAGCACAATAAAAGGAAGCCGAGTGCAATGAAATATACTGTCAGACGGTTTTGAGTAGGGTTCAACCAAACCGGCAACGGCACACCGTGTAATCCTTCATCTGCGCCTGTCCATTTGTGGAAATCGGTGGCTTTGCTGAGAATGTGTATTGCTGATCCAAGCGCCAGTGTCAACATGGCAAAATAAGCTCCCTTCAATCGAATGGAGGTAGCACTGAATAGCAGACCAATTAAAACAGAAACCAGTATCACCACAAGGAAAACAACCAATAATACGGTTGCTTCGGTAATATCGAGATTCCCAATGGTGATGCGGTAATTACTAAGGATATTAGGCGCCCAATGCTTCAGTAAGAGAGCAACAGCATATGCACCACCTCCAAAAGAAGCAGCATGTCCAAAAGAAAGGATTCCTCCATATCCAATTAATAGATCATAACTCATGGCAAAAACCGCCATGATAAAGAATGTTATCAACTGCCCTTGCCAAAATTTGGTTATACCTGCATTCAAGCCTGTTCCTGTAATGATGTTTAAAACAAATGGAAAGGCAATCATAATTGCAATGAAAATTAAGAATATAGCTTCTTTCTTAATAAAGCCTTTTAAGCCAGACCTCGGTTTAATCATTTTTTCTGCCATCCCTCTCACTCCTTCTTCCCAAATAAGCCTTGAGGTCGGACCAGTAAGACAATGATCATTATGATGACGGTTGAAGCTTCTGCCAGGGCAGGTGATAGGGATAATTTTAGTGCGAAATAATCACCGAAAGCGCGTGCCATACCTAGAATTAATGCCCCCACAAAGGCACCCACATAACTGCCCATTCCTCCGATGACAACAGTGATAAAACCTTGCATCAAATATTGATCACCCATCTGTGGTTGGATTGGAAGGAATGGACCTGCACCAATTCCACCGAGAGCAGCCATCCCAACGCCCATAGCAAAAACCACCGTAAATACTTTCTTGACATTGATACCAAGGGCTTCAACCATTTGCGGATCCTGGACTCCGGCACGGATGATCATGCCAAGCCGTGTTTTTGTCATCAGTAATATCAGGAAAATGAACATAACAATCCCAAGAAAGATGACAAAAAGACGATAAGTAGGAAAAGTGACACCTGAGATATCAATGGTGGAATAACCATTGCGTAGCCAATCTAAAAGATTGGCAGCCTTGCCAGACTGGGCAAATAAAGGTGGTCGCGACATCTGGTAAGCAAGAGGATCCCACAACAATTGCACCAATTCACGAATGACATAACTGAGTCCAAGTGTTAACAGTACAATAAAGAAGGATCTAACGTATAGCGGGCGAATAAGTGTCATCTCAGTGATAGCGCCAAAGAGAAAACCAGAAGCAACTGCTAATAAGATAGCGATAAGGAAACGCCAGTTTCCGTTCATGAGTAGCAAAGTTTCAGGTGCAGATTCGCGAATTAAGGTGGAAACAATCGTAAGGATCAATAACACCAGCGGGATAACGAGCTTTGGTAATACCTTTTCCTTCGGTGCAAACTCAGTTTTATCGCCAGGTTTTGAAACTGCAAATGCCACCAAAAGACCACTTATCAACATCAGTAACGGACGATACCAGTAAACTGAAAGTGGCTCCTGAGAACTGATCTCTGATAGCGGATTTCCAGCCGTGGAGGTCGTCATCGCGACCATGGCAGTTTTTGCCAATCCAAGGATGTCCAAACCAAGAAAACCGACAATGGCAGCGAATAGTGCCAGAGCATAGGCAATCTTAGGCAGTGCATTCTGCCACTTTTCAGAAATCTGCCACCGAATCAAATAAGGTTTCATGACTGTAGTCAGCATGACACCACAGGCAAAAGCCAGAATTGTAGGTAATAAGCCAAAAATGAAGGTGGGATTTGTATAAAGTTGCCACCCCATATAAGCGCCTAACATGAACATGGATCCATGTGCGAAATTCAGTACATCCATCAAACCGAATATGAGTGTGAGACCAGCTGCTACTAAAAAGAACAGTGAGCCAAGCGTCAGCCCGGAAAGGGTTGTACGAATGAAGGGTTCCTTGCCTGCATACAGGTATAACGCAAAGATCACACCGATTACAACGACAACGGAAATAGCAAGTGTCAATATTTTTTTAGTCCTGGGATTCATGGTTCATCTCCAATTCTTTACGTGTTTTGATGCTTGCTCCCAGGTAATGATGGATTAATTCCGGATCATTGACCAGATCAGCCATCAAGCCCGATTGAACGCTTTTTCCATCATCGATAATGGTGTAATTCAATGCCAATTGGCTGGCCATGATGAAGTTTTGTTCTACCAGGAGAATCGTGGTTTTTTCACTGAGTACTCGTATAGCTTCCATCATTTGCTGGATTAGAATAGGTGCCAATCCTTCACTGGGTTCGTCAATCAAAAGAAGTTTATTATCTGGCACCAGCGCTCGTGCGACTGCCAACATTTGTTGTTGACCACCTGAAAGGTGATTACCTGGAAGTTTGTAAAGACGTTTCAAGTCTGGAAAAAGATTAAAAATAAAGTCAGCATTTCGGTCAAAGTCGCCCTTTTTACGTTCTGCTAATTTTAGATTTTCTAAAACTGAAAGAGCTCGGAAAATGGCGCGATGTTCTGGAACGTATCCTATGCCTAGATTGGCAATATTAAAAGCTCGTTTTCCCTGTATTTCCATGCCATCAAAAATGATTTTTCCTTCCCGAGGGGGTGTTAGACCGAGAATAGATTTCAAAGTCGTTGTTTTACCTGCGCCATTACGACCCAACATTACTGTAATCGAACCTTTGGCTACACTTAATGAAACACTCTCGAGAATGTGAAACTGCCCAATGAAGGTATGAATTTGATCCACCACCAGCAGGTCTTGTTGATTGTTTTGATCACTCATGTTAACTCTCCATACAGATCACCCAGATATGCAGATTGAACCTGTTTATTCGTAGCAATCTCATGAGGGGATCCTTCTGCCAGGATTCTGCCCTGGTTCATGACAGTAACAACATCAGAAATGGACATGACCATATCCATGCGGTGTTCAACCAGGATCGCAGTACGATCTTTTTGATGGACTACCTTATTGATAATTTTGATCAATTCTGGTACCTGCTCGGAGGACATCCCAGCTGTAGGTTCATCAAAAAGCAGAAGTTCCGGATCGCAAGCCAACATGATGCCCAGTTCCAGTTTGCGTTTTTCCCCGTGAGGCAAATCTCTTGCCATAAACAGTTCCCTCCCACTCAGCCCAATCATATCAATGACCTCTTCGGATTTATTGATATATTGATGAAAATTATCTGCCAGTTGGAAAAGTTTGAAATTGTCTTTTCCCATAGCCTGGGCTGCCAACCTGATGTTTTCGAGAACTGTCAGATTTGGAAAGATATTGGTGATTTGGTACGATCGTCCGATCCCCAAATGAGCTCTCTTCTGAGGGGAAACACGGGTGATGTCATTGCCCTTGTAAATGACACTGCCATTGGTGGGAGGCATCACACCACTCAATAAATTGAATAAGGTGGTTTTCCCTGCCCCATTCGGTCCAATGATGGCATGCATGGTCTGTTTCTGGATTTTAATACTGACATCATCCACAGCCACCAATCCACCAAAAACTTTGGACAGGTTTACCGCTTCAAGAATAATTTCATTGGACATAAAAATTAACCTTTTTTATTTTCTGAATCTGATTGAAATATCAAATAATAACAATTTAAAATATCGGATACCGCTAAAACAAGAAATTTAAATTTCTCACCTTTCATTTAAATAGAAAACATGATCAAGCAGGGTTATAGCTATTAAATTAAACTTTTAATGAGGAGGGATAAGTATCCCTCCTCATTCGTGCAACATTTATTTATTCTACAGGAATAACAGGCAGGTCGCCACAGCGGGCTGCGTAATCACCTGCCAGCGTGCAGGGCACACCCAGTTCATCAAATTCTGATACATAAATAGTCTCAAAGAACTCATATTCATTTACACCATCGCCATCCAGATCTGGATTCAAGTTTACCAATTTGAGGATATTCATAGGTTGTTCACAAACATGGTCTTCAGGTCGAATATGGTAAGTTCCTTTAGGACCTTCAAATGTCATTCCTTCAAGGGCTGCAATCATAGCATCACCTGAAGTGTCACCACCAGTTATTTCGAGTGCTTTTGCAAGCGCAATAGCCGATGCCATACCACCAGCAGTGAAAAGGTCCGGATAAGCATTAATGGCACCATCTGCCTCATCTTTGTATTTGGCAAAATGGTTCTCTACAAGCCAATCGTTGACATCATTATCAGGAACAGTGTAATGGTATACATTCAAACCAATTGAGTTCAATGTACTCTCACCAAAGACGGCTCCGAAGGATACATTATCACCAAAACCAGTTCCAACTGTCATTTCCTCTAATGCTCCCATATCAGCCAATCCCTGGAAAAGGGTGACATAACCTGTGCCTGACCATGTCAGGAACAGATTTTCAGCACCAGAATCCATTGCTTGCTGGATGTAGGGGGTGAAGTCAGTGGTTTCAAAAGGTGCATAAATATCAGCAACCAGTTCACCACCAAATTTTTCGACAGAAAACTTGAGTGCTGCGCCAGAACCCTGACCAAAAGCATTGTCCACACCAATATGCGCAAATGTTGGTCCAACATTCTCAACCAGGTATTTAGCAATAATCAATGTGTCGTCAAAACTTGTTCGTGCAGTTCGGAAGACATAAGGATTGAAGTACGCACCGGTGGTGAAATAGGATGCAGCCGGGTCAATCATCAAAATGATTTCATTTTCAAGGGCGACATTCGTCAATGCAATAGCACTGGCGGAGGAAACCGGACCCTGAAGCAATTCCACACCATCTCGTTCAATCAGTTCCAAGGCAAGTGATACTGCTTTTTCAGGATTCCCCTCATCATCTTTGACAATAACTTCAATCGGGCGATTGGCGATAATGTATCGACCCTGATCATCGGTTTTTCCACCAGACATATACTGAAGACCCATTTCAAAACCACGTTGTTGTTGCAAACCGTAAAGAGCCATCGCTCCGGACATCATGCCAATTTGGCCAATCTTGAGAACGGGACCTAATTCAGGTTCTTCGACAACTTCCTCTACCTCTTCCACTTCTTCAACAGGTGCTGCAGTGGGTTCAACCTGGACAGTTGGTTCTTCTACAGGTGCTACAGGTTCAGGTGTTGGTGTAACTTGTGATACACAGGCACTCAGAACCATCGACAAGATCATCACGATACTTAATAAACCTAGCAACTTTTTCATCTTTATTTCTCCTTATAGATCATTTTAATTGATTTTGATTTGGATAAATATTTACTAAATCTTTCTTAATGAATACCTCCTTATCTTCAAATAATACGTATAAATTTTATGAAGGTTCATGGATTAATACTGTTTCACCAGTCAAAATATCATTACCAAATTGGTTATAACAATCCATCTTCATTGTTACCAGACGTTTTTCAGGTGACCAATTGAGCACTTCCACCTTCACAGTAACGGTATCCCCTAACAAAACTGGTTTAAGAAATTCCAACTGTTGCCTGAGAATATTAAATTTAATCCCTGGCAAGTGATTTCGAAGAACACCGTTTACTAAACCAACTATTAATGCTGATTGCGCTAATCTTTTTCCTGAATTGCTTTCATCAGCGATAATGGCATTGATATGCATGGGATGAAAATCTGCCACCAATCCGGAAAAAAGATTGATGTCGGACTCATTAATGGTTTTGGAAAAATGAGTTTTTTCTCCAATCGTAATATTGTTTTCGTTTTCAAGTTCCTTAGTTATCAGCATATTTGTAAACAAACCCCTGCACTAAACTATTAAATTCCTGTGGTTTTTCCAGGCATAAAGCATGCCCGGATCCTGGCACCACATAAAATTCAGAATCAGGTATCAATTTCGCTATTTTATCTGAATAAGATCGGGTCTTTAGAATATCGTTTTCTCCAATGACAACCATCGTTGGAACCTGAATGTTCGGTAATAATTCAGTGATATTCAGCTGATAGAAGCTATCCATTAAGCGAATAAACGCATCAAAATCAAGTTGTCGGTATTTTTCCTCCAAAATAGGCAGAATTTTCTGATTTTTGGTGATCCAATCTTCGGAAAAGTTTAATGGCGTGGTCACTTTTAATAATAAGGCTGCATTTTTCTGTTCAGCAGCAGCCACCCAGGTATCACCAAATGATTTCAACAAGAGGTCAACTTGAGATACGCCATCAAAAACCATTAATGTTTTTGTTTTTTGGGGATATTTCAAGGCAAACACCATGCTTATTTCAGATCCATACGAAATACCTGCGATATGAGCTCGTTCAATTTTTAACGCAGATAATAATTCTGATAAATCATCAGCATGTTGTTCCATAGAATATTGCCCGGCAGGGTGATCGGATTGCCACATTCCACGACAATCATAAACCAACACTTGAAAATGCCTGGATAATTCTTTAATCTGAAAATTCCAACTGGCTGTACTCATCAGGATGCCATTTGAAAGAACAAGGGTTTCCTTCTCAGGTTTACCATGTAATTCATAATATAGATTGATGTTGTTTACATAACAATATGGCATCTTTTTCCCAATTAAACCTCAAAAGCTAATATGACACTTTCACCACGTTCAATAAATTTTGCTTTTACCGAAGTACCAATCTTAATCTTTTCTGGTTCTGATAAATCAAAACCATAGATTTCAGCACTCACCATTGGACCTTCGGACATTTTGACAATACCCACGCAATTTGGATTTTCTCTTCCAAAGCCAGCAGCCACCATTTTTGAGTTCGGAACATAAACAACTGAATAAGCCTGAAGCGTTCCTTCACCGGCTAGTTCAATGATGTCTAAATTTTGTGATTTACAATGATCACAAATAACTCTGGGTGGTAAGTGGATTCTTCCGCATTCTTTACATTGCGTACCTGATATTTTTTTCTTCTTAATTTCGTTGAAATAACTATTTATTGTTAGGTCTACACTCATGTTATCTCCGTTCAAAAATGTTTACAATACAGGTTTGTCCGGTACCACCCACGTTATGGGTCAAACCCAAATCTGGATTTCCTGATAATTGGCGATCTCCAGCCTGCCCACGCAGTTGCTTCCATACTTCAACCACCTGCCCCGCTCCTGAAGCGCCAACAGGATGACCTTTGGACTTTAATCCTCCGGATGTATTGATTGGTTTTGATCCTGTTCGCGAGGTTTGTCCTTCCTCAGCAGCCTTGCCGCCTTTACCTTCCTCGAAAAACCCTAAATCCTCAGTGGCAATGATTTCAGCGATGGTAAAGCAGTCATGGACTTCTGCCAACTTTACATCGGATGCTGAAACTCCAGCCATTTCATAAGCTTTATCTGCGGCTAATTTTGCGGATGGAATGGATGTTAAGGATGATCTTGCGTGTAATGGCCCATCACTGGCTGCCCCTGATCCAATCACGAAAATTGGATGGTCTGTGAATTGATATGCCAGCTCTTCACTGACCAGTAATAGTGCAGCCCCACCATCAGAAACCGGTGAACAATCATATAATCTCATTGGCCATGCAATCAGGGGGTTGGATTTATTATCAGAAAGAAAATCCAATTCTGTTTCCCATGTTGGTGCTGGTTTTCCTTTATTAATAGCGCTGGCCCTTTTAATTTCCATAATCTCAGAAATCTTCTGACCAAATTGTGCTTTTGGATTTAGAGAACCGTGTTTGTGATTCTTTATTCCCACTTTCATAAATGTTTCGGGGGTTGCGCCATAAGCATGCATATAAGCAGTTGCCATGGAGGCATAAAAACCCGGGAAGGTAAATCCAGCGTTTACTTCATAAGGAATATCCGCAGCAGTAGCCAATGTATCGGTAACTGCGCTGATCGGTAAATCTGTCATTTTCTCAATTCCACCAACCAGTACGATATCATACAGACCCGATGCGATGGCAATCATTCCCTCGCGAAAGGCAACGCTGGAACTGGCACATGCCCCTTCCAACCGAACTGCAGGTATGGGTGAAAGTCCAATCCAGTTAGCGATAATAGGAGCTAAATGTGCCTGTCCTTCAAACAGATCACTGCTATAGTTTCCCAGATAAAAAGCTTCAATGTCTTTTGGGTCAATACCCTTATCAACCGTCGTTAGAAGATCTTTGTATGCATCAACAAAAATATCCCTTGAAGTAAAACCAGGAAAGCTACCAAACTTGCTCATTCCAGCACCTACAACTGCAACACCACGACCTAATTTTTTATTTCCCATACATTACACCTCTAAACATTATTTCAATTCAAGTAAAAATTGATGAAAACTTTGATTGAATTCTGCAAGTTTCTCAATATGAGGACTATGCGCAGTATTCTCAAGAACAACTTCTTTATAACTGCCACCATTTTGTTGATACTTCTCAAAAACTACACGTGTTTGAAGAACCATTGGTTGTGGCGGAAAGACCTCTTCTCCCGGATAACCTGGAACAAATCCCAATTTTCCTAAAGTGGGAATGTCAAACATTGACATATCACTGACGATCTGATCTTTATCACCCCTTATCCATAGAATAGGTGGTTTCGGTGCCACTGCAATCAGATCCGGAACATCATTGATCATGTATTTTCCAGATCCTCCATTCAATGCACCCCATTTTCCTGGTCCAACAAATGGCCAATTGGTCGAAGGTACAGAGTCTCCAGGGTACTTGTCACTCCCAATTTTCTCTTGCAAACTTGCAGTTAATAGATCTTCCTCATCTGCTGCTCTAAATGGTGGAACATAATAAAAAGTATTGATGATGTTTCTTGGAGAATTTGGGTCAGTAGAACTACGATCACCTTCCCGTATACGGCGAATAAACTCTGGATTTACCGATCCACCACCACAGCCAGCGAAATCATCATAAACCGGAATCCCTTCTTCACCTTTGGTACCGCCAAATCCATAAGGAGATACCGGTGCTACAAAAGTCATGGATTTGATTTTTTCGGGTTGATCAATCAACATTCGATAAATTGGCGCAGCGCCTAGTGACCATCCTACAAAATGCGCTTTTTCAATAGCTAACACTTCCATTAACGCCAGGATGTCTTCACTCCAATCTTTTAGTCCACGGGTGGCATCCGTTAGTTTATCTTCCGTCCATCCATACCCTCTCAGATCAGGGGCTATCCCTCTGAATCCCTCAGGCAAAGAAAGCATGGGGTCTTGCCAATACAAGGCTGCGGCGAAATTTCCATGGAGGAATATAACCGGTTCATTATCCTGTTTTCCGGAAAGTAAAACATGCATTTCCAATCGATCTGTTTTAACCATTTCCGATTTGATACCACTTTTAGGTAAGGGCTTTTCCATTATATTTTCTCCTTTTCTGATCTATAAATTTGGAACAATTCCTAATTTTCTTACATCTGACGCAATGGTTTCTCTCATATTTGGATGAGCAATATTTATTAACGCCGTCGCTCGTTCAAAAAGGTTTCTTCCCCGAAGTTCTGCAATGCCATATTCGGTTACGATTGTATCCACACATTGACTGGGCACGGTGACTTCAGCACCGGGACTGAGGGTCGGTACAATGGTGGAGATCTCTCCGTCTTTCGCGGTGGATCTCAGCGCAATAATCCCACGTCCCCCGGATGATAATTGCGCACCTCGATGGGTATCTAACTGACCACCCGTACCGCTGAAATGCCTATACCCGATGGATTGAGAACAAACCTGTCCCAAAATATCAACCTGCAAGGCAGTGTTTACGCTGATCATTTTGTAATTTTGACCAATCACATAGGGATTGTTGGTGATTTTTCCCTGTAAAAATTCAACGCCAATATTGTTGTCAATAAAATCATAAAGTTTTCGAGTGCCTAACGCGAATGCACCAATCATTTTTCCTTTATAAATAGACTTTTTCCGATTGGTTACAGCGCCTGCTTCATATAGATCCACCATACCATCATTGAACATTTCGGTGTGAATGCCTAAATCCTTATGATTTTTCAGGAAATGAGTGATTGCATTCGGAATTCCACCGATACCTAATTGAAGTGTAGCCCCATCATCAATCAACTCAGCGATATATTCACCGATTTTTTGTTCTGTTTCACTGGGTAAAGCAGCTGGTAATTCGAAGAGGGGAACATGGTTTTCAACAACAAAATCAACTTCCGAGAGATGTATTTGTGTGTCTCCGAGAGTCCAGGGTAAATTTTCATTGATTTCCAGTACAACTAAATCAGCCGCCTGAATTAATTCTTTCTCCACAACCAGACTTAATGAGAGTGACATATAACCACGAACGTCTGGGGGTGTTGCTGTTCCCCAAAAAACATTTAATTTTCCACCGGTCGCGTGCAATTTATCAGATGCAGCCCGATGCAGATTGTTGGGTATATAACTCATACGCCCCTGTGAATGAACCTTGCGATCAGATGCCCCATAGAACCAATTTTCGACAAAGAAATGTTTATCCATTTCTTGGCTTATGGCATAATCATAGGAGCGCATCGGTAGACAAACCCAGGTATGCACATCTTCTAAGCGATCCTTTTGTTTGGCGAGTTCGGTTAATAATCCACAGGGTTCGCTGGCAGCCATGGCAATACCAATTCTGTCGCCTGACTGAATTTTCGTTACTGCGTCCGATAATGAGATTAATTTGCCCTGGTAATTGTATTTTGAAGTCATATTCTCCCTTTACGGCATAATAAATGCTGTAGCTGCCTGGTTATATCCAACGCCAGAACCAACGAAAGTCACCAGGTCACCAGATTTAACCTTTCCTGATTTTCTGGCATCATCAAACGCCATGGGTAAACAGGCAGATCCGGTATAACCCCATTTATCCATGATCCAATGTGCTTTATCCATCGATAATCCTAAATTGTTCATAACCAATTCAATACTTTTGTATCGAACCTGGGTGAAAATCGCCATATCAATATCCGCAATCTCAAAATTACTATTTTTGGCGAGCTCACGCATTCTGGCAGGCCAACCTTCATTGTTTACTTCTGCCGGGAAAGGCGTGATTAGTTTCACTTTTGATCTACCAGCTGCCAGGCTCTCTGCTGTTACCGGTTCATAAGTTCCACCTGAGTAAATTCCCCAGTGCGCGTGATATGAACCATCAGCAAAAAGGGATGAGCCTAAATATCCTGGTTTAGAATCTACTGCTAAAATCGCCGCGCCAGCCCCATCACTATAGAAAAATGACATCACATCACTTTCCCAATCGGATAATACTCGCATCAGGTAGGATCCGATCACCATGATGTACTTCATATGAGAATTGGTTGCTAACATGCCTGCAGCTTGAATTAGACCGGTTGGAAATGATGCACAGGCACATCCGATATCAAAAGTTCCCGCATTGATTGCGCCTAATTTGTGCTGAACAACGACCGATGTTGCCGGTGTAATGTAGTCCGGACTGTCCGTGCCTAATAGGATCATATCCAGATCTTCAGGCTTCAGTCCGGCTTCAGTTAATGCGTCCTGAGCTGCTGCTACAGCCAAATCTGAAGTGACCCAGCCCTTTGGAGCATGTCGGCGCATTTTAATATTGCTGGATGCCTCAAATTTATCAACGACGTCGCCTAATTTGGGATTGATTTTATTGAGTTGTTCTTTAAACATGGCATTGGTATGTTCAAATTCCGGAACATATCTGCCTGTCGCGATGATTGTTGCTGAACGAGTCATTTTTCCTCCTGGTTTTTCTTCTAGGTTCCCAGAACGATTCCGCCATCAACGCTGATGGTGGCACCATGTACAAAACTGGCTTCATCTGAAGCCAACCACAAGAACGCATTGGCTATATCTTCTGGTTCTCCCAATCGTCCAATCGGTGTATGCTCCTGCATATTTGCCAGCACTTTTTCAGGCATTTTCTTCACCATTTCAGTGAGGACAAAACCAGGTGCAACCGCATTCACTCGGATTTTGTATTTCCCTAATTCTCTGGCCCATACTTTTGTCATACCAATGACACCTGCTTTTGTGGCGACATAATTAGTCTGACCAAAATTTCCGTACAACCCCACGACTGACGAAGCATTGATGATGACGCCACCGCCCTGTTCAATCATGGCTGGAATCACTGCTTGAGCGCAATTAAAAACCCCTTTTAAATTCACATCCATCACAATATCCCAGGCTTCCTGAGACATTTGACCAACTACCTGTCCATCTTTATATTTCACCAATAATGAATCACGCGTTACGCCAGCATTGTTGATCAAGACATCAATTCGGCCATATTTTTGAAGGGTCGCATCTATCCAACCCTGCACAGCATCACGATCGACCACATTGACAACGTTGAAACTTGCCTCGGGTCCCAGGAGCCCTAATAATTCATCTCCGGCTTCCTGGCTAACGTCACAAATAACTACTTTCGCCCCTTCTTGATCAAATCGTAAAGCAGCAGCTTTTCCAATACCAGCAGCTCCACCAGTGATCAGACACACCTTATCTTTTAATCGCATTTTTTATCCTCCAAAAAAGTGATATCAACACAAAAAAACTGTTGGTAAGTATTTCAACAGCAATAAAATATTAATTGAATCGGAATAAGTGATTTAGATTTGTCATCTGTGATTTCTGAGTTGACAATAAAATACCATTTATCAATAACAAAAGAGTTACAAATGGGTTACAAACGAATACAAAATGACATTTTCCAGATGCATCTATTTACTTTTGCGTAAACTCCTGTATAGCTTTTCAGTAGAATCAGAATGATTAACCCCCAATTCTTCAGATAAAACTTTGATCATTCGTTGGTAAATCATCTTTACTTGCGCTTGATTATCTTTCCCGGCATAAGCTAACATCAAATTTCGGTAGGTTGGTTCCCAGGTGGGATCAATCTTGAGTAAATCTTCATTTGCTCGGATGGTCAGATCAAAATCACCTTTTTCCAACAATAAGCTTGATAATTTTTCAATTACGAGGATGATTGTCTTTTTTATTTGTTCACGTTTATCGTTCGCCCAATCATCATACAAATTGTCCGTCAGAAACTCACCTTTATACATCGAAAACGATTCTTCGAGTGAATCAGGATCGTTTTTATCGGCAAGGCTCTCGAAAAGATCAACATCCCACCAGATTTTTGCCTGGGGATTGATATGGTAGAGATACTCATTCCTGACAATGAAGAAAGGATTGGCACCTTTTGGCCGATTCGGTTCCAACGCTTTATTGAGCGCATTTAATGCTACTTTGAAATCCCTGATCGCAGCATCCTGAGGAAGATCTGGCCATAATCGATCAATAATTTGATCCCGATGCAGATATTCTCGTTTCTGAATTAACAATAACTGAAATAATTTACGCGCTTTATCTCTTTGCCATTCTGCTGATCGGATACGATTTTCACCTCTCCAGACATTAAATTCCCCGAGTGTATGCACAAAAATACTATATCCTGGGTGGTAATCGATCGGTTCCAAATTCATTTGCTTCAAAACAATTTCAATAAAAGTTCGCTCAATGTTTTTTTGGTAAGCATTTATTAATAATGGAATGATGATTTGTTCATCTTTTAATCCCAGATAAGTTGGTCTCGTAAATAAAAAAGTATAATTACCTGCTTTGATCAAAGGAATTAACTGACGCAATATTCTATATGCTTCATCGGGCTCGCCATCGTACCATAACACAATACTTTTCCACATCAAGGTTGCGGCTAATCCAAAAGAATCTGAAACTTGTTTAAATCCTTCAATCGCATGATTGAATAATTCAACGGCTTCTTTCATCTGACCTGATAAGTAATGACTGGTTCCAAGGGAAATCAATACCAGATTGTATAGCCATTTATCGCCGGCTTGTTCTGCGATTTCCATCGCTTCTTTTGCAAATTTTGACGCTTCAAGAATATTTCCTTGAAATCCATAGCTCCTGCTCAATGCCCAGAGTGGTTCAACCTGAACTCTGGTCACTTTGAATATTCTTACTTTTGCAATTGCCAGTTCATAACAATCAATTGCTTTGGATAATAAATTTTGCTGGTGGTTTACAATCCCCTGAATTTCGTAAGCATGGCCTAATCGAATATAACCAACGGCTTCTACGAAAGACGAATTCAATTGTTGACCAATTTTGATTCCATTTATGGCGTTTGCTTTTGCTGCTTCCCAATCCCCTTGAAAAATACATATTAATGACAATAACAAAGAAGTCTCACGGTGAAACCTCTGAGGTCGCGATTTTTCATCAGCTTTTTCTAAATTGATCTGTTCTTCTAATAAAGCTCGACCTTCATCCAGATGTCCAGTTCTGAGCATAGATCGTGCTTCCAGATAAGAAACTCCCGGATCATCCTCATCGCGTAATAAGCTGGCCTCATGATGAAGAGCCTGTGCTTGATCGGGATGACCAAGATTTAATTTATTTTCAGCCAATTGATCCAGCAAGGCCGCTGTCTCTTGCTTAAATTCCTGAGGTTCCAAAATTTTCAGCGCTTCTTCCAACAAAGCCTCGGCTTTTAAGGGCCTGATCGTATCTAAATAAATTTGTGATTGCCCTCGTAAAGCTTTACTGATGCCTATTTTTTCCCCACATTCCATAAATATCCTGTGTGCAATTTGAAAATGAAGCAAAGACCCTTCAAAATCCGATTTCAGACGTTTCACTTCTCCCAGTATCAGTTGCAGATCTGCAGATTCGTCCACCATGATTGTGGGGAGACGACCTATCCATGTTCTCAGTGTATCCAGACGCCCGAAATTAATTAAATTCGGTGCTATTTTAATAAGGTGATCTTTGGCAACATCAAATAATTCAGCTTCTAATAGGTGAAAAATTGCAGATTCAATTCTTTCCTTTTCCAGGTAGAAATCAGCGCATTTTTTATTTAAAATGAAGAATTTTTCTGAATTTTGTTTCAGTTGGGTTCTTAAGAAATCATGGAAAAGATTTTGAAATTGATAGGTATTGTTTCCGATGCTGGTAATAAATAAGCCACGTTCCTGCAAAGAGTGAATATAATGCTCACTCAAATCGTTCCCCATCAACATATTACTAATATCAATTTCAATAATATTTAGAACTGACGCAGTTAATAAAAATTGTTGGAAATCAAGTGGTAATTGAGCTAATACTTCACTGACTAAATATTCAAATAACGCTTCCAGGGTAATTGGACGTTGCGCAAAAACCTCTTCAATCGTAATGTTTCCCCTTTGAAGACTTTGCCAGATGATCTGAAGTGCTATCGCCCATCCTTCTGTTTCTTTTAAGATTAAATCAGCTTGCTGATCCGACAAATGAGTTTGAAATTTATCCTGGAACAAAGTAACAATTTCATTTTTTGTAAAGGCCAATTCTGACCGGTTGATCGTCTTTAGTTGACCTTTGACTCGCCATCGATTCATTGCTTTGTAGTTTGGGATCCGGCGTGTAGAAATGATTAAATGGAATGTTGGTGGACTATTATCAATCAGAGATGTAATAATTTGTTCGATTTCAGGTTGTTCTGATACATGGTGAAAATCGTCGAGAATTAAATAAGTATCCTCGAATAAGTTTTGTGATAATTCATTGATGAAAATTGTCAATAGCTCTGGATATATATACCTCTGGTCGCTTTCCATCAGATTCAGAACATGTTCTCCAATCTTTCTTTCACTTTTTCCAAATGTGCTGAATAATTTTGCCAGGAATAAGAATGGATCGCTATCCGATTCCTGTATGCTATACCAGAAATAATTTTTAAGAGACTCTGTGAGTGTTACAAGTTCGGTGCTCTTGCCATACCCGGTACCTGCCTGAAGAATCAATAATGGATAAGAAATATTATCCAGAATCGTCTGAGTAACCCTTGGACGAGATAAAACCCCTTGCTGGTTTCTAGGGGGTGTAAGGTGACTATAAATCACATAATCTCGAATTCGCATTTCTTAATTATAGCCAAGGAATAGAATCCCGGATATTCATTGATTCGGGTATCGCAATGCCAGACATTTATAAAAAGCCAATCGTGTTATTTGATGGTTTTTAATGAGACAGGTTATTTGCCAATACAAAATTCATTTCTTCGAAAAGAAATGATCATTTTTCCATCATTTTTCCAGAAAAACATCGGCTCTAAATATTGTGGCCAATCTTGCGGGGCTCGAATATCCATATCTAACCAGTATGCAGCCATGAGCACAAGTACAGTATCATGAGTTATCAGGAAATTCAACCCGCCCGTATGATCATCCGGGAACATTTTTTCCGCGATTTGTCTTATCCTTAATGGCCAATTACCTGAATCCAGGTAATTGGCCATCAAGTCATATTCACCATTTTCGTTCGGGTGTGAAAGAACAGGTTCTGAAAGAATTACTCTGCCATTCCCGGCCCCTTTCGCCAGGTATCTGCCTGTTTCTATACATCGGGTTATCGGGGAAGTTAAGATTTTTCCAATTTTATATCTTTTATGTAACCAGGCTCCAAAATCGGATGCTAAATCTTCACCTTCGGGGGTTAATTGAGCTGTAAAAACCTCAGCATCACTTTCAATCGGAAAACGAATGGAATGGCGCATCAAAACATTGATATTTTGATCCGACGGAATATTCTCATACGCTTCCAATAAATATTTAGGCAAACTCATATCAATCCTTGTATAATCGTACTGGACAAATCTCAGATTTCGTCCTCTGATTTTTTTCAACCAGTCAATTTTACCAAATAAACAGGTGGAAAATGAAAAACCGTGAAAATAGATCACCTATCTTCCAAAATCGTGTAAATGAATATCTTTTAATCACTTTGATCAGTTTTGCAGCCTCAGTTTCATTAACGCGATTGTTTTTGGAAATAACCGGGTATCCACAACTCGGAGGAGGAGAATTACACATCGCACATGTTCTCTGGGGTGGTTTATTGCTATTCATCGGTAGTTTATTACCATTAATTTTTTCGAATCGCTGGGCGTTGGACTTGAGCGCTTTATTTTCCGGGGTTGGTATTGGATTGTTTATTGATGAAGTTGGCAAATTTATTACCCAAAGTAATGATTATTTTTATCCTTCCGCCGCCCCCATCATTTATGCTTTCTTTTTATTAACAGCTTTGCTATACGTCCGGGTCAGACGCGAAAGAGAAAAGAACGCCAGAATTTACATGTATCATGCCTTCCAGGAATTAGAAGAGTTATTGGATAATGATCTCTCCATCAAAGAACATCGGCAGATTATTCAATATCTGGAAAAAATCAAAATGGATAACCAGGATGAACAAATTACGAGGTTGGCAGAGGTATTAGGTGAATATTTAAAAGAGCGTGAATCTTATCTGGTGCCACACAGACCTGGATTTTGGGAAAAATGGTACCTGCGATTGAGGGTGTTTGAAGCAAAATGGTTTGGGAAGAAGCGCATGCGTTTGATTCTTGTCAGCGCGTTAATAGCATGGGGTGTTTACTCGATCTTTGAACCCTGGGTAATTTTGCGCATTTTTGATAACCCTGAAGCATTGGGCATCATTGTGGAGAACTTGATTTCCAATAATCTCGTAAGAAATCAAAGTGGATTGAACTGGTTCCAGGTAAAAATTGGTCTTGAAGGTACACTAGGTTCCTTCAGCATATTATCGGGGATATTCATATTTCTTCGAAAAGAACAATTAGGAGTAAACATAGGCATCGCTACCATGTTGATCATGATCGGAATCGTTAATCTGATCCTGTTTTATTTTGATCAATTTTCAACCATTGTGAATGCCTCCATCCAGTTTTTGATTTTTATTTTGCTGGTTCGGTTTAGGACCAGATTTTTAGCAAAAAAATGAAATCTTCATGAACCTGGAGGGTAACCGGACCATTTATTAAAATTTTCATTGTGAGAAAACGAATTTGTAATTTAATTTGTATAAACTCAATAAATCGGGGCAAGCGGGTGTTTTTGGCGTGCGGACGCACGCCAAAAACACCCTGACCGCTAATTATTGAAAGGACACTTTAATTTGATATAATGATGCGCCACTTAAAATTTGATTGCTGACTGGTCAAATAGCCAGGATAATCTTGAACATATGGATTGAATTTTTCACATCCTTTGCCGGGTGTATTGGCGGAAAATTATTGGTAAAGTTGATGGGTCAGAAGCAGGTCACTTTTCTGATCATTTTGGGTGCTTTTTTACCCTGTCAGTTTGTTTGAAGTAAATTTTTTTTTGGAGAATATTGTGAGCAACACAGCATCTTATTTAGATTATGACTTAAAAAATGTAATTACCAAAAGCAGGATTAAAGGCCTCTGGCGTTTGATGCATGGTTACCATTGGAAATATATTGGGGCTGTGATCAGTCTGGGAATTTCTGCCAGTGCCAAAACATCAACCTATTTGTTATTGAGCTTCTTCATTGATAATTTCTTTGTCACGGATGAAAGACCGGTAAGCCTGGCAATGATTGCGGCTGGATTTGTTTTGTTAGCTGGCATAGAAGGTGGATTTTCTTTTTTAAGTGGTCGTCTGGCTGCCGAGACGGCTGAAGGATCAACGCGCAGACTTCGAAATTATCTTTACGATCACATTCAACACCTGACATTCACCTACCACGACAAAATGCAAACGGGTGAACTGATTCAGCGATCTACTTCAGATGTAGATGCTTTAAGGAGATTCTTTGCCGATCAGGCAATAGGGATTGGTAGGATTGTCATATTGTTTGCAGTTAATTTTGCAATGATAACTACAATCAACGTTCAGCTTGCATTTATTTCCATCATCGTCGTGCCAGTAATCGTTATTACATCCATATTGTTTTTTAAACAGGTATCCAAAAAATATGAAGCCTACCAGGAACAGGATGCAATTGTTTCTACCAATCTGCAGGAGAATTTATCCGGTGTGCGTGTGGTAAAAGCATTTGCCAGACAATCCTATGAAATGGATAAGTTTGAAAAAGAGAACTGGAAAAAATATGTCCTCGGTAAACGTTTGTTATTGATGCACTCATTATTCTGGCCAATCTCAGATATTGTCTGTGGCGTTCAGATGATTACCGGATTCTACATGGGAGCTGTTTTCGCCATCAATGGAACAATTTCCGTCGGGTCCTATCTGGCATATGCGGGCATGTTAATCTGGATCATCTGGCCGATGAGAAATCTTGGTCGTTTGATTGTTCAGTTATCCACGGGTATGGTTTCCTTTGGACGTGTATTGGAAATTATCAAACAGGATCGCGAACCGCTCGATACAGGTTCAGCCGTTATTCCCCAAAAGCTGAATGGCGAAATCGTGTTCAAAAATGTTGGTTTCAAATATGAAGAAGGAGAACCTGTACTGGAAGACATCAATATCCATGTAAAACCTGGTCAGGTCATCGCGCTGCTTGGTTCCACCGGTTCTGGTAAAACTTCATTGGTGAATTTGTTACCCAGATTTTATGAATACACCTCCGGTCAACTATTATTGGATGGTGTGGAATTAAATGAATATCCTCGCCGATACTTGCGCAGTCAAATCGGAATCGTTGAACAGGAACCATTTCTATTCTCGCGCAGTATTCGGGAAAATATAACCTATGGTGTTGGAAAGAAGGTTGATCAACATGAAATTGAAACCGCAGCTAAAAACGCAGCAGTACATGATGTGATCACCGGATTTCCAGAAGGTTATGCGACGCTGGTTGGAGAAAAAGGTGTGACGCTCTCGGGTGGTCAGAAACAGAGAGTGGCAATTGCTCGAACATTGTTGAAAAATCCAAGAATTTTGATTTTTGATGACTCAACCTCATCGGTGGATACCGAAACAGAATCAGAAATTCGAAGTGCATTAAAAAATCTAATGGCAGATCGCACCACCTTCATTATTGCACATAGAATACAGAGCATAATGGAAGCCGATCAAATTCTGGTGATGGATAAAGGAAAAATAATTCAGGCAGGAACGCATCAGGAATTAATGCAAGTAGATGGTATGTACCGACAGATATACGACATTCAGACACGAATTGAAACGGAACTTGAAAAGGAGATAGCCAATGTCTGAAGAATATTTAGAAGAAGAGGATTTTCAAACAAAATTTACAGGAAAAACCTTCCTGAGAATATTGGGACTCACAAAACCACATTGGAAATGGGTGATCGGTTTCCTGTTAGCCATTGCTTCAGTGTCTGGATTGGATTCATTTTTCACTTACTTAAGCAAACGCATTGTCGATGAAGGAATTGTTGCCGGAAATAAAGATGCACTGATTGGCATCCTTTCCATTTATGGGGCTTTACTGGTGGTACAGGCAATCTTTGCGTTCTTCTTCATTTATCTTGCCGGTGTCTTAGGTGAAAGAATCAGGTACGATTTGCGTAAGGCATTATTCAATCACCTGCAGAAATTATCACTTTCTTACTATAGCCGCACGCCGGTGGGGTGGATCATGTCCCGAGTCACATCTGACACAGAACGCGTTGCCGATCTGGTCACCTGGGGACTACTCGATATGACCTGGGGATTCATGAATATTGTGACTTCCATGATTTTCATGTTAATCATCAGTTGGAAACTGGCTATCCTGGTGTTTATTGCACTCCCCATCCTGTTTTATGTATCCATACAATTCAGGAAAAGAATTCTGGTTCAGTTTAGAAATGTTCGGAAATTAAATTCAAAAATTACAGGCGCATACAACGAGAATATTACCGGTGTGAGAGTCATCAAAGCACTTGGCCGCGAATCCGGAAATCTGGAAGAATTTAGCTATATCACGAGCGATATGTATAAAGCTTCTTACCGTGCAGCCTGGCTGTCAGCGTTATTCTTACCTACCGTTCAAATCGTCTCATCCTTTGCATTGGGTGCCATTGTCTGGTACGGTGGACTGCAGGCAGATTATGGCTTGATCACAATTGGTGGTATCCAGGCATTCGTTTCTTATGTTACTTTTATGATGTGGCCAATTCAGGATCTTGCCCGCGTCTTTGCAGAAATGCAACATGCCATGGCTTCGGGAGAACGCATATTTTCACTACTGGATGCAGTTCCCAGTGTCAAAGATCAACCAAAAGCCTATGATCCTGGAACAATTTTTGGCGAGATTGAATTTGACCAGGTTTCATTTGCTTACGAGGATAACAAACCGGTATTACAAGATTTCTCCTTAAAAGTCAAACCCGGCGAGACCATTGCGCTGGTGGGACCAACCGGTGGTGGCAAGACTACGATTGTGAATTTGCTATGCCGCATGTATGAACCGACCAAAGGAAAAATCAAGATCAATGGCAAAGATTACACCGACTTTTCTTTGCATGGCATCCAATCACGCATTGGCATGGTGCTTCAGACTCCGCACTTATTTTCCGGCACCATCCGGGAAAACCTGCGCTACGGTCGTCTGGATGCTACTGATGATGAAATCGAACGAGCAGCCCAATTAGCCGGCGCGCATGAATTCATTACCAAACTGGAAAAAGGCTACGAAGAACCCGTCGGTGAAGGTGGAAATTTGCTTTCTGTCGGTCAAAAACAATTAATCAGCCTGGCGAGAGCCGTGTTGGCCAATCCCGAATTATTCATCATGGATGAAGCTACCAGCTCTGTGGACACACTCACCGAAGCCCTGATTCAACAGGGTATGGAAACCTTAATGAAAAACTCAACCAGTTTCATCATCGCGCATCGTTTGTCGACCATCAAGAAAGCCAACCGCATTATCGTCATTGAAGATGGTCAGATCTCTGAAATTGGATCGCACTCCGAGTTGCTCAAAAAAGGTGGCAAATATTACAACCTGTACACCAAACAATTCCGCAATCAAATGGAACAGGTATATGATCCCTTTAAAGAATTAGGTGGAGCGAGCGGGTTGCCGTTGGCAGTGGAATAAAATTCATTTTGGGTGAGGAAGAAATAATTATTTGATAACATCAATCTTATTGATTAACTGCCTTCTCCAAGCAGATTACTTATCATTTAGCCAGATCATTTCTGATAAAGTAGTGTAAATTTGTGAAGCGCAAATGGTATTTTTCCAGGTTTTTATGGCCGTAAAACACCATTTGCCCCACCTTATCCCCGTCCGCAGAGAAAGCGCGCCAAAACAACAGCAGATCGTTTTATTGCCTGGCCCACAAAAAACGTGTGGGCAGGACAAAAAACGCCTGCAGGTTGTTATCGAGCGCGAATCCCCGTCGTTCTGTTCCCTTCCATCGATCTGGTACGCATAGAATTTTCTGGAAAACATTTCGAATCTTCTGACCGCGAGCTAGTTGTTCCATGCGAGTGCCGCCGCGCGCTAGAATGCCAGGAAACGACACCTGGCGGGCGCGCCATGTTGGGCGGGATCGAGCTGCCCGAATGTTTCCAGAAAATAGAAAAATACTTATTTACGATTTGATTCCATGCTCAATTTTCCATTCCACCTATCCAATCCCCACACGCCAGTATCCGTTGTTTTCCCCTCTGCCCTGTGCCATACACCCTTGCAAAAGCACATTCCGGCTGACCAAATATTTATTTAAAAATTATTATTCTAAATATGAAAAGATTTTTTCTCACAATATTAATTTTTTTGCTATATCAATAATTCTGATTTATTGATATTTTTAGATTGAAATTTGTATAATAAATTTACTCAATTAATAAATTTGTTTATCTAGTTTTATTCAGGAGGGGTTTTATGGCAAAAACAATTTACATTGATGGAGTCTTCACTATTTTACATTTCAATTCAAGTCCTAGATCTTATTTTGAATCAAGACAAAATGATACTTTTTCTGGCGAGTGTTGTTTTTGTTATTCGCCAATTAAATTACCATCTATTGATATTGGAGAGCAAAAAGGAGTATCTTGCAAAATATGCAAAAACAAATTAGTTTACTTCACAATTCATCTTAATAACAATCTTGAGAAGGTATTGGATGTCCATTTTTATGAAAAATCAGGTATTAATGGAATAATGCATATTCTTTTACCAGTAAATTGCCCTGAATTTAACAAATTTTTAAAGTCCCCAATATTCTTTCAGAAGTCAAATATGAGTGACCTTTTAAGGTTTTCTTATATTATGAACAAAACTAAAGAGCTATTCTTTAATGAAATTCAAGATCGAGTTAATTCAAAAAAATATTTTACCGGTGCTAATAACATCATACCAATTTACAATAGCATTAAGAAATTCGAAAAATTTATCGTTCCAGGGGTGAGTGAAGAACAAAATTCTTTAGATCCCAATGATATTACTGATGCTGCAAATTTTTTGTATAGTGCATTATTAAATCGATATCCAGCTAATATCAATACTCATAAGGAGGTTAAGGTTGATACAAATATCCTAAATGTCTGTCTTGATATTATTAATTCCGAACAAAATCTAAGTAATAATGATACAACTCAGGATATGGGTTCTATTTCAAGTATTGACCCAAAAGTAACACAAAAAGAGAAATCTTTCGAAATTAAAACAAATATTAATAATATATTAGCTCTGTCATTTATTGATGAAGACGAAATCATTATTGGGGGAGCTGATGGAAAAGTTGGTTTATGGAAAATCTCAAACGGATCTCAAAAGAAAAATTATAAATTTCACACTCAACAAGTATTACAAGTAAAAAGAATAAACGAAGAGTACTTTGCATCTTCAGGTGAGGACGGTTTGGTTTGTGTTTGGTATAAAAAGAGTAATAAGGTTGACAGATATTTTGATTTTGATAAGTTTATCAGACCACCATCTTTTTCTTTACAAGGTATTGGAAAAGCTTATGTGCCAAATATTCTTCCTCATCACAGTAATGACTTTATTATTTTATTCCCTTCTGGGGGTAGTGTTTTCCCTCCGTATCTATGGAAACCAGAGAATAATAAAATATATTTTTTAGGTGGTTCAGATAAAATCCCATGTGGCATAAACACAGGATGTATAAATAATGAAGGAAATTGTATAGTTTATACAAGCAATACTTCAATTATTGGATATGATATTTCGTTTGGATATATTATTTTTGAATTTGGCGGATTACCGGTAGCCCATTTGAATAATCAAACAAAAAATATAATATATTACACAGATTCTGAATTACAAAACAATGTTATTCAAAAGATTTGTGAGAACCACAGGAAGCCAATAACATGTATAGAATTTTCGAATAATGATCAATTTTTCGCAACAGGAAGTGAAGATAGCTCAATCAGATTATGGGATTTTGAGGACATTTCGCAAAATTTTGAGGATGTTTCGAATATATTTGAGATTGAAGTTGGAAATCATCCCAAGCCAATTGTTTTTGATGGTCTAAATAATAATGTTATTTCGGTTGCTTTCTTGGAAAACGATGAATTACTATTAGGTGCTAGTCAAGATGGTGAAATTATTATTTGGGAGGTTGCTACTAAAAAGGTAGTCAAGAAAATCACATCAACTATAGACGAAATAACTTCTTTTGCAATATCCCCGGATAAAGTTAAGATTGCTTTTGGGTCAAATGATGGATTAGTGCAAATTCTTTCAATATAATCTTTTTCCGATGGCAAGCTCAATATTTTTTGATTACTAATTTCCTGATAAATATTGACTTTATCGTAATCTATCTAAACTTAAGATTTAAACAATTGATATATAGTTTTGTTTATTTTTTAATGCTAAAGAAATTTAGTGATGGGGCATTATTGTGCCACCACTGCTACTTCAGGTTTCAATTATTTTCCAACAAGAATGTAATCTGAATTAACTGAATTGAATTCTCATACCTTTATACATCTTTTTCACCCAAGAAAAGTATATTATTTTCTTTTGTTCCACTCATTTAATTGTTGTATAGGAATTTTTATATAACTCATTGCATAGTGATTTTCATCATATTCATATTCCCGATATTCGAAAACACTGTTTAAGTAAAATTCTGGAAAAATAAATTCGTAAGAACATTTTGAAATTATTTTTTTATCCTTACAAACTCGATACTTATTAAATTCTTTTAAAACTCCTTGAAAATAAGTCACTATTCTGTTGTCAGGGCCATGATCTACTTTCCAAGCGATTTCAGAGATAGGGGTCACATAATAGTCATCAATAATATTTAACAAATCAAAACCAGTAGCACTTTGACATAAAGTTAATCCATCTATAAAGGCTATCCAACTTCCTCCAATATGCCTACGAATTACTTCACCGAGATAAGAACCTATCCATGTTAAACCTCCATCTTTTTCTAATCTGGAAGAACGCACGCCATTGAGACTTAGGTTTGTTAAAAACTTGTCGAATATTGACAGACTCGATACTGAAAAATCTAAGTTTTCATTAGTTATTCGTTGAAATTCATCAACAAAGTTGGTAGCCAGTATTTTCATTTTTTCATCTACTTCTACTCTCATCATAATGGTTCCCATAATTTCCCTCCAATTCGTAAAATAATTATATATTTTTTTACTGTAGAGAAATTATTTTTGAGGTTGAATCGATAAAAAAAGAATAATCTTTGCATGCAGGTGAATTCTTTACACAAAGATTTATTTCATCCAATCTGACAGACCAAATAATATGAATTCAATTTGATTTTCTCTTTTTGTTTCGCTATAATATTTTCATTCATATAAATCTTCAGGGTGGATAACATTGAAATGAACAACATAATCACATCATCAAATTAGATGTTATTAAGTCACCTCAAGAAATTCTCCCACATTTTCAATCAATTAATAATAAAAAAAATTACAAGATTTCTGTTTTTTAGGTGTAAATATGTCAAACAAGAAAACGAGAAAAGTTTTTAAAGCAATTAAAGCAGCTGTGTATTCAAAGTGTTTTTATGATTTATTAGCTTTAGGTTATTTTGGAGTTGATGCAACACATTTTTTCAAATCTCTAATCCCAAGGGAGAATTATTTTGTAATTCCTGAAGAAGCTCTTGGTAAAAAAGGAACACAAATATCAGAAGCATTAAGTGAATTATTGGATTCATTTCTTGTTCCTTTAATGGATTCTGATGGAACACCAATCGAAGTAAATGGTGAGTTTGTATTTGATGAAATTGATAAAAAAATATTTCTAAATAAAAAAAATAAATTAGAAAGTCTTTCACCAGGAATTTTTGCAAAGATACAAGAAATTGTACTTAATGAACCGGGATATACACGATTTTGCTTTCCCGAAGAAATGATTTTATACGAATTCATGAGTGAAGGGTGGAGTTTCGTTGGAAAAGAAGTGAAATTTTCAGAAAATGGTTCTGAATTAGGTACTTTATACACATTTTCAAAATAAAATTATAAGTAATTACAAGTCATGATTGAATTTCCCGAAAATATTCTAACTTTCCAGGACAATCCTCTAGGCCATACTATTGACCATTACCTTTCGGTTCACCAACCAGAGTCGGATGAGGAAGAAAGCAGAATGGTTTATATGGGTGTAATGAGAGCAAAACATGTCCTGCATCTATCAACATATTTCCGAGCACCAAATAGATAAGGGAAGAAATTGAAACGACAATCTTCAAGAAACTTTTACAAGATACCGGATTCTATTCTGAAATCTTTTTATTTTTGAAAATCGAGGATAAATAATTGATTAAAAATTATCGGGAAATAATAAACTGGGCCATTTGGAATAAAGAGAAAGTGACAGTTACTTATCGTGATTATTATGGCCAAATAACAAATCGAGAAGTTTTACCAATCGAATGGTTGACTCCGGAAAAATTTAAAGCATATTGTTATTTACGAGAATCAGAACGAATTTTTAGATTATCTAATTTAGTAAATTTAACTTCATCATTTGAAAAGATGAATGAACCATTTCCAAATTTACAAAATCACACCAGTGAAAAATTATATTCGAAAGAATTAATCGTAACAGAAATTAACGATAATGAGGAAGAAATCCTTCAAAAAAAATTAGATGATCTGAAGCAAATATTAGCTGGCGAGGAATTAATATTAGCAACATTAAAAGCTGAATTAATTATTTTTGAAAAAAGATACTCAAACCAAGTTGGAAAATTGTTTGAAGAACTGGATGAATTAGATGCAAAGATCGCAGAAATTTATTACAAACTTCACCCTACTGATTTTGAAGCTAAAGAAAATTTTGATTACGTGAAAGATTATGCTAGTCATTCAGAAAATGATCCAACATCTGAAAAAGAAGAATTAAATGTAACCAAACATTTCAAAACTACCGAGACATTGCGGTCTCTTTATCATAAGGTTGCGAAGTTAATTCATCCAGATTTGGCCATAGATCCTTTAGAAAAAGAAATGCGGAATGAGTGGATGCGAGAAGTAAATTCTGCCTTCGAAATGAATGATGAGGACACAATTAAAAAGATTTTAGAAGATTGTGAAAAAATTATTAGTAAACAAAAACCCATCCTTGAATTTAAATGCGAAAGACTCAGAAAATTGATTCTTCAAATCCAATTACGAATTCAATCAATCAAACGTGAATTACAAATACTCAAGCAATCAGAATTGTATTTGCTAATGTTAAAGGTGAAGGAAGCTGAAATAAATGGTGTAGATTTACTGGCTGATATGGCAAAAGGAGTTAAGGAAAAAATAATTGACAGAAAAAATACTTTTGAAATTCTTAGTCAAGAATTAAAAAAAGAAACAAGTTCTCGAGACCAATTTGTATAAATCAGATATGAATGTAATTGCTACTTTATGAAAGGGGTAAAAAATGATATATGATGATCTTCCTGTTTTTCCACCTATTGAAACAGAAACCTTTCTTTCATTGAAATCTAAATTTGAAAATACACCTGAAGAAATTTATAGGCGAAATCAATGGGGGAAAAATGCTACAAAAATTTTTATAATGTTAAAAATTAATCGAAAAGCCGGTATTCACCTTATTGAAAGATTCTTTGAAAAAGTTGATGGAATTGGCACTTTACATGATGACTTGTCTGAAGCCCTTTACCTTAATGAGTTAATAAAACTTTATGATAGAGAAACAAAGCTTAGGCCTGAAAATCCTAGAAATTGGAAGTTTTTAGGATTTGCAAATTTTCTTAAATGTTATTTTTCCCCAAGTAGAATTGGTTATCAAAAAACCGCTGAATATTATGCTGAAACTATAAGACGCGTATCGAATTACCCTAATGGGTATATAAATGGGTTAATAATGGCAAGAATTGGTGGTTCAACTCCGAATAGGTTAAGATATGAACTGGGATTGGCATTAGGTATGTTGGGGGATTTCGATTCAAGTTTGTATCATTTAAAGATTCATGGAGCTGGTGAAGAATTTTTACAGCGATTTTATGACGATCCAGAAGAATGCTTGCTCCAGGAGGTATTTCATTATTATAGTATTAGATTATCTAATAAGCTTTATTGTTTAGATACTCCTTAAGAAGAAAAAAATGAAAAAAGAAAATAAGTCAATTCGTATTTCTGATAATCCAAAAGAAATCTTAAAACCTGAAACTAGATCGCAAAGAGGCTTAGATTATATTGAACAAAAATTACAAAAATCAGGTGGAATAACATCTCTTGATAAATCAAACCTCGACTTAAAGGTTATTGCAAGTACTAGATTTAAACCGTATTGTATATCAATCTCAGAGGACAATCGATTTGCGATGGCTGGTTGCGATAGTGGACATCTAATTTTTTGGGATCTCACAAATGGGAGTACGTTATTAGAATCATGTCCTCATTCGAACAAAATTAGGTCTGTAGCTATCTCTCCAGATTCCCGATTTGGAATTTCTTGTGGTGACGATGATCAAATGATTTTATGGGACATTCTGTCCCAAAATAAAATATTTAATTTTCGTGGAGAAATTAAACATATACAAAAAGTAGCATTTTCACCAAACTCTAAAAAAATATTTACAGGAAGCCTTTTTGGTTCCATCCAAGAATGGAATATTAATACCGGGCTTGAGATTGCTCGATTTGGATATCCTAAATATCCAATTCAAGATGTTGCAGTTTTAGGGTTATCTTTTTCAAATAATGGTTTTCTTTTATCTAGTAGTGGAGATTTTATCGGCATTCCTCTTTGGGATTCGGTAAGTCATCAATTAATTAATGCCATTTACGATCATCACGAAGATCTAGTGAGGGATATAATATTCAGCTCAGATGGAAGATTTTTATTTTCAGCAAGTAGAGATCAACTAATTTCTAAATGTGATATGAGTACTGGGGGTTTTTGTGGTCATTTTGAAGGACATACCAGAGATGTTGTAAGCATCAATATATCATCTGATGGGAAATATCTTGCTTCAGGAAGTATGGACAACTCTGTTCGAATCTGGGATGTTTTAACCAGAGAACAAAAATATATTTGTAATGAGGTAAACGATGAAATTGTAGAAGTTGTTTTTTCTTCGGATAATAAAAAAGTGATATTTGGGTGTTGGAATGGAAAAATTTACGAATGGAATTATTTATTTGAAGCAAGAAACGTCACTAGCAAATCGATACCCAAAGAATTTCGAAATTTGGATATTGATATTTTTGAACCAGGCTTGATTCGTTCCGATTTAGGTCATCGTTCAACGGTTCTAAAAGTCTGGTTTTCAAATGATGATAGAAAATATTATTCTGCGGACGATGAAATTAATATTTTTGAGAGAAGTATAAATACAGGAAATTTAATAAAAAAACGACATGTATCTGTAATTAATGGGATTTCTCGTCCTGATGTGTCATTTGACATGAAATTTGCAATAACCTCAGATCCTTATACTTTAACTACCTTTCACTTATATAATCTTGAAGAATCTAGAAAAAGTAGATCTTTTGAGCATGAAGAAACAACATTGGTTTCAGCTTTTTCTCCAAACAATAATTGGGTTTTGACAGGAGACCTGATGGATATTTGCGAGATTAGGAGTATGAAAACAGGAATTACCAAAATTATTTTGAATAACGTAGAAGGACCTTTAAATATTGCTAAATTTTCTAAAGATGAGAAATTTGTGATTGCTGGTGGACTAAGCCCTGTTCAGGTTTGGGACTTAAGAACGAATCAAAAAATTGCAGAGTTAATCGGTAATCCAGATCAAGTTACCGATGTTGATATTTCACCTGACAACCAATTTGCGTTAGGAGTTGAAGAAAACGGAGTTTATATATGGAAAATATCTCTTGGAGAATTATTCTTTTCCCATCTTCATACAAGTCAAATCTCCAGAGCCATATTTTCAAATGATCTAGAATATATGTTTTTCGGAGATGAAAATGGTCAGATAACCATGTTAAATTTTATAACAGGTGAGATCGTTAATGATTTTTTTAAAGATAATGATTATGTTACTAGTTTAGATATTTCTAATGATGGAAGATTTTTGCTTTCTGGTCATAAAAGTGGCAGGGTAAATCTATGGGGAGTTGAGGATTGAATATTATAACAATCAGGCAAATTCTTCAAAGTTATATTTATTTAAAATTTCCTTCAAAATTGTGGAATCTAAACTAAAAAAAACTTATCAAAAAAGATAACAGGGCACTTAAATTTTACTGTTGAGATGAAATAACCCAATTCCAACGGCCTAAAAGAATAAATAAAATTTATATTAGGGTAATTTGGATCAATTCTTATCACATTTTCAAAGTCTCTCAATCCATCCTTAAAGAAACTCTATCCTATTTTTTTATCTGAAAATAAGGTTCTCAAATTTTCAATCAATATTGGAACTTGTTCCGACAAAATTTTCTTTCCAAAATATAGGTACTTTTCGACCTCTTCAATTGGGCAATTTAGATATTTAGCGATTTCAGGTTTTTTAAAAGAAATATATCTATCTTCACCAAGATAAAATAAACCTTTGTTATGATTCTCTTTCTGAGTAAATTTTACAACCCACCAATTATTTTGGAACCTTGCATACATACCTAATGATCGTGCTACAGCAACAATCTGACGAAATTCATCCCCAAACCCTTTTTTATCAGCACAGCTCTCTAACCATGCTTCTGGATTACGCTCAGCATTTGAAAGCTGCGCTGCACCTCCACAATCTTTTTTATTCCCAGTGGATACTTCTGATATTCCTTCATTCCGGATGGCTGGTCTTGATTTACTTGGAATTGATTCTTTCATTTTATCCAAAATCATTGTAGATCTCTCATCAAGAAACGCATCAAAATTTTCTACCATCCATAGATTTGGATCTTTTGGTATGAGGTGTCTGTCCAGGTAATCTTTCAGTTCGGTTTCTTCCCAATCTTTTAGCCACTCATTCAATTTTTTAGCACTTTTATCACCACGATTCTTGGCATAATCGATAAGTTGGTAATTACTAATGAAATGGATTTTTTCAGGGGATACTTGTTCTTTATTTAGTATATATTTGGGTTGGATATGATCAATATCACGATTTATAAAATATTTTCCTCCGTATATCAAGTAAAAAACAAAATTCATATCCCAATTTTTCAAATTGTTTATTTCGATTTCTCTACTAAAAATCAATGGATAAGATTCATACATCGAAAACAATTCTTCTGTAGGAAATATCTCTCCATTGAATTGATTAATAGAAGCAAAAATCTTTTTGATTCCTGTTGTATAAGGTGTCCAACCTTTTCCTCGACTGAAGACTCCATTCAGTAAAGAAATGTTCAACCAACGTCGGATATTTGTAAAGTCCGGGTTATTAGTATCAAAAGAAGCGTAAAGTCGTGAAAGATCAATAGATTTTTCTTTATGAAATATATGATATGCTATGAAATAAAGAGGAATTGCTGATTTTTTACCTTCCCGATAGTAATCATACAGCCCTGCATCTTTAAGAAATTGCCGCAGGACTTCAAGTGTTTTTAGGATACGAGATTGATTTTTTACTACAAATTCAGCATCATCTTTCGCGATATCAGGGACTTCCTTATTTATGTTATTCTGGAGCAGGAATATAAGTTTTATCACTTCATCTTGGCCAATCCCTATGTCACTAAATTCTTGAATATCACGCCTTAAAAATATTTCCGTCCTGTAATCTAGACCTTTCAGAGTTGATGCTATAAGATCCAAAGCGCGTAGGACTGTGCCCCCATTGTTCAATCTTTGGAATAGTTCAACCATTCGACGTCTTTCACCTTCAAGATTTGTTTGATCTATAAAGACTTTTGAAATACCTAAAGATTTTTTTTCGAATACAGAATCCTTAAAACATTTAACATTCTCAAAGACCAATTCTTTTTGTTTGTCTTCTAGTATTTCGCGTGTTTGAATAATCTCTAAGGCAACCTGCCGATCTTTCCGACCAACGTTACTTAATTGGTAGTAAAGATTCTGAACAGGGTACCATAGCATAATCATTTCTTGATCATCCTCTTTTTTAATAATGGGAAGATCATTTATTTTTCTTGCAAATTCAAATTCATAATCTGTTTGGCTGAATAAATTGAAATACATTTTCTTTCCATTTACACCACCCTTCAAACCCATATAAAAGGCTTGGAGACGTTGTTGCCCATCTATGATTAATGTAATACTCTGATCCAATATTGGAGGTAAATCCGAATCGTGTAATTCTCCTTCTTTTGAAAATTGCCGAAATGCAAAAAGTGGCTGGCCACCTTTCGATTCCTGAAGTGCCATTATTCCACCAAACGAATTTCCCTTTAGTAAAGAATCGAATAGTAGTTCCATTTTTTCTTCATCCCAAACTAAGTTACGTTGAATTACAGGCAACACAATAATATTGTCACTGATGTTTTGAATTACATCGTGAATTTGTAAAGCTTCCCATTCAGCCATATTGTCTCCATAAATTGATAGTAATGAACATGAAATAAAAAGTGTAAATGAAATATCCTTAATCTATGCCTCTTTTAAGTCCCATATGATTATGACACAAAAAACAAACCAATAATTCCAAAAATAATAAACCGACTCAATTTAATCACCTCAATTGTTCTAACTACATTGAGAAAATCCGAGTTACATATTTAATTCATTCCTCTATCACTGCTCCTTAGTTGGACAATTCATCGAGTCTTCTAATTTGAAATCCACCATTTTTCACCAATGGAAAATTCTACATTAATATTGTTGTGAAGCCACTACTCGTGTCCTCATGTTATCTAACCAATATAATTATTAGCCTCTGAATAAGAATCACCCATTCGCTCCTTTCCATCCCGTGAAGGGTAAATCGAGGCTAGCCTGGAAGACCATCAAGGCACGCCACCATTTGCCCATGTTAACCCCACCTGCATTACATATGCGCCAAAACGGCTTCAGCATGGATCAGCACTTCCCTTCGCGCAGGGCTTCCCATGCTTCAGGCCGTTTACGTTCTTTAAAAGAATTATCCAGGCTATTTTTTCCATTCCGTGTTGGGCTGCGGACTGCCATCTTGAGGAACGAGAGAGAGCAGTCCGCAGCTTATTCTCGAGCTCTGTTGGACCATAACAGATGCAGCATCCATTAACCAAATCCAAACAACAACGGCATCCACCACCAATCCCTATTCCAGATCCATAGCATATCCCACCCCAGCTATACTTGTGCCTTGATCGATACTTAACCCGATTTACGCCGGCTGCTTCGTGCCAGTTGTTTCCGAAGGACCCCCTGGCGCGTGCCATACCCCCCTTTAAAAGCCCACTCCGGCTGATCACTCCGCTGCCTCTGCGCGCAATATTGTCCTTATTGAAATGAGAAAAAAGATCCAATTTTCATATGGATAATTAAAGAAAAAGAAGTTGAAACCCACATTTCAACCTCTTCTTGTGGCGAGAGTGGGACTTGAACCCACGACCTACGGCTTATGAGTCCGCTGCTCTGCCAACTGAGCTACCTCGCCTGAACGACGGAAAGTTTACTATAAACCCTTTGCTCTGTCAAATATTTCGCGGTCAAATGGGGATTAGTCATTTTCAACTTTCTTTAACATTTGTAAATTAGCCCATTTAAAATCCCAATTCCTTCTTCTTCAACGACACAAATCTGCCTTCCCCCCTTCCAATCACAATATGATCCAGCACTTCAACATCCAGAAGTTTTCCGGCCTGCACCGCTGCTCTGGTCAGATTGATATCCTCCGGGCTGGGAGATGGATCACCGCTGGGATGATTATGGATCATGATAATCGCCGCGGCATTCAGGCGGATGGCTTCTTTGAATAATTCTCCGATTCGCACGGTTGAAGAATTCAATGAACCCGTATAGAGGTTGACCATTTTTTGAAATCGATTACGCGTATCCAGGAGTATCACGCGCAATTGTTCCTGATCCAGGGCTGCCATTTCGTATTGGACGTAATTTGCAACCTCCTCAGGGCTGTGGAAGGAAACCTCCAGGTTCTCTTTAATTTTTAATTTTGCCAATCGATTTCCAATTTCGATGGCTGCTTTAATTTGTGCAGCCTTTGCCTTGCCCAGTCCATGTTCCCGGCATACCTCCTCATAGCTGGCCCGATGAAGTCCCATCAACCCGTCAAATGTATGCAACAAGCGTTGTCCCACCATGACAGCGCTTTCCCCAGTCACCCCAACCCGCAAAATAATCGCCAGCAATTCAGCTTCACTTAAGGCAGCTGGTCCATACTCTGCTAATCTTTCGCGTGGTCGTTCATTCTGGTCAAGATCCTGAATCCGGTAAATGCGATTGTTCATGGATAACCTCTATGTTCATTTAATTTGTCGAACTGAATTAATGTACCGAAAAAATGAAATAAAATCAAGCGCAGCGACCTGCGAAAAATTGCATCCATGCTATAATTTCAGGATGGAGAATTTATGAATTTTGATTTATCCTCTATGAATAGTTATGTCTTAATTGCGATTGCATTTGCAGCAGCGTTTTTAGCCACTTTATGGGTGAGTCTGATCATCTGGACGAAACGCGATGTTCGCAGACGTTCTAAAGATCCGATGGCTCGCATTTTAGCTGTTCTCATTGTGGCTCTATTATTCCTGCCTGGAATGCTGATTTATGCCATTCTCAGACCCGCAAGAACGCTCGATGAAGAATTCCAGCAGTCTCTGGAAGAAGAAGCTTTATTGCAGACGATTGAGGATATCCCTTTGTGCCCGGGTTGCTCCAGAAAAGTGCAACATGATTGGATCGTTTGCCCCAATTGCCAGACGAAATTAAAGAAAAAATGCCATCATTGTAAAGCTTTGATGGAATTACCCTGGAATATCTGCCCATATTGTGGCACGACTGTCCCTGGTATGCGAAAAGAAACGACTCCCCTGGAGGATTTGCTTCCTCCCATTACCCCCACACTGTTCGATGACCTGGAAGGTCAAGAGCAATCCACTGAGGTTTCATAAAAGTGATTAATTATTTAAAGCCAATAGAACCTGTTGATTATTTAGTCATTGGTCACATCACGCAGGATGTAGTTCCTGATGGATTTGTACCAGGAGGAACTGCTTCTTATTCTTCAATAACTGCACGTGCATTTGGACTGAGCGTTGGGATCTTAACTTCCTATGCGCAGGATGTCATTTTGCCTGATTTGAGGGACATTCAGGTTGTCAGTACGATCAGTGAAAATTCAACCGTTTTTGAGAACCAGTACACAAAAGAAGGCAGACATCAAAGCATCTTGAGCCGGGCGGAAATCTTGCATCCCAACCAGATTCCACAAACCTGGGCTTCACCCAAAATTGTTCACCTGGGCCCTATTGCGGATGAAGTTGATCCATCCTTCCTGAAGGTTTTCCCCAATTCATTCGTAGGTGTTACACCACAGGGTTGGTATCGCTCCTGGGATGCGGATGGCAAAATTAGTTTCAAAAATTATATTGAAGCCAAGCACTATCTTCAGTATGCCGATGCTGTCGTCCTCAGCATTGAAGACCTTCAATTCGATGAAAGTATCATAGCCGATCTGGTATACGGGATACGTGTCCTTGTGATCACAGAAGGATCGTGTGGTGCCAGAGTTTATTGGAATGGTGATGTGCGTAATTTCCGGGCACCGGAAAAAAGTGAAGTGGATGCAACCGGAGCTGGGGATATTTTCGCTACATCTTTCTTCATACGCTTGATTCAGACAAAAGATCCGTGGACTTCAGCCCGATTTGCTACATATATTGCTGCAAATTCTGTAACACGAAGAGCGATGGAAGGCCCCCCAACAGATGCAGAAGTTCAAGAAAATTTAATTGAGATTATTTAAATTAATCAGGAAAATATGGCAAGAATATTCACATTAGTCAATCAAAAAGGCGGAGTAGGCAAAACAACCACAGCCATCAATCTGGGGGCATACCTGGGATATTTTGGACAAAGAGTTTTAATAGTTGATTTAGATCCTCAGGCGAATGCAACTTCATCACTTGGGATCGATAAACAGACGGTCAAACATGGCACGTATGAAGTCCTGATTGGATCTCAGCCAATCGCCCCTAACATTTTGCATAATCCTCGTTTAAAAATTTCATTATTACCATCTTCTCCCTCCTTAGCTGGAGCGGAGATTGAACTGATTGATCTGGATAATCGCGAGTATTTATTAAAGCGAGCACTCACCAATATTTCAGACCGATACGACTATATTCTGATCGATTGTCCCCCATCATTGTCTTTGCTGACAGTTAACGGTTTGATTGCAGCGGAATCAGGGGTCATTATTCCGGTGCAATGTGAATATCTTGCCTTGGAAGGTTTAGGGCAATTGACGCAAACAATCCGAAAAGTTCAGAACTCTCTCTTCCCAGAATTGCAAATAAAAGGCGTCGTTTTGACAATGTATGATGGCAGGACCCGCCTGGCACTGGATGTAGTCAGTGAAGTGCAACGTTATTTTTCAGATCAGGTTTACCAGACAATTATTCCCCGCAGTGTCCGACTGGCAGAGGCGCCCTCATATGGCACACCCATTTCTGCATTTGCTCCTGAATCAACAGCTGCAAAAGCCTATGCTGCTTTAGCAAAAGAGATCCTAGCACAAGACGGTATTATAATTCCATTAATCGAGGAATGAGGTTCTAAATGGCAAAAAAACCAGGGTTAGGTAGAGGATTAGATGCATTAATACCAGGTTCTAAACCCACGATTACAGAAGAAGAAAATCAGGTTTCTGAATTACCCATCGAAAGAATTCTCCCTAATCCCCATCAACCCCGTAGCATCATGGGTGATGAAGAACTCCAAGAACTGGCACAATCCATCCGGGAACATGGCATTATTCAACCGCTGCTGGTCATTCCCAAAAACGATCGGGAAGAATACGTATTAATTGCCGGGGAACGCCGCTTGCGAGCTGCAAAATTAGCTGGTTTACAAAAAGTGCCTGTCATTTTCAGGCAGGCAAGTGATCAGGAACACCTTGAATTGGCATTGATCGAGAATGTCCAGAGAGCAGATTTATCCCCTCTTGAAACTGCTGATGCTTACGAACAATTAAACAAGGAATTCAATTTGTCGCATGAGGAAATAGCAAAACGGGTCGGAAAAAGCAGAGTCTCGGTGACGAACACCATTCGATTATTGAAGTTACCTGAAAAAGTAAAACTTGCGTTAGCAAAAAATGATATCTCTGAAGGACATGCCAGAACTATTTTAGCCTTAGAAACACCTCAAGCTCAATCAGCAGTTTTAGATATCGTGATTAAAAATAATTACTCCGTTCGACAAACCGAAGAATTGGTTAAAAAATATAGCGGTGATCGAGAAACGAAATCTCCCCCAAGAGTCAAAGATCCTGAAATCAAAGCGTTGGAAGAACGCTTTCAGGACAAATTGGGTATGCGTGTCAATTTGGACCATCGGGGGGATAAAGGTAAAATCATCATCCATTATTATTCAAATGAGGAACTTAACTCGTTAATAGACCGTTTCATTGAGGATTAATCTTTTATGTTAATTCTCCAGAATGCACGAATTATAGAATCTGAAAATCATTCCGGCATGTCTGAAGCCCTGGCAATCCGCGCTGGGAAGGTTGTGGCTGTCGGACGTAATGCAGATGTTTTATCATTGGCAGATCGAAATTCAGAAATCCTTGACATGCATGGAAAGACAATCCTGCCTGGGCTGACTGATTCTCACATTCACCTGCAACACCTGGGTAGAAGTCTCAGCATGGTAAATTGTGAAACTGACAAAATTCAGGATTGTTATGATCGCTTGAAAGACAGAGCAAATGGTACCACTCCTGGCGATTGGATACTCGGTTATGGTTGGAATCAGAATCAATGGTCAGGTGGATTTAACGACATAGCATTACTGCACCAGGTCTCTGAAGAACACCCGATTTTTATAACAGCCAAGTCTTTACACGCTGCCTGGGCAAATAAACGCGCTCTTGAAATGGCAGGGGTCACGCGTGAAACGACAAACCCACAGGATGGATTCATAGGAAGAAATGCTGAAGGCTATCCAAACGGCTTATTGTTTGAAAACGCCATGGGGTTGATGAATGACTTCATTCCTGCTCAATCCGGTCAAACACTTAGCGATAATCTACACGCAACACAGTCGGAATTATGGAAAACTGGCATCACCGCTGTTCATGATTTTGACGGTGCAGAATGTTTTGCAACTTTGCAACAATTAGATCGTCAAAATAAATTAATGCTGAGAATAGTAAAAAGTCTGCCTTTACAAAATTTAGAAGCCGCGGTGCAAACTGGGCTTCAAACTGGTTTTGGATCTGATTTTTTGCGCATTGGCTCCATAAAGCTGTTTGCAGATGGTGCACTGGGTCCTCAAACGGCAGCTATGTTGGAACCATATGAAACAAATCCCGATAATTCTGGCATTCTCATGCTATCCAGAGAAGAAATCATACAGTACGGGAAATTTGCTACCAAAAATGGTCTCTCACTCGCGATTCATGCGATTGGTGATAGAGCGAACCGGGAAGTCCTTGATGCTTATTCAGAAATCAGGCAATATGAACAGGAAAATCATTTGCCAGGTTTACACCATAGAATTGAACATGTTCAGGTGCTTGCCGAACATGATCTCAATCGATTAGCGGAAAATAATATCATCGCATCCATGCAACCGATTCATTTGGTGTCTGATATGGATACAGCCGACCGTTTTTGGGGCAGGAGATCACGCTATGCCTATGCTTTCAATAGCCTTTTACATAATGGTACAAAACTCATTTTTGGATCTGACTCACCTGTCGAATCATTCAACCCATTCTTTGGTATGTTTGCGGCTTTGACAAGATCTAAATTGGATCATCTCAAATCCAGTAGCTGGTATCCTGAAGAGAAAATTTCATTGGAAAACATCCTGGATGCATACACGATTAATCCTGCCATTGTCTCTGATTGGGATGATAAAATCGGTAGTATTTCAGCCGGTAAATTCGCAGATTTAATTGTTTTACCGGTCAATCCATTTGAAATAGACCCCTTTGAATTAAAAGATTTATATCCTGTTGCAACAATGGTTGCTGGTCAATGGGTCTGGCAGGAGGACGAATTTTAATGGCTTCCAGAAAGAAACCCGTTTCTCCTGAAATATTAGTGCCAAGAATTGGTGAATATTTAGTTCAAAGGAAAATAATTACCTTGCCAGAACTTAATAAGGCTTTGTTCATTCAGCTGGAAAAAGCCAAACAGGGAGAGGAAATGCCACTAGGAAAAATCCTGGTGGAGATGAATTTAATTGATCAGGAGACGCTCGACGAAGCAATCACAGAACAACTGATTCGATTTCGTGATGCCCTCGAACAAAGCAACCGGCAACTGGAACATCGTGTACAGCAAAGAACCGCAGAATTACAAGATGCACTGAACAAAATAAATGAATTAAATCAACTTAAAAATAATTTTATTTCCAATATCTCCCATGAATTAAGAACGCCTCTCACTCACATAAAAGGATACCTGGATTTGATGATTTCGAATGACCTGGGTCCATTATCAGAAGATCAAAATCAGGTATTGGAAATCATGGGAAAAGCAACAAATCGTCTGGAACGATTAATTGAAGATCTGATTATGTTTACATTTGCTGAACATGAGCAGGTACTTATCTCTCCCGGTGAATTTGATCTGGTTGCTCTCACCCAGGAAATAATCTCTAATTTTCAAACTACCTTCACACAAAACCAATTCAAGCTCGATGTAATCCCTGAAATGAAATCTGCCTTTGTAATGGCTGATCAAAAAAAGATAGCCTGGGTAATTACCCAACTGATCGATAATGCAATAAAATTTTCAAAAAAAGGGGCAATTATCGAGATTTCCATTTTATGGACACAGGAGATCGTTAATCTAAAAGTCAAGGATAATGGGATTGGCATTCAGGAGGAGCGAATTCACGAGATTTTTGAGCCATTTCATCAATTAGACAGCTCTTCCACCCGGAAAGCTGGTGGAGTTGGCCTGGGACTTGCACTTGCTAAGAAGATAATTGAATCACATGGTGCTACACTTAATGTAGATTCTAACTTTGATGTTGGAAGTTCTTTTGATTTTTCATTAAATAGATTGAAATAATAAAAATGATTGAGCCTTTATTACCCATAAAAACAGAAACCCTCTATTCATTAAGTAAAATATGTTGGGAATCTTCGAATTGGAAGCAGGCTCTGGATGTAATTTGCAGCGAAATCCGACCCTATTTCATTTTTGACAACCTCGCTGTTTATCTTTATGATGAATCACATTCTGACCTGGATATTGCATACGCCCGGGCAACTGGACGAGGGAAAAATAAAGAAGCAGATGTTGCCTGGGGTGAAAGTATTATTTCAGACGTGATAAAAAACAACCGAACGATTCTCTCCGAACCTTCTGAAGAAGAATCTGACCGATTGAAACGACCTCATATCCTGGCAATTCCCCTTCAATCCAAAAAAGCTGAGCTCGGTGTCGTTGTTATCATCCGCTTTGGGACGCCAATTTTTACCAGAGACCACATTAATTTTGCTGAGTTTATGTCATCCCAAATTTCATCCATGATACTCAGACAAGAACGTGAATCTATGATCAATCAGTTACAGGAACATATTCAAACGCTGCAAATACAGGACGATTTTATATCAACGCTTTCTCATGAATTGAAAAATCCGATTGGTTTTATAAAAGGTTACACCACCACATTACTCCGTCAGGACACAAGTTGGAGTATAGAAAATCAAAATGAGTTTTTACAGATCATTGACCAGGAAACAGATCGATTGAAAGAATTAATTGATAATCTATTAGATTCATCGCGGTTCCAATCAGGTAAGACAACCTTGAATATTCAGTTGTTACGAATTGATGCCTTGCTGAACGATGTAATTTCTCATGCCAGAATTCACCATCCAGAACTTCAGATAAATCTTGATATTCGTCAGGAATTACCAACGCTACAAGGAGATCCCAGACGATTGAAACAGGTATTCGATAACCTGGTTTCAAATGCAGCAAAATATGCCCCTGGAAAACCCCTTCTATTTCGAATCTACAAAGAACCTCAAGGCATCACAATTGATGTAAAAGACACCGGTCCCGGAATCCCGGCAAAAGACCTGGAAAAAATATTTGAACGATTTTATCGATCTGAAGCGCACAACCAGGACACGCGTGGATCCGGTTTAGGTTTATTTATTTGCAAGAAAATTATTGAAGCACATCAAGGTCAAATCAACGCAACTTCTATTCCCGGAAAAGGAACTACGATCCATGTGTTCCTTCCGTTTATCGAAATGTAATATTATGTTCACCTGGAGGTTCGGATGACAAAAGGTACAAAAATTTTAGTAGTGGACGATGAGAAACTCTACCGGCATCTGCTTGAGATTAATTTAGATACTGAAGGGTATGAAGTTATCACGGCAACAAATGGAGAAGAGTGCCTTGATCTTGTTTCCAAAAAACATCCCGATCTTGTCATTCTTGATGTGATGATGCCAAGATTGGATGGTTTTTCAACCCTCGAAAGAATTCGCCAATTTAGCGAAGTTCCTGTTATTATGCTGACAGGAAAAAATGAAGAAAAAGATCGCGTAAAGGGACTCAATTCTGGCGCAGATGATTATGTAGCCAAACCTTTTTCAGCCACTGAGTTGATTGCCCGGGTTCGATCCGTATTACGTAGATCACTCTCAACAGAAACATCGAAAGCAACACGTTTTTTTGAACATGGTGACCTTAAAATTGACCTGGCACGTGCAGAAATCTGGCAGGATGACTCCCCAATTTTTTTGTCGGCGACAGAATACAAATTATTAATCCAATTTGCTCATAATGTTGGAAAAGTGTTATCAGCAGAAGAGTTACTTTCTGCTATTTGGGGACCGCAATATCGCCAGGATAAAGAGATCCTTTGGGTAAGTATTGCCAGATTGAGACAAAAAATTGAAAAAGATCCTCATAGCCCCATACACATTGTTACAAGGTCGGGCCTTGGGTATCTGATGCCCCCTATAGATGCATTGAAACAATAAATGAGGAAAAAATATGATTACCCAATTTGAAGAAAAAGGAAAAATATTTACCCCCAAAATAACAAAAGATCAAAGAGAAGTGATTATTCAAACAACTACGCAAAAAATTAGAGGGTTTTTTCACGTTCAAATGGATTTGCGTTTATTGGATGAATTAAATGAAAGCAATCATTTTTTAGCTTTGACAGATGTTGAAATCCTGGATGTCAATGAAAATGTAATTTATAAATCAAATTTTCTTGCCATCAATACAGATCAGATTATCTGGGTATTGCCCTCAGATGAAATAATTGAGAAATAATAGTGAGATGTAAATGAATCCAACTGATTTCAATAAGTTGAAACAACATATTCTGACGTTGATCTTCAGAGAGCTTGAAAATAAACGGCCTCCTTATCGTGATCGAGATGAATTTGTAAGAAACACGCTTAAAGCTGTTTATCAATCCCTGAATATTAAGTTGCCGCAAACGATACAGGACCAGTTATTCAAAGAAATTTTAGATGAAATTTTAGGCTTTGGTCCCCTTCAATCCTTATTAGAAGATCATACGATCAGTGAAGTGATGGTAAATGGCCCGAATTCTGTTTATATTGAACAAAAAGGAAAATTAGTCAAAACCGGTATCACATTCGAGGATGATGACGCAGTTTTAAGAATCATTGAAAAGATTATTATGCCCCTCGGTCGCAGAATCGATGCCGATACCCCAACGGTTGATGCCCGCCTCCCGGATGGATCACGTGTAAATGCCGTCATACCTCCGGTGGCGATTGATGGGCCAACCATTACCATTCGAAAATTTGAGAAAGGCAGACTGTCTGTAGACCAGCTGATAGAATTCGGTTCTGTTACCAGGAACATGGCAAAATTTCTGGAAGCCTGTGTCATCTCACGCTTAAATATTATGATATCGGGTGGTACCGGTTCAGGTAAAACAACTCTGTTGAATGTTTTATCGCGATTTATCCCACCAGCTGAACGGATTGTAACCATTGAGGACGCAGCTGAATTGCAATTGCAGCAGGAACATGTAGTCCGTATGGAAACAAAACCACCGAATATTGAGGGTAAATATCAGGTTTCCATTCGTGAACTGGTGAGAAATTCATTACGCATGCGTCCAGATCGAATTATTGTTGGTGAGGTTCGAGGTGGAGAAGCGCTGGATATGTTGCAGGCGATGAACACCGGTCATGATGGTTCATTAACAACTTTACATGCTAACTCTCCCCGTGATGCTTTATCGAGATTAGAAACATTATGTTTGATGGCAGGAATGGATTTGCCAATTGGTGTAATTCGTGAACAAGTTGCCAGCGCCATTGATTTAATCGTGCAACAGTCCCGATTGAGTGATGGTAGTAGAAAAATAACATCGATCACCGAAGTTGCTGGCATGGAAGGTAACACGATTGTGATGACCGATATCTTCAAATTTGAAAAAACTGGTATTACGCCAGAAGGAAAAGTGATTGGTGAACTCAAACCAACAGGAATTCGTCCATTCTTCACACCACGTCTTGAACAAAATGGGTTTATGCTCGGCCCTGAGGTCTTTGGAGCCAGTGTTGCACAAATTTTGGCCTCCGGAAGGCAACGTCGTTAAATTCCTGCTATAATTTTTTATAGAATTTCGTTTCGGCTAAGGATTAGAATACCATTATGAAAAATAATAAACTTTACGTACAAATTCGTAGTAAAAAATTAGGGATTTTATTAATGGATGCTCGTCTTTCAAAAAAAATCTCTGTTGAGGATATTTCAAAACAAACAGGAATTGCTGAAAATCGATTGATACTATTTGAAAATGGTAGTATATCCCCCAGCTTACCTGAATTAGAAATTCTGGCATACACCTATAATCTGCCCATGAATCACTTTTGGGGAAGGAAAATTTTACAATCTGATGCAAACAATGAATTTAATGAAAAATTTCAAACATTATTGAAAATCAGGAACAAAATTATTGGTACGAATATTAAATCAAAGCGCCAGGAAAGCGAGATTTCAAGCGAGAAACTCGCTGAGAAATGTGAGATCGACAAAGATCAACTATCAAAATTCGAATCTGGCGAGGAGGAAATTCCAGTACCAATTCTTGAGATTATTGCTAAATGCTTAAATTGCCAGATCGAAGATTTCTTTGATAACCAGGGGATTATTGGTGCATGGCGTAAAGAAAATGCCGAAATTAGCAGTTTGAAAGAACTGCCACAGGAATTTAGAGAGTTCATTACCAAACCAATTAATGCACCCTATCTGGATCTGGCGATGAAGTTGAGTGAGTTAGATGTCCAAAAATTACGTATGGTTGCAGAAGGACTGTTAGAAATAACTTTATAATCGCTATGAACATAAATAGTGATATATCCAGAGCCAATGATCTCTTCAAACAAAAAAAATATGTAGACGCAGCCAGATTATTTGAAAAACTTGCCAGCGCATATCAGGATTTAAAAGAAGTTTGCAAATCAGCTGAGATGATGAACAACGCCAGCGTTGCTTACCTGATGGCAGGAGATCCTCAAAAATCCTATGAGTTATCAAAAGACACTCATTTAACCTTTGAAGAAACAAAGGATTGGAAAAATTACGGTCTGGCAATGGGTAATCAAGCTTCTGCTTTGGAAAATTTGGGCAAAAAAGACCTGGCATTAGAATATTATCAAAATGCTGCTGATAAATTGAAACTGGCTGGTGAGAAAGAATCCAGAGCTTTTGTGCTAAAAAGAATTTCAGCCCTTCAAATCCAAAAGGGAGACCAATTGGATGCCCTGGGTAGTATGACAGCAGCGTTGCATAATCTACCAGAACTTTCCAGGAGAGAAAAAATTCTAAAAAAATTAACCGACCTGGTTATGAAAATTGGAACTCGATAAAATTTAACTTTTACAATGTATTCTTCATTAGAAATTCGACCGGCGACTGAAAGAGATCACGCAAAGTTAAATTTCTTTTTAAGTTATGAATTTTTTATTCATCAACATTTGGATTGGCAGCCTGTTCTTGATTGGTTAGGGTTCCAACCTTTTTATCTTGCTTTTCATGATGGTGATATCATTGCATGTTTAGCTGCGCCAAGCGATGTAAGTGAAGTCGCCTGGGTGCGATTATTTGCCTGTTCATCATTATATTCACGAGCAGACATCTGGAATCTGCTTTTTGACCAGATTATCAAATCATACCAGGGAAAAGTTTCAACAATTGCTGTACTTGGCATTCATCAATGGTTCGTAGATTTATTATTGAAACAATCCTTTGAAGTTCACCAAAATATAATTGTGTTTGAGTGGTTTGATCAAATTTTTTCTCAGCCACAACCATTTCAAGATTTAATGATACGACCTGCAGCGTTTGAGGACCTGAGTGAAGTTGCTAAACTGGATGGTCGTTGCTTTGCTCCAATCTGGCAATTGCCTGAACAATCCTTGAAAAAGGCTTATCCACAGGCCGGATATACAACCGTGGCAGTTCATGAGGGAAGAATCATTGGCTATCAAATGAGTACGGAATCCTATTCTTCCGCGCATTTGGCCCGTCTGGCAGTTGATCCGGATTTTCAGGGAAATAATATTGGAAAAATTTTACTGGTTGATTTATTTACCCATTATGAAACCACTGGGATTCATAAAATTACTGTGAACACACAGGATGATAATTTTTCTTCGAAGGCATTATATTCTCGTATGGGTTTTATTCAAACTGAAGAAAAATATCCGGTTTTGATTCGAAGAATATCGTAAATTCGCGGTCAAACTTTACATTACGGGTTGACTTTGCCTTATTTGCGTTTAAAATTCCAATTACTATTTATGGAGGATTATTAATGGGTAAAAGACAGGAAATCAGGAACAAGAGAATTAAAAAAGCACAAAGTCAACGACGCATCGTATTAATCAGTGTAATTGCCATATCTCTTCTCATTTCAGCATTTGTAATTTATCAGTCTCAGAAACCCGTCGGGGACATTAAGACCATTGAAGAGAAGACGCGTCCACAAACAGATGGACTAACTATGGGTAACCCCGATGCAACTATCGTAGTTGAAGAATTTTCAGATTTTCAATGTGTTGCCTGTTATCGCTTCTGGCAGAATTTTGAAGAAGATTTTATTAATCGCTATGTGGCAACCGGTGATGTATTATTCAAGTATGTGCCTTTTAGTTTCCTTGGCAATGAATCGATCCAGGCAGCGGAAGCAGCATATTGTGCAGAAGAAGAGGGAAGATTCTGGGATTATCATGATACGTTGTTTCTGAATTGGAATGGTGAAAACGCAGGGAACTTCAGTGATAAACGTTTAGTTGCTTTTGCCGGTTCGTTGGGATTGGATGAGAACAATTTCAGATCCTGTCTGAACAGTAATCGTTATAACAGTGATGTTCAGGAGGGCCTACGCTACGGGCGAATTTCAGGAGTCAACGCCACCCCAACTTTTCTGGTCAATGGAACACTGGTTTATAGTGATGCTTTGTTTTCAACAATTGACGAGTTATTAGGAAAATAGAAAATCTATTAAAATCAGGTCGGAAAAAAGACTCCGATCTGATTTTTTAATTAATAAATTCCAAATAAATTAAAAATCCAGATAACCAGTGGTAAAACGATAAAACCAGGCAGGAAATTAGCAACTCTGATTTTTTTAACTTCTAGCAAACTGCTAACAGCAATCCCTATCAACATGATTCCCCCAATAGCGCTGAATTCAGCCAATACCTGATCAGACATGATGAATTGTAGTTGAGTTGCCAATAGTGAAAGTCCACCCTGATAAACGAGGATTACAAGACTGGAAAATAGTACCCCGATTCCGAGACTGGATGCAAATGCAATCGCCGCAAACCCATCCATTATTGCTTTTATCACCAGCGTATTATAATCACCGGTCAGACCATCCTGGATAGAACCCAGAATTGCCATTGGTCCAATCGAAAAGAGTAATGACGCCGACAGGAATCCGCGGATGAATTTTGCACTCTCAATTCCTTTGTTCCTGTTAAACTTTCTTTCGAGAAATACACCCAGGTGAGATAAAGCATCCTCGATTCGCCACCACTCACCTAGTAAAACCCCAATCAACATACTGATTAATACGACCAGTGCATTTCCAGTTTGCATGAACAATCGGATGCCATACGCGAATGTAAATAAGCCTAAGGCCATCATTACGGTATAACGGACTTTTTCCGGTAAGCGATTTCCTAATAATAAACCAAAAAATCCCCCCAGCAGAATTGTAGCGACGTTGATAATTGTTCCGGTTAAATGCATCACTTCACCAATGTTTGGTCACCTTTGCCAACGATAAAGTTTTCGTATAATTCTAAAATAAACAACAATGAGGATAATCGATTAAGAAATCGTAATAACTCCTGATTCTCAACAAAACCAAGATCCAGAAGCTCTGCCAATCGTCGCTCAGCTCTGCGGACAATCGTCCTGGATAATGCTAAGAAAGCGCCACCTTTTGTATCGCCTGGAACGATAAATTCAGAAGGAATGGTTGTCTTTTGGCTTATATTTTCAATGGTCATTTCTATCCAGGTAACACTTTCCTGATTGATCGCACGGAAATTTTCCGCTACTTCTTTTTCTGAAGCTACTTCTCCCATAACAAGATAGAGTTGTTTTTGAACCTTTAAAATAATTTCCTGGATCTCTATCGAACAAACAAAAGCTCTACATAAACCTAAAGCTGCACTGGCTTCATCCAGACTCCCAATCGTTTCCATGCGGGGATCATATTTCTTTACGCGGTCTTTCCCTAACAATCCGGTCGTACCATCATCACCAGTTTTCGTATAAAAGGTCATTTTTTCTCTCCTGGTTGTAGAAATTTCCTGTACATATACCAATATTTCTCCGGTGGAAAGATCTCCGATAATTCACTATCCCAAATAAAACCATCCTCCAACGTTGCATATTTGTACTTTTGATCCAGAATGGTTATTTGTTGAAAGAAATTTTCTCTCTCCAATTCATCTATTTCATCAATCAACAAACCGATCATCAATCTGATCTGAAGTTGGTTATTCATTTGAGGTTGAGAAAATTCCGAATCTGACCGCAAATCCTGTATAAATTGGTTCCACTGACGGATTCTTACTGGTAATTCTTCAGAAACTTTTTTTTGCCAGTTAGCCAACCATTTGGTTTTTAAAGCTAAAAATTGATTCAAAATGGAATCATTATCCAAATAATTTAGATTGTGGAGCATAAAAGAAGAGATCAATAATCTACCTGCACTGATTCTAACTCGACGTTCTGAAGGTGAGAATTTTTCATTGGAAAGATTAAGTTGCCAATAAATCTCGTTTGAAAAAAGAAATGATTCCCATTCTGAAGTAATTTCTTTTAATATTTCCTCTTCAAATTCAATTTTCCACATCACTCTTCTCCACTTGAACTTTCGAGTGAAGGTGTAGTTATAGTCTCAGGTTTTGGTCCGATAATATACCAATTCTTTACTGTCTGAAAACGATCACTGGTATCAAACAGCGGTCCAACCGTTACGCCTTGAACCTGTTTTGAAATTGCAAAATTATAAACAGGATAAAAAAGCGGGAGTGCAGGGAGTTCTTCTTCAAACACAACCTGGAAATTGCGATAAAACAATGATCTATCAATCAGGTTCGTTGTTATCCTGGCCTGTTCAAGATAATCACTGGCAACAAAATTGTCCCATTGAGAATAATTCTGTCCACCGGTTGCCTGTACCTGGTCCCAAAATGGATAGGGATCAGGGTCTGGAGTCCAGGATAAATCCAGGTCCACTAAGACCGCCTGGTATGAACGCGGATTGAGATGGGAATTGATTAATTCAGAATAAGATACACCGCGAATATTTACAGAGATGTTTAATGCTTCCCAGTTTTGTTGAATCATCTCCGCTAATTGACGATGAGTTTCATTATCAGGATACAGTAGTTCAAATCTAAACTCCACTCCCTCTTTGGCCCGAATTGTCGTGTTCTCGCCTCCCAGAACATACCCGGCATCTTTAATTAATTGTGTGGCTAGATTTGGATCGTATGCTACCGACTTAATACCATCATAGTATGCCCAGGTGCCTGGTAGGATGGGGCCATTCGCAATAATTGCCTGGCTGTTAAAGATTTTATCAACCATTTTTTGACGATTTAAACCGGATAATAATGCTTTTCTCACATTAACATCCTGGAAGAAAGGTACTTCTTGATTTTTAAGATTGAAGAATATCAGCGTTAATCGAGGTTCCCGTGCAGTATATAAGGCTAAATTAGGATCGATTAATGTTTCTCCTAAAATTGAAGAGTCAACTTTGCTAATCCCCAGCACCAATCCATCCTGAAAAGCTTTTAATGCATCTGAGGAATTATCATAATATCGAAACACCATTTGTTCGATAAGTGGTGGATTCTCAAAATAATCCTTATTAGCTCGAAGAATAACCCCTTTTATCTGATTATTTTCAGTAATTAATGCATCAAAAGCGTAAGGACCACTTCCTACGGGTTGAAAGTTAAACCCAGAATCAATCATTTGTTCAAAACTCAGATTACCTAATAAGTGCTCAGGAAGGATTCCGAAGGATAGATAATCCAGGAAAGGAGCAAATGGTTCTTCCAGGCGGAATTGAATCGTAGTTTCACTTAATGTTTTGACATCCACTTCCGTCCAGAATGATCGAATATCATCCGGTACTACACCTTCACCATCTCTGATCATATTGATTGTAAATAAAATATCATTCGTGGTCAGTGTTTTACCGTCATGCCATTTTACATCTGGACGAAGGGTGATATTGTAAATTGTCCCATCTTGAGAAATACCATAAGTTTCAACCAACTCTAATTTTGGTATACCTCGTTCTTCAAAAGTAATCATCCTGCTGAATAACAATCTATTTAACTCACGATCAGCAGCATTGTAATAGTCCAACACAGGATTTAATCTTTGAAATTTTCCAACCAATGCCTCAGTATACACCCCCCCCTGCTGTGGTTCAGGAACATCCACAGTTGACGAAGCATCCGGTTTTTCGTTGATTAATAAAATTCCAACAACCAGACCAGTCAAGAAAATGATAAGTAATTGCCAACGTAATTTTTTCATAAGGTTTGTCGTTAAAGAAAATAGGGCGACCATCTTTTCAGTTTTGAATCGCCCAGGATGGTTCTATGAACTTGGTACATCAGTAAGGTGTATATATCCTAATTTCTTATAATCACTGCTGCAATTGTTAAAATAAAGAATAATACACTTAATCCAATGGTAATGTAGAATAGGGTTTTTTCAATCCCACGACGAGCCGTAAAGACACCTGAATCGCCACCGGTTAAACCACCCAGACCTACACCCTTATTTTGCATAATTACACTGATAATCAGTGCAACAGAAGTTATAATCAAAGCCACATCTATGTATAAAACCACGCTCATCCTCCAATCAAGAATTCAGGATTACCCTGAGAAATAACAGACCAAATTATAACGTTTATAAGGGAAAATAGTCAACCTGTGGAAGAATTAGTCATTAACCTTCATATTCATAGTGTATATTCTGATGGTAGCTATACCCATCAACAAATTGCTGAAGCTGGGATCATCTCTGGATTGGATGGATTGATCATCACAGACCATAATGTTTTGGTTCATCACATGGATGGTTACTATCAAAAAAACGGGAAGAAAATTCTCGTGATCGTCGGTGAGGAAATCCATAATAAAGTCCTTACAACTCAAGAGAACCATCTTATCACCTTCGGACAATCCAAAGAGCTTTGTAATTATGCTGAGAATCCTCAACAATTAATCCATCAGGTGAAGAAAAACGGAGGTTTATCTTTTCTTGCCCATCCATTTGAGGAACCCCTCCCACAAGTAAATGAAACAGCTATTACCTGGGAAGATTGGAATGTTGATGGATATACCGGTATTGAAGTCTGGAATCACCTCAGTGAATTGAAAAACGAATCCAAAAGTTGGTTACAGCTTCTGGCAAATGTGTTTTTCCCCAACAGATATGGGTATGGACCGCATCCATTATCAATGAAAAAATGGGATGAATTAATATTATCCGGGAAAAAATTGACAGCCGTTGGCGGTTCTGATGCCCATCGCTTAGTTATGAAAAAAGCTTTTTTTACACGCTTAATATTCCCATATCAGTTCCATTTCAAATGTGTTAATAACCACATCCTAATTCCACAGCCATTGACCGGGGATTATCTCATCGATCGGAAAATAATCATTGATGCATTTCAACAAGGAAAATCATTTATTGGATATGATCTACCGGCTTCAACCAAAGGATTTCGTTTCTATGCCCAGGGCAAAAGAAACACAGCTATCATGGGAGAAGAAATCGAATTGGATTCATCGGTTACATTTCAAATAAAGCTTCCTGAAGTTTCAGAATGCCGATTAATTCATAATGGAAAAGTCATAAAAATTTGGAATGATCAGGAAATCTGTACTTATATTACCAAATCTCCTGGGATTTATCGGGTTGAATGTTACATTCAATTCTTAGGCAAACAGCGCGGTTGGATATTCAGCAATCCAATCTATGTTCTGGATAAGAGGAGATAATCATGACACAAAACAATGCCACCCGTTTCCTGCAAACCAGAAAAATTCCCTTTGAGGTTTTTGAAATTCCGGGTGGAAAGAGAACTGCTCAGGAAACAGCAAATTTATTGAATGTTCCCATTGGAAGAGTCTTCAAAACAATCGTTCTTCAACCTCTCGTCCCTGGGAAACCAATTCTCGCTATCGTTCCAGCGGATAAAACAGCCGACTTAAAATTAATCGCCAAATTTCTAAATGAAAAGAAACTTGCTTTCCCCACGCCACAAGAAGCAGAGAAAATGACTGGTTTACAGACAGGTGGAATTTCAGCACTGGCATTAATCAATAAAGGTTTCCGAATTTTACTGGACAGTTCCGCCAACGAAATGGAATGGATGCACGTTTCTGGGGGCGAAAGAGGGATTAATATAAAACTTCAGGTAAAGGATTTTATAAAAATTACAAATGCCAGAATTGCAGCTATTAGCAAGCCTAAGGATGGAAGAGAATAAACTATCCTTTTACAACGGCTAAAGGCACTAATCTGGCTATTTTCCTTGCTAAATCCGCTCCACAGACAGCTTCAATAACCTGATCAACATCTTTGTATGCGCCAGGTGCTTCTTCAGCTAACCCAGACATGGAACCAGCCTGAATATAGATTCCCTTTTTCTCCAGATCGATTTTAAGTTGGTCTCCCCGAATAGTCTTTTTTGCTTTTTGCCGGCTCATCAAACGCCCTGCGCCATGACAACTGGACCCAAATGAACGTTCCATACTTGCCTTCGTGCCAGCTAATACCCAGGAGGATGTTCCCATACTCCCAGGCACCAGTACAGGTTGCCCGGTTTTGGAAAATTCGTCCGGGATACCACTTGAACCTGGTCCAAATGCTCTCGTTGCCCCTTTTCGATGAACACAAACTTTTCGCAGCTCTCCATCCACCAAATGGTCTTCAATTTTTCCTATATTATGGGCAATATCATACACCTGATAAAGTTGCCAGTTTTTAAATTTTCCAGCCAATACCTGTTCGAATGCTTTTCTTGCCAGATGAGCCAATACCTGTCGATTACAAAATGCATAATTTGCTGCTGCGCGCATGGCTGCCAGGTAATCCTGGCCTTCCTGTGAATTCAATGGTGCGCATACCAATTCCCGATCTGGAATTTTGATCCCATATTTATGAATCGTTTTTTGAAAGGATTGGACAGTATCACTACAAACCTGATGTCCAAGACCGCGAGACCCACAATGGATCATAACCGCAATATTTCCTTTTTGTAAACCAAAGATTTCTGCTGTCTCTTCATCAAAAATCTCTTCTATAAGGTCAATTTCAATAAAATGGTTGCCACTACCGAGGGATCCTAATTGCGGTAACCCCCTTTTTTTTGCTCTTTCACTTAATTTTTTGGCATTCGCACCAGGAATACAACCATTTTCCTCTGTTCTGCGCAAGTCCTGTTTCGTGGCATATCCATTTTTCAACGCCCATTGAGAACCATCTTCGCATATTTCATCCAACTCTTTCAAACAAAGATGAATTCCCCCTTCAGAACCTACACCACTTGGACAATGATGGTCCAATGCAATAACCAGTGATTGAATTTGATTTTTTACAACCTCATATGGTATCTGTGATGCCAGCAAACGGACACCACAATTGATATCATAACCGATACCACCCGGTGAGATGACACCTGTTGAAAAATCGGTAGCTGCAACACCTCCGATTGGAAATCCATAACCCTGATGCATATCTGGCATTACAACCACCGAACCAACAACGCCGGGAAGTGTGGCAGCATTGATAGCCTGTTCAACGGATAAATCAGATAAACTTTGTTCTAACATTTTTCGGGTGGAAAATATTCTTACCGGCACACGCATATCAGATCGGTAATTACTGGGAATTTTCCACTCATAGTCACTTATCTTCTTAAAATCAGTTAACGCAACCATATCGCTTCTCTTCCATCATACATCAAAAACGACAACAACCGAATACCCTTTCTTTGTATGATTGATTTTTAGGTTATGGTAGGTAACCGCTTTAATTTCCTTTCGGACACTTTTTATTTTCTTGAGACATAACCTGCCCGAAATCTTTTCTTTTTCTATCAATAATTCAGAGATTTTTGCACATAGATTATCTTCTTGAATTTTAAAATTACATTCATTCAATAGCGAAATCAACATACTTTCTAAATCAATATCTTCTATGCAAAATTCCTGAAAATTTCCAGGATCAGTATCATCCACTTCAATTTCAATGATGCTGTTCAGACCTTCGACAGCTAATTTGAAAAGATCCTTCAAGGTGCTTGCCCAAATTCTCAATGAAATATCTGCAGTGTGTTCAATTTCTAAATAACCTTCAGGTTTATCAGGGGTCATTGCATGTTTTCTCTTTCGTTTATAATTATAAAATATGAGCTCTATATTTGAAAAAATTGAAAAACAATTACAGAATTTGATAGAGAACAGTGTTCAATTATTTCCCTGGAACTCTCTCCAGAAATCTGTAGTCATTTCAATCGTTCATGAATTGCGTGATATTTTAATCAAAGCGATTGATAATAACGAAACTATACCCAACATCTATTCAATTTCTGTCCATCCAGAAGTCTACACAAATCTCAATTCAGATCACCATTGGATACAGGAAATCCAAAAAACGTTAACCGAAAGCGCTGAGGAGTATACCTCCCATTTCATTGGAGAAATCAGCGTCGAATTTTTTGCCGATCCTGAAATCCTCGCAATAAGTGAATACAGGATTAATTCTTATTCAGTGATAAATGAAATAGAGAAAACAGCGGTTTTAAATACAAATTTAAATGTTCGCGAAAATAAAAAATTTAGATCCGATGCTTATCTTTTATTGCCAAATAAAGATATTTTCCCACTAACGATTGCAATTACACAAATTGGTAGAAAAAATGACAACCATTTGATTATTGATGACCCCACCATTAGCAGGAATCACGCACAAATTCGGAATATCAATGGAAACTTTGTGATTTTTGATTTAAATTCAACTTCCGGGACATTTGTAAATGGCATTAGAATAAAACAAGCGTTACTTCGTGGTGGTGATGTGATTTCTATTGCTAATTATCCATTAGTTTATGGAGAAGAGGACGATTCGAATGATTTTGACCAAGGCTCCACAACAGAAATTCCAAGAATTGTAGATTCAAAATGACAGCTATAGTTGTACTCATCTTACGAATCATACTCGCAATCCTTTTATTGGGGTTTGTTGGATTATTGTTTTTGACGACCTGGCGTCAATTAAATACGCAGATCAAGCTTCTTTCTCCGGATTTATCGTCCAATATTCGCATTTCATTTAAAGAGAATCCTGAACAGGAAGCCTTTGTAATCAAACAAACGGATGTGCTTCTGGGTCGTGATCCGAATTGTAAGATCCATATTCCAGATGAAACTATTTCTGCACAACACGCAAGGCTCTATTTAATTGATCAAAATTGGTGGATACATGATCTGAATTCAACCAATGGAACATTTCTAAATGATGAACGTATCGATCAACCGTGTATTTTAGCTGACAATGATATGCTGCAAGTCGGTAATGTAAAATTAATTATTCGCACAATTACTTCGCATTAATAAAAATTCTCGAAGGAGGTACCTATGTCTCACAAGATTGATCTCGGTGTCATTGGAGGAACAGGTATTTATCAAATGGAAGGTGTTTCTATTGTTGAAGATCTGGTGGTAGAGACTCCGTATGGTCCACCCAGTTCACCGATCTTCATCGCTGATGTAGAAGGGAAAACGATTGCTTTTTTAGCACGACATGGTATCGGACACCGAATCCCTCCTTCAGAAATTAATAATCGGGCGAATATCTTTGCTTTAAAGAAATTAGGGATCAAAAGCGTGGTTGCGATTTCTGCCTGTGGATCATTACGTGAAGATTTCGCCCCTGGTGATATTGTGATACCAGATCAAATTGTTGATTTCACGAAAGACCGTGTGAGAACTTTTTTTGAGACAGGATTGGTAACTCATGTAAGTACTGCAGATCCATTCTGTCCACATCTATCACAATTATTGTACGAATCTGTCGTAGAGACAGGGGCGAAAGTCCACAAAGGCGGTTCGTTCGTAACAATTGAAGGACCCAGATTTTCAACCAAAGCAGAATCAAATTTGTTCCGTTCTTGGGGAATGTCTATCATTGGAATGACCACCTCTCCTGAGATTTTTCTTGCGCGTGAAGCTGAGATGTGTTATGCAGCCTTCGCCCACGTAACAGATTACGATGTCTGGCATGTTCATGAAGAATCAGTTACTGTTGAGATGATCCTAAAAGTTCTCAAGAAAAATGGTCAGATAGCCAATGAATCAGTGCTTAACCTCATCAAAAAACATGAATCATATGATTGTGATTGTCAGCATGCGCTGGCCAGTGCTATAACCACCCATCCAGATTATGTGGATTCCAGTCAAAAAGAAAAACTCAGCATTTTCATTAATAAATATTTACAGTGAATCAAATCAAAAATCTTTTCTTCAATGATAGAGATCGACTTCAATTAAACCTCTTTATTCTGGGTGGTTCAATCCTTTTTCTATACAGCACTATACTCACATTTGCACCTGTTATTCGCACATTAAGCTGGCAAAACTCAGTCAAATGGGAACAATGGGTTGGATTCGTGGTATGGCTCATCCTCAGTATTTTGATTCATAAATCCAGTATCCGTTTCTTGCCCAATCGGGATCCATATATCTTACCAATTGTTTATATGTTGACCGGAATTGGAATGCTTACCATCTTCCGTCTTTCAATATCCTTTGGATGGCGTCAATTAATCTGGTTTAGTTTAAGTTCTTTGGTTTTGTTTTTTGGCGTCAAATTTCCTTCAATTATCAACCTGCTGCGACGCTACAAATATATTTGGCTCTCTTTAGGATTGCTGGTTACTGTATTAACATTCTTTTTTGGGATTTACCCTGGTGGAGAAGGTCCACGTCTCTGGTTGGGATGCTGTGGAATATACTTCCAACCTTCCGAACCATTAAAACTATTGTTTATTATCTTTCTTTCAGCATTTTTTGCGGATAACTGGGCATTACGAAAGAATTTATCTGTCTTGATCATTCCTTCGTTGGTCATTGTGATCGCTGCCATTCTGATACTTTTTGCCCAACGGGACCTCGGGACAGCATCCATTTTTCTCATTATTTATGCATTTTTTATCTTTATCGTATCCGGAAAAAAACGCTCTGTTTTCATTTTTTTGACAATCATTGTCATAGCAGGATACTTTGGATACCAGAATTTTGGTGTCATCCAGATCCGAATTGATGGCTGGTTAAATCCTTGGGTGGATGCATCCGGAGGCTCATATCAGATCATTCAATCCATTCAGGCAATTGCTGCAGGCCGTATTTTGGGAACAGGGCCAGGATTGGGCAGTCCAGGAATAGTCCCGGTTGCGATTTCGGATTTTATTTTTGCTGCTGTCAGTGAAGAATTAGGTTTGTTTGGCAGTCTCTTTATCATTAGTTTATTTGCATTTCTTGCCTTTAGAGGTTTCTCAATCGCCATTAAGGGAAGAAATCAATATCAAAGGTTGTTGGCATCAGGAATCACTGTATTTCTGTCAATCCAATCGATTCTCATAATCGGAGGAAATACAAGATTTTTGCCCCTAACAGGTGTTACACTGCCATTTATGTCCTATGGAGGTTCCTCTCTACTTACCGTTTATATAGCCATTCTCATTTTACTCTGGATCAGTCAAAGTCAAACCTCACGAGCTGTCGTTCAGGATGAAGCCAAACCTTATATTTTCACGTATTCTTTGATTGTGTTCAGTTTTATATTTATCGCGTTGATCACAGCCTATTGGGCAACCATACGCTCAGATGGTTTACTGTCGAGAACCGACAACTTACGGAAAATTATTAATGATCGTTTTGTTCCCCGTGGAGATTTGCTGGACCGACAAAACAATCCAATTTTAATTACCACTGGTGATCGTGGATCATTTGAACGCTTGTTACAGGAGCCTTCCCTATCTACAACGGTGGGGTATAGCCACCCATTTTTAGGGCAGAGTGGTTTAGAAGCCAGTATGGATACTTATCTGCGTGGATTAGCCGGGGTGCCTACTTCAAATATCTGGTGGAATGAATTGCTTTATGCCCGTCCTCCGGATGGCAGGGATATCAGAACGACCATTGATCTGAATAGGCAACGACAATTAGTTAATACACTCCAGGATTATCATGGAGCAGCCGTGATCATGAATGCAAAAACAGGGGAGATTTTAGGGTTATGGTCATCTCCCAGTTACAATCCTGCTCAATTGGATGATGCGTGGGGTGAATTATCGATTGATGAAAATGCTCCGTTGATTAATCGTGTTGCGCAAGGAAAATATGAAATTGGAGAGTTATCAGGTTTATTTTTATATTCATATTTAATCGAAAATTCTACCGAAATTGAGGATGAAAATTTCTTCGAAACAGGAAATTGTGCAATTCCACTAAGTAATCTTGAAAGAAACAACCTGAAAATTGCCTTGATGAGTGGGTGTGAAAATGCCAATTTATTCCTGAATTCGTTGATTGAGGTGGGAAAAGAAAATGAAATAATTCGAAAATTTGGTTGGAATGAAAATTATTCATTCGAACTTCCTTTTGAACCAGTTGCTTTAATGGCTCATGAATCGCAACTGTCCTTTGGTTCTACTTTATTATCTCCCCTTCAAGTTGCCAGGTCAGTCTCTGCTTTTTCAAACGCAGGTGAAATACCCTACCCCAGATTAACATTGGCAGTAAATACACCTCAACAGAATTGGGTGATATTCTCTGCTAAAGAGCCAATTCGAATAATTGACACATTTTCTGCAAATCAGACAGCTAAATTTTTCAGTCGCAAAGATTATCCTGCCTGGGAAATAACCTCATCAAATGGCTCAGGTGAGAATCCAATTCACTGGTATGTAACGGGGACGATGCCAGACTGGCAAGCAACACCACTGGTTTTTGTATTAACGCTCGAGAATGGCTCATCACAGGAAGCAAGAGAACTTGGACGTCAGATCATGGAACAAATTCTTACATCGGGGAGTAAGTAATCTCGAGAATTTTGAGTTCAACGAAAACTAGTTATCTGTCAAAAATGAAACTGATAATTGGCATGAAAATTCTTCCTTTAGAAAGAAAATCATCCAAGTAGCAAGTTCATGTATTAGAAGAACTTTGTTAAACTCACCTCTAAAGAACGAACCTAACTCGAAAAACTTGTTTCATCAGGGAATGCCCCAGCCAGGAAACACCGCCGTGCGAGAATATTGCTCAAGTCGGATTGCGAGGAAGGCAGTCCTAATTGGACGTATGCGGAAATATGCAAAGCGTTTGATATCAATCCACTTACAGTGACCAATGTGCGTAAAGCATTCACTGAAAGAGGGTTAGCAGAATCAATAATCCGTAAAAAACCTGATCGTGAGTACCAGCACCGACTGGATGGGAATGTGGAAGCTCATCTCATTGCTTTAGCATGCGGAGAAGCGTCAGAAGGATATGAGCGGTGGTCGTTATGCCTTTTACAAGAGCGGTTTATAAAGCTGGAGATTATTGAATGCGTTTCGCATGATACCATTAGTACCACGCTCAAAAAAACGAACGTAAACCTTGGTTGAAAGGGGAATGTTCATTCCCCCTAAAGCGAATGCAGCGTTTGTCTGCAATATGGAAGATGTTTTAGAAGTGTATATCCGAACCTATGATCCAAAACAACCACAAATCTGTATGGATGAAACCTGTAAGCAGTTGTTGGCAGATCTTCAAACACCATTACCATTACAAACTGGACAACCACAGCGGTTCGATTACGAGTACGAACTAGAAGGAGTAGCTGACCTGTTTATGTTCTTTGAACCTTAAGCAGGGAAGCGGTATGTGAAAGTAACGCCACGACGAACCAATCGAGATTGGGCGATTGCAATGCTGAACTTTTGGATAATATTTATCCTCTAGCTGAGGTCACTGATGTGGTGATGGACAATCTAAATACCCACTCTCCCAGTTCTTTCCATGAAACATTTGAACCAGAGGAAGCCCGAAGATTAGTAAATCGGTTTGAATTTCATTACACACCGAAACACGGCAGTTAGCTCAACATGGCTGAAATTGAACCGAGCATTTTGACCTGGCAAGGTCTCAATCGTCGTATTTCAGACATGACTGCTTTGAAACGGGAAGTAAAAGTCTGGAAAGATGAACGAAATGCTAAAAATGTGAAGGTTGATTGGCGATTTACGACGTCTGATGCTCGTATTAAATTGAGGCATCTCTACGCAGTAATTCAGGAAGGGTTATCTGGTGGAAGAATTAGTTGCTTGAAGTTTTAATATCCAGGTTCCATTGAATTTGAATACTGTGTTAGCCCGTTTCTGGCTAGGGAAGTGGGCTTTCTGCCAGCATGAATCGGATTGATAATTCTTGAAATGCCAACTTTTTTGGTGTGTTGTTGATCAACGCCATTATTCTTGTTACACACTCATTAACATCGAGAACGGAAGTGTCTACTTCGAGATCATATAAACCATGACTGTGGACACTTTCGAATTGATACTGAGCAGTACCAATATTTCGGTCGCCCCGCTCTTTTTCACGTTGTTCTGCTATTCTTAATGGACATCTCACGCCTACAAAAAGAACATCCAAATCTTTCCAATTCTCGACACATTCTTTCAGCCACCCATTTTCCTGTAATACATGGTCAACAAGCACGTTATTGCCTGATTGTGCCAAAGATGCAACACACTTATGTAAACCAGATACCACAGTAGGAATAAGATGGGAAAGAATTATGGCCTCATCCTGATTTGTTGGGTTTAGGTATTTTTCAGGATACATATGAAAAAAGTCATCTACTGAAACATACATATAAGGTTCTTCCAATTTATCTTGTAGAGCCTTGGCAATCGTGGTTTTTCCAGAACTCGATGTTCCATTTAGAAAAATAACAAGTCCTTTTTTCATGTTTTACCTTTTTTCTGGTACATCCGTGATTTTTACTTCTCTGAATCCATTATAGACTACATTCAAAAATATATCTTGTTTGGCCAACATCCTTTATTTCGCCTAAAATGCTGATTTTTCACGAATAGGTCGGTCGATTGCAGCTTACTTCATCCTGAATATGAAAATGACTCTTGACAGACTACTAGGCAACTTTTACCAGATGATAATTCTTGCGACCTTTTCTGAGAATTAAGTAGCGATTTTCTATCAAAGCATCGGTTTTGATCAATTGATCAACCTCGGTTACACGATTATTGTTAAGGTTAATTCCACCTTCCAGAATCAACCTTCTTGCCTCACCTTTAGATTTAGCAACACCACATTCAACCAGTAAATCAATAATGAATTTTCCATCCACTTCAAAGTCGGTTCTGGAAAGTTGAGTGGATTGCACATCTGCAAAAATTTCTTCAATATCTGAACCTGTCAATCCTTCTAAGCTGCCACCAAATAATACCTGCGTAGCCTGTTCTGCTCTACTCAATGCCGTTTCGCCATGAACAATGCAGGTTATTTCTTTTGCAAGCCTCTTTTGTGCTACTCTTTCCTCTGGGCGTTCTGAAACAGAAAATTCCAATTCATCAATGACATCTTTAGATAAAAATGTGAAATACTTCAGGTAATTAATGACATCTTTGTCATCCGTATTCAGCCAGAATTGAAAGAATTTATAAGGTGATGTCCTTTCAGGTTTTAGCCAGACAGAACCAGATTCAGTTTTACCAAATTTTGTGCCATCCGATTTCGTAATCAAAGGATACACCATGCCATAAACTGAATGACCGGTTATTCGGCGCACTAATTCTCCCCCAGCGGTAATATTTCCCCATTGGTCACTTCCACCTGTCTGCAAAATACAATTTTCATGCTGATGTAGATGCAGATAATCATAAGATTGTAGTAGCATGTAGCTGAATTCTGTATAAGAGATTCCCTCCTCACGATCAATTCTCGATTTAACTGAGTCTTTCGCCAGCATATAATTGATCGTGAAATGCTTTCCGATATCTCGCAGGAACTCGATCAAATTTAACTTCATTAACCAGGATGCATTATTCAGTACCCGGGCAGGGTTCGCCTTGACTTTAAAATCAAGGAAATGTGCTAATTGTTGTTTGATGGACTCAACGTTTTCTTCGATGATTTGGTGGCTCAATAATTGTCTTTCTGAAGACTTGCCACTCGGGTCACCAATCATACTCGTTCCACCACCTGCTAATGCAATTGGATGATGCCCAAAGCGTTGCAATCGGGCTAATGCCAGTAAAGGAACCATATGTCCAACATGCAGACTGTCGGCTGTAGCATCGAAACCATTATAAACAGTAACCTTTTTCTCTCCTAAAATGTTGTCAATTCCATCGACGTAGTCAAAAATCATTCCTCGCCATTTTAGTTCGTCAAAAGCATTGTTTATGATTGTCATTAATCGATACCACCTTTCGTGTTAAGTAATCGCAATTCTAACATGAATCAATTGAAGATTATGGAATCATATGTGGATGCTGGATCACATGGTTAATTAAACATGGCAATGTCAGGGAATTAAATTTATTCCCTTAATGATTGTAAATACTTCTTAATGCGCTTTCTAAATCTGGGTATTTAAATTGGAAGCCATGCTCCAGGAGTTTTCTGGGGTAGACATTTTGTCCATCAAGCACAAGTTCGCTTTTTTCACCCAATACTAATTTTAATCCAAAAGCTGGAACAGGAAACCAGTATGGTCTTCGCATCACTTTTCCGACAACCTTGCCGAAATCTTTATTGGGATAGGATGTGGGTGCAGTAAGATTAACCGCACCACTCAATTTGGGATTGCGCATCACAAAATCAATTGCCCGAACATCATCCTGCAGATGGATCCAGGATACATATTGACGCCCACTTCCAAGTGGTCCTCCAGCAAATAATTTGAAGGGTAATACCATCAAAGGTAACGCACCAGATTTGGCATCCAGTACGATTCCCATTCGAATGATCACACGTCGAATACCAACAGCATCCAATACACCTGAAGAGTTTTCCCATTTTTGAGCTACATCCGCCTGGAATCCTTTTCCATTAGGTGAAGATTCATCGAATGTTTCATCCAGACTGCTACCGTAATATCCCACAGCGGATGCCTGAATAAACACATCGGGTTTATCCCCAGAATCTATGATTGCTTTGGACAGTGCATTTCCAGCTTGAACTCTTGAACTGATAATCCGTTCTTTTTTTGCTTTTGTCCAATTACCATTACCAATATTGTCACCGGCTAAATTGATGACAGCATTGATATCCTTAAGAAAAGGAATTAATGGCTCAGAAGACCTGGCATCCCATTCAATATATTTTTTTGAATCGGAATCTTCTTGTCCATCCTTACTTCGAGTTAACACAAGAACTTGATCACCTGTTTTAATCAAATTCTTTATGAGAGCTTTGCCAATAAGTCCAGTACCACCGGAGATAAGAATTTTCATAATATTTCCCTCATTTCAAATCAATGATTTGTTATTAAGTCAATATCAAAATAACATCAACTTTATTTGTTTAACAAGCTTTTACAGAATTTTAACAATTTAATAATAGAAGCACTCAAACTCATTATCACATTAATTGTATAGTTATCAGGCACTACGTACAATGAACAAACTAAAATTCATTGTCATGATAAATGACTTATGCTTGTGAATCAAAAACTTTAGAATCTGCTATAATTTCTCAAAGTACTATGTCTGATCAAGTTCTTGTGCTCAATGCAAATTTTGAACCCATTAATATCTGTGACTTAAAGCGCGCCTTTGGTCTGATACTCACAGAAAAAGCGACGTTGGTAAGTAATGGGCGTGGTTATTTCTACAGTATCAACCAAAAATTTCCGATTCCATCCGTTATCCGACTCCAAAGGATGATCCATCGACCAAGAGCGCAGGTTCATCTTACCCGCAAAGAAATATTCCGGCGAGACCATTACACTTGCCAATATTGTGGTCATCATTCCTCAAATCTCACCATCGATCACGTAATCCCTAAACGACTGGGAGGTGAATTCTCCTGGGAAAATCTGGTTACTGCCTGTTCTGTGTGTAATCATAAAAAGGGTGGCAGAACGGTTCATGATGCTGGTATGAAATTATTGCGGATTCCCAAACCCCCACCAGCGAATGCAATGTATATTTTCGCAAGAAATAACTTCACAGATGAAGAATGGCTACCTTTCCTACAGGGATGGTAGTGTCTCTACGGTATTAACCACAAGGCTAACTCAGGTGTAAGCCAAACTTCAATCATCGCGGCAATAAACATCATGGGTATTACCAAACCTAGCATTACTTTTGTCCAATTGGCAATTGACTTAAGCCAGACTTCGCCAATCGTTTGTTGGTTATCAGGTGTGGCGAAAATGACGCCAATTTGAAAAATGGCTGCTGTGGCAATCACTGCTGCTGGAATTTCAATAATTCCATGCGGAAGAATAAATCCTAAAAAGTATGTACTCAAACTTAAACCGGCATTACCTAATAAACCCATGATGTATCCAACAATTCCGATAGATGCGAATAATGGCAGCACACCAAATATCCCCAAAGTAATCACCCCCAGAATAAAAGCCAACAAAAGCACCCGAATATTCTGCCAGAAAATCGTGATAACAGGAGAAAAATTACCAAAAGACCAATTCTGACTCAATTGTGTCAGTTGTTCTTGCATATTTTCCACGCCCAATTGTTCAACCGGAAACTCAAACCTGGTTATTTGTGATCTGCCTACAAAGAAAGCTACCACAACAAGCAGGCTGAGGATTAAGATGGAGTAACGAATTTCTTTGATGTAAGGAAAAACTTCAAATTGGTACCAATTCTTAAGAGTGGTTGCCTTCCCAAAAAAATTCATTCGGAATACCTTCCAACCCCAACGGAAATTGAGTACATCAATATCTCTGCCCAGTAATTCTTCCCGGCTAAAGTGTGCTAAACCAATTCTTAACAATAAGATCGCCAGAATGGACAAGCCAAAAACAACCCACCACAAGGTTACATAATTTCCCCAAAACATCACAATACTTTCCCCTTGAATTAACAATGCCATGGGGATAATGATAAAACTCGCCAGTAAATTCGCTGCGCGAACAGATGTCGCCTGAGTGGAAACAACCACGGCTCCGGCAACCATCACAACAGCCTGAATAATTGTAATAGCAATGATTTGAATGATTAAGTGTAAGTCTGGTAATGGAACGTTATTTATGATCAATCCAACACTATACACCAACATACCCACAAAACTGGCAAACAATGGCGGTACGATCGAGGAAATCAATTTTCCAATATAGATTTGCCAATCCAATAATGGGGTATTGAATAAAGGTTCAATACTTCCGCGTTCTTTTTCTCCTACAAAACTTTCTAATGCAATTACCAATGAAACCGATATGGGAAAAAAGCCAACGATCATCATCGAAAATGGAACCAATCGTTCACCAACGATTGTAGCTCCGTACCGGTTGACGAATTGGAGAACTTGCGCCGTTGTGAAATTCATTAAAAATGGAAAGAATATTGTCAACCCAAGAATAGGGAAAATAATCCGCCAATCCCGAAATTGATCGCGTACTTCTCGTTTTGTAATCACCAGGGCAAGTTTCAGTTGATTACTCATCATTATTATTCATCTTAACCTGGTTAATTGCTCCCAGATATGCATCTTCTAATTTAATTGGGACTTCTTCAAAGGATACCAAATCGTATTTTTCAGTCAATAAACGAATCAAAACTGGATTTTGAACCGTCGGGTTCTCCACCTTAAAATAAATAATGCTTTCATTTCGATTTACGATTTGAACACCATCAGGTAAATCAGAAAACTTTCCCTCCATAGAACTAACAAATTTTGCAGCAAAAACTGGTGATCCCACCAGTGAATTTTTTACTTCCTGCATGGATTTATTTAATATGATGCGGCCTTCCTGTATGATAGCAATTTGATCACATAATTCTTCCGCTTCCGCCAGATTATGTGTGCACAAAATGATTGTCCGTTCTTTGTTACTCAAACTTTTTATAGCAGAACGAACAATCTTAGCACTTTCTGGATCCATCGCAGAGGTTGGTTCATCCAGTAATAAAACCGGAGGTTCATGAATGATGGCTCTCACAAGAGCCAATTTTTGACGCATTCCTTTCGAGTATTCACCCAGGCGTTTCTTGCGGAATTGATCCATTCCTAATTGTTCTAAGATGGGATTAATTTTATTCAGAACATGGGCGCTTGAATATCCGTACAGCTCACCAAAGAAAATTAGATATTCCTCAGCGTTCATTCTGCCATATAAACCATGGTGTTCAGTTAATACACCCACCATCTTGCGAACTTCTGATGGTTGTGCATATACATCATACCCGGCAACTTTTGCCCAGCCACTGCTGGGTCTGAGTATGGATGATAACATTCGAACAGTGGTGGTTTTTCCAGCACCATTCGGCCCTAATAAAGCAAGGATTTGGCCAGCATGAACATTCAGGTTGACTTGATTAACTGCTGTAAAATCGTCAAAGATTTTGGTCAGTTCCTGTGTTTCTATCAACTGTCCTCGCTTATGAAATAAATTCCACTTTTCCTAACCAGCCTTCTGCGGAACAGCTGGAAATTTTTCTACACTCTGTTTGTCCTTTAATACAGTTCTTTTAAGAATAAGCGTGATTAATGATGCGATGGCTATGATCGCCATAATTGTCTGGTTTGCATTGATCCCACCCACATTAGATGGATCCAGCCGAATAAATTCTAACAAGAACCTGCCTGAGGGGTATATAACCAGATAAATCAGGAAAATATCGCCTCTGAATAATTTCTCTTTTAATTTTCGTCCAAGAACCAATAAAACTGTCATATTCATTAAGTTCCACAAAGATTCATACAAAAACATCGGGTGGTAATACGCCACATTCATATATTCTGCTAATCTTCGGGATGGTTCTATAAAAATTGCCCAGGGAAGATCCGTAGGGGCACCATATAGTTCCTGGTTGATAAAATTACCCCACCTGCCCACTGCCTGGGCAAGTGCCAGGCCGGGAGCAATGATATCCACCCAGGAAGCAAAACTTAATTTCTTTTTTCGGGTATAGAGCCATAATGCTAATGCCCCACCCATGACTGCACCAGGAATTCCTAATCCACCTGCACGTATATTGATCGCATCCAAAGGATGCGTCAGATAATATTGTGTTGTAATTCCCATCTCGACCATGGAAGCTGGAGGTGTGAGAATGTGCCAGATGCGTGCACCAATAATACCAGCAATCAGTAGCCAGGGCATCACATCCCATACTACATCGGTGTTAAAACCTCGACGTTTGGCTTCAACAGTTGAAAGCCAGGCTGCCAATATTGCACCAAACATAATAATGACACCGTAAAAATGTATAAATAATTTACCAATATAAAAACCTTCGGGCATTTTTCACCTCTATTTAATATCTTTTTTTAATCCCACAACATCCTGTGCTAGATAAGCCTGTTTACGAACGGACCAAATCCTTTGAATTGCCGTGAAATTGGCCAGAATTGCCAGAACCCATAAGGCAACCAATGGTATATTGAAGATTAAACATGGAATCAGAATAATCAAGCGTTCTAACCTGGTCATTATTCCAACTTTTGCATCATAATTCAATGCCTCTGCTCGTGCTCTGTTATAAGAAACCATAATGGAACCTGCTGCGGCAAAGAAAACCAGCATGATGGCCAGTGTGTTTTGAATTTTGGCGAAGTGATATAACAAACCAGCAAAAACAAACAGTTCCGAATAACGATCAGTAACTGAATCAACGAATCCACCGAACCGTGTTGGCTCGTTTCTTAACCGGGCCATGGTTCCATCCAGAGCGTCGATGGGAGCAAATACTAATAGGATAATACCACCCCACATAATTTCCCCAAATGCAATAAGTATTGCGGAAATAACGTGACCAATAAGCCCCAGAATCGTGATCATATTCGGTTTGAGACCCAGGTTATTGAGGAACCCACCAATCGGGTCCAGAATTCCTTTGAATTTTTTTCTCATCAGGTCAGAAAAACTTAATTTTTTCTTTTCAGAATTATCCAAAATCCACCTACAATCTCAATTTTTTGATTTGCTTATCCTATCGTACGGCTAAAGAACTGTCAAGACAAAAGATTAGAAATTAAATTATTCCTCATCCTCTCCGGCATTCTTCATATCTTTCCAATCATCGTTCGGGTCGATCATTACTTCCCGATCCTTCCCGCCACCCTGGCTGGGACCGACAATGCCCATTTCTTCCAGTTGATCCAATAATCTGGCAGCCCTCGGAAATCCGATCCGAAGTCGGCGTTGTAGTAATGACGCAGATGCTCTGCGGCTAGTCTTCACCAATTCAATAGCTTGCACCACCAGATCATCACCTCCTTCTTCTTCCATTACTTTCATAAGGACTTCCCAAGGTGCAGGTTCATCTAACCTGATTTGTTCTGATTGACGCCAGAAATCAATAATTTGATCGATTTCATGGTCGGTGACAATAACACCCTGTGCCCTTTGTGGAGCGCCAACATCTGGAGCCAGGAAAAGCATGTCGCCTTTTCCCATCAAAGATTCCGCCCCATTCATATCCAGAATAACCCGGGAATCAATGGAAGAAGCGACAGTAAAGGCAATTCTTGCCGGAAAATTTGCTTTAATCAGTCCCGTCACTACATCAACACTTGGTCGTTGTGTTGCGACAATCAGATGCATGCCAACGGCTCGAGCCATTTGAGCTAATCGAACCAGGCTATGCTCTGTTTGATCTGGGGAGGATAACATCAAATCAGCCAGTTCATCGACGATAATCACTATTCTGGGCAAAGTAGCTTGATTTTTCTTCAACATTTTTGTGTTATAGGCATCCAGATCTCTGGCTCTAGCCTCCTCTAATAAACGGTAGCGTTGATCCATTTCTGATATAGCCCAGCGTAGAACACCCACCATGCGGTCAATAGATGTTTCTACTTTACCCAGTAAATGCGGGACACCATTAAACCTCACCAATTCAACCATCTTTGGATCCAACATGGCTATTCGTAAATTGTCCGGGGAATTATTCATCAGTAAGCAGGTAGTGATAGCGCTGACGCAGACTGATTTTCCTGATCCTGTTGTTCCTGCAATCAGCAGGTGCGGCATTTTGACCAAATCAGCGATGACAGGTTGTCCGGAAACGTCCTGCCCTAATGCCAGGCTTAATGGGGAGCGGAGTTTTTGAAATCCTTCAGATTCGAGTATGGGCCTTAAGCGCACCATTTTTGATTGCATGTTCGGTACTTCTATACCAACATAGGATCTCCCCGGAACCGGAGCTTCTACCCTTAACCGTTCAGCCGACAACGCTAATGCCAGGTCACGGGCAAGAGAAGAAATCTGAGATACACGCACTTTATGTTTATTGATTGTCCCATCCGGATTTTCTTTTTCCACGAACCCTGGTTCAACTGCAAACTGTGTAACAGTCGGTCCAATTCGATAACCTGCGACCCGGGCAGGAACTCCAAATTCATCCAGAGTTTTTTCAATTTGTTCACCCATCACCTGAACCTGAACGTTATCCATCACAAAAACCTGTTCGGCAGCTAAAAGGTCAAAGGGAGGTAAATTGTCCTGCCGATGAATGATCGCAGCAGGTGTCATAACCGTCTGGCTTTTCAATTGCTCAAGAATTTTTTTATCTCGCGATAATTTCTGATCCAGATCAACTTCTGGAGAATTTAAACTGGTAAAGCCTGCTAATTCATCCAATCCTTTGTTTTGAATATAGACTTCTGTCCAGGCGTCCAATTTTTTAATGAGAAATGAGAAAAATCCTGTCCCAAGAGCAATGCTGAAGATGAAAAGAAAGATTAGCAGAATGGAGAGAATTGGTTCAGGTAAAATTTTGCTGAATAAATTTGCCAAACCCCAACCGATGAATCCTCCATCCATCCCAGATTCAGCTCTTTGTAAATCCATCTCCCCATAAATGGATAGTAAAGCAATTGCATTGAAAAAACATAATTCAAATGCTAAAACCCGTGATAATGGAAACCGAATATCTCCAAAAATTCTTCTTCGAAAACTCCAAAATCCAATGGCTGCAAAAACAATAACAAAGCAATAACTTCCCCAACCAAACCATTGGGTGATTAAATTGACCCAATTGGAGATGAGACTTCCTGCCGTCCATCCAATCAGTCCGAACAATGTTAATACAGCCATTGCAAACATCGAGATGCCAAGAAAATCCAGGCCATATCTACTAAGAATGGGTTGAATTTTACTTAACCAGTTTTGATGGTAATCAGTTGGCTTTTGATCGTTTTCCAATGAATATTGTTTGTTCTTAATCTTCCCTGATTTTTTACTCATCGATCAGACCTAAGCCTAAACGTCTTCTTTCTATATCAATATGGAGTATTTTAACGGTTAACACCTGACCTGTCACAAACATACTTTCAAGATCTCTATGTGCCAAACCTTGTTGGATGGACGAAATATGAATCAATCCTTCAACACCTTCATCCAGACGGGCAAAAACCCCAAAGCGTGTAATGGCTGTCACAGTTGCTGGCACGATATCTCCAATGACGTACATTTCTGCCAATGACTCCCATGGATTTCTAAAGAGACGCTTTAGACTTAAAGCAATCCTGGCACTTTCTTCACTGACCTGCAACACCAGCACTTTTATAGGTTGACCTAAAGATAGGATCTCACTAGGATGCTGAACCCGCCCCCAAGACAATTCTGAAACGTGAATCAATCCTTCCACACCGCCAAGGTCAACAAATACACCAAAATCGGTGATATTGGTAATGACTCCATTGACAATGGATCCTGTTTTCAATGTCTGAAATAGTGCTTTGCGGCTTCCTTCACCCGCCAATGCTGCCCTTTCGGACAAAACAACTCTTTCCTGACTGGGTTCACATTCGATAACTTTCAACTTAATCGTTTTTCCTACATAATTTGTCAGAACTTCGCGTTTTTCTTCTTCATCAAATTCATTAGAAGATTCGATCAGGTGTGACAATGGCACAAATCCCTGAATACTATCCCCTTGAACTAATAATCCCCCACGATTGAACCCCTGTACAAATAATTCGACAATCTCGTCATGATCAAAAACGGATGTAACTTTTTCCCAATCCACCATCAAAGCGCCAGTGGATAGCGTTATTCTTGTTTCACTATCCTGGACATCCGGTTCCAAAATTTCTTCATCTGCCAATATGGATGCCCACCACCCTTCATCCATGGGTGGTAATTCTGGTTCTTTTTTGATTTTGCTTAGATGCATAAAGAATTTCCTCCAGAACAACCAATTTTTCGAGTTCTTAACTCAAAAAATTGGAAAAGAATGCTAATTAATCAGTGACATTATCTTCATTGCGTGCTTCTTTTTCCATTTCAATAATTTTGTTGGCAACTGTTTCGATCGCTACCCTCTGTTTTCTATATAAATCAGCTTCTGACATTGATAATTTGATGGCAATTTCCCGAACTTTTCTTCCTTCCAAAAACTTCATCTCTAAAATATTATACAGTATCCATTCTGCGGTAAAGCGTCTTTCACCCTCAGGTTTTACCTGGTTAATGGCATCTCTTAAAATGGAGCGTAATGCGTTCGCTTTATTACCTTCTCCTTCATCGGCAGCTTCCTGAACAACCTGTAGTTTCAGTAATGGATTATCAGTTAATTTTGGTCCACCCCAATAATGTGTGAGCGCATCTTTAACCCAGGTCGTTAGATCTCCACTTTGAATTGGATCATCAGCAGAAAAGACGCGTTCACGATCATATCGACCCCGAGAACGCAATTGTTGGATGGTGTTAACCCTGGTACTTAATTTTTCCATGGATTCAAAAATCTGGATTTGCATCCTTCGATCACTTAATGCTGAAGAAGCTCTTTCAACCATCATAGTTAATGCGCTTTTTTGTTCATTGTCCAATTCACTTATGTCAACACCTGCTAATCCCAGGATTCCAATCAATTGTTTTTGTTCTTGATCACCATTAATATTTGATTTCAAGGGAAATAAAGACGTGTTTTCCCATTGGAAAATTTCGGGAAAATCATCATTTTCAGTAATTATTTTTGATAGTTCATCAGAAATCTTTTGATCGTTAAACTGAATTTTTCCATTGGTGAGCACCAATTCAAGTCCATCTTCACTGATCGAAACGATAAATGAGCCAGAAGACTGTAATCTATCCATAAGTGCTGATAAAATCATCTCCAGAAACTCTAAAAGATCATTACGGGTTAGTAATCTATTTTCCAGAGTCTGTAAGATTTCTATATCTTTTTGATCGTTACCATAAAAGAACCACTTCTCACCCAATGGTGATAACAGTGTGATTAAATGCTGAAAAATCACGATCGTGGCTACCATGACAATCGGTATAAACACTTCAAAATCATAGCCAAAAACAGCCCCTGTTCTTCTGACAAGCGTTGTTAATCCAAGTGTAATACTTGCTGTCACAGGACCACGCATAATCCATTTAAGCAATCTGGTTTTTACCACCCGATCTGACCAGGCAACTCCAAAAAATGCCACAGAATAGGCCATCATGATGATCAAAAAGTAGAAGATCAGGTTGCTAATCGTGGCGACAATCCAGAACATGCCATCCAGACGATTTGCCAGACCAGAGCCATACAATAAGAAGGGGAATGATCCTATAGCAGGAGCCAAAGCACCTACGACTAAATATCCCATTCTACGTCGACTGACAGGTGTGACGGTACGAATATAAGCCCTGAAAAAATTGATCCACGAAAGAAGCATGACGATCCAATAGTAGATGGTAAATAATTCTGTAATCAAAGTTCTTTCGAGATGAGGAGCAGATAGTTGGTCCGTTGTAATTGAGCCTACAAGAATATCAAAGGGAATGAGAATCAATAAAAATACAGAGAATAAATAAGCAATCCGTACCGCCCACCGTCGTCGCCACCTGCTGGGGCGCCCTGTGGTTGCGACAAGTGCATCGGAAAAATGTAAATAGGTCGGAGGTAACAATACGATTCCCAGCCATTGTAATTTAAGCCAGAATTCCATATTTGTTTCATCGATAGCAATTCCGCCTAAAGCTTCAGCAGTGAACACAATCACCACACAAACCAGAATCATGGCAAACGATCGGGCAACCCGATCTTTGAGATTGAATGTTAAAGCATACAATAACAATGAAAATGCTGTTATCGCTATCCCCGCTGTGAGAATATCGTTTATTGTCCGAACAAGATTAATAAAACCGTCGATCCAATTGACCATTGTAAATTACCAATAAACTATTTTTATTTCAGATATTTGGAAAAGAATAGAGCAATATCCTTATTAGGATAATATGAATCATTATATCCGGAAAACTCAAATCCTAATTTAAATGCCAGTTTGATCGCTGGATAGCTTTTGGGTGGTATTTCAAGTGTCAGTCTCCGATTTCCCCGTTTTATGGCCCAATTTTGAGCTGCTAAAACCATGGCTGTTCCAACTCCCTGTCGTCTGATAGAATTATCCACGACCAGATCCCTGATGACAGCAGATTGAATTTCCAAAACTTCGATCAAACGGATATAACCAACATGTTGTCCATTGTGGATTGCAACCATTAATCCGGGTGCCTGTTGCCATTCATTTTCTAATAATTCAACCTGTCTGGGATAAGCAACTTGCGTGGGTCTTGGTAGGCGAATTTCACGAAAAGAAATCAGAAATTGACCATCTTCAATCGTTCGGTCCATTTGCCAGACATAGTTTGACTTACAGGAGTGATCCAAGGAGATCAACTCAATAATATCTGCGGATACTGCTTGTCGGATTTCAATTTGAGGCATTTTCTCTCTCCCTTATTGATTAACTATTCGTACAGAAACGATACAGGCAGGGTATTCATTATTGTCATTATCTAATACTACCAGGCGTAATAAATAATCACCTGGGACAATCTGAGATGTATTCCACAATCCAATTTGATCTTCAATGACTACTTTATTATCACCTGCAATTGTTTTCCAAAATGTATTTCCGGGTTCAGTATATTCATATTTATAAAACCCAAAATTTTCAATATTCACCGTTCCAATTAATTGCACAACATCAGCAATTTCTGAAGCTGGTTCAGGATATACCCATTCAATTTTACCTTGTATACATCCATCCTGGGTGGAGGTAGGAGTTGGGGATGAATTTTCATCATTCTCCACAAGCGCAAAGGGTGGATTTGTCGGTGAAGGCGAAGCAAGAATATCAATGGTAGGTGTAGCAAGAGCAGTCTGGTCAGGTAATAAACTGCTGGAATAAGTCACAAAAAAAAACTCACCCACAAATAGAATAAATATCAGTAATAAAATAGAAAGCGCTGATCTAAACCTTCGTTGGGCTATGTCACGCTCCAGGCCAAAAGCTGCTTCACGCCAGTTACCAATCGCTTTAAATAATCTGGAAAAGAATATGAGCGAGATGAGACCGAGAATTACATAGAACCAGATCTCAAACTCAATCAAAAAATCAAGAATTTCAGTCATACCAGACCATAACCACCACAATCATTATATTTCTGAAAGTAAACCCCGAACGATGGTTGTCAGTCTGGGAACCAACACCTTGCCTGCTTCCAAAACTTCATCATGGGTTGTGATCGTAGTTCCATCCAGGTTCGCTTTATTGCTGATCCCTGAAATACCTAAAACACGTAAACCTCCATGCCGAGCGATAATAACCTCAGGCACCGTTGACATTCCAACCGCATCAGCACCAATCGCTCTCAAAAACCGTAGATCTGCAGGTGATTCAAATGAAGGGCCGGATAATGAGACGTACACGCCAGAAAAGGTTTGAATGTTGTTTTTATCCGCAACCTTTTTTGCTTTTTCTATCAGAATCCGATCATAAGCCTGACTCATATCTGGAAACCTTGGTCCAAATTCATCCAGATTTGGACCTCTCAGGGGGTTGTTACCGGTCATTGCAATCATCGCAATGTGATCGGATAAAAACATAACGTCGCCAGGCACATACTCCGGATTGATGGCACCTGCTGCGTTGGTAACAACTAATAATTCAACCCCCAATCTTTGCATCACTCTGACAGGTAAAGTGACCTCCGCCATGCTATAGCCTTCGTAATAATGTGCTCTACCTTGCATCGTAATAACTGTCTGGCCCTCAAGTTTTCCAATCACCAATCGGCCAGAATGTCCATGGACAGTGGATGTGGGCCAGTATGGAATATTATTGTAAGAAATAAAATCAGGGTCTTCAATTGAGTTGGCTAAATCACCTAAACCAGAACCCAGGATCAGACCGACTTTAGGTTGATATTTTGTTAAGTTTCGAATAGACTGAGCTACCTCATCGATTTCAGCGAGAGTAAAATATTCCTTCATAAAATAACCTCCACAATCTGTTGTGAGATTTAATATTGTCAATTTAACAAAAAGAATTATTTCGCGTGTAACCAGAAATCAATTCCCTGAATTTATCTGTAATAAATTATATCAGAATATAAATCGTGGCTCGAACCAGCGAATTAATTTGACATGATCTTCATGAAAATTTCAGATACTTTTACGATATCATCATCAGAAATTCCATAATGGGTGACCAATCGGAAACCTCTGTTTTTTGATGTGCCAATTAAAACACCCATAATTTTTAATTCTTCGATCACCTGAATATTAGTCCTGGTATCACAATCATCCAGGTCTATAAAAACCATATTCGTTTGGGGTGAATTTTCTCGCACATGCAGATGAGGGATATCTCTCAGTTTATCTGCCAGAAGAAATGCTCTTTGATGATCTTCTTCCAGTCGATCCACCATTGTTTCTAAAGCGACTATACCAGCTGCCGCTAAAATTCCAGCTTGACGCATTCCCCCACCCAATTGTTTTCGAATTCGACGAGCTCGGTGTATGAAATCCTGAGTTCCACATAGCACACTTCCAACAGGTGCTCCCAGTCCTTTACTCAGACAAAATGTTATCGAGTCTACTCCATCAACCAAATTCTGGACCGGTAATCCCAGTTTGATGGCAGCATTAAAAATTCTAGCCCCATCCATGTGCACGAATAAATCATTATCCTGGGATATTTTTACTACTTGTTGAATGAATTCGGGTTCTAAAACAACACCCCCACAGCGGTTATGTGTATTTTCAAGCGCAATCAACCTGGTAGTTGGAAAATGTACATCCTCCATTCGAATGGCATTTTTCAAATCGGATATTCTTATTGTTCCATCTGCTTGATTTGGAACAGTATGAACCATGATGCCACCCAGCGCAGACACACCACCGACCTCGTAATAAAAAGTATGAGCCTGGTCGCCCATGATGGCTTCTTCCCCTCTTTGGCAGTGGGTTAAGAATGCGATGAGATTGCCCATTGTACCAGAAGGAATAAATAACCCGGCTTCTTTCCCCATCCTGTCAGCTGATAGTTCCTCCAGATAATTTATTGTAGGGTCTTCTCCATAAACATCGTCCCCCACATCCGCTAAAGCCATTGCATGGCGCATTTCATCCGTAGGCTGGGTAACAGTATCTGAACGTAGGTCAATCATTTCAATTCTCCAAAATTTATTGATGTCGCAATTCTCTGAGCAACTGGTTCATATCTTCTGGTATGGGGGCCTGGAAAATTTGGGGAGTTGAATCACCAGGCAAGATAAATTCGATTTGATAAGCGTGGAGCATTTGTCTATCTGCATCCAACAATTGTTTTCGATGTCCATAAATTCGATCACCAACAATTGGACATCCTAAAAATGCCAGATGAAGTCTGATCTGGTGTGTTCTGCCCGTATGGGGATAAGCTGCAATTAAGGCATGCTGATCAAATTTTTCAATAACCTTATATTCCGTTACGGATTCGCGCCCACGACTGATAGGGACGATAGCCATTTTCTTGCGGTGGGATGGATCTCTTCCAATCGGTGCCTCCACCCGCCCAGTAGGTGTTGGTGGAAAGCCATCTGTCAAAGCATAATAAGTTTTATGTACACTTCTTTTTCGAAACTGGTCCTGTAAAAAGCGATGGGCTTTATCATTTTTTGCCAGGAGGATTAAACCAGATGTATCTTTATCTAGTCTATGAACGACTCCAGGCCGATGCTCCCCACCAACACCCTCCATATCTGGCGCATAATTGAGTGCTGCGTGAACCAGCGTGCCGAAAAGGTGACCAGATGCAGGATGAACAACCATCCCGGCTGGTTTATTAACAATCATCAAATCAGCGTTCTCAAAAATAATATCCAGTGGAATCTGTTCCGGAATCAGGTTACTTTTTACAATCGGAGGAATTGTTATGGAGATTTCACTCCCTTTTTCGAGATTTATACCACCCTTTAATACTGGTTTTCCATTAACACAAACCATACCACCCCGTATAAATGTCTGTAATCGGGATCGTGAGAAATCGGGAAATTGATCAACCAGATATTTATCAAGACGTTGGCTTTCCGTTAAATCAAATTTTAAATTAAAAATATTATTCATGTCCACTCAGACATTTTCCATCAAATCAGTATCGCTTTCGACTTGCGATTCCTGATTTGTAACTTTTTTCTTCTTTTCCTCAATCTCAGTGATCCAAACACCTAAGATCAAAACAACCACACCGATCGTGATACTTGCATCGGCAATATTCCAAACCGGAAAATTTCCAACTGAAACAAAGTCGGTTACATGCCCAATCGTCAAACGATCGATCAGGTTACCTAAAGCGCCACTAAGTTGTAAACTCATTGCTAATCTTAAAGACCAGTCCGATGCTGGAACTCTGGGAAAATAGAAAACAATAATCAGGGCAACAATAATTGCGACAATGGAAAAAATATCTCCGAATCCCTGAAACATTCCAAAGGCAACACCGGTATTCTGTACGTGTACGATTCTTACATATGGCAACATCCAATCCCATGGCACCCAGGTTTCCGTCCATAAATCCAGGTTTTGGCGAACCAGGTATTTTGTATATTGATCCAGGCTGATTATTACAATCGCAGTTACGATTAATAATGAGTAAGTTCGTAGTAATTTTTTCAAAAAAAGACCTCATTAACAGGTTAGAAATTGTTACAAACTTAAATTCACAATTTCTTCAAAATTAATTTTTCCCTTTTGATTTTACCGTACTTTCGTTATTTTCTTGGAAGAATAAATAAAGTTGATCATTGTTTGAGTAAGGAATTTTCAAATATTCCAAAAATTCATTGAGACCCATCAGAAAATCCGAATACAATAAATGGGCTTTGCAGGATGATAAACAATCGCTGGCACCGAATCTTTGTACTGGAACCTTGAAGGGGTCATTTTCTTGAATTTTCTGACACCATACGCATTCTTGATTTGTTTGCATTGTGAAAACGGCTGCTACAAAATCCATATAAGGACGCAAATAATCTATATGCCAGAATTTTTTCTTTTCCATTGAAATGTGGCGAAGCAATCTAGCCTGTAATCCCCCGCTACCTTTTGCGCTTCCAAAGTAAAAATAATATCCAGCATTAAACAGATCTTCCTGATTTACCAATCGAAACATTCATAGAATTATTTAAATGAAATATCAAGCAGTAACTGCCAATTTCTTGTGGTATATCCCCAACGATTTCGAAATTTCTCATAACAAAAAATAAAACTTTATTACACAAAATCCAGACAACCCTTCAAAATAGGAATTGTCTGGATTTTTTTCTTAGAGTTACTTATAGTTTCTCAACGCCTAGTTTTACGGTTTCTCCATCAAATTCACTCACAATCTGTGTCATTTGTGGACTCGGTTCACCTGCCACTAATTCAAGTGTCAGTGTTTCATTCTTTATATATTTAGAAAACTCATTGACCGCTTGTGTTAATTTAGGTGTTGCAGAATAAACCAATCTGATCCGGTCAGAAATTTCGAAATCAGCTGTCTTTCTTAAATCCTGAACACGCCGAACAAACTCACGAGCTAAACCTTCTAACTTGAGTTCAGGTGTGATGACCGAATCTATCGCCACGGTGACTAATTGATCCGACTGCACAGCCAAACCTTCAACTGGTTGAGTCTCTACCAACACTTCTTCAGAAGAAAGTTCGACAACTTCATCATTCACAATCACTTTTAATGATTCATTATTAGCAATAGCTTTATGTGCTGATGAATCTCCTTGTAATTTGGTCAATGCCTCCTTCAATGCAGGGAATCGACTACCAAAGCGCGGACCCAACAATTTATTGTTGGGTAAAATACGATAGCTGACCAATTTCTCGGCTTGTAAAACTGTTTCGAAGAATTTGACATTTAGCTCATCGCGAATGATCTCCACGAGAAAATCGGGAAGTTGATATTTCTGATCAGCTGTGTACACCAGTACCCGGGATAGTGGCTGGCGGACCTTTAAATTAGCGCTTGCACGTGCCCCTAAACCCAAACTGGCAATACGCCGCCCCAAATTCATTTGCACAACCAATTCACCATCCAATGCATTTTCATCTATCTGCGGATAATTGGTAAGATGGATGCTTTCATAAGCGTTTTCGTAGATCGACCGTACCAAATTCTGATACATGACTTCCGTAACAAAAGGAACAAAAGGGGCCAATAAACGGCTGAATTTAACCAGCACATGATAAAGTGTGGCATAGGCAGTATTCTTATCCGCATCATGTTCACTCTTCCAGAAACGTCGGCGGCTTCGGCGGACATACCAGTTAGTCAGATCTTCAACGAACGGTTCAATCATCAAAGTCACAGCAAACGAATCTGAGTTTTCCAGCGCTTCATTTACCCGACCGGTAATGTCATTTAAACGAGCCAGTATCCAGCGGTCCAATGGATTGTCACTGAGCGGTGTTGCTCCTTCTGGTGTTTGGGGATCAAACCCTTGGGTATTTGGCTGCCATCCATCCATGGTAGCATAGGTAACAAAGAAGCTATATACATTCCATAGCGGGATCAGAAAACCACGGCGTACTTCTTCGGCTTTGTTATAACCGAAGAGCAGATTGTTTTCAGGTTTCTGGGAACAGTACATCCAGCGCATTACGTCTACACCCATTTTGTCAGCAGCTTCGTTAAATTCGATGGAATTTCCCCAGCTTTTATGCATCTCGCGTCCATCTTCTGCCAGCAAGGACGCATAGCTGAAAACTTGTCGGAATGGTGGCGTATTGTCCAGAACTGTTGCCATCACCAACAGGCTGTAAAACCAGTTGCGGAACTGACCAGGGAAAGATTCACTGATCCAGTCCGCTGGGTACCATTTGCGCCAGTTGGTTAGATCATTTCGGTAGCCAATCGTACTGAAGCTGACGATACCGGCATCTAACCAGGGATTGCCTACATCAGAAATACGCTTCATCAGTGCGCCACATTTGGGGCAACTTATTTTGATGGCATCCACGTAGGGGCGATGTGGTGTATGTCCTTCGAATTGATCCCTTCCCTCCACAGCACGTTCCTTCAATTCGATATCATCTCCGATAACTTCATAATGTTTACAGGAACCACAAACCCAGATTGGTAAAGCCAGACCCCAATAACGTTTCTTTGAGATCATCCAGTCGTGCATGTTCTTTAACCAGTCCAATTCACGGGCATGACCGAACTCAGGAATCCATCGAATCTGATCGACGACATCCATGATTTGATAGCGCAGACTGCGATCTTTCTCTGCAGAAGTCAATTCCTCACGCGGTTTGTCATAGGTTTCACCCATGCTCACGTACCATTCATCCACCAACCGGAAGACCAATTCTGTCTTACAACGCCAGCAGGTAGGATAGCGGTGTGTGTAATTTTCCACTTTGTACATGCGACCATTCTCTTCCAATGCCTTAAAGACATGAGGAGCCACTTCTGAAACATGCATACCAGTGAAAAAACCAAAATGGGAAAGGAAAACACCCTCTTCATCCAGTGGTGCCAGCATGGGGAATCCATGCTCACGGCCTAACTTGAAGTCTTCGGCACCACAGCCAGGGGCAATATGTACAATTCCGGTACCTTCTGCATCACCCACATCATCCCATAGAATTACCTGGTGAGCCTGAACTGCATTAATCCTGACATCCTTGACCAGATCTCTCAATTCAGTACGGCCGCCGATCATATTCGCTGCTTCTAATTCATCGAATGGCCCATCGTAAACCCAACCTTCCATTTCGGAACCTTTTAACTCTGCCAGTACCTCAAACGTACCTTTAAGCATGTGTGTGGTCCCCTTAGATAGGTAAAAGATTTCGTCTCCCTGCTTTACTTTAACATAAGTTAATTCCGGACCAACCGCTGCAGCAACGTTGCTGGTCAATGTCCAGGGTGTGGTAGTCCATACCAGCAGGGATTCTCCTGAACGGCCGCGAAGCGGGAATCGCAAGGTGACGCTGATGTGGGTTAGTTCATCATAACCATCAGTAACGATCTCATGCTGGCTGAGTCCTGTTGCACAGCGCGGACACCAGGGCATTACATCAGCACCTTGATACAGCCAGCCGCGTTCCCAACAGGTTTTAAGAAAACGCCAGATCATATAGTTATTTTCATTAGAGAAAGTAAAGTAGCTTCCACCTAAATCAGCCGAACCCAGCCTACCTACCAATTGCTCAACCGTATCAGTAACCGGGCCGTTAGGGCCAGGTACAGTCATCACCTGTGTTGGATCTTCCACTAACTTATCTGCCATCTCACGCAGTAATTGGGGGTCATTCCAGTCCATCCAGTAACCCAGACGAACAGATTGTTCTGTTTGAACAGCAGCATAACGTAAAACGCGCTCTTTGCATTTGAGTACGAATTTCGCCAATCCGTAGTCCTCGATATCTTTTTTGGTAGTAAAACCTAACGCTTTTTCCACTTCCACTTCCACCCAAAGGCCCTGGCAGTCAAATCCGTTCTGATAACGTAATTCGCGCCCACGCATAGTCCAAAAACGATTAAACACATCTTTGTAAGTACGCCCCCATCCATGATGAACACCCATCGGATTATTTGCTGTAATAGGACCATCCTGAAAAGACCAGGTTGGCTGTCCTTTATGTAATTCTCTCATTTTATTGAAAGCATCACTGCTTTTCCAAAACTCAAGAACCTCGTGTTCCTGTTCAACGAAATTTATCGTACTTGATGCTTTTTTAAACATCTTTGTTGTCATACTACCTCTTTCTATCAATAGATAATAAAAAACCTTCCTCCTGGGTAAACCTTAAGGTTTACGCACACAGGGACGAAGGTCGATTTTCATACTTCGCGGTACCACCCCGCTTCCCGTCTTTCGACGGACACTTACCAGGACTCCTGACCATGAAAACATGGTCCGTTATCCCGAGTTATTGGTAACGGGTTGATTCCCGGCGTACTTACTCAGGCATCTTCCTGATTGCCTTTTCAGTTTGCAGCTCCGGAAGGATTTTGGGCATTCTGTTCAACCCTGGCTCACACCAATTCCAGGTTCGCTGTTTGATGAAGAATGCTTACTCGTTTCCATCATCGCTTTTTTAAGATTGCCCCAAATCATACCAGAATTCCTGGGAAAATTCAATTATGAGCTTATTTTGTGTCTTTTCAATAATCAGCGGTCAGGGTGTTTTTGGCGTGCCCCAGCACGCCAAAAACACCCGCTTACCCCGATTTATTGAGATGATACCTTATTTTGATTATTCATTTTGTCAAATCTCCGGTGCAGGAGGTTTATCCATCCATTTTTGAACATAATGAGTAATGGTAACCATCAGGAAAAGATACATTGCAACCAATAATAAACCTCCTACAAGCCATTGACCAAAAAATGCAAGCAACAAACCAATAATCATTACGCCGGTAATGGAAAGCATAAGCCGTTCGTAATAAAAATTGTTTTTTCCCTGTAATAACGATGAACGATACATCAGGTAAATTCCCGCTGCTATCAGAAGTGTTCCGGATAACAGTGCCAGCAAGAAAAATTGGTTGCTTTTCAGAAAAGGTACATTTACGACCATAACCCCACAGGAAGCAGTTGTCAAACCAGTTCCACGACTACTGATAATATTCACTCTGAATAAAACAAATCTGTTCCAGGCAGCATCTTCTGGATAAATATACCAATGCATTACCTCAGATTCACCTGGAGTCAGTTCCAACGATGTTTCATCGGAGGCAACATAAATGACATATCCTAAAGATTTATATCCCCGAACAACTTTCTTAACATCTTTGTCAAAATTATTTTCGATTCCTATGGAAATCACACCGAAATCATTGGTTGTGATCAGGTGTGGGCATAATAAATTAAATTCAGACCTATCTGCATGAGTGGCTGGTTGGAACATGTAGCCTTCAAGATCAGCCCAAACTGACCCTGTCCACAGAAATAGACCTATGGCAACTCCTAATACAAACAGGATTATTGAGGTAATAAAGTAGATCTTCGCTTTTTTCGTCATAAAAATCTCCAGAATAATATCCGCAGCAGAGTATATCACAAGCAAAAAAAAATCATTAGACGGGTTTTCAACCCATGTTTCAACCCATAAGCCGAGTACACACTCTTATTTAAATCGCCAAAAAAAGAAGTGCTCGTGAGCACTTCCATGGAAATTTTCGACCGATATATCTAATCCACGATTTCATAAAATAATGGCAGAGGTTCGCATTTTTCTTCTTCAATCTTGTAAGCCTGAAGCACCTGCCGTTTCGCCAATTCCAGTTTTTCCTTAGAATTAGCATGGATTGTGAACAGTGGTTCACCTGCAATTACATAATCCCCAACTTTATGATGAACAATTATTCCAACAGCATGATCGACAGGATCACCTTTCTTAGCTCTTCCCGCACCCAGATCGACTGAGGTTTCACCTATGATGCGCGCATCGATCCAGTGGACAAATCCATTCTTATCTGCATTTTTCGTCTCAATAAAAATGGCTTTTGGTAATAGATCTGGCTGGTCAATGAATTTAACATCGCCTCCCTGGGCAATAACCATTTGGCGGAATTTTTCCCAGGCTTTACCATTTTTAAGGACATCTTCCACCATTTGTCGAGCCTGTATCAAATTCTTGGCTTTCTTGCCCAACATAACAAGATAAGCAGCAGCAGAAAGACAATGTTCTACGAAATCATTTGGTCCGCCACCATGTAAAGTATCAATGGCTTCCAGGAGCTCCAGGGAATTTCCAACGGCATTTCCCAGGGGTTGATTCATGTCTGACAACATACAAACGGCTTTGCGACCACTGATTTGTGCAATCGAAACTAACAAACGAGAGAGTATTCTGGCATCTTCCAATGTGGTCATAAAAGCCCCAACCCCCACTTTAACATCCAGAACGATAACCTGAGCACCCCCGGCAATTTTTTTGGACATAACAGAGGAGGCAATGAGCGGCATTGATGGTACAGTGCCGGTTACATCTCGCAAGGCATACATTTTGCCATCTGCAGGCGCCAAATCTCCACTTTGACCGGATAATACAATCCCGATTAATTTTAGTTGCTGGATGAATTCTTCTCGGGTTAGGTCAACCCGGTAACCAGGAATGGATTCCATCTTATCCAGTGTGCCACCACTGAATCCTAAACCACGTCCCGACATCTTTCCAAAAGGCAAACCACAAGCCGCAACAAGTGGTTCAACCACCAGGGTGGTTTTATCGCCCACACCACCGGTTGAATGTTTATCCAGGCAGATATCAACCACGTCGGATAAATCAAGAATCTCACCAGAATGAGCCATAGCCAGGGTTAAATATGTCGTCTCCTGATCAGTCATGCCATTCAATAACACAGCCATTGCCCATGCAGCTGCCTGGTAATCTGGTATATCACCAGCAGTAAATCCATTGATGAAGAATTCTATTTCATCTTTACTGAGTTCTTGTTTATCTCTTTTTTTGATGATGATATCGACAGCTTTCATCATTTCACCTTTCGTAAAAACCCCATTTAAAAAAGAAAGAACGCCAACAATGAATTTATTAGCGTTCTTTTATTTAACTTACTTTTGTTTTTTGAGAATAATTGTTACTTTACGATTTGGTTCTTCACCAACACTCTCCGTCATCACATATTCATGATTCCGTAACTCCAGATGGATCACTCGACGCTCATTGGCTGGCATCGGTTCCAGATTTTGTCTTCGACCCGTGTGAACAACCTGCTCTGCCATTCTACGTGCCAGAACCTTTAATTGTCTTTCACGTCGTTCCCTATATCCCTGCACATCAATCATTAGGGGAACCCATTCTCCATATTCTTTGGCAACGATCAGACTGCTGATATATTGAAGTGAATTCAAGGTTTCGCTACGGCGGCCGATCAGGATGCTTAAATCTCTGCCCAGTATTTCCACCTGCACCATTCTCTGGTCTCGTTCATCGATGGGTGCAACGTACTTTGCTTCAACTTTTGCATCGATGTGCATTTTTTGAAGCAATTCCCAAACAACATCTTCGGCTAATTTTAAAACCGGGTCTTTTTCGATCTCAACGGTATCTGTAACAATTGGAGAAGGTTTTTCAGCTATTGGTTTTTCAACAGTAGCTCTTTCAGTTTTGGGGTTCAGTTCAGGTTTTTTCTCTTCTCCATTGCGAATAGAAAGTCGTACACGAGCTTGTCTACTCCCCAACCCAAACAGACCTTTACTGCCTTGATCCAATACTTCAACATCCAACTTGTCTTGCGCTATTCCTAATGTCTTTGCCCCTTGTTCGATTGCTTCTTCAACAGTAGGAGCTATGAATTCCTGGGTAATTTTTTTGTATTCCATAAGAGATCCAACTTTCTACTTTTTCCGTTTTGTTGAAACTGCCACTGGTTTATTGGTTTTTTTGCCAGGCAAGAGGTTTCTCCAATTGACTTTTCCTAACATTGCATATTGGGCAATACCGAGTAGGTTTGATACCAGGAAGTATAAAGATAATCCCGATGCCAATGTCAATGCCAGATAACCCATAAAGAAAGGCATGTATATGTTCATCATATTACCCATCATCGCCGTTTGATCTTTTGGATTTTGTGATGGTGGTTGAATCAATTTTGATTGGACATAGGTTGAAATAACCACCAATATAGCCAGAATTGGAATTCCAAATGAAAGAAATGGGAGATTTAATCGTTCTGGTTGCCCTAAATCCATCCATAAAAATTGACTGTTCAACGGTATGATACTTGAGACATCCAGAAAATCTGAATAGACGTGACGGACCAAATTAAGCACCTCTACTGGAGTTGCTGCTAAAGCAGCAATAATACTCTGGTATAGAGCGATGATAATTGGAAATTGGATCAAAGTTGGTAAACAGGAGGCAAATGGGTTGATACCTTTTTCTTTGTAATACTTCATTTGCTCCTGGGCTAATTTTTCCTTATCGCCCTTATATTTTTCCTGTACTTTTTTCCACTCTTCGTCCTGTTGCATATTCTGCATACCCTGGGCGCCTTTAATTTGCTTAACCATCAAAGGATGAGTGATTAAACGTATTATGATGGTGAAGAGAATGATCGCAATCCCGAAGTTTTTACCAACGATACTGTAAATAAATAGTATTACATTTATAAAGGGAGTAATGATTATTGCATCCCACATTTTTTAACCTGCCTTTACTTTTCTGGCGTGAATTTCCAGATCTCATTGCCATTAAAATCGTAAGCTTTGATGACTTCTTCCCCTTGAGAAATACCCAAAACCAACAAGCCATCCACAATTACTGGGCCAGTATACAATTTTCCAGTAATGGAGCGAGTCCACAAGATGTTTCCATTGAAATCCAAAGCAACCAACTTGCCATTTTCACCCGCAAATACAACTCCATCAGGCATGACTGCTGGCGCTCCAGATACCATCTCACCCATCACATAATCCCATACAGCATTTCCATCAGTAGCAGACACCGCAAATATTTTTCCAGCAGTATCACCATAATAAACTACTCCATTGTCATATACTGGCTGAGACCATAAACCCACTTCGGATTTATTCTTCCATAGAATTGCACCGTTCTTTGCATTAACAGCAACCACTTCATTCGCAAGAGTCGCCACAAAGATCGTATCTGTATCAAAGGTTGGGCTATAAACGATTGCACCACCCATGTCTACTTCCCAAATTGATTGGCCACTTTTGATATTAATCGCATATAAATAATGGTCCATGGAAGACAGGTAAACTACATCTTCATGAACAATTGGAGTGGACCAGAGTGCATGATTGGCTGTGAATTTCCATTTTAGATTACCATTCAAGTCCAATGCGTATAAATTATGATCCGCATTAGGAGCTAAAATTGTATCTCCAACCACGAGTGCACCACCAATATAGCGGTTAGTTGCACCTTCAAAGGTCCAGATTTCTATACCGGTTTGAATATTCAACGCCGACAAAGTGTTTTTATAATCGCCAACGATTATATTCGATCCGTTGATAGCAGGGTTTGCATAATAAGTTCTCGCTGCTTCAACTTTTTCAGGGTATCGCCAATTCAGAGATCCATCTTTTAACCGTAATGCATAAACCTGATTTGCATAGGCAACATAAACAGAATCCTCATCACCGGAAATACCTGGCCAACCACTGGCATTCAAGACTCCACTACAAGCGGACAAGCTTAATGTCAGCATGACAAACATTGTAATTATTAATATTTTTTTCTTCATTGAACTCTTTAATTTCAGGGGGTAATTAAACTCATTAAACCTGATTCATTCAGGGAACAGGGTCGTAACCACCGGGGTTAAATGGATTGCAACGCAACACCCGCCAGATCGCCATCAATAAACCTTTTATGGCTCCATGTTTATAAATGGCCTGATACCCATAATGAGAACAGCTGGGATAGAAGCGGCAGGTATTCGCCGGTAATGCTGGAGAAATTAGTTTCTGATATAAACGAATGAAAACCAATAATATCCAGCGCGGAAAATTTCTCAAATTGAATGGTAAGGAATTTAAAGTAGGCTCATTCGGATACTCGTGTAGATAACTCATTTCCTTCCACTTTCGTCCAAAAACAATCCTGCACGCTTTAGCAAGCAGATCTCTGCTGCGATAATATCACAAAAAGCAGCATCCACAATTGGTTTTCTTGCCAGAAACACCAGATCCCAACCAGGCTGAATATTTTCCATTAATTCGCTCAAACTGGCTCGCATCCGGCGTTTCGCACGATTTCTTGTAACAGCATTTCCAACAGCCTTACCAGCAGATACTCCAATTCTGAGTAACCCATCAGGGTTTGGCAATATGATCAAAACGAGTAGAGGATGGGCAATGGATTTTCCTGTTTGCTTTACCCGTTGAAAATCGTTTGATCGCGTTAATCGATAGTTGCGTTTCACTCATTTACCTGTCCGCAAATCATCTGATGACAGGTTTGATCCGAACAAGAAATTAACTTTACCAGCTAATTCTTTTAACATGAGGTAGCGTTACTGCAAGACTACTGCGTCCACGAAGACGACGGCGTTTCAATACATCACGTCCACCTTTGGTTGCCATTCGTGCTCGAAAACCATGCACTCGAATACGATGTTTTTTCTTCGGTTGGTATGTCCGTTTGGGCATAGATTATTCCTTTCAAAGTTGAATTATATCAAAACTAAAAAACCGACAAGCGATTATTATACCGCAACGGAGTATTGTGGTCAAACCTGATCAGCTTTTTTTCATCCTTTTTCCAGTGCAATTGTTCAGCAAACTTGGAAGTGGGCTTGCGATATAATTACTGGATATCAAAAATAAATTTTACCAGAAATTCAGAAATTTGGAGATGTAGAAATGTTTACTCCACATATAACGAATAAGGTTGCAATTGTTGGCATTGGAAATGTAGGAGCCACACTTGCGTATGCACTGACACTCTCCGGTCTGGCAACTGAAATTGTGCTGATAGATCGTAATACCCATAAAGCTGAAGGTGAAGCAATGGATCTGATGCATGCTGTTCCACTCGTTCGACCCACCAGGATTTATGCGGGTGATTATAAAGATGCCCAGGGTGCAGCAATCACAGTCGTGACAGCAGGAACGGCTCAACGAACAGGAGAAACAAGGTTGGATCTTGCACAAAGAAACACCGATATTTTTAAACAAATCATTCCTGAAATTGTGAAATACAATCCCAATGGATTGATACTGATTGCCACAAATCCGGTGGATGTTTTAACTTATGTTTCCATCAAAGTATCCGGGTTACCAGCGCAACGGGTTTTCGGATCAGGCACTATCCTCGATACAGCCCGTTTCCGTTATCTGTTATCCACACGATTTGATGTGGATCCCCGCAGTGTTCATGCTTTTATCATTGGTGAACATGGAGATAGCGAGGTGGCTGTCTGGTCTCTGGCGAATATAGCCGGGATGAGTTTGACGGATTATTGCAAAACCAATCTGATGGCTTGCAGTGATGATGATCTCACCCAGATTTTCACTCAAACACGGGATGCTGCTTATCACATTATTGAGCGCAAAGGAGCGACCTATTACGCGATCGGAACCGGTTTGGAAAGAATCATTGAAGCCGTTTTGCGCGATCAAAGCACAGTCCTTTCCGTTTCCAGTCTGATCGATGATTATTATGATCTTCAGGATGTCTGTTTCTCATTACCAACGGTTATTGATCGTGGAGGAATTGAGAGGGTGCTGAAACTTAAATTGAATGATGATGAAAAAACTGGTCTGGAAAAATCCGCCAATATCCTGAAAGATACGATTCAAAAACTGGATTTCTAATTAGTTTATCATTTCAAGAATTCGCTTCAACTCAGGTTGAAGCAAAAACAACTGTAAAAAAGACCAGCCTAAAAATCTGGTCTTTCTATTTTTCTTTGGGAACTTATTCACAGATTTCTTCGTCTTATGTATGAAGGTTAATCTTAAGGAGTCTGAAATGAGAAACATGAAACTATTATTAAGTGTTATTTTGATTGCATTCTTAGTTGCTTGCAGCCCAGGCAGTTCACCAACTGTCTCGCCGGAAGAAATCGATAAAGCCCTGGATGCGATCCGGACGGAAATATCTCAAACGTTAGCAGCTGAAACTGTCACAGAATCTACAGCTACCGCTTTACCGCCAGTTCCAACGGTAGAACCTACACAGGAACCTTTACCATCTTCTACCCCATTGCCGACTGCAACAGCTGTGATTTTACCAACAGCCATACCAGCCACACCAACGGCTACAGCTACTGAGCAGCCAAAGGCGATGATTACCATTATAGGTGTAGAAAAAAATGTGGCTGTAACGGTTCAGGCAGATCTTTTCCCAGCCAATCAGGTATTCAAAATCCGGGTCGGTTCATTAGATAACTTTTTCAAGGATTATGTTGAAGTTGGAACCATCAATTCAGGTAGTGGAGGAACATTCAAATTCACAGTGCTTCTACCTGAAAAGGTTAAAGATGTTGAGAAAATCACAGTAAGATTGGATAGCGCAGCAGGTGTTTATGCATACAACTATTTCAAGAATGAAACCAGTGGAACGATTCCAGCGGTAGCAACTCCAGTCACCAGCTCAATTTGTCAGGTTTCAAGCTCGCCAGCTCTGTCAGCAGTGATGAAAGCAGGAGAAGATTTCGATGCAGTCTGGACTGTCAAGAACATCAGTGGAAAAACCTGGGAAGCAGGTACACTGGATTACAAGTACATTCGAGGAACGGAACTACACAAATATGAATCTCTGTATGACTTCAATGAAACAGTGAAATCCGGTGACTCCGTGAAAATCAGAGTGGATATGCTTGCCCTTCACACCGCTGGTACATACACCACCAATTGGGCTCTGGTACAGGGAAGCAATATTATTTGTAATCTGCCAATCACCATCATCGTAAAATAAGAATCCAATAAATTACAAAAAAGACCATCAGCAATGGCGGTCTTTTCTTCTTTAACGAGCGATTTCTCCATTTAACCCATGCTCTGAAAAAGCTGTTAATTTCGTTTTAGTAATTTGGTTGGCTAAATTGAATGGAGATTTTATGGCTATGCGCAAATAATTTCCGGTCAGACCTTTCATCAACCAGCGACCATCTGGCATCTGCTCCCCACTCTCCCACAGAACCTCGGCGGTTTTTCCCAGATATGCTGATTGGTATTGATAGGTCATCTCTGCAAAAACTGCCCGCATGGCAGCCGAACGTCGTTTCCGTATTGCTTTGGGAATTTGATGTTCATAAGTCGCTGCGGCAGTACCCGGTCGGGCGGAAAACGGAAAAATGTGTCCCCCTGCAAAATTCACTTGCCGAACAAATTCCATCGATTCTTCGAATAGTTCATCAGTCTCTCCAGGAAAGCCAACGATCATGTCGGTTGTGATGGACATATCCGGTACCACTGCTCTGGCATCCTGAATAATGCGTATGTACTTTTCCGGAGTTGTTTTGCGCGCCATCCTTTTCAAAATAGCCCCTGAGCCTGATTGCAATGGTAAATGCAAATGCGGACATAATCTGGGATCCTCCCATAGGCTGAAGAAATCCTCGCCCAGATCCCAGGGCTCCAGTGAGGATAATCGTAAACGCTGAATGTTGGTTTCCTTTAAAATCGTCTCAATCAAGTCTCGCAGGTGTAATGTGTGATCTATATCTTTTCCCCACGATCCTAAATGTACACCGGTCAGAACAATTTCCTTCACGCCGCCATCCAGTGCACTCTTGACATCCACCATTACCTCAACCAGGGGTCGGCTGACACCTTTCCCTCGTGCTACCCTGGTAATGCAAAATGTGCAGAAATTATCACAGCCATCCTGCACTTTCAGAAAAGCCCGCGTTCTTAAGTGATCTCCCGGCAAAGGTTCTCGCGCCAGCGGTTCCAGATCAAATATCAAGGGTGTAATATGCAAAAAATCGGATACCAATTTGTCTTTGTTCTCATTTAAAACCACGTTTTCCACCCCAGGCAGGTTCAATGCTGCTTGCGGCTCCAGTGTCGCCCAGCACCCGGTGGCAATAATATGACCTGCCCCTTTATGGGCTGCCTGGCGGATTTTTTGTCGGGAGTCGGAAGCAGCTGCACTGGTCACCGCACAGGTGTTGACAATCACCAGATCTGCTTTACCAGCATCTTCCACGACAATGTGTCCTGCCCTTCTGAATTGAGCAGCCATAATTTCAATTTCACTCTGGTTGAGACGACAACCAATCGTATCAAAATAAACATTCATAACAAAAAACCTTATGGTTGAAAAACAGTCAGATTATCAAAGAAAATATCCACACCAGGTTCTTCGAAACTGCCTGCTATCAAACCTACATCGCCTTGTGTAAAGCTGTTATCCTGGATGGAAAACTGGTTTTGTCCATTAATGTCCAACTTCAAAAAATTATACTGACAGGTTACTACCAGAGAATTAATGGCTTTGCCTTGACGAACAGACGGGGCAAATTCCATGGATTCGCTGTTGATAAGCTGGTAAACTCCATCTTCCACTTTTATAATTCCAGCATAGGCATCACTGCTGATCACAAAAGCGTAATAATTCTTTTCATCCCGCATCCGACAAATAACACCAAAGGTATTATTATCCGGTCCACCGATCTTAATAGCTTCTACTTCAATCCGAACATCAGTGAATGTATATCCAGGTTTCGAATAGAAATCCAGGTGCGGTTTGTCAACAAAAAAACGCAACCCATCCGCCTGATAAATCACATAAGAGCCATTCTGATTCCATGTATTCCATCCACTTTCGTTCGAAGAAAAAGTATCGCTGAATAATACTGTTCCAGACGGAGGGATCTCTGTACTCACAGGAAAAAGCCTATCCACCACAGAACAGGCATTTAATATGACGATCAGGGACAAAGAAAAAATTATTCTTTTCATTGGAAATGATTTTAACATGGATATGGAAATGCGCTCAAGGGCTCAGGAATTTATTTGCCAATTGAATTAATGCGTCATTTTCCGCAAATTCGATAGTGCGTTTCAAAAAATAAGTGGAAAGTTGTGTTTTGTTCCGGAAATAAAAGAGTTGTCCCAAATGCAAATTTACCAATGCAGATTCAGGCGCTGCTTTATAGGCTGAAGTTAAGAAACGTTCTGCTGAAGTGTAATCCTCCAATATTAAGAATAACCATCCCAGGGTATCATAAGCTTCCCAATTATTCTCATCAATTAAAAGAGCCTGTCTTGCTGCCGGTAATCCAATTTCTTGAATTTCAACCTTGTATTCTCCACAAAATCGTGCCAGATTAATCCAATAATATGAGTTTCCAGGTTCGATTTTTGTAGTTTTTATAAATGCCTGTAATGCTTTATCCACATTTCCTGCCAGGATGTATGTATTTCCCAATTCTTGTTGCCAAATAGCCTCACCAGGCTCATCACTGGATAATTCCTGATACATTTCCAGACTACGCTCAAAATCATTCTGTGTCCGCCAATAGGAGGCTAAAAATGCTCTGGTAATGATCGATTTTGGTGAGATGCTCAGTGCTTTATTCAGAGCAGAAATGCCATCTTTACCAGAATTGATTAATGCATTTCCATACAAGGCCCAACCTTCCGCGTATTCAGGATCCAGACGCGTTGCATAGGCATAAGCCGCACTGGCATAATTCCATTCACCGATGGATGCCAATAGATTCCCGGATAAAACCATTTGATACACAGGATTCTCTTCCTGTATGATCATCTCAATTTCGGGTAAAAGAGATTGGATTTTGCGATTGGTAGAGCTGGTTATGGTTGTTAGGGCTGCTTCCGGTTCAAATATAATTTGTGAAAAAGCCAGAGGCAGAACAAGATCTTTATTTTCAGGGTCGATTTCCTTCCATTTCAATAATGTCTGGTAGGCACCAAACCAATCATTTTTCGATTGTTGAATCTGTATCAATGCCGGTAAATCTTCAGCTCTTAAATCTTTATGATTATTAATCGTTTGCCATGTAGCATAAGCATTCTCCAATTGATTGACATCCCAATAAACCTGCCCCAGAAGAAATGTTTGATCGACCGTCAATGCTGAGATTGAATCAGCTACTTTGAAAGAATGAACGGCATCTTCAAGGTTTCCATTTTGGATTTGTTTTTCTGCCAACCTGATCCATAAATTGGCATGCCAGGGTTGTTGTCTCAAAATCGTATGTGCGATTTCAATCCATTTTTCTGTTTGGTTTGTATTCTTGTATAAATCGAAACTTTGCCATTGGGATTCGATTGTTTTTGAATAAGGAGTTACATCCAGGTAGAGAGAGATCAGGAAAGGTAAGCATATGACAACAATGGAGGGTATTAATTGTTCCAATTTTCTCATCATATGATCACCTGACCTGTTCAGGCATTAAACCAGATCAAAAGCAGACTGGCATATTCTGCCAGAGTCTGACGCCAACCCTGCGGAGATAAATACCAGGTCAGAGGTTTATACCAGCTTTCTTCCACCGGATGTACCAGAACTTTAATATCAGAATCTTTAAATTCACGGTTGAAGATCATCTGTGTGCGCCGCGTATGATAAGGTGCAGTAATCACCAGTAGCGATGTAATATTGCGTTGTTTTGCCAGTACTTTAACAGCCATAGCTTCTTCTATTGTTGAAGATGACTCTCCTGCTGTGACAAACATGGAATCTGCCGGTACGCCAGCATCAATGGCAATCCGCATCAGCTTTTCACTATAAGTCTGTCCTTCTCCTATATCTTCCGTGTGTGTTTTTGTGATGACCAAATATTTTCCGTACCCTTTTTCATACCACTTGATGGCTTCTTCCACACGATCCCCCTCATCGCCACTTAAGACCACAATGGCATCAACCGGTTTGACTCGATCACCCACGATCAAATATGCACCTGCGCCAATCAAACCAACCCAGACGAGAATGAAAACAACCAGAATGACCAGTAAGAATATGAGACATCCCTGCAGCAATGATTTTGAATTCTGAGTTGAGTTTGATGCAGCGTTATTCATGCTTATGCTTTCTGTTTCACGTCTCCAATGCCTGTTTCATCCGCTCCAATCCTTCTATCATCATACTGCGTGGGCATCCAAAATTAAAGCGTACAAAGCCCTCCCCACCATGTCCAAATATCTTTCCATCGTTGAAAGCTACTCCAGCATCCTGAAGGAAAAATTCATAGGGACTCTTTTCTATTTCTAAATCGCGACAATCCAACCATGCCAGATAAGTGCCTTCAACCGGTGTGATTTTTATGTCCGGGATGTTTTCATGGATATATTCAACCAGAGCCCGATAGTTGCCATTCAGATAAATTAATAATTGTGATAACCATTCATCACCATGTTGATAAGCTGCCAAAGCGGCTGTATAACCTAATAAGTTCACTTCCGGGACAATGCCAACTCGTGCCTGCTTTAGATTTTTTCGTAATTCCGGATTTTGTGCCACGGCAAAGGAAAATCCCAGACCTGCGATGTTATAGGTTTTACTGGGTGCCATTAATGTAATGGTTTTTTGGGCAATTTCTGGGTTGAGCGATGCGATCGGTATATGTTGATAACCGGGACAAATAATATCAGCATGAATTTCATCCGAACAAATATATATATCTTTCTTCAAACAAATATCTGCCATCGATAATAATTCATTTTCGGTAAATACCCTTCCAACGGGATTATGTGGATTGCATAGTAAGAACATACTGGTATTTGAATCAATAGCGCTTTTAAATTGGTCAAAATCAATCAGATATCTTCGGTGTAAATCCATTTGCAGAGGAGCATCTTTCCTGTGCGCGCTGGCATTTTGCGGGGCTGATAAAAATGGATGGTAAACAGGCGGCTGCATCAGCACCTGTTGATCAGGTTGTGTAAGTGCATGGATAACCAGATTAAAACCATTCACAACACCTGGCAAAAAAACAATATCTTCCAGTGAGATATTCCATTGATACAAATTGCTCAGGCGTTCTTTAATCGTTTCTTTTAAAACCAGGTTTTCCGATGGATACCCAAACACCCCATGTTTGACCCTTGCTTCCAATGCATCTATTACCGGTTGTGGAGATCGGAAATCCATATCTGCCACCCAAAATGGCAGGATTTCCTTATCATAAAGATTCCATTTAATACTATCGGTTTCTCGACGGGGAATTATTTCATCAAAGTTATATTGCATGAATCCTCATATTTTAATTAATAATTTTGTATCCTTATTCAATTTCAATACCTGGATACATATTACGATTATACTTTCAGTAGAAATGCTTGTCGATGAGCCGTGATGATAAATGAAAAACAAAAAAATCAGATTGTCCTGTAAAATTAGAAAAAAAGACGGATTTAACCAATGAATTTACCCACCATTAATTTACTTACCTCCCATGGCTGGAAAGACTATGAATTGGTCGACAGTGGGAATGGATCTAAACTGGAACGCTATGGTACTTATTTGATCAAGCGACCGGAACCAGAAGCGATCTGGAAGCCGTCCAAACCTGAAAAAGTTTGGAATCAACTCCATGCCGAATTTCTACCAACTGCCGAGAAGAATGGCGGGCATTGGATTGAACACCGTCCGATGGAAGAACGCTGGAAGATGCAATACAAAAACCTGACTTTCTGGGCTCAGAAATCCGCCTCCCGTCATTTGGGTGTGTTTCCCGAACAAGCCGTGCAGTGGGAATGGATTCAACAGCAAGCCAGCATTCCGAATGTGCGCTTAAATGTGCTGAATTTATTTGGCTACACAGGTATAGCGAGTCTGGCAGCAGCCAAAGCAGGCGCATTTGTTTCCCATCTGGACGCTTCCCGCAAAGTGAATCAATGGGGACAGGAAAATCAGGCACTCTCCGGGATTTCTGATCAATCCATTCGCTGGTTGGTGGACGACGCATTCAAGTTTGTTAAACGTGAGATTCGCCGTAATAGCAAATATGATGGCATTATCCTCGATCCGCCGAAATTCGGCCGTGGGCCCAAAGGTGAGGTCTGGGAATTTTACAAAATCTTGCCCGATTTGTTGGATAGTTGCCGGCAAATATTGAGCGATAAACCCATCTTTGTTTTAATAACGGCATACGCCATCAAAGCATCATCTTTAACCCTTTATTACGGTTTAGAAGAGATGATGCGAAAACATAAAGGGAAAACAACCGTAGGTGAGGTTGTGTTAAGTGAAAAAACTGGCAAGAATGCCATCTCCATGGCAATTTATGGCCGCTGGACTTCATTATCTTGATCAAAGGAATCATTTCATGAGTACTCAAACAAAATTTGCGATTATTGGCGCAGGCGCTATGGGAGAAGCCATAATCGGTGGCTTATTACGTCAGAACCTGACTTCATCAGAGAATATTCATGCATCCGAACCTCGCTTGGAACGTTGTGAAGAGTTGAAAACCAGATATGGAATAACAACTTCATCTCAAAATTTGGAGGTGATTGAAAACGCAGATGTGGTGGTTCTGGCAGTCAAACCGCAACGCCTGGAAAAAATCCTGGCTGAATTGGCTGGCCATATTCCTGCCAAAGCAGTGGTAATAAGCATAATTGCTGGCGCTTCGATTGAAAAAATTTCTAAAGGTCTGGCTCATAACACAGTTGTACGCACCATGCCAAATACACCTGGTCAGATTGGTAAAGGCATAACTGTTTGGTTTGCTCCGGCTAGCGTATCTGACCATCAATTGGAAAAAGCCCGCATGATGCTGCAAGCCCTGGGTGAAGATGTTCAGGTGGATGAGGAATATTATCTGGATATGGCCACCGCTGTCTCCGGGACCGGTCCCATGTATGTCTACTTATTCATGGAAGCCTTCATGGACGCTGCTGTTCACCTCGGATTTTCACGTTACGTGGCGGAACAATTGGTGATCGAAACCATTCGAGGATCGGTAGATTATTACGAAAGTCAATCGGTTCACGTTGCGGATCTCAGAAACAAAGTCACTTCCCCCGGTGGCACATCTGCTGCGGCTTTATATTACCTTGAGAAATCCGGATTTAGAACAGCTGTTTCGCGTGCCATCTGGGCTGCCTATGAACGCTCACAGCAGTTGGGCAAAGGGAAATTAGATCAACATCCCGAAAAAAATAATGAAAATGGAATAATAGAATAGTAAACACGCAAGGAGTTAACATTGAAATATCGCAATCTGGGAAATACTGGCGTTAAAGTTTCGGTCGTTGGAATAGGCACCAACCGTTTTGGATCAGATAAAACAAATCAATCAGAAGTTAATAAAATTATTGATTATGCCCTGGATTTAGGGATTAATCATTTAGACACGGCCGATGCATACCAGAATGGAAATTCTGAAATTGTGTTAGGAAACGCGCTCAAAGGCAAATGGGATCGCTTCTTTCTTGCCACGAAATTTTACCATCCGACCGGAGTAGGAATCAATAATCGCGGTGCCTCCAGATACCATATCTTTAATGCCGTGGAAGCCAGCTTAAAACGACTCCAAAGTGATCATATTGACCTTTATTATGTGCATCGCTGGGATGCGGATACTCCCATTGAAGAAACACTTAGTACTTTGGATGGTTTGATCCAGCAAGGTAAAGTTCGGTATATAGGTGCATCCAATTTCGCAGCCTGGCAACTGGCAAAAGCAAATTTTTTAGCAGATTTCAAGAATTGGAATGCATTTGCAGCGATCCAATCACATTATCACATGTTTGAAAGGGATCTGGAAAAGGAAGTAATCCCCTTCTGTCAGGCTGAAAAATTGGCATTAATCCCGTATTTTCCTCTGGCAGGTGGCTTTCTGACCGGTAAATACCAGAGGGGAAAACCTGCGCCAGTCGGATCGCGTGGTGAAAGCAATGAATATGTTCAAAAATACATGACCGATAAGAACTATGATATTCTGGAGAAATTAATTACGTTTGCAAAGGATCACAATCACGAGATGAATGAACTGGCAATCGCCTGGTTAGTGGCACAACCTCAGGTGGCGTCCGTAATTTCAGGTGCCACCACTTTGGATCATGTCAATCAGAATGCTGTCGCTGCTGAATGGGAATTAACACAAAAAGAATTGGAAGAAATCGAGAAAATTTTAAAGGGAGATTCATAAATATCTTCCCATTTTGATTTGACAGAATTTCAACCTTCTCCTAAACTAATCGAATGCTCGCACGCGTTTTTTCTTGTGGCGTCATCGGATTAGAAGGCGTCATCATCGAAGTAGAAGTAGACTCAAGCAACGGACAACCCAAAGTGTTGATTGTAGGTCTACCCGACGCAGCGGTTCAGGAAAGCCGTGAACGCGTTCAATCGGCGGTTAAGAACAGCAGTTTCACCTTCCCCCGCAAACGAGTCACCATCAATCTCGCTCCGGCAGATGTGCGCAAAGAAGGACCAGCTTACGATTTACCCATAGCAGTTGGTGTTCTGGCTGCCAGCCAACAAATTAACCCCGTTAAACTTCAAAAAAGTCTGGTGGTTGGTGAACTTTCCCTGGATGGCACCTTACGCCATGTCCGTGGAGTGCTTCCCATGGCTGCCTTAGCCCGTGAGGAGGGCTTTCAGCGTTTGATCGTTCCCAAAGTCGATGCTGAAGAAGCTGCCCTGATACCGGATCTGGAGATCATTGCTGTCGAATCTTTAAGGCAATTAGCTGATTGGTTGCGGGGCGAAATTGAAATTGAGATCCCCAAGCCATCTTTTTCATTAGATGAAGCCATTCTGCAATACCAGACTGATTTCCAGGAAATCAAAGGCCAGGAGCATGTCAAACGCGCTTTAGAGGTAGCCGCAGCGGGAGGGCACAATGTGTTGATGGTCGGGCCACCCGGTTCCGGAAAAACTCTGATGGCACGAGCTCTTCCTTCCATCATGCCCACGATGACCATTGACGAAGCTCTGGATGTCACCCGCATCTATTCAGTGGCAGACCAATTACCGTCTGATATCCCTCTCATGCGTAACCGGCCATTTCGCTCGCCCCATCACACCATCAGTCATGCCGGTCTGGTCGGTGGAGGAAACTGGCCACATCCCGGTGAGATTTCTCTGGCCCATCGTGGTGTTCTCTTTTTGGATGAGTTACCGGAGTTTGGTTCGCGGGTACTGGAAGTTATGCGCCAACCGATGGAGGATAAAGTCGTCACCATCAGTCGCGCCCAAGGATCCCTCACCTTTCCAGCCAATTTCCAGCTCATCGGAGCGATGAATCCATGCCCGTGTGGATTTTATGGCGATCCGGTAAAACCCTGTACCTGTGCCTTAGGGATGGTTCAGAAATACCAGAAGCGAATCTCCGGCCCCATGCTGGATCGCTTTGACATTCATGTGGAAGTGCCTCGCGTGGAGTATGACAAGTTAACCAATCAACGCCTGGGTGAATCCTCAACCATCATTCGTGAGAGAGTGGAAACCGCCCGGCAACGTCAGATCCAACGCTTTTCTCACAACGGAAGCAATCCCGAAGAAAACCAAAAATCACTCCTGATGACATCCAATGCCGATATGGGAGTGGGAGAAATCCGCAAATTCTGTCATCTCGATGAGGCTGGCGAAACCCTCATGCGCGCCGCTATGCGCCAGTTACAGCTCTCCGCGCGTGCATTTCATCGCGTACTCAAAATTGCCCGCACCATCGCAGACCTGGCAGGCAGTGAACCTATCGCCCCCAACCACCTGGCAGAAGCACTGCAATACCGTCCAAAGATAATGTTGGATAATCAGGGATGATCGCCTAATAACTTAAGCCTCATCCTCTATTCCAAAACAATACACAATACTTCTGGCATCAGCTTCATTTTCAGGCCTGGCAACATTCTCAAACAACGACCATGTTTCCAAATGTGTCACGGACACTCCAGGTTCTAAAATTGTTTTTGGCCCTAACGTCTCCAATTCCAGAAACTTGTCATTACAATAACATTCACTTGAACTACCCATGTCGTAATAATCAGATCCCTCAAGAAATGAAGTGCGTTTAACAAACAAACAACCATCCAACCAATAAGCCAGCCAACCTCTGCGATTGGGAAAACCGACTTTAAATGGTGAAGCAACTTTTGCATTCAGGATTATAAATTCATTTCCCAAAGTCACATTTGGATCATTCATATCCGTATAAGGCCAAATCGCTAACGATCGATTAGGGAGAAACCCTGTATCCGTTCTGTTTTGGGGTAAGATCGCCATACCACCGGTTCGAAATTGAGTAATCGCCCAGGGTGCACATTCCATGGGACTGTTGCCACAATTCTTAAGTACATGCTCCACTGAAACAATTGCTGCATCAGGATCCAGTTTTATACGAATAGTTTTCTCAATCCCGGAATTCTTTTCAATTTCTTTCTTGATCAAAATGAAATCACCATCTTCCTTTATCTGTACCGGTTGATCATCATATTCATAGGTCAGCGGCATATGCTCCGGTGCCATCCATAATCGATGACCACCGTAAAAATGGTATGGTTTTCCATCTGGCACTTGCGTTGTGAAATCAGGTAATTCTGCCAGAAGGTTCTTTTTTCCTCGTAAAATTAATCCTACTATTCTAGGACCAATCGAACGAGAAACAATGAGTTGAATTTTTTCATTCTCGATCACAAAACATTCTTGATTTTGAAAGTTGAGGTTCTGCATGTAAATTCCTGGAATCTCCACGTGAAATTAATAATCGCCATTATAACATTGAGAGGTTTGGAAATTCTCATTGATGATTTATTAAAAAAGAATAACCTGAATGAAAAATCAGGTTTTTTATACTGGAAAATTTTCAAAACAGAGTGGATTATCTTCGTCCAGATTTTTATTACTGCTTCAATTGACTGGCAAATTTCTGCTTAAACTTCTTTAATTTCGGATTGATCACCACCTGACAATATCCAGCCCAGGGATTCTTTTCATAGTAGTCCTGGTGATAATCTTCAGCGGGATAGAACTCTGAAAGGATTTCAATTTGAGTGACGATCTTACTTCTCCACAAGTCAGATTGGTCAATTTTTTCAACAATTTCTTCAACTTGCTCTTTTTCAGCTTCATCCTTCACCAGGATGATCGAGCGGTATTGAGTACCCACGTCAGCACCCTGGCGATTTAGGGTCGTCGGATCATGCACCTGAAAAAATACATTCAGTAACCCATTCAATGAAATCATTTCAGGATCATAGGTAACTTCAACAACTTCTGCATGACCGGTTCGGCCAGTACAAACCTGCTCATAAGTCGGTGATGGTACGGCTCCCCCAGCATATCCAACAACCACATCTTCGACTCCAGTTAGATTTTTATAGATAGGATCCAGACACCAAAAACATCCTCCACCTAGCACAATTTTCCTAAATTTCTCATTCATACCTAATTCCTTTATTACCACTCATATTTACCAATATAAAGAAAATTTCTACAAAGATCAAAAAATAGCATAACCTGTTAAACATGAAAACCGGTTTTATCACCGGTTTTCAAAACGTAAATATTTAAACTTCCTATTTATTTACCTGGAATCTCACATCACCTTTTTCAAAGAAATCAATGATCTGGTGGATAGCAGCCAATCCAGCATTTACATTAGCTTCTTCGGTTTGTGCCCCCATCTTCTTAGGGGTAAAAAAGAAGCGTCCGGTGAATTTCTCTTTGATCTCTGCTGCACAGGCTGGTTCAATATCTGAAACGTAGGAAAAATCTGGTCGATCAACAAAAACCTTGAGTAAATCTTCTTCGTTAACAACTTCTTTACGGGCAGTATTGACCAAGGTGGCAGGTTTTGGCATGCTGGTTAATAATTTATAGTTTACGGAGTTCTTCGTTTCAGCATTCGCAGGAATATGTAATGACACATATTGGGATTTGGCATATAACGCTTCCACTGTATCAACACAATGCACCCCATCTGCTTCAATTTGCTCCCGTGGAATATACGGGTCAAAGGCAAAGATCTCCATTCCAAAGCCTTTAGCGATGGTTGCTACACACTTACCAACATTTCCATAAGCATGGATGCCCAGTGTTTTTCCTTTAAGTTCAGACCCAGCTTTGCCGTTGAATTGTTTGCGCGCCTGAAAAATCATCATACCAATAGCTAACTCGGCAACAGCATTTGAGTTTTGTCCGGGGGTGTTCATCGCGACGACACCATGCGCAGTTGCAGCAGCCAGATCGATATTGTCATAGCCAGCACCAGCGCGAACCACAATCTTTAATTGTTTGGCTGCATCCAGAACTTCGGCATCTACGATATCGCTGCGAATAATCATTGCATCAACATCGCTGACAGCTTTTAATAAGTCGGATTTATCGGTATATTTTTCCAACAAAATAATTTGATATCCAGCTTTGTCTGCAATTTCCTTAATCAGACCCACTGCTTCAGCTGCAAAAGGTTTTTCAGTGGCTAATAATATTTTCTTCATCATACCCATCCAGTCTTTTTTATTAATTAGTGTAACTTTTCAAATTCCTGCATGCAATTGACCAATGCCTGAACACTTTCAATGGGCATAGCGTTGTACAACGAAGCTCGGAAACCACCTACATCGCGATGACCCTTGATGCCAACCATACCTCTTTCTCCAGAGAATGCCTGGAACTCTTTTTCAAGATCTTTATAATCTGGTTTCATCACAAAACAGACATTCATTAATGATCGGTCTTTCTCATCTGACACTGTAGCAACAAATAGTTTATTGCGATCAATTTCATCGTAGAGCATTTTGGCTTTTTCGTGATTAATTTTTTCGATGGCCTTCAAACCACCAAGATCCTTCAACCATTTCAAAGTCTGTAATGCTGTGAAGATTGCGAAAACAGGAGGGGTGTTGAACATAGAACTTTTATTGATATGGGTCCGATAATCAACCATCGTAGGTATTGGGCGGCTAACTTTACCTAACAGATCTTCTTTGACGATGACAAATGTCAGACCAGCAGGAGCCAGGTTCTTTTGGGCGCCACCATAGATTAATCCATATTTGGAAACATCCATAGGACGACTGAAAATATCTGAAGACATATCTGCAATTAATGGAACGGGTGAAACCAGATCTTCTTTGATTTCAGTGCCATAAATGGTGTTATTAGTGGTGATGTGGAAATAATCAACATCTGTCGGAATACTGTATCCACGAGGTATGTAAGTAAAATTCTTATCTTCCGAGGAACCTAAAACAACAACTTCACCGAATAATTTCGCTTCTTTGGTTGCCTTTTTTGCCCAGCTACCGGTAACCAGATAGGCTGCCTTTGTCTCAAGAAGGTTGTAAGGTACCGTAAAGAATTGTGTACTGGCCCCACCACCCAGGAATAAGACTTTATATCCTTCTGGAATATCAAGCAATTCCTTAAATAATGCCATTGCTTCTTCATTGATGGCATCAACTTCTTTACTGCGATGGGAAACTTCCAACAGAGATAAGCCGGTGCCGGCGAAATTCAAAACAGCTTCGGCTGTTTTTTCAATGGCGATTTGAGGTAAGATAGACGGGCCTGGATTAAAATTATGTTTTTTCATTTTCATTTCCTTTTTTCTGTTAATTTCATTTTCCTAGATATCCATATTATAGGAAAAAGAGTGTTAAGTTACATTTGACAAACTTCCATATTTTCAAGTATTTCTCTCTTTAAAATATGAAAAACGACGAATTTAAAAGTTCAACTGTGTGTTGTTCCATCGGGCATGATCGTGCCATACAATGATTTCGCCCGTAGGATCTTATAGTCTGGGACATTGGACCCGGTTAAATCAGCACCAGTGAGATTCGCATTGGTTAGATCGACTCCACCTAAATTTGCGTCTATCAAATTTGAGCCTGATAAATCAGCTTCCATCAGGTCTGCTTCTGCCAAATTTGCCTCACGAAAATCTACACCTCGCAAATTTGCTCCTCGAAGAGTGGCTTTTCTTAAGTCCGCACCGATAAGATTGGCATTTTCAAAATTACAACCACCCAATTTAGCTTCCGACAAATTCGCCCCTCGTAAATCAGAGCCACTAAAATTAGCATTTGATAATGTGGATAATGATAAGTTTACTCCCCTCAAATCAGCCCCACTTAAATCTATATAACTTAACCACAAAGGTTTTTCCTGATTAAGCAACATGTAAATTTCATAACGTGAAAATTCAGACATAGTCACCTTTCAATGAATTTAATTATTAATAATTTGTACCAAAATGAGTGTCAATTATTGACAAGGGTAGGCGTTATTGTAGAATGATCCTGTCTCAATTGTATTACATTTTCTTTGATTTAGATCAACTGGTTTCAATGAATAGCCAAAAAAAGACACATCCTTTTGTGTTGGGTCTCAATAATTTTAGTTTTAGTTAATCCGTCGAAGCACAGCGGAATCCTAGATTTTCGTACCAATATTTAGGAACAGATTTATATCGCAAAGTAGATCGTATCCACCAGGTTCCATTGCTCCAGGGACCACCACGCCACACATACAGATATCCATCATTTTCCTCACGGCCATCATCTGGATCATAAGGGTATGGTTTTGGGATAGAACTTGTCCACTCCCAAACATTTCCAGCCATGTCCATGACACCGTAAGGGCTGGCACCATTGGGATAACTACCCACAGGAGCAGTATCGGCAAATCCATCATTAAAAGCTGGATTTGCATGGTCTCTCGTGCAATTTACATCACAAAAATTTGCCTTGTCTTCAGTTATAGGGTCATTTCCCCATGGATATTTTCGACCATCCGTCCCTCTTGCGGCTTTTTCCCATTCCGCTTCCGAGGGTAATCTCCCACCAGCCCACTCACAAAAAGCGTTTGCCTGCCACCAATCTACCATGATAACTGGATAATTATCAAACTCCGGATTGCCATAATATTCCTGGCGGGTATTGGAGAAGTTTACCCAGGGAGCAGTACAAGCTCCATCTGCTACACACAAGGCATAGCGTCCATTGGTCACTTCGTATTTATCAATCCAATACCCATCTAAATAAACAGTATGCATGGGTACTTCTGGATAGGCTACACCATTATCCAAAGTGTGTTGGGCATCTGTATCTTGTGTGCCCATAATGAATTCGCCCGCAGGAATAAAAATCTGCTCTGATTGATCTTTTTCTAAAATCCGAAAATTGGGATCCCCAACTTCAGTTGAGAGCATTGTAGGCTCCAACGTGGGAGTTGCGGGAACTATGGTCTCGGTTGCCATTAATGTTGGTAAAGCATTTGGTTCTATAATTTCTTCTTTTGTAGGTTCACTGGTACGTGATGGTTGTTGAGGAGGTGCAGTTGTTAATACAGAATTGCTACATGCACTTAAAATCATTGATAACAGTATTAAAACAAACATCAAAGATTTTATTGAATTCTTCACTGATTGCTCCTAAATGAAGGATGGTATCAAAAACCATCCAGAGATTTAATAAGACAAATTTTACTACCAATTTTCATTATTGAATCTTGATACAAATTTCGTTAAGTTTCAAATAATAAATAGTGTTTAAGTTCTTTATTCATTTTCCCCAATTTGGTCCATTTTTTATGATGACTTTTTTTAAGGAAAGCGATATAATGATTGAATTAAGGGCTTTTATTTTAATTTAATTCATTGGGTGGTTGTTATTTGATGAAGAATCTCAAAAAAATTTTATTTCTGGCAATAATCTTCATCTTTATTTCGATTTTTGCATCCTTTAACGTATCTGCACAGGAAGAAATCGAAGAACCTGAACGAATCAAATTAGTTGAAAATACATTTACTCAATACACATGGCGGCTGGTGACAAGAACTGGTGTTCCGGTTTGCATCGTTGTTATTAATCATGAAGGTTTCCCTACCGGGCAGGAAACATTGGCAGCCTGTAACGAATCCTGGTTAGCACTTTTTCCAACACCCACGGTTGTAGTCACTGGAACACCAACACCTCAACCAACATCCACTCCCATTGTTATCAATCAATTATGGGAGGATACTTATTGGGTTTTTGTTTCTTCTGAGGAAGTCACTCTGGTAACACAAATAACCATTCCTGACATTATCGTCAACATTTATGCACCTGGAATTCCTGTGAGTGCCCCATATGTGGTCATTAAGGCAATCGAACCTTATTCTGAGTATAAAATTACCAGAATTGCGGGTACGGTTAATGAAGATCCTTTCGAATGTTTCTCTGATCAATGCATTGTACCGCTCATACAAGACGCACAGATTCGTTTTTGGGCTGAAAGCAGTTTTGGCGATCAAACCAAAGTGATTACCACCATTGTCAGAATTTTCATCAGTAATGATTACTATAATGTTCGCATTACTTCCATCGATCAACTGTTAGGGTTTACGGATTCCTGCCGGGAAATCTGGCGTGAAACTGCTTACGGTGAATCACCTGATTGGGTGGTTTTTCCGGAATCACCTGATATGTTAGCCACATTTGATAAATTGCACTATCTGGCAGGAAAATTGATATTAAACAGATTTGTGGATGCATCATCCTGTCCTAATGGTGGATTGTTCGCCAATGGTGCACCCAATGCCTGTGGTTTGGAAATTGTTGAAGAAGCGATGTTTGCCTGGCAAAATCGTTTTGACCCGATCATCTGGGCGACTGGAAGAGAATCAGGTATTTCGCCTGTTTTGATCAAAAGTATTATTGAGCAGGAATCACAATTCTGGCCAGAAAACGCCCGCTACCTGTATGAAGAATATGGGTTCACACAGATCAACGAGTTGGGTGCTGATGTCGCCTTAAGATGGAATGAAGACTTAAAAAATCAAATATGTTCCGGTTTGCTGTTCAATTGCGATGAATCATTTGTAAAAATGAATGCGTTTGAACAGGCAATGTTAAGAGGTGGATTAATCCGATCCATTGATGCCTATTGTCCTGCCTGTGAAAATATGATCAACCTTGATATTGCTGAACAATCCATAGCCATCACCGGTCAGGTCATTAAGTCTAATTGTTCTCAAGCAAATTATATTGTGAGCGGTCTTGAACTCAAAGCAACCTTAACCGACATGTGGAAATTCACGATTCTCTCCTACCATGGTGGTTATTATTGTTTACGGAACAGTTTGGAAATAGTAAAGGAAAAAGGACTTGAACCTACCTGGGCTAATGTATCTGCAAATCTGGTTTGCCCAAATGCTCGTGATTATGTTGATTCCGTCTGGGAGAATCTGACCAGCTTTCAACTCTACTATGCACCACAACCCACACTTTCACCAGAACAACTACAGCCAACTGGCCAAAGTGACCTGGTTCAATTCCCACCCACCGTTACTCCCACACTCACACCAACACCTAAAACGTATCTGGCAAGTGGAAAAATTAATGTGTATCTTTACATTGATACAAACATGGATTTTGTTATGGATGAAGATGAGCTGATCGAAAATGCCAACATTTTGGTTGAATTTGCAAATGGGTCTTCAAAAACAGTCCCTGTTCAGAATGGTGAAGCAATTATTGAGTATGAGAATCAATTCAAAAATTCTGATGTTACCATTACTGTTCTTGAAATTTATCAGTCCACACAAGTCAGAATTCCTGAAAGTGGTGAACTTTTTACAATTTTACGAATCCCACCACCTGAATTACCTGGATTACTACCGTAAAATCAGGAAAAAAATATGAAGAATAACAAAAAAAAAGATATAAATGAAAACAAAATTGAAAAGGATGATTTAAGCAGAATTGAAGCATCGTTAAGTTCAAGTAGCGCGAAAGATGAAAATACGAATGATCTCGAATCAAGACTTAACGATATAAAAAAATTAGCTTCAGATTTTTCAATGGATGATGAACCCCTCGCTGAGGAGAATCTAAATTCTGAAACAGATAGCCTTGATGATGGTGAAGATTATCTGGAGAGATTGTCAGATATTCAAATTGAGAAACCATTTGTGAGTGACAATGATACAGAAATAGAACTTGATTCCAGATTGAATCAAATTAGTAAAGATCCGGAAAAGTCTAATCAGACAAGTAAAGAAGAAATTAAAAAAACCAGTCCATCCCCATTTATTGCACTTCCTGAATTCAAAGATCCAGACGAGTTACGCAAACAAGCAATTAATAAAAAAAGTCCAATTTCGATTGAAGATATTGAACATGACGCGGAAGAAATGATGGAACAAAGTCAATCCAATGAGGATTTCCTGGAGCGTGTTAAAACTTCTCTGAGTGAAGGTGAAGATAAATCAGAGGAACCATCCTCTACTGAATCTGCCAATGTTTTTACATCTTACGATCATGAGTTAGACGATAGTGAATTGATCCAGGAATTGGAACAAGAGATTGTTAATGCAGATAAAGCCAATAATCCGTTCATTGAAGGTCAGGATACAATTGCATCAGATGATTTCCTATCAAATCTGGATAAAATAACAATCCCTGAAGTCGAATTGAATCAAAATGAGAATGAATTAAACCAATTAGAAGAATTGGTTGAAAGTGAATTGATGCTTTCATCTTCATCCTGGAAAGACCTATTAGACTCAACAGATGATGACAACCAGATGGAAGGCGAAAAACCCTTTGATCTTGATCAAGAACAGTCATTTGATGAATTCTTACAAGAAATTGATTCACAAGAATCTGAAGAAAAATCGATATACCCCCTTCTTGGAGAGGGTATTAATGAGGATGGTAACACAACAGAAGAAAGCGTTGATCTGGATTCGGATTCTTCCTCAGAAAATGATGGTGAGATTGATCAGGATGAAGAATCTGTAGAGAGCTTACGAAAATCATTTATCGATGAATTTGATCAGACAGCCTTTGATGAAGAACTCCAAAAAAGCGAAAAGAAAAATTGGCTCCCGAGAAAAATAGAAGCTTTAAGTAAATGGTTCAAATCATTAAGTTTTGCAGAAAAAATACTGATAGGCTTAAGTTTCGTTATCAGTCTTGCAGTTGTTGTTTCGATAATATTGGTTGTCACTCAATGGAGTAGTAATAACCGAAAGATTACCAGTCCTCCCCCAGCCATAGAAGCAACCGGTCAGGATTTAATCTATCCTACTGGTCTCCAATTACCCGGTGGTTGGTTTTTCTTCTTACAAAGAGGAGAAATACAGGACAACAAATGGGAACCGCAAAACGCAGAATGGTTAGCAAATACCAAACTACGAAGAGTAATCGCAATCCCCTGGTCTAATCAATCGGAGTCTGTGGTGCAATCGCTAACCACACAAGATGAAATCAGTATTTACATGAACAACAATGACATCATTGTTTATCAAGTCGAGGAAGTTATCCAAATATCACGGGAAAATGTGCGCATTCTTTCAGACACTGAACCTTCTCTCGTCGTCATCCTGTTTAGAGAAGATAATGAAGATCGCTGGACGATCATCGCGAAACCAAAACCAGCTGAATAATAAGATTAAAGCTGCTGAGACCCATCAGCAGCTTTTTTTTACATGAAGAATGCAACTTTAAACATCTTATGGATGTGAATGCATTAATGACATTTTACATATATGAGACATCTTCTGAACACTCTATAATCTTAACATCCCATAAACGAGGTCTCTATGTGCGGTATTTTTGGAATAGTTAGCAAACGAGATAAACTTTTAGGTCCAACCCTGATTGATGCAGGTTTAAGACTTTCCTATAGAGGGTATGATTCTGTCGGAATTGCAACAATAAATGAAAATGGAATAATCGATTTGCGGAAAGATGCTGGAAAAGTAACCACAGTTGCGGAAAGATTTAATTTTAAGGAGATGATTGGCAAGCGTGGGATTCTTCAGCTGCGTTGGGCAACTTTTGGTGAACCTTCGATGGTGAATTCTCAGCCTCACCTTGATTCAGAAGGATTGATGGTTGGAGCACACAATGGCAACGTTGTGAATAATGCAGAATTACGGGAAGAATTTATTGCTGAAGGAATGATTGTTCGTTCAACAAATGACGGTGAGAGTTGTGTCCACGCTGTCGAACGATTTATTCGGCAGGGTTTTTCAATGATTGATGCCATCAGAAAAGCATATGATGTGCTCAAGGGAGATTATGCTTTTGTCATCGGAAAGGCAGATGATGACAGATTATACGCTTTTAAGAAAGGATCGGGTTTGGTAGCTGGTATCGGGGATGAATTCACTGTCGTTTCATCCGATCTACCTTCCATTCTTCCCCTGACTCGAAATATCGTTTTCATGAATGATGGAGAAATTATTGAGCTTTCAGATCAATGTTTTACGATCTATTCTGTTTCTACGGGAGAAGTTATCGATCGATCAGCTGAGATTGTTGAAGAAACGATGGAAGTCGCTCAAAAAGGTGGTTTCGATCACTTCATGCTTAAAGAAATACATGAACAACCTAAAGTCGCTGAAGAATTACTGCACCTCTGGAATAATTCTCCATCAATCGATGTGACGGTAGAAGCCCTTAAGAACGCACGGAATATTTATTTTGTTGGATGTGGAACCAGTTTCAATGCTTGCGTTGCCGGAGCGGTTTACTTCAATCGCTTATCCGCAAAAACAACCATACCAATAGCCGCGCCACAATTCATTGCCCAATATAACCGTGCTATCGGGCCTGAGGATGTGGGTATTTTTGTCAGTCAGAGCGGTGAGACAAAAGATGTACTCAATGCAGTGGAGATCGCTCGAAAACAAGGAATGCGGATTTTTTCCCTTGTAAACGTTGTTGGATCAACATTGACAAAATTATCTGAAAAGTGGTTACCCCTGGTCTGCGGATACGAAATCAGTGTTCCAGCAACAAAGACATTCACCAACCAACTCGTTGCTTTTCTTTATCTGGCTTATAAAGTGGCTGCTAAAGACATCAACGAATTGAACCAACTTCCTGATCACATGCTAAAAACCATCGAGGAAGCCGAAAATCAGGTCAGAGAGATTCTCACATATGTTCAGGATTGGAATGATCTTTATTGTTTAGGGTACGGGATAACTTACCCGATAGCACTGGAAGGTGCGCTCAAACTAAAAGAGATAACCTATGCTCATTGTGAAGGAATGTTGTCCACTGAATTCAAACATGGTCCATTAGCGGCAGTTACAAAAGATTACCCGATCATTTTTTCCACGATTCGAGAAGATATCCCATTAATTATTTCTGGAATTAATGAGGTTACCTGTCGCGGAGCCAGAGCCATTGTGATCGGACCTAAAGATGAAAGATTAGAATCCAATGCTCATCACACCATTCGCATCGCTGAGCCTACTCCGGAATTTGCTTCCATTTTAACTATCATCCCATTGCAATTACTTTCGTATTACATGAGTGTCCACAGAGGATTTGATCCTGATTTTCCACGTAATCTGAGTAAAACATTAACTGTCGATTAGAGAAAATAAGCTGAATTTCTTTAACGTTAGGATTTAATTTTTTGATATTTCTAATTTTTCCGTTAAGTAATTGTTTTTTTTGAAACGAAATCACTTCGTTTTTCGTATATTATTAAAACAAATAAGGATGGAAAAAAGCAATGACCAAAAAAAAATTATTTCGATCTAAAAAAGAACGAATGATAGGCGGTGTTTGTGGCGGATTAGCCAATTACTTCAATATTGACCCAACCATCGTGCGATTAATTTTTGTGTTGAGTTTCTTTTTCTTGTTTAAGAGCAGCTTGTTAATCTATTTATTGTTATTAATTTTCATTCCTGAAGAACAATAAAATCATCAAAGGATAAACAACCAGCTCGATTAGTGAAGCCACTACTTTTTATATGATCCTTTCATGCGTTTGTGAGTCTGCCAAACCACCCTGAAGAAATTTTTTATATGATGAATAGGATGGATTTGGCTGGTTTCATTTCTGTAAATTGTTCTGATAGGAACCCAGCCAACTGAATAATTGGATTTGATGCAGGTGGCAATAACATCAACTTCAAATTCAAAACCGGACTCTTTACTTTCCAAAACTTTTTCTAACAATCTTCGACTTAATAAACGATAGCCAGATTGATTATCCAAAATTTTCATGCCCATCGCCCAGGAGAAAGCCCAACCTCCCACCGTGTTGGCGATTCTTCTGGAAAATGGCATCTTGCTGAAATCACGATATCCAATGATTAAATCTATTTTTTCCAGGTTGAAAAGTGAAATGAATTTTGTGGTTTCCAGCACATCATGCTGGCCATCGGCATCAATTGTAATTACATATTGACAATTTAAATTTATTGCTTCCTGAAAACCTCTTTTCAAAGCTTCGCCTTTGCCCTGGTTGGGAACCTGCAAAAATACTTGCGCTCCATTCTTTTCGGCGATTATTGAAGTATTATCCTTAGATCCATCATCAATCACGAATGTAGGTAAAATTTTTATCGCTTGACTGACAACAAAACCAATATGTTTTTCTTCGTTATAAGCAGGGATAATAATGTACCCGGATTTATCCGTCATTCCATCTCAATTCTTAAAAAATTGGTTTTATTTTTGAGATTATATCGCACTCACGAACAACGAATTATAAATTAGGTCAAGAAAATACAATCAAATTCCAAATAAATAAGATTTCCTGAAGAGAATTGAAGTAATTCATCATTTCAACCTTACAAAATTAAAAGAAATGTAATGAGTTTTCAAAAAACACTTGCATTTCGATTCATTTTCCGCTAAAATGTGGATAATTGTGGAGATAAGTGGGAGAAAGTGGAGCGCCGGGATGCCGGCGTTCTGCGATTATAGGAGTCTTAGAACTTATGTTCCTTGGTACGTATGAACACACACTCGATACAAAAGGCAGAATGACGATACCCGTTAAGTATCGTGATTTAGTATCTGATGGGGCATATATTACTAAAGGTTTTGATCAGAATTTAATGGTTCTGACCGACGAAATATTTCAAAGACTTTTCGATCGTATTACCAATATGAACATGGCCAATCCTACTGCTCGTGAATTGAGGAGATTGATGTTCGCCAATGCTTTTTCGGTGGAAGTCGACAAAGCTGGGCGCATCCTTATTCCTCAAATTCTCCGATCGCATGCCGTCCTCGACGGTGAAGCATTAATTTTAGGAAACGGCAGCTATTTCGAAATCTGGTCTCCAAATCTCTGGCAAGATCATTCAGACAAGCAGATAAGCAGCGATGCAACTAACGAACGTTATGCTACATTAGACTTATCACTCTGATGAATGACCAAAATACACCCTCCCCCCACATACCTGTACTTTACCATGAAATCATAAATGCGCTTGCTCCCTACTCAGGTGGCCTTTATATCGACGGAACTTTAGGAGCTGGTGGTCACGCCATGGGGATATTAGCTGCGTCTGATCCAGATGGAAAATTACTTGGAATAGACCTGGACCCCCAGGCACTGGTTATCGCGAATCGGCACCTCTCTGTTTTCAAAGACCGGGTTTTTGTCAGGCAAGGTACTTATGTCGATATGGCATCATTTGTAAAAGAGATTGGATGGCTTTTTGTCGATGGAATTATTCTTGATTTAGGTGTATCGTCCATCCAGCTTGATACCAAAGAAAGAGGGTTTTCTTTTCTTTATGATGCTCCCTTAGATATGAGATTTGGTGACCAGACTAGCTTCAATGCAGCAGATCTGGTCAACTCATTGGCAGAAAATGATTTGGCGAATATTATCTGGAAATATGGGGAAGAAAAATATTCCAGAAAAATCGCCAGGATTATCTGCCAGAACAGGCCAATCAACACGACCTTTGAATTAGCCTATCTGGTTAAAAAAGCTTACGGGAATCAATATAGCCAGATCCATCCTGCTACACGAACATTCCAGGCAATTAGGATCGCTGTCAACCAGGAAATGCAAGCCATTGAATCTGTTGTTCCTCAGGCGATTCGTCTGTTAAAGCCTGGAGGAAAATTGGCTATCATATCCTTTCATTCTTTGGAAGATCGGATTGTGAAGTCAATTTTTAGAACAGAAAGCAAAGATTGTATCTGTCCACCGAATCAACCCATCTGTACCTGTAACCACATCAAATCAATAAAGGAGGTAAATAGAAAACCCATTGAAGCATCACCAGAAGAAATAACCAATAACCCTCGGGCGAGAAGTGCAAAGTTAAGAATTGCAGAAAAACTTAATTTGGCATGAGTATTGCAAACAAATTGTATTAATATCGGTAGGGACGCATGAACAAAAGATATACCCAAGCTCATCAACAAAATCCATGGAGGCTCCAGATTCAAAGGTTTGGTCTGGTGCTGCTTTTATTGGTTGTGCTTGTTCTTTCATTTTTTATGAACCTTAATTTCACCGCCAGAGCAGCACAGGCAGGTGTTCAAGTCCGGTTATTAGAAGCAGAGAGAGAATCACTAATTCGCTCAATTTCTGCTAACAGTACCAATCTTGCCTTGCTGACTTCAGCAACAACCATGCAAAACCGCGCAAAAGAATTAGGTTTTGTTCCTGCGACCAGAGCAGATATTGAATACTTATACATTCCCAATTACATCGGTAAACAACCTGAACCTGTAACAATTCCCCGATCCGTTGCTGATCAGGAAAATTTCCGGATGGTACCGGCTTTTACTCAATCGATCTGGGATTGGTTGTATCAAGGCACTTTTATTATGTTGGACAAAGAGGGTTAATAACATGCGACGAGAAAAGATGCGCTTTTATTTTGTCGGTATTGCAATTATCTTATTTTCTATTACTATTGTCTTTCGGTTAGTTCAAATACAAACGGATCCGGTTTTTCAAGAGATCAGCGAGAAAGTCGGTAACCAGGCGACCTATAAACCCAAAGCTTTTGAAGCGGTACGCGGAAACATATACGACCGGTGGGGAAATTTGCTTGCCGGCAATAATGAAGTTTATGAAATTGGTGTCACCCTGAATCAAATTACAGAGAGTAACAAAAATGAAATCATTAATTTTATATCCAGTCTGACTGGCTTGAATAGAGATTATGTAAGAACCAGAATCGAAATCCCGTATCAACCAGACCCATTAAAAGAGAATTATGCAGTGTTTTCAACGATCTATAGAAATGCGACGGAAAAAATGGTTGAGGAAATTTCGATGGCACAAGAAACAAACCGTGCACTATATCCAATCACATGGAATGGCCGTCTTGAAAGAACCTATCCCGATCATCGATTAGGTGCGAATGTTCTTGGCTTTTACAGTTCTGGTGGTTTTTTTGGTGTAGAAGGTTTTTACGACAATATCCTATCAACAATTGAATCATCCACATTTATTTCAATGAATCCTTATGATGTCATGGAAATTCCCGAAATTCCTCATGGAGCTAGTGTGATATTGACAATTGATCGTGAAATTCAGGCTAGAATGGAAGAAATCCTGGATCGTTCTATTAAAAATTCCGGATCATCATCAGGCACCGTCATTGTTATGGACCCTGAAACTGGTGAAATTCTGGCTATGGCTACCACTCCCCGCGCCAATCTAAACCAGCCATCTGAACAAATTTTAGCCGAATATCCAACACTAAATGTGGATGGTTATGATATTCCGACGCCATTCAATCGTGCAATTATGCAAACCTATGAACCTGGTTCAGTTTTTAAAGTATTTACTCTGGCAGCTGCTCTGGACTCAGGTGCGGTAACACCGGAAACGGAGTTTCTCGATACAGGCGTTGTTAATATTGGTGGTATGACCATATACAACTGGGATTATGGTGCCTGGGGTTACCAGGACATGACAGGATGTATGCAGCATTCCTTGAATGTTTGTCTGGTCTGGATGGCCCAACAAACAACCACAAAAACCTTTTATGAGTATCTCTCTGCTTTTAATATTGATAGAAAAACCAACATCGATATGGAAGGAGAAGCCAGCTTTCCATTCCTGTCCCCGAGCAACCCTACTCCCTTTGGATCAGATCCCAATGCGCCCCGCTGGTATGAAGGAATGATCGGACCACATTCATTCGGTCAGGGTGTCTCGGTTACGCCAATTAGAATGATAACTTCCATTGCAGCCATAGCAAACGATGGACGTATGATGGCACCACATATTCAAAAAGCTGTTGTTCAGGACGGCAGGATCAGATACTATAATCCAAAAATTGTTTCGACACCGATCAAACCTGAAACAGCACACACAATCACCGAGATGCTGGCGGTTTCATTGGAAAAGGAAGCCTCAGATGCATTGGTCGAAGGATATCGTCTGGCGGGAAAAACAGGAACCGCAGAAATTCCCAGTCGACAGGGTTATGTAGCCGGGCAAACGAATGCATCCTTTGTTGGTTGGGGTCCTGTGGATGATCCCAAATTTATTGTTTATATCTGGTTGGAAAAACCTCAGTCCAGTATCTGGAGTTCCGTCGTTGTGTCTCCAGTGTTCAGTGAGATTGTTGAAAACCTGGTAATTCTGATGGATATACCACCCGACAAAATTCGTATGGAAATGGCAAGCAGCCAATAAGGAAGAAATGCTAACAGTAGCCGATATTTTTGAAGCTTTAACTAATAAAAGACCAACTGCCCCGCAAATTATTAGCGAGGCAGCCGTTGATTCAAGACAGGTTATTCCAGCAGCGTTATTTGTTGCCCTCGAAGGTGAGCAACAAGATGGACATCTATATGTGAATGATGCTTTTCGTCGGGGAGTTCAGGCAGTCCTTATTGAAAAACAAGTTGAGTCACAATATCCAATCATTGATCTGAGAGACAACAAATTACCCGAAATCTTGCCATCTTTTGAACAACCAGTTGCATTGTTGGTCATAAACACCCTGGATGCCCTACAAAAAATTGCAGCCTTTTGGCGGAGGAGACTCAATATCCGCGTCATTGGAATTACAGGATCTGTTGGTAAATCCACAACCAAAGAATTAATTGCTGAAGTCCTCAGTCAAAAATACAGAACCTTAAAAAATTTTGGGAATCTGAACAATGAGATTGGATTACCTTTAACCATTCTACGAATGACAGAAAGTCATCAACGAGCCGTATTGGAAATGGGTTTTTATGTACCAGGAGAGATCAAACTCCTTTGTGAAATTGCAGATCCAATTACTGGAGTCATAACGAATATTGGCGCAGTGCATGCTGAAAGAGCTGGCTCATTAGAGGCGATCGCTCGAGGTAAAGCTGAGTTGATTGAATATTTACCTTCAACTGGAACAGCCATCCTGAATTACGATGATCCTTTGGTGAGACCCATGGCTGAAAAAACCCAGGCAAATGTTCTTTTTTACGGTTTGAACCCCCAGGCTCATCTATGGGCGGATCAGATTGAAGGCTTAGGCTTACAAGGAATACGATTTTGTCTGCATTATAAAAATGAGAGATTATTTTTACGAGTTCCACTGATCGGCCAACATTCTGTGCATACAGCCTTACGCGCTGCGGCGGTTGGTTTGGTTGAAGGATTAACCTGGCAGGAAATCGTAAATGGATTACAACAGGGACATACCCAATTAAGACTGGCGGCAGTAACCACACCTTCAGGTGCGCTCATATTGGACGACACATATAATGCTTCACCTGATTCCGTGATGGCTGCCTTAAACCTGTTAGATGAACTGCAGGGTGAAAAATGTGCGGTACTCGGTGACATGTTAGAATTAGGCTTTTATGAAGAACAAGGGCATGAAATGGTTGGTGTACGAGCTGCTCAAGTGGTCAAGCGATTGATCACCGTTGGTGAACGTGCCAAAATAATTGCACAAACAGCTAAACGCTCGGGGTTACCCGGAAAAGCGATTACCAGCGTTGATTCTGTAGATGAAGCCATTCAGGTATTACAAGGAACCTTTAAGAAGAATGACGTGGTGCTTGTTAAAGGATCTCACGGATTACATATGGAACAAATCGTTTATGCCCTGGAGGAAGAAAAATGACCGAAGCTCCTATGGCATTAGCGTTAAGTGGCATTAGCTTTTTAATGGCTGTAATTTGGGGACCACCATTACTCAGGATATTAAAACATTTCAAAATTGGAAAAGTCATCCGCGTTGAGGGTCCAAATTCTCACATTAGCAAAATGGGCACCCCCACTATGGGCGGTGTCATGTTCATCGCACCGGTTGCATTATTAACCATTCTCCTGAATTCGGCCAGTTTGCTTGGTTTTAACGTACTCGGACGATCTGTTCTACTTCCCGTAGGCACATTATTTATCTATGGTATTTTAGGAATGATTGATGATTGGGAAGGCATTCGTGGAGCCCGCAAAGGAATCGGTATGCGAGCCCGAACCAAATTCCTCCTTCAAATTATCATCGCAACCTTTATAGGCATCACGCTTAAATATGTGTTGGATGTACCGGAAATGTTCTGGCCCAGCTTGAAAATGGAAATTTCTCTTGGTATTTTTTATGTTCCTATTGCCATTGTTGCCATTGTTGGTTTTTCTAATGCCATAAATTTGACGGATGGATTGGATGGACTGGCTGGATTGATCTCAGCAACAGCTTTTACCGCCTTTGGTGCGATTGCATTAATTCAAGGTCAATTTTATCTGGGTCGTTTTTGCTTCACGCTTGTCGGTGCTATTTTTGGCTTTTTATGGTTCAATGTGCATCCTGCGCAATTGTTCATGGGGGACACTGGTTCTCTGGCTTTGGGAGCTACCCTGGGGGTAGTGGCATTAATGACCGGTCAATGGTTGTTGCTGCCAATTATCGCCATTATTCCTTTGAGTGAGACACTTAGTGTCATGCTACAGGTGACTTATTTTAAATTATCAGGAGGTCAACGTTTACTCAAAATGTCGCCCTTACACCATCATTTTGAGCTAAGTGGTTGGAGCGAAACCCAGGTCGTACAACGATTCTGGTTGGTAAGCTTAATTGCAGCATTAATTGGAATTGCATTGGCGTTAATATGAAATCAGACTGGACGAAAACAAAAGTTTTGGTAATTGGAGCTGCAAGGCAGGGTTTAGCGCTGGCACGATATTTAGCTAGTCATGGCGCTATTGTCACATTAAATGATGGGCGATCAGAACAAGACTTACAATCTTCCAAAGATCAATTAAAAGATCTAACTATCCGCTGGGTTTTGGGCGAACATCCGCTGGAATTATTACACGAAACAGACCTGGTTTGTGTTTCCGGTGGCGTACCGCTTTATATTCCGCTTATTATGGAAGCTGTAAATAAAAAAATTCCTTTAACGAACGATTCTCAGATTTTTATGGAAAACGTCCCCTGCCCGGTCATTGGTATTACCGGTTCAGTTGGTAAAACAACCACAACTACCTTATTGGGTGAGATCGCTCACAAAGCATCCGCTAAGGATCGAAAAGTTTGGGTTGGTGGAAATATTGGCAATCCACTGATCAATAACGTAGAAGAAATGACAGGTAATGACCTGGTTATTCTAGAATTATCCAGCTTTCAACTTGAATTGATGACGATTTCACCTAACATTGCAGCAATTTTAAACATCAAGCCTAACCATTTGGACCGCCACGGCTCTGTAGAAGCATATACCTCAGCCAAAGCAAATATCCTTAAGCACCAGACATCGCATGATTACGCAATCATCAACCGGGATGATCGCGGGTCTTTTGGATTAAGGCATTTGATTAAGGGGAACCTGGTAAGTTTTGGATTTTCTCCAATCCCCGAAGACCATAATGGTTCGTACATTGAGAATGATGCTGTCTGGGTTACAAACCATGGAATAAGTGAAGAAATCTGTAAACTTGATGAAATCACGCTTCCAGGAAAACACAATATCTCAAATATTCTGGCTGCCAGTGCAATATCACTGGTCGCTGGTTTGAACAAAGAAGCAATCAGGGCTGCCATACGTGAATTCAAAGGTGTTCCCCACCGTTTGCAATTCGTACGTGAGTGGAATGGGATTCGATGGATCAACGATTCAAAAGCAACAACACCAGAAGGATCCATAGCAGCCATACTGGCATTTTCAAATCCGATTGTTCTCCTTTTGGGCGGAAAAGATAAGAATTTGCCCTGGGAAAATTTACTACATCTGGTTAACCAGAAAGTGGACCATGTTATTTTGTTTGGCGATGCTGCTGAGAAAATTCATGGATACATAAAAGAATTGAAATTTCAAAATCAGAATTTCACTTTGGATATATGCAATCATCTTCAGGATGCTGTCATCACTGCCAGCAAAATCGCTGAACCGGGTGACATCGTTTTGTTGTCACCAGGTGGCACCAGCTACGATGAATTCAAGGATTTTGAAGAGAGAGGAGAAAAATTTCAATCATGGGTCCAAAATCTCCAATAAAGTCCAAAAGTTCTTCCCAACCAGACCTCAAAATCCCCTTTTTAAAGACGATTGATTTTCCTTTAGTATTAATTGTTTTTGCTTTGTATTTGTTTGGATTGGTGGTTCTATATTCAGCATCCATGCCGATGGCTTACTATGCAAGTACCCCAACTTCACCCTGGGATTATGTTTCCAGACAGGCATTATTTGGTTTGATTGGTTTGGCAGGTGCGTTCTTTATCGCCTGGATTGATTATCGTGTCTGGAAAAAATTCATGCTTCCCGCCTTGCTCGCGACCTGGATCGTTCTGTTTCTGGTTTTGATTGTGGGATCATTTCGACATGGGTCTACCCGCACATTTTTTGATGGTAGTGTGCAGCCATCAGAATTATCCAAGGTGTTAATTATTCTTTATCTCTCCTTCTGGATTAAAAGCCGGCAGGAAAATCTCAAAAAATTGACATTCTGGGTGATACCGATTGGATTTATTATCGGTGGTACTGCTGTGCTGTTAGCCCTGGAACCGGACTTTAGTGCTGTTTTAACTCTGGTCATGATCAGTAGCGTCATCCTTTTTCTTGCAAATTTAGATTGGAAACAAATCATTCTGATCGGTTTGGTTGCAGCATTATCATTTTTTGTCATCATCCGTGTCACCACCACAGGAAGTACTCGCTGGGGACAATTTATCACCGGTTACAACGATCCAAATCAAGCCTTAACTCAGGTGAAACGGTCGATTGAGTCTGTTGTCAATGGCGGTTTCTTTGGCGTTGGTATCGGTCAGGGTACCGTAAAATTCACAGGACTGGAGGTTGGGCAATCCGATACCATTTTCACGGTAATTGCGGAAGAAGCCGGATTGTTAGGTAGTATCGGTGTTTTGGTTTTATACCTGCTCTTGTTATGGCGAGGTTTCAAAATCGCTCTGGAAAGTGAAGATATGGCAGGCAGGTTGATTGCCGGTGGTATCAGTTCATGGATTGTGTTAGAAGCTTTCATCAATATTGCCAGTCTTTTTAACATCGTGCCTATCGGTGGTAATACATTACCTTTCTTCAGTCTGGGAGGTTCCAGTCTGGTATCCATCCTTACTGGAATTGGGTTCGTATTAAGTGTCGGAAGAGTGAATCAGATCAAGCAAATTCAGGAAAGGAGTTCCTACAGTGCGGTTGTTGATTTGCGCTGGCGGGACAGGAGGAGGAGTGTACCCCGCACTCGCCGTCCTGCAAGCCATGGAAGGCAATTATAGTGATATCCTCTGGGTTGGCGGAGAAGGCGGTATGGAAGAAAATTTAGTCAAACGCCTCAACCTCCCTTACCAGGAAATTCCGGCAGCTGGTGTGCATGGAGTTGGTTTGCGTTCCCTGCCTGGAAATATTTATAAACTCATCAGAGGCGTCATTAAATCTGCTCAGATTCTTAATCAATACCAACCGGATGTCATTTTTTACACCGGTGGGTATTTAGCTGCGCCTATGGCAGTCGCTGGATTTAAGAAGCCATCCGTATTGTATGTACCCGATATCGAACCAGGTATTGCATTGAAGTTCATTGCTAAATTCGCGCATACAATTGCCTTAACAACGGAGAACTCTAAAAAATTCTTTAATCAGGGCCAAAAATTAGTTGTGACCGGTTACCCACTCAGAAAAGAGTTAAAGCAATATTCAAAAGTTGAAGCCAGAAAAGTCTTTAATTTACATGACCGTTTACCTGTATTGTTGATCTATGGCGGCAGTAAAGGTGCTCATACCATCAATCAGGTCATCAAAAAAAATCTGGAAATTTTATTAACCAAAACGCAGATCATCCACGTCACGGGAAATTATGATTGGGCGGATATGCAGCAGGCCTACTCCGAACTTCCAGCTGAATTATCCGAGAATTATCGAATTTATCCATACATTCATGAAGAAATGTCTGCAGCCTTTTCATGCGCGGATTTATGTGTGTGCAGAGGTGGTGCTTCCACATTGGGAGAATTGCCATTTTTCGGATTACCAGCCATTGTGGTCCCCTACCCTTATGCCTGGCGCTATCAAAAAATAAATGCCCAATATCTTGTCGACCATCACGCAGCAATCATGCTTCCTGATGAGGAAATGGACAACAGGTTATTGAATGAAATTATCCAATGTTTATCGCAAATCAACCACATAGATGAAATGAGATCAGCGATGCATTCATTATCCAAACCAGATGCAGCCCAACAAATTGGGAATCTGATTACTCAACAATTCAATTTATCCAGCCAGAAAGGTGGTCCTGCATGATTTCATTAGATGTTATCTTCTGGATGTATGTTTGTTTATTTGCCTTAATTGGAGCCATGCGTGGTTGGGCACGTGAATTGCTGGTCAGTTTCAGCGTGATTCTGTCATTATTTATGCTCTCTGTTCTGGAACGCTTTGTCCCTTTCATTCGTGATACCTTGATGGTCAATAATCCGGATTCCTTTTTCTGGTTGAGATCCATTCTATTAATTTCTCTGGTTTTCTTTGGATATCAGACTCCAAAATTTCCTAAGCTTGCCAGTTCAGGTCGCTTCATCCGGGAAAAATTTCAGGATGTTTTGTTAGGACTCTTTTTAGGCGCGGTTAATGGGTATTTAGTTTTTGGAAGTCTATGGTTTTTTCTGAATGATGCCGGTTACCCCTTCTCTTTCATTATTCAACCTGATGTAAATTCTGATATTGGCATTGCTGCCCAGGAATTACTTGCTTTCATGCCACCTGAATTGTTGGGAGGTCCTACGATTTATTTCGCCGTGGCAATCGCATTTGTATTCGTATTAGTGGTTTTCCTATGAAAAAGCACGTGTTCTTTATTGGGATTGGTGGAACCGGTCTTTCAGCCATCGCTCGATTATTGCAGGAAAAAGGGTATATTGTGAGTGGTTCTGACCAGCAAATCTCCGATCTAGCCAGAGAACTGATTAATGATGGAATTCCTGTTTATCAGGGACATTCTGCGGATCATCTGGTAGGTGTCAATCTGGTTATACGCTCATCAGCGATTCCGGATAGCAACCCCGAAGTGCAGGCTGCGCAGGCTGCCCATATCCCGGTATATAAACGTTCCGATATCCTGGGTGAATTGATGAAAGATCAAATCGGAATTGCCGTTGCTGGTACACACGGCAAAACAACCACCACTGCCATGATTGCGACCATGTTTTATAAACTAGGGCTTGATCCCAGCTATATCATTGGAAGTGTGGCGAAAGACCTTGGCAACAATGCTCATTATGGATCAGGAAATTATTTTGTGATCGAAGCCGATGAGTACGACCGTATGTTCCTTGGGTTATCCCCCACCATCGCCATCATCACGAACCTAGAACATGACCACCCGGATTGTTACCCGACTTTTTCGGATTATCTGCAGGCCTTCAAAGCTTTCACAGAAAAAGTTACTCCCGATGGTAAGTTATTTGTTTATCGAGATGATACCGGAATTCAAAAACTAATCCCATTAATCACCCACCCAGCTGTACTGACCTATGGCATATCCTCGGATTGTGATTACCAGGCGAGGGAAATCGCACCAAACCAGATGGGTGGATATCACTTTTCCGTTTATCAGAATACCGCGCAATCTTCTACCAGATTGATCACAGTGGATTTGAGTGTTCCTGGCATGCATAATGTTATGAATGCTCTGGTCACTTTAGGAATATCACACAGCCTGGGATTTGATCTTCAGTCCGCTGCCAACTCTCTAACCGAATTTTCCGGCACCTCCCGTCGCTTCGATATTCTTGGAGAAGTCAATCAGATCACCATCATCGATGATTATGCGCACCACCCTACCGAAATTCAGGCAACTCTTCAGGCAGCCAGGAGTCGCTACCCGGGTAGAAAAATCTGGGCAATCTGGCAACCACATACTTTCTCGCGCACAAAGATATTATTTGATGAATTCAAGAATTCTTTCACCCAGGCTGACCACGTCATCGTCAGTCAAATCTATGCTTCACGCGAAAAGGATGATGTCTTCACTTCATCACAGGTTGTGGATGCCATGCTACATCCAGATGCCCGCTACATCGCATCTCTGAAAGCTATCACCGATTACCTGGTTGAAAATCTTTCATCCGGGGATGTCATGCTGGTATTTTCTGCCGGTGATGCAACACAGGTCAGTAAAGATGTTTTATCCAGGCTTACCCAAAAGGAGGAACACCATGAAATATGAGAATGATTTTGACACAGAGGTGCAGAAAGTTGAATTATTCACCTTTCTACCCACCATCATCCTTCCGGCTGAGAAAGGTTGCGTTGATCATAATCCCAGGTTGAATGAAAAAAACCGATCAACCATCCAGAATAAAAAAGAAGTTATTCACAAATTAATTAAGTATTTCAAAAACGCATAAAGGTTTCATTCATGACACATCCGCAATCAATAGGTATTCTGGAGAAGAAATTCGGTAACAGGCTGCAACAGCAGGTTGCTTTGCAAAATTATGCTACCGCCAGGGTTGGCGGTGCTGCTGCCTGGTTTGTCACCGTGAGGAATGCCAACGAACTCGCTGATGCTGTTCAAATCTGTTGGGACCACAACCTTAAATTTTTCCTTTTGGGATCAGGATCGAACGTTTTGTTCAGTGATGATGGTTTCAACGGCCTGGTGATCCTCAATCACGCTAAGAAAATTGAAATGAAAATCTCAGGTGAGCATCCCACATTGTGGGTTGAATCTGGTGCGAGCCTTGGATTGGTCGCCCGAAAAGCTGCCCTGGCTGGTTTATCCGGCTTAGAATGGGCTGCCACCGTACCGGGGACTGTTGGTGGGGCTATCTATGGCAATGCTGGCGCGCATGGCAGCGATATGCACAGCAATTTACTTTTGGCTGAAATCTTGCAACATGAAGGGGGGAAATCTATCTGGAAAAATGAAGATTTCCAGTTTAGCTATCGTAGCAGTATTTTCAAACGCCAGCGTAGAAGTGGTGTGATCTTATCCGCAACCCTCAATTGCGAGTATGATGACCCGCAAAAGATCAAGGAAAGGATGAATGTTTTTAGTGAATACCGCCGCCGAACACAACCACCCGGAGCCAGCATGGGTTCCATGTTTAAGAACCCGCCCGGGGATTACGCCGGCAGGTTGATAGAAGCAGCCGGACTGAAAGGCTACACCATCGCTGGTGTAAAAGTCAGCGAAGTGCATGCCAATTTTTTCGTCAACTCAGACCAGGCAACAGCCAGCGATATTTATAATCTGGTACAGCATGTACAAAAAACCGTCAAAAAAGAATTCAACGTAGAACTCGAGTTAGAGGTAGAAATGATTGGGTTCAATCCAACAGCAAACAACGATAAAGCAAATCATGGGAAGGCTTCGATATGAACCAATTAACCGTAGGCATATTATTTGGAGGTCGATCAGGAGAGCATGAAATATCACTCCTCTCTGCCCGATCCATTCTGGAAAAAATTAATCGTAAAAAGTACAAGGTTGTCGAAATTGGCATCACCCACGATGGCGTTTGGTTGGTCGGTTTGGATGTCTTGACGGCTTTTGAAAACAAAGATTTAGATGGCTTAAAACCAGCAACACTCATTGCTGAACCTGGTGGAAATATCCTTTATGCCCGTGAACAGACTGCGGCAGGCATCCTCCTGTCACCATTTGCAAAGTTGGATGTGATTTTCCCGGTCACCCACGGTCCCTTCGGTGAAGATGGCACCATTCAGGGATTGTTAGAGATCACCGAAATCGCTTTTGTGGGTGCTGGTGTGTTGGGGTCTTCGGTAGGCATGGATAAAGCAGTCTTCAAGCAGGTGATGCGCGCCCATCAGATTCCTGTGGTGGATGATATGATTTTCTCCCGCAAGGAAATTGAAGCAGATATTGACCAGGTCGTTGAAAAAATCGAAGCAATGAAACACTACCCATACTTCACCAAACCAGTGAACATGGGTTCTTCTGTTGGCATTAACAAATGTAAAAATCGACAACAGCTCATCGCAGGCTTATTGGATGCCGCCCAATATGACCGCAGAATTCTGGTGGAAGTCGGACTTGAAAAACCTCTTGAAATCGAAATCTCGGTTCTCGGGAATGAATTCCCACAGGTATCGGTACCTGGCGAGATCGTCCCGGGTGATGAATTCTATAGTTATGATGACAAGTACATCAACGGAATCTCCAAATTAATCATCCCAGCAGAAATCCCAGCAGAGATGACGAAACAAATTCAGGAAACAGCCATTAAAGCCTATCAATTAATTGATTGCGCTGGCATGGCACGCGTCGACTTTATGGTGGATGAGAAAGATAATCGCATCTACCTGAATGAACTCAATTCCATTCCTGGTTTTACCAAAATCAGCATGTATACCAAATTATGGGAAGCATGTGGAATATCATTCACAGAATTAATTGATCGCCTGATTGAATTAGCCATTGATCGCCAAAAAGAAAATTCCCGGTCCATACACCAATACCGGAGGAGAGCCTTATGAGAAATGCAACCAGTATCCCAAGAGCCACCCTGGTGCGTGAGAGACAAAAACAACAGACTGAAGAAAAAATCAAACGCACGACCAGGACGATTCAACAACCGCTCCAAAAAGTGTCCACACCCATGGTCAGCCGTCGTGGAATGTATGCAGCTGCTTATCCTGCGATGCCAAAACAAACCAAAGGCCGCCAATACAATTACGCCATTGGCGCAACCGGGGCTGAAGTTCGTTTACCGGCTATTTCGTCCATCCATATCGGCTGGCGTTTTCTCTCCTTCTTCCTGGGTATTTTTTGTTTAGCAGGCATTTATTTATTATTTAATTCTGCGGAATTTCGTGTCAACCAAATCCAGACCAGTGGATTGCTGCGTCTGACTGCTGCTGACCTGGATGCTGTCATGAAAATTCAGGGTGAATCGATCATCTGGATGGATGCCAACCAGGTAAAACAGGATTTGTCGATTGCCTTCCCTGAGTTAAAGGATATCCAGATTTCTGTTGAGTTTCCTAATCAGGTAAAAATTTCCGCCTTTGAGCGCCAACCTGTGCTCTTATGGCAGACTGAAAAACAGGCTTACTGGATAGATCAGGAAGGTGTTCTAATCCCACCACGTGGCGAAGCCGGTGATCTGCTCACCATTCAAGCATCTGCCGCTCCCCCGCTGGTAGCAGCTCCACAGGTTCTGAACGCCTTATCCCCACTCGTAACTCCGGAAGATGGCAAAAGCGCACAGTTATCCGTTGCTCAATTGCAGGGTTGGGGAGAATCCGTCGACCCGGTCATGATTGATGCAGCCTATCAGTTGATGGCTTTTCTCCCACCAAGTTCACAAATCCTCTATAATCAAACTCATGGGTTAGGATGGAAAGCAGAACAGGGATGGGATGTGTTTGTCGGATTGACTTTAAATGATATTAATTATAAATTAAATGCTTATCAAGCACTCGTTGAGAAATTTACCAGAGAAGGAAAAAATCCCAGCATGGTTAGCATAGAATTTGCAACCAGACCTTATTACCGGGAGTAAATCGTATATGGAAGAACCAATTGTTGTCGGAATTGATATAGGTACCACCAAAGTTTGTACGTTGATCGGCCGTATTGAAGGCGATCACGGCATACGCATCCTTGGTGTAGGGATTGAACCCTCTGCAGGAATCAAGAAAGGCACCATTATAGATCTGGCGGCAGCTTCGCAATCGGTTGCACGGTCGGTGGAAAAAGCACAACGCTCCTGTGGTCTGGAAGTCTCCGAAGCCTTTGTCAGTCTGGCTGGTTCACAAGTCGCTTCTGTCAATAATCGCGGCGTTGCTGCCGTTACTGGCGGTGTAATTGATATCAATGACATGCACCGGGCATTGGAAGCCGCACAGGCTGTGAATATCCCTCATAATCGCGAAATTTTGCATGTTATCCAACGCGGCTTCATTGTCGATGGGCAGGATGGTATCCGCTCCCCGATTGGCATGCATGGCTATCGCCTGGAAGTGGAAGCCCACATCATCACCGCTGCAGAATCCGCCGTGGAAAATATTCGCCAGGCAGTCGAAGGCGCTGGGATCCAGGTGAGCCAATTCATCCTCAATCCACTAGCATCAGCCGAGGTAGTGCTTTCTGAAACCGAGCGCAACATGGGTGTCATCGTCTGCGATATTGGCGGTGGTACCACCGATTTAGCCATTTACATCGACGGTGATGTCTGGCATACCATGGTGCTGGCGGTAGGTGGCAATCATATCACCTCAGATATTGCCCATGGACTGCGCTTACCCATAGATGAAGCTGAGAAAGTCAAAAAACAATATGGTCACGCCATTAAAGCCGAAGTTGGGGAAGATGAATCATTCCGCGTGCGCAGCTTTGGCGATGACCAGGCAACACAAATTCCCAGGCGCGATCTATCGCATGTCATCGAAGCCCGTACAGAAGAGATATTTGAACTGATCTTAGATGAGATCAAGCGCTCTGGATATGATGGTTTATTACCAGCTGGCATGGTATTGACTGGCGGAAGTAGTCTCTTACCGGGTATCCGTCCGCTGGCAAGTAAGGTGTTAGGTTTGCCAGTTCGTCTGGCCAGACCTGAAAACCTGGTGGGGTTGGTGGATCAATTGAATTCACCGGCATATGCCACCAGTGTCGGGTTACTCTATTTTGCTTTAGCGATGAACGAATCGGCAATGCCTGCGCGTGGTGGTGGTCGATTTGTATCGAAAGGAAGTGGTCCGGATTGGTTAGGGAAGATTGTGGAATTCCTTAAAAAGATTTCCCCATAATTTCTTGATCATCTGACCATGACCGCAAACTGTTTTCGGGAGGAAGGATAATGGAATTTCAATCAGAATCATTTGCAAGAATCAAAGTTGTTGGTGTTGGCGGCGGTGGCTGCAATGCAGTAAACCGCATGATCCTGGAAGGCATGTCAGGAGTTGAGTTTATTGCCGTCAATACCGATGCACAGGCGTTACTGCTTTCCAAAGCAGAAATAAGGGTGCGCATTGGTGACAAAACTACCCGCGGTTTAGGTTCGGGTGGTAATCCAGAAATTGGTCAGAAAGCTGCTGAAGAATCTGCAGAAGATCTGTACGAAGTATTGCGCGGATCAGACATGGTCTTCGTCACCGCCGGTTTAGGTGGTGGTACCGGTACAGGTGCTGCAGCAATTGTAGCTCAAATTGCTAAGGAAGTTGGCGCATTGACCATTGGCGTTGTTACACGACCATTCACATTTGAAGGTGCTCGCCGAACAAAATCAGCTGAAGGCGGTATTACCCGCTTGAAAGAGCATGCAGACACCTTGATCGTCATTCCGAATGACCGCTTATTGCAGATCGTTGACAAACGAGCAAGTTTGCAAGATGCTTTTCGTATCGCAGACGATGTCTTACATCAAGGCATTCAAGGTATTTCTGAATTAATTACAGTTCCAGGAATGATTAATCTTGATTTTGCTGATGTTCGTGCGATCATGAGTGAGGGTGGCGCAGCATTGATGGCGGTCGGTCGAGCCTCTGGTGAAGATCGTTCCCGCATTGCTGCAGAAGCAGCCATTTCCAGTCAGCTTCTTGACATCACAATCGATGGAGCCCGCGGTATCCTCTTCAATGTTACCGGTGGTCCAGATCTGACTCTCTTTGAGGTCAATCAGGCTGCTGCCATCATTAAAGAAACCGCACATCCGGATGTTAACCTCATCTTTGGTGCTGTCATCGATGAAAACATGGGCGATGAAGTACGCATTACGGTCATTGCCACAGGTTTTGACCGGGCGGGTGTTCGCCAGAACTCGGCTTTTGATGCGAAACCGGTGAGCAGGAGTGATGAAGTCAAACCTCATACCTCAAACTCACCTCATCGACAGGAAAGAGTTGCAGCGGCGCCCACTGAATTCCAATCTAGTATGATCAATACGGACGACCTCGATATTCCCGCTTTCTTACGCAATCGCTCACAACGCTAAGCGGAAAAATCCTCCCAGGTTCTTACAGCTTTTGCCTTCAAAGCCGTAAGGATTTACTTAGGGGGCTGTGTCGCAGGAATTCGCTCCACTCCATCGTTCAAAATTTGATCCATTGGTCCTTCCACTTACTCCACACAAACCGCGTTACAAAACTCCCCACAATTTTTGAAACGCAACAAAAAACACCGGAACGCGCACGGTGTTTTTTTATCTCTAAAAATCGGGGCAAGCGGGCTTTTTGAGACCTTTCTTCCAAGATTTTTTAACATTACAAATATTCGTATTAAAAGCATTATGGTCAACGATACCTACTCGTGGGGATTAATCCTCTAACTCCGCCTGATACCCCCAAATGCGCACCGCATATATGGGGCAATATTTTGTTTATTCATCCATTTAATATTATAGAATTTTTATTCTAATATCATTAAAATTTTAAGTATACCGTTTCTTAATTCGCTTGCAGACATGATTCTCTTGTGCTAGAATAAAACCCATAGATATAAGACATTAATTTTTTTATACCCCCATATATAGGGGTTTTGTTTATTTGGATTTATTTTTTCATCGTCATACAAGCTGGTAAATCCATCTTGAGGGAGCTTTCTTGAACTGTCCGTATTGTCATAGTGATAAATCGAGGGTTATTGATACGACTCATGATGCCAGAGGCGGTGTGCGTAGGCGTCGTGAATGTGAAAGCTGTCATCAACGCTTCAGCACCTACGAACGCCCCATTCTGGCAACCCCGCTCATCATCAAAAGAGATGGTACCCGTGAGGAATTCGACCGCGAAAAATTGCACCACGGCATTCGCATTGCCTGTGTCAAACGGCCCGTCACCGCTGCACAAATTGACAATCTGGTATCCGAAATCGAAACCGCTCTTCAAAAATTAGGCCGTGCGGAAGTCTCTTCAAGAGTGGTTGGTGATATGGCATTCAATGGTTTAAAAGAACTCGATTTAATTGCCTACATCCGCTATGCCATCGTTTACCTGCGCCTGGATGATTTAAATGCCATCAGAACAGAAATCGATCGATTGTTAGAATCGTAATTTATTGGAGGTAGATAATGACTGTAGTATCAAATTCTAATCAAAAGGTCAGTGGTTCCGGATTGCTGCCAACACCCCCGCTCCCGGAAGGATTACCTACGATTGAACTTTCAGAAAACTCAAGGCAAATTCTGGTCAAGCGTTACCTCCGACGCGGCCATAATGGTGAACCGGTTGAAAGCATTGAAGATATGTTTTGGCGGGTTGCCTATCACGTCGCTAAGGTAGAAGAAAATTGGGATGGTGATCCGATCAAACGTGCCAAAGAATTCTATCGCATGCTGATCGACAAGCGCTTCTTCCCCAATTCACCCACCTTCACCGGTGCCGGTACACCCCTGGGACAATTAGCCGCCTGTTTTGTGCTACCGATCGATGATGATATGGGACGCTCCTCTGCTGGTATCTTCCAGACCCTGCGCGACGCTGCCCTCATTCAGCAGACTGGTGGCGGGAATGGTTTTGGCTTTTCGCGCTTACGACCCAAAAATTCTCTCGTCAAATCCTCTGCTGGCAATGCCACCGGGCCGGTCGGCTTCCTGCGCGTTTACGACCACGCTTTTGGTGAAGTTGCCCAGGGTGGCACCCGTCGCGGCGCTAATATGGCAGTTTTGCGTGTCGATCACCCGGACATCGAGGATTTCATCACCTGCAAGACCAATGAAAACGCCATCACCAACTTCAATATCTCCGTCGGCATCACCGACGACTTCATGCGCGCAGTAGAAAACGACGACGACTGGGAATTGCGCTTCCCGGATATCAGCCATCCTGATCACAAACATTTCAAAGGCACCATCAATCAGATCGAAGCCGCTGGCTATCCCATCCTCACGCACAGTACTGTCAGAGCACGTGACCTGTTCTCCAAAATCGTGAAACAGGCGCACCACAACGGCGAACCGGGCATGCTCTTCCTGGATGCCGCCAATCGTTCCAATCCCGTACCACAATTATACGAGCTGGAAGCCACCAACCCCTGTGGTGAGCAATGGCTGGGACCCTACGAAAACTGCTGTCTGGGGTCCATCAATCTCTCACGCCACATCAATGCAGACGGCGTCATCGATTGGGAACAATTGCGTCAGGATGTGGAGCTCTCCACCATCTTTCTGGATGATGTGGTCGAAGCCAATGCCTACGTCCCGGCTGTCCCTCAGCTGCGTGAAGCCGCCTTACGCGCCCGCCGTATCGGACTGGGTATCATGGGGCTGGCGGACATGATGTATTACGCCGGCATCCGCTATGGTTCACCCGAAGGACAGGACTTTGGTGCCCAGGTGATGGAATTCGTGCGCTACCACGCCATGCAAACCAGCATTGAACTGGCAAAAAGCCGTGGATCATTCCCGGCCATCACCGGCTCGATTTACGACCCTGAAAACATCACCTGGCAGCCGCCTGTCAGTATTCTCGATTTCCGCAACGACTACGGCCGTCCTGATCTGGATTGGGATGCGATCGTCGAGCAGATTCGTGCCCACGGTATTCGCAACGCTGCCCAGACTACTGTCGCCCCCACCGGCACCATCTCGACTGTTGCCGGTTGTGAAGGCTACGGCTGTGAACCTGTATTTGCCCTGGCCTACATCCGCCACGTCAACGACAACGGCAAAGATCTGCAATTGACCTATGCCAGCCCGGCTTTCGAAAAAGCCCTGGAGCGCCTGGGTATGAACCAGGAAAAACGACAGGAAGTCTTCGAGCAGGTCATGCAGAAGGGCAGCTGCCAATCACTGGACGATATTCCCACCTTTGTGCGCAATGCTTTCGTAGTCTCCTCCGATATCAGTGCTGAGGAACACGTGCGTATGCAGGCAGCCCTGCAGGTTTATGTGGATAACTCGCTCTCCAAGACCATCAACTTCCCACCCAACGCCACAGAAGAAGACGTTGCTACCGCATACCAGCTTGCCTGGGAATTGGGATGTAAGGGTATCACCGTCTATGTCACCGGCTCGCGCGAGACCGTCGTGCTCGAGACCCACGCTACCGCCAAAGAAAAGATAAAGGATAGCACCCCCGCACCCGCGTCAGTACCCGCCACCGCCGAACAATCGATTTTATGGTCAGAGAGCAAGAAACCACGCCCGCGCTTCCTGAACGGCTTCACCTATCAGATCGGCACCCCACTGGGCAAAGCCTTTGTGACCATCAATGAAAACGGCGATTACCAACCTTTCGAAGTTTTCATCAACTCCGCCAAAGCCGGCTCGGATACCGCTGCTGTCTCGGAAGCGATCGGCCGCCTGGTGTCCTACATCCTGCGCCTGACCTCCACCGTGGAGCCCAGCAAACGCCTGCGCGATGTCATCAGCCAGTTGAACGGTATTGGTGGTGGACGCCCGCTCGGCTTCGGCCCCAACCGTGTACGTTCGCTGCCGGATGGCCTGGCACAGATCCTGACCGATTATATCCAGGGTCGTGACGAACGCCTCTCCGGCTTACCAGATGGCGAAAAACCCAAAAACGGACAGAAACCCTGGGTGGAAGTCCCTGCTACCCAACATATGATGCAAATCGGCGATCTCTGCCCCGAGTGCGGCCAGGCCGCCTTCGTCAACGAAGAAGGCTGCCGCAAATGCTACGCCTGCGGCTACTCGGAGTGTTAATAAATCTCGAATGAATTTCGTACGGGTGGGTTCAAAACCCGCCCGTACGCGTTTAATCAACCGGTGCATTGCACTTGTCGGGAAAAACTCGAACTTTGATATATGTGATTACATGATGGACTATGATTTCACCCAGCCTCCTTCCCACCGGTGCGATGCACTTAAAGATCAGAAATCTCCACCATCCTGCAAAATTAATCTG